>NZ_JBEHCD020000005.1:0-189729 GCF_040223925.2 Curtobacterium sp. WHRI 8282
GGCGAGCTGACCCGACCGTCAGCCCTTCAACGCCCCGGACGACAGCCCGGCGACGTAGAACCGTTGCAACCCGACGTACAGCGCGATGCACGGGATCATCGCCACCACCGACCCGGCGACGAGGTTGCCGTACGACACCTGCCCGTACGCCCCGGTCTGCAGGTTGAGCAGCGCGACCGGCAGCGTGTACAGCGAGTCCTTCGTCAGGAACGTCAGGGCTCCGAGGAACTCCGTCCACGACGCCAGGAACGCGTAGAGCGCCGCGGTCGCCGCCCCCGGCAGGAGCAGCGGGCGGAGCACCGACACGACGACCCGGAAGCGCGAGGCGCCGTCGACGAAGGCCGAGTCCTCGAGCTCGGTGGGGATCGACTCGAACGCGTTTCGCATCACGAACACCCCGAACGGCAGGTTCACGGTCGTGTAGAACAGCACGAGCCCGAGCAGCGAGTTCGTCAGCCCCATGGCGTTCATCTCGAGGTACAGCGGCGTGAGGATGGCCTGGAACGGCACCATCATCGTCAGCAGCACCAGGCCGAACACGAGCCCGGCGCCCCGGAACCGGAAGCGGGCGAACCCGTAGCCGGCCATCGTCGCGATCACCGCGGTCAGCACCGCCGTGGCGATCGACACGATGAGCGAGTTCACGACGCCGGTGAGCAGGTGCGAGGACGAGGCGAACACGGCGGCGAAGTTCTGCCACCCGAGTTGGAAGAACGTCGCCGGGTCAGGGGCCTGCGTGATGACGGCCTCGGACTGGAACGCCCGCAGGATCGACCAGATGAGCGGGACGCCGAACACGAGGGCGGAACCGATGCCGGCGATCGCGTACAGGGTGCGCTTCACGGTGGTGTCGCGGGGGTGCTGGACGCTGCCCTGCTGGTGGCGCCGATGTCGGCCGTCACCCGTGGTGGTCAGGGTCCTGGTGGACAGGTCCGGCGCCGCGAGGGCCGCACGGGAGGTCGTGGTGCTCATGGCGTCAGTCCTTCTCTCGCAGTGCCCAGAACTGGAACACCGTCACGGCGGCGATCACCACGACGAGGGCGATCGACTGGGCGGTCGCGGCCCCGAGCTGCAGGTTCACGAACCCGCGGTTGTAGATCGCGTTCACGATCGTGGTGGTCTCGGTGCCCGGCCCGCCCTGGGTCAGGATGTAGAACTGGTTGAAGGCGAGCAGCGACCCGATCACCGAGATGATGACGCTCAGGGCGACGGTCGAGCGGATCATCGGGAACGTGATGAGGCGTTCGGTCTGCCACCAGGAGGCCCCCTCGAGCTGCGCCGACTCGTAGACCTCGTCGGGGACGCCCTGCATCGCCGACATGAGCAGCACCATGGTCAGCCCGGACACCGCCCACACCACGAGCACGCAGATGAGCAGCGTCGCCAGCGGACCGTTCACGAGCCACGCGGTGCTGCCGTCGGTGATCCCGAGCCAGCGGAGCACCATGTTGACGGCCCCGGAGTTCGGCTGCGCCTCGAGCACGAGCATGAACGAGAGCGTCGTCAGCCCGACCACGTACGGCAGGAAGAACACCGTCCGCAGGATCGTGCTGCCACGGCGGCGTGCGCGGACGAGCACGGCGAGGAAGTACCCGAGCGCCAGGATCGGCAGGGTCACGATCGCCGTGTACAGCAGCGTGTAGCCGATGGCGTGCACGAACGTCGGGTCCTGGAACAGCGTCAGGTAGTTCTGCAGCCCGATGAACCGGTACGGGCCGATCAGGGGCCAGTTCGTGAACGAGATGTAGAGCGCGAACACGAGCGGGACGAGCACGAAGACGGCGACGAACAGGATCGCCGGGGCGACGAGGACGGCGCCGGTGCGCGGCGGGTGGGTGAGCGAGTTGCGGGTCCGGACGGAGCCGCCACGCCCCGGGCGGCGGCCCACGGTGGGACGGCCCGGGCCGGTCCGGCCGGCGGGGCGCCGGGTGGAGATGGTCGACATGCGTGCACCTCTCTGTGCATCAACAAGAGCGAGACGAGCGAGACGAGCGGGACGAGCGGAGAAGACAGGCAGGCAGGCTCAGGCCTGCACCTGGTCGAGGATCCGCTGGTAGTCGGACTGCGCCGTCCGCATGGCGGCAGCGCTCCCCGACCCGAACACGGCCTCGCGGAACATCGCGAAGTACGGCGACGACGGCTGGTTGTTGAGCAGGTTGTACGCCAGCGTCTGCGGTGCGTAGCCCTTGTCGATGGCGTCGAGTGGCCCGTACGCCAGCGGGAACCGCTTGCGGTACTCCGGGGTGGCGGCGTCCGACCGCGTCGGGAAGTACCCGCCGTCCGGCAGTGCCTGCTGCTGCTGGAGGCCGTTCGCGTACTGCATGAACGCCCACCCACCGGACGGGTTCGCCGCCCCGTTCGGGATGCACATGTTGTCGCCGCCGTCGAAGAACGACCGCTGGCCGTCCCACGACGGGATGAGCACCGTCTGCATCTTCGCCCGCATCGCCTTGGTGGCCGCGGGCACGGTCGCCCCGTACGAGGTCGGGAAGATCCCCACCTTGCCGGCCCGGAAGTCGGCACCCCACGTGGTGCCGGCGTCGGAGTACGTCGCCTTCGACAGCACGCCGTCCTTCCACAGCTGCCGGTAGAACTCGAGCATGCGTTCGAGGGCCTCGTTGCCGGTGATGTTCGCCCGCTGGGATCCCACCTCGCCGGTCATCATGTCGACCCCGGTCGCCCAGACGTGCGGCTGCGTGACGAAGCCGATGATGCCCGCGGCGTTGCCGGAGATCGACCAGCCGTACACGTCGTCGTCGAGCTTCCGGATGGCCTTCGCCGCGTCGAGCAGCGTGGACAGGTCCTTCGTCGACTCCTCGACGTCGAGGCCAGCACGCTCGAACAGCTCGGTGTTCACGAACAGCTGCGAGTTGTCGGCCAGGTAGGGCAGGCCGTAGTACCGGTCGCGGTACTCGAGCAGGCGCAGGTGCCCCGGTGAGATCGCGTCGAAGTAGTCCAGGCTCTTGACCACGTCGGTCAGGTCGGCGAACGCCTCGCGGAAGATGAACAGCTGCGAGTTGATGTCGTCGATGTCCACGACGTCCGGTGGCTCACCCCCGCGGATCGCGGTCGCGAGCTTGGTCACGTACTGCGCGTCCGGCACGGGCGTCAGCTGGACCTGCAGCGCCGGGTTCGCCTTGTTGAACCCGGCGACGGCCGACGTCAGGCCGGCCTGGGTCGCCGACCGGCACCACACCTGCACGGTGCCGGTCGCGTTCTTCCCGAAGCTCGCGGGCTTCGCGACGACCTTCGGCAGGGTGCCGGAGCACCCGGCCAGGGCGAGGGCGGCCCCGCCGGCGACGCCGCCGACGAGGAACGCTCGGCGGTCCACGCCGGTCACCGCGCCAGTGGGAGCCAGACGCGCATCGGCGCGGCTCCCCGGTTGGCCCACGCGTAGTACGGGACGGCGGTCGCGGTGACGTCGCGGCCGTTGTGACCAGCCTGGAGGCCCGTGGTGACGCCCTGCGGACCGGCCACGTCGTCGACGTCGGTCGCGTCTCCGGCGTGATTCGCGCCTCCCGACCGGGTCGCGCCCAGACGCTGGTACGGCCAGGCCGGCTGCACGTGCTCGGCCGGGGCGTGCCCCGGGATCCGCAGCGTGACGACGCCGTCGAGCAGGTCGTCGCGGCGCTCCTCGGTGATCGGCGCGTCCGCGTCGACCGTCAGGTCGTCGACCGTGAAGCCCTGCTGGTCCGCCTGCTCGACCGCGTACACGAGCGGGCCGCGCTCGATCGCGACCTGCCCGCGGGCGGCGTCGATGCGGGTGTCGGCGACGTAGCGGTGCGGCGTCGTGTCGAAGACGAGCTCGACCGTGTCGCCCGCCGACCACTCGCGGTCGACGACGTGCAGCGTGCCCGCTGTCGGACTCGCGGACCCGTCCGGACCCGTGATGGTCGTGGTGTCCGACCAGGCCGGGATCCGCAGGCCCAGGGCGAGCGGGCCGTCCTCGGTGACCGTGACACGGACGCGGCCGTCGTGCGGGTAGTCGGTCTCGACCCGCACCGGACCGAGGTCGGCGGTGGCGTACTGGTGGATCTGCAGCCCGCCGTCGGTCGCAGTGGCCAGGTAGCCGTCGAGGCTCGCGAAGGTGCGCATGATGTTCGGCGGGCAGCAGGCGCAGTCGAACCATCCGCGTCGCCCGTGGGCGGGGGAACGGTTTTCGTCCTGGTGGGCGTGGTCGCGCTGCTGCAGTGGGTTCACGTAGAAGTACTCCGTGCCGGCCAGGCTCACCCCGGCGAGGAACGCGTTGTAGAGCAGGCGCTCGATCGCGTCGGCGTAGACCGGCTTGCCGGTCGCGAGCAGCAGCCGCCAGGCCCACTGCACGCCGCCGATGGCCGCGCACGTCTCGGCGTAGCCGCGGTCGGTCGGCAGCTCGTACGGGTCGCCGAACGCCTCCCAGTCCCAGCGTGCCCCGAGGCCGCCGGTGATGAAGGCCTTCGTCGCCATCATGTCCGCGAACTGCGTCTCGCTCGCGGCGAGGAGCTCGGTGTCCCCGGTCTCGATCGCGACGTCCACGGCACCCGCAGCCAGGTACACGGCGCGGACGGCGTGCCCCTCGACGGTCGTGGCCTGACGGCTCGGCACCCGGTCGGAGAAGTACGTCGGCTCGCCGCCGGCGCGCTCGATGATGCCGTGCCCGCGGGCGTCGACGAACCAGTGCGCCAGGTCGAGGTAGTCACGGTTGCCGGTCTCGCGGTACAGCTCGACCAGGCCCATCTCGACGACGGGGTGGCCGTCGACGTCGCGGGTCTTCGGTGTGCCGTCGGGTGCGGTGCCGTCGCCGAACGTGCGGACCAGGTGGTCGGCGTTCTTGATCGCGACGTCGAGCAGACCGGTGTCGCCCGTCGCACGGTGCTGCGCCACGGCCGCCTGGTACAGGTGCCCGGCGCAGTACATCTCGTGGCTCCACTTGAGGTCCGTGTACCGCTCACCCTTCCCGCGCACCTGCTGCACGGAGTCCAGGTACCCGTCGTCGGCCTGTGCCCGGGCGTACAGGGCGGTGACCTCGCGCTGCAGGTCGAGCAGGTCCTCGGCGGGGGCGCGCCCGCACTCCCACGCCACGGCCTCGAGCCACTTCGTCACGTCGGAGTCCATGAAGATCGGGCCGACGGCCTCGCCCTCCTCGAGCCCGGCGGCGATGCGGAGGTTGCGGAAGTTGCCGGCCGTCTCCAGCTGCTGGTAGCCGCTGCGGACGGCGTCGCGGCCGTTGCGCTCCTGGCGGAGCGCCCAGAAGCCGCTGGTGATCCGGGCGTCGCCGGTCGGCAGCGGCCGGAGCGTGAGGTGCGCGTCGGCGGTCGGGAGGACCGGGGTCGCGGTGTGCGCGCCGCGATCGGTCGCGAGCGTGGTGGTCATGTCGCCTCCTTGCGATGTGACTCGGTGCCGTTCGGATGGGGCTGGCCATCCGGAAAACGGTTTCTGCGGTGGACGTTACGACACGGGGTGCACGCCGCGCAAGGGCGTCCCGGCGGTTTTGTGTAAGGTCATCGGCACGTCCTGAACGTCGGAAAGGTGGTTGCCGTGACGCTCGAACGCACCGGTCAGCCGATCCGGATCACCGACGTGGCGGCGCTCGCCGGGGTGTCGATCGGCACCGCGTCGAAGGCGCTGAACGGCACCGGGCAGCTGCGGGACGCCACCCGGCTGCGGGTGAAGGAAGCCGCCGAGAAGCTCGGGTTCGTCGGCGATGCCCGGGCCCGTGCGCTGTCGTCGGGGCGGACCTACACCGTCGGCATGATCACCACCGACTCGTTCGGCCGGTTCTCCATCCCGGTGCTGCTCGGCGCCGAGGACGCCCTGTCCGCCGGGCGGATGGCCGTCCTGCTCTGCGACACCCGCGACGACCACGTGCGCGAGGCCCACTACCTGCGCTCCCTGGCGGCCCGCGGCGTCGACGGCATCATCGTGACCGGCCGTTCCGCCGACGCCAGGCCCCCGATCGACGTGTCCATCCCCGTCGTCTACGCCTTCACGCCCTCGACCGATGACTCCGACGTGTCGATCACCCTCGACGACGCCGCCGGGTCGGCGCTCGTCGCCTCGCACGTGCGCTCGCTCGGGCGGCAGCGGGTCGCGATCGTGACGGGACCGGCACGACACCGGTCCGCGGCACGACGGGTTGCCGGCGCTTCGTCGGTCCTCGGGTCGCACCTGGTCACCGACCCGCTGTACGGCGAGTGGTCGGAGCGCTGGGGGCGGCAGGCGGTGGACGTGCTCGCGCGGGAGTCGCCCGACGTCGACGCGATCGTCTGCGGCAGCGACCAGATCGCCCGGGGCGTGTGCGACCGGCTGCGGGAGCTCGGGCGTTCGGTGCCCGGAGACGTCGCGGTCACCGGGTTCGACGACTGGGACGTGATGGCGCTCGCCTCGAGGCCGCCGCTGACCACGGTGGACCTGCGGCTCGAGGAGCTCGGACGCGTCGCGGGGCAGGCGCTCCTTGCCCTGATCGACGGCGGGACGGCGTCGTCCGCGGCCGTGACCCCGTCGCTCGTCATCCGCGAGAGCACCGTCGGCGCCTAGGGCGGTCACGACACCCCGGCGGCCGTGGTCGGGCGGTCACGACTCGTCGCTCGGAGCACCTCCAGCCGACAGTTCGTGACCGCGCGGTGACGACACCTCGTCCGCCGTGGTCGGGCGGTCACGACACCCCGTCCGCCGTGGCCGAGCGGTCACGACTCGTCGCTCGGTGCACCTCCAGCCGACAGTTCGTGACCGCGCGGTGGGGAGGCAGCGGGGTGTCGTGACCGTCCCCGGCGCCGCCGTTCGGGGTGTCGTGGGGTCGGCGGGCCGGTGGTCGGGGACTCGCGCGGGTGGAGGGTGGCCGGTGGGTGGGACTTGCGCGGGTGTGGGGTGGCCGGTGGGCGGTACTTGCGCGGGTGTGGGGCTGCCGTGGTCGCACGTCGTCGTCGCCCCCTCGTTCGTCGCGCGGTCACGACCCGTCGTGCGTTGGGCGTCGAGTGGTCAGGAACGGCCGTCTGCCGATGCGCTGGACGACGGGTCGTGACCGGTCGGGGGAACTGAACGGGGTGTTTCGACCGATGGGGCTGGCGGGCAGGCAGCGGGCAGGAGGGAGGGGCGGGCGGGGCGGGCGGCGCGCCGCGGCGTTGCGTGAGTGAGCGCTCACGTGCCAGGATGTGAGCGCTCACTGGGGACGACGAGGTTCTGGAGGAACGCATGGGTGACGACCGCCGACAGCGGATCGTGGACGGCCGCACCACACTGGGGATCGAGCTCGGCTCCACCCGCATCAAGGCCTGCCTGGTGGACGAGGACCTCGTGCCCATCGCCGCCGGTTCCCACGAGTGGGAGAACGAGTACGTCGACGGCCGCTGGACCTACTCGCTCGAGGCCGTCGAGACCGGACTCCGGGCCGCGTACGCCGCCCTGGTGGCCGACGTCGAGACGCAGTACGGCGTCACCCCGACCACGTACCGAGCCGTGGGCGTGAGCGCGATGATGCACGGCTACCTGGCGTTCGACGCCGCGGGCGACCTGCTCGTGCCGTTCCGCACCTGGCGCAACACCTCGACCGGCCCCGCGGCCGAACGGCTCAGCGAGGCCCTCGGGTTCAACATCCCGCTGCGGTGGTCGATCGCCCACCTGTACCAGGCGGTCCTCGACGACGAGCCGCACGTGGCCGAGATCGCCGGTGTCACGACCCTGGCGGGCTACGTGCACCGACGCCTGACCGGGCGGAACGTCCTGGGCGTCGGCGACGCGAGCGGCATGTTCCCGATCGAGGGCGGCCCCGTGGACAGCGGCCCCGGAGACCCGGGCTCGAAGGACTTCGACCACGCCATGCTCGTCACCGCGCAGGACCTGATCGGCGTGCCGGACCTGCGGTCCCTGCTGCCCGAGGTCCTCGTCGCCGGCGCGGAAGCCGGTGAGCTGACCCCCGAGGGCGCGGCCTGGCTCGACCCGACCGGCACACTCGAACCCGGCGCACCGCTCTGCCCGCCCGAGGGCGATGCCGGAACCGGCATGGTCGCGACGAACGCCGTCGCCCCGCGCACCGGCAACGTCAGCGTCGGCACGAGCATCTTCGCGATGGTCGTGCTCGAGCAGCCGTTGACCACCGCGCACGAGGAACTCGACGTCGTCACCACCCCGGCAGGCGACGCCGTGGCGATGGTGCACTGCAACAACGGCGCGAGCGAGATCGCGAGCTGGGCCCGGGTGTTCGGACGCTTCGCCGAGGCCTCGAGCGAGCGGACCGGCGCGACGCCGATCGGCATCGACGACGTCTACGCCACCCTGCTCGCCGAGGCCGTCGCGGACGACACCGACCCCGACGCCGGCGGCCTGCTCTCCTTCAACTACCTGGCCGGCGAACCCGTCACCCACGTCGAGGACGGCCGGCCCCTGCTGCTCCGCACCCCCGGCGCACGCTTCACGCTCGGCAACCTGGTGCGCTCCGAGGTGCACGGCGCGTTCGCGACCCTGGCCATCGGCATGGACGTCCTGCACGGTGAACAGGTGCAGGTCGACCGGATGACCGCGCACGGCGGGCTCTTCCGCACGCCCGGCAGCCCGCAGCGGCTCCTCGCGGCGGCGTTGCGGGTGCCGATCGCGCTCGAGGAGACCGCGGGCGAAGGCGGCGCGTGGGGGATCGCGGTGCTGGCCGCCTACCTCGAGCACACCGACCAGCAGCTCGCCGACTACCTGTCCGACACCGTGTTCGGCGGGGACGCCGTGCACGTGGCCGAACCCGAGCCGGCGGACGTCGCCGGGTTCCAGACGTACCTGGAGCGCTACCGGGCCGCACTGCCCGTGCAGGACGTCGCCGCGGCGGCGACCCGCCCCAGCGCGACCACAGGACCGACCGAGCACACCGACGGCGCCGACCCGCGCCTCCAGACAGAGGAAGTGACCCGATGACGGACGCGATCGACGAGACCACACGCCAGGCGGTGGCGACGACGCGGGAGCGCGTCGCGCGCCTGCACGGCGAACTCGTCCGCTACGGCCTCGTGATCTGGACCGGCGGCAACGTCTCCGAGCGCGTGCCCGGCACGGACCTGTTCGTCATCAAGCCGAGCGGGGTGTCGAGCGACGACCTGACGCCCGAGAACCAGGTCGTCTGCACCCTCGACGGCGTGCCGGCCGAGGGCTGGGGCAACGAGCACGGCCCGTCCAGCGACACCGCCGCGCACGCCTACGTGTACCGGAACATGCCCGAGGTCGGCGGTGTCGTGCACACCCACTCGACGTACGCGACCGCCTGGGCCGCCCGCGCCGAGGCGATCCCGTGCGTGATCACGGCGATGGCGGACGAGTTCGGCGGACCCATCCCGGTCGGCCCGTTCGCGATCATCGGCGACGACTCGATCGGTCACGGGATCGTCGACACCCTGAGCGGCCACCGCAGCCGCGCGGTCCTGATGCAGAACCACGGCGTCTTCACGATCGGCAAGGACGCGAAGGACGCCGTCAAGGCGGCCGTGATGTGCGAGGACGTGGCACGGACCGTCCACATCTCGCGGCAGCTCGGCGATGCGGTGCCGATCCCCGAAGCAGACATCGATCGACTCTTCGATCGCTACCAGAACGTCTACGGACAGAACCCCGAAGGAGCCATGCGATGACGCAGGACACCACCGTCGACCCCCAGGCCACGCTGGACAGCTACGAGGTCTGGTTCCTCACCGGCTCCCAGGGGCTCTACGGCGAGGAGACCCTGCGCCAGGTCGAGGAGCAGAGCAGGGCCGTCCACGCGGAACTCGCCGGGCACCTGCCGGTGAAGCTCGTCTGGAAGCCCGTGCTCAAGGACGCCGACGGCATCCGCCGGGCGCTCATCGAGGCGAGCGCCGACGACAAGGTCATCGGCATCACCACGTGGATGCACACGTTCAGCCCGGCCAAGATGTGGATCGGCGGCCTGCAGGCGCTGACCAAGCCGCTGCTGCACCTGCACACGCAGGCGAACGTCACGCTGCCCTGGGCGGACATCGACTTCGACTTCATGAACCTCAACCAGGCCGCGCACGGCGACCGTGAGTTCGGCTACGCACTGGCCCGCCTCGGCGTCCGGCACGCCACGGCCGTCGGTCACGTCTCGGACCCCCGCGTCCAGCAGCGGGTCGCGAACTGGACCCGTGCCGCCGCCGGAGCCGCGGCCGTCCGTGAGCTGAAGCTGACCCGCTTCGGCGACAACATGCGCTACGTCGCCGTCACCGAGGGCGACAAGACCGAGGCCGAGATCGAGCTCGGCGTGCAGGTCAACACATGGGCCGTCAACGAGCTCGCGGCAGCGGTGGACGCCGCAGCAGCGGACACGGCAGCGGTCGACGCGCTCGTGGCGACGTACGAGCGCGACTACGACGTGGACCCGTCACTCCGCAGCGCCGGCGGTGAACGGCACGCCGCGCTCCGCGACGGCGCCGCCATCGAGATCGGCCTCCGCACCCTGCTCGCGCAGAACGGCAGCGCCGCGTTCACCACGAACTTCGAGGACCTCGGCTCGCTCAAGCAGCTGCCGGGCCTGGCCGTGCAGCGCCTGATGGCCGACGGCTACGGCTTCGGTGCCGAGGGCGACTGGAAGACGGCGGTCCTGGTCCGCGCGATGAACGTCGCCGGTGCCGGCCTGCCCGGTGGTGCCTCCCTGATGGAGGACTACACCTACGACCTCACCCCGGGTGCCGAGAAGATCCTCGGGGCGCACATGCTCGAGGTCTCGCCGACGCTCACCACCACGAAGCCGACGCTCGAGATCCACCCCCTCGGCATCGGCGGCAAGGACGACCCGGTGCGCCTGGTCTTCACCGCCGACTCCGGCGAGGCCGTCGTCGTCGCGCTGTCCGACACCCGCGACGGCTTCCGCCTCACCGCCAACGTCGTCGATGTCGTGCCCCCGACCGAGGCCCTGCCGAAGCTGCCCGTGGGCCGCGCGGTCTGGGAGCCCCGGCCGTCGTTCCCCGTCGCCGCCGAGGCCTGGCTCACCGCCGGCGCCGCCCACCACACCGTGATGACGACGGCGGTCGGCCTGCAGGTCGTCGAGGACTTCGCGACCATGGTCGGCACCGAGTTCCTGGTCATCGACGAGCACACCACCGCACGCGGGTTCCGCGACGAGCTGCGTCTCCAGCAGACGTGGCACCGTCTCGACCGCGGCTTCTAGAGGAGTCAGGACCCACGATGGACGACGTGATCGCGGCCGAGCGCACCCGCACCAACTGGGCGGGCAACGTCACCTACCGCGCCTCGGCGCTGGCCCGGCCGACGTCGGTGGCCGAGCTCCAGCAGCTGGTCGCCTCGACGCCGCGCCTGACGGCGCTCGGCTCGCGACACTCGTTCAACACCATCGCCGACACCGATGCCGTCCAGGTCGCGTTGTCGGACCTGCCGCCCGTGCTCGACATCGACACGTCGCGTCGCGTCGTGCGGGTCGCGGCCGGCATGACGCACAGCCAGGTCGCGGCCGGTCTGGAGGCCCGTGGCTGGGCACTCGGGAACCTCGCGTCCCTGCCGCACATCTCCACGGCCGGGGCCGTCGCCACGGGCACGCACGGCTCCGGTGTGCGGAACCCGTCGCTCGCGCAGGCGGTGGTCGGCCTCGACGTCGTCCGCGCCTCCGGTGCGCTCGCGCACGTCGACGCCTCGTCGCCCGACGGGCTGCTCGACGCCCACCGGGTGGGGATCGGCGCGCTCGGGGTCGTCACCGCGGTGGAGCTCGCGATCGAGCCGACGTTCCAGGTCGCCACGACGGTGCACCTCGACCTGCCGTGGGACGCCGTCGCCGCGCAGTTCGACCAGGTGATGTCCGACGCGTACTCGGTGTCGATGTTCACGTCGTTCGACGACCGCGGTGCCCGGCAGGTCTGGGTCAAGCACCGCGTCGACGAGGCCGCACCGGCTGTCGACCTCGTCGCCCTGGGAGCCCGAGCTGCCTCGGGCCCGGTGCACCCGGGCGAGAACGACCCTGCCGGGGTCACCGAGCAGGGCGGCGTGCCGGGGCCGTGGTCGGAGCGGCTGCCGCACTTCCGGTCCTCGTTCACCCCGTCGACCGGGGCCGAGATCCAGGCGGAGTACCTGATCCCCGCAGCCTCGGCGGTGTCGGCGCTCGAGGCGCTCCGACCGCTGGCGTCGCTGTTCGCCCCGATCCTCATCGCCGCCGAGGTCCGCACCATCGCGGCCGACACCGCCTGGCTCGCGCCGTCGTCCGGTCGGCAGTCGGTGGGCCTGCACTTCACGTTCCGTCGTGACGCCGCCGCCGTGGCCGCGGCGGTGGCCCGGATCGAGGACGTGCTCGAGCCCTTCGACCCTCGGCCGCACTGGGGCAAGGTCTTCGCCGCGAGTGCCGAGCGGCTGCACGAGGCGTACCCGCGGCTGTCCGACTTCGCCGCACTCGCCCGGGACCTCGACCCCACGGGGCGGTTCCGGAACGCGTTCCTCGCGCGCATCCTGTCCTGAGCCGCGCCGGTTCCCAGGGGATCGGGATGCGTTGCGCGGGTGTCGCACCGGAGCAGCGCCGGGCCTTCACATGTGAGGACGCAAAGGTCGGGGCATGGCGAACCTCAACCGCATCCTCGGCATGGCCTCCAAGGCCATCGACAAGCAGCTCCAGAAGCGTGGGCAGGGGGGAACCGCGCCCGGCGCCGGATCGCAGCAGGGCGGGACCGACTGGCGCGGCATCGTGCGCAGCGCCGCGGACAAGCTGACCGGCGACGACCGGAACCAGCAGCAGCCGCCGCAGTACGGCCAGCAGCCGGCGCAGTACGGCCAGCCGCAGCAGCACGCCGGCACGCCGCAGCACGGGGCCGACGCCGACAAGGTCGCCCTGGCGAAGTACGACTACCTGCTCCGCACCTCGTCGCCGGAGCAGCTCGAACAGGTCCACCACGACGCCTTCGCGCGGCTCACCCCCGCGCAGCGCCAGCAGGTCCGCGACCGCCTGAACTCCGAGCTCCCGCCCCACGAACACCTGCGCGACGACTCGGCGGGCGGCATGGCCCGTGCGATGACCCGCGGTGAGATGTCGCGTCCGGGTCTGGTCCGACGAGTCCTCGGTGGTTCCGGCCGTAACGGCAACGGCAACGGCAACGGCCGTGGCCGCGCCGGGGCCTTCGCCGGCGGTGCAGCGGTCGGCGCCGGCGCGATGGCGTTCGGTGGCCTCGCCGCGGCGGTGGCCGGGGGAGCCGTGCTGAGTGCCGCCGCAGGGCCGGTCCTGGCAGGGGCCGCCGACCTCGGCGTGGACTTCGAGGGCATCGCCTCGGGCATGGGCGACCTCGGGCTCGGTGACCTCGGCGGTGGCGTCGAGGGGCTCTTCGGTCAGGGCGAGCAGCTCCTCGGCGGGTTCGGCGAGCAGGCCGCGGGCCTCGGGGAGCAGGCATCGGGCCTCGGCGAGCAGGCGTCCAACCTCGGCAACGACTTCCTCGGTGGGCTCTTCGACCGCTGACGCACCGCTGTGCGAACGCATCGGGAATAGCGGGACGGCGTCCGGCGCTTGCAATGTTTCGTCGTGCGTCGTCCGACGCACGCGAGATTCGGACGGGCCACCGTCGCGGTGTCAGGATGGACGCCGCCCGGCGGGTGAACCGTTCCGCCGCGCAGCGACCGCCACCGCGATCGCGACCCCCTTCCCCGAGGAGCAGCACCGTCATGAGACGCCCCAACCGCCTGACGATCACCGCGGCCGTCGCCGCAGCAGCAGCCCTGGTCCTGACCGGCTGCTCGGGTGGGGGTTCGTCCGACGACGGCGCCGAGGGCACGGCGAAGGGCGGCACGCTCAACATCCTGACGCCGCAGACCTCGTTCCACCTCGACCCCGCGACCAGCCAGAGCCTCGGCATCACGTCGATGGGGCTCGTCGCCCGACGGCTCACCACGTGGGACGTCGAGCCGGGCAAGACGGCGAAGGTCGTCCCCGACCTGGCGACCAACACCGGGGTCTCGAGCGACGACGGCAAGACCTGGACCTACACGCTGAAGGACGGCGTCGAGTTCCAGGACGGCACGCCGATCACCACGAAGGACATCAAGTGGGGCATCGAGCGCTCGTTCGCGCCGACCCTGAGCGGTGGCCTGAGCTACCACAAGTCGCTCCTGGTCGGTGGTGACTCCTACAAGGGCCCGTTCGACGGCAAGTCGCTCGACAGCATCGAGACCCCGAACGACAAGACCATCGTCTTCAAGCTGAACGACGCGTACGGCGACTGGCCGTGGCTCGCGTCGATGCCCGCGTTCACCCCGGTGCCCGAGGGCGACGGCAAGGACACCGGCGCCTACGACCTGAAGCCGGTCGCGTCCGGTCCGTACCAGGTGCAGTCGAACACGCAGGGCTCGCAGGTCACGCTCGTCCGCAACAAGAACTGGAGCGCGAAGACCGACGAGGTCCGCACCGCCGGCCCGTCGAAGATCGTCTTCAAGGAGAGCCAGGACCAGTCCACGGTGACGCAGACGCTCATCGCGGACAACGGGGACGCCAAGAACTCGTTCGGCGCCATCTACCTGGGTGCCGCCGAGCTCAACCAGGTTCGTAGCAACCCGGCCGCCCAGGACCGCCTCGCCACCTCGAAGGCCGGCCCGATCAGCTACATGGCGATCAACACGCAGCGCGGCGAGCTCAAGGACCTCAAGGTCCGCCAGGCGCTGCAGTACGCGGTCGACCGCAAGTCCTTCCGGATCGCCGCCGGCGGCGCGATCGCCGGCTCGTACGCCTCGACGCTCATCACCCCGGGCATCGCCGGGCGCCAGGACTACGACCTGTACAAGACGAAGGCCACCGGCGACGTCGACAAGGCGAAGGAGCTGCTCAAGGAGGCCGGCGTCAGCAACCTGAAGCTGACCCTGGTCACCCAGAACGACCCCACCTACCTCGCCCAGGCGCAGGCGCTGCAGTCCGGCCTGAAGCGTGCCGGCATCGCCGTGACGCTCAAGCCGCTCGACTACGACTCCTTCACCCAGGCGACCACCAACGGCACCGACTTCGACCTGTCGCTGTCGAGCTGGCAGCCGGACTTCCCGAGCGCGAACGCCAACCTGCAGCCCCTCTACGACTCGTCGCAGATCGGTGGCGGTGGTTACAACGTCTCGAAGTACAGCAACCCCGAGGTGGACGCCCTCATCGCGAAGGCGAGCTCCACGGTCGACCAGGACGACGCGCAGAACCTCTGGGCCCAGGCGGACAAGAAGATCATGGCTGACGCTCCGGTCGTGCCGCTGATCTACGCGAAGCAGTCCTTCCTCGCCGGTTCGAACGTGCAGAACTTCCAGATCGCGGACTTCCCCGCGTACCCGAACTACCTCAAGGTCTCGCTCAAGCAGTGACCGAACCGATCCTGCAGGTCGAGGGGCTCCGCGTCGCGTTCGGCGACGCGGAGCCCGTCGTCCGTGACGTCTCCTTCGACCTGACGCCCGGCCGGGTCCTCGCCCTGGTGGGGGAGTCCGGCTCGGGCAAGTCCGTCAGCGCCATGAGCGTGCTCGGGCTCCTGCCGCCGCAGGCCTCGGTGTCGGGCAGCGCCCGGTTCCGTGGCGAGGAACTCATCGGTGCCCCCGTCGAGACGGTCCGCGCCGTCCGGGGGGCTGGCATCGGCGTGGTGTTCCAGGAGCCGATGAACTCGTTCACGCCGGTCCTCTCGATCGGCACGCAGATCGCCGAGGCCGTCCGGGCCCACCCGACCGGGCTCGACCGAGCCGAGGTCCGGGCACGCGTCGACGAGCTGCTCCGTGACGCCGGGCTCACCGACCCGGAGCGCATCCGGAAGGCCTACCCGCACGAACTGTCCGGCGGCCAGCTCCAGCGCGCGATGATCGCGATGGCGCTGGCCGGCGACCCGGTCGCACTCTTCGCCGACGAGCCCACGACGGCGCTCGACGTCACCGTGCAGGCCGGCATCCTCGACCTGCTGCGGCGGCTCGGCCGCGAGCGTTCCCTCGCCGTGCTGCTCATCACCCACGACATGGGCGTGGTCGCGGACGTCGCGGACGACCTGCTGGTGTTGCGCCGCGGCGACCCGGTCGAGCACGGCACCGTCGCCGAGGTCTTCGCCCACCCGACCGCCGACTACACGCGCGAGCTCCTCGCGGCCGTCCCCAGCTTGGAGGCCCGTGGCGGCTCCGCAACGCCGGCTGCGGACCCGGACGCCCAGGTCGGCGAGCCCGGCTCACGCGCCCAGCGAGAGCTCACGGCTCCGGGCGCGCGTGAGGTGTCGCCCAGCGCGAAGACCGCTGCGGTGAGCGACGAGGCGGACGCGAGTCGCGCCTCCCGGCCGCCCGTGGCGCGCCTGCGCGACGTGGCCGTGCGGTACTCGCGCCGAGGCGGACCGACCGTGTCCGGCATCGACCTCGACCTGCACGCCGGCGAGACCGTCGGCCTGGTGGGCGAATCCGGTTCCGGCAAGTCCACGATCGGGCGCGCGCTCGCGGGCCTGGTGCCCGTCGTCGCCGGCTCGGTCGAGGTGGACGGCAGCGACCTGCGCACCGCTCGCGGACGACGACTGCGCGAGCTGCGCAGCCGGGTCGGCATCGTGTTCCAGGACCCGGCGTCGTCGCTCAACCCGCGACAGACCATCGGCTGGAGCATCGCGGAACCGCTGCTCGTGCACGGCACCGACTCCGCCGCCGAGCGAGCCGAACGGGTCCGTGAACTCCTGACCGCCGTGCAGCTCGACCCGACGTGGGCCGAGCGGTTCCCGCATCAGCTGTCGGGCGGCCAGCGGCAGCGCGTCGCCGTCGCGCGTGCGCTCGCACTGCGGCCGGCACTCGTCATCGCCGACGAACCGACCTCGGCACTCGACGTGACGGTGCAGGCCGCCGTGCTCGACCTGCTCGCCGGGCTGCAGCGGGAGTTCGGCTTCGGCATGTTGCTCATCAGCCACGACCTCGCCGTCGTCCGCCAGCTCGCCGACCAGGTGATCGTGCTGCGCGACGGCCGGGTCGTAGAGCGGGGGAGCACCGACGCCGTGCTCGACGACCCGCACCAGGACTACACGCGCATGCTCCTCGCCGCAGCGCCCGTCGCCGATCCCGTGCGACAAGCCGCTCGCCGCGAGGCGTGGCGTGCGTGGGAAGGAGTGGCCTCGTGACGGCCAACGTCGTCGACCGACCGGTCGCACCGTCCGGCCGCACGACCGGCTTCCGGGCCGTGGTGCGACGTGTCCGGCAGGACCGTTGGGCGGTGGCCTCGGCCGTCGTCATCGCGGTGTTCCTGGTGGTCGCCGTGGCGGCCCCGCTCATCGCGAAGCTGTCCGGGCAGGACCCGTACTCGTACGACATCGACGCCCTCAACTCGTTCGGTGCGCCCCGGGGTGCCGGCGGCGGCATCAGCGGCGACCACTGGTTCGGTGTCGAGCCCCTGACCGGGCGTGACCTGTTCTCGATCGTCACGTACGGTGCGCGGACCTCGCTCGGCATCGGACTCGCCGCGACCCTGGTGTCGATCGTCATCGGCGTACTCGTCGGCGTCACCACCGGGTTCTTCGGCGGCTGGTACGACCGGGTGCTCTCGCGGGTCGTCGACGTGATCTTCGGGTTCCCGTCGCTCGTGTTCATGATCGCCCTCACCGCGATCGTGCCGTCGACGTTCCCGAAGCCCGTGCTCGTCGTGCTCGTCATCGGGTTCTTCGGCTGGCCGGCCGTGGCCCGTGTCGTGCGGGGGCAGACGCTGTCGCTCGTCAGCCGCAACTACGTCGTCGCCTCCACGGCGATGGGCGCCGGGCGCTGGCACGTCATCCGCGCGCAGCTGCTGCCGAACCTCGCCGCGACGATCACCGTCTACGCCACCATCTCGATCCCGTCGATGATCGGTGCCGAGGCCGCGCTCTCGTTCCTGGCCGTCGGCGTCAACCCGCCGACGCCGTCGTGGGGTCGCAGCATCGGCGACGCCATCGGCTGGGTGCAGACCGATCCCATGTACCTCGTGTTCCCCGGAGCCGCACTGTTCCTCATCACCCTCGCCTTCAACGTGCTCGGTGACGCCCTGCGCGACGCCCTCGACCCGCGAGGGGGCACCGCGTGAACGCCGCCACCCTGCGGTTCCTCGCGATCCGCGTACTCGGGGCCGCCGTCGTGCTGCTCGTCGTCGCGGCCATCACGTACGCGCTCTTCATGCTCCTGCCGACCAACCCGGCCCGGGCGATCTGCGACAAGCCCTGCACGCCCGACCGGCTGCGAGAGGTCCAGGCGTTCCTCGGTACCGACAAGCCCTGGCTCGCACAGTTCGGGGCCTACCTGGCCGGCATCTTCACCGGCCGGACCTTCGGCAGCGGCAACAGCGTCATCGAGTGCGCGGCGCCGTGCTTCGGGTACTCGTTCCAGCTGCACGAGAGCGTCACCGAGCTGATCCTGGCGCGCCTGCCCGTCACGGCCTCGATCGCCGTGGGCGCCGCCGTGCTGTGGCTCGTCGCCGGGGTGTTCGGCGGCACCGTCTCGGCCCTGCGCCGCGGCACCTTCGTCGACCGGGCCGTGATGACGGTCGCGGTCGCGGGCGTCTCGTCCCCGGCGTACCTGGTCGGGCTGCTCGGCATCCTGCTGTTCGGGTTCGTGCTCGGGATCCTGCCGACGAGCGGGTACGTGGCCTTCGGTGACGACCCGGTCGGCTGGTTCACCCACCTGATCCTGCCGTGGTGCGTGCTGGCCTTCATCAGCGCTGCGATCTACGCCCGGTTGACCCGTGGTGAGATGCTCGAGTCGATGTCGCAGGACTTCGTGCGGACCGCTCGGGCCAAGGGGCTGCGGGAGCGCCAGGTCGTGGTGCGGCACGGGCTCCGGACGGCGATCCTGCCCGTGGTGACGCTGTTCGGGCTCGACCTCGGGTCGCTGCTCGGTGGCGCGGTCATCACCGAGAAGGTGTTCTCGATGCAGGGCCTCGGTGCGCTGCTCATCGACGCGGTGCACACGCTCGACCTGCAGGTGGTCGTCGGCTTCACGCTGTTCTCGGCGCTGCTGATCGTCACCGCGAACGTGATCGTCGACGTGGTCTACGCGTTCGTTGACCCGCGGGTGCGGCGCCGGGCGTAGGGGCGCGGCCCCGCCGCTGTTGTGGTGCGAGGTTCCGTACTCCGTGCGAGCGCGTCCGCCTGCCACGGAATCGGGAACCTCGCACCAGAGCGCTCGCCCCTCGCACCGTGCGAGGTTGTTCACCTCGCACGAGGCGGAACGGGCCAGCAGCTTCAGGCCGGGCGGTCGACCCTCAACCGGTAGACCGAACCGTCGTCGGTGCGCGTCAGGACGCCGAGGTCCACGGCATCCCGGCGCACGACGGAGACATCGGTCGCGAACATGCCGACGGCCGCGTTCAGGACGGCCTCCGGCACGGCTCGGTCCGGTCCGAGTCGCTCGAACACGAGCTCGACGATCCGGACGGACAGCGCATGTCGATCGACGTCCTTCACCGGCATCCGCTCGATCCGGTCGAACTCGAGCACCGCGGCCGGCGACTGCAGTCGCTGGAGTTCGCGTGACGTCCGGCCGAGCACCGACGCGTCGGGACCCTCGTCGGTGAGCCAGTCGAACGAGTCGATCGCAGCCTGGGTGCGGTCATCGACGGGACTCCCACCGAGCGCGGCCGCACGCAGGGCAGGTGACGCCAGGACGGAGACGACCTGACGCGCGCGCCCCACCACGCGGCCGACGTCCATCAGAAGTACGTGATGCCGTGCGGCGTCCGCGGCGGCAGCAGCATCGCGCGGAGCAGCTCCACCGACGCCGGGTCCGCGGCGCGGACGAGCCCCGCGGCGGCCAACGTGACGGGGGAGACCGAGCCGATCAGCAGCGCACCGAGCTCCGCGACGTCGAGCTGGACGTCAGACCCGGCCACGTCGACGTCGTCGGCGATGCGCGTGACGGTGCCACGGGCCTCCTGGACGTCGAGGCGGTACGTGCCGGTGGTGAAGCCGAGCGCGTCGGTGACCCCGAGTGTCAGCGACCCGTCGACGGCGAACGGCCGCGAGGCCAGCACCGCGGGCACGTCGAGCACGCGCAGCCAGACGTGGTCCTCTTCGTGGTCGACGTCGTACGCACGGTTGTCGCCGAGCGCCGCGACGATGGGGTCGTCGAGGCGGGAACGGTTGTACTTCACGACGTCGTTGAGGTCGACCGAGAGCAGGAACTCCCACAGGGCGGTGTAGGCCTGGTCGTCCGCGTACACCAGGTCGACGATCTCGAGTGCGGTGTCGGAACCGCGGTCCTCCTTGACGCGCCAGGTGACGTAGCCGTCGATCTCGTCGGAGCCCTCGGGACGGTGCACCGCCGCACGGACGTCCTTCGCCTTCTGCCCGTCGTGGCCGAGCAGGCCGAACACGATCGGCCAGGTGCCGGTGTTGCGGACCATCGAGCCGGGGGTGCGCACGTGGAACCGGTCGAAGACCGCCTTGCCCGGGCCGTCGGCGAGCCACTGCGGCGTCACGACCGACACCGTGCCGGAGGTCGGGGCGAGCAGGGGGAGCGCGCGCTCGCGGCGGACGTGCACGGCACGCTCGCGGATGGCGCAGCCGAAGCCGAAGCGGCGGTAGATGGTGCCCTCGGACGCGGTCAGCGACGCGACGGCGTAGCCCTCGGCGACCCCGCGCTCGAGCGCGTGCGTCATCATCCGGCGCAGGATGCCGCGGCGACGCTCGGTCGGGCGGACGGTGACCGCGGAGATCGCCTGGGTGTCGACGGAGGAGCCGTCGCCCCAGCTCAGCGCCTTGCGGAACCACGTGAAGGTGCCGGCCGGCCACGTCTCGTCGACGGACCCCGGGAACGGCTCGCGCACGTAGACCCCGAGGAACGTCTCTTCGTCGGCGATGAAGTGCGACGCCATGCGGGCTGCGCCCTCGGCGTCGGGGTCGGCTTCGTGGAAGCCCATCCCGACGGCCTGCATCCACGCTGCCGTCTCGGCGTTCGGTGCCCCCTTGTCGTCCGTCCCGGGCGCGAACTCGCGCAGCTCGTAGCGGTCGTCGAATGCCTCGTTGCTCACGTTCCGACACTATCGGGACCGGGTGACGTCGCGACAGGCGCGTGGTCGGTCCGGTCAGCCTGGAGGCCCGGATCGCGTCCGGCGGACGGGCTGCGGTGTGGGGTCGGCCGGTTCAGGGCCCGTGCCCGGTGCCGCGTCAGTCGGTCGCGCCCCGCGGGGGATCGACGAGCAGCCCGACGCGGTCGTCCAGGTAGTCGGCGAGGGGGACTGCGGTGCCGGCGGTCGGGGACCACCGGACCGACGGCACGTCGTCGATGACGACGAGCACGCCCTCGGCGCCGACCAGGGAGTCGTCGACGGGGATCGGGACGGCGCCGTGGTTCACCGTGTCACCGGCGCCGAAGTGCCCCTTCGCGGCGGCGGCTCGGTAGGCGCGACGGACCTCGGCGGAGACCGACTGGTACTGCGACCGACCGGGTTCGGTGACGCGGGTGATCGACCCGGTCGCCCAGACACGGCCTGCGGTCTCGGGGGACGACCCGATCAGGAGCGCTCCGACCCGCCACACCCGGCCGAGGGGCCGCATCGTCGGGTCACGACGGATCCCGAGGACGGCCTTCGGCTGCACGTACTCGCCGAGTGCTTCGTCCGGGACGCCCGCGGCGCGGAGCCGTCGGGCCGCCGCGTCGAGGAGCTCCCGCGCCCGCTGCACTCCGTCCGTCACGTCCACCGAGCCTAGACCGGGTGGTGGTCGTCGTCTCGGCCCTGTTCTCGGTGGTGGTCCGCTCGACGTGGTGCGCCGCGCTGCGTCGTCCGTGGCTGGTGCCGAGGCGGCTGGTGCGGGCGCGGCTGGTGCCGGCTCGGCGGCGACGTGCGGCGCTCACGAAGCCCGCGGTCATCATGACCGCACCGTACGTCAGGAGCACGCCGGCGACCGTGGGGATGAGCCAGCTCCGCGACCCGTTGACGACCTGGTTGACGTTGCCGATCTCCGGCACGGAGTACCAGACGACGCCGCGGATCTGCACGGCGGTGACCGGTGCCGGGTCGGCCTCGGCGTTGTTGTCGCCCTTGAGCACGAAGGTCCGCTCGCCGTTCGACGACGACGACACCGAGACCACGCGGTGGCTGACGACCGCGGGCTGGCCGGAGACGATCTGGTAGGTGACGACGTCGCCGACCCGGATGTCGTCGATCGGGGTCGGACGGACCACGAGCAGCGTCCCCGGCGGCAGGGTCGGCTCCATCGACTGCGTCAGGACGGTGAGCGGCATCGAGCCAGTGGCCTTCGGCACGACGATCAGCACGACCGCCAGGGCGGCGACGAGCAGCAGGAGCCCGGTGCTGAGACCGAGCACGACGGCGTGGACGACGGCGCGCCAGCCGGTGCGCGGGGTGGGGGTGCTCATGCGCCGCATCGGATCGCCGCCCCGTTGTCCTGCGTGAAGAGCGTGACCTTGCCGGTACCCGCGACGGTCGACGTGGGGTTGCCGGCGCTGTCGAGCACCTTGACGGTGACGGTCAGCGTGCCCGCGGTGCCGGCGCTCGCGGGGACGTCCGGCGGCGCGATCGTGATGAACGCGGAGTAGTCCTGCGCCTTCTGCCCGACCGGGGTCGAGCCGACGAAGGCCCCGTACCAGGTGTCCACCGGGCGGTTCGCGGCGTCCCACCGGATCTCGACGTACCAACCGCCGTGGTCGGTGCAGACCAGCGAGGGGGTGGTGTCGACGACCGCAGCCGGGGTGGTCAGGGTGAAGCCGCCCGCCACGACGCCCGAGGTCCAGGTGCCGCTCGTGACGGTGAGGTTGACGTTCACCTTGGCGGTCGAGCCGGCCGGGGCCGACGACTGCAGGGTGCTGCGGGTGCACCAGACGGCTGAGGCGCCGGCAGCGAGCTTCGCGCTCATGCTCGGCAGCGAGGCCCAGGTGCCGGTGACGGACCCGGTGCCCACGGCCGTGCTCGTGGTGCAGCCCGCGGTCGAGGCGACCGGCCAGGCGATGACGGTGACGGCCTTGGCGAGCGCGGTCGAGCTGCCGGACACGACGGAGACCGTGGTGGTGGCGGTACCGGCGAGGGTGCCCGAGTCGGTCAGGGTGATCGGCTTCGTCGTCGAGGTGACGCTCGACGAGAACGCCGTGGTGAGGGCGCTCGTGCCGCTGATCGACGCCGCGACCGTGCCGACCGTGGTGCTCGCCGCGGTGGTGCCCGACGCGCTCCACAGTGCCCACGCGGCGCTCGAGGTACCGCCGACGAACACGGCGGTGAGGAGCACGGCGACGAGGAGCCGGAGGCGGCGGTTCATGCGGAGACCTGCGTTCCGGTGACGGTGAGGGTGAAGTCGGTGGTGGCGCCGGCGACGGTCTGCGGGGCGTCGGCGTCGAGGGCCATCTCGAGGCACGCGGTGCCGCTGACCCCGGCCGGCAGGGTGAAGGACCCGGTACCGGTGTCGAAGGTGGCGAGCCGCCCGCTCGTGCCAGTGAGCCCGGGCACGCACTTCGCGGTCGAGGACACCATCACGAGGTGGAGCGTCAGCTCACCGGTCGCCGCCGCGACGGACGACTTCGAAGCCGTCGTCGTGACGCGCATCGACAGCGGGACCGACCCGGTGTTCCGCACCGTGAAGGTGCCGGTGGTGCTCGTGCCCGGCCCGAGGACCGCGGTGTTCATCGCCGTGGTGCTGCTGACGCTGACGGTCGCCGTGGCGGAGCGCACCGTGGTGGCCGCCGTGCTGGCGGTCCCGTTCCAGAGCGCGTACGTGCCGCCGGTGCCGAGGAGTGCTGTTCCGACCGCGACGACCAGGGCGAGCGCGACCGGCCACACCCAGCGGTGCCGTCGGGCCGCGCGGTGGCGTCCCGTCGTCCGCGGTGTGGCGGTCATGTGCCTGCTCCTGGTCGTCGTGGTCGGTGGGGTGCGATCGGTGGATCAGGAACCGATCGCGGTCTGGGTGAGCGTGAAGGCCAGCGCGCTGAGGTTGATCGAGCCGCCCTGACCGGTGGTCGCCGACGCGGGGAGCGTCACCGTGAAGACGACCTTGACGGTCGACGTGGACGAGGACGGCGAGACGACGAAGGTGTTCGTGTTCGACGAGGACTGCACCACCGAGGCGCTCGTCGAGGTGACGGCCAGCGTCTTCGTCGTGGCGGCGAGCAGCGCGGCGTCACCGGTGATGCTCTGGTTGGCGTAGGTCAGGTTCGCCTTGAGGTCCTGGCCGGTCGCGCCGATGTTCAGCGTCTGGGTGAACTGGAACGTGTTGCCCGGGACCATCAGGGCCTTCGTCGGGTCGATCGCGGTGGAACGACCGTTCGTGATGTCGGTCCAGGCGCCGTCGTTGTTGGCGCTCAGCGTCAGGGTGCCGGCGCTCACGGCGGACGCGGCGCTCGAGGCGCTGGCGTTCCAGAGCGCGAACGTGCCCGCGCCGCCGAGGAGGAGTGCGACGCCTGCTGCGCCGGCGATGGCACCGGTGACGATCTTGTGCATGGGGTGGGTCCGTTCCTGCGTGCTCTGGGCACGCTGAAGCCCACCGGGGACATTCGGGCGTCGTGTCCGGTGGGGAGGTTGTCATCGACCCAGTGGTTGGAGGGGGTCGCGGCTGACCGGTGCCGAGAGCGGTCGCCGGGCCTCGGAGCGCAGGTACTGCTGCTCGGGCGGGCTGGACTCGCTCTGGTGTCGACGTTAGCTGTCCCCCAAAGTGCGGACAAGCGAGAACGCTCGTTCACCCGGACCCCAGAACGGGGGTCATTTTTGTCCCCGCTAGGGAGGACATGATTTGTACCCCGATTTCTGGGTGTGCGCTTCGCGTCGGCAGAGCGATCACAGAAGGAATGCCGGTAGGCAGGGCGTCGTTGCACCGTCCGGAAACGAGGAGGGCCCATGGACATCGTGCGCTGGTTGTTCGACGCGCAGATCGTCATCGGTGACCAGGCAGTGCTCTGGCGCGAGGTGATCGGCAACGTCTTCGGGCTGCTCAGCGCCCTCGGGGGCATGCGCCGGAAGGTCTGGGCCTGGCCGGTCGGACTGGTCGGCAACGCCCTGCTCTTCACCGTCTTCATGGGGGCGCTCTTCGACACCCCGAACCCTGTCAACCTGCTCGGGCAGGCCGGCCGTCAGGTCATGTTCATCATCGTGAGCATCTACGGCTGGTACCGGTGGACGCACCGCCCCGAGGACGCGACGACCGTGATCGACCCCCGCTGGGCCTCCTGGCGGACCCGTCTGCTGCTCGTCGTCGGCATGGTCGGCGGCACCGCCTTGCTGACCCCCGTCTTCCGCGCGCTCGGGTCCTACGAGCCGGTGTGGAGCGACGCGTGGATCTTCGTCGGATCGCTGCTCGCCACCTACGGCATGGCGAAGGGGTGGGTCGAGTTCTGGCTCATCTGGGTGGCGGTCGACCTGGTCGGCGTGCCGCTGCTGTTCTCCGCCGGGTACTACGCCTCCGGGTTGATGTACGTCTTCTACGGCGTCTTCACCCTGACCGGGTTCTTCGTGTGGATGCGCCAGCGGGTGCGGCCTCCGGCGGCACCCGTCACCGTCGGCTGACCGCCGTGGTCGCGGCGCGCTGACGCCGCCGGGAGCACGGCCCCCGCTCTGGGACGAGACAAACGGCCCGGAATGCGCTGCAATGGTCGGATGGAACCCCTGCACGGCGAACGCGTCGAGGACGACGAGTCCCTCGCAGAGCGCACGGTGCGCGCGGCCATCCGCGCCTACCGGCTGCACCCGTTCGACGCGGTCGACGCGGTCGTCGTCGCCGAGGTGGCCGGCATCCCGCTCGAGACCGTCGAGCGGCTGTTCCCGACCTGGCACGCCCTGCTCCTGGTCACCTACGACCGGTGGGCGCAGCTGCGGGGGACCCGCCGGAAGAACCCGCCCACGTGCACGATCGAGCACGTCCGTCTGACCCTGGCCGAGGACGTCGCCGACCCCGGACTCGTCCGGGTGCTCGCGGGGCTGATCACCGTGGCCAGCTCGGAGTCGGGGTTCGCCGAACTGTTCCGCAAGCGGTTCGAGGAGTACGCCGAGCAGCTGACCGTCGGGCTGCAGCGCGACTTCGACAAGGGCTCGGAAGAGGCCGGCATCCCCGCGTACCAGGCTGCGACCCAGCTGCTCGCCGTCTACGAGGGGCTGCAGATCCAGATGCTGGTCCGCCCGCACATCGACGTCCTGGTGGAGTTCGACCGCGCGGTGAACACCCTGCGCCAGGGGTGGAAGCGGCACGCCGTCCCGTCGTGGGACCTCGACGAGGCACCTGTCCGCGTCTGACGTTGTGCGGCGCCGACCGGCGAGGTCAGCCCCGCCGGCCCCGCCGCCACGACAGCATCTGCCGCACCGTCACCTTCGACCCGTACTGCGCGACCGAGTGCCGGAACAGGTACTCCGCGAACCACAGCAGCAGCCCGGCGACGACGAACACCTCGACGATGCAGACCACCGACTCCGTCACGGTCAGGGCCCCGACGGCGTTCCGCACCATCGCGGTGATCGGCGTGAAGGTCGGGAAGTACGTGAAGAACTGCGCAACGGGCGACGTCGGCGTCGTCATCACGAAGAACGCCGCGTACAGGGGGATGATCAGCGCGAAGATCGCTGCCGACTGCAGGGCCGAGGCGTCCTTGATCGACGGCACGGCAGCCCCGACGGCGACGAACAGCCCGGACGCCAGCAGCACCCCGCCGACGAGCAGAAGCGCCCCGGTCACCATCCGCCACGGGTCGACCGTCAGCCCGCCGAGCTGCGAGGACACCAACGGCAGGGCGACGAGCAGCCCGACCAGGCCGGGCACGACGAACACGCTGACCTGCACGAAGCCGACGAGCAGCATCGCGATGACCTTGCCGCGGATCAGGTCGCCCGCGGTCACCGTGGTCAGGATCATCTCGGAGATCCGGTTCTCCTTCTCCTCGACCACGACGGTGACCATCCGGGCGGCGAGCAGGATGACGAGTCCGAAGAACGCGGCGACGAACAGGAACGGCGGCACGACGGACAACCAGCCCGGCGCGACCCGGCCGTCGGCGTAGGTGGTGACGTCGGTGGCGGGTGGACTGCGGAGCAGCTGCACGGTCTCGGGGTCGTCGACTGACGCGGCGACGCTCTGCTCGAGCACCCGCTCGGCCAGCGACGAGTACACGCCGTTGGCGAAGAGCCCCCGGTCGGCGGCGTCGACCCGGATGGCCGTCGTGGACGGCGACGACGGGAACGCGATGAAGGCGTCGAGGTCACCGGACCGGACGGCGGCACGGTCGGCGGCGGCATCGGTGGACGGCGTCCCACCCCACTTCGCCGCCACGGACTCCGACACCAGGCCGGACTCGTCGACGTAGTGGAACGGGGTCTTCGTGGCGGACGACCCGGACACCACGGAGTTCGTGCCGGCGGCCTGCCCGATGCCGACGAGCAGTGACACCACCACGATGACGACCGGCAGCGCGAGGGTGCCGATCCAGAACGCGGGCTTCTTGACCGCGCGGACGAACTCGAACCGGACGACCGTGCCGAGGTTGCTCATGCCGCCGCTCCGTCCGACGACGCAGCGGCGAGGGCGTCGTGCCCGTAGACCTGCACGAAGATCTCGTCGAGCGGGATCCGGCGCATCTCGAACGCGGTGACGTGCACCCCGGCCGCGACCAGTTCCGCCAGGACGTCCGCACCGTCCGGAGCGGCGGCCTGGGTCGGGACCAGGTAGGCGACGTGCCCCTCGTGGCGGGCGAGCCGGTACAGCGACGACTTCGGTACGGGGCCGTCGAGCCCCACGCGGGCGACAGCGCCACCGAAGGCGTCCTGCACGTCGGGCACGGATCCGTACGCGGCGGCCCTCCCGTCCTTGAGGAGCAGGATGCGGTCGCAGAGCCGCTCGACCTCGTCCATGTGGTGCGTCACGAGGACCACGGTCGCGCCGTCGGCCTTCCGTTCGTCGACCAGGTCGAGCAGGAGCCGCCGGTTCACCGGGTCGAGCCCCTTGGTCGGCTCGTCGAGGATGAGCAGCCGCGGCCGGTCCATGATCGTGATGCCGAGCTGCACCTTCTGCTGCTGCCCGCCGGACAGCTTGTCGACGCGCAGCTTCGCGCGGTCGGCGAGCCCCACCCGGGCCAGGTAGTCCATGCTCCACGCGGTCGCCTCGGCTCCGCGGAGCCCGCGCAGGCGCCCGAAGTAGGTCATCACGTCGATGACGGACTCCTTGCGGTACAGCCCGCGCTCCTCGGGCAGGTAGCCGATGCCGCCGGTGGCCGGCCGGTAGGGGTGGCCGTCGATCATCAGCGTGCCCGCCGTCGCGGTGGTGATGCCGAGCAGGGCCCGGATCGTCGTGGTCTTGCCGGAGCCGTTGCTGCCGAGCAGCCCGAACGTCTCACCGGGGGCGACGTCGAACGACAGTCCGTCGACCACGTTGCGGTCGCCGAACCGCGTCACGAAGTCCTGCACGCTGATGCTCGCCCCGCTCATGCGGTGACCCTACCGGGACTTCCTTCCCAGAACGGCCGCGATGGTATGCGAGAACGGGCGTACCCGGTCGGAACTTTCGACCCGGTACGCCCGTTTCCGGCAGGTACGCCGGTTTCCGTCGGGTAGCGCGGGTTCCGCGGGTAGACGCGGGCGACGACGGACGGGAGGCGCGCTGCCAGCTGGCACCGCGCCTCCCGTCCGTCATCCGGTCGCGCCCAGGGCGCGAGCGTCGCGTCAGGAACGCAACCAGGCCGTCCCCACGCCCGACAGGGCACCGTCGATGACGGGGGCCGAGGCGAGCAGCAGCTCGCCGGCCGGCAGCGCGAAGGGCTCGTCGCCGAAGACCGTCACGCTGGTCCAGCCGTTCGGCCGACGGAACGCGAGCACGTCGTCGCGGCCGGTCTCGATCCACTCGAGCTGTTCCTCGGACTGCAGCTGGCCACGCAGGCCGAGCGCCTTCCGGTACAGGTTGAGGGTGGAGTCGGGGCCGGCGTCCTCGGCCTCGACGCTGGAGTCCGCGAACCACGCCGGCTGCGGCAGGTGCGAACCGTCCGGACCGAAGCCGAACGACGAGCCGGTGCGCGTCCACGGGATCGGCACGCGGCAGCCGTCACGACCGACGTCGACGCCCGGGTTGCGGAAGAACGCCGGGTCCTGGCGGTCGGCGTCCGGGATGTCGCCGACCTCGTGCAGGCCGAGCTCCTCGCCCTGGTACAGGTAGGCCGAGCCGGGCAGGGCGAGCTCGAGCAGCGTGGCGGCCTGTGCGCGGCGCAGGCCGAGCGACCGGTCGAGCGCGTCCTGCGAGCCGCCGGCGAGCAGCCACGCGCTGCCCTGCTTGTCGGTGCCACCGGCGCGGGGCGGCAGGGCGTAGCGGGTGGCGTGCCGGACGACGTCGTGGTTCGAGAACACCCACGTGGTCGACGAGCCGGACTGCTCGGCGAGGCCGAGGTTGAACTCGATGATGGTGCGGAACTGGCCGGCGTCGAAGTCGGCCTCGAGCAGGTCGAAGTTGAACGCCTGACCGAGTCCCTCGGCGCTGGCGTAGCGGGCACGGCGGTGGGCGGGGACCCAGGCCTCGGCGACCGCGGTGCGGGCCGGCGTGTACTCGTTGAAGACCGTCCGCCACTCGGCGTAGATCTCGTGCACGTCGTCGCGGTCCCAGAGCGGGTGCGTGCCGTCCTTCGGCATCTCGGCGAGCTCGGCCCAGGTGGGGAGGGTCTCGCCCAGGTCCTTCGCCAGGCCGTGGGCCACGTCGATGCGGAACCCGTCGACGCCGCGGTCGGACCAGAAGCGCAGGGTGTGCAGGAAGTCGTCGCGGACCTCGCGGTTCGCCCAGTTCAGGTCGGGCTGCTCCTTCGCGAAGCTGTGCAGGTACCACTGGCCGTCGCCGACGGCGGTCCAGGCCGGGCCGCCGAAGATCGAGATCCAGTCGGCGGGGGCGTCCTCGCCGGACGGTCCGCTGCCGTCGCGGAACACGTAGCGGTCGCGGGCGGGGGAGCCCTTGGGTGCTGCGAGGGCCTCGCGGAACCACTCGTGCCGGTCGCTCGTGTGGTTCGGGACGACGTCGACGATCACCCGGATGCCGGCGGCGTGCAGCGCGTCGACCATCCGGTCGAAGTCGTCGAGGGTACCGAGGCGCGGGTCGACGTCGCGGTAGTCGTCGACGTCGTAGCCGCCGTCGGCCAGGGCGGACGGGTAGAAGGGGCTGAGCCAGACGGCCTCGATGCCGAGCGAGGCCAGGTACGGCACCCGCTCGGTGATGCCGGGCAGGTCGCCGATGCCGTCGCCGTTCGCGTCGGCGAACGAGCGGGGGTAGATCTGGTAGACGCTGGCCTGGCGCCACCAGGTCTCGTCGTGCGAGGTGGTGGCGGGCTGGGCGAGGGTGTCGGTCACGTCGGGCCTTTCGTGGGTCGAGGGGGTCGAGGGGTGTGTGTCGGTCGGGTCCGCACCGTCGATCGCGGTCAGGCCCGCACCGGCGGTGTCGGTCACTTGATGGCGCCCTGGGTCACGCCGGCCATCACCCACCGCTGGGTGACGAGGTAGACGATGATCGCGGGGGCCATCGCCATCAGGTACGAGGCGAAGGACACGTTGTAGTTGTTGCTGAACTGCGTCTGGAACATCTGCTGCAGCACCGGCAGGGTCTGCAGCGCCGGGTCGGAGGTGATCAGCGACGGCATCACGAAGTCGTTCCAGGACGCGAGGAACGCGAAGATGCCGACGGTGGCGCTCATCGGTGCCAGCAGCGGGAACACGAGTCGCCAGAACACCTGCCCCGTGCTCGCACCGTCGATGCGAGCACTCTCCTCCAGCTCCGCCGGGATCGACCGCAGGAAGGCCGTGAAGAGCAGCACGCTGAAGGAGAGCTGGAACATGACGTGCAGGATCGCGACGCCGAGCGGGTTGTCCAGGTGCGCGAGCCCGGTGAGCTTCACCTGCGACAGTGCGAGCACGGGGAACGGCAGGAACATCGCCGCGAGCAGGTAGAAGAACGACCAGCGGAACAGTCGTCGGTCCCAGTTCCGGGCGATCGCGTAGGCCGTGAACGATGCGAGCAGGATCGTGCCGACGACGGTGATCGCGGCGACGAACACCGAGACCGCGAAGGCCCGCGGGAAGTCGGTCAGCTGCCACGCCTGCACGAAGCCGTCGACACTGAACGGTGCCGGCAGCGAGAACGCGTTGCCGTCGACGGCCTGGCCGGTGGTCTTGAACGCCATCGTCAGCGTGACGTACAGCGGCACGAGCACCGACAGCGCGCAGAGCACGAGGACGACGGTGACGGGCCAGTTCGAACGACCGCGGCCGGCCTTGCCCGAGCCGGAGGACCGGTCGGCGTCGACGGAACGGATGCTGCCGGTCGCGGTGGTCCCCGGTCGCAGGGGTGCTTGCAGGGACATCAGAGCGCTGCCTTCCCGCGGGTCGCCCGCAGCTGGATCACGGCGATGACGACCGCGATGACGAAGAAGATCGTGGCGTTCGCCATCTGGTAGGCGTAGTCGCCGCCGTTGAAGCCCTTGAAGATCGACATCGCGACACTGGTGGTCGAGGTGCCGGGGCCGCCGTCGGTCAGGCCGACGATGATGTCGTACGAGTTCAGGAAGTTCTTGAACCCGATGACCAGGTTGATCAGGATGTAGCCCGCGGTCAGCGGTGCGGTGATCGAGACGAGCTGCCGCCAGGCGCTGGCACCGTCGAGGGCGGCTGCCTCGTACACCTCGCCGGGGATCGAGAGGACGCCGGCGATGTAGATGAGGAGCGTCGACGGGATCGCCTGCCAGGCGGTGACGACCACGATCGCCAGCCAGGCCAGGTCGGGGTTCGCCAGGATGCTCTGCTCGAGCGGCCCGAAGCCGATCGCGGTGGCGAAGGCCGGCAGGCTGTTCGCGAACAGGAACGAGAACACGTAGGCGATGACGATCCCCGAGATCACCATCGGCAGCACGAACACCGCACGCAGCGCGATCTTGCCGCGGATCTTCGACGTCAGCGCGATGGCCAGCAGGAACGCGATCGCGTTCACGACGATCACGGTGACGAGCGAGAACCCGAGCGTGAACAGGTACGCCTGCAGGATCGCGGGGTCGGAGAACACCGCGATGTAGTTGGTGAGCCCGGTGAAGCGGAACTCGCCGAAGCCGACGGAGTTCGTGAAGCTCAGCACGATGCCCATCACCGCCGGCAGCGTGATGGCGAGCGTGAAGAGCACCAGGGTGGGCAGCAGGAACGCCAGGAAGAGCGGGTCGACGCGGGGCTTGCGTCGTCCGTCCCGTCGTCCGGCCTGGAGGCCCGTGGCGGCTCCGCCACGGCGGCGGCGGTCCGCCGTCGTGATGGATTCGGTGGTCGTGGTTGCCATTCGGACGTCTCCTTACGCGGCCGTGCGGAGCGCGAGACGCGCCCAGTCGGCGTCGAGGGTGCGGAGCTGGCGCTGCGGGTCGCCGCCGAAGGCGATCGACTGCGCGTAGTTCGCGACCGGGATCTCGGCGGGGATGAGCTGCGAGGCGCCGAGGTAGAAGGCTGCGTCGTCGTAGTACGACTGCATGCCGCGGAGGGCGGGGTTCGACGCCGGGGGAGCGTCCTTGCGCACCCCGAAGCCGTTGTTGTCCGCGTTGTACTCGTCGTTGACCCGCTTGGACATCAGGAACGACAGGAACTCGCGGGCGGCCTCCTGCTTGCGGGACGCCTCCGGGATCCAGAGCGCCAGGTCGACGTTCACGCGGACCTTGCGGTCGGCCGGGTCGTCGGTGACGGGCAGCGGGAACGTGCCGAGGTCCATGTCCTTCGTGGTCTTGGCGATCTCGCCGAGGGCCCACGGTCCCTGCAGGTACATGCCCGCCTTGCCCTGGGCGAAGGCGAGGTTGCCGTCGCCGTACCCGCGGCTCGCGGCGCCGTCCTGGTGCCAGGAGCGGAGCTGCACCATGCGCTCCATCGGCTTCCGCAGGTCGCGCTCGAACGAGACGGCGGATCCCTTGCCGACGTTCGTGCCCTCGCGGCGGAGTGCCTCGAAGGTCGCCGGGGTGTCGATCATGCCGCCGATCGAGTAGTCGAACATGCCCTGGGCGATCGTCCAGTTGTCCTTGAACGTGCCGTAGATCGGCGCGATGCCGGCCTTGGTCAGGCGTTCGCACACGTCGGCGAACTCGCTCCACGTCGTCGGGACGTCGAGCCCCTGCTGCGCGAAGAGGGCCTTGTTGTAGATCACCGACGCCGCCGTCACCGAGTACGGCAGGGCGCTCTTCCGGCCGGGGTAGTCGGCGGTCTGCTCCATGAGCGGCCACAGGTCGGGGTTGATGGTGTCGGCCTGCGGCAGGTCGGACAGGTCGGTCAGCGCGCCGTGCTCGACGAACGGGACGACCGAGAAGTTGTAGTTCCAGCAGCCGAGGTCCGGCGGCCGGTTCCGCACGAAGTTCGCGGACATGCTCGAGGTCGAGTCGCGCACGACCCGGACCTTCGACTGGCTCTGGTGGAACTGCGCGATGACGTCGTCGAAGTAGCCGATGACCTCGGGCTTCGACACGTAGAACGTGATGGTCTCCGGCTTGGCGCTCGAGGACCCGATCGGGGCGCATCCGGCGAGCGCGAGGCCCGCTCCGATGCCGCCCGCTCCCAGCAGGAACCCGCGTCGGCTGACCGATGCTGCGCTCCTGGCGGTGGCGTGTGCTTGCACGTCGTCTCCGTCCGTCCGGACCCGGCGTCCCTGCCGTTCCGTCCCGCGAGCGGCTCCGATGCTGCCCGCGGAACTAAATGTAGCGAGAAAATCTAATTCCGCAAGGAACTCGTCGCGCGATAGGGTCACGACATGCCGCCACCCCGTGGAACGAGCGCAGAGACGCTGCTCGCGTACGCCTTCGACTCGTCGGCGTTCACCGCGACCGAGGCGATCGACGCCACCGGCCTGACCCGGTCGACCGTGCTCGGGGCGGCCGAGGAGCTCGTGCGGCTCGGCTGGCTCCGGGAGCTCGACGACGCCCGCGCCGCGGGGGAGTACCGGATGGGACGCCCCGCCCGTCGCTACGCGCTCGACACGGTCGCCGGGGTCGTCGTCGGTGTGGACGCCGGCCAGCACCGGGTCACGGCCTTCGTCGCCGACCTGCGCGGCACGGTGCTCGGTCGTGCCGAGGGGGCGCTCGGAGAATCGGGCCTCGAGGTGCCCGTGCGACTCGGGGTCCTCGCCGACACCGTGGCCGCCGCCCTCGCCGCGGCCGACGTCGACCGCACCCGGGTCCTGGTCACCGTCGTGGGCATCCCGGCGCCGGTCGACGCCGCCGGGGCCTCGCCCGACGACGGCGGCTTCTGGGTCCGGATGAACCCGGGGTTCGCCGACGCCGTGCCGGACGGCCGGGTGCTCGTCGAGAACGACGCGAACCTCGCCGCGCTCGCCGAGCGGCCGTCCTCGGGTGACGCCTCGTTCGCGGCGCTGCTGTCCGGCGAACGCTTCGGCGCAGGCCTCGTCGTCGACGGGGTCCTGCTGCGCGGTGCCCACGGCGGTGCCGGGGAGATGCGGGTGCTCGAACTCGTCGAGGGTGTCGGCTCGTCCGACGGCATCGGCGCCGTCGCCCGCACCTTCGTGGCGGACGCCGTCGCCGACGGGCAGATCCCCGCGGACGCCGCGCTCGCCGCCGACGCCGCCCTGGTGTTCGCGGCCGCGCGGAGCGGTGATCCGGTCGCGCGCACCATCGTCGACCGCCTGGGTGACCGCTTGGCCCGGGTCTGCATCCTGCTCGCGAGCCTGCTCGACATCGACCGCGTCGTGGTCGCCGGCGCGATCGCCCAGCCGGCGGTCGCGGTCATCGACCGTGCGCGCGACCTGCTCGCGAAGGGGCACTTCGACCCGGTGCCGGAACTCGTCGCGTCGTCGCTCGGGGCCGACGTCGTCGTCATCGGGGCCGTGGCCCACGCGGTCGACGCGGTGCGGGCCGACCCGCTGTCGTTCCCGCTGCTCAGTCGGGCAGCGGCACCTCGAGGCTCCGGTCCCACGGTTCCGTCCAGCCGAGTCGGTCGAACAGCGCATCCAGCAGCATCGCGGTGAAGCCCCACACCAGGTGCTCGTCCCCGTCGGCCTCGATCGTGAACGCCGGTCCGCGCCACTCCTGACCACTGCGGCGGATCACGGTCACGCCGCGGTTCTCCGGGTCGAGCAGGTCGGCCACGGGGACCCGGAACACCGCCGCCGACTCGTGCTCGTCGACGACGCGGATCGGTGAGGGGTCGCGCCACCAGCCGATGACGGGCCGCACCAGGTGGTTCGAGAACGCCAGGGGCACGGCCGGCAGTGTGCCGAGCACCTCGACGCCGGCGGGGTCGAGCCCCGTCTCCTCCTGTGCCTCGCGGAGTGCGGCGGCGACGGCGTCCGCGTCACCGGGGTCGATGCGTCCGCCGGGGAACGCGACCTCACCCGCGTGCGCGCGCAGGGTCGTGGCCCGGGCGAGGAGCAGGACGTCGAGGTCGCGCGGGACCCCGGGTGCTGCCGCCGGTCGGTCGCTCGGGGTGTGGTCGAGCGCACCGAAGAGCATCAGGACCGCGGCCCGACGTGGCGAGGCCGTGCTGCCGGGTTCGACGAGCGGCCCGCCGTCGCCCCAGCCGTCCGCTGCGACCGCCGCGAGGGCAGCCCGTACCGATCCGTCGTGCGTCACCCGTTCACCCTAGGTGTGCGCCACCGAGAGGTCCGGCGGGCCCGTCGCTCCGGACGGTTCGCTGGGGGATTCTTGAGCACTGCCTGGGAGCCGCACAGGTGGGAACTGTGCGAACCGGAAGCGCCTCGGTGCCCTGTTCGCAGCGGGCCGACGCCACGATTGCACCGTCCGCCGGGAGGCCCCATGTTCAACGATCTGCTCCGACCCCTGTTCCACGTCGCCGTCGTCGCACCGTCCGTGCTCGTCCCGGTGGACGTCGCCGCGGGGCTCCTCGCCGTCGCCGCGCTGCTGCCGGTGTTCGGTCGTCGCTCCCGGCATCCGGTCCGGGGCCTGCTCTGGCGGCTCGGCGGCGTGGCCGTCGGTGCCGTGATCGGCCTGGTCGCGGTGTGGTGGTTCGGGGACGTCCAGGACCTGTACGGGGTGTCGTTCACCCCGATCACCCGGATGTGGGTGGCCCTGGCCTTCGGCGCCGTCGGCCTGCTCGTCGCGACGGTCGTGCAGGGCGGCTGGGTCCGCCGCGTGCTCGGCGTGCTCGCGGCGGTGGCGGTGGCCCTGGCCGCCGTCCTCGGCGTCAACGTCGACTTCGGGGCGTACCGCACGATCGAGCAGGCCGTCACGACCGATCCGTACCCGTCCGGTCCGCTGGGACACGAGACGGGGGTGGGGCGCGCCTCCAGTCCGGTGGTCGACCCGGCCACCTGGCGGGCGCCCGCCGACATGCCGCGGCGCGGGAAGGTGCTCTCCGTCGCCATCCCGTCGACCGTCTCCCACTTCCACGGGCGGCCGGCGGACGTGTACCTGCCGCCCGCTGCCCTGACCGAGCGACCGCCGACCCTGCCGTTCCTGATCAGCCTGGCCGGACAACCCGGCCAGCCGAGCGACATGTTCCAGGCCGGTCGGCTCGGGGCGGTGATGGACGCGTTCGCCGAGGCCCACCACGGACTGGCCCCGATCGTCGTCGCGCCGGACCAACTCGGGGCACCGGGCCGGAACCCGATGTGCGTCGACTCGCCCCTCGGCCGTTCCGCGACGTACATCATGACCGACACCGCGAACTGGATCCGACAGCACCTGCGCGTCGGGGCAGCGCCCTCCGCCTGGGGCATCGTCGGGTTCTCGCAGGGCGCGACGTGCGCCATGCAGTTCTCCGCCGCGCACCCCGACGTGTTCGGCACGACCTTCGCGATCTCGAGCGAGCTCGCACCCCTGAGCGGCTCCGTCCAGCACAGCATCCAGGTGGGGTTCGGCGGCTCCGCCAGCCGCTACGCCGCAGCGGCACCGCGGGCGATCATGCGGGCGCACGGGCCGTACCCGGGGCACCTGACCGTCTTCGCCTACGGCAGCGAGGACGACCCCTACGTCGCCTCGACCACGGCGCTCCGCGCAGCTGCGGACGCCGCGGGGATGCAGACCCGACTGTTGGTGTCCGAGGGCTCCGCCCACGACTGGAACACCGTGCGCTACGCCCTGCGCGTGGGGATGCCCGGCGTGATCGCGCACATGGGCCTCCGGTGAGCGCGGTGGCCGCGGCCCTCGCGTGGGCGACCCCGGGGCGACTCGTGCCGGTGGCCCGTCGGTACCCGCTGACGAGTGTCGTCTCGGCCCTGACCGTCGTCGCCGGCATCGCCGCCGTGGTGCTCCGCTGCGTCGGCGCGCTCGACGGACGGACGCCCGACACCCTGGGCGGGACGATGGGTCCGCTCGGCGTGGTCGCGGTGACGTCCAGCGTCGTCGGGTTCCTCGTCACCTTCGTCGCCGTCGTGGTGTGCACCGGCGCGTCCGAACGGCTGCTCGGCTGGCGGCGCACCCTGCTCGCGATGGTCGTCACGACCGTCGTGGGGACCGGCCTCGGTGCCGTGCTCCAGCTGTTCGACGGAGCCCCGGCCAACCCCGGCTTCCTCGTGCACCTGGGACACGTCGGCCCCTGGACCTGGATCGTCGGGACCATCGTCACCGCGAGCGCGTTCGCCGGCGCCCTGTGGCGACGCCGGATCCGGGTCGTGTCGATCGCCGTCGTCGCCGCGCTGCTGCTCTACGCCGGACACGCGTCCGACCTGCACGCGGCGCTCGCCCTGGTCGTCGGCCTGGTGCTCGGCCGCGTGCTGCGACGGTCACCGGTACGGAGCGGCTGGACCCGGAGCTCCTCACGCGAGACCCGCGTGCTGCTGGTGGCCGCGGTCACCGTGTCGGCGGTCGGCCCCGTCCTCGCGCTCGTCACCGGTGCTCAACTCGGGCTGCTCGCCCCGCTCGCCGTGGTGCTCGACACCGGGCCGACCGGACGGATGCCGCACTGCTCGGTGACCGGGGTGACCGCAAGCTGCGTCCGAGCGCTCGCCGCGGTGCACCCGCACGGCCTGTTCCAGTCGCTGCTGGCCGTGATGCCGCTCGTGGTCCTGGCGGTCGGTGCGGTGGGCCTCCGGCGTGGCAGTCGGTTCGCGCTGTGGCTCGTCGTGACCGTCGACCTGGTCACCGGCCTCGCGACCGCCGTCTCGTACGGGGTGCTGCCCGACCGGCACCATGCCGTTGTGCAGCGTCTGGCGTCTGACCACCTCGAGGTCTCGCTCTCGCTCGTCGCGTCGGTGCTGGTGCCGATCGCCACCGCCGTGGTGCTCGTCCTGCGCCGCGCGGACTTCCCGGTCCGGACCGACCGGCGACGACTGCTGACCTTCGCCGTGACGGTCGCGGGCGCGGCCCTGGTGCTCGCGGTCGTCGTCGTCGGCGTCGCCGTGGCTTCGGGCGACAGCGTGCGGGAGCCCCTCCACCTGGCGCTCGCCGTGCTCGGTCCGATCGCCCCCGTGACCCTGCCCACGCACCTCGGACAAGCCGAGCCGGCGCTGCGGTTCGTCGTCGGCATCTCGGGGCCGCTCCTGTGGCTCGCGGTGGCGATCGCCGCGGTCCGGCCGACCGGTGCCGGACGCTCGGACAGTGACCTCGACGGGCAGGACGCCGCGCGGGCGGCTGCTCGGGCGCTCCTGGTCGCCGGCGGCGGCGACACCTTCGGGTGGATGACGACCTGGCCCGGCAACGAGTACTGGTTCACCGAGGACGGGCGCGCCGGCGTCGCCTACCACCGCACCGGCAGCGTCGCTGTGACGACCGGCGGTCCCTTCGGACACGAGGACGCACGGCTCGCGGCGCTCGAGGGCTTCGCACGGGCCGCGGACGACCACGGCTGGACGCCCGTCTTCTACGGCATCGACGCCACCCTCGGTGCTGCACTCGCACGACTCGGTTGGACGACGCTCCCCGTGGCCGAGGACGCCGACCTCGACCCGCGCACCTGGACCACGACGGGCAAGCGCAAGCAGGACGTCCGCACGGCCGTCAACAAGGCTGCACGGTCCGGCACCACCGCGCTCTGGTCGGACTGGGCCTCGCTGCCCGGATCGGTCACCCGCCAGGTCGAGGCGATCTCGGAGGAGTGGGTCGCCGAGCGCGAACTGCCGGAGATGGGGTTCACCCTCGGCGGCATCGACGAGATGCGCGACCCCGCCGTCCGGACGCTCGTCGCCCTGAGCGAGGACGGCACCGTCCTTGCCGTCACCAGCTGGCTCCCCGCGTACCGTGCCGGGCAGGTGGTCGGGTGGACGCTCGACGTGATGCGCCGCGCGCCGGACGCCCCGAACGGTGTGATGGAGTTCCTGGTCGCGAGTGCGGTCGACCGGATGCGGGCCGACGGTGCCGAGCGCCTCAGCCTGTCCGCGGCCCCGCTCGCGTCCTCGGCGGAACCACAGGGCGCCGGCCGGAGCGGCGTCGAGTCGGTCCTCGACGTCGTCGGCGGTGCGCTCGAACCCGTCTACGGGTTCCGCTCCCTGCTGCGCTTCAAGGCGAAGTTCGGGCCCGACCTGCACCCCCTGGTGATGGCGTACCCGGACCCGGTGGCGCTGCCCACCATCGGCGTCGCGATCGTCCGCACCTACCTGCCGGGGCTGTCGCTGCGCCAGGCGGTGGCGATCGTGCGGGAGCGGCGTCCAGCACGCGGCGTCCGGGCCGAGCCCCCGGCGGAACGAGTGGGCTGACCCGGACGGGTCCCGACCGCCGTCGGTACGTTCGGAGCATGGTAACCGAACGGGCCGACGGACCGGCCGTGGACGAGCACGATCCGTACGAACGCCGCCCTGGGTACGTCACGAGTGGCGACGGCCGGACCGACCGGATGACCACGGACATGTTCGTGGGCATCGCGGTCGGGTTCGTCCTGGTGATCGTCTTCGGCTCCTTCCACATCGTCGAGTGGCTCGCGATCGGAGCGGCCGTCGTCATCGGCGCCGCGGTGTGGTTGCTCCTGCGCAGCCGGCGACGGCGTGCAGATCGCCGCGCGGGTCGATCGCCGGACGCCGTCCCTCGTGCTCGGGACCGCGCGATCGCCGAAGCGAACGGCGGTCGCCGGTTCTTCGTCGCCCAGAACCCGGTCGTCGTCATCGTGATGGGCGCGATCTTCATCGGGGTCGCGGTCGCCCCGCTGCTGTTCGGTGGGGTCTCCATCGGCCGGATCGTGACCGGGGTCATCGTCGTCGCGAGCGGTGTCGTCTGCATCGTGCAGGGCATCGGCACCCTGCGGGTGCGTCGTCGGGAGCACAGCGGCGGCTGAACCTCGGTCGTCACGCATCTGGCGGCCCGGTCGAGGTCTGGGGCTCGACGAAGGGGGTTGGCGGACGCGATGGACGCCCCGCGGTACCTGCTGGTGTTGGGGGGCGTTCCGTTCGGCTCAGCCGCGGTCGCGTGCCATTCCTGCTTCGGTGTTGCGGGTACCGACGGCGACGCCGTGCGGGGAGGCAGCTTCGATCCGGGCGAGATCGTTCGTGGTGAGCACGACGTCGGCAGCGGCGACGTTCTCCTCGACACGGGAGGCCTTCGTGGTGCCGGGGATCGGGACGGTGCCGGCCTGCATCAGCCACGCGAGCGCGAGTTGCGCGGTCGTGACGCCCTTCTCGTCGGCGATGACCTTCAGCGCCTCGACGACGTGCAAGTTCGCGTCGATCGCCTCGTCGGAGAACCGGGGGAGGTTCCGCCGTGCGTCGCCCTCGGGGAGGTCGTCCTTGCGGGTGACAGTGCCGGAGAGGAACCCGCGGCCGAGCGGCGAGAACGGCACGAACCCGATGCCGAGCTCCGACGCGGTGTCGAGGACGCCGTTGTGTTCGGCGTCGCGCTCGAAGAGGCTGTACTCGGACTGGATCGCCGTGATGGGGAACGTCGCGTGCGCACGTCGCAGGGTCTCGGCCGAGGTCTCGGAGACCCCGATGTAGCGGGCCTTGCCGGCCGTGACGGCTTCAGCCATCGCGCCGATCGTGTCTTCGATCGGCACGTTCGGGTCTGCCCGGTGGAGGTACCAGAGGTCGATGTGGTCGGTGCCGAGGTGGCTCAGGGACCGGTCGATCGCGCGGCGTGCATGCTCCGGGGACCCGTCGAGTCCGATGGGCTGGCCGTCCTCGGTGAAGTCGGTGGCGAACTTCGAAGCGACGACGACGCGGTCCCGATCCGAACCGAGGACATGGCCGAGGAGCTTCTCGTTCTCGAACGGTCCGTACGCCTCCGCGGTGTCGAACAGGGTGATCCCGAGGTCGAGGGCGCGTCGGATGGTCTCGGCGGAGCCGGTCTCAGTGGCGCCGCCGTAGAAGGCGCTCATGCCCATGCATCCGAGTCCGAGTGCGGACGTGACGAGCCCCTGGGAGCCGAGAGGGATCTGCTGCATGCGTGTTCTCCGTTCGTCGCCGGGATCACCCGGACGATGACGACCCTCCACCCTGGTGTGCACACCATGTCAAGTGGGAGACTCGGCTCATGCTGCTTCCCGAGGTCCACGTCGACGGACCGGTCACGATCAGCGCTGCGGCGGAGCTGCTCGGCATCACGGTCGACACGATCCGCTACTACGAGAAGGAAGGGATCGCGCCGGCTCCTGATCGCGGTCCGGATGGGTGGCGGCGGTACGACACGGCGGCACTGAGCTGGCTCGCCGGGACGGTGATGCTCCGCGGGACCGGGATGAACGTGCAGGAGATGCGTGACTACGCGGCCGCGTACAGAGATGGTGCCGACGATGTCGCACGGCTCGCGCTCCTCGAGCAGCACCATGCGACCGTCCTCGCTCGGCAGGCGGAGGTGCAGCGGCACCTCACTGCGCTGGAACGGAAGATCGAGGCGTACCGGGAGACCATCGCCGCGACCGGCGCCCCATCGGCGGCATGATCTTTCTGGCCGGTCGGCAATCACCTACAGGACGCGAAAACGGCGCGGCGCGGCGCGAGAACCGCGACACCGATCGAAGCTGCTCACGGGCCTCGTGACCGTGTCAGGATCGGCCATCACACGACATCTCTCAGTGAGCGACTCCCGCTCCGATCGAGGAAGAGACCGCCGATGAACACCCGAACCCGCCTCAGCGTCACCGCGGTTGCTGCCTGCGTCATGGTCGCCGCCCTCACCGGTTGCGCAGCGAGCGCACCGACTCCGTCACCGTCCGCCACCTCGGCGACGACCGGGGACGAGACCCCGGCCCCGTCCCCGTCTGCGACCGCGACGGACGCCGTGACTCCGTCGACCCCGTCGACCCCGTCGTCCTCCCCGTCGCAGGGGCCCGCAACGTCGGCGCTCGCGCAGCACGTCTACGACGAGTGCAGCAAGGGCGCCGCGGACGCCGGGGTCACCCTGACGTTCACGGACGACCCGTCGGGGTACCCGGGCAGCGACGGGACCTACCAGCTCGTCTACCCCTTCACCTTCGACGACGGGCACACCGACCCGTACGCCATGTACAACTGCACGCTCACCGACGACACGGTGGGGTCCTCGTACGTCAGCAGCGGGATGACCGACAGTCACTGAGCACGGTCGGTGACGGTGCGGGCGTCGGTGACAGCTCCACCCGCCGGTCAGGGTGGGAGTTCGCGCGACCAGTAGTCCGCTCGGATCACGAGGAGCTCTCCCTGGACCTCCGAAGTCAGGTTGACGACGCGGGGATCCCACAGCGTCCCGGGCAGTCTCGCGCGGCGCGCAGACCGATGAACACGACGGCCGCGGCACCCACGATCAGAACGGTCGCGACGATCGCTCGTCGGGTGTTCGTCCGGTGCCTGGTCACCTCCGCAGCCGAGGCGGCGGCTCGGGCGGTGGTCAGCGGCCGAGCAGCATCCTGTTGCGCGCATCGATCTGGTCGGCGGTCGCGGGGAAGTAGCTGCTGACTCCGATGTGCTCGGCGTCGTGCTGTACCGCGTCGACGACCGGCCTGAGCGCGCGCTCGTAGCCGGCGAAGGCCTGCTCGACGTCGCCGTCCGCGTCCCGGAGGGCGTCGTGGAGTGCGGTGGCGCCGATGATGGCGAGCGAGCCGCCCATCCCGGCGGCCGGGGAGGGGCAGTAACCGGCGTCGCCGACGAGTGCGACGCGGCCGGACGTCCACGCTGACATCTTGATCTGGCTGAGCTTGTCGAAGTAGAACGTCTCGGCGCCGACGGCCTCGTCGACGTGGTCCGCGAACGGCGAACCGGCCTGGAGCATGTGCTCGCGGAGGATGCGCTTCTGTGCCGCTTCGTCGTGGTGGTCGAAGGGGATCTCCTGCTCGGAGCGGAATCCGAGGACGAGGTCGGTGGTGGTGTCGTACGAGTTGACCAGCATCGTGACGCCCGGTGCGTTGGTGATCCGGGTCGTCTGCGGTTCGATGACGAGGCCGTCGAGGGTGGCGACGGAGAAGTACGTCCGCAGGAAGTGGCTGTACAGCGCTTCCTGCCCGAAGTGCAGTCGACGCAGTGTGGAGTGGTTGCCGTCGCAGCCGAACACCATGGAGAAGTCCCGTTCGGTTCCGTCGCGGAAGGTGACGTGCACGCGCTCCTCGTCGGTCTCGTGCAGGGATGTGATCGAGTTGTTCCACAGCATCTCCACTTCGCCCTCGGTCGCGGCGACGAGGATGTCGAGCAGGTCGTCGCGGTGGACCTCGTAGCCGTCGCCCGTCGATCCGGCCGAGGGAGGCACGGGATCCATCCGCGCGATGCGGTCTCCCTCCGGCGTCGTGAACTCCGTCACCCGCGGCGCGAGCGCCTTCGCTGAGATCTGCTCGAGCAGGCCCATCCGATCCACCATCGCGATGGTGTCGTTGCGGATGTCGACCGGGGTGCCGCCTCGCTTCAACCCGGGAGCGACCTCGACGATCGAGACGTCGTACCCGAGCCGACGCATCCACAGCGCGGTCGTGAGCCCAGCGAAACTCGCTCCTGCAATGAGTACCTGTTCCTGCTTCTGCGTGGTCATCGATCGTCCTCGTTCCTCGGCATCCACCGAACTTGTAGTGACTCTAAGTTCGGCCAACGTACCAGAACTTTGGGTCACTCAACGTTTCGTGTCAGACTCGGGGGATGGTGGAGTCGAGCGAGGGTGTTCCGTCGGGGCTGCGAGAGCGCAAGAAACGGGAGACCCGCGAGCGCCTGGGTGACGTTGCTGCACGCCTGTTCGCTGAGCACGGGTACGACGAGGTGTCGATGTCAGACGTGGCCCGAGCTGCAGGCGTCTCGGATCAGACCGTCTACAACTACTTCCCGACCAAACCCGATCTGGTGTTCGACCGAGCCGACGAGGTGCTCGAGAAGATCCGAGCTGCGGTTGCTGACCGAGGTGCGCACCAGTCGCCGGCGGAAGCGATGCGCACCATCGTCCTCGAGGACGTCGATCGGTACGTCGCAGAGGATCCGGCTTTGGCGCGGGGTGAGTTCCCTGCGCAGTGCCGGCTCAGCGCGGTGCTCCGTCGACGGGCGCTGGAGTTCTACGACGAGGTCACGTCCGCGGTGGCAGAGGAACTGGCGGACACGGGTTTCGACTCGATGACCCGGCGTGCTCAGGCTGCCGCCCTCGTGGCCGTCGTGCAGCAGGTCACCGAGGCCATCGGCGACGCGGTCCTCGCGGATGCCGACCGGGAATCGACCCGCAAGCGCTTGGTGAACACGGCCGGAGCGGCGCTGGACCACCTGTCCACCTGGTGCGCGCCGACCTGATCCACGTCGAGGGACAGGGCGGGTGCGCGGAATGCATCCCATGCACCTTGTGGCCCTCTCATGGCGCGGGACGTCCCGCCGACCTACCGTCTACTTGTCAGACGATCGTCTGTCGAATGGCCCTCTGGAAGGAACCTGCTCCATGCGTCACGCTCCTCGCCTCCGCCGCACCAATGCGCTGCTGATCACCAGTGGCGTCCTGACGGCGGCAGCGCTCGCTGTCGGGGCAGCCGGGCCCGTCTCCGCGGCCAACGCCGACGGCGCGGCGCCCGCCCAACCCGTGGCCGCCGTGTCCTCGCCGTCCCGCGGTGACAGCTACGTGGCCCTCGGCGACTCGTACGCGGGCGGCTTCGGCGTCGCCCCCTACGGCTCGGGTCCGGCGGCCGGTTGCTTCCAGTCCACCACCGACTACCCGCACCAGGTCGCGGCATCCCTGGGTCTCCGGCTCGACGACCGTGCCTGCGCCGGTGCCACCACCGGCAACATCACCCGGGTCCCGCAGGCGACCGGTGTCGGCAGTGCCACCGCGCCCGTCCAGGCCGACGCGCTGTCCAAGGACACGGACGTCGTCACGGTGTCGATCGGCGGGAACGACCTGGGGTTCACCGACGTCATCTCGAACTGCGTCGCGCTGGACAAGGACGGTCCGGTGTTCTCGGAGATCCACGGCAAGACCTACGACCACTGCAAGGACTACTACGCACCAGTCGTGCACGGCGTCGAGCGGGACCGTCTCGCAGCGCGCATCCACAACACGGTCGCGCCACGGCTCGCGCAGACGTTCCGTGTGATCGCGCAGCGTGCGCCGCGGGCGAAGGTGTTCGTCGTCGGCTACCCGATGATCGCGCCGGGCTCGGCGCAGTCCCCGAAGGGGTGCTTCTCGAGCCTCCTCGGTGACTCCGGACTCGAGCCGCCGTTCCCGCAGAACGCGTTCCCCTTCACCGCGACCGACACCGCCTACTTCCACCGCACCCAGAACGCGCTCGACGCAGCGGTGAAGGCTGCGGCGCAGGCTCGTGGCTTCACCTACGTCTCGACGCTCCAGGGCTCTGCCGCGCACACGCCCTGTGCTGCGTCGGCTTCCGCCTGGATGGCGGGACTCACCCTGACCGATCGCGGCACCGCCGCGAACAGCACGCCGCTGGCCGGGACGAAGTACAGCATCCTCTTCGGCGCACTCCACCCGAACGCCGCCGGCATCGCGTACCTGCGTGACCAGACCAAGGCCGCGATCGTCCGATCGCGCTGACGCACCAGCGCCTGTTCGTCGCGTCGTCGACGCGACCAGCAGGCGGACGGGAGGCCCGGTGCCAGCTGGCACCGTCCCTCCAGGCTCGGCCGTCACCCCGCTGGCGCGGTGCGCCGGTACCGGCTGGTGGGGCCCACCTCCCGTCCGTCTCGTGTGGACCACCGGGCGTCAGGTCGCCAGCGCTCGACATGTTGTCGGACCGTGACCCGGCAGGGCGGCTCGTTGAGCCATGCTCGTCCTGTGCAGAAGCCACTGGTCCTCGCCGCCGCCGGACTCGCGCTGGTCGCGCTGCCGCTCCTGTCGGCGTGCAGCGAGCAGCCAGCTGACCCCATCGCATCCGCCCGCACACTCGCCGATGCGCCCGAGTGGGTCAGCAACCCGAGCGGTACCGACTGCGGTGACGTGGAGCTCGAGGCCGACGGTGCGCTCCCCGCCGAGAGCCTGCGGTGTCTGCGGGACGCGAGCGAAGCGGGCGAGGTGGCCTCGCTCCAGTGGGTCCGGTGGACGACCGAGGGTGATCCGACCCCGTCCTTCGTCCGGACGGCTGGTGCAGGGGCCACGGTGGCGTCGACTGCGGCGTACGACACTTATGGCCAGGGTGGGTGGAGCGAGTACCGGTGCACGGACATCGCGGCGTTGCCTGGCTGCTCGGACGTGGGGGAGTAGGGGCGGTTCCGGTTGCGGATGGTCTTCGGAGACTGCTCCTCCTGAGTGAAGGCGTTCACCGTGGGATGCTGATGCGGTGCTCCTGCTGACCGAAGCCCTGCGAGGCGATTGGCTCGTGAAGCGAGCCGGTCGAGGGGCGACCGTCGGCGGTGTCGCTGGCACGGGCTTCGAGGCGTACGCGCGGCTGCTGCACCCGGTGGATGCGCACCGTACTGACCCGAACACGGTCGACGAGTGGGGCAATCCCGTCGATGTTGAGCACACGCGTTGGCGGTGGGCTGAGGTTGCGCGCCGTAACGGCCGGGTGATGCATCCCCTGGTGCAGTGGTTCCGCATCAGCGATGACGAGCACACGAGGGACTGGTCGGATGGGTGGAGTGTCGGTCAGTCCGACGATGGGTGGTTCAACCCGGAGGACCTCGCGGTCCTGACCACGCATCTGCGGGCCGCGACGCGGAACCCGGACGACCTGGTCATCGGAGCATGGGAAGGCACCGGCAACCCGCCATGGGCCGAAGGAGGCCGGAACACGCGCGCGCGGGCTCGCATGCAGATGCCATGGCCCGGTCGGGACATGTGGTTGTTCAGCTCGAGCCTGCGCGAGCTTGCTGACCCACCGTGGGCGCAGCGCTCCGTCCCCGGATGGGGATGCAGTCGCCCCCAGCAGGAAGGGCCGTACACGTCGCTGATCTGGCCCGAGGATCACACCTGGGTCGTCGCTTCCGAGGAAGACTGGGACTCGACGATCGTCGCCGGCTCACGCGCACTCGTCGACAGCATCCTCGCGGACGATCACTTCGAGGCCTTCGAGGTGCACGAAGATGACGACCTGAGCTGGGACGGCGATCTTCTCAACCCCGCCAACAGCCGACGTCAGAGCTCTGAGACGACCAGACCCCGGTGAGGAATCGGCTACGGGACGGACGGTCACGGGCTCGCTTGCTCGCTCACTTTCGCGCGCTTGTGACTGTTCAGCGGTTAGGTGAGCAGCCCGATGGTGAGCACGACGATCCCGCCCGCCGTGAGCAGGGCCGGTCCCGCGACCCGGCCGGGAGCGGGCCGTTCCGTCGTACGTGCGAAGAAGGCGGCGACGAGCATCGACGTCGAGCCTCCGTAGACGAGCACGAAGGCTTCGGGGAAGAAGCCGATGATGTGGACCACGAGCCCGGCGAGGACCGTCAATGCCGACGTGAACAGGTGGGCTCTGGAAGCTGCTGGGAGCTCAGGCTTTGCTCGTGTTCTGAGGCCAAGGCCGATCAGACACCAGATCGAAGCTGTCGCGAAGAGCGCGCCGCTGATCGAGACGATCGCGGCTCCGATCACGTCGAAATTCACGCGTTACACCGTTCCGGTAGAGCCGTGTTCGGGTGTTCCGAACCAGGCGGCGAGTGCCTCTGTGAGGGAGGCGGGGTCGCTGTGGGACCAGGCGACGAATCCGTCGGGCCGAATCAGCATCGAGGTCTGTTCGTACGTTGCGGCAAGCGGCACGTAGTCGACGCGGTCGTTCCATGGGGCGATGGTGTCGCGGTACGTGCCGGTCGCGTCGACCAAGATGGGGTGGGCGGTGCGGAGCAGTTCCGGGATTCTGCTGATGGTCCCGTCGGCGAGTTCGACCCGTTGTGACGGTGCAAACCATCCGGTGGGGCCGTCTGGGTTCGCGGGACTCGTGTCGTAGCGGACGTCCGAGCCGGCGAGGAGATCTGCGATGCGCTGCACGGTGGTCGTGTCTGCGAGCATCTCGGCGAAGAGGTTCCGGAGGGCGGTGACATCCGAGCCGGGCGCCATGAGCGCGGTCTGCGCTTGGGTCTGCATGAAGACGCGTTGTCCGAGCGGGCGCCGCTCAGTCTCGTAGGTGTCGAGCAAGCTCGCGGGGGCCCAGCCGTGGAGGCTGGCGGCGAGTTTCCAGGCGAGGTTCGCCGCGTCCTGGAGCGCGAGGTTCAGGCCGGGTCCGCCTGCGGCAGAGTGCACGTGTGCGGCATCGCCGAGGAGGAAGATCCGCCGGTCGCGATAGCGGTCAGCGACGCGTGTGTTCCGACCGGTCAGACGGCGCAGCAACGTCGGCTCACCGTCGGCCGGCGCGTTGAGGTCGAGACGGACGCCGAGGACGCGCTCGAGGCTGTCCTCCATCTCGTGCAATGTCATGGCTGCTCCCTCACCGGGGAAGCTGCGGTCAGGCTGGTCCTCCCATTCCGCGGTGTAGACCAGCGGGTGCTCCGGGTCACGGAGGGCGATGGTGACGACGCCGGTTTCAGTGCGGTGGAAGCTCTCCGCGATCTCTCCCAGACCCGCGACGTGCACTTTCCCGGGGCCGGCGGGCGTCAGCTGCTCAGTTGGCGAGATCAGGGCTGTGCGGTCCACGATGTGGTGGTCGGTGTTGCCAGGGAAGCCGATACCGGAGAGCTTCCGAACAGTGCTTCGCGCCCCGTCACTACCCACGAGGTACTGCGCCGACACGGTGCTCTCTGCTCCGCTCGCGACGTCGACAACGTCGACGGTGACGGAGTCGTCGTGTTGGGTGAAGGAGCGCATCTCGACGCCGCGACGGATCTCGACACCGAGTTCTGCTGCGCGGTCGTTGAGCACGCGCTCGAGGTCGCGCTGGTTGATGTGGAGCAGGTACATCGGGTTGCGGTCGCCGAGCGTGTGGAGCGGCAATGGCAGCGCTCCGAAGAAGAAGCCCGGAGCCGGCTCCGGGACGGCCCTCCCAGCACACCGCTCGAACAAGCCGCGGTGGTCCAGTAGTCGGACGACCTGCCCGGTCAAGCCGTGCGCCTTGTCCCATTGGTTGATCTCGGGGAGGCGTTCGAGGACGAGGGGGTTCACACCCGCGAGCTTCAGCTCGCAGGCGACGAAGATGCCCACGGGGCCGCCTCCGACGATGACGACGTCGTACATGATGGTCTTCCTTCTGACGAAGAGTGTGGGATCAGTGGTCAGCGGAGGTGGTCGAAACCGTCGCCGAGGAGTTGGAACGCAGCTCGGAGGAACGGCTGGAGGGGTTGTGGCTCCGCGCGCGCCGCCCAGGACTCCAGCGTTGTCAACAAGGTCGAAAGCGCAGCGGCGGACACCAGACCAGGAATGGGATCCTCCGGTGCTGCGTCTGAGCGCGCCGCGACGGCGGCCGCGAACACTGCGTTCGCTGCGCGAGCACCTCGATCGACGGCTGACTGCATGCCCGGCGTCGACAGCACTGCAAGCAGCCCGCTCTGCTCCTCCCGGGACGGGGTCGTCGTCTCTTCTGCCTCGTACGGCGCGAGCAGCGCCTCCGTGATGGCAGTCCACAACGGCTCCTCGAGTGGCCGCTGGAGCAGATCGTCGGCTGCCCTGCGCACGCGTTGCACGTGGCGGTCCGCGATCGCGTCTTCCTTGCTCGAGAAGTAGTTCCCGAACGTCCGCCTCGACACTCCGACCCGACCGACGATGTCCTCGACACGGATGTTGTCGAGCCCCCGCTCCCGAGCGAGCAGCACAGTCGTCACGCTCAACGCGTCACGGATCGCTGCCTTCTTCTGGTCACGGAACGAGACCTCGTCTGTCATGACACCAAACTAGAACATATTTGCCCATTGGGCAAATTTACTCAATGGGCAACCTGGACCTCGGGGCATCGCTTCACAGACGGTTCGCGGTTCGGGGTGGTCGTGCTCGGAGTCGCGAGCGCGGTCGCCGGAGTTCTCGCCGTCATCGGATGGCCACTGCCCGTCATCTCGTCGACGCACGGCCGAGGTCAGCACGCGTGGGCGCGCACCGTCCGTGAAGTCCAAGACTGGTTCGCGCACGACGGCTGGCGGATGTCCGGCGCATCGTGGATCTACGGTGCTCTGGCGGTCGTCGCCGTGGCCGCCGCTGTCATCCTGCTGCATCCCGCCTGGAGCGGCCGCCGCGCGTTGCTGATCATCGTCGTTCCGGCCGGGGTGCTCCTCGTGTTGGGCCCCGCGCTCCAGTGGGGTCTCGGGCTGCCATGGTCGAACTACGGAAGCGGATCGGCCGGCGGGACGGCCATCGGCATCGTCGTCACGGTCGTGTGCGGCGCCGTGCTCACGGGGGTCCGTCAGGTCCTGCGGCGAAGAGCACGCCGCGACGAAGAGGCGCCCGCCCGCTGAGGAGGCCGAGGTCGGAGCCAATGGCGACTGCGCCGGCGCGAACTCCGAATCGGCCTTGCTGGTTACCGCAAGATCGGTGAGGAACCGTCGTGTGGGCCGACGGTCCGGCAGTACGGTCCGGGAACAGCCTGACCCGAGGCTGCGAGAAGCCGACCCGAAGGCGACCCGATGGACAACTGCGACGAGCGACGGCCTGGCGCCCTTGCGTTCAAGAAGCATCTCGGCGAGCAGTTCGGCGGTGATCTCCGGCGGACACGAGCAGCTCCGGTCGCGCCACGACTCCACGGCGCGGTGAAGGCGACTGCCCTGCGAGCGCACACCGCCGGCGGCTCGAACGGCGGAATCCGTCAGGTCGTTGCTGAGCCAGTCCCGTTGCGGTTCGAGATGGCGAGCACGGGGCTGTCCCTCGCCGGCCTGGGTGTCGCGATCGGATGCGGAGTCGCGCGCACGATCGGCCAGCAGATCCTGCCAGTCGCGAGGATCGTGGATCCCGAGGCGGGCGACGCGGAGCTCGACGAACGCGGCGTGTTCGAGGCACAGCTCGCCGAGGTGCTCACGGAGTCTTGGCCTCTCACCGTGGAACTCGCTGCAGAGGAGCTGGCGGCGGACACCATCATCATGCCCGTCGTCGGTGATCGCGTGCACTACAGCAGGGGTTCCGGGCACCTCATCGGGCTGCAGGGAGTCGTCGTTGAGTCCGAAGACGGGCAAGCCCTGCCGCGCGGGCTGCGGTCCGTGCAGCTCGACGGTGAGGCGTGGCCGATCGTCGTCACGGTGGTGTCCCTGGACCGGATCTAGCTGTTGCTGCGAACAGGAGCCGGTCCCGGCACGAGCGCCGCGACGCGCTCGTGCCGGGACTGCCGTCAAACCGCCGGGCTGAGGAGACGTCCGGTGAACTCGCGCAGAGCCTGCACGGCCCGCCGCGACAGCGTCGCGTCGGGCATCATGCTCGTCGATCCGTGGAACGCTCCCGGCCACACGTGCAGTTCCGCCTGGACTCCTGCAGACCACAGCGAGCTGGCGTAGGCGACGGTCTCGTCGCGGAACACCTCGGTGCTGCCGCAGTCGATGTACGCGGGCGGGAGCCCGGTGAGGTCGGTCGCGCGGCCGGGCGCAGCGTAGACGGAGACGTCCTCGCCACCCCGCCGGTCACCGAGGTAGGCGTCCCAGCCGAACCGTGTCATCTCCCGGTCGGCGACTCCGACACCGTCGAACTGCCGAGCCGACAGCGTCGCGTCGCGGTCGTCGAGCATGGGACTCACGAGCACCTGGCCGAGGACGGAGGGCCCCTGTCGGTCGCGGGCCAGGAGGGCCGTGCCGGCGGCGAGACCGGCACCGGCGCTCTGCCCGACGAGGACGATGCGCTCCGGGTCGATGCCGAGTTCGTCGGCGTGCTCGGCTGCCCAGACGAGACCGGCGTAGCAGTCCTCGACCGGGTACGGGTCCGGGTGTTCCGGCGCCAGGCGGTAGTCGGGGCTGACCAGGACGACGTCGTGCACCAGCAGCCACTCGTCGTAGGAGTCGAGGTTGCCGAGGTGGTGGCCGAACATCATGCCGCCGCCGTGGATCGCGTAGGCCAGGGCAGCCGTGCCGGTTCGGCCGGCGCGTTGGATCACGGCGAGGTCGATCGGGTCGCCGCGGTGCCCCGGGATCGTGACGCTGCTCCGCTCGAGGCCGCGAGCACGCAGTCCTTCGTCGAGCTGCGCCTCCGGCATGTCCAGTTGTCGCATCTGCGGCAGCATCCGGGTCGTGAGGTGGAAGCGGCCTCGCACGTCCATGGCCGTGAGGAAGGGCACGAACTCGGGATCGAACGGCGGGCGGGGGAGGGTGATGGTGTCAGGCACGGGAGGTCTCCTCGGTGATGGTGATCGGGTCGGTGTGTGCAGGGGTGGTGTCGGCAGGTTGGGACGGGGCCTCGTCCTCTGGTTCGACGGTGGGCCGGGCTCGGAGCATGCCGAACACGACGAGCAGCGCTGCGACCGCGGCGAGGCCGAGGCCGGCGACGGTGAGGGCGTCCTGGAAGCCCTCGAGCCGGGCGGCGGTCCAGGTGGTCGTGGTGATGCTCCCGGCGACGAAGGCGGCGACGATGGTCCCCGCCGCGGCGACGGCGGCACCGCCCGCGAGCTCGCTCGAGGTGTCGACGAGCGCAGCTCCGACGGAGGTGCGGTCCGCGGGCAGTCCCGTGAGGACCGACGCGCCGGCGACGACGCCGACGACCCGCATGCCGGCTGCGACGAGCACGAGCGCGACGAGCACCCACGGGTACCCGTGCCGGCTCAGGGCGCCGAAGACCGCGAGACCGGAGACGACCGAGACGGCGCTCATCCAGGCGGCGCGGCCCAGGCCGACCCGCTGCACGAACGGCCCGACGAAGCGGCCGCCGACGAGTAGCACGACCACCTGCGGCAACGTCCCGACGGCGGCCAGCGCCGGCGGCCAGCCCCAGGCGAACTGCAGCTGCAGGGTCACGAGGTACGACAGTCCGGCGACGGCCAGACCCGACGCGGCCTTGAACGCGAGGCCGCTCGAGACGAGTGGTCGGGCGAGCAGGTGCAGGTCGATCAGCGGGTGCCGCGCGGTCCGCTCGCGGGCGACGAACCCCACCGCGCAGGTGGCGGCGAGGGCAAGGACGGCCCACCCCCACCAGCCGGTAGCTCCGGACTCGACCAGGATCGTCGGCGCCACGAGTGCTCCGGCCGTGGTCACGGTGCCGAGCAGCGCTCCGACCACGTCGACCGGATCGCGACGGAGCCCCGCCGCCTCGTCGCGTGAGACTCCCAACCGGATGCCGACGAGCGCGAGGACCGCGATCGGCACGTCGGCCAGCAGCAGCACCTGCCACGGGGCGACGGCGAGCACGAACCCGCCGACGGTCGGACCGATTGCCAGCCCCACGAGCCCGGCCGTCGAGATGACAGTGAGCGCCCGCACCCGGAGGCCTTCGTCGTCGAAGAGGCGGAACGCCAGCGCCATCGACCCGGGCGTCGTCATCGCCGCGGCGACGCCCATCACGACCCGCACGGCGATCAGCTGCTCGGTCGACGTGACCACCGCCGTGGCGAGGCTCGCCAGGGCCAGCAGGACGAGACCGGCGAGCATGACCCGACGGCGTCCGATGCGGTCGGCGACGGCGCCGAAGAGCAGCATCAGCCCTCCGAAGGCGACCGAGTAGGCGCCCGAGACCCACTGCAGGCCCGTGGTCGACGAGCCCAGGTCGCGGCCGATCGTCGGCAGGGCGACGTTGAGCACGGAGTTGTCGAGCATCTCGAACAGGAACACCGCGGACAGCCCGGCGAGAGCGATCCAGGCGTCGCGCAGACGAGGCGACGAGTCACCGGCGGGCACGTGCCCGGTGGTGAGAGCGGGAATGGGGGACACGATGGCGCACTCCTTCGAGGGAAGAAGTGGCGACTCGTTCGATGCCGCGTGCTGGTGCGTCGCAGATCGCGGCGCCTTTTACCTCAGTGATCGAGACCATACACGGACTGCCCGCTCGAGGAAAGTCCGCGGTCGGAGCCCTCGACCGTTGACGCAGTTCGAGGTGGGAGGTGGCAGGACCTACCCTGGACGGATGCTCTCCCGCCGCGAAGCCGCCGTCCGGCTCGACATCCCCCTCGAGATGGCGACCCGCCACGGCATCCCGTCGCGCCTGAGCGAAGCGGAGCTCGACGCGATCGAGCAGGACCCGCCCGCCTGGCTCGTGCAGTCCCGCGCCAACCGCACCGGCACCAAGAAGGTCTGGACGCGCCTGGAGTGCGTGGTCTGCGGCTTCGACGAAGAGGCGCGCCCGAAGAAGTGGTGGCCCGAATGGGACTACCTGATGTGCGACTACCACGCCCCGTACCAGGCGCCCGAGCCCACCGCCGGCCTGACGCGGCGTGAGGTCGAGGGCATCGGCAGCCGCTTCATCGCGCTCGTCGACGAGAAGCTCTGAGCAGCAGCACGATGCGCCTGCTGAGCAGGTCTCCTCTCCCCGAGGGCTGAGCGGCCCCACCGCGTCGTCCGGAATCCGCCAGCTCGTCCGCGCTCGGAGCGCTGGGATCGAGGGGTGAACACGACTTCGACCAGAGCCGCCACCTTCCACGGACTCCACGACCACCCATCCCGGCCACTCGTCCTCGTCAACGTCTGGGACGCCGCGAGCGCCCGACTCGTCGAGGACGCCGGCGCGACCGCGATCGCCACGACCAGTGCGGGCGTCGCCTGGTCACTCGGGCGACCGGACGGCAACACCCTGACCCGGGCGGAAGCGATGGACGCGGTCGCGCGGATCGCGGCTTCGGTGTCGGTGCCGGTCACCGTCGACCTCGAGTCCGGGTACGCCGACGACGCGGACGGTGTGGCGCGCACGGTGGACGCGGTGCTCGAAGCGGGCGCCGTCGGGATCAACATCGAGGACGGCAGGTTGCATCCGGATGCGCTCGCCGACCGCATCGGGGCGGCCCGGCGCGCGGCGGAACGAGCCGGGGTGCGCCTGTTCGTCAACGCACGGACCGACGTCCACCTCGCCGGTCTCGTCGATCCCGAACGACGCCTGGCCGAGACGCTCGAGCGTGCTCGTCGCTACCGCGGAGCCGGCGCGGACGGCGTGTTCGTCCCCGGAGTCCGAGACGTCGAGACCATCCGCGCGCTGGTGGAGTCGATCGATGGCCCGGTGAACGTGATGGCCGGTCCGGGGTCGCCGACCGTGTCGGAACTCGCCGGGATCGGTGTGGCCCGCATCAGTCTCGGTTCCGCCGTCGCGCAGGCCGCGTACGCCGTCGCTCGGCAGGCCACGGCCGAACTCCTGACCACCGGCACCTACGACTCGCTGGCGGCCGGGGTGGACTACGCGGACCTGAACGCGCTCTTCTGAGCGGCGCGCGTGACGCCCGGAACATGACCACGCAGACGGACGGGAGGCCCGGTGCCAGCTGGCACCGGGCCTCCCGTCGGCCGTGTCGTGGACCTGCGGACGCTACTCGGTCGTCGAGACCCAGTCGATGAGCAGGTTGCCCTTCTCGCCCCAGTTGCCGACCTGGAACATGAAGCGGTGCGGGGTCGTCGGCACGTCGTGCGTGATCGTGCCGAGGACCTTGCCGTCGACGCTGTAGGTGACGGACTGACCGGGGACCCAGTCGACCTTGTAGGTGTGCCAGTCGCGCCACGAGACGCCGGTGCCGAGCTGGACGCGCTCGGCTTCCTTGCCCGGGGTCATCGAGTGGTGGAACACCGAGGGGCTGTCCTCGAAGTTGCCCTCGGGGAAGTCGATCTCGCCGTCGGCCCACACGTTCGACGTCGGCCACAGCATGAAGGCCGCGCCGTTGCCGTCGCCGCCGGTCGCCTTCGCGCGGACCGAGAACGACCCGCCGACGTGGTCCCAGGCGCCGTCGGAGGAGCCGAAGGTGCCGGCCGCTCCGGCACCGGTGCCGAGGGCGACGTCCATCACGCCGTCGTGCACCGACACGGTCTTGCTCGGCGCGTAGATGCCCGAGGTGCCGTCGGGGTAGGCCTGCCACGACTGCGGGTACAGCGACGAGACCAGGCCCGTGACGGCGTCCTTGCTGAAGTCCTCGACGAACGAGGCGTCCGGTGCGATCGCGGACAGGTCCGCGAGGGATCCCTCCGCTTCGGGCGCCGCTTCCGGCGCGGCCTCGGCGACGGGGGCGGAGTCCTCGATCGGCGCGGAGTCCTGCTCGGGCTCCGCATCCGGGGTCCACTCGTCGGTGGGGGCCGGGGTCTCCGTCTCGTCCGGGGCCGGCGTCGGGTTCACCGGGGCGTTGTGCCAGCGGCGTTCGCCGTCCCAACCCCACCAGGTGCGGGCGGAGGCGGCGGTGGGGACACCGAGGACCAGGGCGCCCGCGGTCGCGACCGCCAGGATCGCGCGGTGGCGGATCATCGGGTGCCCCCTCGGGTGGTCGGGGGTGTGGACGTGGTCCGTGTGGTCGTGCCGCGCGAGGGCGTGCACGTGCTTCGGGTCGAGATGTCGGGCTCCTCGTGGATGCTCGGGCGCAGGATGCGGGGAGGGACGGACGCATCAGCCGGCCGGATGCCGAGGGTTTCGTTGACACGTCCACGGACATCTTGCATCATTTGTGACCCGTTCGGGGGGCGTCACGGAAATCGACCGACGAACGCCCGGTGTCCGACCGTCGAACGTGCACGGTGCAACGCGCGACGAGCCGACGGGTCAGACCCGGGGGATCGGCTGCAACCGCTGCAGCTGCGTCACGTGCCCCGGCTCGAGCTCGTCGAGCGAGGCGACCCCGAGCAGCCGCATGGTCCGCTCGATCTGCTCGGACAGGATCTGGATCATCCGGTCCACCCCGGCCTCGCCGCCGGCCATCAGCCCGTACAGGTAGGCGCGGCCGACCATCGTGAACTTCGCGCCGAGGGCCACGGCAGCCACGATGTCGGCGCCGGACATGATGCCCGTGTCGAGGTGCACCTCGGTGTCCTTCCCGACCTCCTTGACCACGGAGGGCAGCAGGTGGAAGGGGACGGGGGCGCGGTCCAGCTGTCGCCCGCCGTGGTTCGACAGCGTGATGCCGTCGACGCCCAGGTCGGCCAGGCGCTTGGCGTCGGCCAGCGACTGCACGCCCTTGACGACGACCTTGCCCTGCCACTGGTCACGGATCCAGGCGAGGTCCTCGTAGGTGACGGTCGGGTCGAACATGTGGTCGAGCAGCTCGCCGACGGTGCCGGACCAGCGGTCGAGCGACGCGAACGCCAGCGGCTCGGTGGTCAGGAAGTCGAACCACCACCAGGGCCGCGGGATCGCGTTCACCACGGTCCGGGCACTCAGCTGCGGCGGGATCGAGAACCCGTTCCGCTTGTCCCGCAGCCGCGCACCCGCGACGGGGACGTCCACGGTGACGAGCAGGGTGTCGAAGCCGGCCTGCTGGGCGCGGGAGACCAGCGCCATCGACTTCTCGCGGTCCTTCCACATGTACAGCTGGAACCAGTTGCGCCCGTGCGGGTTGGCGTCGCGGACGTCCTCGATCGCGGTGGTGCCCATCGTGGAGAGCGAGAACGGGATGCCGGCACGTCCGGCTGCCCGGGCGCCAGCCCGCTCGCCCTCGGTCTGCATCATCCGCGTGAAGCCCGTCGGCGCGATGCCGAACGGGTACGACACCGGCGCGCCGAGCACCTGGCGCGAGGTGTCCACCCTCGAGACGTCGCGCAGGATCGCCGGGGTGAACTCGATGTCCTCGAACGCCTGCCGCGCGCGGGCCAGGGAGATCTCCGCCTCGGCCGCGCCCTCGGTGTAGTCGAACGCGGCCTTCGGGGTTCGGCGGGCGGCGATGTCCCGCAGGTCCCAGATCGTCAAGGCCTGTTCGAGGCGCTGACGTCGACCCGGCAGCGAGGGCTTCTTGAACTGCATGAGCGGCGCGAGGTCCCGCACCGTCGGCAGCTGCCGCTTGACCCGCGTGCGAGCGGCGGAGGCGGACCCGGTCGCGGGCGCCGGTGCGCCGGTTGCGGGGTCGATCCGGTGCTGGTCGTCGGTCGTGGTCATGCGTGGCTCCTGACGGGGGATCGATCGGGATCGACGCGCGACGACGCCGACGGGGTGTACCGCACGGGCTCGACGCTCCGTGCGACGATGCTGCGGAGTGCCTCCAGTGAAGCCCCTCCGAGGCCCGCGAGTCCGACGGCGCGCGCCTGCACCAGCACGTTGCCGAGTGCGGTGGCCTCGACCGGGCCGGCCACGACCGGCAGGCCGGTGCGGTCCGCGGTCAGCTGGCAGAGCAGCCGGTTCTGCGAGCCGCCGCCCACGACGTGCACGACCCGGATGGCCTTGCCGGTCACGTCGGCGATGGTGCGCAGGGTCTCGGCGTACGCCGTCGCGAGCGACTCGAGGATGCTCCGGACGAACTCCGCGCGCGACGCGGGGGCGCTCAGCCCGTGCGCCGCGCACCACGCGGCGATCCGCGCCGGCATGTCGCCGGGTGCCGTGAACGACTCGTCCGCGGGGTCGAAGACGGGGACCGGGGCGGTGACGGCCGCGGCGGAGGCGAGCAGGGCCTCCAGGTCGACGTGGTCGCCACCGCGCTCCCAGGTACGGACGCTCTCCGACAGCAACCACAGTCCGGACACGTTCTTCAGGAACCGGACGCGGCCGTCGACACCGCCCTCGTTCGTGCAGTTCGCGCGTCGTGCCGCGTCCGACAGGACGGGCGCGTCGAGCTCGACGCCGACGAGCGACCACGTGCCCGACGAGATGTAGGCGAAGTCCGGCTCCGTCGCGGGGACCGCGACGACGGCGCTCGCCGTGTCGTGCGAGCCGACCAGCGTCACGTCGGCCTGCCCGCCGACGAGCGCGGCGACGGACGGCAGCAGGGGGCCGAGTCGGTCGCCCGGGTCGCGCAGCGTGGGCAGCAGCCCGGCCGGGAGGCCCGCAGCAGCCCGCACCGCCGGGTCCCACCCACGGGTGGTCGCGTTCAGGGCCCCGGTCGTCGAGGCGTTCGTACGCTCGGCCGCCTCGACCCCCGTCAGCCAGTACCCGAGCAGGTCGGGCACGAGCAGCGCACGCTGCGCGAGCCGCAGCGACGGGTCGGCAGCCCACTGGAACAGGGTGTTGAACGGCAGGTGCTGCAGACCGTTCCGGGCGTACAGCTCGGCGGCGGCCATCCGGTCGTGCACGGGGACGACACCGCCCTGGTGCCGGTCGTCGCGGTAGTGCGACGGCAGCCCGAGCAGACGGCCGTCGCGGAGCAGGCCGTAGTCGACCGCCCACGAGTCGATGCCGATGCTGGCGATCGCGGGGTGCTCGGCGAACGCACGCCGCAGCCCCTCGGTCACCTGCCGGTACAGCTCGACGACGTCCCAGTGCAGGGCGTCGCGGCCGGTGTCGGCGTCGCCCTCGTGCAGGGTGACGGGGCCGTTCGGGAACCGCGCGAGGTGGTCCATCCGGACCCCGTCCGGGTCGACGTGGCCGACGATCACCCGGCCGCTGGTGGCCCCGAGGTCGACCGCGGCGACGCTGCCGCTGGTGTGCATGCTCTGCTCCTGCTCGGTGTTCGTCGGTCGTCGCTATCGCAGGAAGGCCGCGGCGACACCGGCGTCGACGGGCACGTGCAGGCCGGTGGTGTGCGAGAAGTCGTCGGTGCAGATGGCGTAGACGGCGTTCGCGACGTTCTCGGGCACGACCTCGCGCTTCAGGATCGTGCGCTGCGCGTAGAACTTGCCGAGGTCCTGCTCCTCGATGCCGTACGTCTTGGCGCGGTTGGCGCCCCAGCCGCTCGCGAAGATGCCGGAGCCGCGCACGACCCCGTCGGGGTTGATGCCGTTGACGCGGACGCCGTGCTCACCGAGCTCGGCCGCGAGCAACCGCACCTGGTGGGCCTGGTCGGCCTTCGTGGCGGAGTAGGCGATGTTGTTCGGGCCGGCGAACACCGAGTTCTTCGACGAGATGTACACGATGTCGCCGCCGAGGCCCTGCTCGATGAGGACCTTCGCCGCCGCCTTGGACACCAGGAACGAGCCCTTCGCCATGACGTCGTGCTGCAGGTCCCAGTCCTGTTCGGTGGTGTCGAGCAGGCTCTTCGACAGGCTCAGGCCGGCGTTGTTCACGACGAGGTCGAGACCGCCGAAGTGCAGCAGCGTCTGCTGGATCGCCTGCTCGATGTCCGCTGCCGAGGTCACGTTCGCCGCGACGCCGATGGCCTGGTCCAGGCCGCCGATCTCGGCTGCCGCAGCGGTGGCCTTCTCGAGGTCGAGGTCGGCGATGACGACGGCGGCGCCCTCGGCCGCCAGGCGCTTCGCGATCGCCTTGCCGATTCCGGACGCTGCCCCGGTGACCAGGGCGATGCGCGTCGCGAGCTTCCTGGGTGCGGGCATCCGTTGCAGCTTCGCCTCTTCGAGGGCCCAGTACTCGATCCGGAACTTCTCGGCCTCGTCGATGGGGGCGTAGGTGCTGACCGACTCGGCACCGCGCATCACGTTGATCGCGTTGATGTAGAACTCCCCGGCGACCCGGGCGGTCTGGGCGTCCTTGCCGTACGAGAACATCCCGACGCCGGGGACCAGCACGATGAGCGGGTCGGCGCCGCGGATCGCGGGGGAGTCCGGTGTCCGGTGCCGGTCGTAGTAGGCCTGGTAGTCCGCGCGGTACTGCTCGTGCAGTTCGTGCAGGCGGGCGGTGTGCTCGTCGACGCTCGCCGAGGCCGGCAGGTCGAGGATGAGCGGCTTCACCTTGGTGCGCAGGAAGTGGTCCGGGCAGCTGGTGCCGAGGGCCGCGAGCCCTTCGGCGCGCTCGCTCGCCAGGAACTCGAGCACGACGTCGCTGTCGGTGAAGTGCCCGACGACCGGCTTGTCGTGCCCGGCGATGCCGCGGATCGTCGGGGCGAGGGCGGCGGCGCGTGCGTGACGTTCGTCGGTCGGCAGTGCTTCGAAACCCGCTCGGACGCCGCCGAACGGGTCGGCCGTGCCGTGCTCCGCGAGGTACCGCTCGGCGGTGTCGATGATCCAGCGGGAGTTGCCTTGCGCCTCGTCGCTCGTGTCCCCCCACGCGGTGATGCCGTGGCCGCCCAGGATCGTGCCGATCGCCTGCGGGTGGTCTCGCTTGACGCCTGCGATGTCGAGCCCGAGCTGGAACCCGGGCCGGCGCCAGGGCACCCAGACGACCCGGTCGCCGAAGATCCGCTCGGTCAGGGCCGGACCGTCCGCCGCGGTGGCGATCGCGATGCCGGCGTCGGGGTGCAGGTGGTCGACGTGGGCCGCGTCGACGAGGGCGTGCATCGCGGTGTCGATCGACGGCGCGGCACCGCCCTTGCCGTGCAGCGTGTAGTCGAAGGCGGCGACCATCTCGTCCTCGCGCTCCACCCCGGGGTAGACGTCCTGGAGGGCACGGACGCGGTCGACGCGCAGGACCGCGAGGCCCGCCGGGGTGAGGGTGCCGAGGTCGCCCCCGGAGCCCTTCACCCAGAGCAGCTCGACCGGTTCGCCCGTGACGGGGTCGGTGTCGGTGCCCTTGGCGGAGGTGTTCCCGCCCGCGTAGTTCGTGATCCGCGGATCCGAGCCGAGCGCGTTCGAGCGCGCGACCAGCGCCCGGATCGTGGTGTCTGCGTCGGTGCCGTGCATTGCGGGGTCCACCCGTGCCTCCACTGTGTTCGTCATGTTCCTACGCGCCCCAGCCGGCCTGGACGCCGCCGACGCGGTCCTCGGCGATCGACTGCTGGTACCCGGACTCCAGGTAGGCGCGCATCGGGTTCGCCGGCAGCCCGCGGGACTCGCGCCACTCGGCCAGGTCCTTCCGGACGTCGGTCTGGTACGCGTCCATGAAGACCTCGTTCGCGCCGAGGACGTCGTGGGCCTCCTGCGCGGCGGTCAGTGCGACGCGGTCGAGGAGCAGCGCGCGGGCCGTCATCTCCTGCACGTTGAGCACCGAGCGGATCTGGCCGGGGATCTTGTCCTCGACGTTGTGGCACTGGTCGAGCATGAACGCCACGTCGGGGTTGTCGTAGCCGCCGCCGCGGATGACCTCGACCAGGATCCGGAACAGCTGGAACGGGTCCGCGGCGCCCACGATCAGGTCGTCGTCGGCGTAGAAGCGCGAGTTGAAGTCGAACGAACCGAGCTTGCCGAGGCGCAGGAGCTGCATCACGATGAACTCGATGTTCGTGCCGGGGGCGTGGTGCCCGGTGTCGAGGCAGACCATCGCCTTCGGCCCGAGTGCCGCCGTCTGCACGTAGCTGGTGCCCCAGTCGGGGACGTCCGTGTGGTAGAACGACGGCTCGAAGAACTTGTACTCGAGCACGAGCCGCTGGTCGGCACCGAGGCGGTCGTAGATCGTCGAGAGCGACTCGTGCAGGCGGTCCTGGCGGGAGCGCATGTCCTCTTGACCGGGGTAGTTCGAGCCCTCGGCGAGCCAGATCTTCAGGTCGCGGCTGCCGGTGGCGTCCATCACGTCGATGCAGCGCAGGTGGTGGTCGATCGCCTTCTGCCGGATCGTCTCGTCGACGTGGGTCAGGGCGCCGAACTTGAAGTCGTCGTCCTGGAACGTGTTCGAGTTGACGGTGCCGAGCGACACCCCGTGCTCCTCGGCGTGGCGCTTGAGGTCGGCGAAGTCGTCCACCAGGTCCCACGGGATGTGCAGCGCGACGCTGGGGGCCAGGCCGGTGTACTCGTGCACCTGGGCGGCGTCGGCGATCTTCTCGTACGGGTCGCGCGGGGTACCCGGCGTGCTGAACACCTTGAAGCGGGTGCCGGAGTTGCCGAAGGCCCAGCTGGGCAGCTCGATCTGCTGTCGTGCCAGCTGGTCGGCGATGCCGGCGAAGCTCGGGGTCGATGTCATCGTGTCACTTCCTCGTGTGCGATTGAATCGTTTCATACAGTACGGCGCGCGGCGGGCTGCCGCAACCGTGGTGGTGCCGTGGTGCCGTTGGTGCCGCAAAACACCGGTGTTCACGTGTTGAACACGCGCGTTCGGGGGTTCGACGCGCGAACACCGGTGTTTTGCGAGCCAGGGGCCTACCCGGCGGGGACCGCGGCGGGGGCGCGGAGGTCGTGCGTTCCGCCGCCGACCTGCTGCTCGGGCGCACCCGGCAGGCGCACCACGGCCGAGACGCCCTCGGGCACGGTCGCCCGGACGCGCAACTCCCCGTCGACGAGCTCCCACCGCACGGCGACGTGCCCGTGCACCGTGTCGAGCGAGGTCTCCGCCCACGTCAGCCCACCGCCCGGCTGCGGCGCGATCAGGACGGCCGAGTACCCCGGCGACAGCGGCGACAGGCCACCCACCACCCGGTGCATCCAGTCCGCCACGGCTCCGAGTGCGTAGTGGTTGAACGAGGTCATCTCACCCGGGTTGATCGTGCCGTCCGGCAGCATCGAGTCCCACCGCTCCCACACCGTCGTCGCGCCCATCGTCACCGGGTACAGCCACGACGGGCACTCCGTCTGCAGCAGCAGCCGGTAGGCGTCCTCCAGGTGGCCCGTCTGCGTCAGCGCGTCGGTGATGAACGGGGTCCCGGCGAAGCCCGTCGAGATCCGGTACCCGGACGCCTCGACCAGCTCGGCGAGACGCTCGCCGGCCACGGCCTGCTCCTGCTCGGACAGGATCCCGAACACGATCGCCAGCGTGTACACCGTGGTCGCGTCCGACAGGATCCGCCCGTCGTCCTGCAGGTAGTGGGTGCGGAACCCGGCCTGGAGGCGCGTGGCGAGTTCCCGGAACTCCGCTGCTTCCGCCTCGTGACCGCCCAACAGCTCCGCCGCGTCCGCCACGATCGTCGCGGACCGGTAGGCGCAGATCGTCGCGACGACGCCCTTGTCGGCCTTCGCGTCGGCCGGGGCCTCGGGAGGGGCGTCCGGGTCGAGCCAGTCGCCGAACTGGAACACGGTGTCCCACAGGTCCTCCGGGGACAGGTGGTCACGGACCCGGCGCAGGTGTGCGGCCATCGAGTCGAACTGCTCCTCGAGCACCGCGGTGTCGCCGTACGCCTGGTACAGCGTCCACGGCACCCAGACGCCGGCGTCCGACCACACGGCGGTCGCGTCGGGCGTGCCGAAGTCCTCGGCGGGGGAGTACTTCAGCACGTCCGGCACCACGAACGGGATGACCCCGTCGGCGTGCTGCTGCTCGAGCCAGACGTCGCGCAGCCAGTCGGCCAGGAACGTCCGCGTGTCGAACAGGTACGAGGCCGTCGGGGCGAACGCGGCGATGTCACCCGTCCAGCCGAGTCGCTCGTCGCGCTGCGGGCAGTCCGTCGGCACGCTCAGGAAGTTGCCCTGCATGCCCCGGACGACGTTGTCGTGGAAGGTGTTCAGCAGCTCGTGGCTCGACGCGAACGTGCCGGTGCGGGTGAGGTCCGACCCGACCTGCACGGCGGTGACCGCGGCGCGGAGTTCGTCGTGGGTGCCCGGCCAGCCGTCGACCTGCGCGTACCGGAACCCGTGGAAGGTGAACCGGGGCTCGAACGTCTCGGGCTCGTCGTCACCGCGCAGGGTGAAGTGGTCCGTCGCCTTCGCGGTGCGCAAGGGGCGGGTGCCGAGCTCGTCGTGCTCGAGCACCTCGGCGTGCTGCAGGGTGAGCACGGTGCCGGCCGGGCCGGTCGCGGTGACCCGGAGCCACCCGACCAGGTTCACGCCGAAGTCGAGCAGGGTCGCTCCCGACGGGCTCGTCCAGATCGCCACCGGGGCGATCTCGGCGAGCGGGCGCACCGGCGGCACCGTGTCGGCGACGAGTTCGCGCTCGCCGATGTCGACCGTGTGCACCGTGCTCGTCCGCCCCCGGTGCCCGTCGACGCTGGGCACGGTGACCTCGCCCGGCGTCAGGAACGAGCCGTCGCGGAGTCGGGCGTCGATGTCCTGCCCGTCGTAGAGCTGGTCCGCGGTGATCGCGCTCGACAGGGCCTGCCAGTCGGTGTCGGTCGTGACGTGCTGCTCGTGCCCGTCGGCGAACGTGATCCGGAGCTCGGCGAACCCGGCACGCTCGTCGGTGTACCAGCCGCCACCGCCGCCCCAGGCCAGTCGTCCGGCGGCCCAGCCGTTGCCGATGACGAGCGCGAGCACGGCAGGCTGGCCGGGGAGCGTGTCGGACAGGTGCTCGGTGACGTCGTGCGAGACGACGCGGATGCGCCACTCGTAGCTCGTCCACCCCGGTTCGAGCAGGTGGTCGGAGACGTGCTGCCCGCCGAGCCAGGCCTCGACGACGCCGAGGGCGCTGACGTCGAGGGTGGCGGCGGTGACGGCGCCGTGGCCGTCGTCGAGGGGGAACTCCCGACGCAGGATCGGGGCGCTGCCGAGGTCGGTGTCGGCCGCGATGAACGGTGCGGTCCAGGTGGTCATGTGGTGGTCCTTTCACGCGACCGGTCGTCGTCGACCGGTGCGGGGGTCGTGGGCCCGGCCGTCCGCCCGGCTGGGCGGTGTGGCGGAGGCGGGTCGCGCCTCCAGGCCGGGGTGGGCGGTCAGCCCTTGACGGCGCCGCTGGTCATGCCGGCGACGATCTGACGGTTGAAGAAGACGTAGAGGATCAGCGGCGGGATCGTGATGAGCAGCACGTCGGTGAACAGCAAGTTCAGCTGGCTGACCGACTGGCTCTGGAACGCGTAGAGCGTCTGCTGCACGGTCGCGTTCTCGGACCCCGGCAGGAAGTACAGCGGGTTCGTGAAGTCGTTGAACACCGTCACCGACTGCACGAGCACGACCGTGATGATCACCGGCTTGAGCAGCGGCAGCACCACCCCGAAGAACAGGCGGACCGGGCCGGCGCCGTCGAGCACGGCGGCCTCGTCGAGCTCCTTCGGGATCGTCGCGACGAACGCCCGGAACAGCAGGATGCAGAACGACAGGCCGAAGGTCGCCTCGATCAGGACCATCCCGCCCATGGTCTTGAACAGGTTGAGCCCCTGCAGCACCCAGATGGTCGGCACGATCGCCGGCGGCACGATGAGCCCCGCCAGCACGAAGAAGTTGATCAGGCCGTTCCACTTGCTCGGCCGCCGCTGCAGGACGTACCCGACCATCGCGGAGAACACGACCATGACGGTGACGCTGCCGACGGTGAGCAGTGCGCTGTTCCAGAACGCGCGCAGGATCCCGCCGTCGCCGCTCTGGAACACCGCCTGCAGGTTCTGCCACAGCTGCCAGTCGGTCGGCAGGCTGAAGCCGAGCTGGTTCGCCTCGGCGGGGTTCTTCGCGGCCTGGAGCAGGACGAAGACGAACGGCACCAGGAACACGACGAAGCTGACGACGATGGCGATCGAGCCGATGATCCACCGGCGGGCACGCCCGGGGTGGCGGTTCCGGGTCGCCGGGCCAGCCGTCCGACGGGTGCTGCCGATTGCGGTCACAGCTCTGCCTCCTTGCGGTTGAGGAGCCACGAGACGGGGACCATGATCGCCGTGACGACGACGAACAGGACCACGTTGCCGGCGGTGGACAGGCCGTAGAACCCGGCCTGGTACTGCTTGTAGATCACGCTCGCGATCACGTCGCTCGTGAAGCCCGGCCCGCCGCCGGTCATCGCCCAGATCAGGTCGAACGACCGCAGGCCGCCGATGAGCGACAGGATGATGACGGTGCCCATCGCGGGGCGGGACAGCGGCAACGTGATGTTCCGGAAGATCGACCACGCGCTCGCGCCGTCGACCCGTGCCGCCTCGAAGTACTCCTGCGGGATCGCCACGATGCCGGCGATGAAGATGAGCGTCGCGATGCCGACGCCCTTCCAGACGTCCACCGCGGCGACGCTCCACAGTGCGAGCGCCGGGTCGGTCAGCCACCCGGGGGTGGGCAGGCCGACCGAACCCAGCACGCCGTTGATGATCCCGTGGAACGGGTCCATCAGCGCCTTGAACGTGATGCCGATGCCGATGGTCGACACGAGCACCGGGAAGAACACGACCGCCCGCAGGTAGCCGCGCCCCAGCACGGGCGACGTGAGGAGCAGGGCGAGGGCGAGTCCGAGGACCACCTTCGCCGCGCTCGTCACGAAGCCGTACTGGAAGGTGTGCACGAACCCGGAGACGAGCTGCGGGTCCTGGAAGAACCGGACGAAGTTGTCGAAGCCGATGAAGGTCTGGTCGAACAGCGTCCAGCGGGTGAGCGAGAAGTAGAACCCGGCGAACGTCGGGACCGCGAAGAACACGACGTACAGCGCGATCGCGGGGATGAAGAACCACGCGGGGTAGAACGAGCGCATCCGCTTGCGCGCTGGTCCGGGGCGGCCGGCCTTGCGTGTCTGCGGCGGGGCCACCGCCGTCGTGAGGGTCGCGGTCACACCGATCACCAGCCCTTGATGCCGAGCTGCTGTGCCTGCTGGACGACGTCGTCGTCGTACTGGTCGGCGCCCTTGCTCGCGGTGGTGATGCCCGAGCCGACCTGCACGCAGATCTTCTCGAGGTTCGGGCCCTTGATCGGGGACAGGAACTCGAGCGCGGGGCTCGCCTTGCCGTCGTCCAGGTACTTCTGCAGGTCGTCGATCATCGGGGGCACGTCGTCCGGCAGCGAGCACGTCGAGATGACGTACGGGCCGGCGGGGGTGCCGGTGTCGTTCTGCACCTGGCAGCCCTCGGTGGAGTTCGCGAAGGCGATGAACTTCTTCGCCGCCGCCAGCTTGTCGCCCGTGGTCGTCTTCGGGATGTACAGGCCGTTCGGCTCCCAGATCGTCAGGTTCGTGTCCGCGGCGTCCTCGGCCGGCAGGGCGAACGCGCCGATGTCGTCGACGGCGTCGGGGGAGTCCTGCTGGATCGCGGAGATCGCGTTCGTGAGCATCGGGTACTGCGCACCGGTGCCGTCGGCCAGCATCTTCAGGCCGTTCGCCTGCGTGGCCGAGGCGTAGTCCTCGTTGTAGAGGTCCTTGTCCTTGCCCTCGGCGAGGTGCTCGAACCCGGCGAGTGCGGGTTCGTCGGCGTAGGACTCCTTGTTGGCGGTGTAGTCGTCCGCCCACTTCTCGTCCTGTGCGGTGATGTTCGCGAAGTCGCCGAGGACGAACAGCTGGCTGGTCCAGGTGTCGCCGTAGGTCTGGATGATCGGGGCGACGTCGCCGGCGTCCTTGATCTTCTCGCTGTTGCTGACGAACTCGTCCCAGGTGGTCGGGACCTTGAGGCCGAGGTCGTCGTAGACCTTCGTGTTGTAGAGCACCGCACCGCCGAAGCTCGTGCCGAACGGGGCGCCGTACATGCCCTTGTCGGTGCTGACGACCTTGGTGAACTGCGGGTCGACGTCGCCCGCCCACTTCTCGTCGGACAGGTCCACCAGGGTGTTGTCCGGGTTGAGGGCCTGCATGAGCGAGCCGGAGTTGTAGTTGAAGACGTCGGCGGCCTCGCCGGTCGACAGCCGGGTCTTGATCAGGTTGTCGCCGTCGGTGCCCTGGGGGCGGGTGTCGAACTTGACGGTGATGTCGGGGTTGGCCTTCTCGAAGGCCTCGATGAGCGGCTTCGCGGTGGCCGCGGTGGCCGGGGCGTTGTCGGCCTGGTAGGTGATCTCGACCTTGCCGCCACCTTCGTCGGCGGAGCCGCCGGACGAGCACGCGGCGAGCCCGCCGATCAGGACCGTCGCGCCGCCGATGGCGATCGCGCGCTTGGTCATGGAACGAACTGACATTCCTTACCTCCTCGTAAGGCCCGGGGCTGGGGTACCCCGGGTGAAACGGACCCGGATCCCGCGCCGTCGCGGGGTCCGGTCACTGCGTTTTAGAACGTTTCAATCAGGATGGAACCACGCGGATTGAAGCGTGTCAATCGCTGTGCCGATTTCGTTACGCGATCCCGCAGAGCGGGCTCGACCTCGCACCGAACCGACCTGCGGTGCTGCACCGTGCGGTGGTCGCGCCGCCCGCCGCCCGGGAGGCCCGTGCCGGCCCGGCCCCGCGCCTCCCGCCCGGCGTCCGGTCGCGTCCGCGGGCCGGCGTCGCCTCCTGCGCGTCGGCCCGGCCCACAGCCCGCTGCCCGCGAAAGCGACAGTGCGCCGCCGAACGTTCGCGCCGATCTGTCGCTCTGGCGGACCGGACGGCGTGGCCACCTGCGGATGTGTCGCTCTCGCGGGTTGGTCCGCCGCCGGTCAGGCCTCGGTGCGCCTCGGGTCGCTCGACGTGATCGTGCCCGCGACGGCGGCCGCGGCGGCTGCTGCGGCCGCGCCCTCGCGACCGAGCGTGCTCTCGCGCGGCACCAGCTCGCTGCCGAGCACGACGGTCCGGTGCACGTGCATCGGGTCGGTGAGTTCCTCGAGCAGCAGTTCCACCGCGGCCGCACCCATCTCCGAGCCGTGCATCGTCACCGAGGTCAGCGGCACCGCACCACCCCACGCCACGGAGTTGTGGTCGCAGCCCGACACGGGGATGTCCTCGGGGACGCGGATCCCGGCGGCTCGGAGCTCGGAGACGACGGCCATCGCGAGCAGGTCGGTCACACCCAGCACCCCGTCGGGGCGTTCGTCCTCGGGCATCCGGGCGATGCGGAGCCCGGCGTCGGTGCCACCCGGCGGGTCGATGTCCCCGGCGTCGACGTCGACGAGCTCGACCCCGGGATGCGCCGCGACGGCCCGCAGCACGCCGGCCCGTCGTCGGTCGACGGGCTGCAGGTCCGGACGGGCGCTCACGAACCCGATGCGTCGGCAGCCTCGGTCGATCAGGTGCTCGGTCGCCAGGAACCCGGCCTGCTCGTTGTCCACGACCACCGCGCACGCGTCGAGTTCGGTCGGTTCGTAGTTGACGTACACGACGGGCCGACCGTGGCGCCGCGCGACCTCGACCTGGTCGCGGGACTCCGTCATCGAGGCGAGCAGGATCCCCGACACCCGGGCGCTCTCGAGGTAGGCGAGGTGTTCGCCCTGCGCCTGCAGGTCGTCCTCGCTGCTGGCGATCAGCAGGGTGAAGCCGCGTTCCCGTGCGGCCAGCTGTGCGCCGTTGACCATGTCGCTGAACAGGGAGTTCCGCAGCGACATCACCACCAGGCCGATCGCGCGCGTGCTGCCGGACACCAGCGCCCGGGCGTTGCGGTTCGGCGTGTACCCGAGCGCGTCGATCGCGTCCCGCACGCGTGCGGCGGTCGCGTCGGCGACCCGCTCGGGATGGTTCAGGACGTTCGAGACGGTCGCGAGCGAGACCCCGGCCCGGGCTGCGACGTGGTGCACGCTCGGCGGACCGTCGCGCCGGGGGACATGCACCATGCTCCGATCGTAGGCGGCGGGGGACCCCTGTCCGGACCGCGCCCTAGGCGTCGGCGACGGAGGACTGCCGCACCACGAGCTCCGGTGTGAACTCCACGTGCTCGAGGTCGATGTCCTGCCCCTGCTCGACCTGCTTCGTCAGGAGTTTGATCGCGCGACGACCGAGGTCCTGCGCGGGCTGCCGCACCGACGTCAGCGGGACCACGGCGGACTCGGCGAACGCGATGTCGTCGTAGCCGACGATGGCGATCTGCTCGGGCACCGCGATGGTGCCGCGCATGATGAAGGCCTGTTCGAGCCCGACGGCGAGCAGGTCGTTGGCGGCGAAGACGGCGTCCGGGCGTTCGGCGGCCGGCCGTGCCTGGATCGCTTCGCCGATGCGGCGCCCCTCGAGCACGGACAGCGAGGTGGTCGGCAGGGCTTCGAGCCGGATGCCCGCGGCCTGTGCGGCGGCGAGTGCCCCGGCGTGCCGGTCGGCGACCTGGCGGATGCCGAACGGGCCACCGACGAAGGCGATGTGGGTGCGGCCGATCGCCGCGAGGTGCTCGACCGCGATGCGACCACCGGCGATGTCGTCGACCGAGACCGAGGCGAAGTGCTCGTCGTCGGCGCGGCGGTCCACCAGCACCACGGCGGTGCCCTGGTCACGCAGCCGCGCGAGGCGGGACAGGTCGTCCCCGGCGGGGGAGATCAGGAGTCCGGCGACACGGCGTTCCTCGAACAGGTCGACGTAGGTGCGTTCGCGGTCGGTCGACTCGTCGGAGTTGCCGATCAGCACCGCGAGGCCGTTGTCCATCGCGGCGTCCTCGGCACCCCGGGCGACGTCGGTGAAGAACGGGTTGCCGCCGTCGAGCACGATGAGCCCGACGGTGGAGCTGCGTCCGGCCCGGAGCTGCCGTGCGGAGTCGTTGCGGACGAACCCGAGCGTCGCGATCGCCGACTGCACGCGTTCCACCGTGCCGGGAGCGACCTTGTCAGGGCGGTTCAGCACGTTCGACACCGTGCCGAGGGACACCCCCGCGAGCGCTGCCACCTCTCGCACACTGACCGCCATGTGGCCATCCTGGCATCGGCGCGGTCCGCGCGGTCGGCCCGCGCCGTGATCTGTGGAAAACGCGGACGGGAGGCGCGGGGCGGGCTGGTGCCGGGCCTCCCGTCCGTGGGGTGATCGCGTCGACTGCCCCGCGCACGGTGCGAGGCGTGAGGCTGGTGCGAGCCGCGCGGCTGGTGCGAGGTTCCGCACTCGGTGCGGGGTGGAAAGGCTCGCACGGAGTGCGCAACCTCGCACGGGGCGAACGCCCCCTCGCACGGTGCGAGGCGGAACCTCGCACGGGGCGAACGCCCCCTCGCACGGTGCGAGGCGCGACCTCGCACGGGGCGAGCGCCCCCTCGCACGGTGCGGGCGCAACCTCGCGTGGGGTGAGCGCCCCTCGCACGGTGCGAGGAGCAGCCCGGCGAACCCCCTCTTGCCAGCGCGCACACCGGAGCGCTATCGTCCTCGTCGTCCCGTTGAAACGATTCACCGACGAACACGCGAACGGAGGACCAATGGCGGTCCGCATCGGAGCCCGGAACACCACGGGCTGGAAGGCCACCGTCTCGGTGGCCATGTCGAACTACATCGAGTCGGGGTCGATCATCGCGATCGCCACGAGCCTCAGCCTGTGGCAGGCGGAGTTCCGGATCGGCAACCTCGAGGTCGGCCTGCTCGCGAGCCTGTCCGCGAACGCCTTCGGTGCCGCCGTCGGCGCGATCGTCGGCGGACCGCTGTGCGACCGGTACGGCCGGAAGTTCATCTACACGTACGACCTGCTCCTCTACATGCTCGGCATCCTGCTCGCGGTGTTCGCCGGCAGCTACGGCATGCTCCTGGTCGGCTTCATCCTGACCGGCATCGCCGTCGGTGCGGGCGTCCCGGCGAGCTGGACCTACATCGCCGAGCAGGCCCCCGCGGACAAGCGTGCGGCCCACGTCGGCACGGCACAGCTCGCGTGGTCGATCGGGCCGATGGTCGGGTTCGCCCTGGCGATCGCCGCGGCACCGCTCGGCCTGCTCGGCAGCCGCCTCATCTTCGCCCACCTGTTCGTCGTCGCCGCGATCGTGTGGTGGCTCCGCCGCGGGCTGCCCGAGTCGGCGATCTGGAAGGACGAGCGCGCGGCCACCGGCACGGCGAACTTCTTCCACGGGATCACGCAGCTGTTCAGCCGCCGGAAGAACCTGACGGCGATGCTGTTCCTGTTCGGCGTCTACGCGCTCTGGAACACCGTCGCCGGGCAGGCCGGCATCTTCCAGCCCCGGGTGTACGCGGCGACCGGGGTCACGAGCGTCACCGAGCAGTACGGACTGCAGATCCTGGTCTGGGGCTGCACGGTGGCCGCGACGTACTTCGGCTTCATGCGGTACGCCGACCGGGTCAGCCGACGCGCGCTCTACGCCGCCGGTGCCGTGCTGGCGATCATCGCGTGGGCCGTGCTCATCTACGCGCCCGCCAACCTCGGCACCCTGCTGTTCTTCGCCGTGGCGTGGGGCATCTCGTCGGGCATCGGCGCGCAGGCGTTCTACGGCCTGTGGACGAGCGAGCTCTTCGCCACCCGGTACCGCGCCAGCGCCCAGGGCGTGCTGTTCCTGGCTGCCCGCGTCATGGTCGGACTGCTGAGCATCTGGTTCCCGCTGCTGCTGTCGGACATCGGGCTGCGGGCTCTCGGCGGCCTGATCCTCGGGCTCCTCGCGCTGTCGTTCCTGGTCGGCACGATCTGGGCGCCGCGCACCCAGGGCAAGACCCTCGAGGCGATCGAAGCCGAGCGCTACGGCACCGTCACCACGGTCACCGGGACGGTCCGCACCGCCGACGAGCGAACCGTCCACGACGCCGAGCAGCGTCGCCGCGAACAGGCCGGCCGGTGACCCGCGTCTGCTTCCGGCTGCAGGTGCAGGTCGAGCTGCTCGACGCCTACCGCGAGCGGCACGCCGCCGTGTGGCCGGCGATGCTCCGGGCGATCGCGGCGGCGGGGCGGCGGAACTACTCGCTGTTCCTCGACGACGACGGGCTGCTCATCGGGTACTACGAGACGGACTCGGTGGCCGATGCGGACGCCGCGCTCGCCGCGTCCGAGGTGGCCACGGCGTGGGAGGCGCACATGCAGGACCTCTTCGCCGGGGCCACCGGGCGCGCCGACCAGACGGCGCGGGTGCTGCCCGAGGTGTTCAACCTCGAGGACCAGCTGGCCGCAGCACCGGACTGACGGCCGGACGCGGACTTCGTGAGCAGGAATGGTCGGGTCCGCTGGCGCGACCCGACCATTCCTGCTCACCAAGTGCCCGCAGCACCGGACTGACGGGGGCCGTGGCTACCGTGGACGCATGCAGCCGCCAGCAGCCGGGACCCTCCGCATCCTCCACCTCTCCGACACCCACCTGACCGGCGACGGAGCCCTGCACCAGGGCGCGGTCGACACCACGGCCGCGCTCGAACGACTGCTCGCCCACGTCGACCAGGTGCCCGGCATCGGGCTGGTGGTCGTCTCCGGCGACGTCTCCGAGGACGGCACCCCCGAGTCCTACGCGACCGTGCGGGACCGCGTCGGCGTCTGGGCGGAGCGGCACGGTGGGGCCTTCGTCGCGGTCCCCGGCAACCACGACCTGCGCGAGGGGTTCCGGCAGGTCCTGGCGAACGGGCACGTCCTGGGTCAGGGCGGCACGGCGCTGATGCACACGATGGAGTACCTGCCGCCGACGGTGCCGGTCTCCGGGCAGTCGATCGTCGGCGGGCGCCGGATCGTGACCGTCGACACGAGCGTCCCGGGTGCCGGGTACGGCGAGCTCAGCGACACGGCGCTCGAGCACCTGCGCACAGTCCTGGCCGAAGACGCCCACAGCGGCCCGGACGACGCCCCGCACGGCACCGTCGTCGTCCTGCACCACCCGCCGCTGCCCGCTCCGACCGAGCTGCACGAGGCCCTCCGCCTGCAGAACCCCGAGGCGCTCGCCGACGTCATCCGTGGTTCCGACGTGCGGGTCGTTCTCGCCGGCCACTACCACCACCACTTCGCCGGGTCACTCGCGGGCGTCCCGGTCCTCGTCGCCCCCGGTGTCGCGAACGACACCGACGTCGTCGGGCCGTACGACGAGGAATCGGCCGTCGTCGACAGCGGCGCACTCGTCGTCGACGTCGCCGCGGACGGCTCCGTCTGGTCGACACCGGTCCGCGTGCCCCGGGGCGACGCCGACCCGCGGGCGTTCCGCCTCGACCCCGAGACGGTCCGCGCCGTCATCGCGGCCGCCGGCAAGCACTGAGCCCGGTCCCCACGCGCGGTGGACGCGCGTGACGACGGACTGGAGGCCCGTGGCGATGCCGCCACGGGCCTCCAGTCCGTCGTCTGGTCACGTCCACAGCCGCGGTACCCCACGTCTTCGGGTTGCGTGCGGGAACACCGAGTAGCACGGACGCACACCTGGAGCGAAGGAGCACCCATGCGAGTCGGCAGTGCAGTGCAGTACGACCGGTACGGCGACTTCGACGTCGTCGAGCTCGTCCCCCAGCAGAAGCCCGAGGCCGGACCGGGCGAGATCGTCGTCGAGATCGTGGCCGCGGGCCTGAACCACATCGAGCGGTTCCTGCGCGAGGGGAAGCTCCGCGACCACGTCGACCTCGAGTTCCCCGCACATCAGGGCGTCGACTTCGCCGGCATCGTGCGCGCGCGGGGCGACGGCGTGAAGGACCTCCGCATCGGCGACGAGGTGATGGGGCACGCGCCGACCGGCGGCGCCCACGCCACCTGGATCGCGGTGCCGCGCGGCGCCGTCATCAAGAAGCCGGAGCACGTCGGGTGGGAGGTCGCCGGCGGCCTGTACCTGGCGGGCTGCACCGCGGTGTCGGTCGTCCGGTCGCTCCGGCTCGGACCGCAGGACACCGTCGTGATCTCGGCCGCAGCCGGTGGCGTCGGACACATCGAGTGCCAGCTGGCGCACGACGCCGGCGCGACCGTGATCGCCCTCGGCAGCCCCCGCAACCACGACTACCTGCGACAGATCGGCACGCTGCCCGTCGCCTACGGTGAGGGCGAGGAGGACCGCATCCGCGACATCGCCGACGGTCGGCCGATCACCGCGTTCATCGACAACCACGGGGAGAGCAACGCCGAGCTGCTGGCCGAACGTCTCGGCGTCGGCCAGGAGCGGTTCGTGTCGTCGGAGGAGCGCCGGGACATCGAGGTCCGGTTCCTCCGTGCACCCGCCGAGGACGAGGAGACCCGCGAACTGCTCACCCTGCTGGCGAAGGCCGTGCAGGATCGCCGGGTGCAGGTCCTGATCTCGGGCTTCTACCCGTTCGAGTACATCGTCGAGGCGTACGAGGACCTGGCGGAGATGAAGTCCCGCGGCAAGGTCGTGATCGGGATGCAGACGGTGGAGACCGGGGCGCGGCTCGACTGGTACCGCTCCGAGAAGGCCCGTGACCTGCGCGACCGGTACGCCGATGCGCGGGGGACCGACACGGAGACGATGGCCGGCGGATCGGCGTCGCCCGCGAGCTGAGCGAGCGGAGCGTCGCAGGGGCCCGACACCTTCGTGCCGGGCCCCTGCGACGTCAGCTCAGGATGTCCTTGGAGGCGAACCGGCTGTACGCCAGCGCCCCGAACACCACGACGTACCCGAGCTGCAGCACCGCGTTCGACCCGAACGAGTCGAACGAGATCGGGTCGCGCAGCAGGTCACCGAACCCGAGCCACTGGTGCGAGAACAGGAACGGGTGCAGCCAGTCGAGCTGGGGGAGCTGGTCGAGCACCTGCGACGCCCCGGCGAGCACGACCGTCGCTGCCATGGCGCCGACCGGCACGTTCGTCAGCGTCGACGTGAACATGCCGATCGCCACGAGCCCGAGCATCGACATCGCGACGTACAGCGCGAGCAGCAGGGCACGGCCGGCGTACGACCAGCCGCCCACCTGGGTGCCGGACAGCAGCGTGACGGGGCCGATCGGGAACAGCACGGCGCCGATCGCCGCACCGACCAGCACCACCAGCAGGGTGGCGGCCAGGCAGAACGCGACGGCACCGGCGAACTTCACCAGGATGAACCGCACGCGGCCCGTCGGTGCGACGAGCAGGTAGCGGATCGTGCCGTGGCTGGCCTCGCCCGCGACGGTGTCACCGGCGACCACGCCGACGGTCAGCGGCAGGAACAGCGGGATCGACACGGTCAGCGCGGTGAACGCGACGAACAGGCCGTTGTTGGTGATGTCGCCGAGGAACGCCGGCCCGCCGTCGTCGCCGTCGGTGGTGAGCTTCACGGCGACCGCGATCAGGATCGGCACGAGCGCGAGTGCCCCGAGCATCGCCCAGGTGCGGCGACGCCGGAACACCAGCGCGAGTTCGGAACCGAGCAGTGCGAACGGGCGCTGCCGGCGGCGGACGGGCAGGTCGCGCACGGCCGCGTCAGGCTGCGACATCGAATCCCTCTCCGGTGAGTGCGACGAACAGGTCCTCGAGGGTGCCGCCGCCCACCGTCAGGCCGCGCACCCGGACGTCGGCGCGCACGAGCTCAGCGGTGATCGTCTCGGGCAGCAGCTCGTTCGGCAGGTCGGCCACCAGTACGTCGGCCCCGCCGTCGTGCCGCGGGGCGAGCCCGAGTCGGGTGAGGACGGAACCGGCCTGCCCGACGTCGGGCGTCCGCACGGTCACGGTCCGGGCCCCGGCTGCGCGGAGCTCGTCGAGGGGGCCCTGCGCGACGATCTTGCCGGTCCGCATGACGGCTGCGTGCGTGCAGACCTGTTCGATCTCGGCGAGCAGGTGGCTCGACACGAACACCGTGGTGCCGTCGTCGGCCAGGGAGCGGATGAGGTTGCGGACCTCGCGCGTGCCCTGCGGGTCGAGGCCGTTCGTTGGCTCGTCGAGCACCAGCAGGTCGCGCGGGGACAGCAGGGCGTTCGCGAGGCCGAGCCGCTGCTTCATGCCGAGGGAGTACGCGTGCGCCTTCTTGTCGGCCGCGTGGGTCAGCCCGACGCGGTCGAGGGCACCGGCCACGCGGGCCTTGCGGGTGCGCGGGTCCGAGGTGGGGTCGGCGGCGTCGAAGCGCTGCAGGTTGGCCCGGCCGGACAGGTACGGGTAGAAGGCCGGCCCCTCGACGAGCGCGCCGACGCGGGGCAGGACGTCGTGCAGCGCCTTCGGCATCGGTTCGCCGAGCAACTCGATGGTGCCGCCGCTCGCGCTCGAGAGCCCGAGCAGCATCCGGATCGTGGTGGTCTTGCCGGAACCGTTCGGCCCGAGGAACCCGAAGACCGCGCCACGTGGCACCGCCAGGTCGATCCCGTCGACCGCACGCTGCTTGCGGAACACCTTCTGGAGGCCCGTGGTGCGGATCGCCAGGTCGGACGCCGGTGCCGCCGTGCTCGCCCCGCGGTCGGCCGTGCTCACCTCGTGGTCGGCGGTGCGCACCTCGTGGTCGTCCGCGCTCACTTCGCGGCGTCGACCAGGGAGGCGACCGGCACAGCACCCGCGAGCACGCGGCCGTCGTCGGTCAGGTACACCGAGACGAGCGACGTCTGCACGGCACGGCCGCCGTCGACGGGCTTGGTCAGCTGGTCGAGCAGGCCGGAGGCCTCGCCCTCGAGCCCGGACCGGTCGACCGTGCCGGCGGGGAGCTCGGCGATGGTGCTCCAGCCCGTGCCGGTGAAGGTCGGCTCGTCACCGCTCGGGGTGCCACGGCGGTCGCCGTGCTCGCCCTTCGCGTGCGATCCGGCGTCGGACAGGTCCTTCTCGGTGACCTTTGCGTTCGACGGGGGGGTGAAGTCGAAGAGCCGCGCTGCCGGGGCGCCGTAGTCGAGGCTCGTGAACCCGACCTGCACCGCGGGGTCGTCCGCGCCTGCGGCCTGGACGCTCGCGCGGAGCGGGAGTCCGGTCTGCTGGTCGACGGCCAACCGGACGGCTCCGACGAGAGTGTCGGACGACTTCGGCGTCAGGGTGATCTGCCAGGCGTCGTGTCCGGCGACGCTGACCTCGGTCGGCTTCGACACGGTGGTGGTCGGGGTGATCGCGTCGATGGCCTGCTTCGCGATGTCGGCCGGGGTGGTCGCACCGTCCTGCGGGTCCTTCGCGGTGTCGCTCGGCAGGGTCACGTGCGTGGCCGTGCGCTCCTTCGAGTCCCAGGTCCAGACGTCGGAACCGTTGCGGACGACGTCCTGCTCGGCGAGCTGCTGCGTCAGCTGGACGCGCTGCTTGTCGGGGCCGTCGACGTAGACCCGGGCGGTGTGCGACGCGGTGAGCAGCCCGAGCACGTCGGAGGCGTCACCCTCGAGCGAGGAGCCGCCCGAACCCGTCGGCAGTTCGGGGAGGCCGAGCGCGCTCGTCTGCGAGAGCTTCCCCGAGTACCGGGCGTCCGACGACTTCGCGACGCTGGCGATGACGGCCGCCGCGCTGGGGTCCGTCCCCGCGATCGGGTCGTTCGCGGCGTTCGCGATCATCGGGGCGGCAACGGCGCCGGCGACGACGACCGGTGCGATGACGGCTGGCAGCCAGGCTGACTTCTTCATCGGGTTCCCCTCGTGGAGCGTTCGAGTCGTGGGTACCGTACGTCCGGCCCCCGACAGGCAGCTGGGCGTCGCTCGTAGACTCGTGGCGCGACCGACGGCGGTCGTGTGGCGGCGAAGGAGGCGGCATGCGAGCGGTGCTCGGTCTGGACATCGGGACGTCGAGCACGAAGGCGTTGCTGGCCCGGTTCGACGGCACCGTGCTCGCCGAGGTGAGCCGCCGACACGACGTCGACCGTCCCGAACAGGGCCTGGTCGAGATGGACTCCGCAGTCTGGTGGGAGGAGTTCACCGCCCTCACCCGCTCGCTGCTCGACCGCGTGCCCGACGTCGAGGTCCAGGCGGTCGGCGTGAGCGGCATCGGACCGTGCGCGCTGCTGACCGACGTCGACGGTGCGCCGCTCGGCCCGGCGATCCTGTACGGCATCGACACCCGCACGGCGACGCTGCTCGACGACGTCACGGCCGAGCTCGGCGGCGAGGGTGCGATCCGTGCCCGCTGCGGCTCCGCCCTGAGCACACAGGCCGCCGGCGTCAAGCTCGCCTGGCTCGCCCGGCACGGACCCGACGTCTGGGCGCGGGCTGCCCGCTTCACGATGCCGTCGTCCCGCGTGGTCGAGCGGCTGACGGGTGAGTACGTCCTCGACCACCACTCGGCCAGTCAGACGACACCCCTCTACGACGTGCACACGAACCGGTGGATCCCGGAGTGGTGCGACCGACTGGCGCCCGGTCTCGCCATGCCGCGCCTGCTGTGGTCGGGCGACCAGGCGGGCGTCGTGACACCCGACGCGGCCGCGGCCACGGGCCTCCCGGCCGGCATCCCCGTGACGGCCGGGACCATCGACGCCTGGGCCGAGGGTGTGAGCGTCGGTGAGTCCGTGCCGGGCCGGATGTTCCTGCAGTACGGAACCACGATGTTCATGATCGTTCCGACGGCCGAACCCACGGCGGTGCCGGGGATGTGGACGACCGTCGGCACGCACCCGGGCCAGCCGAGCGTGTCCGGGGGGATGGCGACCTCCGGGGCGATCACGGACTGGTTGCGACGGTTGGTCGACGGCGAGTGGTCGACCATGCTCGAGGAAGCGCGGTGCTCCGGCATCGGCGCGAACGGGCTGCTGATGCTGCCGTACTTCGCGGGGGAGCGGACGCCGATCGCCGACCCCGACGCCCGCGGGGTGCTCGCGGGACTGACGGTCCGGCACACGCGCGGGGACATCTACCGGGCGACGCTCGAGGCGACGGCGTACGCGGTACGGCACCACCTCGAGGCCCTGCGCGACGCCGGGGTCGAGGTCCGCGAACTCGTCGGGGCCGGCGGTGGGCTGCTCGGGCGGCTGTGGCCCACGATCGTGTCGGACGTCACCGGGCTGCGGCAGACGGTGCCGAGCGTGACGATCGGTGCGTGCTTCGGCTCGGCGTACCTGGCTGCCGAGCTGGTCGCGGGGCCGGGCGACACCGTGGACATCGGCGCGTGGAACCCGCCGGCGACGGTGATCGAGCCTGACCCTGCGGCGACCGCGGCGTACGAGGCCGGCTACCGGGACTACCGCGAGCTGTACGAGGCGACGAAGGCCGTCGTGCACCGCCTGGCCGCCCGCGGCTGAGCGGCGCGAGACGGCTCGCAGGACACCGGTGTCCGCGTGCCGAACACCCGAACGGGCGTGTTCAGTGCGCGAACACCGGTGCCGTGCGCAACCCGAGCGATCTACGCCTGGGCGTCGACGCCGGCGGGCGCGCTGCCGTCGTACTCGCAGATGGCGTTGACCTTCTCGGCGCTGGCACTGGAACGGTCGAACTCGTAGCCGAGCCACTCCTTCGCCAGACGGCGGGCGAGCTCGATGCCGACGACGCGCTGCCCCATGCAGAGCACCTGGGCGTCGTTCGACAGGATCGACCGCTCCACGCTGTAGGAGTCGTGCGCGGTCACGGCGCGGATGCCCGGCACCTTGTTCGCGCTGATCGCCACACCGAGGCCGGTGCCGCAGATCAGGATCGCGCGGTCGGCCTCGCCGTTCGCCACCAGGCGCGCAGCGTCCACGGCGACGTGCGGGTAGGCGGTGTGGCCGTCCGCGTCGACGCCGACGTCGGTGACACCCGACACCCGGTCGTCGGCGAGCAGGTCGGCCTTGATGATCTCCTTGTAGTCGAACCCGGCGTCGTCGGACCCGATCACGAGACGGTACGTCATGCGTGTGTTCCTTCCTTGTCAGCACGGGCGGCGAGGACCTCGCCGATCCGCGTGAGGACCATCCCCATCGAGGTGGCACCCGCGTCGGGTGTCCCCAGGCTCTTCTCGGCCAGCGGCCTTGCCCGTCCGACCTTCGGCGTGAGGTCGGCGGTGGCCTCGGCCTGCTCGACCGCGACCCGCGCCGCGGTCTCCCACGCTGCCACGAGCGGTGCGCCGGTGTCGACGGCCCCGCGCAGTTCGTCCACGAACGGCAGCAGGGCGTCGAGCAGCGTCTTGTCCCCGCGGGACGCCCCGCCCAGGTGGACGATCGAGTCGGCGAAGGCCTGCGCCGCGTCGACGACGTCGGACGCCCGGTACGAGTCACGGTCGTCGCCGAGGGAACGGCCGAACGCCTCGAGTGCGGCGCCCCACAGGACACCGGAGGTACCGCCCGCGAACGCGGCCCATGCGTCACCGGCGCGTCCGAGGACGAAGGCGACCCCGGCCTCCGGGCCGAGCCCGTCGACCGCCTTGCGCGCCGCGCCGATCCCCTTGACCATGCCGCGGCCGTGGTCGCCGTCCCCGGCGACCGCATCGATGCGGCCGAGCGTCTCCTCGTGCTCGCGCAGGAGCACGTCCATCGCCTCGACGGCGGCTCGCGCCGTCTGCGCGGCCTGCCGGGAGGCATCGGTCGCCTCCGGGACGACCGTCGCCTCGTCCTCGGCGGCGTCCACCGCGTCGGCCGGCACGAGCGCTGCGACCGGCGCCGCCACCTTGCGGTACGCGGGCGTGTAGGCGTCGGCGCGCCAGAGCCGCTCGAGTTCGTCGTCGAGCCACTGCAGCGTCAGCGAGCAGCCGCCCATGTCGAGGCTCGTGACGAGTTCGCCGACCTCGGGTTCGACGACCTGGAGCCCGGCGTCCTGCAGCAGGGGCAGCACCCGACCCCAGAGCAGGAAGAGTTCCTCGTACTTGGTGTCACCGAGCCCGTTGAGGATCGGGGCGACCCGGGAGCCGGCGGCTGCGGGGCGGTCGGTGAGCAGCCGTTCGGCGAGCAGGGACGCCAGGTCCGTCGCACGGAGCAGCGGGACGTCCTGGATGCCCGGTTCGCCGTGGATGCCGAGTCCCAGGCCGAGGTGGCCCTCGGGGACGGTGAACAGCGGTTCGGTCGCGCCGGGCATGGTGCAGCCGGAGAACGCGACGCCGATGGTGCGGGTCGCGGCGTTCGACGCACGGCCGATCCGTTCGACCTCGTCGAGATCGGCCCCCTCGGCAGCAGCGGCACCCATCGCCTTGAAGACGGAGAAGTCGCCGGCGATGCCGCGCCGCTTCGTCTCGTCGTCGGCGCTGGCGACGTCGTCGGTGACCACGACGATGCGGGTGTCGATGCCCTCGGCACGCAGCCGCTCGGCCGCGAGCCCGAAGTTCATGGTGTCGCCGGCGTAGTTGCCGAACGACAGCACGACACCGCGGCCCTGGTCGGCGGCCTTGGCGACCGAGTAGACCTGCGCGGTCGACGGCGAGGTGAAGACGTTGCCGACGACGGCGCCGGTGGCGAAGCCCGGACCGACGACGCCGCAGAACGCGGGGTAGTGGCCGGAGCCGCCCCCGACGACGACGGCGACCTGCGGTGCGGCCCCTTCGGTGGGCAGGGCGACGACGCCGCCGTGGACGCCGCGGACCCGGTCGGCGTAGAGCGCGAGCCAGCCGCTCAGCTGGTCTTCGGCGAACTCGTCCGGGTCGTCGTGGATCGTGGTCATGGTGCGGGTCCTCCGGGGATGGTGGTGGGTGGTGCACCGGGCGACGACGGGACGGCCGTCGTCGCCCGGAACTCAGTGTCCTCGGTCGCCCTGCGGGACCTTGAGGAAGTGGATCATCACGAAGGCGCAGGCGTACAGGCCGACGAACGTCCACGTGGCGGCCTGGCCGCCGCCGCCCAGGGCGAAGACCGCGGCGACGACACCGGTGCCGAGGAACGCGGCGCCGCCGGCGGCCGTGGTGTACATCGCCATCGCGGCGCCCTTGTGCTCGGGGGCGAGCGCCGGCATGATCGCGCCCATCGGCACGAACCCGGCGAGCAGGCAGCCGAACACGCAGCCGGCGACGACGGAGAGCACGTAGCCCCAGTCCGACCCGGCGGGGACGAGCTGCGGCACGTACCACCAGGCGATGAGCCCGAGGGCGGAGCCGACGATGCCGAACCACTTGACGGTGCGCTGCCAGCCGATCTTGTCGCCCACCCAGCCGAACAGGGCGTTGACCAGGATGTTCGTCGCGTAGACGCAGACGGTCATGAGCAGCCAGCGGCTCTGGCCCCAGCCGCGCTCGTTCGCGATGACCGCGGGGAGCACGACGAACATGCCGAACTCCGGCGCGGTGTTGATCAGGCGGACGAGGAAGCCCATCAGGATCTTGGGTCGCGTGACCGTCAGGCGGATGCCGCTCGTCAGCACCTGCCAGGCGCTCTCGCCGGCGGGGGCGATGCGCGTGAACCCGTTCGGCAGCCGGACGCCGAACAGCATGATGAGGAACCCGATCACGACCAGGCCGATCGAGGCGACCATCGCACCGGTCTCACCGACCGTGCCGCCGCCGAACACCGGGATGGCACCGATCGCGAACAGCGAGCCGAGGGTCGGCAGGCCACCCGTGAAGGCGACGTAGAACCAGCCGACCGCGGAGCCGTTCCGTTCGACCGGGGTGGTGATGTTCACCCAGACCAGGAACGCGAAGGCGAACAGCGGGTAGCCGAACCCCCGCAACGCGTAGGTGACGGCGGCGAACGGGACACTGCCGGCGCCGAGTGCCAGCAGGAACAGGACCTCGAACACGACCCAGACGGCGAAGCCGAGGATCATCACGCGGCGCGGCCCGACCAGGTCGGACAGGGCCCCCGAGACGTAGCTGCCGATCAGTGCGGCGAGGCTGTAGAACGTGACGATCGTCGCCACGGTGGCCTCGGGGCTGCCGAGGACCGCCACCATGTGCGGCGTGATGAAGTTCGACTCGACGCCGTTCCCGGTCATGAAGACCAGGACGGCGACGAACCCGAGGGCGAGCGGACGGGGGATGCCCATCCGGTCCAGGCGGCCCTCGGTGCGGGGCGCGGTCGTGCGGGCGCCGGTGGCGCGGGCTGTCGTCGTTGACATGCTCGTTCTCTCCCTGCTGGCGGAGTCGGTCAGGCCTGTGCGGCCTGTGCGGCCGGTGCGGCCGGTGCGGCCGTGGTGGGGGCGGTCAGGGACGGGATGATCGACACCTTGACGCTGGCACCGGCGGAGTCGCCGACCAGGTCGAGGGCCTCCTGGAACTGCTCGAGCGGGAACTGGTGCGTGCAGATCTCCGACATCGGCAGGGTCTCGGCCTCGAGCAGCTTGATCGCCGCCGGCCAGGTGTGCGGACCGAGGTGGGCGCCGCGGACGTCGAGCTCCTTGTCGTCCGAGATGATCGACCAGTCCACGGACACGTCGTCCTTGAACACCGAGTACTCGACGAAGGTCCCGAGCTTGCGGAGCAGGTTCAGTCCCTGCGGCACCGCGGACGGGTGCCCGGTGGCCTCGATGTAGACGTCGGCACCGTAGCCGTCGGTGAGCTCCTTGACCCGGGCGACCGCGTCCTCCTGGGCGATGTTGATCGTGAGGTCGGCGCCGACCTTGCGGGCCAGCTCGAGCTTCGCCTCGACCACGTCGAGCGCGATGATCCGGAGCGGGTTCTTCTGCCGTGCACCGGCGATCGCGGAGAGGCCGATCGGGCCGGCACCGGCGATCACCACGGTGTCGCCGAACTTGATGTCCCCGCGCTCGACGGCGTGGAACGCGCAGGACAACGGCTCGGAGAACGCAGCGACCTGGCCGGGCAGCGCCTTCGACACCGGGTGGGTCAGCGCCTTCGCCGGCACGAGCACGTACTCGGCCATCGCGCCGTCGTAGCCCTTGAAGCCGAACATGTCGTGCACGTTGCACATCCAGTACGCGCCCTCGAGGCAGTAGCGGCACTCCCAGCACGGCACGATCTGCTCGCAGGCGATCCGGTCACAGAGGGCGACGCCACGCTTGGTCAGGGCGGTGTCGTCACCGGCGACGATCGTGCCGACGAACTCGTGTCCGGGGATGCGGTCGCGCTCGGCCCAGGCCGCACGGTTCTCGTCGCCCCAGAACTTCGCGGCGCCGTGGTAGCACTTCAGGTCGCTCGCGCAGATGCCGACGGCGTCGGTGCGGAGCAGGAGTTCCCCGGGGCCGGGCGTCGGGACGGGACGCTCCTCGAGCCGGTAGTCACCGGGGCCGTGGACGACGACGGCGCGCATCGTCGTGGGGATCGTGGTGGGGGCGGTCGTGGCCGCGTTCTCGGTCGTCGTCGACATGAGCTGTTCCTCCGTTGGGTGGCTTCGGCGATGACTGTACACCCTGCAGAACGTTTGTCCAGAACACAATTTCTGGTAGGTTCGGCCGCGAACGCAAGGGAGCGAACATGACGACGGACTTCGCCGCGGCCCTCCGACCGGGCCCGGACACGATCGACCTGACCAACGACTTCAGCGGCCGCACGGCGGTGGTGACCGGTGGGGCGTCCGGCATCGGCAACGCCATCGCCCGGGCCCTGGCCGCGCGGGGTGCCCGCGTCGCCGTCGTCGACGTCCGTGCCGACGGCGCCACGTCGGCGGCGGCCGACCTGCCCGTGTCTGCCCGGCCCGTGACGACCGGGCCGGACGCCGCGGCCGACGGGGCGGACGCGGCCACGGGCCTCCATGCCGGCTTCGCCTGCGACGTGACCGACGCCGACTCCGTGGCCCGCACCGTCGCGGACGTCGTCCGGCGCTTCGGCGGCGTCGACGTGCTGGTGAACTGCGCTGGCATCGCCGCGCTCGCCCGGGCGGAGGACCTGGCTGCCGAGACCTGGGCGGCGACCATCGACGTCAACCTGACCGGCACGTTCCGCGTGGCGCAGGCCGTCGGCCGGCACATGCTCGACGCCCGGTACGGGCGGATCGTGAACATCGCATCGCAGGCGGCCCACGTCGGCATCGACGGCCACGCCGCCTACTGCGCCTCGAAGGCCGGCGTCATCGGCCTGACGACCGTGCTCGCACTCGAGTGGGGTGGCCGCGGCGTCACCGTGAACACCGTGTCGCCGACCGTCGTCCTCACCGACCTCGGCCGTGCTGCCTGGGCGAACGAGAACGGCATCCGGCACCAGGACGAGATCCCCACCGGCCGCTTCGCGACCCCCGACGAGATCGCCGCGGCCGTGCTGTTCCTGGCGGGGGAGTCGAGCGCCATGGTGAACGGTGCAGACCTCCGCGTGGACGGCGGGTTCACGATCCGCTGAGGCCTGCTCGGACTACGATCGCGGTGTCCGATCGAGTCGAAGGGTCCTGCTCCATGTCGTCCGAGAGCACCGCTGGCCCCGGCCCCGGCCCCGGCCCCGGCCCCGACGCGTCGCGGACCCGGTTCCCGCTGGACACCGTCTACCAGGCGGCGCGGATGTACTACCTCGAGGACGCCACGCAGGTCGAGATCGCCTCGCGCCTCGGCGTCTCGCGCCCGACCGTCTCGCGGCTCGTGGCCGAGGCCCGCAAGGCTGGACTCGTCCGCATCGAGGTCGTCGACCCGTTCCAGGACGAGACCGTGGCACTCGCCGAACGGCTGCAGGTCGTGCTCGGGCTCCGAGCCGTGCACCTCGCGGCGGTCACCCACGCCGCCACGCTCGGCGCCGACCTGGCCGCACCGCTGGCCGCCGCGGTCGAGGGCATGGGACTCGTCCCCGGCGACGCCGTCCTGATGTCGTCGGGGCGCACGGTGTACGACGTCGCACGGTCCGGCATGCCGACCATGCCCGGCGTGCAGCTCGTGCCCACCGTGGGCGGGCAGGCCGACCCGATGCCGTGGTTCCAGACGAACGAGATCACCCGGACGGCCGCGGAGCACTCCGGCGCGATCCCGGCGTTCCTGTTCGCCCAGGCGCTGCCGTCCCCGGCGATGCGGTCCACCCTCGACGAGGACCCGGCGTTCCAACACGTCGTCGGGCTGTGGAGCCGGGCGAAGGGCGCGATCCTCGGCATCGGGGCGCCGACGCACACGCGTGACGCCCTGGCCCGGGGCATCCCGGTCGAGGACGCGGCGTTCGACCGGGCCGCCGGCGACGTCTGCCTGAACTTCTACGCCGCGGATGGCTCGCCGATCGAGTTCCCGGGCAGCGACCGGATGGTGCGGACCTCGCGCGAGATCCTGTCGACCGTGCCGCACGCGGTCGGGGTCGCCGTGGGCAGCGCCAAGGTCACGAGCATCGTGGCCGCGGTGCGGGGCGGGCTGGTCAACGAGCTGGTGACCGACGCCGCGACGGCGCGCGCCGTGCTCGACGCACTCGCCTGAGCGCCCGTTCCTTCCCATCACGCGTGCGATGGAGGGTACTTTCGGGCATACCTGGTCGTTTCTTCTTGGCAGGTACGCCCGATTCCGGTAGGTGAGCCCGGTTTCGGTGGGTACGCCCGGGTGCGGGAGCGACCACCGACGGCCTGGAGGCGCGGGGCGGGGCCGCACCGCGCCTCCAGGCCGGTGGTCCCCACGTCTAGAGCGTGCGTCGCACGTCCCACAGGTGGTGCACCGGGTCGTGCGCGTAGTAGGTGGCGAGCGTCGCGACGGTGAAGGCGCTGCCGTCGGACCGGAGCCCGGTGCGCTCGAGCACCTCGTCGGGCACCGCTGCGAAGGCCCGGGCCGCGCGGTCGGCCGACTCGCGCAGCTCCTCGGCGACGATCGCGGGGTCCTGCTCGCCGTAGCGGTCCTCGACGGCGGTGGCGTCCTGGTCCCAGTTCGGGAACGTCGGGGCGTCCTCGGTGAGCATCAGCGCGAGGCGCTCCGCCATCTTCCGGTGGACGTCCCGCACGTGGGCGCCGTACTCGAGCGGTGACCAGGTCTGGTCGTCGGGGCGGTCGCGCACGTCACCGCGTCCGAGGACCGCGGGCCATCCTGCGGTGTTCTCGTCGATGATGCCCGGCACGTCGCGGACGGTCACCGCGCTGCCGTCGTAGCCGCACTCGGGACACGCGGACTCGATGACCCACGTCCAGTTCTTCGTCTCCGGTTCGATCGCCATGGGCCGATGTTACGGCCTCGTTACTCAGCTTCCGGGTTCGCCGGACTGGTGCGGATCGGCGGCGACCCTCGTTCGGGTGACACGCCGTTCCCTGAGAATCACCGGCCAATGACATTTCGGTTGCTCGGTAACGTCGCTCGCTGTTCTGGGCCGGTTCCCGACGGCCCACCGATCTTCTCGAGGAGCGATGCATGGGTTCCGACCCCAGCAGTACCCACCCCCGACCGCACCGACGGCTGCGCGAGAGCGACGTCACCGTGGTCGACAGGAGCATGATGCGGCGAGCTGTCAGCGGCATGGTCGTCGGCAACACCATGGAGTGGTACGACGTCGGTGTGTACGGCTACCTGGCCGTCACGATGGGGAAGGTCTTCCTGCCGACGGCCGAACCCGCGGTGCAGATCCTGTTCAGCCTCGGGGTGTTCGCGGCGACGTACATCGCGCGGCCGCTCGGTGGCATCGTGTTCGGACGCCTCGGTGACCGGATCGGTCGGCAGAAGGTGCTCGCGACGACGCTGATCATGATGGCGGCGTCGACGTTCCTGATCGGGGCGCTCCCCGCGTACGCGACGATCGGCGTGTTCGGCCCGATCCTGCTCGTCGTGCTGAAGCTGGCGCAGGGCTTCTCGACCGGTGGTGAGTACGCCGGAGCAACGACCTTCGTCACCGAGTACGCCCCGGACCGCCGTCGGGGGTTCTTCGCGAGCATCCTGGACTTCGGCAGCTACCTCGGCTTCGCGCTCGGTGCCACGGTCGTGTCGGTGCTGCAGCTCACCCTCGGCGACGAGGCGATGACCGCCTACGGCTGGCGGTTCCCGTTCCTGGCGGCCGGGGTGATCGGCGTCGTGGCCATCTACTTCCGCCTGCGGATCGAGGAGTCGCCGGTGTTCCAGGCGACCCAGGCCGCGCAGGAGGCCGCGACCGAGTCCCGTGCGTCCTTCGAGGGTGAGCGTCCGGCCAACGTCGTCGCGATGGTCCGCCAGCACTGGCGCCCGATCGTCATCGCGATCATGCTCGTCGCCGCGTCGAACACCGTGGGCTACGCCCTGACCTCCTACATGCCGACGTACCTGACCGACTCGCTCGGGTACTCCGCCATCGACGGCACGCTGCTGACGATCCCGGTGCTCCTGCTGCTCGCGGTGATGCTGCCGCTGACCGGCAAGCTCTCCGACCGCCTCGGCCGCCGCGTCGTGATGTGGATCGGTGCCGCCACCACCGTCGTGCTCGTCGTGCCGGCGTTCATGCTCATCGGGCACGGGGCGCAGTGGTCGACGCTCGCCGGCCTCGGACTGCTCGCGCTGATGACGGCGCTGTGGGTGTCGAACCAGGCTGCGTCGCTGCCGGCGCTGTTCCCGACCTCGACGCGGTACGGCGGCATGGGGTTCGCCTACAACATCGCGATCGCGGTCTTCGGTGGGACCACGCCCCTGATCGTGCAGGCGCTGCTCACCGCCACGGGTGACGAGCTCGCGCCGGCGTACTTCCTGATGGCGATGAGCGTCGTCGGAGCGATCGGGGTCTTCTGCATGAAGGAGTCCTCGCAGCGCCCGCTGCCCGGGTCGATGCCGGCGGTGGAGACCGAGGACGAGGCGAAGGAGCTCGTGCTCACGCAGGACACGAACCCGCACCTGGACCTCGGTGACCTGCCGTTCGCGGCGCAGGACGCGGCGGCTGCTGCTGCGCGCGAGGCTGAGGGGGTGCCAGCGCGCTGACGCGAGTGGGGGATCGGTCGGCGGGGTGTGTCCGACCGACGTGGAACGACGGGGTCGTTGTCGTACGACAGCGACTCCGTCGTTCGTTGCGTGCGCGGGCTGTTGCACCGTTCGGGGAGCGACGATGTCGCCGTCGTACGACATCGACAGTGTCGTTCGGCGTCCGCACCGGCCGCGCTCGCACCCACCCGCACCAGCCCGCCCCAGTGCGCCCCGCCGCACGCGCCCCCGCCCGCCCGCGCCCCCTCACTCGTGCCGGTGCTCCGACGCCGGGTCGACCGCGGGCCACACCGGGAACGGGTCCGGCCAGCCGCGCCACACGTCCGGCCCGGCGAGCAGCTCCGACGGCGTGAGCAGCGCCCCGTCGAGCGCCCGCTCGATCGCCCGGACGTCGAGCTGCTCGCCGACGAACCACAGCGCCTGCCCGATCGGGGCGTCGGCGTCCCAGGACGGGTTCGCGGTGGGGTCGAGCGCGAGCATCGACCCGAAGCTCGACCACGAGCCGACGTGGTCCGGCCGGGACGCCAGGCGGAAGAACCCCCGCGACCGCAGCACGCGGCCGTTCACCCCGGCGGACAGGTCGTCGGCGATGACGGACGACAGTCGTCCGGGGTGGAACGGCAGCGGCTCCCGGTAGCGCATCGAGACCAGGGCGTCGCGGGCCTCGCGCCCGGTGTCCGCACCGCTCGACAGCGCCCGCATCCAGCCGGCACCGGTGGCGAGCACCCGCGCGGCTCCACCGTTCGACGCCGGCAGGTCGGCGGCGCTGCGGATCGCGGGCAGGGCGACGATCACGGCCTGGGGTGCCATCCGGTGCAGCAGTGACACGAGCGCCCGACGCCGACGGCCCGACAGCGGTTCGATGCGGTCGAGGGCGATCACCGTCGCGTACTCGACGAGTGCGGCCATCCGGTCCGCGGCCACGAAGGCGTCGTCGACGTCCGACCACAGCAGGTGCGCGACGTCGTCGGCCCGCAGCACCCCGACGACGTGCCGCAGCACCCGGTCGTCGCCGGTCTCCGACCGTGCCGCGTTGGCGAGCAGCATGCCGACCGCTCGGGCATCGGCCCCCGGGTGCAGGGTGACGACGAGCCCGTGGCCCGCGTCGGGTCCGCAGACCCGGTCGAGCTGGTCGGCACGGTCGGCCACGGCGCGGGCGGTGGCGAAGGCACTCCCGGCGACGTGCATCCGGTGCCCGTCCGAGATCCGGGCGGCGACGCGGTCGGCGTCGACCTGGTGCAGGGCGGTGACGAGGGTGATGGCAGCAGCACGCATGTCCGCTACTGTAACTGAAAACCGTTATCAACAAGGAGGCTCGTCGTGAAGGTCCGCAACTCCCTCAAGGCCCTGAAGCAGGTCCCCGGCTCGCAGGTGGTCCGACGCCGGGGCCGCGTCTACGTCATCAACAAGAAGAACCCCCGTTGGAACACCCGGCAGGGCTGACGTCAGGGGCGGTCCGTAGGGTGGCGGCATGCGACTGCTGCTCATCCGCCACGGCCAGACCCCCGCGAACGTGCACGGCATCCTCGATGCCGTGGTGCCCGGACCGGGGCTGACGGAGCTCGGGCAGCAGCAGGCCGACGCGCTGCCGGCAGCACTCGCCGACCGGGGGATCGAGCGACTGTTCGTGTCGTCGATGATCCGTACGCAGATCACCGCGGCGCCCCTCGCGACCTCGCTCGGCCTCGAGCCCGTGGTGCTCCCGGGCCTGCGTGAGATCGAGGCGGGCGACACCCAGGGCAAGAGCGACAAGGTGTCCGTGCAGACCTACATCTCCACCGTGCACGGCTGGTCCGGCGGCGACCGGACGACCCGGATGCCCGGTGCCGAGAGCGGCACCGAGTTCTTCGAGCGCTACGACGACGCCGTCCGGCAGATCGAGGCCACCGGGGTCGCCGTCGCCGCCGCCGTCAGCCACGGTGCCGCGATCCGCACGTGGGCGAGCGCGGCTGCGCAGAACACCCCGGACCACTTCGGCACGAAGCGCCACCTGGAGAACACCGGCATCGTCGAGCTCGAGGGCTCGTTCGCCGACGGCTGGCGCCTGGTCGACTGGGAAGGCGAGCCGGTCGGCGGCGACCAGCTCATCGACCGCACGGCGCTCGACCCCACCGGCGAGCGTTTCTGACGCGACCACGAACGGACGGGAGGCCCGGTACCAGCTGGTACCGGGCCTCCCGTCCGTCTTGTCCTTGCGTCGACTACGCGAGCTGCGACGCCGACGCGGACGTCAGCGGCACGATCACGCCGTGCGACTCACGCAGCACGTCGAGCGTGCGCTGGACCTCGTCCGCGCGCTCCTCGGTCGTCCAGTCGAGCGCCTCGGCGAGCACGTCGGCCAGCTCGTCGAGCAGGTCGATCGTGACCCCGCCGACGAACGCCAGGTTCGTGCGGCGCAGGACGACGTCGACCAGGTGGACGGCCTGCTCGTGGCGGGCGAAGTACGCGACCTCGGCGCGGGTGAGCGACGGGTCGGACTCGAGCGGCTCGACCGGGCCGTCGGTCAGGACGTCCACGACCTCGGCGGCACGGGTGCCGTAGCGCTCGAGCAGCCCCTCGACCAGCGACTCGTCCAGGCCGTCGCGGTGCGACTTGATCCACAGGGCGCGCTGCGCGTCCGTGGTCGGGAACTCCTTGCCACCGCCGATCGGCATGCCCGTGGTGTCGACCTTGCGGCTCATGCCGAGCTTGGTCGTCGCCTCGGTGGACAGGTGTGCAGCGAGGGCACGGAAGGTCGTCCACTTGCCACCGACGAGCGACAGCACGGTCGACTTCGGCAGCCCGGCGATCTGGGTGTCCACGATCCGGTAGTCACGGGACACGAAGCCGGGGGCGGTGTCCTCGTGGCGGGGGAGCGGACGGATGCCGGAGTAGCTGTAGACGATGTGGTCGCGGGTGACGTCGATCTGCGGGAACACGTGCTTGACGAGCCCGAAGAAGTAGTCGATCTCCTCGTCGGTCGTCGTGACCGGCTTCGCGGGGTCGGCGTCGATGTCGGTCGTGCCGATGAGGACCCGGCCCTTGAGCGGGTAGATGAGGACGATGCGGCCGTCGTCGTTCTCGAAGAACAGCTCGCGGCCCTTGGTGGCCTCGAGCAGCTCGTCGTTGTGGACGACGATGTGCGAGCCCTTCGTGCCGCCCATGAACTTCGTCTCGCCGCCGAACGCCTCGTTCGTCAGGTCGGTCCAGGGGCCGGAGGCGTTGATCACGACGTCGGCGGTGAAGACGAACTCGTCGCCGGTCTCGCGGTCGCGCAGCAGGACGCCGCCGTCGCGGGTGCCGGCTGCCTCGACGTAGTTCGTGGCGCGGGCGGTCGCGGCGGAGCCGCTCCCGGCTCCCGCGGCCAGGCCGTCCTTCAGGACGTCGAGGGCCAGGCGCTCGGGCTCGTGCACGCTCGCGTCGTAGTAGGTACCCGTGTACTTCAGGTCCTTGTTGAGGGCGGGCATGTCCTCGAGCGCGGCCTTCTTGGTGCGGAAGACGTGCTTCGGGACGGAGCCGCCGTCACGCGAGAAGGAGTCGTAGATCGTCATGCCGATCTTGATGAGCATCGCGCCGCGCTCCTTGGTGGAGCGCTGCTTGTGCGTCAGCATGCGCAGCGGGGCGTTCATGATGCCGGAGAACGTCGAGAAGATCGGCATGGTCGTCTGCAGCGGCTTGACGTAGTGCGGGGCGATGCGGATCAGGCCGTTGCGCTCCTGCACGCTCTCGCGCACCAGGCGGAACTCGCCGTTCTCCAGGTAGCGGATGCCGCCGTGGATCATGTGGCTCGAGGCCGCGGAGGCGCCGGAGGCGTAGTCGCCACGCTCGACCAGGGCGACGTCGACGCCCTGGAGCGCCAGGTCGCGGAACGTCGCGATGCCGTTGATGCCGCCGCCGACGACGAGGACCTGCGCGTTCGGGCGCTCGGTGAGGGCGGTCACCGTGTTCCGGGGCTGTGTCTTCTTCGACATGGTTCGTCGCTTCCTTCGTCTGTTCGTGGGGTCAGGATCGATCGTGCGCTCGTTCGACAGGGCGGGCAACTCGCGTGCACGAACGTGCAGCACACGTGTCGTCCAGACCCGACACGGCGGTCGGGAGGCGCGGCAGGGGTTGCAGAGGCCCTGCACGTCCGTGCATGGTTGCGTTCGACAGATCGGAGCACCATGAGCGATGCGGCTCAGCCCATGCGCACGCAGCAGGCGCTGCGCGCCGCCCACCTGTACTACCTGCAGGACCTGACGATGGACGCGATCGCCGACGAACTCGGCACCTCGCGCTCATCGGTGTCGCGGCTGCTGAAGTACGCCAGGGACACCGGGCTCGTCGACATCCAGATCCGTTCGCCGCTGGACCAGGCCGCTGCGCTGAGCCGGAGCATCCGCTCGCGCTTCGGGGTGCACGCGCACGTCGTCCCGGTGCCGGACCACACGAGCGACGTCGACCGGCTCGAGCGGGTCGCGCTGTCCGCCGCCCGGATCCTGACGCAGTACGTCGAGTCGAACATGGTGATCGGGATCTCGTGGGGCTCGACGGTCAGCGCGGTCAGCCGCTACCTGGTGCCGAAGACCACCCACGGCTCGACGATCGTGCAGATCAACGGCGCCGCGAACACCCGCACCACCGGCATCGTCTACGCGTCCGAGATCCTGCGCCGGTTCGGCGAGGCCTACGGGGCCTTCGTGCAGCAGTTCCCGGTGCCGGCGTTCTTCGACGACCCCGCGACGAAGGAGGCCCTGTTCCGGGAGCGCTCGATCCGCCGTGTGCTCGACCTGCACGAGCGGATGGACCTCGTCGTGTTCGGTGTCGGTGCCCCGCAGGCCCCGGTGCCCTCGCACGTGTACTCCGGCGGGTACCTCGACCCCGAGGACCGCGACGAGCTCACGCAGGCGGGGGTCGTCGGGGACGTCTCGACGGTGTTCTACCGGGCCGACGGCTCGTGGAAGGACATCGGGGTGAACGCCCGCGCCGGCGCTCCGGACCTCGACACGATCAAGCGTGCGCCGCGGCGGGTCTGCGTCGTCGCCGGGCGGTCGAAGGCGGCTTCGCTGCGGGGCGCGCTGGCCGCCGGGCTCATCACGGACCTGATCCTGGACGAGAGCGTGGGGCAGGCGATCCTGCAGCCCTGAGTCAGGACCTGACGCAGTTTGTCGGTGGTCCGTCGTAGGTTCTCGACCATGGTGCTTTCTCTCGAACAGCCCGGTCAGCGGTACTTCCGGCGGATGGTCGGCAGCGACGTCGACCAGGCGCTCGCGTTCTTCACGGGCGACTACGACTTCCGTGCACCACTGGTCCGTCGCACCCACGAGAACGCCCACTGGGACTTCGCCGGCGTCGGTGACGAGCGGATGTCCCTGCGCTCGTCACGGTTCATGGTCGACCTGCGGAGCGAGAGCCAGGTCGACGACGAGTTCCTCGTCGCCTGGATGCGGAGTGGCTCGAGCCGGATCACCACGGGCGGCGAGACGTTCGAGCTCGAGGCCGGGGTGCCGGTCGTGCTGCCCTTCGCCGAGCCGTACGCGCTGCACCACCACGACATCGCCCTGAACCTGGTGCAGCTCGACCGCGACTTCGTCCGTGCCGTGGCTGGTGACGACGACTTCGCCTTCGAACCGATGCGCCGCCCGACGGTCGACGGCATCGCGCTGTGGCGGTCGGTGGTGCGGAAGTACTCGGCCGTCTGGCTCGACGTCGAACAGGCCATGAGCCCGATGGTCCAGCACGACATCGCCGAGGCGTTCGCGATCGCGGCGATCCGGGCGTTCCCGCAGCGCAACAAGTGGCGTGCGTCGGTGTCCGGCAGCGGCCCGGAGCACGACCGCCTGCGCCGGGCGCTCGAGTTCGTGCACGAGCACGCGCGCGAAGCGATCGGCACCCCGGACATCGCGGCGGCGGCGGGGCTCAGCCCGCGCGGCCTGCAGCAGTCCCTCCGTCGGCACCTCGACCAGACGCCGGGGGAACTCCTGCGCGGCGTGCGACTCGACGGTGCCCGCACCGACCTGGTCGGCAGCGGCCTGGACGAGACGACCGTGGCCGAGATCGCGCGCACGTGGGGCTTCGGGCACCTCGGGCGCTTCTCGGCGACCTACCGCAGCCGCTTCGGGGAGCTGCCGAGCGAGTCGCTGCGCGGGCACTGACCGACTGCCGCTGCGGACCGTGTCGCCGAATCTCGTGACACGGATCGCGGCGCCGTTGTCCGGATGTTCGGCTCAGCGGTGCTGTGGGCGAATCCGGTGCTCAATGGACGGGACGAACGCACCGCCCACGAAGGAGTCAGCATGCGCATCGGCGTCCCCACCGAGATCAAGAACAACGAGTACCGCGTCGCCGCCACTCCGGCCGGCGTCGCCGAGCTCGGGTCGCACGGCCACCAGGTGCTGGTGCAGGCCGGTGCCGGGTCCGGTTCGGCCTTCACCGACGACGAGTACCGCACCGCCGGGGCCACGATCGTCGACACCGCGGCCGAGGTGTGGGAGCGTGCCGAGCTGATCCTCAAGGTGAAGGAGCCGGTCGCGTCGGAGTACCCGATGATCCGGCCGGGCCAGGTGCTCTTCACCTACCTGCACCTCGCCGCCGACCGCCCGCTGACCGACGCGCTCATCGACTCGGGCGCGACGGCGATCGCCTACGAGACCGTGCAGCTGCCGGACCGCTCGCTGCCCCTGCTGTCGCCGATGTCCGAGGTCGCCGGGCGACTGTCCGCCCAGGTCGGCGCGTTCCACCTGATGCGCACGAACGGTGGGCGCGGGCTGCTGCTCGGCGGGGTCCCCGGCACGCCGAAGGGCCGCGTGGTCGTCATCGGCGGCGGCGTCGCGGGGGAGCACGCCGCGACGATGGCGCTCGGCATGGGCGCCGACGTCACGGTGTTCGACATCAGCCTGCCGCGGCTCCGGGCCCTGGACGCCCGGTTCGACGGCCGCGTCACGACCCTGCGCTCGTCGGCGCACGCCATCGCCGAGGCGCTGCGCGACGCCGACCTGGTGATCGGCTCCGTGCTCATCCCCGGGGCGTCGGCGCCGAAGCTCGTCACCGACGCGATGGTCGCCGACATGCGGCCGGGCTCGGTGCTGGTCGACATCGCGATCGACCAGGGCGGCTGCTTCGAGGGCTCCCACCCGACCACCCACGACGACCCCACGTTCGCCGTGCACGACACCGTGTACTACTGCGTGGCGAACATGCCCGGGGCCGTCCCGCGCACGAGCACGATCTCGCTGACGAACGCCACGCTGCCCTACGCCGTCGCGATCGCTGACCGTGGCTGGGAGGCCGCGCTCGAGGCCGACCCCGCACTCGCCGCCGGCCTGAACGTGCACGCCGGCCGGGTCACGAACGCCGCGGTCGCCGCCGCCCACGGCCTGGTGGCGTCCGCGGGCTGATCGCGCGCGAGTCTTCGCGCTGAGCGACACCTCACGGGCCAGCGGCCGCGTGAGGTGTCGCTCAGCGCGAAACGACGCGCAACGCCACGCGCGTCAGGCCGCCACCGGTGCCGCCGCCCGACCCGCACGCCCGCCGACCCAGCCGGCGCGGGCACGCACCACCACGGTCACGACGACCACGGCCGCCGCAGCCACCACGGCCGCCACCGCCGTCGGCACGGAGACGAGCGGCCCCTCGAACCGGGCCACGGCGACCCACGCCAGACCCCACGCGACCGAGGCCATCGGCGCCAGGCGTCCCCGGCCCCACAGCGCGATGAGGACCCCGACGAGCCCGGCCACCGCGGCGACGACCACACCCCACGGGTCCTGCCCGAGTCCGAAGCCCCGGAAGCCCGCCGCCGTCAGCACCGCAGCGGTGTTGGCGGCCGTCGCGACGCAGACCCACCCGAGGTACAGCCCGAACGTGCCGTCGGTCAGGATCGCCTCGACGACCCCGCGGGACGGGGTCCGGCGCAGGATCGTGAACGTCCAGATCAGCACGACGAGCAGTGCGACGATGATCGGCTCGCTCGCCCACAGGAACCCGAACTGCACGGACAGGATCCACGCGGCGTTGAGCAGCAGGGAGAGCACCGCCGGCACCACCAGCCGCTCGTGCCGCTCGTCGTTCGCGGTACGGAAGAGCTGCAGCACCGCGTAGCCGATGAGCCCGGCGTAGACGACACTCCAGATCGAGAAGGCCGGGCCGTCCGGGGCGATCGCGGTGGAGGACGCCGACAGTGCGCCACCGGCGGCGTCCTGGATGGGCGTCCCACCGGCGGCGCCCGACCCGACGTACGCGCCGATGACGGCGACGACCGCGCTCACGGCCACCGCGATGCGCTTCCAGATCCTCTTCATGACAGTCCCTTTCGTCAGCATGCTGATGACCTGCACCGTAGGCGGCCGATGCCGCCGGTCGTGCAGCGCGCGTTCAGGCAGGACGCGGGGCGCACGGCGGGCGTGCCACGGGCCTCCAGGCCGGAGACCGGCCACCCTGCGTACGGTGGGCGCGTGAGCGTCGAACTGAACACCGTCTACATCGACCGGATCGCCCCGATCGCGAGTCTGTCCCTCGACGACACCTTCCGGATGCTCGACGAGCAGGGCGCCAGCGCGTGCGTCGTCCTGCACCAGCCCGACGCCGAGGAACTCGGCGACGTCGCGGTCGCTCTCGGCCTGCACGAACTCGCGGTCGAGGACTCCGCCGAGGGGCACCAGCGACCGAAGCTCGAGCGCTACGGCTCGACGCTGTTCGTGGTGCTCAAGCCAGCGCTGTACAACGACCAGCAGGAAGAGGTGGCGTTCGGCGAGGTGCACGCCTTCGTCGGTGAGACCTTCTTCCTCGCCGTCGTGAAGGCCGACCCCCGCGGCAAGCAGACCGTTCCCCGGGCGCTGCAGCGGTTGAGCGGCAAGCCCGGACTGGTGACCGTCGGCCCGCAGGCGCAGCTCTGGGCGCTGATGGACTCCATCGTCGACGGCTACGTGCCGGTGATCGACGGCCTCGAAGAGGACATCAACCAGATCGAGGACCAGCTGTTCTCGGGCGAGGCCGGGGTGTCCCGGCGCGTGTACGAGCTGTTCGGCGAGGTCGTCGACTTCCAGCGTGCGGCGCGTCCACTCGTCTACATGATCGAGAACCTGCACCGTGGCGCCGAGAAGTACCACCTGCCGATCGAGATGCAGCGGCGGTTCCGCGACGTCCTCGACCACGCGATCCGGGTGGTGGAGCGCCTCGACACGTTCCGGCAGCTGCTGCAGAACGCCCTGACCGTCGACTCGACCCTGGCGGCGCAGAAGCAGAACGACGACACGAAGAAGATCTCCGGCTGGGCGGCGATCCTGTTCGCGCCGACGCTCATCGCCGCGATCTACGGGATGAACTTCACCCACATGCCCGAACTCGGCTGGACGTGGGGGTACCCGCTGTCGATCGTCGCGATGGTCCTGTTCGCCGCGATCCTCTACGTGGTGTTCAAGGTCAAGCGCTGGTTCTGAGCCGCGCCGCGACCTGAGCCGCAACCTGAGCCGCAACCGGAGCCGCGCCGCAGCCGGATTTGCAGCGGACGGCTCCGGACCGGAAAGCTCTGACGTGCAACGACGCCGACTGGAGCCCCGCATGCCGCACGAACTCGTCCACCTGACCGCCGGTGGCGTCTCGCTCGTCCTGGACTGCCGCGACGCCGCGCTCCCCGCCGTCGTGCACTGGGGAGCGGCACTCGGACCGCTCGACACCGAGGCGCTGACGGCCCTCGCCGACGCCGACGTCGCGCCCGTCGCACCGAACGAGATGGACGACCCGGTCCGCCTGTCGGTGCTGCCCGAGCCGCACCGGGGCTGGAGCGGTCGTCCGGGGCTCGCCGGGCACCGGGACGGCGCCGACTGGTCGCCGGCGTTCACGGTGACGTCGCTCGCGGTCACCGACTCCGCGGTCACCGCCGACGCCGAGGACACCGTCGCCGGGCTCACCGTCCGGGTGACCATCGAGATGCTCGGCTCCGGGCTCGTGCGGGCCCGCGCGGGCGTGACGAACACCGCCGACGGCGTCTACACCGTCGACGACCTGACGCTCGCGATGCCGATCCCGTCGGGGGCCCGCGAGATCCTGGACTTCGCCGGCCGCTGGGGCAAGGAGCGGACCCCGCAGCGCCGCGAACTCGTCGTGGGGACCCACCAGCGCGAGGGCCGCAAGGGCCGCACCGGCACCGACGCCGCGACGTTGCTGACGGTGGGGGAGCCGGGCTTCGGCTTCGCGCACGGTCAGGTCTGGGGCGTCCACACCGCCTGGAGCGGCAACCACCGGCACCACGCCGAACGGCTCGCCACCGGCCGCCAGGTCATCCGCGGCGGCGAACTCCTGCTGCCCGGCGAGGTCCGGCTCGACACCGGTGCCACCTACGAGGGGCCGTGGGTGTACTTCGCCCACGGCGACGGCCTCGACGACCAGGCCCGACGGTTCCACCGCTGGCTCCGCAGCCGCCCGCAGCACCCGACGACGCCCCGCCCGATGACGATCAACGTGTGGGAGGCCGTGTACTTCGACCACGACCTGGCCCGCCTCGTCGACCTCGCCGAGCGTGCCGCAGCCCTCGGCGTCGAACGCTACGTGCTCGACGACGGCTGGTTCCGCGGCCGCCGCGACGACCACGCCGGCCTCGGTGACTGGTACGTCGACGAGGAGGTCTGGCCGGACGGACTCGGCCCCCTGGTCGACCGCGTCCGTGCGCTCGGCATGGAGTTCGGCCTGTGGTTCGAACCCGAGATGGTGAACGAGGACAGCGACCTCGCCCGCGCCCACCCGGAGTGGATCCTGCAGGCCGACGGTCGGCTGCCCGCGCGTTCCCGCGACCAGCAGGTGCTCAACCTGGCGATCCCCGAGGCCTTCGACCACGTGCTCGAACGGATGACGGCGATCATCGGCGAGTACGCGGTCGACGCCGTGAAGTGGGACCACAACCGCGACCTCGTCGAGGCGGGGTTCCCGGGCGGCGGCGCAGCGGTCCACGAGCAGACCCTCGCCGCGTACCGGTTGATGGCGACGCTCGGCGAGCGGTTCCCGTCCCTGGAGATCGAGTCGTGCTCGTCGGGTGGCGGTCGGGTCGACCTCGGCGTCATCGAGCACACCGCGCGGGTGTGGGTGTCCGACGACATCGACCCACTCGAGCGCCAGCAGATGCACCGGTGGACGCAGCAGCTCCTGCCGCCGGAGCTGCTCGGGTCGCACATCGCGAGCGGCCGGAACCACACGACCGGTCGCGTCCACGACCTCGCCTTCCGTGCCGGCACGGCGCTGGTCGGGCACCTCGGCATCGAGTGGGACCTGGCCGGCGCGACCGCCGACGAGTCCGTGGCGCTCACCGAGTGGATCGCGCTGTACCGCGAGCTCCGCCCGCTCCTGCACGGCGGTGACCTGGTGCGGTCCGACGAGGTCGACGACGCGCGGCTCGTGTACGGCACGGTCGCGCCGGACCGGCAGCAGGCCGTCTTCTTCCTCGCCGGCATCGGCCGCTCCGAGGTCTCCGGCACCGGCCGGGTCACCTTCCGCGACCTCGACCCCGACAGGTCGTACCGCGTCGACCCCGTCATCATCGGCGACGGCCACGACCTGGTGCGACCGGACTGGTGGTCCGGCCCGCGGGTGTTCAGCGGCCGGGTGCTCGGCACCGTCGGCCTGCAGCCACCGCTCATGCCGGCCGACTGCGTGGTGCCGTTCCGGGTGACGGCCGTCTGACGGCGGGTGGTCGGGGCGCCCGCCCTGGAGGCCCGTCCCGCGTCCGGCGGGCCCGTCGCGGTCCGTCATCGGGTGCGTCCAGCCCGTTAGGCTTCCGGTCATGCCGCACTCCGGACACGCGACCCCGGTCTGGGCCCTCAAGCTCGCCGTCGTCACCGCCCTGGTGGGCGTCTCCGGCGGCATCGCCGGCATCGCGGTCTGGCTCGCGCTCCAGCTCATCCAGTTCGTCGCCTTCGGGTACGGGTTCGGCGGGCACCTCGAGGCCGCCGACGCACCGTCCGGCCTGAACCGGTTCCTCGCGCTCACCGCTGCCGGCGTCCTGACCGGGTTCGCCTGGTGGGCGCTCCGTCGGTGGGGGCGCTCGATCGTCTCGGTCACCGCGGCCGTCGACGGCAAGCGGATGCCGGCCCTGGCGACGCTCGCGAACGCCGGCATCCAGATCCTGGCCGTGGGGCTCGGCGCGTCCATCGGCAAAGAGGTGGCGCCGCGCGAGGTCGGGGCCTGGCTCGCCCAGCTCGTCACCCGTCGTGCGGGGCTGACCGCACGCGAGACGAAGATCCTCGTCGCCTGCGGTGCCGCGGCCGGCCTCGCCGCCGTGTACGACGTGCCCCTCGGTGGCGCGCTGTTCGCGGTCGAGGTCCTGCTCGGGGAGATCAGCTTCGCGACCGCCCTGCCCGCCTTCGCCACGAGTGCCGTCGCCGCCATCACCGCCCGGCTCGTGATCCCGGACGAGGTGCTGTACCACGTGCCCGCGATGCACCTCTCGCCGTCGCTGCTCGTCTGGGCGGTCGTCGTGGGACCCGTGCTGGGCCTCGCCGGGGTCGGGTTCGTCAAGCTGACCAACCGGCTGCAGGGCATCGCCCCGAAGGGCTGGCACCTGCTCGTCGTGCTGCCGGTGGTCTTCGCGATGGTCGGGCTCATCGCGATCCCGTTCCCGGAGATCCTCGGCAACGGTCGGGCGCTCGGCCTCGTCGCGATGAACACCACGCTCGACGACGCCTCGTTCGCCGGCCTCTCGCCGATCGTGCTCCTGCTGCTGCTCGGTGTCCTGCGGACCGTGACCACCTCGGCCACCATCGGGGCCGGTGCGGTCGGTGGCACGCTGACCCCGTCGATCGCGATCGGTTCGGCGATCGGCGGTGGCCTGGGCGGTGCGTGGCTGCTGCTGTGGCCGGCCGACGGTCCGAGCCTGGCGGCCTTCGCCTTCGTCGGTGCGGCGGCCTTCCTCGCCACCACCATGCGGGCGCCGTTCACCGCCCTCGTGCTCGTCGTCGAGTTCACCCAGCAGGGCACCGACATCCTCGTGCCCTCGTTGCTCGCGGTGTCCGGCGCGGTCGCCGTCGGGTACGTGCTCGCCCGCCGCCGCAGCGCCCAGATGGTGTGAAGACCCCGAGCGTTCCGGTACGGACGGGTGCCCGGCGGCCTACTGTCGGCGCCAGGACGGAGCGACGGGCTCCGCACCGAGACGAGGAGCAGCCGATGGTGGGGTTCGACGACATCACGAAGAAGGCCCAGGAGTTCCTGAAGGACGGCAAGGTCCAGGACGCCCTGCAGAGCGAGAAGGCCGAGGGCGTCAGCGACAAGGTGCTCGGCGGCGTGGCCGACGCGGTCAAGAAGGCCACGGGCGGCAAGTACGACGACAAGATCGACGGTGCCCGCGACGCTGCGGACAAGAAGATCGGCAACGAGTAGCGAGCAACGTGCACGGCCCAGGACCCGGCGTGGTCCTGGGCCGTCGCCGTGCCGACTGGACGTGGTCGGGAACAACGGACACCATGGACGGGTTGCTCCGGACAGCAGCACCAGGAGGACGAGACGTGACAGTCGTGGCGCCGAACCAGCCGCTCACCGAGACCGAGGTCGAGGCGATCAAGCGGGACTTCCCGATCCTCGCGCAGGACGTGAACGGGCAGCCGTTGGCGTACCTGGACTCCGGGGCGACGGCTGAACGCCCGCGCCAGGTCCTCGATGCCGAGCGCCGGTTCCTCGAACACGACAACGCCGCCGTCCACCGCGGGGCCCACACGCTCGCGGCGCTCAGCACCGACGCCTACGAGGACGCCCGCGCCACCGTCGCCGGCTTCATCGGCGCCGCCGCCCCGACCGAGGTGGTGTGGACCGCGAACGCCACCGACGCGCTCAACCTCGTCGCCTACGGCATGGCCAACGCCAGCCGTGGCCGCGGCGGTGCCGACGCCGAGCGCTTCCGCCTGGGCGCCGGTGACGAGATCCTCGTGACCGAGGCCGAACACCACGCCAACCTCGTGCCGTGGCAGGAGCTCGCCGCGCTGACCGGTGCCACCCTGCGCTGGATCCCGGTCGCCGACGACGGCACCTGGACCGCCGACGACGCCGCGGCCCTGATCACCGACCGCACGAAGGTCGTCGCGTTCTCGCACGTCTCGAACGTCACCGGGATGATCGCCCCCGTCGAGCAGGTCGTCGGTCTCGCCCACGCCCGCGGCGCTCTCGTGGTGCTCGACGCCTGCCAGTCCGCACCGCACCGTCCCCTCGACGTGCAGCAGCTCGGGGTCGACTTCGCCGCATTCTCCGGGCACAAGATGCTCGGCCCGAACGGCATCGGCGTGCTCTGGGGCCGTGCCGAGCTGCTCGACGCCCTGCCGCCGTTCCGCACCGGTGGCTCGATGATCACCACCGTGACGATGGAGGGCTCCGAGTTCATGCCGGCGCCCGAGCGGTTCGAGGCCGGCACACAGCCCGTCTCCCAGGCGGTCGCCCTCGCCGAGGCCGTCCGCTACCTGCAGGGCATCGGCATGGAACGTGTCCGTGCCCACGAGGAGCACCTGGCCCGCCGGATGCTCGACGGTCTGGCAGCAGTGCCCGGCATCCGCGTGGTCGGCCCACCCGCCGGCGTCCCACGCTCCGGCCTGGTCGCGTTCGACGTCGACGGCGTGCACGCCCACGACGTCTCGCAGTACCTCGACGCACAGGGCATCGCCGTGCGTTCCGGCCACCACTGCGCCCAGCCGCTGCACCGCCGCCTCGGACTCGTCGCGACGAGCCGGGCGAGCACCTACGTCTACACGACCGAGCACGACGTCGACCGGTTCCTCGCAGCCGTCGCCGAGGTCCGCGACTACTTCGGAGCGACCGCGTGAACGCCCTCGACAGCCTGTACCAGCAGGTCATCCTCGACCACGCGAAGGCGCGTCACGGCGACGGTGCGATGCCCGACGCGGATGCCTCGCACTTCGAGCGGAACCCCACGTGCGGCGACGAGATCACGGTCAGCCTGCGGCTCGAACCCGGCACCGACCGCATCGCCGGGCTCGCCTGGCAGGGCGACGGCTGCTCGATCTCGATGGCGTCGGCGTCCGTCCTCACCGACATGGCGGTCGGCCGCACCGTGCCCGAGTTCCTCGCACTGACCGAGGAGTTCCGCACCATGATGCGCTCGCGCGGCGTCGGTGAGCCCGACGAGGACGTCCTCGAGGACCTCGTCGCCTTCCACGGCGTCTCCAAGTTCGTCATGCGGGTCAAGTGCGGCATGCTCGCCTGGGTCGCGGCGGAAGCCGCTGCGCGCGAGGCGACCGCGTCCCGCTGACCCGGGTGCGGCTCGCGATCGCGACCACCGGACAGTCTGGAGGCGCGTTGCGGGCCCGCCCCGCGCCTCCCGTCCGCCGCACGGTCAGCGGCAGACGTCCTGCGATGCCGCCTTCGTGTCGTTGATGACGATCGTCGTCACGATGTCCTCAGCGCCGGAAGCGCCACCCGTGGTGTCGAAGTGCAGCCAGTGGCCATCCGTGGTCGGTGCCACGTACTCGCGGTAACCGCCGATCGGTGGCTCCCACGTGTCGATCGTCTTCTCGAGCCCCGGGTACGCCGCGCGCACGTCGTCGGCGGTGGAACCGAGCGCGATGCCCGTGGACGTCAGCACGGGCGACGAGAACGCGCCGGGGTCGGTTGCCTGTCCCGCAACGCGGACGTAGCGCACACCGGGCCCGGAGTCGTCGGACGTGACCAGGATCCGGTACCCGGACCCGCTGGGGGTGGACAGGTCGGCGGACTGCCACTCCCAGAACGTCGGGCAGCCGCTCGACGGCTGACGCGAGAACCCGGCAGCCGGCAGCACCGTGCCGACGTCCGTGGCACCGAGCTGGACGGGGCCGAAGGACGCGTCGCCGAAGACCCAGCTCGCGGGGCCGGTCGGGCTGGACGACGGCCGGACGCTCGTCGGCGTCGGGGTCGATTTCGGGGTCGTCGTCGGCGTGACGGCCGTCGCACTCGTCTGCGTGGGGCTCGGCGCGCTCGGCGCGGACGCTGTCGCGCAGCCAGCCGCCCCGATGAGGAGCGTGGCGATGCCGACGGTGAGGATGGTGGTGCGGAGCGTGGTCATGATTCTCCCTTCACCTTGCAGTGTCGTCGTCCGGGCGATCCTGACGGCCGTCGGCGCGGACCGATGGCGGTCACGAGTACGAGCACGAGGATGGACCACGTGATCGTCGAGACAGCGCATCCCGGCTCGGCCGGATCCGACGCGATCGTGCGGGCCTACCTGACGGAGGTCGCGTCGCGGTGGTACGGGCGCGTGGCGGCGTCGGCCGAGGTCGACCGGGCGCTCGACGAGGAGCCGTACGACGACCTGCAGGGGGACTCCGGGGTGTTCCTCGTCGCCGCCGACGGGGGAGCCGTGGTCGGTTGCGCCGGTGTGCGCTTCGTGGGTGCCGTCGGCGAGCTGACGAAGGTCTTCACGCTGCCCGAGCACCGCGGCCGAGGCGTCGGTTCGACGCTCCTGCGCCACGTCGAGGACGTCTGCCGGGGACGCGGGATCACGTCGTTGCGGCTGGACACCCGCGCCGAGCTCGCCGAGGCATGTGCGCTCTACGAACGGCTCGGCTTCGTCCGGGTCCCGCCGTTCAACGACGACCCGTACTCGGACCGCTGGTACACGAAGTCGCTCGCTCCGGAGTAGCGGTCAGGCGATGACGCCGATCTCGCGGAGCGCGTCGCCGACGGTGATGCGCTCGCCGCGTTCCTGCGCCCGTGCCCAGCGGGACTTCGCGAGCGCGACGGCGTCGTCGTCGAGACCGAGGAGTTCGTAGAGGCCGTCCAGCTCTCGGGGAACGAGGTCGGCGAGCGGCACGGGGAACTTCCGTTCGGGGCTCGCGTAGCCCTGCTGGGCGAGCTGTTCGAGCATCTCCGGGTCGGTCTCTCGCTGTTCCATGAGCAGGACGACGGTTCGTGACCTCGTCCCCATGAGGAAGGCGGACCGCACGTTCTCGTCCGGATCGGTCGCCAGCGTGATCTCGACGGCGAGGGGGAGGTCCTCTTCGCACGCGAGCTCCCAGCGCTGCGACGCGTCCCCGTGGATCGCCGTGAGCATGTCCGGGTGGACGCCGAGGCCGCGCTGGCCGCGCTCCGGTCGCAGCGAGGTCGGGCGGGAGCCGTCCCCGACGCGGGCCGTGGGGAAGCCGACACCCGTGTACGCGGTGTGGGCGATCGGCAGGAACTGGAGCGCCTGGTGCAGCGCGGTCGCGGCGTCCTGCACCGCCGGAGCGGTCACGTCACCGTCGGCGGCCGCGATGGCGGTGGCGTAGTCGGACAGTGCGGTGTGCTGCTGGTCGATCGCCAGTGCGAACATCTCCTTGCCCCTGGCGGCGTCGCCGAGGAGCCGCGGGTCCAGGTGCAGCGTCACGGCGCTCGGGTCCTGCAGGTGCCCCCGCGGCGTGCCACCGCCCGACATCGTGATCTCGAACGTCTCGTCGTCTTGCTCGTGGGCATCGGTCACGTCGCTGACGCTACCGGCTCAGGGGAGCGTGACGACGAGCTTCTTGGCAGAGACACCCGCGCGGAGCTCGGCGAGGGCGTCCGGGATCGCGGCGAGTCCCGATCCGACGACGGATGCGGTCGGGGTGGCGCGGTACCGACCGGTGCGGAGCGCCTCGGGCAGGAAGTCGCGGTAGATCGCGGGGCCGACCTCGGACTCCGTCGGGCGGCCGCCCCAGATCGCGGTGACGTGGACCCCGTGTCGGCGCTCGAGCCGCGCGCGGATCGTCGTCACCGGCGTCGGGTACGCCGACGCGAGCCGGCCGGAGCCGGTGGCTGCCCGGACGATCGGGAGCGTGCGGGTCAGCGAGCCCTGGCCGAACGCGAGGGTGCCGGCGAGCTCCCGGTCGGCGAGTGCCTGGAGTATGCGGCGTGCGGCACCGTCGTCGCGGTAGTCGAACACGGCTTCGGCCCCGAGGTCCTGCACGAACGCGTGGTTCTTCGGGGATGCGGTGCCGATCACGGCGTGCCCGGCGGCGCGGGCGAGCTGGACGGCGTTGGCGCCGACGCTCGTGGACGCACCCCACACCAGGACGACCCCGTCGCGGTCAGCCGCATCGGCCGTCGGGAGCGACAGCGCGAGCTGGTCCGGTTCGAAGAGCCCGGCCGCGGCGGTCGAGACGGCGAGCGGCAGGACCGCTGCCTGCTCGGCGGGCAGGGCGTCCGGAACCGGGGCCGTCACACGCTCGAGCAGCAGGACCAGGTGCTGGAAGGCCCCTTCGGCAGCGCTGTTCCGGTGCTGCTCCTGTCCCGCGGCGTGCCCGACGACCCGGTCGCCGACACGGAACCGCTCGACGCCGGGACCGATCGCGACCACGGTGCCGGCGACGTCCGAACCGAGGACCGCGGGGAACCGCAGCTTCGGGTACACCAGGTGCCGGAAGAGCCCGCCGACGGCGTCGACCGGGTTGACGGCGACGGCCTCGGCGCGGACGACGAGTTCGCCGGGGCCGGGGTGGGGGACCGTGGCGGGCCCGACGGCGAACCGCCCGGTCGACGTGGTCCAGAGTGCTGCGTTGCCCGATGACGACATGGTGTCCCGATCTCTTGCTCGTAGTGGGTCATGACACGACGTGTCATCACCGAGTCAATCATGACACGACGTGTCATCACCAGTACTCTTGCCCCATGCGCTGGTCACCGGATGCCCGAGGGCGACTCGAGCGAGCGGCGTTCGAGCTCTTCGCCGAGCAGGGCTACCAGGCGACGACCGTGCCGCAGATCACCGCACGGGCCGGCCTGACGACCCGCACCTTCTTCCGGTACTTCGCCGACAAGCGCGAGGTCATCTTCGCCGGCGACGAGATCCCCGATCTCGCCCGGGCCGCCATCGGGGGCGCGCCGGCCGGGATCGACCCGCTCGACATCGTGGTGCGCGGCCTCCGTACCGTCGCCGACGAGCGGTTCGAGGGGCGGCACGGTGAGGTCGGGTCGGTGCGGCGGCTGGTGCTGTCCGAGTCCTCACTGCGGGAGCGCGACGCCCGGAAGCGTGCCGACCTGACGGACGCGGTGCGCGGGGCCTTCGTCGACCGCGGGCTCGATCCGTCCGAGGCAGCGGTGATCGCCGAGACGACCGTGATGCTGTTCCACCTGGCCCTCGAGTCGTGGCTCACCGGACCGGCCGAGCGCCGGATGGCCGACGTCGTCGACGAGCAGCTCAGTGCACTCCGTGGGGTGCTCGATCGGCGGCCCGCAGCGTCATGAACACGTCGACGCCGTCGTCGGTGTCGAGCACGAAGCCGTGGCGTTCGTAGAGTCGGCGGGCAGGGCTGCCCACCAGCACGTTGAGCCGCGTCGGGCCGTCGTGGGGCTCGTCGAGGACGGCGCGCAGCACCGTCGACCCGACTCCACGGCCCTGGACGTCGGGTGCGAGGTAGAAGTGCTCGACCCAGCGGACGTCGTCCTCGACCCGCACGGTGACCGACCCGATGTCGCGGCCGTCGACCACGACGACGCGGGTCAGCTCCGGCTGGAACGCGTCGCGGAGGCGCTGTCGGACGCGCGTCTCGTCGAACACCCCGAGCCGCGTCAGGTCGTCGCGCAGCACCACGGCCCGGAGCTCGACGAGCCACTCGAGGTCCTCGGTGGTGCTGTCCCGCAGTGCGACGTCCATCCACTCAGCCTACGAACCCCGGCGCACCGTCATCGACCTCGTACGCTTGCCCGATGGACCGCGACGGCGTCATCGACCTGGTCGCGTCCCGTCGTGCCTCGGCGCCCGCACCGATCGTCGTCGGTGTCTCCGGCTACTGCGGATCCGGCAAGTCGACGCTGACGCGCACGCTCGTCGAGGGAATCCCCGGCGCGGTCCGCATCCGCGGCGACGACTTCCTCGACCCCCTCCGGTCCCACCGGCGCTCCGTCGACTGGGACGGCGTCGATCGTCCCCGTCTGGTGTCGTCGGTGCTCGAACCGCACCGGGCCGGTCGGGCGAGCACGTTCCAGCGGTTCGACTGGTCGGTGCGAGCCCTCGGTCCGGCTGAGCCGCTGCCGCAGACGGACGTCCTGATCGTCGACCTGATCGGACTCTTCCACCCCGACGCACTCCCACACCTCGACGTCAGCATCTGGTGTGACGTCGACCTCGACACGGCAGCACGTCGGGGCATGGCTCGCGATCGCGCGCTCGGGCGCCGGCACGAAGCCCTCTGGCGGGACGTGTGGGTCCCCAACGAACGCGACTTCGAGGAGCGCTACGCGCCGAAGGATGCCGCCTCGGTGCGCTACCTGGCCTGACTGCGGAGCGAGGCGACCATGCTCCGCAGGATCCGACGAGCCTCGGTCTGCTGGTTGTCGGTCAGATCGGCGAGCATCCGCTGCTCGACGCCGCGGATCGCCGCGCTCGCCTGCGCCAGGCTCCGACGCCCGCTGTCGGTGAGCTGCGTGGGGAGCGCCTTGCCGACCGGCGGTTCCGTGGCACGGGTGACGAAGCCGTCCCGCTCCAGGGCCTGCAGCAACACGTTCATCGACTGCCGGGTGACGAAGGTGCCCCGCGCGAGTTCGGAGTTCGACAGGCCGGGGCGCTGTGCGAGCAGTTCGAGGCAGGAGTAGTGCGTCACCGTCATGCCGAGTGGGCGCAGTACGGCCTCCATCGACGCGCGGAGAGCGCTCGCGGTCTCCTTGAGCAGGTAGCCGATCGACGTCTCGAGGTCGATGCCGGTGTCGTCTTGACTCATGTCAGTAGTCTGACATAGCTTGTCCTGTGTCAGAAGACTGACACGAACCCGAGGAGCACCACATGCCCGTCACCGGCCCCGACTTCATCTCCCTGCAGACCCGCGACCTCGATGCCTCGCAGGCGTTCTACGAGCGGTACCTCGGCCTCGTCCGCTCCCAGGCCGGCCCGCCGCACGCCGTCGTGTTCGAGACCACGCCGATCGCCTTCGCCCTGCGCGACCTGGTGCCCGGCACGGACCTCGACGCGGTGGCGCAGCCCGGCATCGGCGCCGCGATCTGGCTGCACGCGACGGACGTGCAGGCGATCCACGACGCGCTCGTCACCGACGGGCACCGGATCGTCTCGGCGCCGATCGACGGCCCCTTCGGTCGGACGTTCACGTTCGCCGACCCGGACGGCTACCACGTCACGCTCCACGACCGCGCCTGAGCTCTGGAGCCGGCCCCGCGTCCGTCGTGGGCGGCGGGGCGGCGCGGGTCGTGCCTCCAGGCCGTTGCCGGAGCCGACCGTCACGCTTCGTCACGATCCGTGACGGTCCGAGGTGTCCGACGTAGCGTCTCGACCCGTGACCACCAGCAGCGAGCACCGGCAGATCCGCTTCAACGCGTTCGACATGAACTGCGTCGCGCACCAGTCCTCCGGACTGTGGCGGCACCCCCGCGACCGGTCGCGGGACTACCGCGACCTGACCTACTGGACCGACCTGGCGAAGACGCTCGAGCGCGGGGCCTTCGACGGCATCTTCATCGCCGACGTCCTGGGCACCTACGACGTGTACGGCGGCTCGAACGAGGCCGCGCTCCGCACCGGGTCGCAGGTGCCGGTGAACGACCCGATCCTGCTCGTGTCGGCGATGGCGTCGGTGACCGAGCACCTCGGCTTCGGCATCACGGCCGGCACCGCGTACGAGCACCCGTACCCGTTCGCCCGACGCATGTCGACGCTCGACCACCTGACCAAGGGCCGGGTCGGCTGGAACGTCGTCACCGGGTACCTGCCGAGTGCCGCACGGAACATGGGCCAGACCGACCAGCTGTCGCACGACGACCGGTACGACGTGGCGGACGAGTACCTCGAGGTCCTCTACAAGCTGTGGGAGGGCTCGTGGGAGGACGACGCCGTCGTCGCCGACCGCGAAGCCGGCGTCTTCACGGACCCGGCGAAGGTGCACCCGATCGAGCACCACGGCACGCACTTCGACGTGCCCGGCATCCACCTGTCGGAGCCGTCCGTGCAGCGCACGCCCGTCATCTACCAGGCGGGCGCGTCACCGCGCGGCATCCGCTTCGCCGCGGAGAACGCGGAAGCGGTCTTCGTGGGCGCACCGACGCTCGAGCAGCTCGCGTCGACCGTCGCGAAGGTCCGGGACGCCCTGGAGGCAGCTGGTCGCGACCGGTACGCCGCCCGCGTCTACACGCTGCTCACCGTGATCACGGACGCCACCGACGAGCTGGCCCAGGCGAAGTACGAGGACTACCTGTCGTACGCGTCGGAGCTCGGTGCGCTGGTGCTCAACTCCGGCTGGATGGGCGTCGACCTGTCGCAGTGGGACCCGGACCAGCCCCTCGGTGACGTCGAGTCGAACGCGATCCAGTCGGCGGCGGCGAACATCGCGGCGGCGACGGGGGAGGACGGATCGAAGTGGACGATCCGCGACCTGGCGCGGCAGACGGCGATCGGTGGACTCGGCCCGGTGGCGGTCGGCGGGGGAGCGACCATCGCCGACCGGCTGCAGGAGATCCAGGAGCTCACCGACGTCGACGGCTTCAACCTGGCGTACGCGGTGACCCCGGGCACGTGGGAGGACGTCATCGAGTTCGTGATCCCGGAGCTCCGTGCCCGTGGGGCTTACCCGCAGGAGTACGGGTCGGGGTCGCTCCGCCAGAAGCTGCACGGCCGCGGGGACCGGCTGCCCGACGAGCACCGAGGGGCGTCGTTCAGGATCGGGAGCCGGGCGGTCGTAGGCTGATCGGATGATCGAGTCGTCCGTGGTCGTGCGTCCTGCGACCCCGGACGAGACCGACACCTGCATCGACCTGTGGGCCGCGGCCGTGGCTGCCCGCGACGGTGCCGCCGAGGACCCGGCGGTGCGGGAGCGCGCGCGGCAGAAGTTCGCGGCGCAGCACGTCGCCTGGCTGGTGGCCCCCGGCCCGGACGGTGCGGTCGACGGCTTCGTGCTCGTGACGGCACCCGGGACCGGGCGGTCGACGGACCCGGCGGACGCCGCCTACCTGTCGTTGCTCGCGGTGCGCCCCGGGGTGCAGGCCCGCGGGGTCGGACGGTCGCTGCTGTCCGAGGCGGTGCACGACGCCCGGGCTGCCGGACACCCCCGCGTGGTGCTGCACGTGCTCGGCGACAACGACCGGGCGGTGCGGCTGTACGAGGCGGGCGGCTTCGTGGCGACGGGCGACGAGTTCGCGCACGCGCTGAGCGGGGTCACCACCCGCGTGTACGTCGCGGGCTGACCCGGCCGACGCTGGCTCCCCGGGCCGACGCTGGCTTCGCGGGCTGACGCGGGCTACGCGTCCCGACCGCGCACCGGCGTCCACGTCGGGTAGGTCGCCGAGCGCCCGTCGCCCGACGACGTGCGGGTGATCCGGCGCTGTACCCACGGCAGGACGTACTCGCGGTAGTAGCGGAGTTCCTCGCCCAGGCGGGCCCGGGCGGCACCGGCGTCCGCGGGCTCGACCGGCGCGGGGCCGTCGAGGACCGCGTGCAGCGCCAGGTCCGCGACGCGCTGGTGCCCGGTGGCGTTCATGTGGAGCCGGTCGTCCGACCAGAACTCCGCGCGGCCGAGGTGCGGGTCGCGCGAGACGTCGACGAACGGCAGACCACGACGTCGGGCGAGCGTGCCGAGCGCTTCGGCCCAGGCATCACCGCGGCGGTTGATCAGAGAGCCGAGGGGCAGGCGGGCGCTCGGGTCGGCCGGGCTGAGGAGCGCCAGGCGGGCCCCGCTGGCCTCGACGCGGTCGGCTGCGGCCTCCACGAGCCCGATCAGCGCGTCCACGTCGAAGCGCGGGCGCAGCAGGTCGTTCCCGCCGGCGCAGAAGGTGATCAGGGTTGGCGCCGGGTCGAGCGCGAGTGCGGCCCCGAGCTGGCCGTCGAGGACCCCGGCGAGCAGTCGGCCGCGGACGGCGAGGTTCGCGTACGAGACGTGGGCGTCCGAGGCTCCCGCCATCGCGCTCGCGAGTCGTCCGGTCCAGCCGGGGAACGGAGCGGGTCCGGCGTCGCCGATGCCCTCCGAGAAGCTGTCGCCGATCGCGACGTAGCGGATGGTGTCGTGCATGCGCCCATCATCGTGCACATGCCTGTGCAGGTTCTCGGCACGCCTGCCGTACCGGGAACCCGCGTCAGCGAACCCTCACAGCACCGACTTCGGCACCCGGTGCAGGGTGACCGCGCCGACGGCGGCGAAGGGGTGCAACGGGTCCGGGGTGGTGGAGCCGGTCGGCCCACCGAGCTTCGAGTCGCCGACCGCGCTGAGCACCGCGTAGGCGTCCTCGGCGGTCCAGCCGTGCTCGTCGACGAGGAACGCGAAGGCGTCCTCGTACCCGCGCCGGACGCTCTCCTGCACGGGGTCGCCGAGGCCGACGAACAGCCAGTCGTCGGCGGTCTCGATGCGGGGCGCGCGGAGCACCGGACCGCCCTTCACCAGGTCGACGGAGACGATCGCGGTGCCCTGGGCCTCGATGGCGACGAACGACGACTCGCCCTCGGCCATGAGTGCGTGGATGTCGCCGATCGACAGCAGCGCACCGGGGACCCGGACGGGCAGGGACACCGTCGAGCCGGGGCGGGCCTCGGTGACGTCCATGTTGCCGCCCTCCGGGTAGGCCGGCATGATCGTCGAGTTCTCGCCCTCGGCCGGGGCCGTCCCGATGCACCCGATCATCGGCCGGACGGGGAACCGGTGCCGGTCGGTCACCTGCACCGAGCCGTCCGAGATCGGGCAGCGGCGGGCGAAGACCCGGTCGCCCATCACGTGCTGCAGGGCCCCGGAGCCGGGCAGCGACACCGACCAGCCGTGCGTGGTCAGCTCGATGGCGTGGATGGTCACCACGAGGGTGTCGCCGGGTTCCGCCCCCTCGACGAACACCGGGCCGGTCACCGGGTTGATCGGTGCCTGCAGCTGCGCCATGTCGTGGTGCTGGTCGAGTTCGGCGTAGACGGCGTCGGTGGTCTCGAAGCCGATGGTCTCGCCGGTGCCGGGGCGGACCCGCAGCACGGGCTCCCGGTCTGCCGAGAACCCGGGGCGGCCGAGGGTGTTCGGCAGGAAGTGGTCCGCGGTCATCGTGCGTCCTCCGTCGTCGGTTCTGCTTCGGAGCCGACCTCGGTGGAACGGCCGGTGCGTCGGTAGTACAGGAACACGGCCGCGCCGACGATCAGCCAGATGATCCCGCCGACCTTAGCCTCGACCGCGGCGTTGAGCAGGACGTACCCGATGATCAGGAACCCGATCAGCGGCACGACCAGGTGCAGCAGCCAGTTGCGCGACTTCCCCCTGACGACGTGGTGCACGAAGACGGACACGTGCAGGAGCATGAAGCCGAACAGCGCGCCGAAGTTCACGAGCGACGAGATCGTGTCGATCTGCCCGACGAAGAACAGCACCAGGATCGCGGAGAGCACCGAGACGACGAAGATCGCGTTCTGCGGCACCTGGCGCCCGTTGAGCTTGTGCAGGAACGCGGGCAGCTGACGGTCGCGGCTCATCGAGAAGAGCAGGCGGCTCGTCGCGGCCTGTGCGGCCATGGCGTTCGCGATGCCGACGGCGAGCACGTTGACGGCGAAGAATGCGGTCGCCCAGCCGCTCGAGGAGGCCTGCTCGACGATGGTGAAGAAGGCGTTGCCGGCCTCGCTGTCCGAGAACGAGTCCCGCCCCGCGGCCAGGGCGGACGCGAGCCAGGTCTGCAGGATGAACAGGAACGCCACGATGACGAGCGCCAGGATCATCGCTGTGCCCGCTCCGCCACGACGGCCGGTGGACTCCTCCGACAGCGTCGAGATGCCGTCGAAGCCCAGGAAGCTCAGCACCGCGATCGACAGGGCCGAGGCGATGAGCGGCGCCGACACCTTGGCGGGGTCCCAGATCTGCTCGGTACCGAACGACGCGTCGGGGATCGTGCCACCGGTCAGCGCGACGATCGCGATGACGACGAAGATCGCGACGAAGACGAGCTCGATGAGCAGGAAGATGCGGTTCGCGAGCTTGAGCGAGGACACCCCGGCCAGGTTGATGACGGTGTTGATCGCGACGAACACGAGCGCCCACAGCCAGCGGGGCGTGCCCGGGAAGATGCCGACCATGCTCTCGGCGGCGAACACGTAGAGCAGCGTCGGGACGAGCAGGTAGTCGAGCAGGATCGCCCAGCCGGCGAAGAACCCGGCGGTGGGGTGGATGCCGCGGCCGACGTACGAGAACACGCTGCCGGCGAGGGGGATCGACTTCGCCATCTGCGCGTAGGCCAGGGCGGTGAAGATCATCGCGACGAGGCCGACGAGGTACACCAGCGGCACCATGCCGCTGGAGGCGTTGTAGACGGTCCCGAAGATCGCCCACGGGGCGATCGGGACCATGAAGACCAGGCCGTAGATGAGCAGGTCGGTGGTGGAGACGGAGCGCTTGAGCTCCTGCTTGTAGCCGTAGGCCTCGAGCTGCTGCTGTGCGGAGAGCTCACTGTGCTGCTGCGACATGTCGGGTTCCGTTTCGGGTGGAGGGACGGGTGCAGGGGGGGGGGGGGGGGCGGTGCTGGGGAAGGGGAGCGGGTGGTGTCGTCGGGAAGGCGGGTGCGGCCGTTGTGGGTGGGGACTTCCTTCTCGGGAGGCGCGGGGCGGGCCCGTCCCGCGCCTCCCGAGAAGGTGGTGGCCTGGTCAGGCGTCGTCGTGCGCGGTCAGGAAGGTCGCGACGACCCGGCGGAACTCCGCCGGCTGCTCCAGGTGCGAGCAGTGGCTCGCGCCGGGGAAGACGTGCTGCCGGACGTCGGCGATCCGCTCGACGAACGGGGCCCACGTGGCGGGGGTGGCCTCGTCGTGCTCGCCGGCGACGACGAGCGTCGGCACGGCGATGCGGTCGAGCCGGTCGACGATGGTCCAGTCGCGCATCGTGCCGATGACGTGGAACTCGTTCGGGCCGTTCATCGTGTGGTAGACCGTCGGCTCGCGCTCCATCTGTTCCTCGGAGTCGACGAAGTCCGGATGGCTCGGGACCACGCGGCAGACGTGTCGCTCGTAGAAGACCTGCGTCGCCGCGAGGTACTCGGGGTCGTCGACGGTGCCGGCCGTCTCGTGCCGGGTCAGGGCGTCCTGCACGTCGGCGGGCAGCTGCGCGCGGAGCTCGGCGGCGCCGTCGACCCAGAGCTGCATCGACGCGGGGGAGTTGCAGATCGCCAGCGACCGGAGCCCCGCGGGCTGCCGCACGGCGATCTCGGCGCCGAGCATGCCGCCCCACGACTGCCCGAGCACGTGGTGGTCGCCGAGCCCGAGGTGCTCGATGAGGGTGGCGTACTCGTCGACGAACAGCTGCGGCTGCCAGGTGTCGACCGGTGCGTCCGGGCGGTGGCTGCTCCGGCCGCAGCCGAACTGGTCGTGGTGGACGACGGTCCGGCCGGTCTCGTCGGCCAGGGCCGCGAGGTTCCGGAGGTAGTCGTGGGCCATGCCGGGCCCGCCGTGCAGGACGACGAGGGGCAGCGCGCCGGCGACCGGGGTGTCGGGCGTGGTGACCCGGTACCAGGTCTCGCCGTCGCGGAACGGCATCGTGGATTCGGTGATGCTGGACATGGGGGTCAGCATGGAGCGGAAAAAGGTCCCACGCAATACCTTTTCTGCTGCCTTAACGTGGTCGTAACACCGCGAAGGGGGTCCGTGTGTCCGATCGTGCGACCGAGACGCGCGTCGACGAGGTCGAGGACCGCCTCGTGACCGCCGTCGCCGTGGGCGAGTACCTGCCCGGCGCGAACCTGCCGCCGGAACGCGAACTCGCCGGCCTGCTCGGCGTCGCCCGGGTCACCGTGCGGGGCGCGATCGCCCGGCTCGTCGAACGGGGGCTGCTCGAGACCCGTCGAGGCCGGGGCGGTGGCACGTTCGTCCGCACCGAGTGGCCGGACAGCTCATCGGACGCCGTCGGGCGGGTGCTGCTCGCCAGGTGGGAGGCGATCCAGGACACCGCCGACGCCATCGCGCTGCTGCACGGGGCGCTCGCGACGGCCGCCGCGGAACGGGTGACCCCGGAGGACGCCGCTCTGATCCGTGCACGGCTCGAGGTGTTCCGCGACGCCACCTCGGGTCTCGAGAAGCAGCAGGCCGACGCCGTGCTGCACCGGACGATCATCGACGCCGCGCGGAACGACGCCCTGCGGACGGCGCTCGCCGGGTTGGAGTCGCAGATCTCCATCGCCGCTCCGGCGCACCTGTGGGGCACGGCCGAGGGCATGGCGGAGATGGAGACCCGCGCGCTCCACGAGCACGAGTCGCTGGTGGACGCGGTGTGTTCGGGGCGGGCGCCCGAGGCTGGCGTGATCGCCCGGCAGCACGTCGGGATCGACGTCGAACTGCTCGAACGGGCCGTGCGGCGGACGGGGCAGGTGCCCCGGCACTGAGGCGCGGTCCGTCGGTCGGTGTGGTGGTCGGTTGGCTGGTTCTTCGGTCGGTCGGTCGTCAGTGCACGGCGGGTGCCGGCACCGGGTAGACGTCGTCCGGCATCGGCCACGGGGCCCACTTCGGCCGCGGCGCGTACACCAGGTACGGCTGCGGCGTCGGGTAACTGACGAGCTCGAGCGTCGACCCCCACGGCGTGCGGGTGTACACGAACCGGTTGCCGGCCCCCGCCTCGTCACCACGCAGGTCGCGCGGGTCGGAGTTCCGGGTACCGCCGGCCGCCTCGACCCGGGCGAGCGTCTCGTCCAGGTCGTCGGCGTACATCGCCAGGTGCTGCCACCCCAGGTCGGACGGGTGTGCGGCGTTCCGCTGCTCGGGCCCCAGGTACTCGAACAGCTCGAGCCCCGGCCCCTCCGGCAGCGCGAGCATCCGCATGGGCCCCTGCGCCATGGTGCTCGGGATGCCGAGGTAGCCGTGCGCCTCGGAACTGCTGTTCGGCGTCTCGTCACGACGTCGCATGTCGTACAGGACGACGGCGTCGAACGCCGCCTCGAAGAACTGCGTGGCTGCGTCGATGTCCGGCACCGTGACGCCCACGTGGTCGATCCTGATTCCCCTGCTCATGGTCGATTCGTACCACCGGCGGTCACCGCCCCTCGGGTCGGGGCGGCGTCCGTGCGGGGTCGGTGCCCATCGATGCGGCAAGCCGCAGCGCGGCTCCGGGCGCGGTCGGCGCCGGTCTCGGCGGCCGTTCCGGAACGGTCGTTCCAGGACGGGGTGCGGGACACACGACCGTTACACGAGGGAAACGGCGGGGGCGAAGTCGCTCCGTAGCTTCGTGCTCAAGCACGCACCGCCCCGCTTCCCACTCCCTCGGAGGACGCCATGGCTACCGACATCGCGACACCAGTCGCCGCGCCCCACGCCCCCACCACGACCGCCGCTCCCGCCCCAGCGGGTGCCGGTGTCGTCAAGCCCGGGTACGACCCGGCGCTCACGAACGAGGACCTCGCCCCGCTGCGCGAGCAGCGCTGGACGAGCTACAACTTCTTCGCGTTCTGGATGTCCGACGTGCACTCGGTCGGCGGCTACGTCACCGCCGGGTCGCTCTTCGCCCTCGGCATCGCGAGCTGGCAGGTGCTCATCGCCCTGGTGGTCGGCATCCTCATCGTGCAGGTCTTCGCCAACCTGGTCGCCAAGCCGTCGCAGCGCACCGGTGTCCCGTACCCGGTGATCAACCGCGCGGTGTTCGGGGTGCTCGGCGCGAACGTCCCCGCCATCATCCGCGGCCTCATCGCGATGGCCTGGTACGGCGTGCAGACCTTCCTCGCCGCCCAGTCGCTGAACATCATCTTCCTCAAGTTCATCCCGGCGTCCGCGGGGCTGCTCGACCACTCGTTCCTCGGGCTGTCGGCCCTGGGGTGGATCTCGTACGCGATCCTCTGGGTGGCGCAGGGCGCGCTGTTCTGGATGGGCATGGAGGCCATCAAGCGGTTCATCGACTGGGCCGGACCGGCGGTCTACGTGGTGATGATCGCGCTCGCGGTCTACCTGGTCAGCCAGGCGGGCATCGGCAACATCTCGTTCACCCTGTCGGTCGGCGAGCCGCTGTCCTTCGGGGCGTCGGTCCCGGTGATGCTGTCTGCGGTCGCCCTGGTGGTCAGCTACTTCTCGGGCCCGATGCTGAACTTCGGGGACTTCTCGCGCTACGGCCGGTCGTTCCGTGCGGTCAAGCGCGGCAACTTCTGGGGGCTGCCGATCAACTTCCTGTTCTTCTCGGTCCTGACGGTGCTCTGCGCGAGTGCGACGGTGCCGGTGTTCGGCAAGCTCATCACCGACCCGATCGAGACCGTGCAGGCCATCGGTGCCCCGTTCGCGATCCTGCTCGGCGGCCTGACGTTCGTCACCGCGACCGTCGGCATCAACATCGTGGCGAACTTCATCAGCCCCGCGTTCGACTTCTCGAACGTGGCACCCCGGAAGATCTCGTGGCGGGCCGGTGGCATGATCGCCGCGGTCGGCTCGGTGCTCCTCACCCCGTGGAACTGGTACGGCAACGACCAGGCGATCCTGTACACGCTCGGGGTGCTCGGTGCGCTGATCGGCCCGCTGTTCGGCATCCTCATCGCGGGCTACTACATCGTCGGCAAGCAGCGCATCGCGATCGACGACATGTACTCCACGAGCCGCACCGCCCGGTACTGGTACCGCGGCGGGTTCAACCCGAACGCCATCTGGACCCTCGTGGTCACCGGCGCGGTCTCGGTCGCGAGCGCGGTCCTGCCCCCGGCGCTCGGCGTGCTGCCGTGGCTGGCGAGCTACAGCTGGTTCATCGGGTGCGGCCTGGGCCTGGTCGTCTTCTGGGCGCTCGAGCGTGCCCGGCCGAGCATGCCCGTGCTCGACGCGGACGACCCGACGGTCGACGACGGCGCGGCAGTCGGTCGCGCCTGACCGCCGGCGACGCGGCCCGTCCTCCACAGGGCGGGTCGCGGCGCTCGGTCGTCCACGGATCCGAGACACGGCCGGGAGGCCCGCCTCGCCCCCGCCACGATGGTCACCACCCGGAGTCACCCGTTCCACGGCTCCACTCGCTCCACCGGAAGGACCCCGATGCGCATCCGCGTCGTCAACCCCAACACCACCGCGTCGATGACGCGGGCGATCGGCGTCGCCGCCCGTGCGGTCGCCGCTCCCGGCACGCTGATCGAACCGGTCGAGCCCACGATGGGGCCGGCCTCGATCGAGAGCCACTACGAAGAGGCCCTGGCCGTGCCCGGGTTGCTCGAGCAGATCGCCCGCGGCGAGCAGGACGGGGTGGACGCCTTCGTCGTGGCCTGCTTCGGGGACCCGGGGCTCGACGCCGCGCGGGAGCTCGCGACGGTGCCGGTGATCGGGATCGCCGAGGCCGGGTTCCACGCCGCCGCGATGCTCGGCCGCCGGTTCGGTGTCGTCACCACCCTGGCGCGGACGACCGGACGCGCCCACGAGCTCGCCCAGCGCTACGGCTTCGCCCCGCTCGTCACGGAGATCCGGGCGTGCGAGGTCCCGGTGCTCGAGCTCGACGACCCCGAGTCCGGTGCCCGTGCGCTCGTGATCGAGGAGTGCCGAGCGGTCATCGACGGTGGAGCCGACGCCGTCGTGCTCGGGTGCGCGGGCATGGCCGACTTCTGCGCCGAGGTCTCGCTGGCGATCGGGGCACCGGTCGTCGACGGTGTCGCGGCGGCCACGGTCCTGGCGGAGTCGCTCGTCCGGCTCGGGTTGTCCACGGGCAAGCGCGGCGAGTACGCCCTGCCGCCGGTGAAGGCGATGTCGGGGCTGCTGGCGGGCTTCGAACGCTACCCGGCACAGGTCGCGACGGCCGGGGCGGGCGCATGACGGGCCTTGCGGCGGGCGACACGGCGGACCTGGTCGTCCGCGCGCAGCGAGCCTGGGCCGACGGCGCCTTCCGCCCGGCCGCGGTCGTCGTCCACGACGGCCGCATCACCGGCGTCCTCCCCGTCGACGCGGTCGTCGACGCCGTGCAGGACCACACCGTGCCGGACGGGCAGGTGCTGCTCCCCGGACTCGTCGACACCCACGTGCATGTCAACGAGCCCGGCCGCACCGAGTGGGAGGGCTTCGCGTCCGCGACCCGGGCCGCCGCGATGGGTGGGGTCACCACGATCGTGGACATGCCGCTCAACTCGATCCCCGCGACGACCACGGTCGAGGCGCTCGCCGTCAAGCGTGCGAGTGCCGAGGGCCGGGTGGCGGTCGACGTCGGGTTCTGGGGCGGCGCGGTCCCCGCGAGTCTCGGCTCGCTCGACGCCCTGCACGACGCCGGCGTCTTCGGGTTCAAGTGCTTCACGGCACCGAGCGGTGTCGACGAGTTCCCGCACCTCGACCCCGGGCAGCTCCGAGCCGCGATCGCCGAGGTCGCCCGGATCGACGCCCTGCTGATCGTGCACGCCGAAGACCCGGAGCACCTCGTGCCGCACCGGGCGCTCGGTGGCCGGTACGCCGACTTCCTGGCCACCCGGCCCGTCGCCGCCGAACGGTCCGCGATCGCGCAGGTCATCGACGGCGCGCGGGCGACCGGTGCGCGGGTGCACGTGCTGCACCTGTCCGACGCGGGTGCGCTGCCGATGCTCCGTGCCGCGAAGGACGACGGCGTCCGGATCACGGTCGAGACCTGTCCGCACTACCTGTCGTTCGAGGCGGGCACGATCCCGGACGGCGCGACCGCCTACAAGTGCTGCCCACCGATCCGCGACGACGCCAACCGCGACGCGCTGTGGGCGGGCGTGCTCGACGGCACGATCGACCTCGTCGTGTCGGACCACTCGCCCTCCACCGCCGACCTGAAGACCGACGACTGGGGCTTGGCCTGGGGCGGGGTCGCCGGCCTGCAGGTCGGGTTCCGGGCGGTGTGGACCGAGGCCCAGCGTCGCGGGATCCCGCTCGAGGCGCTGCTGCCGCTGTTCACGACCGGTCCGGCCGCCCTGGTCGGGCTGCGCGACCGCGGGGTGATCGCTCCCGGTGCCCTGGCGCACTTCGCCGTGTTCGACCCGTCCGCCGAGTCCGTCGTCGACGTCGCCGGGCTCGAGCACCGCAACCCGGTGTCCGCGTTCGACGGGCTCCGCGTGCGCGGCAGCGTCACCGAGACCTGGCTCCGTGGCCGTCGCATCGCCACGGCGGACGGCGGTGTGGTCGGCGTCGAGGGGCAGCTGGCCGGACGGCCCGTGGTCGCGGCGGAAACACCCCTGTAACGATCGTTCCGGTATCGTCGGATCAGGAACGGAAGGAACCAGCATGCTCCCAGTGAACCCACCCGCCCGTCTCCTCATGGGGCCCGGTCCGATCGACGCCGACCCGCGCGTGCTCCGTGCGCTGTCGACGCCGCTCGTCGGCCAGTACGACCCGTGGATGACCTCGACGATGAACGAGACGCAGGCGCTCTACCGCCGCGTGTTCGGCACCCGCAACGACGCGACGCTGCTCGTGGACGGCACCTCGCGCGCGGGGATCGAAGCGGTGCTGGTGTCGCTGCTCGCCCCGGGTGACCGCGTGCTCGTGCCGGTGTTCGGCCGGTTCGGGCACCTGCTCGCCGAGATCGCCGGCCGTGCGGGTGCCGAGGTCCACACCATCGAGACCGACTGGGGCCAGGTCTTCACGCCGTCCGCCATCGAGTCGGCGATCGCCCGCGTCCGTCCGAAGGTGCTGGCGGTCGTGCAGGGCGACACCTCGACCACGATGAACCAGCCGCTCGACGAACTCGGTGCGATCTGCGAGCGGTACGGCGTCCTGCTCTACACCGACGCCACCGCGACGGTCGGCGGCAACCCGCTCGAGGTCGACGCCTGGGGGATCGACGCCGTCAGCGCCGGGCTGCAGAAGTGCCTCGGCGGCCCGTCCGGCAGCGCACCCGTCACGCTGTCGCCGGGGGCCGTGGCCGTGCTCGACGAGCGACGGAGCGTCGAGGCCGGCATCCGCGAACCCGGTGACGACGTCGCCGACGAACCGATCCGGTCGAACTACCTCGACCTCGCAATGATCCTCGACTACTGGGGCCCCCGCCGCCTGAACCACCACACCGAGGCCGCTTCGATGCTCTACGCCGCCCACGAGTGCGCCCGCATCCTGCTCGAGGAAGGCCGCGACGCCGTCGTCGCCCGCCACGAGACCGCCGGGCGGGCGATGCTCGCCGGGGTGCAGGCCCTCGGACTCCGGGTCTTCGGTGACGTCGCCCACAAGATGCACAACGTCGTCGCCGTCGAGATCCCCTCCGACGTCGTCGGCGACCAGGTGCGCGGCGCGATGCTCGACGACCACGGGATCGAGATCGGCACCTCGTTCGGGCCGCTGCACGGTCGGGTCTGGCGCATCGGCACGATGGGCTACAACGCCCGGAAGGACACCGTGGTCACGACCCTGGCCGCGCTCGAGCACACCCTGCGTCGGGCCGGGCACGCGGTCCCGCACGGCGGCGGTGTCGATGCCGCACTCGACGTCTTCCGTGACGACCCCGCAGCGGTCGCTCCCGCCGGGGCCGAGGTGCTCGCGTGAGCGCCGTGCCCGTCCTGAACGCCACCGCCGTGGGCACCGCCGACGCCGAACTCGTCGCCCGCTGGTGCGACGAGCTCGCCGCCCTCAGCGCCGAACCGGGCCGCATCACCCGCGTCTACCTGTCACCGGAGCACGCCCGGGCGAACGCCCTCGTTGCGGGCTGGATGCAGGACGCCGGACTGTCCACCTGGCAGGACGCCGCCGGCAACCTGCACGGCCGGGCCGCGGGCGCGACGCCCGACGCGCCCGTGCTGCTGCTCGGCTCGCACCTGGACACCGTGGTGGACGCCGGCCGGTACGACGGCGTCGTCGGGGTGCTCATGGCCATCCGCACCGCCGCCCGGCTCACCGCCGACGGTCCGCTGCCCGTCGCGCTCGAGGTCATCGCGTTCTCCGACGAAGAGGGCACGCGCTTCGGCAAGGCCCTGCTCGGTTCGTCCGCGGTGGCCGGCGTCTGGGACGACGCCTGGTGGGACCTGGCCGACGGTGACGGTGTCACGCTCCGGCAGGCCTTCACCGACTTCGGCCTCGACCCGGAGCGCGTCGGCGACGCCGCGGTCGACCCGGCCTCGGTGGTCGGCTACCTCGAGGCGCACATCGAGCAGGGGCCGCACCTCGAACAGGCCGGGCAGGCCCTCGGGGTCGTCACGAGCATCGCGAGTGCCCGCCGGTTCTCGGTCGAGGCCGTGGGAGAGGCCCGGCACGCCGGTGGCACCCCCTACGAGCGCCGGCACGACGCCCTGCTCGCCGCCGCCGAGGCTGCGCTCGCGGTGGAACGCATCTGCCGGGCCTCGCACCAGGTCGGCACCGTCGGCACGATGACCGTCGAACCCGGAGCCGTCAACGTCGTCCCCGGGCTCGCACGGTTCTCGGTCGACCTGCGCGGCGAGTTCGACGACGAGCGCGACGAGGTCTGGGACGAACTCACCAAGGCCTTCACGCTCATCGGAGAACGACGCGGGGTGAGCGTCACCCCGACCGAGGTGCACCGTGCGCCCGCGGTGTTCTGCTCGCCCCGGCTGATGGACGCCGTCCGCGCCGGGATCACGTCGACGGGCGAGACCGCGCCCATGGAGCTGTTCTCACGAGCCGGCCACGACGCGATGTCGCTCGGGCTCGTGACCGACGTGGCGATGCTGTTCCTCCGGAACCCCGACGGCATCAGCCACCACCCGGACGAGTTCGTGTCGACGCCGGACATCGCCCTCGGCCTCGACGCCCTGGCCGTCGCCGTCGACCGGGTGGCCCGCGCATGAGCACCGCCGGCCCCGACGTCCGCGCCCGGATCGACTCCGTCTGGGAACAGCTCTCGCCCGCCGAACGACGCGTCGCCGCCATGGTCCGCCACGACCCCGAACTCCTGCTCGTCGGCACCTCCGCCGAACTCGCGGCCGAGTCAGGCACCTCGAAGGCCACCGTCTCGCGACTCGTCCGGTCGCTGGGGTTCCAGGACGCCGCCGAGGTCCGGCAGAACCTGATGTCCGCACGGGGCTCGGGCCTGCCGTGGGTCGCCGAGGACGCCGCCCACGTCGACCAGCGCGCGGTCGAGGCGCGCAACCTCGACGCGGCCTTCGCGTCGCTCGGCCGAGCGGACCGCCCGCGGCTGGCCCGTCGGATCGTCCGCGCCCGCCGCGTGCTCGTCCTCGGTGAGCGCGGCGCCTACCCGATCGCGCTGCAACTGCGGTCCCAGCTGGCGCAGGTGCGGTCCGACGTCCGGGTCGGTCCGTCGCCCGGGCAGCGGCTCGGGGAAGAGGTCGCCGACCTCGATCGGCACGACCTCGTGGTCCTGGTGACCGTGCGTCGGCACACCGCCGGGGTCGAGCGGATCGTCCGGCACTGCGTCGACTCCGGGGCCGACGTCATCGTCCTCGGCGACCCGACGGCCGCGGTCATCGCCGCCCCCGCGGCCACCGCGATCCTGTGCCCGGTCGATTCGCCGTCGGCGTTCGACTCGATGGCCGCGCTGTTCGCCGTCGTCGCCGCGATCACGAACGACGTCTACGACGCCTCCGGCCCCGGTGGCCGGGTGCGGGTCGACGCCGTCGCCGCCGCCTACGACGCGCTGGGGGAGCTCGCTGCGCCCTGATCGCCGTCGGATCCGGCGCGCTGCTCGGCACGCAGTTCGGCGGCGAGCGAGGCGTTGCGGTCGGCGATGAGCCGCGGCATGTACCGGGCCAGGGCGAGCACCTCGGCCAGGCGGCCCAGCGGGCCGAGCGGCGCGCGGAACGTGATGGTGTCGACCATGCGCGTGCCGCCGGCCGACGGCTCGAAGCGGTGCTCGTGGTGGAACCGGGCGAACGGCCCACGCACCTGTTCGTCGACGAACCGGTGCGGCGCCTCCAGGGCGGTGATCCCGCTCGTCATCCGCCAGACGATCCCGAAGTGCCGCGCGCGCCAGGTGACGGTCTCGCCCAGGCCGATCGTGCCCGTCGTCGTGCCGGCGACGGCGCGTTCGTCGGTCGCGGCCATCGAGCGCTCGTGCGCGCCGATGTCGAGCGACAGCGCGAAGGCGCGCTCCGGCGGAACCGGCAGGTCCGTCACGACCCGGAACGAGACGGTCACGACGCCGGCCAGACCGTCGGGGCGGACCGATCGTCGTCGTGCAGCGCGGCGGCGAGCAGCTGGTCGTGCCGGCTGCCGTGGTGCAGAACACTCGACCGGGTACGTCCTTCGAACCGCAGACCGAGCCGTTGGGCGACCGCGGCCGACGCGGTGTTCGTGGCGATCGCGCGCCACTGGACCCGGAGGAGACCGAGTCCCTCGGGCGCTCCGGCGAAGGCCCAGTGCAGCACGCGCTCGGCGGCCTCGGTCAGGATGCCGGAGCCGCGACCATCCGGGTGCATGGCGTAGCCAATCTCGGCGGCCCCGTCGGCGAAGGCGAACAGGCCGACCGTGCCGAGCAGCCGGAGGTCGTCCGCGCGCCGGATCCCGAACTCGTACCGGCTGTCCGCCGCCCAGCCGGCCGCGACGACGTCCGTGATCCAGTACCGTGCCTCAGCATGTCCGTACGGCACCGGCACCGGGGTGTACGCGATCACGTCCGGGTCGTTGGCGTAGGCCACCACATCGTCGGCGTCGCCGAGCTCGGGGGCCGTGAGCACGAGTCGCTCGGTGCGGAGGGTGACCGGTTGCACGGTTCGAGCCTAGCCACGACGGCGCGGGCGGTAGCGTCGGGGGATGACGTTCGACGCGCTCCCGTTCCCGGTCATCGACGGCCACAACGACCTACCGTGGGAGCGCCGTGACAGTCACGACTCCGGCGTCGAGGGCATCGACACCGAGACCGACTCGCTGCACACCGACATCCCGAAGCTCCGTGCCGGCGGCGTCGTCGGGCAGTTCTGGTCGGTGTTCGTGCCCGCAGACGACCCGGACCCCGTGACGACGACACTGCAGCAGGTCGACCTCGCACACCGGATCATCGAGCGCTACCCCGACGACCTCGCGCTCGCCCGCACCGCCGCCGAGGTCCGTGCCGCCGTCGGCTCCGGCCGGATCGCGTCGCTGCTCGGCGCCGAGGGCGGGCACTCGATCGGTGACGACCTCGCGGTCCTCCGGACCCTCGCGCGGCTCGGCGTCCGCTACATGACGCTCACCCACAACGACGACACCCCCTGGGCCGACTCCGCGACCGGGGCGCGTGCGCACGGCGGCCTGACCGACCGCGGGCGGCAGATCGTCGCCGAGATGGAGCGGATCGGCATGCTCGTCGACCTGTCCCACACCGCACCGGCCACCATGCGGGACACCCTCGACGTTGCGACCCGGCCCGTCGTGTTCAGCCACTCGTCGACCGTCGCGATCGACGACCACCCGCGGAACGTGCCCGACGACGTCCTCGCACGGATGGCCGACAACGGCGGCATCGTGATGATCACCTTCGTGCCGAAGTTCGTGTCGCGGGCGTGGGCGGACTGGGAGGAGTCGGGCATGTCCGGCGAGCCACCCCTGGTCACGGTGTCGGACGTCGCCGACCACGTCGAGCACGCGCGTGACGTCGCCGGTGTCGCGCACCTGGGCCTCGGCGGTGACTACGACGGCACCCCGGTGCTGCCGCCGGACCTGCGGGACGTGTCGCGGTACCCGGTGCTCGCGGCGGAGCTCGTCCGGCGCGGCTGGGGCGAGTCGGACCTGCGTGCGCTGGCCGGCGGCAACGTGCTGCGGGTGCTCGAGGCGACCGACGAGCGGTTCGCCCGGACGGCGTTCGTGCGCTGACGCGGTGGGGCGCGGAGGCGTGGCCCGAGGAAGCGGCAATTGGTCCACAGCGTGTGGACCGATTGCTGGGCGCGCACGCGCCGTCACGGACAGGACCGCCTGGGGTCCGGTCGCTAGGATCGGGCGCACACCGCGCCTCCAGGAAGAGCGATGCGCGACCTGAGCTGCGAAGGACGGACCGGATGAGCGGCACCATCTACGAGAACATCTCCCAGGCGTTCGGCAACACCCCGCTCGTCAAGCTGAACCGGCTGCCGAAGGCGGGCGGGGCCGAGGTGCTCGCGAAGCTCGAGTTCTACAACCCGGGCGCCAGCGTCAAGGACCGTCTGGGCGTCGCGATCATCGACGCGGCCGAGGCCTCCGGTGCGCTGCAGGCCGGCGGCACCATCGTCGAGGGCTCGTCCGGCAACACCGGCATCGCCCTGGCACTGGTCGGCGCTGCTCGCGGGTACCGGGTCGTCATCACGATGCCCGAGACCATGAGCGTCGAGCGCCGTGCGGTGATCCGTGCGTACGGGGCCGAGATCGTCCTGACCCCCGGGCCCGAGGGCATGAAGGGTGCGGTCGCCAAGGCCGAGTCGATCGTCGCGGAGACCCCCGGCGCGATCCTCGCCCACCAGTTCGAGACGGCTGCGAACGCCGAGATCCACCGGAAGACCACGGCGGAGGAGATCCTCCGCGACACCGAGGAGCACGTCGACGTGTTCGTCGCGGGTGTCGGCACCGGCGGCACGATCACCGGTGTCGGGCAGGTGCTCAAGGAGCGCGTGCCCGGCGTGCAGATCGTCGCCGTGGAGCCGAAGGACTCGCCCCTGCTCACCGAGGGCAAGGCTGGTCCGCACAAGATCCAGGGCATCGGCGCGAACTTCGTGCCCGAGGTCCTCGACCAGAGCGTCATCGACGAGGTGTTCGACGTCGAGCTCGACGACGCGCTCCGGGTGGCCCGTGCCCTGGCGACGCAGGAGGGCATCCTGTCGGGCATCTCGTCCGGCGCGATCATCCACGCGGCGCTCGAGATCGCCGCACGCCCCGAGAACGCCGGCAAGCGGATCGTCGCCATCGTGTGCGACACCGGAGAGCGCTACCTGTCGACGGTGCTCTTCGAGGGGCTCACTGCGTGAGTCGTCCTCTTCGACGAGGCGTGCTGCGGACCGTCCGGGAGGACCTGTCCGCAGCACGCCGCGGTGACCCCGCAGCCCGGGGCGACCTGGAGAACGCGATCGTCTACTCCGGGTTGCACGCCATCTGGACGTACCGGGTGACCCACCGTCTCTGGAACGCACAGGGGCTGCCCGGGTCCCGGTTCGCGGCCCGGCTGCTCGGGCAGGTCGCACGGTCGGTCACCGGCATCGAGATCCACCCCGGCGCGCGCATCGGCCGCCGGTTCTTCATCGACCACGGCATGGGTGTCGTCATCGGCGAGACCGCGGTCATCGGCGACGACGTGCTCGTGTTCCACGGTGTCACCCTGGGCGGACGCGGGGGCGACCACGGCCCGGGGGCCCGTCGGCACCCGGTGGTGGGGGACCGCGTGGTGCTCGGCGCCGGGTCGTCGCTGATCGGGGCGATCACGATCGGTCCGGACTCCGTCGTCGGCGCCAACACCGTGGTGACGAAGGACGTCCCGGCGGGGTCCGTCGTCACCGGTGTCGCCGGGACTCCGCGTCCCCGGTCCGGGCACGAGGGCGTCCCGACGCTCTGACCGCGCCGGGCACACGCCGGCCGCGTCGCGCCACGGCCCGGGCGCACGCCGGGCACGCAAAACACCGGTGTTCGCGCATCGCACCGCGGTGTGCGGGTGTTCAGCACGCGAACACCGGTGTCGTGCCGGTGTCACCGAGCGCGAGCGAGCGTCAGCTCTTCTCGCAGGCGATGCCGTCCTTGTCGCGGTCGAGCTTGGCGTTCGCCTTGTACAGGGCGTCGTCCTTCTTCACCGTGCCCTTGAGCGCACGGGTGGTGGTCTTACCGCCCGAGACGACCTTGTTGCTCGTGACGGACTTCTTGGCGATGCCACCGGAGTACACCTTCTGCACCGCGGTGCAGTTGGCGTAGGACTTCGGTGCCGCCTGCGCGGTCGAGGTCCCGCCGACGACGACGGTGGTCGCGAGGACGGCGGTGGCGGCGGCGATGCCGAGGGTACGGATGATGCGCACGGGTTCCCCCTGGAACTGGTGGTGATCGCGCGAGCGACCGCCGCGTCGGGTACGCGGCGTGGTGATCCTACGACGTGATCGAGGCTCACGACCCGCCCCCGAACGGGGTGCGCTGTGTCGGCGGCCTGCGGCATCCTGGTCAGATGGACGGCGAGCAGCTGCACGAGATCGCGAGCCGCACGGCCCTGGGGCTGCCGGCGGCACTCGAGACCCAGCCGTTCGGCGAGGGCTCGGTGGTCTACAAGGTCGTCGGCAAGATGTTCGTGATGGTGACCGAGGTCCGTGGGACCCCGATCGTGAACCTCAAGTGCGCGCCGCCGCACGGGGCGGCGCTGGTGCGCGACCACGACGAGATCACGCCGGGGTGGCACATGAACAAGCGGCACTGGATCACGTTGGCACCGGGCGACGGCATCGACGAGACCCTGGTCGAGGACCTCGTGGCGAACGCCTACGACCTGGTGGTCGCCGGGCTGCCCGTGGCGAAGCGTCCGATCGACCCCTCGCGCGGCGTGCTACCGGCCTGATCGGGCTCGAAGGGCTCGACGGGCTCGACGGGCTCGTCGGGATCAGACTCGCGCGGCGACTTTCGACAGGTCCTGGACGACCTTCGGCGCCAGGCGCTCGCCCGATTCGAGCACGGCCCGCGCACGATCGGGTGCCAGGTCGCCGAAGATCTCGCCGATGGTCACCCCGTGTTCCGGCCGGTACGTCACCTCGACGGGGTCACCTGCGGCGACCGAACCCGACTTGACCACGCGGAAGTACGCCCCCGGCCGCCCCTCGTCGGCGAACCGCTTCACCCACTGGTCGATCCCCATGCGCCGCGCGAAGGTGCCGCAGGGCGTGCGGGGGACCGTCACCTCGAGCACGAGGGTGTCGCCGATCCGCCAGCGTTCCCCGGTCACGGCCCCGGTCACGTCGATGCCGCTGGTGCGGATGTTCTCGCCGAACAGGCCGGGCGGGACCTCGCGCTCGAGCAGGTCGGCGAAGTACGCGGCGTCCTCGTCGGCGTAGGCGTACACGGCCTGGTCCACACCGCCGTGGTACTTGCGGTTCGCCTGCACGTCGGCGCGCAGGCCGAGCGGCCGGACCCGGACGCTCCCGGTGACCGGGCGCTTGTCGATGGCGGTGACGCCGATGATGCCGGAGTCCGGCAGCAGGCGGTCGACGCGGCAGACGGCGGTGACGAGCGACATGGAGCCAACTCTGGCGCACGCATGCCCGTGCACCAAGCCGCGCCCGAGCGAGAGCGACACATTGGTGCTGGCGGATGAGTCTCCCTCGGAACTACGGTGAACGAGTTCCGGCCTCCCGCCGACGTGGAGGCAGCGGCCAGCCCGCGTCACGAGTGGAACAGACAACCAGGGAGGCACGAGATGGCGTTCGTCACCACGAGCGATGGGGCAGAGATCTTCTACAAGGACTGGGGGCCGCGCGACGCGCAGCCGATCGTCTTCCACCACGGATGGCCCCTGTCGTCCGACGACTGGGACGCCCAGATGCTGTTCTTCCTGGGCAAGGGGTACCGGGTGATCGCGCACGACCGCCGTGGTCACGGGCGTTCGTCGCAGATCGGCACCGGTCACGACATGGACCACTACGCGAGCGACACGGATGCGCTCGTGCAGCACCTCGACCTGCGGGACGCGGTCCACATCGGGCACTCCACCGGTGGTGGACAGGTCGCACGGTACGTCGCGCAGTACGGCGAGCCGCAGGGACGGGTCGCCAAGGCCGTCCTGGTGTCCGCGGTGCCGCCGATCATGGTGCAGAGCGACTCGAACCCGGAAGGCACTCCCATCTCGGTGTTCGACGGGTTCCGGAGCGCACTCGCCGCGAACCGCGCCGAGTTCTTCCAGGCCGTCGCCGAGGGGCCCTTCTACGGGTTCAACCGTCCCGGCGTCGAGGTCTCGGCCCCGGTGGTCGCGAACTGGTGGCGGCAGGGGATGACGGGCAGCGCCCTGGCCCACTACGAGGGCATCAAGGCGTTCTCCGAGACGGACCAGACCGAGGACCTCAAGGCGATCTCCGTCCCGGTCCTCGTCACGCAGGGCGATGACGACCAGGTCGTGCCGTACAAGGCGGCCTCGCTCAAGCAGGCCGAGCTGCTCAGCAACGCCACGCTCAAGATCTACGAGGGGTACCCGCACGGGATGCTGACGACCCACGCGGACGTCATCAACCCCGACCTGCTCGCCTTCATCCAGCAGTAGGACGAGCCGACAAGCACGACGTCAGGGGCGCACACCGGAACCGTCCGGGTGCGCCCCTGACGTCGTGTGTGACGAAACGGGTGCGACGCACGTCCCATCGGTGACCACACCACGAGGAGCCGACGTGACCCGCACCGCTGCAGTCCCCAGGAACGCCCCCGCACACGTGCTCGCCCTGGCGCGTGTCCGCGCGCTCGCCGCCCGGCCGGCCGGACCCTTCAGGGTCGTGCCGGCACGCCGGCGCACCCAGCCGTTCACCATCCACCACCAGTAGAAGGAACGCGTGCACCACCAGTCCCTCGCCGAGCTCGACGACGCGGTCCTCGCCGGCCGGTCGTCCGACGGCGACGTCCGGGCCTTCGAGGTCCTGATCCGTCGCCACACCCCGCTGCTCCGCGCCTACGCCCGTCGGACCCTCGGTTCCACCGACGAACTCGACGACGTCGTGCAGGAGACCTTCATCACCGCGTGGGACCGCCTCGACTCCCTCGAGGACCTCGCGCGCGTGAAGTCGTGGTTGATGCGCATCCTCAGTAGGAAGTGCCTCGACCGGATCCGCGCACGGCGCATCCACGACGACGTCACCGAGCTCGAGGTCGCCGCGCCGGCCGACGACGCTCCCGACCGGGTCGCCGAAGCGCGCTCCCGCGAGGACGCGGTGGAACGCGCGCTGGCCGAACTGCCCGAAGCCCAACGACGGTGCTGGATCATGAAGGAGGTGCTCGAGTACCGGTACGAGGAGATCGCCGCCGAACTCGACCTGCCACCATCGACGGTCCGGGGACTGCTGTCCCGAGCGAGGAAGAACATGATCCGACTCATGGAGGGATGGCGATGACCGACCACGACGGCATCCGGCCGGACCTGCCCGACAGCCCGGAAGCACTCGACGCCCTCGAACCCGGTGACCTCGACGGCCACTCGATCGACGAGCTCACCGACTACCTCGACGCCGGGATGCAGCCGGCGGACCCGAGCATCGACGACTCGCCCGCCTGCCAGAACGCCCTGGCCGCGATCATCCGCGTCCGCCACGCGTCGCTCCGCTCGCTCGAGGCGGCCGCCCGCGACGAGGCCCCGGCCGACGAGTCCTGGATCAGCGGCGTCCTGGCGAACATCTCGATCGAGTCCCGCTCCGGTCGCGACGTCCCGCTCCGCCCCCTGTCCGAGACCGAGCGCCCCGTGATGACCGAGGGGGCCATCCGGTCCCTGATCCGCCGCACCGGTGACGAGGTCCCCGGCGTCCTGGTGGCCCGCTGCCACCTCGACGGCGACGTCACCGAACTCGCGTCCCCGATCCGGGTGGTCGTCGAGATCGCGATCGCGTCCGGTCCCTCGATCCCCGCGACCGCCGAGCTGGTCCGCACCGCCGTGGCCGGCGCCCTGGCCGAGCAGACCGACCTGCTCGTCGAGGCGGTCGACGTCGTCGTCCGCGACCTGCTGCCGGACCCCGAGCCCGGTACCGACCCCGAGGAGGCCCGATGAGCACCACCGACGAGACCCTCGCCGCGATCGAGGCCGCCGTCCTCGAGGTCCCCGGCGTCACCGACCTGTACCGCTCCCGCCCGACGGTCGCGAGCGCCGTGCAGGCGGTCCGCAGCATCGCCACGAGCACCGGACCGCTCCGGGTCGTCGTCGACGACGGCGCCCTGCGTGTCGTCATCGGCACCGACGGCTTCCGCCCGGCTCCCGAGGTCGCACGCGCCGTCCACGACGTCGCCCTGGCGACCGCGGCGGCGCACGGCCTGGCGCTCAGTCGCGTCGACGTGCGCGTCGCGCGGGTGGGCTGACCGCGACCAGAAAACGCAACGGGAGGCCCGTGGCGGATCCGCCACGGGCCTCCCGTCCGTCTGCTGGTCGCCTTCGCGACCCGCGCCGATCAGTAGAAGTTGTTCGCCTGCGAGTGCCCCCACGCCGCGCACGGGGTGCCGTACGCCGAGCTGATGTACTGCAGGCCCCAGGTGATCTGGGTGGTGGCGTTGGTGCGCCAGTCCGCGGCGATCGTGGCCATCTTCGAGCCGGGGAGCGCCTGCGGGATGCCGGTCGCGCCGCCGTTCGCGTTGACGGCCTGGTAGTTCCAGCCGGACTCCTTGGTCCACAGGTTGTCCAGGCACTGGAACTGGTCGGCACCCCAGCCGTACTCCGACGACGCGAGCGAGGTCGCCGTGGCCTTCGCGCCGGCGACGGTGTTGCCGGCGGCGAGCTTCCGGGCGGCCTCCGCTGCCTCGGCGGCGGCCTTCCGCTCGGCTGCGGCCTTCGCTGCGGCCGCGGCCTTCGCGTCGACGTCCCGCTTGTCCTGCGTGGCGCTCGCCTGCGCGACGTCGGTGGCTGACGCGACCGTCGTCGAGATCCGGTTCGTCAGCGCAGCGCCGGACAGGTCCGGGTAGTCGCTCAGGGCGTCGACACGCTGTTCGAGCGCCGAGGTGTCGACCTTGTCGTTCGCGGTCTGCATGACGGTCTTCGCCGTGGTGATCGTGGCGGCGGCCTGGGCGCGGTCGAGCGCGGTACCACGCAGGGCGGGCTCCGCGGTCGCCGAGGCGCTCGCGGTGCCGGTCGGCATGCCGAGGGCCTCACCGATGGCGGGCTGCGTGCCGACGGTCAGGGCGCCACCGGCGACGGCGAGGACCGCCGCGCCGCCGACGATCAGCGTCGCGCGGTGCCGCAGGGCCCGGCGCATCCGGCGGGTGGGGGTGTTCAGGGCCTCACGTCGGGTCGAGGCGGTGGTGGTGGGGAGCTCAGGGGTGTGTCGCATCGGTTCCGCAGGTCGGCGGCTCGGTGGGGGAGGGACTCCTGCTCGCGCGACCGAGGTCGTACGGGCACGCCGGAGGCTGGCGGTGTCGGTGACACCGTCGGCGACGACGAGGAGTCCTCGAGCCGGTGAGGACCGGACGGTGGTGTGGGGCCCGTCCGTCCGCCGGGCGCAGCCGTGGGGTGGCCGCGGTCAGGCGGAGCCGACACCATGACCGGTCAGACTGGGCAGCGCGTCCAGGAACGCTGGCAGAACGGTCCGTCCACCGCTTGGTAACGGTTCGGTAACGGTCGTGCGGAGCCTAGAAAGTGTGAGGTTCCTGGGCGTGCTCGCCCTGGGCGACACGCTCGAGCGCGGCCAGGGCGCCGGCGATCGCCTGGACGTCCGACTCGTCGAGCTCGGCGATGAGCTCGGCGACGATCCCGGTGCGGTTCGCGCGGGCCCGCTCGACCGCTTCGATGCCCTCCGGCGTGGCCGTCACCATGAACGCCCGGCCGTCGCGCGGGTCGGCCTCGCGCTGGATGAAGCCGCGCTGCTCGAGCTCGGTCAGGATGCGGGTCATCGTGGGCTTCGTGACCACCTCGATCCGCGACAGGTCGCCCGGGCGCAGGGGTCCGTGCCGTTGGATCGACGCGAGCGCCGACACGATGCCGTACCCGAGCGAGGCCGAGTCGGTACGGGCCCGGCGGTTGATCCGACCGACCGCGGCGGCCAGGCGTGCGGCAACCTCGGTACGGTCCGTCGGGCGGGGGTTCATGTGCTGCTCCGGGTGCCGGGTTCAGGTGGTCGCCAGCGATGCTATCGGTCCGCGCGGCCTCTGGACTGGGAGCGTCACGCGCGTGCCCGGGCCACCGACCGGGAGGCCCGTGGAACGTCGACCGCCCGCCTCGCGTCGGCGAGACGGGCGGTTCCTGTACGCGGGTACAGGTGGACTCAGTGCTTCTCGCCCGGCAGCTGGTGGATCGCCTCGGTCGCGAGCTCGGCCGCGACGTTGTCGCCGGACTCGGTCGCTGCCCGGAGGCGCCGGAAGTCCTCGGTCATCCGGTCCCAGTCGACCAGCACGTCGAGGTTCGGCAGCCGCAGCCGGAAAGCGAGGCCGTCCATCGTGTCGCGGCAGACGCGCTGCAGGTTCTCGTTGCCGCACTCGACGACGTACAGGGCGAAGACGTCGAGCGCGTCGTGGTTGACGGCGGCGACCTCGTGGGCCTCGAGCTCGGTGATCGTCTTGTCGAGCTGCGCGAGGATCTTCTTCCGGGCAGCCGACCCCAGGCGCGGGACCGCGAGTCGGACGACGCCGCCGAACAGCACGCCGAGGGTCTGCATCGCCTGGACGACCTCGGTCGGGTCCGGCGTGGTGACACGGGTGTACCGGTTCGGGGCCATCTCGATCAGGCCGGCGCGGGACAGCTGGCTGAGGGCCTCGCGGATCGGCGTGCGGGAGACACCGAGCCAGGAGATGAGCTCGTCGTCGTTCAGGCGTTCGCCGGGCAGGAGCGTGCCGTCCATGATCGCGTCGTGGATCTTGTGGCGGACGGTGTCACGGAGCAGCTGGTGCTCGGTCGGGGCGCTGCGGGGGACCGGCATGCGTTCTCCTTCGGGGGCGGTGGCGTCGGGGCGCCGGGCGAACGGGCACGGTCGGCATCGCACGTGCTCGCATCACCGTACCTGATATGACAACGGCGTTCCGATCGGCTCAGGGCGTGTCAGTGTGGACGTTCAGATGCCGGTGACCCGCGCCGCGTACGGCGTGTGCGTCACCCGTGTTCCGAGCGCTCTCCGAGCAAGCGGAGCGTGGCCGGGTCCTCGGCGCCGTCGTACCAGCGCTCGAGCACGGCGACGAACGGCTGCGGGTCGGCCGCGGTCCGGGCGAAGAGCGTCATCGACGACCGGAGCTTCACCGCGTCGATGCCCCCGAGCAGGGCATCTGCGGAGTGGGCGGGGGCGTGGCGTGCGACGTCGGTCGCCGCGAGCAGACGGGGCCCGAGCACCGGGTGTGCCAGGTAGGCGCGGGCTTCGTCCGTCCCGGTGATCGCGTAGCGCACGGCCGTGGCGCTCCGCCCCAGGCCGGCCAGCTGCGGGAACACGAACCACATCCAGTGCGACGACTTCCGGCCCCGACGCAGTTCGTTGAGCGCGACGTCGTGGACACCCTGCTGGGCCCGGACGAAGCGGTCGAGGTCGAACGGGTCGTCGGCCTGTGCGTCGGAGCGTGCGTCGGTCACCGGACGACCCCGCCCCAGCCGTACCGGACGGTCGTGCCGTCGACCACGAGCAGGGAGTCCGGGGCCCGGTCGAACAACCCCGGCATGCCGACGGCGTCGGGCAGGTCACCCTCGAGCCGGTCGAGCGTGGCCGAACGGGTGGTGAGCACCGGGTGCTGCCGCTGCCAGAACAGGGTCTGCGCCAGGTACCGCGCGTGGATGCCGGCGCGGGTGGTGAGCTCGGCGGCCAGCGGGGTGTCGACGACCTCGCCGGCGGTCACCCGCACCGAGGCCGCGTGCTTCGGCCGTGCCGCACCGGTCGGGCGTTCCTGCCGGAGCGACCGCGCCCACCGCACCGGGTGCAGCGCGCGGGTCGGGTGCCGGACGGATCGGTGCGCCACCGCGTCACCGCGGCGACGGGACCGTGCGTGCGCGAACGTGTACGGCACGCCGAGCAGTGCGTGCGCGGCCACGATGGCGGGCACGTTCGCGGTGTCGACCGTGCGGTAGGTCACTCCGCGCCGCCCCTGGTCGTCCACCGTGAGCACCTCGATCGTGACCTCGGTCATGGTGCCGAGCCGCCCGGCAGAGGGGAACGGCGGCACCCGGGTCTCCCGGAACACGTACGCCGACAGCCCCACCCAGGCGCTGCCGTCGACCACGTCCGGACGGGTCCCGCGGGGGACGAGCCGCTGCAGCGACGCCGGGTCGTGCCGCCAGTGCGCGAACACGATGTCCTCCCACGCGTGCTGGGTGACCGGGCGGTGCAGCAACGGCACCGCCGCGCGCGTCCACGACGGCTGGGTCACGGCTTCGGTGCGTGCCGACCGACGCGCACGCCCCACAGCACCAACGGCGCCTGCAGCGGGAGCCGCAGCACCGAGACCAGACGCATCGCCCGGCTCGAGCGGGGGTGGTCGAGCAGGTCGTTCGCCATCTTCACGTTGGCCGGGAACACCGCCGCGAACAGCGCCGCGGCGGCCCACCCCGAGGCGCGGCGGGTCGCGGGGAACGCGAGCCCGGCGGCGATGCCGAGCTCGGCCACGCCGGAGGCCAGCGTGGTCAGCCGCGGGGGCAGCGCGTCCGGCACGATCCGGTCGAAGTGGGTCGGGCGCAGGAAGTGCACGGTGCCCGCTGCACCGAGGGCCACCGCCAGGATGGTGGCCGTGCGGTTGGCACGTCGGATCCGCTCACGTCGTCGCATGCGCCCCATCGTGCTCGCCGGTCCTCGGAACCACGTCAGTGCCCCTTCACGTCAGTGCCCGTTCACGTCAGTGCGGTCGCGACGAGGTCGAGGACCACCGTCGCCACCTCGGCCTTCGTGCCGGAGGTCTCGCGGACCACCTCGCCACCGGGCACCAGGACCTCGATCGCGTTCTCCTCGCGCTCGAACCCGGCCGACCAGCCGACGTGGTTCACGACGAGCAGGTCCGCGGGCTTCCGGCTGATCTTGGCGCGCCCGAGCTCGATCCGCGCGTCGCGGTCGGGTTCGGTCTCGGCGGCGAACCCGACGATGATCTGCCCCGTCCGCCGTGCCGCCACGAGGTCGGCGAGCACGTCCGGGTTCCGCACCAGCTCGAGCGTCATGCGCTCGCCCTGGGCGTCCTTCTTGAGCTTCTCGGTGAGCACCTCGGCCGGACGGTAGTCGGCGACGGCGGCGGTCATCACGACGACGTCGGCTTCGGCGGCGGCGGTGTGCACGGCCTCGGCGAGTTCGAGCGCGGACCCGACGGGCACCACGGTCGCGTCCAGCCCCGCGGTCAGCGAGCCCTCGACGTTCGCGGCGACGAGGGTCACGGATGCACCACGACGGACGGCATCGGCGGCGATCGCGATGCCCTGGCGGCCGCTCGAGCGGTTGCCGACGAACCGCACCGGGTCGAAGGGCTCGCGGGTGCCGCCCGCGCTGACGACGACGCGGACGCCGGCCAGGTCGCCCCGTTCGCCCCGGGCTCCGGTGCCGGGCCCCGAGCGGTCCGCGTCGCGACGGCCGGCCGGTGTGGGGTGCTGGTCGAGCACGGCGAGCACGGCGGCGACGATGTCCTCGGGCTCCGCCATCCGACCGATGCCCGCATCATCGCCGGTGAGTGCGCCGACGACCGGGCCGACCAGGTGGACGCCGCGGTCACGCAGGGTGGCGACGTTCGCCCGGGTTGCGGGGTGCTCCCACATCTGCGGGTGCATCGCGGGGGCGACCACGACGGGAGCCTCGGTCGCGAGCAGCGTCGTGCCGAGCAGGTCGCTCGCCAGGCCGTGCGCCATCCGGGCGAGCGAGTCCGCGGTGGCCGGGGCGATGACGACCAGGTCCGCCCGGCGACCGAGCGCGACGTGGCGCACCTCGGCGACGTCGTCCCACACGCTCGTGGTGACGGGGTTGCGGCTGAGGGCCTCGAGCGTCGGCAGTCCGACGAAGCGCAGGGCGCCCTCGGTCGGGACGACGTGCACGTCGTGGCCGCGCTTGACCAGGTCGCGGACGACCCCGACGGCCTTGTAGGCGGCGATGCCCCCGGTGATCCCCACGATGACGGTCAGGGCGCGCTCTGCTGCTGCGTTCACCTGGCTCACGCTACCGGGGCCACGTGCGAGGATCGACGGCATGTGCACCGTCGTCGTCCGCGTCGACCCCGGGTCCGCGTGGCCCGTCACCGTGCTCGCCCTGCGGGACGAGTCGCCCGAGCGTCCGTGGGACCCGCCCGCTGCCTGGTGGCCGGACCGCGACCCGGACCTCCGTGGTGTCCGTGACCGCTCCGCCGGTGGTGCGTGGCTCGCCGCGTCCGACCGAGCCGGCCTGGCCGTGGTGCTCAACCGCGCCGAACCCGTGACGAGCGTCGACGGCACCTGGACGACCCGCGGCGTGGTGCCGGTGGACGCCGTCGCCGACGACCTGCTGCCCGGTCACGACGGCACGTTGCCGACCACGCGGGCCTTCAACCTGGTGCGCGCCACGGCCGAGGGCGCCTCGGTGCTGACCTGGGACGGCGAACAGGTCCGCACCACCGACCTCGGCCCCGGCGTCCACATGGTCACGCACGGTGCGGCCGACGACCCCGCGGCGCCGCGCATCGGTCGGTGGCTCGAGGCCTTCCGTGCCGTCGACGCCCCGTCCGGCCCGCCGGTGCTCGGCCCGTTCGACGAACTCCGCACCGTGGACTCCGGTGGCGACGCCGGGGACGGCTGGGGCGGCTGGTTCGGCGTGCTGGCGGAGTCCGCAGCGCTGCCGAGCGACCACCCCGACGCGATCCTCCGCGACGTGCACGAGGCCGAGGGCCACATGACGACCCTGTCCATCGTCGCCGCGGCGATCGCGCCGGGCCGCACCGTCCTGCAGCACGCCCGCCTGACCGAACCCGGTCGGCTGGACGGGTCGGTGGAGCTGCACCGCGCCTGACGCCGGCGGTGTGCCGGACCCGCCCCGGGCCTCCCGGCCGCGCCCCGCGTCCGCGTCCCGGCGCGCACGACGTCCGAGTGGTGCGAGGTTGCGTCCTCGGTGCGACCCGCACCCCCTCGCACCACGTCCGGAACCTCGCACGGGTCGCGGCGCCCCTCGCACCGTGCGAGGGGCGCGACCAGCGCGGCCAGCGCGACCCCCGCGACCGCGGCTAGAGCGGTGGGCGCGTCCCGGTGAGGTCCTCGGCGACGGCCCAGAGCGAGCGGGCGAGGTCGGCGCTCCGCGCGGATCCGGGGATCGACACGGTGGTGGTCGGGCCGGTCATGCCGAACGGACCCGAGGGGCCGTAGTACGCGCCGCCCACGGCGTTCGGCCCGACCGCCGCGTAGAGCAGCGGCTCGGTGCCCTGCTCGACGGCCTGGGTGAACGGCATGGCGCGGTTGCTCGACCGCACCGGCTTCGACCGACCGAGCGAGCGTCCCGCGGCCTGCAGGTTCGTCCGGGTGTAGCCGGGGTGGGCGGCGGTGCTGACCAGGGGCACGTCGGCCTCGACGGTCAGGCGGTGCAGGTGCAGCGCGAGGAGCAGGTCGGCGAGCTTCGACTGCGCGTAGGCGCGCCAGCCGTTGTAGCCGCGCTCCCACTGCAGGTCGGCGAAGCGGATCCGGCCGGGGATCGCGGCGAGGCTCGACATCGTGACGACCCGGGGTGCCTCGGCCAGGGGGCCGTCGGCGAGGGGCGTGCGCGCACGCAGCAGCGACGGCAGCAGCAGGTTCGTCAGGGCGAACGGGCCGAGGAAGTTCGTGCCGAACTGCAGCTCGAAGCCGTCGACGGTCTCGAAGCGCTCCGGCGGCGCCATCACGCCGGCGTTGTTGACCAGGACGTCGATCGGACGTTCCTCGTCGACGATGCCGCTGGCGAAGCGGCGGACGCTCGCCAGGTCGGCGAGGTCGAGTTCGCGGACCTCCACGTCGGCTGCGGGGTGGGCGGCGCGGATGCCGGCGGCGGCGGTCTCGCCCTTCTCGGTGCTGCGGACGGCGAGCACGACGCTGGCGCCGGCTCCGGCGAGGCGCAGGGCGGCCTCCTGTCCGGTGCCGCTGTTGGACCCGGTGACGACGATGCGGCGTCCGGTCTGGTCGGGGAGGTTCGGCATGCGGGTGACCGTACTCGTCCGGGCTGGCCGAGCCCGGCCGCGCGCCGCCCGGGCCCAGTCCCGGTCCGGCCGCTGACCCCGTGCGCGCACGCCGCCGCCGTGCTATGTTGATGCAAACGCATGGAAGTGCGACCAGGAGGACACCATGAGCAACGCATTCGGCACCGACCGTCCCTCGGACGTCCCGCCGCCCGCACCCGACCGGATCGGACCGCTGCAGCTCGGCCTCGACACCTTCGGCGACGTCACCGAGCGCGCCGACGGCAGCCTGCAGTCCGACGCGCAGAGCATCCGCGACGTCGTCGACCAGGCCGTCCTCGCCGACCAGGTCGGCGTCGACTTCATCGGCGTCGGGGAGCACCACCGAGCCGACTTCGTCGTGAGCGCCCCCGAGGTCGTCCTCGCCGCGATCGCCGCCAGCACCGAGCGCATCCGGATGGGTTCCGCGGTCACGGTGCTGTCCTCCGACGACCCCGTCCGCGTGTACGAGCGCTTCGCCACCGTCGACGCCCTGTCGAACGGCCGCGCCGAGGTCATCCTGGGCCGTGGATCCTTCACCGAGTCGTTCCCCCTGTTCGGCTACGAGCTGAGCGACTACGAGGTCCTGTTCGAGGAGAAGCTCCAGCTCTGGGCGGCCCTGCGCGGCGGCGACGCCGTCACCTGGTCCGGCACGAAGCGCGCGGGTCTGGTCGACCAGGACGTCTTCCCGAAGCTCGAGCACGGTGCCATCCCGACGTGGATCGGTGTCGGCGGCTCCCCGCAGTCGGTCATCCGTGCCGCGTCGTACGGCCTGCCGCTGTTCCTCGCCATCATCGGCGGGCAGCCGGCCCAGTTCGCCCCGTTCTCCCGCCTGTACCGCCAGGCCCTCGCGCAGCTCGACCTGCCGCAGCAGCCCATCGCGATGCACTCGCCGGGCTTCGTGGCCGCCACCGACGAAGAAGCCGCCGAGCGCTACTGGCCGTACCACAAGGCCGTCACCGACCAGCTCGGCCGGGAGCGCGGCTGGCCGCCCCTCGACGTCGCCGGGTACCGCGCGAGCCTGTCGGCCGGCGGTTCGCTCTACGTCGGCTCCCCGGAGACAGTCGCCCGGAAGGTCGCGCGCAACATGCGGATCCTCGGCGCTTCGCGCTTCGACATGCGGTACGCCACGGGTCGTCTGCCGCACGCCGACATGATGCGCTCGATCGAGCTCTACGGCACCGAGGTCGCACCCCGCGTGCGCGAGCTGCTGGCGCAGCCCGTCCCCGTCGCCTGACGGACGCGGGGTCCGGTCCGGTCCGCAAAACACCGGTGTTCGCGCTCCACACCACCCTTCGCGGGTGTTCGGAGCGTGGACACCGGTGTCTTGCGTTCAGGTTCCGGCGGGCAGCGGGCGCGCGGGCAACGGCCGGGAGGCCCGGGGCAGCCGCCGAGATCGGCTCACGGGGGCCGCGGGTACGGTCCAGGGCATGTCGTCACGCCCCGACCACGCCTCCGGTCCCGCTGCTGGCCACGCCTCCGACTCCGTCGTCGAACGCCGGTTCCGCGGCCGGATCATGGGCGTCGGCACCACCTCGGGCGTCCGGATCGTCGTCGGGATGTGGGACCGCTCGCCGTTCGGCCCGTTCACGGACGTGTTCCTCGAACTCCCCGACGGCACCAGCGTGCTGCTCGCACCCGACGAGATCGTCGCCGCGTACGTCTCCGGCACCTACCGCTTCGACACCGTCTCGGTCGTCGACGTCCGCGCCCGCCGCACCGCTGGCGGCCTCGAGCTGTCCGCCGGGGCGCTGCAGGCCTCGATCGACGTCGGCGGCATCTCGCCGCTCGGCCGGATCCTGCGCATCGTCCCGAAGCCGATCGCCCGCGACCCGCGCTGGCTCGCCGCGATCGACCCCGTGGCACGGCTGCTCGCGCCTGGGTCCGGCACGGCGGGATCGGCGGGCAACGGTCGGCGCGAGTACTACGGCGTGACCGGCGCGCACGACGTCACCGGCGTGCGGGGGACCTGGGCGGGGGAGCCGCTCGGGGACCTGGCCCCGCTCGACCCGCCCGTGGCGTTCGGCTTCGCCTCGATGCCGAAGATCCCGCAGGTCGTCGACGTCGAGACCACCATCCGCGAACCCGCCTGACCCCGGCCTCCCTGCCGCGCGCCCGGCCCCTGTCCCACTTCGTGAGCAGGAACGGTCGGTTCGCCGGTGTGGAGGCGACATCGTGTGCTCACGATCCCGACGTCGTGGACAGCACGCGTGCCGGGCGGGGGCGGCGTGGCGGACGTGTGCCGGGCCTCCAGGCCGACCTGGACCGGACCACCTCGACGCGCGGGGCTGACGCGTCCAGCGCCGGAGGGGCACACTGGTCGGAACGGTACGGCCCCGTGCACCGACGGTCGCACGTCGAGCGGAGCGGGGCGCATGACGCAAAGGAGCACCATGACCGACACACAGACGGACCAGCGCGCCGCCATCTCGGACATCGTCCACGGCGCCCACACGGCACTGCTCACCACGGTGAGTGAGGACGGGAACCTGCACGCCAGGCCCCTCGCGGTGCAGGACAAGACGTTCCACGGGACCCTGCGGTTCCTGGTGCAGGACGGCAGCGAGAAGGTCGAGGACATCGCGCGGAACCCGCACGTCAACGTCTCGATCGAGTCGCAGGGCGGGTACCTGTCCATCGCCGGGACCGCGACCGTGACCCGGGACGACTCGGTCGTCGACGAGCTGTGGTCCCCGTTCGCCGAGGCCTGGTTCCCGGAGGGCCGCCAGGACCCGTCGATCCGGCTGCTGACGGTCGAGGGGGTCTCGGTCGAGTACTGGACCCAGGACACCGGTCCGGTCGGCAGCCTGGTGCAGATGTTCAAGGCGGCGCTCGGCAAGCAGAGTCAGCCGGACACCGGCGACCACGGCACGATCGAGCTCTGAGGCGCGACGCCTGAGACGCGACGCATGACGCACGACGCGCGACGCCGCCGTCCTGTCGGGACGGCGGCGTCGTGTCATGTCATGTCGGGGCGCGGGGCGCGGGGCGCGGGGCGCGGTGTCGTGCCCGGTGCATGCTCGGGCTGCGCGTCAGCCGCTCACGGAGGGCCGAGCAGCCACAGCACCGCGACCAGCACCGGCTGCCCGGCCAACGCGCCCGTCACGAGGGTCCACCGCATCCAGGGCTTCGCGACCAGCTCGGGTGACCCGAACAGCGGCGCGAGCGGCATGAGCAGCCGCGGGGTCGAGGCCATCGGCAGCGACACCGCGAAGATGTACAGCGCGTACGCGGCCGAGTACAGCACCGTCGTGGGCCCGAGCCGCAGCGTCGACCGGCGCAGCAACCAGATCGGGTAGGTGACGAGCAGGAACACCACGATCAGGATCCCGCCCACGCCGAGCCAGCGGCCCGCGATCAGGAACCACGGCGTCAGCGGCACGAAGTCCACCCGGCCGATGAAGTTCACCCACCAGGACATCTCGGTCTCCAGGTAGGCGTTCGGTGTCCCGGTGGCGTGCGAGGCGATCACCGGCCAGGCGAGCCCGGCGAGGACCATGGTCAGCCCCGCGGCGACGACCCGGACCTGCTCGCGGAGCGGGAAGCCCTCGAACACCCGGCCGGTCTCGCGCCGTGCACGGACCCACCGCACGAGTGCGACGACACCGAGCACGAGCGGGATCGCCAGGGCGCCCGGGCGGGTGAAGGCCGCGGCGACGCCGAGTGCCGTCAGGAGCCCGTAGCGCCGACGTTCCAGCGCGAGCAGCGCCCCGAACGACAGTGCGAGGAACATGCTCTCCGCGTACCCGACCTGCAGCAGGAACGAGAGCGGACCGCAGCTGAAGAAGAAGACCGCCCACATCGCCGCGGCGTGCCCGGCACGGTCCCGCACCAGGCGGTGCAGCAGGTAGGTGGCGAGCAGTCCGGCGACGATCGCGACGAGCGGGGCGCCGAGTTCGAACGGCACCCCGGTCGAGGCGGTCAGCGCCCGGATCGTGAAGGGGAACGCCGGCAGGAAGGCCCAGGCGTTCTGCGCGACGTTGCCGGCGGCATCGAGCGGCAGCGCGTCGGGGTACCCGTGCAGCGAGATCTGCTCGTAGTACTGCCCGTCCCACGCCACCAGGAAGGCGCCGAACCCGTGCTCGTTGCCCCAGATCGCGTTGCCCGGGAGCGCACGATCGATGAGCGGGTAGGCGAGCGCGAGCCACAGGGTCGACAGGACCCGGCCGCCCGTCCAGACGAGCAGGACCGCCGCCCACGCCGGCAGGGAGGCCACGGTGTCCAGGACACGTCGTCGGCCGCTGGCCACGCCCGCGGCGACCACGCCGGCGCTGTCGGTGCGGCTCACGCGCGAGGTCCTCGGCGTTCGGGTGGTCGGGTCGGCACCCGGCCAGGGTAGTCGGCCCGAGCATGAGGATCGCCCGGAACCGCGCCTGGAGGCCCGTCCCGCGTCGTGCGCGCCGCGTCGCGCCCGGTGGGCGGCCGGTGCGGCGTCCGGCGGGCGGCCCGTCCGTGACGGCGCGGACGTCCGCGGGCATAGTCTCGGTGGGCGATGACGACGACGGCGACGACACCCAGACGACGGACGGGCAGCACGGCGGTCGCCGTGCTGGTGGCCGGGACCTTCTTCATGGAACTCCTGGACGGCACGATCCTGGCGACCGCCGCCCCGGCCATGGGGCGTGACCTCGGGGTCGACTCCGCCGCGGTGGGCGTCGCGATCACCGCGTACCTCGTGACCCTCGCGGTGTTCATCCCGGTGTCCGGCTGGCTGACCGACCGGATCGGGTCCCGGACGGTCTTCGCCGGTGCCATCGCGCTGTTCACGATCGCGTCCGCCCTGTGCGCGCTGTCCACCGGGCTGGTCGAGCTGACACTGTGGCGCATCCTGCAGGGCCTCGGTGGGGCGCTCATGGTGCCCGTCGGCCGGCTCGTCGTGCTCCGGAGCGCCGGGCGCGAACAACTCGTCACCGCCATCGCCATCCTGACCTGGCCGGCCCTCGCCGCACCGATCATCGCGCCGTTCATCGGCGGGGTCCTCGTCGAGACGCTGACCTGGCACTGGATCTTCCTCATCAACATCCCGCTCGGCGTCATCGCCTTCGTCGCCGCCCTGGTGCTCGTGCCGCAGGAGCGTGCGGCGCAGCGCGTGCCGTTCGATTGGTTCGGGTCGCTGCTCGCCTGCGTCGGGCTCGGCTCGCTCGTGGTGATGGCCTCGCTGCTCGCGCTGGAGGTCGTGCCGGTCACCGCGGTCGTCGTCTCCGGGGTCCTCGGCGCGGTGTGCTGCTGGCTCGCGATCCGGCACTTCCGCCGGGCTCCGCACCCGATCATGGGGCTCGACGCGTTCCGACTCGAGACCTTCCGGGTGTCGCACGCCGGCGGCAGCCTGTTCCGCCTGGCGGTGTCCGCGGTGCCGTTCGTGCTCCCGCTGCTGTTCCAGGACGCCTGGGGCTGGAGCGCCGTGCTGGCCGGGTCCGCGGTGCTGTGGGTGTTCGTCGGCAACCTCGGCATCAAGCCGATGACGACCCCGTTCCTCCGCTGGTTCGGCTACCGCCCGGTGATCATCGTGTCGTCGGCCGTCGCCGCGCTGACCGTGGTCGCGATGGCGTTCATGACCGAGGACACCCCGTTCTGGCTGCTCGCCGTGCTGCTCGTCGTCAGCGGCGCAGCCCGCTCCGTGGGCTTCACGGCGTACAACACCATCGCCTTCGCCGACGTCGAGCAGGCCGACATGACCCCCGCGAACACGCTGTCGTCGACGCTGCAGCAGACCGCCGCGGGCTTCGGTGTCGCCGTCGCCGCCGTGGTCATCCGTGCGGCCTCCGGCCTGGGCGGTGACGGACCGTACACGGCCGCGTTCTGGGTCATCGCCGCCCTGCTCGTCGTCGCCTGCGTCGAGGGCATCCTGATGAGTCGCACAGCGGGCGACACCGTCCGCCCGGTCCGCCGTGTCCGCGCCTGATCCCGCCGCTGTCCGTTTCCGTCACGGTCACACGGACGAAACCCGGCAGGCGTTACAGTCTCAGCAACCGTCCGCGGTACCCGAGTACGGTGACCGCGGCAGGGTGACCGGAACACCCGGACAGGAAGGCAGCATGGCCGCGCCAGAGCAGCAGAGCACGATCGCATCAGAGCAGACCGTGCAGCCCACGCAGCTCCGTGTCGTCAGTTACAACCTCCGCGAGCACACCGCGAACAGCGAGCTCGCCGCACTGGCCGAGGCCTCCGAAGCCGACGTCCTGTGCGTGCAGGAGTGCGACAGCAACGACCTCGCACCGTCGATCGGCGGCCTCTCGCTCGCCGCGTCGACCCGCACCAACCGACTCGGGCTCGCGATCTACAAGCGTGACGACCGCTTCGAGGTGCAGGACTTCAGCATCCACTCCCTGCAGAAGTCGCTGCACGACCGGGTCCTCGCACCCGCGCACGAGCGGCTCATCGCGATGCACCTGCGTGACACCGAGGCCGACGCCGAGGTCGTCGTCGCCTCGTTCCACGCCTCACCGCTCACCGCGACGAACTCCCTGCGCCGCAAGCAGATCGAGGCGGCGCACCAGTTCCTGCGCGAGCTGGCGAAGGACGTCCCCGCGGTCATGGTCGGTGACTTCAACTACCCGTGGTTCCAGACGAACCTGCGCCGCAAGATCGAGCAGCACGGCTTCGCCCTGTCGCTGTCCGACCAGCCGACGTACCTGCGCTACCGCAAGTTCACCGGCCACTTCGACTTCGCGACGAGCGTCGGCCTGCACATCGCCGGCGTCGAGACCCTGCCGGCCGGCATCTCCGACCACCGCCCGATCCTGGTGCGTGCCCACTACGAGCACCCGGGCGAGACCGGCGCTGTCACCACCGTCGCGGCTCCCGCCGCCTGACCTGGCGCTGCTGCTGTCGCTCGCCGCTCGTGCCGAGGTCGCTCGACGTGCCGCGGGTGTGGCGCCGAGTGGTCGGCAACTGTCGGTTGCGGGGGCGGCGGGCGACGGTTCGTGCACCTTCGGCGGAGGTGAGCGGGGAGTCGTGACCGTTCGGCGGTCGATGCCGAGCGCGTCGGCGGTTCCTCGGTGGCGTGTGCCGAGGTCGCTCGACGTGCCGCGGGTGTGGCGTTGAGTGGTCGGGAACTGTCGGTTGCGGGGGTGTCGGGCGACGGTTCGTGCACCTTCGGCGGAGGTGAGCGGGGAGTCGTGACCGCTCGGCAGTCGATGCCGAGCGCGTCGGCGGTTCCTCGGTGGCGTGTGCCGAGGTCGCTCGACGTGCCGCGGGTGTGGCGCCGAGTGGTCGGGAACTGTCGGTTGCCGGGGCGTCGGACGACGGTTCGTGCGCCTTCGGCGGAGGTGAGCGGGGAGTCGTGACCGTTCGGCGCACGACGTTTGGCGCGTCCGTCGGAGCGGCGACGCATCGGAGGCCCGGTGCCGGTCTCGTGGACCGGCACCGGGCCTCCAGGGTGGTGGCGCTGGTGCGTCGACTACGCGCGGTGCGCGGGCGGGTGCCCCGAGTCGTGCGCGTTCGCGTCCGGCTCCACGGGGAGCGCGTGGGTGCCGGTGTGCGTGTCCTCGTGGCCGGCGACCGGGTGGGTGCGCTCGAGCTTCGCGCCCTCCACGTCGACGTCCGGCACGATGCGGTCGAGCCACTTCGGGAACCACCAGGCGCTCTTGCCGAGCAGGTGCATCGCCGACGGGATGAGCAGCATGCGGACGACGAAGGCGTCGATCAGCACACCGAACGCCAGCCCGAAGCCGATCGGCTTGATGGTGGACGAGTCCGAGAAGATGAAGCCCGCGAACACGGAGATCATGATGATCGCCGCCGCCGTGACCACCGCGCGACCCGCGTGCAGGCCGCGCTGGACGGCCACCTTCGCGCTCGCACCGTGGGCGTAGGCCTCACGCATGCCGGACACCAGGAACAGCTGGTAGTCCATCGCCAGACCGAACAGGATGCCGATCTCGATGATGGGCAGGAAGCTCAGGATCGGTGCCGGGTCGTGCACACCGAAGACCGAGCCGAGCCAGCCGAACTGGTAGATCGCGGTCAGCCCGCCGAACGACGCCAGCACGGACAGGATGAACCCGGCGGTGGCGGTGATCGGCACGAGGAACGACCGGAACACGATGATCAGGATGATCAGGGACAGCCCGACGACCACCACGAGGTAGAGCGGCAGCACGTTCGAGAGCTTCTCGGACACGTCGATGTTCGCCGACGCGTTGCCGGCGACACCGAGGGTGACCTTGCCGTCGTCGGTGGAGACGGTCTGCTCGCGCAGGTCCTTCACGACGTTCTCGGTGGAGACGCTGTCCGGGCCGCCGGCGGGCTTCACCTGGAACGCGATGATGTCGCGGTCCTTCGAGGCGCCGATGGGCAGCACGGCCTTCACGTCGTCGTTCTTCGCGATCGCCTGGCCGATGGTGACCTCGGTCGCGGTGACGTCGCTCTTGCTGATCGACTCCGGCAGGGTCGCCACGACGAGCAGCGGGCCGTTCTGACCGGCGCCGAACTCCTTCTCGAGCGTCTTGTAGGCCTTGTACTGGCTCGACTCGACGGCCTCGGACGAACCGCTCGGCAGGCCGAGGCGCATCTGGGTCGCGGGCAGGGCGATGGTGCCGAGCACCGCGACGCCGAGGACGAGCGTGATGACCGCGCGCCAGCTCGACATCGGCTTGTTCGGGATCCGCGTGGAGTCGGTGTTGCCGATCTTCGCGCGCTCCTTCTTCCGCAGGATCCGCATGCCGATGAGCGACAGCAGGGCCGGGGTGAACGAGGTCGCGATGAGGATCGCGAAGAGCACCGCGACCGCACCGACCGTGCCCATCAGGCCGAGGAACGGGATGCCGGTGATGTTCAGCGCGAGCAGCGCGACGATGACCGTCGCACCGGCGAACACCACGGCGTTGCCCGAGGTGCCGTTCGCGAGCCCGATTGACTCGTGCACCTGCATGCCCTGCTTCAGCTGGGTCCGGTGCCGGTTCAGGATGAACAGCGAGTAGTCGATGCCGACCGCCAGGCCCAGCATCACCCCCAGCACCGGCGTGACCGAGATGAACTCGACGACGCTCGAGAACGACAGGGCGGTGAGCGAAGCGACTCCGACGCCGAGGACGGCGCTGACGAGCGGGACCGCGGCGCCGATGACCGTGCGGAGCATCAGGAGCAGCACGATCGCGGCGATGATGACACCGCCGATCTCACCCGGGCCGAGGATCGACGGCACGCCCTGTGCGATGTCGTTCGAGACGTACACGTTGACGCCCTGGATGTCGGCCGACTCGGCGTCGTCCGCGATGGCGGTCTTCGTGTCCGCGGGGACCTCGTAGGTCGACTTCGTGAACTGCACGGTGCCGATCGCTGCGCTGCCGTTGTCCGACACGAAGCGGATGTCCTTCGACAGGTCGAGCAGGTCCGAGCCCTGTTCGAGCTGCTGCTCGTTGTCGTCGAGCTTCTGCTTGTTCGTGTCGATCGTCTTCTGGGCGGTCGCGATCTGCTGCTCACCGGCGTCGATCTGGGCCTGCTGGGCGTCGATCTGTGCCTGCGCCTGCTGGAGCTGGGCGGCCGCGGCCTGCGCCTGTGCGGCGGGGACGGCTGCGCCGCCGGCGGCCTGCGCCTGGGCCTTCTGCGCGTCGAGCTGCGCCTGGGCGGTCGCGATCTTCTGCTTGCCGGACTCGAGCTGCGCCTTCTGGGCGTCGAGCTGCTGCTGGCCGGTCTCGATCTTCGCGCGACCGGACTCGATCTGGTCACGCCCGTCGACGATCTTCTGCCGCTGGTCGTCGAGCTGCTGCTGCGTGGCGAAGCCGCTCGTCGTGCCCTTGACGCCGTCGAGCTTCTCGAGGCTGGTCAGGAAGTCGTCGATTTCGGACTGCTGCGACGACGAGATCGCCTTGCCGTCCTTCGTCTCGAAGACGATCGTGCCGTTGCCGCCGTTCGCCGACGGGAACTTGTCGGCGAGCTGGTCCTGCACCTGACTGGTCTTGGTGTTCGGGATCGTGATCGACGACGAGATGGTGCCGGCGAAGAGCGTGTACGTGACGCCCGCGACGGCCATGATCGCGACCCAGGTGATGATCACGAGCCAGTGGCGTCGTGCGGAGAACCGTCCGAGACGGTAGAGGAGACCGGCCATGCGGGTGCCTGCGGTCCTTTCGATGTCAGGTGCTGGTGGTGCGGGGTGCGCCGGTGGACCCCTGGGGGATGAGGAGGTGGGGCGGTGTCAGTCGTCGGCCATGTAGCCGCTGCGGACGCTGTGCACGAGTCGGGCGAGCAGGTCGTCCCACGCGTCGAGCGCCGGCTGGTCGAGCTCGGGGCCGGACGTCGCCAGCCAGTGCTCCGCGATGACGACGATGCCGCTCATGAGCGACTCGACGAGCAGCGCGGCGTCGAGGGGGTCCGCGGCCGGGTAGCGCCGGGCGACCTCGTGCCGGAGCCGTTCGGTCACACGCGAGAACGCCGTCTGGGTCAGGACCGCGGCCTTCGGGTCGTCCTTGCCGGGGTCGCCGAGGATCCGGTACATGCTGGCGATCGCCGGAGCCAGGTCGGCGCCGCGGGCCGCGGACTCGAGCTCGTCGAACATCGACGCCCGGCTGCCGTCGCCGACCGGGGTCCGGGCCATGTCGGCGAGGAACCGGTCGATGATGACGGACAGCTCCTGTTCGCACACGGCCAGCAGGACCTCGTCGAGCGAGGCGAAGTGGTTGAACACGGTGCGGCGGGCGATGTCCGCCCGGGCGGCGAGGTCGTCCACGCTGAAGTCGCGGCCGCCGCGCTCGTCGATCAGGTCGCGAGCGGCCTGCAGGATCGCCGCACGGTGCTTCGCCTTGAGGGCAGCACGGCGGTCGGTCGCGATGGTCACGAGATGGAACACTAGGTGCATCGATGCACTCGGTGCAACGAGGTTGAGTGCATCCCCAGGTTCGTCCCCCGGTGCAGAACGCCTGTGCTGCACCACTGTTCTGCCGGAGGTGTCGGGTGCCAGACTGGACGGACGAACCGCCGCGTCACCGCTCGCGGATCCGCCGCCGTACGAAGGAGTACCCGATGCCCGTCCGCCTGTCCCCGGAGACCCTCGACGAGATCGCCGCGAGCGGTGTCGCCGTGCCCACCTACGACCGCGACGGCATCACCGCCGGCATCGTCCACTTCGGCGTCGGCGGGTTCCACCGCGCGCACCAAGCGATGGTGATCGACCGGCTCATGCAGCAGGGCGACGCCCGCGAGTACGGCATCTGCGGCGTCGGCGTGCTCGAGCAGGACCGTCGGATGGCGACCGCGATGGCCGAACAGGGCGGCCTGTACACGCTCGTCCTCAAGCACCCGGACGGTACCCGCGAGTCCCGTGTCGTCGGCAGCATCGTCGAGTACCTGCTCGCCGTCGACGACCCCGACGCCGTCGTCGAGAAGATGGCGCACCCGGACACCAGGATCGTCAGCCTGACCATCACCGAGGGCGGCTACAACTTCGATCACGTCACCGGCGAGTTCGTCGCCGACGAACCCGGCGTCGCGGCCGACCTGCGCGGCGACGGCCCACCCCGCACGGTGTTCGGCCTGGTGGTCGAGGCACTGCGCCGCCGTCGGGACCGCGGCCTCGCCCCGTTCACCGTGATGTCCTGCGACAACATCCAGGGCAACGGGCACGTCGCCCGGTCGATGTTCACCGCCTACGCCCGGCTGCAGGACCCGGCCTTCGCGGACTGGATGGACGAGCACGTGGCGTTCCCGAACTCGATGGTCGACCGCATCACCCCGGTCACCGCCGACGAGGACCGCGCCTGGGTCCGCGACGAGCTCGGCATCGACGACGCCTGGCCCGTCGTCGCCGAACCGTTCTTCCAGTGGGTGCTCGAGGACGACCACCCCGCTGGCCGCCCGCCATACGAGGACGCCGACGTCCAGCTCGTCGACGACGTCGAGCCGTACGAACTCATGAAGCTCCGGCTCCTCAACGCCAGCCACCAGGGGCTCTGCTACTTCGGGTACCTGTCCGGGTACCGCTACGCGCACGAGGCCACGCAGGACCCGGCGATCGCGACCTTCCTGCGCCGCTACATGGACGAAGAGGGCACGCCGACGCTGCACCCCGTGCCCGGCATCGACCTGGAGGACTACAAGTCGACCCTGATCGAGCGCTTCCAGAACCCCGAGGTGCGCGACACCCTCGCCCGGCTCTGCGCCGAGTCGAGCGACCGGATCCCGAAGTGGCTGCTCCCCGTCGTGCGCGAGAACGTGGCGGCCGGTCGCCCCGTCACGCTGTCTGCCGGCATCGTCGCGTCGTGGGCCCGCTACGACGAGGGCACCGACGAGTCCGGTGAACCCATCGAGATCGTCGACCGGCTCGCCGAACCCCTGCACCGCATCGCCCTGACCCAGCGCGAGGACCGTCTCGCCTTCATCGCGAACCGCCAGGTCTTCGGCGACCTGGTCGACGACGAGCGGTTCGTCGCCGCGTACCGCGACGCCCTGGACGGGCTCATCGCGGACGGCGCGCACGCCACCCTGGCGCGCCTGTCGCGGTCCTGAGACGCGACCGACCGACGGACGGGAGGCCCGTGGCGGCGCCGCCACGGGCCTCCCGTCCGCCTGCTGCCGTCAGCCGCTCACCGCGGGACGTCGTCCCACGGCACCGGAGTGGTCTCGCCCGTCTCCCAGTCGCGGCGCAGCACGCCGTAGCCGACCGACCCGACGGCCGGGCCCCCGTCGACGGGCCACGCCTCGCGGTAGTGGGCCTCCTGCACCCACCCGGCGCGGACGAAGACCCGGCGCATGGCGGTGTTGTCCTCGCGGGTCTGGCCCTCGAAGCGGGTGATCGCCGGCATCGTCGTGAACACGTGGTCGGTCACCGCACGCAGGGCGGGGACCCCGAGGCCACGACCCCGGAACCGACCGGCCAGGCGCAGGTCGAACAGGGGGACGGGGTCGGCCAGGTCCTCGAGGCGGACCAGACCGATCCGCCCGTGGTCGTCGTGGTCGAGCCAGGAGGTGTCGTGCTCGTCGTCGCGGTAGGCACCGGAGTCGACGGCGCTCGCCGCGTCGGCCGCGCTGATGCGGCGTCGGACGTGGAACGGGAACTCCTCGGACGTCAGGAACGCGAGCAACTCCTGGCGGTCGGCGCCGGTGGGGTCCAGGCGGGTCAGGCGGACGGCGGGAGCTGGCATGCCGCTCAGGGTAGTTGCACGGTGATCGGGCAGGCTCGGGATGTGCGAGGTGGGACGAGGACGACGACCGCGGCCCTGACGGCCCTGGTGCTGGTCGGGTTGGTGGGGTGCTCCGGCGACCCGGGTGGGGCGTCGACCGGGCCGACGTCGTCGGCGTCGGCGTCGGCTTCTGCAACGGCTTCTGGTTCTGGGTCGGCTTCCGAGTCCGCGGCGCCGTCGACCGATCCGGCCACTGCCCGGGCCTTCGCGGCGCTGGAGCGGCGGTACGACGCACGGCTCGGGGTCGTCGCCGTCGACACCGGGGACGATCGGACGATCGCGCACCGTGCGGGGGAGCGGTTCGCGTTCGCGTCGACGAACAAGGTGTTCATCGCGGCTGCGGTCCTCGACGCCTCGTTCGACGCCGACCTGGCGACCGTCGTGCACTACGACCGCGGCGACCTGCTCGAGTACGCGCCCGTGACGAGCGAGCACGTCGACACCGGGATGACGGTGCGCGAGCTCATCGACGCCGCGCTCCGCTCCAGCGACAACACCGCGGCGAACCTGCTGGTGGAGCGGCTCGGCGGGCCGGACGCCGTCGAGCGGTGGCTGCGCGGCATCGGGGACCGGACGACGCGTGTCGACCGGGTCGAACCCGACCTGAACGAGGCGACCCCGGGCGACCGACGGGACACGACGACACCGGAGCGGTTCGCGGCGGACCTCCGGACCGTGCTGCTCGGGGACGCCCTCGACGCCGCCGACCGGCGGGTGCTCCGCGAGGCGATGCTCGGCAACACGACCGGCGACGCGACGATCCGTGCCGGGGTGGACCCGTCGTGGCGGGTCGCCGACAAGACCGGCACGGCGTCCTACGGGGTGCGGAACGACATCGCGGTCGTGACGCCGCCGGGGCGGGCGCCCATCGTGCTCGTCGTGATGACGAGCCGGGCCGATACCGGTGCGGAGCCGTCGGACGCGCTCGTCGCCGCGGCGACCCGTGCCGCGGTGGCCGGGTTGGCCGACTGAGTCGCACGCGTCGCGGGATCAGCGTCGCGGGACTGTCGTCGCGGGACTAGCGGAGGGTGGTCGCCCAGCGCCCGATGGCGTCGTAGGCCCGTTCCCGCACCTCCGGCGCGGACAGCACCACGTCGTGCAGGGCACCTTCGAGTCGACGGACCGTGACCTCCTCGCCCAGGGAGAGCGAGCGGTGCGCCACGGTGTCGACGTTCAGGGCGACGTCGGCGCGCGCCATCCCGGGGTCCCACCGCGGCTGGAGCATGCTCTTGTCGCTCAGCATCACCAGGGTCGGCACCCCGATGCCGAGGCCCTTCTCGACCTGTGCCTGGCCGTCGAAGACCGCGGCGAGCCACCCGGGGTGCAGGGGGAAGCCGCGCTCCGGCCGCCACTTCTGTTCGTAGGTCCACGACCCCTCGCCCTCGGCCGAGACGGTTCGGGTGTAGAAGCCGGGGTCGACGGCGGGCATCGGAGCGAGGGGGTTCCGCCGGGCACCGAGCTTGATGACCGGTGCGACGATGGCCCGGCCGACCGCGGTGGCCTGGAACTCGAGCCACGGGCTGTTCAGCACGAGGCCGTGCACGAGCTCCGGGTGCCGGGCTGCCCAGAGCGACAGGGTCAGGCCGCCGGTGGAGTGGCCCATCGGGACGAGCCGGCGGCGGTCCGAGCCGGGGTGCTCGGCCGAGATCGCGTCGAGCGCCGCGGCGATGTCCTCGTCGTACACCGCCAGGTCGTCGACCATGCCCGGGGTCTGGTACGGGCGCAGGCTCCGACCGTACTTCCGCAGGTCCAGCGCGTGGAACCGGGCACCGAGCCGCTCGAGGCGTTCGGCGAGCTCGACCTGGAAGAAGTAGTCCGACCAGCCGTGCACGTAGAGCAGGTCGACCCCGTGCAGGGGCCCACGGCCGTGCAGCAGCAGGTCCGTCGGGGTGTGCCGGCGGCGGACCAGGGTGGCGACGACGGGTCCCTCGGAGTCGGTGCCGAGCGGCAGTTCGAGCCGTTCGTACGGTGCTCCGAGCACGTCCTCGTGCCACCCCTGGTCCGTCATGCGCCGAGCGTATCCGGCGCTGCTGCGGGTGGTGCGGGTGCGGCGGGGTCGCGCCGCCGTCACCCGGCCAGGACCACGACCTTGCCGCTGATCCGTCCCGCGGCCGCCTCGGCGTGCAGCGACGGCAGTTCCGCCAGTGGGATGCGCCGGGTGACCTCGACCGTGAGCGCCCCGGCGTCGACCAGGGACACCAGCTCCGCCAGGCGTTCGCGGTTGCGCAGGACGAACACCGTCGCCGCCCGGACCCCGCGGGAGTCGTCGCCCGGCGTGGCCATGAACGCCGTGGTGCTCACGACCGCGCCGCCGTCGCGCACGACGTCGACCAGTGCCGCGAAGTCCTGCGGGTCGATCGGGGCGAGGTTGAGCAGCACGTCGACCGGCTCCGTCACGGCGGCGCGGACGTCGGTCGTGCTGTGGTCGATCACCTCGTGGGCGCCGGCTGCCCGGACGGCCTCGATGCTGCGCGGACTCGCCGTCGCGATGACGTGGACCCCGGCGCGCACGGCGAGCTGGATCGCGTACTTCCCGACGACACCGCCGGCGCCCGTGATCAGGACGCGCTGACCCGCCTCGAGCCGCCCGTCGTCGAACAGTGCCTGCCACGCGGTGAGTGCCACCGAGGGCAGGGCCGCCGCGTCGGGCAGCGGGACGCTCGTCGGTGCGGCGACGACCGCGTCCGCCGGGGCGACGACGTACTCGGCCGCCCCGCCGTCGCGTTCCATCGGCAGGAACGCGATGACGGCGTCCCCGACCGCGATCCCCTCGACGCCGTCGCCGAGCGCGTCGACGGTGCCGGACACGTCGTAGCCGGGGACGTGCGGCAGCTGGACCGGGATCGGCAGGAACCCGCCCCGCATCCCGTTGTCCGCCGCGTTGAACGCCGAGGCGGCGACGCGGAGTCGCACCTGCCCGGCGCCCGGGTTGGGCTGCTCGACGTCCTCGGTGCGGAGCACCTCGGGACCGCCGACCTCGTGGAACCGTACTGCCTGCATGATCGTGCCCTTCGTCGGTGCTGCTCGTTGTGCTTCGAGTTCGAAGCAACTGACGGAGACGCTAGCACTGCTTCGAACTCGAAGCAACGGCTAGGATGGGTTCCGTGACCGATACGCCGAACTCCCTGACCCCGACGCAGCTCGGGGCGTACTTCGCCTTCACCGAGGTGAGCAGCCTGCTGCGCCACGCGGTCGAGCGGCAGCTGCGCGACGTGGGCGGCCTGAGCTACGTGCAGTTCCAGCTGCTCGCCCGGCTCGGTGACGCACCGGGCGGGCAGCAGCGCATGACCGACCTCGCCGACGGGGTCGTCTACAGCCGCAGCGGGTTGACGTACCAGGCGCAACTGCTCGAGCAGCGTGGGCTGGTCACCCGCGGGCCCTCGCCCGACGACGAACGCAGCACGGTCGTGACGATCACCCGGGGCGGTCGTGACGTCCTCGCCGCCGTCTTCCCCGGGCACATCGAGGCGCTGCACACCCTGCTGTTCGCGTCGATGTCGGACGCGGACGTCGACGACCTCGCGCGGATCCTCGGGGGAGCGGCCGAGCACCTGCGTGCGGACCCGCCTCGATCGGCGGCGTCCCGGAAGCGCAGCTGATCGCAGGACGACGGCCGACTGCTCGTGGAGCAGCCGGCCGTCGTCCGTCAGGAGCGGACGCTCCCGTGCGCACCGTCAGGAGCATCCGCTCCCACGGGTGCCGATCAGTTGTACGACGCGAGTCGGTTCGGAGCGGTGTTGCCCGCAGGGGTGGGAACCGCGCCGCCGACGCCGTTGATGATGCTCGAGATGGTGCCCGTGTCGCCGAGCGAGACCGTGACGAGCCCGTGGGCGCGGACGCCGGCGGTCTGCGGGACCTCGAACGCCCGGTCGGCGTGCACGGACGGGTTCGTGTTGAAGAAGGCGTAGACGCCGCCGCCCCAGATCTCGTGCTTCGTGACCGAGGACGCCACCTTGTAGGCCGCGTAGCCCGCGCCGGTCGGACTCTGCCAGGATGCGTTGTCCGGGACGTCGTACGGCATCTCGTTCTGGAAGAAGATCGTCCTGCCGTTCTCACCGTTCCAGAGCACTTCGTACTTCTGGTAGTGCTCGACGAAGAGCCCGGTGGCGAGCACGTCGTTGCCGTTCACCTCGACCCCGGTCGCGCCGGTGTTGACGTTCCAGCCCGTCGGCGCGCCGCCGTGGTCGGCCCGCCAGGCCCAGATGTGGTCGATGAGTGTGTCGTCGGCGTTCACCTGCAGGGTGGTCGTCGCCCTGCCCTGCACGCTCGAACCGACGCGGAAGAAGACGTCCTGGATGCTCTGCGGATCTCCCGCGTGGTCGACGTGCGATCCGGCGCTGCCGAGGCGGACGAGCTGTGCGCTGTTCTGCGCGCCGGCGTCCACGACGAGGTTCGACACGTTCACCCCGGCGACGTCCGTCGACGTCAGCACGGCGTTGCCCCTGGTGGGGACGAGGGTCGGGAAGCCGATGCCCGTCACGACGGTGTCCGCCCTGGTGACGGCGATCGGCGAGTCGAGCTGGTACGTGCCCGGCGTGAAGAAGAGGTTGAGGCCCTGCGCCAGAGCGGCGTTGATCGTGGCGGCCGAGTCGCCCGGGTGAGCGACGTAGAAGTTCCGCATCGGGAGGTCGGTGCCAGCGGTGTTCGGCCACGTGACACCGCTCGCGTTCTGCTTGAGCGAGGGGACGAACACGTGGTACTTGTTCGACGAATCCACGTACAGGTACGGCTTCTCCCGTGTGGTCGGCGTGGTGGCGAGCGTCGTGTAGCTCTTCGAGAAGTCGTTCGCCGGGGCGCCCTCGACCCCGGAGAAGGTCATGTTCCAGTTGCCGCCCTGCCACGCCCCGATGGTCGAGTTCCGCGTGTACCACTGCTGTTGGGACCCGGAGGTCACCGTGCCGTCGACCCTGGTGTCGGCGATGTAGCCGCCGGACGAGTACCCCTGCCCACCGTCCTGGTTCGACGGGCCCATCGTCAGGTTGCCCTTCACGTGGACGCGGCGCATCGGAGCGGCCTGGGACACCGCCCACCGGTCGGTTCCGCTCTCGGGCGCGATCGCCACGTTCTCGACCGACCGCCAGAAGTTCTGTGTCGCGTTCTTCTCGTCGCCGGCATTCCACCCGGAGTCGACGTTCACCGCACCGTTGATCGTGACGTCGTCGGGGTTCTTGCCGAGCCCGGCGACCGACGTGTAGAAGCCGAGGTTCGCCCAGACCCGGCCGTAGCTGCCGGGCTTGAACAGGAAGGCGTGCCGCTGCGTGCCGAACTGCGCCGTCGTGCTGCGGAGCTGGCTGGTGAACGCCGCGTCGACGTCGGCCTGGATGGTCGACGCCGGCACCGTGGGGTCGTAGATCTTCACGTTGCTGCCGAAGTCCGGGGTGTCGCTCGTGGCGACTGCCTGGGCCGAGATCGCCGGAGCCAGTGCCCCCACGACACCGACGCTCAGGGCGAGCGCGAGGATTCGCTTCATCCGTCGTTGCATGATGCTCGATTCGTCATCGTGCGGCGTCGTTGCCGCACGGGACAGACCGTAGACCCGTTGCCGCGCTCGGACAGTCGGGAGAAAAGGGGACAAGTGCCCCGGTGGGGCACTAGCTGCGGGGAGCCCGCACGAAGAACAACGTGATGGCGCCGAGCACGACAGCGGCGACGATGAGCGCCCAGGCGAGCACGATGACCGGCCCGTCCCAGGGGGTGAAGAGCAGTCCGACCCCGATCACCAGGGCCACGGCGGCGCCGATGAGGGCGAGGCGGTGCGGTCGTACCGGAGCGGTGCGTGTCACGGTGCCCACGGTACGCGCGCCGGCCTGGCAGTGCGGCGTCGAGCGGGCACGCCGGTCACACCGTCGTGCGCATCACCCACCGCCACTTGGCGATGCGGCGGTCGCGCACGAACCCGAACTGCGTGAACAGTTCTTCCGGTCCGGTGTGCAGGTAGGCCCCGCGCTGCGGCTTCCGCTCGACCGTCTGCTCCGGGTAGGCCTCGACGGTCCCGCCGCCCGCCCGCCGGATCTCCTCGAGCGCGGTCGTGACCGCGGCGCGTGCGACCCCCTGACCGCGGTGCCGGGACTCGACGAACACGCAGCCGATCCGCCAGTCCGGCGGCGCCTGGGCATCCCGGGCGTAGGCGCCGGGGTTCAGGATCGTCGGCAGCTCGACCGGCCGCCCGAACTGGCACCAGCCGACCGCCGTGCCGTCGGCGTAGACGAGCACCTGGTGGTTCGTGCCGTTCCGCACGTGCCGGTGCTTCGCCTCCTGGTGGGACACCGTCGGGTCGGGCGTCCCGCGTGGACCGTCCGGGTGGAAACCGATGCACCAGCACCCGCCCCACACGCCGTTGCTGCGGGTCACGAGCGCGGCGAAGTCGGGCCACGTCTCCTCGGTGAGCATCGCCGTCGAGTACTCCATGGGCCGATGATCCTCCGGTCCCGGCGATCCCGCCACCACCGCGACCGTGATGTCCGGAACGGCGCGCGACCGGTGGTCAGGCTGCGCCGCGCCGGGCGGCGACGAGGCCGGAGACGAGCGCCGTGACGCCGAGCCCGATGCCGACCGCGCCAGCGAGTGCACCGAAGGACATCAGGGCACCGGCACCGATGTTCGCGCCGCCCTCGCCGGAGTCGTTCGCGTTCGCGTACCCACCGATGAACGAGGCCAGGAACGCCACGACGAGGAACGCCGTGCAGAGGATGTGCAGCACACGTGGCGCGAGCGGGGTCATGCCCGGATCGTAGCGCGGCGGTCCGGACGCGGTCGGCTGACGGCCCGGAACGAGACCACGAACGGCCTGGAGGCGCGGTGCCAGCTGGCACCGCGCCTCCAGGCCGCCCTGGGCGTGGGTCCTAGGACAGCTTCTTGCTGTCCTCGAGCCAACCCGCGAGCTTGGTCATGTAGTCGGCCTGCGACGCGTAGTCGAGGGCCGGGAACGTCCAGCTGTGGACCTGCCCCGCCTCGAGCGCGGCGTTGTCGGCGAAGGTCGGCTGCTTCTCCAGATCGGCGACCTGGTAGCCCTGCTGCGACAGCAGCAGCACGTCACCGGTGATCTGGCCGGCGTTCTCCCACGAGTAGATGCCCCAGTAGAAGCCCTCGGGCTTCGGGTTGACGAAGTCGACCCCGTACGACGCGTACATCTGCAGCGACGGCTCGTCGGTCGGGCGGGTGACGTAGGCGCCGTCACCGTCGGCGTACATCGAGACGACCGACAGGTCCTTCTCCTTCGAGACCTTCTCGAGCTCGTCGGCCGCGGTGTCGAAGCGCTTCTCGGCGGCGTCGACCGTCGACTCCTTCGCGCCGAGGGACTCGGACAGTTCAGCGATCTTCTCGATGACGTCCTCGCCCTTGCCGCCCCACTTCACCTGGACGACCGGCGCGATGGCCTCGATCTGCTTCTCCTGCGCCGTGTCCTTGAAGCCGTAGCCGGGCTGCTTCGTGTCGAGCGTGCCCTTGGCGTCGGTCGGGTAGACCGACGTGACGACGAGGTCGGGCTTGAGCGCGGCGAGCTGCTCGAGGTCGATGTCGCCGTAGGCGGTGCCGAGCTGCGTGATGCCGTCGGTGTCCAGGCCCTCGAAGCGGGCGTCCTTCGCCATCGTCAGCTGCCCGAAGGTGCCGACGGGCTTCAGGCCGTACTCGATGAACGACAGGGCGATGTCGTTCAGCACGACGACGCGCTTCGGCGTGTGGTCGACCTTCACGGTGGCGCCCGTGGCGTCCTCGTACGACCACGCCTTCGACGCGGCGGTGCCGCCGTCGGAGTCGGAGTCGTTCGAGTTGCCGGTGCTCGAGCAGCCGGTCAGGAGGAGTGCCGAGACGGTCACGGAGGTCAGGAGGGCGGCGCGCAGGTGGCCACGTCGGGAGGTCTTCACGTTAGGAGAGGCTAACCTAAGTTCGCGGCACTCGCCAGCACGTCTTCGGTTTTCGTCGGGACCGTGTGCTCGGTCGGGACGCTCGGGGTCGTGTGCTCCGTCGGGGCACTCGGCACGGGGTCGTGCTCGTCCGCCTCGGGCACGATCATCGGCGCACCGGTCACCGGGTCGGCGAACACCCGGGCGTGCAGACCGAACGCCTGCTCGAGCAGTGCCGGGGTGAGGACGTCGTGGGGTGTGCCGTCGGCCACGACCCCGCCGTCGTGCAGCACCACGAGCCGGTCGGAGTACCGCGCCGCGAGCGACAGGTCGTGCAGCACCATCACGATCGTCGAACCCTGCTCGCGGTTCAGCCGCCGGACGAGCCGCAGGACCTCGAGCTGGTGCGCGAGGTCCAGGTAGGTCGTCGGTTCGTCGAGCAGGAGTGTCTGGGCCTGCTGTGCGACGACCATGGCGATCCAGGCACGCTGGCGCTGCCCACCGGACAGGCTCGTGACGTCGCGGTGCGCGACCTCGGTCAGACCGGTGGCGGCGATGGCCTCCTCGGCGACGGCCGCGTCCTCGGCGGTCCACGGCTTCGCCCACGACTGGTGCGGGTTCCGGCCGCGCATCACCAGGTCGAGGACGCTGGTTCCCGCGGGGGCGACGGGGGACTGCGGCAGGATCGCGAGCTTGCGGGCGACCTGGCGGTTCGGTTCCCTGCGGATCGGGGTGCCGTCGAGCAGGACCTCGCCGGCCTGCGGCTTGAGCACGCGGCCGAACGCCTTGAGCAGCGTCGACTTGCCGCAGCCGTTCGCGCCGAGGAACGTCGTGACGGTGCCGCGTTCGATGCGCAGGTCCAGGTCGCGCAGCACCGGCTGGCGGTCGTAGCCGACGGACAGGGCCGTGGCTTCGAGGACGGGGGTGTGGTGCTGGTGCTGGTGCTGGTGCTGCTGCTGCTGGTGCTCGTGCTGGTGCGGTGTTGTCATCGGGACATCTCCTTGCGGTGACGGACGAGGAGCCAGATCAGGTACGGCGCCCCGATCACGGTGGTGATGATGCCGACCGGCACCTGCCACGGGAACGCGGAACGGGACAGCAGGTCGGCGGCGAGCACGAGCACGGCGCCGAGGGCACCGGCGAGCAGCAGCGGCGGCCGGTTCGTGCCGGCGAGCCGGAGCCCGACCTGCGGCACGACGAACGCGACGAAGCCGACCGGCCCCGCGGCGGCCACGGCGGCGGCGGTCAGCACGACCGCGAGCGCGATGACGAGCAGCCGGTGCCGCTGGACGCCGAGACCGACGCCGGTCGCGACCTCGTCGCCGAGCTGCCCGATGCCGAGCGCCGCACTCGTCGCCAGTGCGATCGGCACCGCGACGACGGCCACCACGAGCAGCGGCCAGACGCTCTCCCACGAGGTGCTCGACAGGCTGCCGACGAGCCACTGCGACGCCGCGGTGGCGACGGTGATCTTCGCGCGGACGAGCAGGTAGCTCGTCACGGCGTCGAGCGTCGCGCTCACGCCGATGCCGACCAGCACGAGCCGGTAGCTCTGCACACCGCCGCGCCAGCCCAGGCCGTACACCAGGACCGCAGCGGCCAGGGCGCCGATCGTGGCAGCCACCGGGATCCCGCCACCGAGCAGCAGGGACGAGACCGAGTACGTCCCGCCGCCGAGCACGATGGCCGCGACCGCACCGACGCTCGCGCCCGCGGTGACACCGATGATGTCCGGGGTCCCGAGGGGGTTTCGGGTGAAGGTCTGGGTGAGCGCCCCGGCGACCCCGAGCGTCAGGCCGACGAGTGCGCCGGTGAGCACGCGGGGCAGGCGCAGGGTGGTGATGATGAAGGCGTCCGGACCGGACTCCAGGCCGAGCAGGGATCTGATGACGACCCCGGGAGCGATCCACGTCGAGCCGACCGCAGTCCCGATCACGATGAGCACCAGGACGGTGGCGAGCGATCCGACGGTGTACCAGAACACCCGCGGGCGCCAGGCGAGGCCGACGGGGCCGATGCGGATGCCGGCGCGGCCGGGGGTGTGGGGGGCGGGGGCGGGCGTGCTGCCGGTGCTGCGCACCGCTGCCCCGCTCACAGTGACACCAGCGATCGGCGACGGGCCACGGCGACGAACACGGGGCCGCCGATGACGGCGAGCACGATGCCGACCTCGACCTCGGAGAACCCGCCGATCAGGCGACCGATGACGTCGGCGAGCAGCACGAGGGCGGCGCCGACCAGACCGGAGACCGGCAGGGTCCAGCGGTGTCCGGTGCCGACGAGCGCGCGGGCGACGTGCGGCACGGTCAGGCCGACGAAGCCGATCGGGCCGGCAGCAGCGGTGGCGCCGGCGGCGAGCAGCGTGATCCCGCCCAGGCCGACGAGCCGGGCGACGAGCACGTTCTCGCCGAGCCCCTTCGCCAGCTCGGACCCGAGCCCGAGGGCGTCGAGGGCGCGGGCGTTCAGCACCGCGAGCACGAGCCCGGCGGCCAGGAACGGCCACACCGCCCCGAGGATGTCGAGCTGTCGTGCGGCGAGCGATCCGACGACCCAGAGCCGGTACGCGTCGAGCGAGGCCTGGTCGGTGAGCACGACGAAGGAGGTCAGGGCGGCGAGCAGTGCCGACACCGCGGCCCCGGCGAGGGCGAGCGGAACCGGACTGGCCGTGCCGCTGCCGGCGATGGTCACCGAGAAGACGACGACGCTGGCGACCAGGGCCCCGACCAGGGCGAACCAGACGGTCGCGCTCGTGCTCGTCACCCCGAACACGTAGACGCCGAGCACCACCGCGAGCCCCGCTCCTGACGAGACGCCGAACAGGCCGGGGTCGGCGAGCGGGTTGCGGGTGTGTCCCTGCATGAGGAGTCCGGCGATGCCGAGGGCCGCACCGACCGCAGCACCGATCAGCGTGCGCGGGATGCGGGAGCCCCACACGATCGCCTCGTCGGTGCTCGACCCGGAGCGTGTGAGCCCCGCCCACACGTCGGCGACACCGATGCGGTTGCTGCCCAGCAGCATGCTCGCCACGGCGACGAGCACCAGGGCGACGACGAGTCCGACGATCACCGCGGTCCGCCGCCGCATCGCGGTCCGGTGGACGCCGAGGGCGCGGGACGCATCGCCGGCTCGGGCTCGGGACGCGTCGGGTTCGGGGGCCTCCGGACCGGAAGCCAGAACGGGATTGGGGGCTGGCACGGAAGTCATCTTAGGTTAGCCTTGCCTCATGGCGAAGACCCCGCGGCTCCTGCCGACGAACCCCCGGCTCTTCCGCGCCCGTGTCCTCCGGACCCAGCGGGTGACCCCCTCGATGCAGCGCGTCACCGTCACCGGGGACGACCTGCACGAGTTCGGCTACCTCGGTTTCGACCACTGGTTCCGCCTGTTCGTCCGACGCCCCGACCAGGACGCCTTCCGGATGCCCGACCTGGACGGCAAGAAGTGGTGGCCGACGTTCCTCGGCATCCCCGAGGACATCCGCCCCCACTGCGCGAACTACACCGTCGCCGCGTACCGCCTCCTCGCCGACGGCACCGCCGAGCTCGACATCGACTTCGTCGTGCACCTGGACCACCGCGGCGAGCTCGAGGGCCGCGCCGCGATCTGGGCCTGCGCCGCACGTCCCGGCGAGGAGCTCGCGATGCTCGACCAGGGCTGCATCTTCGATGTCCCCGCCGGTACCAGCGAGGTCGTCGTCGCCGCCGAGGAGACCGGCCTGCCCGGCGTCGTCGGCATCGCCGCCTCGTTGCCGCGCGACACCGTCGGCCGCATCATCCAAGAGGTCCCGACCGCCGCCGACATCCGCGACCTCGACGCCCCCACGGGCGTGCAGGTGACCTGGATCGTCCGGCAGCCGGGCACCATCCCAGGCAGTGGTGCACTTGCCGAACTGCAGCGGCACGTGCCGTCCGACGACCAGGGCTACGCGTTCGTCGTGGGGGAGTCGCGCCTCGCAACGGAGGGCCGCCGCCACCTGCACCGTGCGGGCCTGCCGAAGTCGCGCATCACGTTCTCCGGGTTCTGGAAGCACGAGACGAAGGTCTCCGTCACCGCCTGACCCGCGCGGCACCTGGTGCTTCCGGGCGTACTGCCACAGAACTTCTGCCCAGGTACGCCCGTTCTGCCCAGGTATGCCCGGTTCCGCCAGGTACGCCCGGTCCCGCCAGTCATGCCCGGTTCTGCCAGGTCTGCCCGGTTCTGCCAGGTACGCCCGGTCCTTCCCCTTGCGCGCGCCTTGCCTGGTGCTTTCGGGCATACCGCCACGGAACTTCTGCCCGGGTACGACCGTTCTGACCAGGTACGCCCGGTCGCGCCAGGTGCGCCCGGTTCTGCCCGGTGCGCCCGGTTCCACCCGGTACGCCCGGTTCCGCCCGCTACGCCCGGTCCTTCCCCTGGCGGGCGCGGTGCCTGGTGCTTTCGGGCGTACTGCCACAGAACTTCCGCCCAGGTACGCCCGGTTCCGCCAGGTACGCCCGCTCTCGCCAGCCGCGCCGCGCATGCGACGCGACCAACGGACGGACGGGAGGCCCGGTGCCCGCTGGCACCGGGCCTCCCGTCCGTGGTGGGGTGGCGTCAGCCCTTGAGGCCCGAGCCCGTCACGCCCTCCACGATCTGCCGCTGGAAGATCAGGTAGAGGATGATCAGCGGCAGCGCCGCGAGGATCGCACCGGCCTGGATGTCGGCGTAGCGCTGCCCGAAGCTGCCCTGGACCGTGGCGAGCCCGACCGGGATGGTCATGAGGTCCGGGTTGGACAGCACGAACAGCGGCAGCAGCAGGTTGTTCCACACCCCGACGAAGGTCAGGATCGTCACGGCCGCGATCACCGGACGAGACAGCGGCAGGATGACCGACCAGTAGACCTTCCAGATGCCGGCGCCGTCGATGCGCGCCGCCTCTTCGAGCTCCTTCGGGATGCCGTCGAAGAACTGCTTGAAGATGAACACCGCGATCACGGCGGGCACCTGCGGGAAGATCACCGACCAGTAGGTGTTGAGCAGGCCGACCGCGTTGAGCTCCTGGAAGATCGGGATGATCAGCACCTGCGTCGGGATCATGATCCCGAGGATGATGAGCAGGAACGCGATGTTGCGGCCACGGAACACCAGCCGCGACAGGGCGAACGCCGCCATCGACGCGAACAGCACGGTGAGTGCCGCGGTGACGACGCTCGTGATGGCGCTGGCGAGGTACCAGTTCCAGATGTCGCCGGCCTGGAACAGCGACGAGTACGAGTGCAGCGTCGGGTTCCAGTTCGACAGGATCGCGTTCGCGCCGAGGGCGGCGACGCCGTTGTCGGACAGCGACGTCTTCAGGGCGAACACGCTCGGGATGAGCCAGATGATCGCGAAGATCGTCAGGACGATCCCCGACGCGATCGTGAAGCCACGACCGCTGACGCCGATCTTCGCGGCGCTGGTGGGAGCGGCGGACGAGACGCCGGTGCGGAGCTTGCGACCGGTGGTGATGCTCTCGGTGGCGGTCATGTCAGGCCCCGATCTCTCGCTTGGCGGCAGCGCGCTCGACGAGCTGCCGGATGACCGCGATCGCCACGATCACGATGAACAGGAGGACCGACGCGGCCGATGCGGCACCGAGCCGGTTGTCGGTGAAGCCGACGCCGGTGATGAGCTGCAGCGAGACCTGGGTCGAGATGCCCGGCCCGCCGTTCGTCATCAGGTAGACCTGGTCGAAGATCTTCAGGCTCGCGATGATCTGCAGCAGGACGACCAGCGTCGTCGTGCGGCCGAGCAGGGGGAGCGTGATCGACTTGATCTGCTGCCAGTTCGACGCGCCGTCGACGGCGGCTGCTTCGTACAGTTCGCGCGGGATCTCCTGCAGACCGGCCAGGTAGAGCACGAAGTTGAAGCCGAGGGTCCACCACACGGTGGCGATCGCGACACCGATCATGGCCGTGTTCGGGCTCGACAGCATGCCGGAGCCGGGCGTCATGCCGATCGCCGACTGCAGGCTCGCCCACAGACCGGTGCTCGGCGTGAAGATGAACACCCAGATCAGCGAGATCGTCGCCGACGGCAGGATGAACGGCAGGAAGAACGCCAGACGGAAGAACCACTGCCCGCGGTTCATCCGGTTCGTCAGCACGGCGAACACGAACGCCAGGATGACGAGCGGCGGGGTCGTGTACAGCGTGAACTGCAGCGTGTGCCAGAGCGACGACCAGAAGTCGCTGCGCCCGAGCATCTCGGCGTAGTTCGCGAACCCGGCGAAGCTGCCGAGCCCGGTGCGGACGGTCGAGGTGTTGAAGAAGCTCGTGACGATCATCCACACCGTCGGGCCGAGCAGGAAGGCCACGTAGAACAGGCCGAACGGGGCGAGGAACAGCCAGCCGCTGCGGCCCTGGCCGCGGTTCACGCTGGAGCCGTAGGAGCGGTTCCGGCGGAGACGCGGCGCGGTGGCCGCGTCGGTCGGCCGGTCGAGGACAGGTGCTGTGGTCACGTCATCGTGCCTTTCGCGCGGTGTTCACGGCGATCGCGGGGGTCGTCTGCCCGGGGTGGTCCCGACGGGCGGTTGCGTGCCGGGTCACAGGGGGCTCGGGGTGTTGAGGTACGTCGCGAGCTGCGACTTGATGGCGCTGAGGGCCTGCGCGGGGGACGAGCTGCCCTGCTGCACGAGGGCGAGCTGGGCGCCGACCGTGCCCTCGAACGTCGAACCCGAACCGCCGTACCAGGCGGCGTCGTCGAACACGGCGGTCTCGGCTGCGGCCGCGTAGTTCGACTGCGGCGTGAGCTTCTTGTACGCGGCGCTGTCGAACGTCGGGATGTAGGCCGGCACGTGCCCGCCCTCGGCCCACGTCAGGCTCTGCTCGAGCATCTGCTTGATGAAGAGCATGTGCTGCTTGCGCTGCTCCGGCGTGCGGGCCTTCTTCGGCAGGACGAACGTGTGCGAGTCCGCCTGGGTCGCCGGCTTGTCGTAGAGCTGGGGAATCGGCGCCATGCCGAAGTTCAGGCCCTTGATCGACTGCGCGGTGCTGATCTCCCACTCGCCCTGCATGAAGAAGCCGGCCTTGCCGTCGAACATGAGCGACTGCGCGGTGGCGTAGTCGAGGGCCTTGTTCAGCCAGCCCTCCTTCACCCACTTCTGGGTCCGGCTCGTGACCTCGTTGTAGGCGTCCTCGTTGACCGTGAGCTTCGATCCGCCGTCGCTGATGAACGGGGTGGCGTCCTTCAGCTGGTTGTACATGGTCCAGAAGAAGCGCCACGGGGTGGCCGTCTCCGGCACCACGTTCGCGACGTTGAGCGCCGTGCCGCCGGTGACCTTGGCGACCGCGGCGAGGGCCTTCTCGAAGTTGTCCATGCCGTTGAGGTCGACGAGGTTGCCGTCGCCGTCGATCAGGCCGGCCTTCTTGCAGACGTCGACGTTGTAGAAGAGGACGAAGGGGTGGGTGTCGAGCGGGACCGCGATGTTGTTGCCGTCGGTCTTCTGCGCCGCCCAGGCCTTCTGGTTGAAGTCGGCGGCGCTCAGGCCGACGCTCGCCAGATCGTCGGACGTGATCGGGTCGAGCAGGTCGCCGTCCCAGAGCGGCTTCGCGCGGGTCAGGTGCGCGACCGCGACGTCCGGCGGCTTGTTCCCGACGGTCGCCAGTGTCAGCTTCGAGTAGTACGGGTTGCCCCACGCGAACGTGGTGCCCTGCAGCGCGCTCGAGCCGCCGTGCTGCTTCGCGTAGCCGTCCTCCATGGCCTGCATGCGGACGCCGTCGCCGCCGCCGAACAGGTTCCAGAAGACGAGGGTCTCGGGGTTGAGTGCGCTTCCGGCGAGGCCGGCGGCGAGGGGGCTCGAGCAGGCGGCGAGCGGCAGGACCGTCGCGGCCGCTGCCCCGGCGGCGAGGAAGCCCCGGCGCGAGAGGCGCGACGCGGGTGTTGCGGGTGGGATCGGCATGGCATCACTCCATCGGGATGGGCCGGGCTCGGGAACAGGGTCGGTGCTCCCGCCGGAGCATCGCTGCTCCGGACCCGGAGCACTGCTGCTCCGGACACGGAACGACCTTCCGGTGCTCCGTGAGCGCTCACATTAGCGCTCGCTCCCGGCATCCGCCACCCCTTTCGCGACGGCGTGGAACCCGGTAGCGTTTCTGTCAGGTGAGCGCTCACTTTCGTGACGGCCCGCTTCGGTTCCCGTCCGTGGCCCCACCCGCTCCCCGCACGAACCGCACTGCCACGATCGAAGGAGATCCATGCCCCGCACACACCTCGTCCTCGACGCCGCGTTCACCGTGGGGCCGGTGCGACGTCGCCTGTTCGGCGGGTTCGTCGAGCACCTCGGCCGCCACGTCTACGACGGCATCCACGAGCCCACCCACGAGACCGCCGACGAGCACGGCTTCCGCAAGGACGTCGTCGAACTCGTCAAGGAACTCGGCGTCTCCGCCATCCGCTACCCCGGTGGCAACTTCGTCTCCGGCTACAAGTGGGAGGACGGCGTCGGCCCCGTCGAGCAGCGCCCCCGCCGCCTCGACTTGGCCTGGCACTCGACGGAGACGAACGAAGTCGGCCTGCACGAGTTCCAGCACTGGCTCGACCAGGTCGGCTCGGAGCTCATGCTCGCCGTGAACCTCGGCACCCGCGGCACGCAGGAGGCGATCGAGCTCCTCGAGTACGCGAACATCGACGCCGGGACCGCACTGTCCGAATACCGTCGTTCGAACGGTCGCCAGGAACCCTTCGCCATCAAGATGTGGTGCCTCGGCAACGAGATGGACGGCCCGTGGCAGCTCGGCCACAAGAACGCCGACGACTACGGCAAGCTCGCCGCGATGACCGCCAAGGCCATGCGGCAGATCCAGCCCGACCTCGAGCTCGTCGCCTGCGGTTCCTCGGGGGCGTCGATGCCGACGTTCGGCGAGTGGGAGCGCACCGTCCTCGAGCACACCTACGACGACGTCGACTACATCTCCGCGCACGCCTACTACGAGGAGGACGACGACCTGCCGTCGTTCCTCGCCTCGGGCGCCAACATGGACCACTTCATCAAGACGGTCACCACGGCCGCCGACCACGTCCAGGCGCAGAAGAAGTCCGACAAGCGCATCGACATCTCGTTCGACGAGTGGAACGTCTGGTCGATCAAGAAGTGGGAGGCGAAGGCCAAGACCTTCACGCTCGACGAGTGGCCCGTCGCCCCGCGTCTGCTCGAGGACGTCTACACCGTCGCCGACGCCGTCGTCGTGGGTGGCCTGCTCATCTCGCTGCTCCGCCACGCCGACCGCGTCGCCTCGGCCTCGCTCGCCCAGCTTGTCAACGTGATCGGCCCGATCATGACCGAGCCCGGCGGCCCGGCCTGGCGCCAGACGACCTTCTTCCCGTTCTCGGTCACCTCGCGCCTGGCGCAGGGCACCTCGCTGCAGGTCAAGGCCTCGGGCGACACGGTCGACGGTGGCAAGCACGGTGAGGTCCCGGTCGTGGACTCCGCCGCCACCGTGTCCGAGGACGGCAAGGCAGCGGTCTTCCTGATCAACCGCCACCCGTCCGAGCCGACCACGGTGACGATCGACCTGGCCGGCATCGGTGCGACGGGCGACGTCCACGCCGAGGGTGTCTGGGACGACGACCTGCACGCCGTGAACGACCTGGAGGACACCTCACGCGTGGGGCTCCGCACGAACGAGTCGGTCCGTCGCGAGGGCGACACCGTCACGATCGAGCTCCCGCCGGTCTCCTGGACCGCCGTCTCGATCGGCTGACAAGACGCCTCGGCGCACGCCACGGCGGGCGTCGAGTGAGCACAGAGGACGTCGGGCGCTCGCGCCCGACGTCCTCTGCGCGTTGCGGCGCGCGGCGCGCGCGGCGCGCGCGGCGGGCGCGCCGGGGGCGAGTTCACGGGGTGGGCGACACCTCACGGGCTGATGGGCGCGTGGACTGTCGCTGGGCCCGTGACGTGGCCCGCGCGGCGGCCGGGAGGCCCGTGGCGGCCTGGCCCCGGGCCTCCCGACCGGCGCGTGGTGACTCCACGGCCTGGGCGACACCTCGCGGGGACGCGCGCGCGTGGAGTGTCGCGGAGCGCGAAACGCGCGCCGCGTCAGCGCGCCGGCGGCGCGGCCGTGCTCGCCCGCTCGACGAGCCGCACCGGCACCAGGTCGGCCGCGACGCTGACGCGCTCGCCGTCGATCTGGGCGAGCAGGTTCGCGACCGCTCGGCGGCCGACCTCGTCGAAGGACTGGTGCACGGTGGTCAGCGGCGGCCAGAACGAGTCGGACTCGGGGGAGTCGTCGAACCCCACCACGCTCAGCGACGACGGCACCGGGCGACCGGACTCGTGTGCGGCGCGCAGGACCCCGAGGGCGGTCTGGTCGTTCGCGGCGAACACCGCGGTGATCTCCGGTCGTGCGGCGATCTCGAGCCCGGCCTCGTAGCCGTGCTCGGTCGTCCAGCCGCCGCGGAACACCGGGGGGACCGGCCGACCTGCGCGCGTCAGGGTGTCCTGCCACGCGGCGAGACGACGGGCTGCCGAGTACGACGACTCCGGCCCGGCGACGTGCCAGACGGTCTCGTGCCCCAGGTCGAGCAGGTGCTGCGTGGCCTGCCGGGCGCCGTCGGCCTGGTCGGTGTCGATCGCGGGGTGGTCGGTGCTGCCTGTGGAGTCGATGATGACCATGGGCACGCCGTCGGGCAGCACGACCTCGGCGGTGTCGATGATGTGCGACTCGATGATGATCACGACGCCGTCGACGGCCTGTTCGTGCAGGCGCGAGAACGCGGAGCGGACGCCGGCCTCGGTGCGCGAGGCCATGGGCAGCAGGGTGATCGTGAAGTCGGCGACCCCGGCGGCGTCGGCGATCGCCTCGAGCGTGCGCATGTTGCCGAAGGAAGCGAGCGTGAACATGATCACGCCGATGGTGCGGAAGCGGCCGGAGCGCAGGGCGCGGGCGGCACGGTTGGGCCGGTAGCCGAGGGACTCCATCGCGCGCTGGACGCGGTCGCGGGTCTCCGGGCTGACGTTGTCGAAGCCACGGGCGACGCGTGAGACCGTCTGCATCGACACCCCGGCGGCGTCGGCCACGGCGGCCATCGAGGGGGCGCGGCGGGTGCCGGCGGGGGACTCCATCGTCACGCTGGCGCTCCTTCCGGATCGAGGGGCCGAGCGGTCGGCCTCCCCGGACGCTAGCGCATGTTGACGTTGCCATGCTATCGTCGCGTCGTTCGATGTTGACGTCAACATCGGTGACCGCCCGGACACCCTGATCCGGCGCGGGCCGAGCCGCCGACATCGACCACCCGAACGCAGCAGACGAAGGAGTCACATGAGCACGCTCGCAGCGCGCCCCGGTGAGGCAGCACCGCGCCCCACCGCCGAGCGCCCCGCCGGCCGCCGCCCCAAGCCGCGGGGACGGTTCACCGGATGGCTGTTCGTCGGCCCGTTCGTCGTCGTCCTGGTCCTGATGCTCATCGTGCCGATCGGCTACGCGCTCTGGCTCAGCCTGTTCCGCGACCAGCTCATCGGCGGCAACCAGTTCGTCTGGTTCGCCAACTACGTGCAGCTCTTCCAGGACGCCAAGTTCTGGTCCGGGTTCGGTCGGGTCGCGATCTTCCTGGTCGTCCAGGTGCCGATCATGCTCGGCCTCGCGCTCGTCGCCGCCCTGGCCCTGGACAGCGCCCGACTGTGGGGGACGAGCTTCTTCCGCATCGCGGTGTTCCTGCCCTACGCCGTCCCCGGGGTCGTCGCGGCCCTGATCTGGGGCTTCATCTACGGCAACCAGTTCGGTCTGACGGGCGCCGCGAACGACGCGCTCGGCATCGACCTGCTGCAGCCGTTCAGCCCGAGCTGGGTCCTGACGTCGATCGGCAACGTGGTCACGTGGGAGTTCCTCGGCTACAACATGCTGATCTTCTACGCCGCACTCCGCACCGTCCCCGGTGAGCTGTACGAGGCGGCCGAGCTCGACGGTGCCGGCCCGATGCGCACGGTCTTCTCGATCAAGCTCCCGGCGCTCCGCGGCCCGATGGTCATCGCCACGATCTTCTCGATCATCGGCAGCTTCCAGCTCTTCAACGAGCCGAACCTGCTCAAGACGCTCGCCCCGAACGTCATCGGCAGCGCCTTCACCCCGAACATGTACGCCTACTCGCTGTCCTTCAGCGGTCAGCAGTTCAACTACTCCGCCACGGTCGCGATCGTGATGGGCGTGATCACCGCGGTGATCGCCTACGTCGTCCAGGTCCGCGGCACCCGCGAGGAGAACCGATGAGCACCATCCAGCACCCCGCCGGGCCCGCAGCGGCCACGGTGACCGAGGCGACCACGACGCAACGTGCGCCGCGCACCCGCTCGATCCGCGCCTCCAGGCAGCTCCGCACCGCGGAAGGCGGACGCAAGCCGAAGCGTTCCGGCCTGCTCACCGCGGTCATGGTCGTCTTCGTCGTGTACTCGTTCGCACCGCTGTTCTACCTCCTCGTGAACAGCACGAAGACGCAGGCGTCGCTGCTCTCCACGTTCGGTCTGTGGTTCGGCGGGGACTTCAACCTCTGGCAGAACATCGTCGACACGCTGACGTACAACGACGGCATCTTCCTGCAGTGGTTCGGCAACACGCTGCTCTACGTCGTCGTCGGTGCCGGCGGGGCCACCCTGCTCGCCACCGTCGCGGGCTACGGCATGGCGAAGTTCCAGTTCCCCGGTCGCCGCGCGGTCTTCGCCGTCGTCCTCGGTGCCATCGCGGTCCCCGGCACGGCCCTGGCGGTCCCGACCTTCCTGCTGTTCTCGCAGGTCGGCCTGACCAACACCCCGTGGGCGATCATCCTGCCCTCGCTGATCAGCCCGTTCGGCATGTACCTGATCTGGACCTACGCGGTCGACGCGATCCCGGCCGAACTGCTCGAGGCCGCCCGCATGGACGGCGCCGGTGAGTTCCGGATCTTCTTCACGATCGCGCTCCGCCTGCTCGCGCCCGGTGTCGTCACCGTCCTGCTGTTCGCGGTCGTCGCCACCTGGAACAACTACTTCCTGCCGCTCATCATGCTGAGCGACCCGAAGTGGTACCCGCTGACGGTCGGCCTGAACCAGTGGAACGCGCAGGCCACCGGGTCCGGCGCGCAGCCGATCTACAACCTCGTCGTCACGGGATCGCTCCTCACGATCATCCCGATCGTGGTCGCGTTCCTCTTCCTCCAGCGCTTCTGGCAGTCCGGCCTCGCGGCCGGGTCGGTCAAGGCCTGACCCCTCGGACACCAGGCGCACGGCGACCCCGCCACGCGCCGCCCGGTCCGGCACACAGCAGCACCACCCCCTCCACGAAGAAGTGAAAGGCACTCCCATGAACAAGCGTCTCCGGCGCGGGCTCAGCGCCCTCGCCATCGGCGTCACCGCCGCGATCGCCCTCGCCGCGTGCGCCTCCGGCGGCTCCGGCTCCGGCGGATCGGCCGACGACATCGACAAGGCCCTGCAGGACGGTGGCACCCTGACCTACTGGTCGTGGACCCCGTCGGCGAAGGCCCAGGTCGCCGCGTTCGAGAAGCAGTACCCCAAGGTGAAGGTCAAGCTCGTCAACGCCGGCACCGGTGCCGACCAGTACACGAAGCTGCAGAACACGATCAAGGCCGGCTCGGGCGCCCCCGACGTCGCCCAGGTCGAGTACTACGCCCTGCCGCAGTTCGCGCTGTCCGAGTCGCTGCTCGACCTGTCGAGCTACGGCTTCGACTCGCTCGAGAAGGACTTCGCGAAGAGCACCTGGAGCTCGGTGTCGATCGACGGCAAGGTCTACGGCCTGCCGCAGGACTCCGGCCCCATGGCGCTGTTCTACAACAAGAAGGTCTTCGACAAGCACGGCATCGCCGTGCCGAAGACGTGGGACGAGTACGTCACCGCGGCCAAGAAGCTGCACGAGGCAGACCCGAAGGCCTACATCGCGGCGGACTCCGGCGACGCCGGCTTCACCACGAGCATGATCGCCCAGGCCGGTGGCACCCCCTTCACCACCGACGGTGACAAGGTGACCATCAACCTGCAGGACGAGGGCACCAAGAAGTGGACGAGCACCTGGAACGAGCTCGTCGAGCAGGGCCTGCTGTCGAAGACGGTCGGCTGGACCGACGACTGGTACAAGCAGCTCGGCAACGGCGAGATCGCCACGATGATCACCGGCGCCTGGATGCCCGGCAACCTGGAGTCCGGCGTCGCCCAGGCCTCGGGTGACTGGCGCGTCGCCCCGATGCCGACCTACGACGGTGGCACCGCCCAGACCGCGAACAACGGCGGCAGCGCCCAGGTCGTCATGAAGCAGTCGAAGAACCCGGCACTCGCCGCGGGCTTCCTCAAGTGGCTGAACTCCTCGAAGGAGTCCACGAAGGTCTTCATGGAGTCCGGCGGCTTCCCGTCGACCACCGCTGACCTCGACTCGTCGGCGTTCCTCGACGAGAAGCCGGAGTACTTCGGCGGCCAGCAGATCAACAAGGTGCTCGTCGACGCGTCGAAGTCCTCGGACAACGACTTCACCTACCTGCCCTACCAGGTGTACGCGAACAGCGTCTACGCCGACACCGTCGGTCAGGCGTACGAGAACGGCACCTCGCTCGACGCCGGCCTCGAGGCCTGGCAGAAGGCCCTCGCCAAGTACGGCAAGGACCAGGGCTTCACGGTCTCGTCGAAGTAGTTCGACAGCATCCCCGCGGGGCCGTGCGGACACGTCCGCACGGCCCCGCTCCACGCCCGGCTCGGCTCCACGCCCGGCTCGGCTCCACGCCCGGCCGGCTCCAGGCCCGGCCCGGCTCGACGCCCGGCTCGGCTCCACGCCCGGCCCGGCCGGCAACGAAAGAACCACACCATGCGCTTCGCCATCGGCGACACCGACTTCCTGCTCGACGGCGAGCCGCGCCGGGTCCTCTCCGGCGCGATCCACTACTTCCGCGTGCACCCCGACCTGTGGGCCGACCGGATCCGCAAGGCGAAGCTGATGGGCCTCAACACCATCGAGACCTACGTCGCCTGGAACGCGCACGCGCCGTCGCCCGGGGTGTTCGACCTGTCGGGTGGCCTGGACCTCGGCCGCTTCCTCGACCTCGTCGCCGCCGAGGGCATGCACGCCATCGTCCGCCCCGGCCCCTACATCTGTGCCGAGTGGACGAACGGCGGGCTGCCGTACTGGTTGTTCGCGGACGGCTCCGTGGGCGTCCGGCGCAACGAGCCCGGGTTCCTCGCAGCGGTCCGGACGTACCTGCAGCACCTGGCCCCCGTGCTGGTCCCGCGGCAGATCGACCAGGGCGGGCCCATCGTCCTGGTGCAGGTCGAGAACGAGTACGGTGCCTACGGCTCCGACCCCGAGTACCTGCGCGCACTCGAGCAGATGCACCGAGACATCGGGTTGACCGTCCCCTTCACGAGCGTCGACCAGCCGATGGGCACGATGCTCGAGGACGGTTCCCTGCCTTCACTGCACAAGACCGGTTCGTTCGGATCACGCTCCGCCGCCCGGCTCGAGCGCCTGCGGCAGGCCCAGCCCACCGGACCCCTGATGTGCTCGGAGTTCTGGGACGGCTGGTTCGACAGCTGGGGCGAGCACCACCACACCACGCCGGCGTCCGCCAGCGCCGAGGACCTGGACGTCCTGCTCGCGGCCGGCGGCTCGGTGAACATCTACATGTTCCACGGCGGAACGAACTTCGGCTTCACGAACGGCGCGAACGACAAGGGCGTCTACCGCCCGATCGCGACGTCGTACGACTACGACGCCCCGCTCGACGAGGCCGGTCGGCCGACGTCGAAGTTCCACGCGTTCCGCTCGGTGATCGCGCGCTACGCGCCCGTCCCGCCGCTGCCGGCATCGATGGAGCCGGGTGGATCGGGTCGCCTCGGTCCCGTGGCCGCGTCCGGCGACGGCCTGGAGGCCCGGATCACCCCCGCCACGGACCTCGCCGTCCGTCTGGACCGCGTCGCGTCGCTCCGTTCCCTGCTGCCCACGCTCACGACGTGGTCCGCGCACGACGAGCCGCCGACCTTCGACGCCCTCGGGGCCGCGAGCGGCTTCGTCGCCTACCGCGCCGAGGTCGACCTGCCCGCCGGAGGGGTGCTGACCGTCGGCACCGAGGTGCGCGACCGAGCGATCGTGTCGGCCGACGGTGTCGTCGTCGGGGTCCTGGAGCGTGAGCACCACGACCGCGCCATCGCTCTGCCGCCGGTGACCGGCACGCTCGAGCTCCTCGTCGAGGACCAGGGCCGCGTCGACTACGGCATCCGCATCGGCGAGCCGAAGGGCCTGATCGGCGGCGTCTCGATCGACGGCGTCCCGGTCGCCCGGTGGACGGCATCGCCGCTCGCCCTCGACCCCATCGCACCTGCCGCCGTGACCGCGCTGTCCGAGGTCGCTCCGACCGGTGGCGAGGTGCTCGCCGGACCGACGTTCGCAGCTGGCTCGTTCGACCTCGACACCGTGGACGACCGGTACCTGTCGCTCGACGGGTTCCGGAAGGGTGTCGCCTGGGTCAACGGGTTCTGCCTCGGTCGGTACTGGTCGCGAGGCCCACAGCGGACCCTGGCGATCCCGGGGCCGGTGCTCCGCCACGGTCGCAACGAGCTCGTCGTGCTCGAACTGCACGCCGCCGCTTCCCGTACCGCGTGCCTGCTCGTCGAGCCCGACCTGGGGCACACCGAGGCCTAGCCGCGCCGCCTGGTCGAATAGGGCGTACCTGGTCGAATCGGGCGTACCTGGTCGGAAGTTTCGATCAGGTACGCCCGATTCTGCTCTCCATCGCGGGCGTTATGGGACGTTTCGGACCTCGCGAGCCGCCGCCCACGCTCGAACTTTGAGGAGTGCCTCGCGTCGCCACCGCCAGAGCGGAGCGAACGTCGTGCCGTCGTCCTCCCATGCTCGGGTCAGCATCCAGATCTGCCGTCGGTGTTCGGCCCCGTGATCGTCGCGCCACTCGACGAACGCGTCGTCGAGCACCGTCGTGATTTGGGCACGTGGTGCCGTCCACGACACGAAGAAGCCCGAGTACCGGAGGGTGTCGTCGCACAGGTGCACGGCGACGTACCGGGTCCTGGCCGTCGCCCAGATCCCACCGGCGATGAAGGCGGCACCGAGGACGAAGACGAACACCCGCGCCGATGCTCCGGGTACGAAGGCCACGCCCGCGAGTGCGACTCCCGTCCCGATCATCACCGGGCCGAACACGATGAGGTCCAGGATGCGATCCAAGCGCGGTGGACGGATCGTCGTCACGGCAGAGCGTCCAGGTCGGCGAGGGCCTGCTCGGCATCGGCGATCCGGTCGGCCTCGGGGCGGGACCACCACTCGGGGCCGCGTTCGCCCAGTCCGTGCTTGGCCACGCCGTTCCGGTGCCGCGCCGCCGCCAGGGCCTCGTCGTCGCCCGCGCGCTTCGCGGTCTTCACGGCGTTGCGCCCGCGCCCCAGGTGGGAGCGGAGTGCGGCGGCGAGCTCCTCGGGCAGGGCGGGGTCGGTGCGGCGCCAGCGTCGGCCGTCCACGACAAAGAAGTGGTCGTCGGGTTCGGCGGTCATGGTCCGAGTCTGCACCGTCGGTGGTGCCGGGTAGACAGGAGCCGATGAGCCACGAACGCGTCCGCCCGATGGTCGACGTCCGACGCATCTACGCCGAGCCGGCCGCGCTCGAACTGCAGCGTGGGCAGGAGATCGTCGGGCGCTGGCCGGACGCCGAGATCGTCCCGGTCGAGTCGCACTGGAACATCCCCGAGGTGCACGGCGACGAACGGAACGTCCAGCGCTGGGTGCGGATCAAGACCGAGGCGCTCGTGCTCGGCGTGAAGAAGTCACTGGTGACCCGGCCGAACGGTCGCTCCGCCGACTTCATCGCACCGTCCACCGCGAACGGCTGCGCGATGGCGTGCGCCTACTGCTACGTGCCACGGCGCAAGGGTTACAGCAACCCCGTGACGGTGTTCGCGAACATCGACCAGATCACCAAGCACGTGGCTCGGAACATCGCCAAGCAGGGGCCGAAGACCGAACCGAACCAGTGCGACACGGAAGCCTGGGTCTACGACATCGGCGAGAACAGCGACTGCTCGGTCGACGCGATGATCAGCGACAACGTCCGCGACCTCTGCGACCTGTTCCGGATGACCCCGACGGCCAAGGCCTCGTTCGCCACGAAGTACGTCAACCGCGACCTGCTCGACTGGGACCCGATTGGCCGGACCCGGATCCGCTTCTCACTGATGCCGCACGAGACCGCGAAGGTCACCGACATCCGCACGAGCCCGATCGCCGAGCGCATCGCCGCGGTGAACGACTTCGTCGACGCCGGGTACGAGGTCCACCTGAACTTCTCGCCGGTCATCCTCACGCCGACGTGGGAGTCGGACTGGGCCGAGCTGCTCCGGCAGGTCGACGACGTGCTGTCCCCGGCCGCCAAGGCGCAGCTCGCTGCCGAGGTGATCTTCCTGACCCACAACCAGCCCCTGCACGAGGTCAACCTCGGGTGGCATCCCAAGGCCGAAGACCTGCTGTGGCGTCCGGACCTGCAGGAGCAGAAGGTGTCCCAGAACGGTGCTGTGAACGTGCGCTACCGGTCCGGCATGAAGGGGCAGCTCGTCGAGCGCTTCCGCGAGCTCGTGGCCGAGCACCTGCCGTCGTGCCGGATCCGGTACGCCTTCTGATCGGCGCCCTCCCCGATCAGGGGATGAGCCGGTCCGCCCGGTACCGCGCGAACAGGTCCGCGAAGGCCTGCTCGGTCCGGCGGAACGCCGTGAACCCGGCGTCGCGGCTCTTCCCCATGTCGGTGACGACCTCCATCGCTCGACCGAGGTCGGCGTCGGTGTGCCACCACGAGGCGAGCCGGGTGATGTCAGCCTCGGCGAGACCGTGGCGCTCGGCGATGCCGGCCCACTCGGACTCGTACGGCGCCATCTGCTCCTCGAGCGGTCGCGGAGCGTCCTCGTAGCCCACCACGCGCGCGGGGTCGACACCGAGGTGCGCGGCCAGGCGCGGCCACATCCAGCGCCACCGGAAGACGTCACCGTTGACGATGTTGAACGGCTCGTCCGCACCCTCGGGTGACGTCGAGGCCCACACCATGTGCTCGGCGAGGATGCCGGCGTCGGTCATGTCGGTCAGGCCGTTCCACTGCGCCTCACTGCCGGGGAACACGAAGTCCAGGTCGAGTTCCTTCGCCAGCGTGGCCTGCACGGCGAGTGTGAGGCCCATGTTCATGGCGTTGCCCACGGCGTGCCCGATCACCGTGTGGGAGCGGTGCACCGACCAGGTGAACCCCTGGCGCTCGGCGGCCGCGAAGAGTTCGTCCTCTTGCGCGTAGTAGAAGTTCGGGGTGTCGAGGCGCGGCTCCTCCTCGTGGAAGGGGGTGTCGGGCATCTCGCCGGCGGCGTACGCCTCGAACGGGCCGAGGTAGTGCTTCAGGCCGGTGACGAGGGCGACGTGCTCGAGCGGAGCGTGCGACAGTGCCACGAGCAGGTCGCGGACCATGCCGCCGTTCACGCGGATGTTCTCGGCCTCGGTGTCCTGCCGCTGCCAGGCGGTGAAGAAGACGTGGGTCGGGTGCTCGTCGGCGAGTGCGGCCGTCAGGCTCTCCGGGTCGCGCAAGTCGGCCGCGACGGTCCGGACGCCCTGTTCGGCGAGCGGTCGGCGGGAGAGCGCCGTCACGTCCCAGCCGAGGTCGAGCAGGTGGCGCACCAGGGCGGAACCGGTGATGCCACTGGCTCCGACGACCAGGGCTTCGCGGCGGGCAGGGGTCGGTTCGGTCGATCCGGTTGCAGTCATCCTTCGATGCAACCGACGTTGGGCGACACGTGTTCCCTCACCGCGGACGGCGGATGCGGATCGGACCCTTGGCGGTCGACGGGTCGACGACGGACCCGCCCTGGGTGATCTCGACCTCGCCGCGCGCGACCATGCGGCGGGCGGCTCGACGCGCGGGCTCCATCAGCGGTCGCCAGTCGTCCGGGTCGAGCGAGCGTGCCACCTCGGACGGGCAGATGCTCGAGGTCCGCGCCCGTGCCGCGAGCAGTTCGTCGATGCGCTGCTCCAGAGCCCGGTCGGTGTCGTCGAGACCGTGTCGACGGCAGGCTCCGGAACACCACTTCGCCTCCGTCGCCGCCGACGACGGCATCCGTCGCCCGCACGAGGCGCAGGTGCGCTCGGCGTGTGCCGACTCCGACGCCGACGCATCGGCTTCCGTCCTGATCGCCCGTCCCATGGCTCCATCCTCGTCCTGCCCGGCAGGGCGTTGCACAGCGACCACGCACGCGGTCCAGGTGCGCCTGGCAGCATCGGAGCGGTGAACCCCGACACCGTCCCCGCCCGTCCGTCCGAGCCGGCCTGGGTCCAGCACGTGATGTGGTGGCACGTCTACCCGCTCGGCTTCGTCGGCGCCGAGGTCCGTCCGACGGCACCGGTGGGGGAGCGTCCGCTCGAACACCGCCTCGACCGCCTGACCGCGTGGCTCGACCACGTCGTCGACCTCGGCCTGAACGGGCTGTTGCTCGGCCCGGTGTTCGCGAGCTCGACCCACGGCTACGACACGGTCGACCACTTCCGCATCGACCCGCGCCTGGGCGACGACGCCGACTTCGACGCCCTGGTCGCCGCGGCGCACGAGCGGGGCGTGCGTGTGCTGCTGGACGGGGTGTTCAACCACGTCGGCCGTGAGCACCCGGCCTTCCGCGCGTTGTCCGACCACGGCCCGGAGGCGCCGACCGCCGACCTGTTCGCCATCGACTGGTCCGGGTGGCAGCCGGGGGAGTCCGTGCCCGTCGGGCTGTTCGAGGGCCACGACATCCTCGTCGCGCTCGACCACGACAGCCGCGCCACCGAGGACCTCGTGGTGCAGGTCATGACCCATTGGCTGGACCGCGGGGTGGACGGCTGGCGGCTCGACGCGGCGTACGCGGTGCCACCGGCCTTCTGGGCGCGGGTGCTGCCGCGGGTGCGGGAGCGGTTCCCGGACGCCTGGTTCAGCGGCGAGGTGATCCACGGCGACGCGGCGGCGATCGCGCGCGACTCGACGATGGACTCGCTGACCCAGTACGAGCTGTGGCAGGGGATCTGGCACGGCATCGCGGACCGCAACGGCCACGAGCTCGCGCACGCGATCGAGCGGCACGACGCGCTGCTGGCCACCTTCGCCCCGACCACGTTCGTCGGCAACCACGACGTCACCCGGATCGCGAGCGCGGTGGGGGAGCGGTTCGCCGCGCACGCCGCCGCGGTGCTGTTCACGGTGGCGGGGACCCCGGTGGTCTACGCGGGCGACGAGTACGGCTGGACCGGGGTGAAGGAGGAACGCGAGGGCGGTGACGACGCGGTCCGCCCGGAGTTCCCGGCCGAGGTGCCGGAGCCGACGGACCTGACCCACGCGTACGAGGCGCTCATCGCCCTGCGTCGCCGGAACCCGTGGCTGCACCGCGCGCACACCGACCTCGTGCACCTGACCAACACCGCCGTGGTGCTGCGGACCGCGACGGCGGACGCCGCCGTGGTGACCGCCCTGAACCTGTCGGACGATCCCGTCGAGGTGCCCGTGGCCGACGCGACGCAGGTCGAGGCGGGCGGGGCCGATCTCGGGGACGGGACCCTGCGCCTCCCGGCCGGGGGTTGGGCCGTCCTGTCGCGATCGTGAGCAGAAACGGTCGGGTCCCCATCGAGGACCCGACCGTTTCTGCTCACCAAGCGAACGCTACTTGCGCGCGGACGCCGCCCGGCGCTTGTTGAACACGTCGAACGCGACGGCGGCGAGCAGCACCAGACCCTTGATCAGGGACTGGAACTCGGTGCCGACACCGAGGATCGACATGCCGTTGTTCAGCAGGCCGATGATCAGACCACCGACGATGGCACCCGGCACGGTGCCGATGCCGCCGGTGACGGCCGCGCCACCGATGAAGACGGCGGCGATGGCGTCGAGCTCGAAGCCGTTTCCAGCGCCCGGTGCCGCCAGGTTGAGCTGGCCGGTGAAGACCACGCCCGCCAGGGCCGAGATGACACCCATGTTGACGAAGAGCAGGAACGTGACGCGCTTCGTCTTCACACCCGACAGCTGCGCGGCCAGGGCGTTGCCGCCGATCGCGTAGATGTGGCGGCCGAACACCGCGCTCCGCATGACGACCGAGTAGATCACCACGAGGGCACCGAGCACGACGAGCACGATCGGGGTGCCGTTGTAGCTGGCGAGCAGGAGCGCCACGTAGATCACGAGCACGGCGCCGAACGCCGTCTTCACGATGAACCAGGCGAACGGCTCGCTCTCGAGCTGGTACTTGCGACGCGTGATGCGACCGCGGAACGCGGCGATCACCATGACGGCCGCGGCGGCGAAGCCGAGGATCATCGTGAGCGGCTCGTACCCGGTGGTACCGAAGGACGGCAGGAAGCCGGAGCCGAGCGAGCGGAAGCCGGCGGGGAACGGCGAGATCTGCTGGTTCTGCAGGACGATCTGCGCCGCGCCGCGGAACGCGAGCATGCCCGCCAGCGTCACGATGAACGCCGGGATCCCGAAGTACGCGATCCAGAAGCCCTGCCAGGCGCCGACGAGCGCACCGACCACCAGGCAGAGCACGACCGCGATCGGCCACGGGATGTTCCACTGCGTGATCATCACGCCGGCCATGGCACCGGTGAAGGCGACCACCGACCCGACCGACAGGTCGATGTGTCCGGCGATGATGACCATGACCATGCCGATGGCCAGGATGAGGATGTAGCTGTTCTGGACGATCAGGTTCGAGACGTTGATCGGGGCCAGCGTGATGCCGTTCGTGGTCACCTGGAAGAAGATGACGATGACGATCAGCGCGATGAACAGGCCGATCTGTCGGAGCTGCCCGGTGAGGTAGCCGACGGCGGACTTAAGCGCGTTCATTGACAGGGGTCTCCCGTTCCTGGGTCATGTACTGCATGAGGACCTCGGGCGTCGCCTCGGCGCGCGGGACGTCGGCCGTGATGGTGCCCTCGGAGAGGGTGTAGATGCGGTCGCAGATGCCGAGCAGTTCGGGGAGCTCGGACGAGATCACGATGACCGCCTTCCCCTGGTCGGCGAGCTGGTTGATGATCGTGTAGATCTCGTACTTCGCGCCGACGTCGATGCCGCGGGTCGGCTCGTCGAGGATGAGCACGTCGGGGTCGGCGTACATCCACTTCGACAGGACGACCTTCTGCTGGTTCCCGCCGGAGAGCTTCCCCGTCACGACGTCGACGTTCGGCGCCTTGATGTTGAGGCTCTTGAGGAACTGGGTCGCGACCGTGGTCTCCTCCGAGGAGTTCACGAAGCCCCAGTTGGCGAGCTTGCCGAGTGCCGACCCGGAGATGTTCCGCTTGATGTCGTCGATCAGGTTCAGGCCGTACCGCTTGCGGTCCTCGGTGACGTAGGCGATGCCGTTGTCGATCGCCTGCGAGACGGTGTGCGTCTTGATCGGGGTGCCGCGCTTGTAGACGGTGCCACTGATGCCGGTGCCGTAGGACTGGCCGAAGACGCTCATCGCGAGTTCCGTGCGGCCGGCGCCCATGAGCCCGGCGATGCCGACGACCTCGCCGGCGCGGACGTTGAGGTTGGCCTGGTGGATGATCTCGCGCGACGAGTCGAGCTGGTGGTGGACGGTCCAGTCCTCGATCCGCAGCAGTTCCTCGCCGATGACGGGGTTCTCGCGCTCGGGGTACCGGTTCGACAGGTCACGGCCGACCATCCCGCGGATGATCCGGTCCTCGGACACGTCGTCGGCCCGCATGTCGAGCGTCTCGATGGTCTTGCCGTCGCGGATGATCGTGACCTTGTCCGCGATCGCCTTGATCTCGTTGAGCTTGTGGCTGATGATGATCGCCGTCATGCCCTCGGCCTGCAGCGAGCGGATGAGCTCGAGCAGGTGCGCGGAGTCGTCGTCGTTCAGCGCGGCGGTGGGCTCGTCGAGGATGAGGAGCTTCACCTCCTTCGAGAGCGCCTTCGCGATCTCGACGAGCTGCTGCTTGCCGACACCGAGGTCGACGACCTTGGTGACGGGGTTGTCCTTCAGCCCGACGCGCTTGAGCAGCTCGGCGGCCGTCAGGTTCGTCTTGTTCCAGTCGATGAAGCCGCCCTTGGACTGCTCGTTGCCGAGGAAGATGTTCTCGGCGATCGACAGGAAGGGGCTGAGCGCCAGCTCCTGGTGGATGATGACGACGCCCGCAGCCTCGGAGTCGTTGATGTTCGCGAACCGCACGGGTTCGCCGTCGAGCAGGATCTCGCCGTCGAAGGAGCCGGCCGGGTAGACACCCGACAGCACCTTCATGAGCGTGGACTTGCCCGCGCCGTTCTCGCCGCAGATCGCGTGGACCTGGCCGCGCTCGACCTCGATCGAGACGCCCTGCAGGGCCTTGACGCCGGGGAACGTCTTGGTGATGTCCCGCATCTCGAGGATGGTGTCCGCCATGTGGACGCCTTTCCGTCGTGCGCGCGTGGGCGCGCTGGTGGAGACGGACTGGAGGCGCGGCGCGGGCTGGCACCGCGCCTCCGGTCCGTGAGATGGGCCTGACTACTTCAGGTCGGCTTCGGTGTAGTACCCCGAGTCCACGAGGACTTCCTTGTAGTTGTCCTTCGTGACGACCGTCGGCTGGAACAGGAAGGTCGGGACGACCTTGACCTTGTTGTCGTAGCTCTTCGTGTCGTTGACCTCGGGCTTCTTGCCGGTGAGCAGGTCCTCGGCCATGGTGACCGACTGCTTGGCGAGCTTGCGCGTGTCCTTGTAGATCGTCGAGTACTGCTGGCCGGCGATGATCGACTTGACCGAGGCGGCCTCGGCGTCCTGGCCCGTGACGGTCGGGAGCGGACGGTCGCTCGTGCCGTACCCGGCGCCCTGGAGCGCCGAGATGATGCCGATCGAGATGCCGTCGTACGGCGAGAGCACGCCGTCGAGCGTGGTGCCGCCCGAGTAGGACTTGGCGATCAGGTTCTGCATGCGGGCCTTGGCCGTGGCCGGGTCCCACTGCTGCGTCGCGGCCTGGGACAGCTGGTCCTGGCCGGACTGGATCTTCAGCGTGCCGTCCTCGAGGTACGGCTTGAGCGTCTTCATGGCGCCGTTGAAGAAGAACCCGGCGTTGTTGTCGTCGAGCGAGCCGGCGAAGACCTCGATGTTGAAGGGGCCCTTCTCGCCGGTCTTCTTGCCGTCCGCGTCGAGCACACCCAGGCCGGTGAGCAGGCTGTTCGCCTGGTCGACGCCGACCTTCTCGTTGTCGAAGGACACGTAGTAGTCGACGTTCTTGTTGCCCGTGAGCAGGCGGTCGTACGAGATCACCTTGATGCCGGCCTTGGCGGCGGCGTCGAGCTGGTCGGAGAGCGCGCCACCGTCGATCGACGCGATGATCAGGACCTTCGCGCCCTTCGTGATCATGTTGCTGACCTGCTGGGCCTGCTGCTGGACCTTGTTGTCGCCGTACTCGAGGTCGACCTTGTAGCCGGCCTTCTCGAGGTCGCTCTTGACGGCGTTGCCGTCCTTGATCCACCGCTCGGAGACCTTGGTGGGCATGGCGACGCCGACGAGGGCGCCCTTGTTGTCGCCGCTGCCGCCACCATCGGTGGACGCACGGCCGCCGGCCGAGCAAGCGGCCAGCGAGATCGCGATGCCGACGGCTGCGACGCCCGCGATGATCCTGCGCTTCATCATCGAAGTACCTCTGTTCCTTCGCGTCGTCCTCGACGCGGTCGGGTGCCGGGGCTGCTGTGCCCCGTGGGATGCGCTCGTGTGAGCGCTCACATCATGTGGGTTCCGTGACGGGGTGTCAACTCAACACCGCCGTTTCGTGATCTTGCCGCGGCGGCCGGACCGAGCGGTACGGTTGGCCACGTGAGCACCACGACCGCCCCCGAGGGCAGGGGCGGCAAGCGCCGGAAGGCCCCGACGATCTTCGACGTCGCCGAACGCGCCGGCGTGTCCCACCAGACCGTCTCCCGCGTGATCAACGGCGACCCGACCGTCCGAGAGCAGTACCGGACGCAGGTCACCGACGCCGTCACCGAGCTCGGGTACCGGCCCCGCGCCGCCGCCCGGGCGCTCGCCGGTGGGCGGAGCAAGGCGCTCGGCATCATCACCGCCGGCGACGCGCTGTACGGGCCGTCGAGCACCTCGATCGGCTTCGAACGGGCCGCGCGGTCCGCGGGGTACCACGTGCTGCTGTCGACCCTGCCCGAGGAGCCGCGGCCGTCCGACCTGTCCGGGGCGCTCACCACGCTGCTCGCGCAGGACGTCGCCGCGATCGTGCTGGTCGCCGCCGACAACCGGGTGCTCGACGCCCTCGCGTCGCTCACCGTGCCGGTCACGGTGCCCGTCGTGGTGTCGAACGCCGTGCAGCGCGACGCCGTCCGCACCCCGGTCGCACCGAGCGTCGCCGCCGTCGCCATCGACCAGGCGGCCGGCACCTCGCTCGTCATGCAGCACCTGTTCGACCGCGGACACCGCCGGATCGTGCACATCGCCGGGCCGCACGTGTCGCAGGAGTCCGAGGTGCGTCGTGCCACCTACGTGCGGATCATGCAGGACGCCGGGCTCGAACCGGTCGTGCTCGAGGGCGACTGGACCCCGGCGAGCGGCTTCGCGGCCGCCCGGCATATCGACGTGGGGACGGTCGACGCCGTCTTCGCGGGCAACGACCAGATGGCCCTCGGGGTGCTGCACGCCTTCGCCGACGAGGGGCTGCGGGTTCCCGACGACATCGCGGTGGTGGGGTTCGACGACGTCCCCGAGGCCGCGCACTTCACGCCGCCGCTGACCACCGTGCGGCAGGACTTCCGGGCGATGGGGGAGCGGGTGCTCGACACCGTGCGGGCCCTGGTCGAGGGGGAGCCCCGCGACGAGACACTGCTCGCGCCCGAGCTGGTGGTGCGGCGCAGCACGTAGCGCCCCCTCGCACCGTGCGAGGTCCGGTGCCGCGCGCTCCCTCGCACCGTGCGAGGTCTGGCACCGCGCGCTTGGCGTGGTGCGAGGTTCCGTACTCGGTGCGAGCCCGTGCGCCCCGCACGGAGTACGCAACCTCGCACCACACCGGCGGCGCCCCTCGCACGGTGCGAGGGGCGCCGCC
>NZ_JBEHCD020000001.1:0-1287483 GCF_040223925.2 Curtobacterium sp. WHRI 8282
GCGCGCGCTCGATCGACTCGCGGTCCAGCGGGTCGCCGAGCATCGGCGCGGTGTCGTCCGTGCCCGGCAGGACGCCCTGGATCAGGAGTTCCGCGTAGCGGCGCCAGGCGTCCGGGTCGTGTTCGCGGGTGGCGTCGGCGACCGCACCGACCATCGCGGTGAGCATCGGCAGGTCCCGGTAGTCGAAGCCGGGGCGGACGACGCCGGCGGTCTCGGCACGGCCGATGATCGCGGCGACCTGGCGTTCGAGCCGGTCGCGCTCCTGCACGATGGACGGACGGGCCTTGCCGGCACGGACGATGGCGTCGGCGAGGGCTCGGTCGCGGGCACGGAACGCGAAGACGCCCATCAGGTACACCCGGAGCGCCTCACGCGGGTCGGACACGTCCGCGGCGCGCGCTGCGGCGTCGTTCATGGCCTCGAACTTGGTGGCGAGCAGCGCCTCGATCAGGGAGTCCTTGTCGGCGAACCGTCGGTAGACGGTGCCGACCCCGACGCCGGCCTCGTGCGCGATGTCGTTCAACGTGACGGAGAGCCCGCGCTCCGCGAAGCACTTGCGCGCCGTCTGCAGGATCAGCTCACGGTTGCGCGCAGCGTCGGCGCGCAGCGGTCGCTCGAGGTCGGACACGGAGTCGGTGGTGCTCACGATCCGACCGTAGTTGCACTTTCTGGGAACAAGTGGATGCCCTCCTTCCGTTTCGGTCTACACTGACCACAAACGGATGCCTCGCATCCGGTTTCGTCACCACCACATCTCGGGAGTGCCCGACGGCGCGCACCTCCACCCCACCCTCCAACCTTCTCGAAGGAGGCTGCCGTGACGGCAGAACACACCGTGCCGACCCCCACCGGGACCGCACCCACGACTCCGGGCACCACCCCCGCCAAGAGCAACCACCGCTGGATCGCCCTGGCGGTCATCGCCCTCGCACAGCTGATGGTCGTGCTCGACGCGACCATCGTGAACATCGCCCTGCCCTCGGCCCAGGCCGACCTGGACTTCGGCACCGACCAGCGACAGTGGATCGTCACCGCGTACTCGCTGGCGTTCGGCTCGCTGCTGCTGCTCGGCGGTCGTCTCGGCGACCTGTTCGGCCGCAAGAACACCTTCATCATCGGGCTGGTCGGCTTCGCCGTCGCCTCGGTCCTCGGTGGCCTGGCCGACTCGTTCGGCCTGCTCGTCGCGGCCCGCGCGCTGCAGGGTGTCTTCGGCGCACTGCTCGCCCCGTCCGCACTCGGCATGCTGACCACCACGTTCCGCGACCCCAAGGAACGCGGTCGCGCGTTCGGCATCTTCGGGTCCATCGCCGGCTCGGGTGCGGCCATCGGCCTGCTGCTCGGCGGCGTGCTGACCGAGTACGCCTCGTGGCGCTGGTGCCTCTACGTCAACGTCGTCTTCGCCGTGCTCGGCGTGATCGGCGCCCTCGTCTTCATGGAGAAGCCGCCGAAGGTCGAGCGTCCGCGCATCGACGTCCTCGGGGTCATCACCATCACGCTCGGGCTGGTCGGCGTCGTCTACGGATTCTCGAACGCCGAGACGAACGGCTGGGACTCCCCCGTCACGATCGCCATGCTCGCCGGCGGTGTCGTGCTGATCGCCGCGTTCGTGTTCATCGAGACCCGCGTCGCCCACCCGCTGCTGCCCCTGCGCGTCGTGCTCGACCGTGACCGCGGCGGCTCGTTCATCGCGATCGGCCTGGTCGCGATCGGCATGTTCGGCATCTTCCTGTTCCTCACCTACTACCTGGAGCAGACCCTCGGCTTCAGCTCGCTGCAGACCGGTCTCGCGTTCCTGCCGATGCCGCTGTCGATCATGATCTCGGCGACGCAGATCGGTGGCCGCCTGCTGCCGCGCGTCGGGCCGAAGGTGCTCATCTTCGCCGGCGGCCTGGTCGCCGCGACCGGGCTCCTCCTGCTGCTCCGCACCGACCTGGACAGCTCCTACGCGGGCACCGTCCTGCCGGCGCTGATCGTGATCGGCCTCGGCATGGGCACGATCTTCTCGTCCGCGATGAACACCGCCACGACCGGGGTCGCTCGGGCCGATGCCGGTGTGGCCTCGGCGACGGTGAACACCATGCAGCAGATCGGTGGCTCGATCGGCACGGCGCTGCTGTCGACGATCTTCGCCGACGTGGTGTCGAACAGCCTGTCCGGGCTGTCCGCCGCCCCGACGAAGCTGCAGCAGGCCCAGGCCACGCTCGACGGCTACCACGTGGCGTTCGGCATCTCGGCCGGCGTGCTCGTGCTCGTCGCCCTGGCCGGCGGACTGCTCATCAACCGGCAGTCGGTGCGGGTCGAGCGGCTCGCACGTGCCGGGTCCGCCACGACGGGGAGCATCCCCGCCGCGGCACACTGACGCTGGCGGTTCGCTCCGCACCTTCGGCCCGTTCCGGTTCTGCCGGGGCGGGCCGTCGTGCGTGCCGGGGGGCGTCGGCGGGGCGGAGCGTCGGCGGGGGCGAGCGTCGGCGGGGGTGCCGACGCCGAACGACATCGTCGACGTCGTACGACGACGACATCGTCGCTCCGTGCACGCGCCGACAGTTGCACACGCGCGGGTGCGACAGAGTCGATGTCGTACGACGACGACACCGTCGTTCCGCGTCAGCAGCGCCACCCCGCCCGCACCCCGCCCCCACCCCCGGTTGCGCCGTGTGTCCACGACTCTGGCCCACGTCAGGGGTGCGGTTTATGGTGTGCGGCATGGCCCCCGTCCTGACCTCACCACTCGTGTCGACGCAGTGGCTCGCAGACCACCTCGGTGCTGACGAGCTCGTCGTGCTCGACGCCTCGGTGCACACGGTCGGGGCCGGGTTCGACACCACCTGGCTCCCCGGGCGGGACGCCCACGAGCAGCGCGGCCACGTGCCCGGTGCCCGCTTCGCCGACCTGATCGACGACTTCTCCGCCGCCGACGCCGACGTCCCGTTCACCCGCCCCGGCGCCGAGCGCTTCGAGGTCGCCGCGGCGCAGCTCGGCGTGACGAACACCTCGACCGTCGTGGTCTACGACGACAGCGTCGGTGAGTGGTCGGCACGCCTGTGGTGGATCTTCCGATCGTTCGGCTTCGACTCGGTCGCGGTGCTCGACGGTGGCTTCACGAAGTGGCGCGACGAGGGCCGCCCGGTCCGCGTGGGCGCACTCCGCACCCCCGCGGCACCGTCCGACCCCGATGCCGGCGCGTTCCTGGCCGGCGAGCAACGTGCGCTCTGGGCCGACCACGACCGTGTCACCCGAGCGGTCTCCGGCGAAGAGCCGGCGTCCCTGGTGTTCGCCGCGCCCTGGGCCGCCCTCGGCGACGACCACCCGCCGATCGTGCCGGGCAGCACCCCGATCACGGCGGACAACCTGGTGGACCCCGAGACGAACGCGTACCTGCGCGGTGCCGAACTCGAGCGGGCCTTCGCCGCGGTGATCGGTGCCGACGAGATCGTCACGTACTGCGGGGTGGGCAGCGCCGCGTGCGTCGACGCCCTCGCCCTGACGGTGCTCGGGCACGACCGGGTGAAGGTCTACGACGGTTCGCTCGCCGACTGGTGGCGGCACGAGCAGCTCGCCTCCTGACGGAACCGATCGCGGAACGACGGCCGCGCCTGCCGCACTACCGTTGCACCATGAGCACCAGACGCGCGGTCATCCTCGGCGGCACCGGCGGGATCGGCTCGGCCGTCGCACGTGCGCTCCTCGACGCCTCCGGCCGCGGCGGTGACGACTGGCAGGTGGACGTCCTCGCACGCCGAGGCGGCCCCGCAGCGGATGCGCTGACCGCTTCCGGCGCCACGTTCACGTCCGGTGACCGCCGCGACCGGTCCGTCCTGCGCGACCTGCTCCGCCCCGGAGCCGACCTGCTCGTCGACACCGTCGGCGCGACGCGCGACGACGCCCAGCAGCTCCTGCCGTTCCTCGACGACGTCGGCTCGACGGTCTTCGTCTCGTCGAAGGCCGTCTACGCCGACGAGCAGGGCCGGCACGCGAACTCGCTCGACAAGCCGGTGTTCGGCGGCGCGGTCACCGAGATCCAGCCCACGGTCGCCGCCGGGGACGGCGACCCGACGAGTCGTGACGGGTACGGCGCCGCGAAGGTGGCAGCCGAACAGGTCCTGCTCGACCACGGCGCCCCGGTCACCGTGCTCCGCCCGTCGAAGGTGTACGGCGTCGGCATCGGCCGCCCGCGGGAGTGGTTCGTCGTCCGCCGTGTGCTCGACGGCCGGGAGCGCATCCTGCTCGCCGACCACGGCCGCGGCGTCGACCACACGACGGCGGCGAGCGGCATCGGTTCGCTCGTCCGACTCGTGGCGGACGCACCGGACCGCCGGATCCTCAACGTCGCGGACGCCGCTGCCCCGACCGTGCTCGAGATCGTCCGCACGATCGCCGGACACCTGGACCACCGGTTCGACGAGGTCCTGCTCGACGAGGACGCGCCCGCCTTCGTGGGCGGCACGCCCTGGTCGTCGCCGTCGCCGTTCGTCCTCGACACCACGGCAGCACGAGCCCTGGGTTGGGAACCTCCGGAATTCCGGACCGCCGTCGCCCCGGAGCTGGCATGGCTCGTCGAGACCGCCCACGCCACCCCTGCCGACGGCGACGTCCCGTGGGCCGACGACCCGTTCTGGGAGCACCTGTTCGACTACGGCCCCGAGGATGCCGCACTCGCGCTCCTCTCCCTCAACCTGGGCTGACCCGGTGCTCCGGTCCGAGGTCCTGTTCATCGGCGGACGTTCCGGCGTGGGCAAGTCCACGGCGGCCGAGGCACTGCACGACCTGCTCGTCGCGGCGGACGTCCGCCACGCGGTGATCGAGGGCGACGTGCTCGACCTCGCCCACCCGGCACCGCACGTCGAACACCCCGAGGCGCACCTGGCCGAGCGGAACCTGGCCATGATCTGGGCCGGCTACCGGGCGATCGGTCACCACCGGCTCGTCTACACGAACACCGTGTCCGTGCTCGAGCACGAGCGCCTCGCTGCGGCGATGGGCGACGATCCGCTGGTGCGCGTCGTCCTGCTCCGCGCATCCGACGGCGCGACCGCTGACCGGCTCGCACGACGAGCGGGTGGTGCGGTCCCGCAGTCGCAGCTCGCGCACAGCACGCGGACGGCCGGGAGGCTCGACTCGGCCACCGCGGAGACGGTCACCCGGGTGGACACCGACGGCCAGGGCCCCGCCCAGGTGGCCGCACGGCTCGCGTCGATCACGGGGTGGCTCGAGCGCTGATCTCCCCGCTCGGCCTGTGCAGAGCGGGCGTCCCGTCCACAGATGTCCCGGGGCGGTGGTCCCCCCAGTCGCAGGCGGGCACGCTGGAGCCATGAACGACAACCGCCTCGGCACCTCGGTCAGCCCGTACCTGCGTCTGCACGCCGACAACCCCGTCGACTGGCGCGAGTGGGGTCCCGAGGCGTTCGCCGAAGCGCGCGAGCGCGGGGTCCCGGTGCTGGTGTCCGTCGGGTACGCCACGTGCCACTGGTGCCACGTCATGGCACGCGAGAGCTTCGCCGACCCGGAGATCGGCGAGCTGCTCCGGCGGGACTTCGTGTCGGTGAAGGTCGACCGCGAAGAACGGCCGGACGTCGACGCGAGCCTGATGGCCTCGGCCAGTGCGTTCACGCAACAGCTCGGCTGGCCGCTGACGACGTTCCTGACGCCCGACGGCCACGTCTTCTTCGCGGGGACGTACTTCCCACCCACTCCGGTCGGGCAGGTCCCGGCGTTCCGGCAGATCCTGGCCGCGGTGCTCGACGCCTGGACCGAGCGTCGGCACGAGGTCGACGCGAACGCCTCGGCCATCGCGACGGCGATCCGGCAGGGCGCCGCGGCGGACGCAGCCACCCGCTCGGGCGAGGGCGGTGCCGGAGCCGACCCGGGCCTCCCGTCCGACGACGCCATCCGGGCCGTCACGGACCAGCTGTCCCAGGCAGAGGACACCACCTACGGCGGTTTCGGCGGCGCGCCGAAGTTCCCGAGCACACCGCTGCTCGAGTTCCTCGCCGACGCGGCGGCCGACGGCGACGCCGACGCCGACGGGCTGCTCGACCGGTCGTTGCACGCGATCCGCGCGTCCGAGCTGACCGACGCCGACGGCGGCGTCTTCCGGTACGCCACCAAACGCGACTGGAGCGTGCCGCACTACGAACGGATGCTCTACGACAACGCGGGGCTGCTCGCCGTCGCGGGGGCCGAGCAGGCCCGCGGCATCGCCGACTTCCTCCGGGACACCCTGCGCCGTGCCGACGGGGCTTTCGTCGCCGCGCAGGACAGCGAGTCGACCATCGACGGCCGTCGGGTCGAGGGCGAGTGGTACCGCCGACCGGTCGCCGAGCGCGCCCAGCTCGACCCGCCACCGCTGGACGACCAGGTCCTCACGGGCTGGAACGGCCTGGCGATCCGGGGGCTGGCGATCGCCGGCGCACGGCACGGTGACCCGGAACTCGTCGCGCTCGCGCGGGGAGCGGCGGACGCGGTCCTCGCCGCCCACGTGCAGGACGGCCACGTGGCGGTGCGGTCGAGCACACCGCGCGGGGCGTCCTCTGCTCCGGCAACCGTCGAGGACGTCGGACTGCTCGCCGAAGGGCTGCTCGAACTGGCCCTGGTGACGGGCGAGGTCTCCTACGCGGCCGTCGCACGCTCGCTGGTCGACGACGGCCTGGCCGAACGCTTCGACGTCGACCCGGTGCTCGCCGCCGCGGGGACGGCCACGGGCGAACAGCCGCAGACCGCGATGCGGTCCGGCACCGTGGCGCTGGCGTCGGCCGCCGCGACGCTCGGGGCGCTGACGGGCGACGGGGCGCTGCGGGTCGCCGCGGCACGACTCGTCGCCGACCGCGCCCGCACCGGGACGGAGCGACCCCTCGGTCACGCGGACGCCCTCGGTGTCGCCCTCGCCCTGCAACGGCCGTCGCGCGAGATCGTCGTCGTCACGAGCGGCACCGACGACCCGATGCGGGCCGTGGCACACCGTGCTCGGCGCCCCGGTACGGTCGTCGCCACCACCACGCCGGAGCAGGCACGCGACTGGGCCGAGGCCGGGTTCTCGTTGTTCGAGGGTCGCGACGTGCTCGACCCTGCCGCGTACGTCTGCCACGACCGGGTGTGCGAACTGCCGTCCCGGTCGGCGGACGCCCTGGCCCAGCAGATCGCCTGACGAACCAGCCGCTCGGCGCGCCTGTATCCTGAAATGCTCATGTCTTCTCCGCTGCCCGTCATCACGTACCCGCCCGAACTGCCGGTCTCGCAGCGGCGGGACGACATCGCGGCTGCCATCCGTGACAACCAGGTGGTCATCGTCGCCGGGGCCACCGGTTCGGGCAAGACCACGCAGCTGCCGAAGATCTGCCTCGAGCTCGGTCGTGAGCACATCGGGCACACCCAGCCCCGCCGGATCGCGGCGCGGACCATCGCCGAGCGCGTGGCGGAAGAACTGGGCGGCGGGGAGCTCGGCGGGCTCGTCGGCTACCAGGTCCGGTTCACCGACAAGGTCAGCTCCGAGACCCGCGTGAAGCTGATGACCGACGGCATCCTGCTGAACGAGATCCACTTCGACCGCGACCTGAAGCGGTACGACACGATCATCATCGACGAGGCACACGAGCGGTCCCTGACGATCGACTTCCTGCTGGGCTACCTGAAGCGACTGCTCCCCCGTCGCCCCGACCTGAAGCTCATCATCACGAGTGCGACGATCGACCCGGAGTCGTTCTCGAAGCACTTCGACGACGCCCCCATCATCGAGGTGTCCGGCCGCACCTACCCGGTCGAGATCCGGTACCGCCCCCTCGTCGCCGAAGACCAGGACGACGACGCCGACGACGAGTCGGACTCCCGCACCGGTGACAGCGGCAACGCAGCCGACGACCGCGACACCCTGCAGGGCATCACCGACGCCCTCGACGAGCTGGCGCAGGAGGACCCGGGCGACGTGCTCGTGTTCCTGTCCGGCGAGAACGAGATCCGCGACGCGCAGGACGCGATCGAGGGCAAGCGCTACCCGGGCACCGAGGTCCTGCCGCTGTACGGCCGCCTGTCCGCGGCCGACCAGCACCGGGTCTTCGAGCGCCGGCACACCCCGGGCATCCGCCGTCGTGTCGTCCTCGCCACGAACGTCGCCGAGACCTCACTGACCGTGCCCGGCATCAAGTACGTGATCGACACCGGGACGGCGCGCATCTCGCGGTACTCCCCGCGGGCCAAGGTGCAGCGCCTGCCGATCGAGGCGATCTCGCAGGCCAGCGCCAGCCAGCGTTCCGGTCGAGCGGGCCGCACCAGTGCCGGCATCGCGATCCGGCTCTACTCCGAGGACGACTTCGGCCGACGCCCCGAGTACACCGACCCCGAGATCCTCCGCACGAACCTCGCCGCGGTGATCCTGCAGATGATCTCGCTCGGCTTCGGGGACATCGAGTCGTTCCCGTTCCTGCAGCCGCCGGACAGCCGGGGCGTGAAGGACGGCCTCGACCTGCTCCGCGAGCTCCGTGCCGTCGACAAGGACGGCCGCATCACGAAGTCCGGGCGACAGCTGACCCGGCTGCCGATCGACCCCCGGCTCGGTCGGATGGTGCTCGAGGCCGGACGGCAGGGCGTCGGACGCGAGGTCATCGCGATCGTCAGCGCCCTGAGCATCCAGGACCCCCGCGAGCGCCCGCTCGAGAAGCGCGCGCACGCCGACCAGCTGCACGCCCGCTTCGCCGACCCGACGAGCGACTTCCTGACCCTGCTGAACCTCTGGAACCACATCGAGGACCAGCAGGAGGAACTCTCGTCGAGCGCGTTCCGCCGACTGTGCAAGGCCGAGTTCCTGAACTACCTGCGCATCCGCGAGTGGCAGGACCTGTACCGGCAGCTCTCCCGTGCCGCGAAGCAGGTCGACGTCCGAGTCGGGCAGTCCCGCTCCGACGACGGCGACGCCGTGCACCGCGCGCTGCTCGCCGGACTCCTCAGCCAGATCGGGCTGCGGGACCGCGAGAAGCGCGACTACCTCGGCTCCCGGAACACCCGGTTCGTGGTGTTCCCGGGCAGCGTGCTCGCGAAGAAGCAGCCGGACGCTGTCATGGCCGCCGAGCTCGTCGAGACCAGCCGGCTGTTCGCCCGGACCGTCGGCCGGATCGACCCCGCCTGGGTGGAGCCACTCGCCGGTGACCTGCTCAAGCGCACCTACGGCGAGCCGCACTGGGAGAAGAAGCAGGGCGCGGTCGTCGCCTACGAGCGGGTGACCCTGTTCGGTGTCCCGATCGTGCAGCGCCGACGCGTGCAGTACTCGCGGATCGACCCGGAACACTCCCGCGAGCTCTTCATCCGGCACGCCCTGGTCGAGGGCGAGTGGGAATCGCAGCAGGCCTTCGACCGCGCCAACCGGAAGCTCCGCAAGGAACTCGAGCAGCTCGAGGAACGCACCCGCCGCCGGGACATCCTGCTCGACGACGAGAACGTCTACGAGTTCTACGACGCCCGCATCCCGGCCGACGTCGCCACGACCCGCGACTTCGAGGGGTGGTGGCGGACCACCCGCCGTGAGCAGCCGGACCTGCTCACGATGCGCCGGTCCGACCTGCTGGACGAATCAGCGGCCGAGGCCGCCGAGGACGACGTCGAGTACCCCACCCAGTGGCGGAGCGGCGACCAGCGTCTCGCCATCCAGTACCGCTTCGAGCCCGGTGCACAGGACGACGGCGTCAGCGTGCAGGTCCCCCTCGCGCTCCTGCCACGGATGCGTGAAGAGGGCTTCGACTGGCAGGTGCGCGGCCTCCGCAAGGAACTCGTCACCGCGCTCATCAAGTCGCTGCCGAAGCAGATCCGCAAGAACGTCGTGCCCGCTGCCGACTGGGCCGAGAAGATCGTCGCCGAGCTGCCCGACGACGCCCCGACCGAGCCGACGGAGTCGTTCCGCGCCACCCTCGCCAAGGCGATCCAGCGCATGACCTACGTGCCGGTCTCCGAGTCCGACTTCGACCTGTCCCGTGTCCCCGCGCACCTGCTGCCGACGTGGGCCGTGGTCGACGAGCGTGGTCGCCGGGTCGAGACCGGCAAGGACCTGTCGGCCCTGCAGACCAAGCTCAAGGACCGGACCCAGCAGAGCGTCGCCTCCGCCACGGCGAAGGGCGCGGGACGGACCGGAGGCGCGGCTCGCGTCGCCTCCGCCGGCGCCGGTCGCCCGCTGGAACAGTCCGGACTCACCGCCTGGCCCGACCAGGACCTGCCGCAGACCCTCGACACCAAGCAAGCCGGCGGCGTCATCCGCGCGTACCCGTCCCTGGTCGAGGAAGGCGCCGGTCCGAAGGCGACCGTCGGCGTGCAGCTGCTCGCCACCCCGTCCGACCGCGTCGTCCGGATGCCCGCCGGGGTCCGCCGCCTGGTGATGCACGCGGTGCCGTCGCCCGTGTCGTACATCCAGTCGCACCTGACCGCGCAGGAGAAGCTCGCGCTCGCCGCCAGCCCCTACCCGTCGACCGCCGCGCTGTTCGACGACGTGCTGGCCGCCGTGGTCGACGCCGGCATCCGTCGGGCCCACCCGGACGGCCTCGTCTTCACGAAGGCCGAGTTCGAGGCCGTCCGCGATGCCGTGTCGGGCTCCGTCGTCGACACGATGTTCACCGCGGTGTCCGAGGTCGCGGCCGTCCTGGCCGCACAGCGCTCCGCCGAACGAGCACTCAAGCAGGCGAACTCGATGTCGCTGCTCGCCGCCCTCAGCGACATGCGGCAGCAGATGGAGCGCCTGGTGTTCCCGGGGTTCGTCGCCGTCGCGGGGCTCGGCCGACTGCGCCGCATCCGCGTGTACCTGCAGGGCATCGAGGCGCGCGTGCAGAAGCTGCTGCAGAACCCCGGACGCGACGCGACCTGGATGCGCGAGGTGACCGTGGCGACCGACCGCTACACCGATGCCGGCGGCACCTTCCCGCCCGCGGTCGGGGCGCACCCGGAACTCGTGCACGCTCGGTGGATGCTCGAGGAGTTCCGGCTCAGCCTGTTCGCGCAGGAACTCGGGACCGCCGAGACCGTCTCGTTGCAGCGGATCACGAAGGCGCTGACCGCCGCACGCTGATGGGTCTACCGTGTCGGCCATGATCGGCACACTCGACGTCGTCGTCCTGGACTGCCCGGACACCCGCGCCCTCGCCCGCTTCTACGCCGAGCTGCTCGGCGGGGAGATCGTCGGCTTCGACGAGGACTGGGCGGAGCTCGCCCTCCCGTTCACCGACCACCGTCCGATCCTGGCGTTCCAGCAGGTCCACGACTACCGGGCGCCGGAGTGGCCCGGGCAGGCGGTGCCGCAGCAGAGCCACCTCGACGTGAAGGTCGACGACCTGGACGACGGCGAGGCCGCGGTGCTCGCGATCGGTGCGACGGCGACGGGGTCGGGTACGGAGACGTTCCGCGTCTACCTCGACCCCGCGGGGCACCCGTTCTGCCTCATCCGGCCGTCGGACTGACCGGTTCGGTCGCCAGACCCTCGACCACGGTCACGTTCGGCAGCGCGGTGAGTGCGGCGCCGGGCAGGAACAGCTTGGCGGCGCGACGACCGGCACCGATGACGACCTCGGGGGCGTCGAGGACGCGCGCGTCGATGTAGAGCGGCCACGAGGACGGCAGCCCGATCGGGGTGATGCCGCCGTACTCCATGCCGGTCAGCTCGACCGCTTCGTCCATCGGGGCGAAGCTCGCCTTGCGGACGTCGAGCAGCTGCTTCACGACGCGGTTGACGTCGAGCTTGGTCGATGCGAGGACGACGCAGGCGGCGTAGCGGACCTCGTCGCCGCGCTTCCCCGCGACGACGATGCAGTTGGCGCCGCCGGCCAGCGGGTAGCCGTACGCCTCCGAGAACGCGGCGGTGTCGGCCAGGTCGGCGTCGATCGGGGCCCCCTCGATCTTCATGACGACCTCGGTCGGCAACGCGACCAGGGCTTCGGCGACGGGGATCGCGAGGAATCCGGTGGCGACCAGGGCGGGAACACGTTCGAGCGTCGGCATGGCTCCACCGTAGGGAAGCGATCCCGCACGAGGGTGGAGCCATGACCGAACTCCGGGCGATCGACGTCGACCAGTGGCCCCGCCGGGAGCACTTCGAGCACTACCGGCACCGCGTGCCCTGCGCGTACGAGGTGACCGTCGAACTCGACGTCACCGCCTTCGTCGAGCGCATCCGAGCAACCGGCCGTCGGACCTACGCGTCGCAGCTCTGGGCGATCGCGACCGTGGTGAACCGGCACGACGAGTTCCGGATGCAGCTGCTCGACGACGGCTCCCCCGCCGTGTGGGACCGTGTCCACCCGATGTTCACCGTGTTCCACCCGGACACCGAGACGTTCTCCGCTCTCGTCGTGCCGTACGACGACGACTTCGGCACCTTCCACGACGCTGTGGTGTCGACGATGGCGCAGTACCGGGACGACACCCGGATGTTCCCGCAGGACGACCGGCCCGGCAACGTCTTCGACGTCTCGACGCTGCCGGGAGCATCGTTCACCGGCTTCTCGTTGCAGGTGCGCGACGGCTGGGACCACCTGCTGCCGATCATCACGCTCGGCGGGTACCGGACCACTGGTGACCGGACGCTGCTGCCGCTGGCGTTGCACGTCGACCACGCCGCTGCCGACGGCTTCCACACGACCCGACTGCTGCGTGAGCTCGAGGAGCTCTTCGCCGCCCCTGGCTGGCTCGGCTGACCGTGCCCGTCCTCCCACCGCATCTCCTACGCTGACCCCATGACGTCGCAGTCGGAGACCCCCGCCCGCAAACGCATCGGGCTCGTCGGCGCGGGCGGCATCTCGGTCGCCCACCTGCCCGGGCTGCTCCGCCTGGGCGACGTGGTGGTGCACGCTCGCGAGGGCGCCCACGAACTCGTCGCCGCGTTCACCGACACCGCCCGGGCCGAGGGCAGCACGATCACCGTCGCCGACAGCCTCGACGAACTCCTCGCCGCGGTCGACGTCGTCGACGTGGTGGTCCCGACGCACGCCCACGCCGAGGTCGTCCGTGCGGCGATCGCGGCCGGCAAGGACGTCGTCTCCGAGAAGCCGCTGGCCCGGACCGACGCGGACGCGGCGGACCTGGCGGCGCGCGCTGCGGACGCAGGCGTGCAGCTCTACCCGGCCCAGGTGGTGCGCTGGTTCCCCGCGTACGCGCGCCTGCACGAAGCCGCGACCACGGGCCTCCTGGGCGACCTGGCGGTGTTGCGGTTCTCGCGGTCCGGTGCCTTCCCCACCCACGTTCCCTGGTTCGGCGACCGCGCGCTGTCGGGCGGGATCGTGATGGACCAGATGATCCACGACCTCGACATCGCACGCTGGGTGGCGGGCGAGGTGACCCGGGTGTCGGCGGTGAGCGTCCGCGCGGGTTCCGAGGCCGAGCCGGTCGAGGCGGCGCACGTCCTGCTCACGCACGAGTCGGGCGCGATCAGCCACGTCGCCGGGCTGTGGGGGCCGCAGCACCTCGCCTTCACGACCGAGTACTCGGTGACGGGGACGCTCGGCAGCCTGTCGCACTCGTCCCGGGCCGAGGAGGACACCCGCAGTGACCTCGCGGCACCGGCCTCCGTGGACGGTTTCCTGCCGACGGTCGACCCGGCGGAGGACCCGTACGCGCTGGAGCTCGCCGACTTCCTCGCCGCGTTCGACGGTGGTGCACCGCCCCGGGTGACCGTGGACGACGGCGTCGCTGCGGTGCGGATCGCGAACGCGGCGATCGCCTCGATCGAGTCCGGCCAGCCGGTGGAGGTGTCGCGGTGACGCTCCGGGTCGGGGTGCTCTCCTTCGCCCACACGCACGCCATCAGCTACCTCGGTGCCCTGGCGGCGATGCCCGACGTCGAGGTGCGCGGCACGGATCCGGACGGCACCTCGACGGGGACGGAGCTCGGCGACCTGCGCGGAGCCGAACTGGCACGCGCGCTCGGCGTCGGGTACGCGGACTCCGTCGACGAGCTGCTCGCCTGGGGTCCGGACGCGGTGATCGTCACGAGCGAGAACGCCCGGCACCGCGAGCACGTCGAGCTCGCGGCGGCAGCGGGGGCACACGTGCTCTGCGAGAAGCCGCTCGCGACCTCGTGGCAGGACGGCCTCGCCATCCGCGATGCGGTGGACCGCGCCGGGGTGCTGCTCATGATGGCGTTCCCGGTGCGCTTCGCCTCGGCGTTCGACCGGCTGCGCGCGACGCGGGACTCGGGCGCACTCGGCAGGGTGTTCTCGGTGCGGGGCGCGAACAACGGCATGCTGCCCCCCGCCCGGGACTGGTTCACCGATGTCCGGTCGAGCGGAGGCGGCGCCCTCGTCGACCACGTCGTGCACGTCGCCGACCTGATCGACGGGCTGACCGGCGCGGCGCCGGTGTCCGTCACCGCCGTCGCCAACCGGGTGCTGCACGCGGACCGAGCGAACGCCGAGACCGCGGGCCTGGTGACCATCACGTACGACGACGGCACGATCGCGGCGATCGACTGCTCGTGGAGCCGACCGGACACGTCGCCGGTGTGGGGCGGACTGACGCTCGACGTCGCCGGGACCGGTGGCACGGTGTCGGTGGACTTCTTCGGGGCGGCTGCTCGCGGACTCGACGCGGTCGGGGGCCGGCCGATCGAACTCCGGTACGGACCCGACCACGACCTGCCGATGCTCCGGACGTTCCTGGCGGCCGTGGCATCGGGCGAGCAGCCGCAGCCGGACGTCGCGGTCGGGCTGCGGACGCTGTCGATCGTGCTCGCGGCGCAGGAGTCGGTGCGGACGGGCAGGACGGTGGCGGTCACCCCGGCGTGATGCGGGAGCGCCGCAGCGCGAGTCCGATGTGACCGTCCAGGTCGACGTCGCGCAGCCGCGGCCTCGTCCGCGTGCTCGTCCGCGTCTTCGTCGTCGTCGTCGTCGTCTTCGTCTTCGTCGTCGTCTTCGTCGTCGTCTTCGGAGGCGAGGCGGATTCGCGTCGTGCCGTCCCCGGCGGTATGTTCGGGGCGCGCGGTAGGGACCGCGCATCGTGAGGCAAGGGGTAGCTCGTGACGGTCGCGCCGGCGCGCGCAGCGCGACACGCTCCTGTCGCGCGCCACCGTGCTCGTCACAACGCTCGCCGTCCGGGTGGTGCGGCCGACACCAGGAAGCTGCGACTCGAGATCCAGGCCGTCCGTGCCATCGCCATCGGGGCGGTGGTGCTCTACCACCTGTTCCCCGAGGTGCTGCCCGGTGGCTACGTCGGCGTCGACGTCTTCTTCGTGATCTCGGGCTTCCTCATCACCGCGCACATCGCGAAACCGCTGGCCACCGGCCGGTTCAGCTTCCGGGCCTTCTACGCTCGACGTGCCTGGCGACTCCTGCCGGCGTCGATGGCGACGCTCTTCGTGACCGTGATCCTGACCGCGGTGTTCGTCCCCCGGACGCTCTGGAAGGACTTCACCGAGCAGATCATCGCCAGCGCGCTCTACGTCGAGAACTGGGCGCTCGCGGGCAACGCCGTCGACTACTCCGCCCTGGCGTCCGACGCGAGCATCGTGCAGCACTTCTGGTCGCTGTCGACCGAGGAGCAGTTCTACGCCGTCTGGCCGCTCGTCCTCTGGTTCTGCGCCTTCGTGCGGTACCGGCGCCGACGCCGGAACGGTGTGTCCCTCGCTCCGGCGATCGCCGTCGCGCTGGGCATCGTGTTCGTGCTGTCGTTGGCGTACTCGATCTGGGCGACGGCGCACACCCCGGCGTCCTACTTCCTCACCACGACCAGGGCGTGGGAGTTCGCCGCGGGCGGCCTGCTCTGGCTCGGCCTGCAGCGCGTCCGGATCCCCGCGGCGCTGGCGGCAGCGATGAGCTGGACCGGCCTCATCCTGGTCGCGACGACCGCGCTCCGGTTCGACGCGTCGACGCCGTTCCCGAGCTGGACGGCGCTCATCCCCATCATCGGGGTCTCGCTCGTCATCGCGGGCGGGATGCCCGAGCCCGCGTGGAGCCCGGCGTTCCTGTACCGGCTGCGCCCCGTGCAGTGGCTCGGGGACGTGTCGTACTCGCTCTACCTCTGGCACTGGCCGCTGCTGATCGTGATGCCCTTCGTGATCGGGACCCCCACGGGCGAAGCGACCCCGCTCTGGGCGAAGGGCATCGTGCTCGGCGTCGCGCTCGTCCTCGCCCACTTCTCGCGCCGGTTGATCGAGCAGCCCGTGATCGCGTTCTCCAGCGAGCGCATGCGCGCGCGGCACCCGCGGCACCGCGGCGTCCTGGTGCTCGCGATCGCCGGCATGCTCGTCGTCGCCGTGCCCGCCGCCAGCATGTACTGGTCGGTGGTGCGGGAGGAGACCGCGGGCGCCGCAACCGGGGTCACCGTCACCGCGGACGGCACGCTGACCAGCCGAGCCTGTCACGGTGCCGCAGCGATGCAGCCCGGGGCGGACTGCCCGCAGGTGGACGCGGCCGACATCACGCCCAGCCCGGTGCAGGCGGGGTCCGACGCGTTCGCCGACCAGTCCGGCGCCGGGTGCCAGGTCGCGGGCGACGACACCACGGTCCGGGGCTGCGAGGTCGGCGACCCCGACGGCACCGTGCGGCTGGCGATCGTCGGCGACTCCCACGCCGCCAACTACGTGCCGTCCCTCGAGCTCATCGCGAAGGCGAAGCACTGGAGCCTCACCACCTACCTGCACTCCGGCTGCCCGATGACCCGGGCACTCGTGACCCCGTCGTGCAACACCTGGAAGGCCGACACCCTCGAGCGGCTGCAGCAGGAGCGGTACGACGTCGTGTTCGTCGCCGCGATGTCCCGCACGCCGTGGCCGCACGGCATCATCCGGCACGCCGACGAGATGACGCCCCAGGTCCGCGACGACGCGGCTGGCCAGTACGCGAAGACCTGGGTGCGCCTGCAGCAGGCCGGGTCGAGCATCGTGGCCCTGCGCGACAACCCCGACCCGGGCATCGGCGGCGTGTCCGACGTGCCGAGCTGCGTCGAACAGCACGGTGACGGCGCCGCCTGCGACGTCTCCGAGGCCGACGCGCTGATCGACGACCCGGTTGCGCAGGCCGCGCGGACCACGCCGGGCGTCACGCTGATCGACTCCACAGCGATGTTCTGCGCCGACGGCACCTGCCCCTCGGTCATCGGCGGCGTCGTCGTCTACCGACAGGTGCAACACGTCACGCAGACCTACGCACGATCCATGGCGCCGTTCCTCGAGCCGAAGGTGACCGCTGCGGTCGAGGCCGCCGTCGCCGGCTGAGGTAGCTGCAACGGCCGCGACGGCCGCGACGGCCTCTGCGGCCAGCCGGGTACCGCCAGGTACCGCCAGGTACCGCCAGGTACCGCCAGGTACCGCCCGCGCTACGCTCGTCCCGATGCGCGCAACCGTGCGGGACGTGGCCGCCCTCGCCGGGGTGTCCCCGAAGACCGTCTCCAACGTCGTCAACGGCGGCGTGGTCGTGCGCCCGGAAACCCGGGAACGCGTCGAGCGTGCGGTCGCCGAGCTCGACTACGTACCGAACCTGTCCGCGCGTGGCCTGCGGAACGGCCGCTCCGGAGCCATCGCGCTGACACTGCCGGAGATGGGCAGCGCCTACTCCGCCGAACTCGCGCAGTCCTTCGTGGAACTCGCCCGCGAACGCGGCTGGGTCGTGCAGCTCGAGCAGACGGGCAACGACCCGGCCCGCGAACGCGAACTGGTCTCCCGTGCCCGCGCACACCTGGTGGACGGGCTGATCCTCAACCCGGTGTCGCTCAGCGCGAGCGTCCTGGCCTCGACCGAGGGACTGCCGCCGACCGTCGTCATCGGCGAGGTCGAGCCCGAGCACGTCGACCAGGTGCACGTCGACAGCCGTGCGGCGGCCGAGCAGGTCACCGAACACCTCATCGCCCACGGGCACCGGCGCATCGCGATCGTCGGGGCGTCGCCCGAGGGTGCGGCGACGGCGACCAGCGAGCTCCGCGAACGCGGGTACGCCGCCGCGATCGCCGCCGCCGGCATCACGCCCGACCCGTCGCTCCGTGTCCCGCTGCCGGCGTGGACCACGAGTTCCGCGGCGACGACCTTCGCGGCCTGGCTCGACGAGCACCCCCTGCCCGACGCCGTCTTCGCGTTCACCGACTCGATCGCGTTCGGGGTGCTGCACGTGCTCGCCGCCCGCGGTGTCCGGGTGCCGGACCAGGTCAGCGTCATCGGGTTCGACGACGTCGACGGCGCCGCGTACGCGATCCCGTCGCTCAGCACGGTGTCGTTCGACCGTCGGGCGTTCGCAACGGCTGCGCTCGACCTGCTGACCCGTCGGATCGCGGACCGCGGGGCAGCGCCGGAGACCGTCGTCGTGCCGCACCGGATCGTCGAGCGCGCGAGCGTCGCCGACCGCCCGCGCTGACGCCGCCGCGGACGCCGCCGTCGCCGCCGCCGTTTCGCGCTGACCGACACCTCACGCCGTCGTGCGCCCGTGACGTGTCGCTCAGCGCGAAAGACCGCCGGACCCGGAGCCGGCGCCGGACCCGGAGCCGGAGCCGCCGCCGCCCCCACCCGGGTCCGCCGCCGCCAGCACCGCCGACCGCGTCCGCGCATCGCCGAGGATCCGGAAGTGCCCACCCACCGGCAGCCGCACGTTCGTCGCGCCCTGGAGCTCGCTGCCCTCGGGGATGAGCGTGTCGAACACCCCGTACACCGAGGTGATCCGCGCGTTCGCGTCGAGTTCCCGTGCCAGCCCCGCCAGCACCGGGTCGGCCGCCCGGAACGCCCGCAGGTGCGGCACCGGCGCGAGCCGCGCGTAGACCGAGCCCGCGAAGGGCGTCGACACCGCGACCATCCGGTCGATCCGCTCGTGCTGGTCGAGCTGCGTCATCGCGTACTTGCCGATCAGCCCGCCCTTGCTGTGTGCGAGCACGAGCACGTTCCGCAGGTCCTGTTCCTCCAGGGTCGCGATCACCTCGCGCGCCGAGTCGGGCACGGGCCGCAGGTTGTGCCGCAGGACGGGCAGCACGTGCACCGGGTGCCCCCGGTCGTGGAGCGCGTCCATCAGCGGCCGCATGAAGTGCCAGGTCTCGTAGACGCCGGGCACCACGACGACGGGCTGCCCGGCGCCGGTCCGGTAGTCGTCCGCGGTGGTCGGGCCGAGGCTCCGGACCTGCCACCTGGCGGCGTACCCCCAGTCGAGTGCGGCCCACCACGCGCGTCGCACCAGCGGGACACGGCCTGGAGGCCCGGATCGCGCCGTCCGCGCCGCCTCCGTCCCCGACGTGACCGGCCGGGTCATCGCAGTCCCTCCAGGCGCTCGGCGTTGCGGAACGTCTCGAGGAGGCGCGCGAAGGCGTCCGGCTGCCGTTCCTGCACGTGGTGCGGGCCGGCCAGTTCCACGAAGGTGCCGTTCGGCGCAGCGGCCGCGACCCGCGCCGACCAATCGTGGCGCGCGATCGGGTCCTGGGTGCCGCGGACGACGAGGACGGGCTGCGTCACCTCGGTGATCGTCTGCTCGGTCGGGTAGCGGAGCATCGGTCCGAGCTCTCGCGTGTACTGCCGCATGCTCCGCAGGTAGTCGGTGACCAGGACGCCGTTCATCCGGACCCCCTCGACGAACCCGTCGCGGCCCAGGTCGAGCGCCTGCAGCGGGAGCGATCGCCGCTCGGAGTCGATCACCGGACCGACGAGCACGATCGCCGCGACGGTCTCCGGGTGGTGCCGGGCGGACTCGACCACGACCTGGGCACCCATCGACTGCCCGACGAGCACCAGGTCGCCGTCGACCAGGTGGCGGACCGCCCGAACGACGACGTCGCCGAGCTCCTCGATCGACAGCCGCCGACCGGCCGCGGGCAGCCAGCCGAACCCCGGCAGGTCGACGCTGACCGTGCGGTGCTCGACGGCGACGGCGCGCTGCGACCGAGCGAAGGACCGGTGCGACATCCCGATGCCGTGGACGAACACGACGGTGGGGTCGGTGTCGTCGCGGACCGGTTGCCGCGACGCCATCGCGTGCAGGCGCACGGGCAACCCGTCGATCCGGACGGTCTCCACAGCAGCGCGCACGAGCCGAGGCTACGCGGCGGTTCGCAGCACCGGGTCAGCCTCGTCATCGGCTGCACACAGCCGCGCCGTGTGCACTCCTGACATGAGCGACACCACTCCCACCAACGGCCACGAACCGGACGGCTCCGACCCGGCGAACCGGGCGACGACGCCGACCGGCTGGGGCGCCGCCCCGACCCCGGCGTCGACCTCCACGCTCGACGCCCCCGCGCCGCAACAGCAGCAGCAGCAGCAGCAGCCGTACCGCGCGGACGCCGGCGCCACGACCCCGGGCGCCTGGGACTCCACCGCCCCGAACGGCACCACCCCCTGGTACGGAGCCGCAGCCGGCGCCGCGAGCCCGACCGACCGCCGCAGCGCAGGCCCGAAGCCCCCGTGGTTCTGGCCGCTCCTCGCCGCGATCGTCGGGCTCGCCGCGCTGCTCGTCGGCGGAGGCGTCGGGTTCGCCATCGGCCACGCGATCGGCGCGGACCGGACGCAGTCGACGACGCAGGTGCCCGGCACGAACCGGTTCCCGGGCAACGGCACCGGCCAGGCCCCCGGGTACGGCACCGGGAGCTGAACGGCGGGTACGATCCGTCCCATGCGGAAGACCACTGCCGGTCTGTTCACGTCGGTCGACGGCGTCGTGCAGGACCCCTACGAGTTCCAGTACGACAGCTTCGACGACGAGCTCGGTGCAGCAATGGGTGCCTTCATGGCCCGGACCGACACCGTGCTGCTCGGCCGGAACAGCTACCTGGAGTGGTCCGAGTGGTGGCCAGCCCACCCGGAGGACCCCTTCGGCCAGTGGATCAACCCGATCGAGAAGCACGTGGCCTCCACCACGCTCGGCGACGACCTGACCTGGCAGAACAGCACGAGGATCCCGGGCGACGTCCCCGCGTTCGTGCGCGATCTGCAGCAGCGCGAGGGGGCGGACATCGCCGTGTGCGGCAGTGTCACGCTCGTCCGCAGCCTGCTGTTCGCCGGGGTCCTCGACGAACTGCAGCTCATGATCCACCCGGCGATCGCCGGCCGTGGCCGGCGACTGTTCGAACCGACCGATCCGCCCACGCGCCTGCGTCTGGTCGACAGCACCGTGACGAGCAAGGGGAACGTGCTGAACACCTACGGTCGGTTCGACGCCTGACGGACGCACCACGGGCCTCCCGGCCCCACCCGTCATGCGCCCCGGCAAACCGCGCGTACCCTCGATGGTGACCATCCGCACCCGAGGAACACCGGAGCAAGCATGACCCAGGACACCCGCCCGCACGTCGTCATCGTCGGCGGTGGATTCGCCGGTGTGGCCGCCATGCGCGAGCTCGCCGATGCGCCGGTCCGGGTGACCCTGGTCGACCGCCACGTCTACAACATGTTCCAGCCCCTGATGTACCAGGTGGCGACGGGCGGCCTGAACGCCGGCGACGTGACGTACTTCCTGCGCTCGCTCCGGGCCCGCCAGTCGAACGCCGAGTTCCGTCACGGCCTGCTCACCGGCATCCGCACCGACGAGCGCATCGCCGAGATGTCCGACGGCGAGCACCTGCACTACGACTACCTGATCCTCGCCAACGGCGTGAACACGAGCTACTTCGGCACCCCCGGTGCGTACGAGTACGCGTACTCGATGTACTCCCGCTCGCAGGCACTCCGCATCCGCGACGAGCTGTTCACCCGGCTGGAAGAAGCGGCGGCCAACCAGGGCCCCGACGAGATCCGCATCGTGATCGTCGGTGGCGGTGCGACCGGCGTCGAGATGGCCGGCGCGCTCGCCGAGCTCCGCGACCAGGCGCTCGTCGGCGCGTACCCGGAGATCGAACGCGGCAACATCTCGATCACCCTCGTGCACCGCAGCGGCGAGCTGCTCAAGCCGTTCGCCCCGCGCCTGCGCCGGTACGCCGCGAAGGTGCTGCGCAAGCGCGGTGTCGTGCTGCGGCTGAACACCGGCGTCTCCGAGGTCAAGCGCGACGGCGTGATGACCGCGGACGGCGAGTTCATCCCCGCGTCGCAGGTGATCTGGGCGACCGGCGTGGCCGCCCACAAGGAGGTCTCCGGCTGGGGCCTGCCGCAGACCCACGGTGGCCGCATCCAGGTGAACGACGACCTGAGCGTGAAGGGCGCCGAGCGGATCTTCTCCGCCGGCGACATCGCGGCGCAGGACGACGCCCTCGCCCAGCTCGCCCAGCCCGCGCTGCAGGGCGGACGGCACTCGGCGCGGCAGATCGTGCGCCTGCTCGAGGGCAAGGCCACCGAGCGCTTCAAGTACTTCGACAAGGGCACCATGGCGACGATCGGCACGAACGCCGCGGTCGCCCAGCTGCGCGGCGGGATCACGATGGTCGGCCCGATCGCCTGGCTGGCCTGGGTGTTCGTGCACATCACGAGCCTGCTCGGCGCCGGCAACCGGATGTCGACCCTGACGCACTTCTTCGTCCGCTACGTGTGGTTCATGCGGAAGCGCTCGATCCCGATCGTCGGCGACGTGCGTCCGGTGCGCCCGAACGGCGACCGCGAGCCGGACCCCTGGCAGCTGCAGAAGGCCGAGTAGCCGCGCGCGTTTCCACTTGGTGAGCAGGAACGGTCGGGTCCGCACGTCGGACCCGACCGTTCCTGCTCACGGTGTGCGTGCGGTGGACGCGGGGCGCGACGGCCTGGAGGCGCGGTGCGGGCCGGTCACGGGCCTCCCGGCCGGCGCGTGGTGCGCGGGGCTGGCGCCGACGCGTGGCCGGGACAGTGGGGCCGGCCGACGCGGAACGACGATGTCGCTGTCGTGCGACAGCGACATGGTCGCTGCGCGCGCTTCGCAACATTGCGCGCGTGCAACGAACGACGATGTCGCTGTCGTGCGACGTCGACACTGTCGTTCGACGTCAGCCCTGACGAGCCTGGTGCACCCCGCTCGTTGAGACTCCTCTTACCCGCGAGGAGGACCCTGGTCGGCGAAACGCAACCGAGCAGCGCGGGGAGGGACCATGGCGACGACCACGCTGACCCACGCGCCGACGCAGGCGCAGCCACAGCACCGCACGGCCACCCCGGCGCACTCCGAGGCCGGGTCGGCGAAGGCTCCACCACCTCCGCTGACGCACCGCGCACCCGCGCTCGACGGACTCCGGACCCTCGCCATCCTGGTCGTCGTCCTGTACCACCTGCACGTGCCGCAGTTCGAGGGCGGCTTCATCGGCGTGACCGTGTTCTTCGTGCTGTCGGGCTTCCTCATCACGACGCTGCTGCTCGGCGAACGGCGTCGCACCGGGCGGGTGCGCCTCGGCTCGTTCTGGGTGAAGCGGCTGCTCCGCCTCTACCCGGCACTGCTCGCGCTCGTCGTCGTCGGGCTGCTGCTCTGGAACTGGGTCGGTGACTACAAGGGCGCCTCGCTGTCGTCCGGCGAAGCGGCGTTCATCGCGCTGACCTACACGGGCAACCTGTTCCGCGCCTTCTGGGACACCTCGCAGGGCGTCTTCGCGCACACGTGGAGCCTGTCGATGGAGGAGCAGTTCTACCTGGTCTGGCCGCCGGTGCTGGTCCTGCTCGCCGCGCTCCGGGTCCGCCGTCGCTGGCTCCTGGCGGGGCTCGGGATCCTGGTCGTCGGAGCGTCGGCGGCGTCGTGGGCGAGCTACCGCAGCCCGAGCGGCGGTGCCACGCCCGACGTCTACTTCTCGCCCGTGCTCGGGGTCGTGCCGCTCGCGATCGGCTGCGCGCTGGCCCTGGTGCTCGACGACGAACGGGTGCGCGTGCGGGCCGCCGGCGTCCTCGGGCACGTGGCGACCTGGCTCGGTCTCGTGCTGCTGGTCGGGGTGCTGCTCCGGATCGACGACGACTGGACGCAGCACGCGTCGACGTTCGGCATCGTGCTGCCGCTGACCGGGCTGATCGCGGCGGTGACGATCGGCGGGCTGGTCTCGGTCCGCTCCCCCGTGTCCGCCGCCCTGGCCTGGACGCCGGTGTCGTGGTTCGGCCGCCGCGTCTCGTACTCGGCGTACCTCTGGCACCCGCTGGTGATCGCGCTGCTCGGCACCTTCGCGATCGGCCCCTGGGGCACGGTCGGCCTGGTCGGCGCGGTGGTGATCGTGTCGATCGGCGCCGCCTACGCCGTCGAGGTCCCCGTCGAGCGCTTCCGCGCACGGGTCCGAGCGGGTCGCAGTGCGGCAGCCCACGCCGCGCCGGCGACCACGCCCGCGCCCGCGCAGCGCATCGAGTGAGCAGAAGACGTCGAGTACGGCCCCCTGACCCGACGCCTTCTGCTCACTGAACGCGGCGGCGAACGGTCACCGTAGGCTCGCGGACGTGCCCATCGAACGCGTCGACGTCCTCGTCGTCGGCGGCGGCCCCGTCGGACTGTTCCTGGCGGCACTCCTCGCGGTGCGGGGCGTCGACGTCCGGGTGTGGGAACGCCGGGCCGAGCCGCCGACCGGTTCGCGCGCCATCGGCATCCACCCACCGTCCCTCGACGCGTTCGCCGCGATCGGCCTGGACACCGCGGTGCTCGCCGAGGCGTCGCTGGTGCACGCCGGCGTGGCCCGCAGCCGAGGCCGGACCCTCGGCACCCTGCGCTTCGACCGCGCGTCGCCGACCCACCCGTACGTGGCCACCCTCGACCAGCACCGCACCGAGTCCCTGCTCCGGGACCGGCTCCGGGCCAGCGCACCGAACGCCCTGCGGACCGGCACCACCCTGACCGCCCTGTCCCGGCACACCGACCACGTCGACGCCACCGGGACCGGACCGGACGGCGGCACCGTGACGGTCCGTGCCGCCTTCGTCGTCGGGGCCGACGGTGCCCGGAGCGCCGTCCGTGACCTGCTCGGCATCGGCACGACCGGGCGCGAGTACCCGGAACGCTACGTGATGGGTGACTTCGCCGATCCCGAGGCCCCGTCGGCTCGGTCCTCCGCGCTGGTCGACGTCGGCCCGGACGGCGTCGTCGAGTCCTTCCCGCTGCCGGGTGCGCGGCGCCGGTACGTCGCCCTGGTGCCGGACGACGACGCGTTCGCCTCGGCCGAGGGCAGCTGGACGGGCACGCCGGACCCCGCGGTCGTCACACGCCTGGCCGCACTCGTCGCGGCGCGCACCGGCGTCGTGCCGGACCCCGCGAGCTGCTCGATGACCAGCGGCTTCCGGGTGCGCCGCCGCACCGCCGACCGCGTGGGCGTCGGCCGAGCTGTGCTCGTCGGGGATGCCGCCCACGAGATCAGCCCGATCGGCGGGCAGGGCATGAACCTCGGGTGGCTCGACGCCGCCGAGCTGGCGCCCCTGCTGGTGGGTGCGGTCCGCACCGGCATCGCCGGTCCGTGGCCGGGCTACGCCGCCCGCCGCCAGGCGGCCGCCCGACGCGCGGCCCGGCAGGCCGAGGTGAACATGGCACTGGGCCGTCCGCTCGGCCCCGTCACGGCGACCGGCCGGGAGGCGCTGCTCCGGACCGCCCTGTCCCTGCCGACCGCGCACGGCCTGGCCCGGCTCTACGCGATGCGCTGGGCCTGACGGCTCGCGTCCGGCCCGCAGCGCGCAGTCGTGCAGACGCGCGCCTGCGCAGAGGCGCAGCGTGCTCCGCGTCGTCAGGCGACGAGTCGCGCGCCCGCGAAGCCGAGCTCGATCACGAGCACGAGGGAGGACGCGATGACCAGCCGGAACAGGGTGCGTGATGCGCGCCCCGCGAGCACCAACCGGACGCCGACGACGGCGAGCACGGCCACCACGACGGCACCGAGGACCGCGAGCACGACGCCGAGACCCCGGACGGGGTCGTCGCCGAGCACCTGTCCGCCGAGCACCAGCGCGGCCGCGACGACGAGCGAGGCGAACGCGACGATCCCCGCACCGCGGAGCCCGAACCGGTGCGGGAAGCCCCGGACCCCGGTCGCGGCGTCGTCGACCAGGTCGGGCAGCACGTTGGTGCAGTGGATCGCGATGCCGAAGACGGCCCCCGTGGCGATCGCCCACCACGCCGGCCACTGCCCCTCGGGCCCGGCCGCGACGGCCACCACGGGCAGCAGTCCGAAGGCGACGACGAACGGCGCCACCGACCACACCGAACGCTTCAGGCCGGCGTCGTAGGCCCACCCCGCGGCGACCAGCACGAGGTGCGCGAGGGCGGCGACCGGCCCCAGGAACAGCGAGAGCACCACGGCGATCCCGGCGGTGACGTACGCGGCGGCACGGACGGTGCCGACGGCGATGAGTCCGCGGGCCACGGGCTTGTCGCTCCGTCCGACGGCTCGGTCGCGGTCCGCGTCGATCCAGTCGTTCGCGAGCCCGATGGACAGCTGCCCGGCGACGACCGTCAGCGCCACCAGCACCACGAGCCACACGGGGTGTCCCACGGCTGCGGCGATCACCGCGGCGAGGACGGTCACGGTGACCGTGGGGCCGGGGTGCGACGACGCGAACAGCAGGCGCGCGGTCGACGGGGTACGGCTGGCGGTCACCCGGTCAGCGTACGGATCGCGCCTGCACGGTCGTGGCAGGGGTCACGGGACGACCGTCACCTCGACGCCGAACCGGTCGACGAGCTCGCGCTTGAGCACCTTGCCGCTCGGACCGAGCGGCAGCGCCTCGAGGACGTGCACCACCCGCGGGTACTTGTACGCGGCGATCTCAGCGGCGACGAAGTCGACCAGGACCTGCGGCTCGACGGACGCGCCGGCGTGCAGGACCACCGCGGCCTCGACCTCCTGCCCGTGCACGGCGTGCGGCACGCCGAAGACCGCGGCCATCGCGACGTCGGGGTGGGTGGCGAGCACTTCCTCGACCTGCCGCGGGTACACGTTGTAGCCGTTGCGGATGATCATGTCCTTGGTGCGGTCGACGATCGTCAGGTACCCGTCGTCGTCCTTCGTGCCGAGGTCACCGGTGCGGAACCACCCGTCGACGATGGCCTCGGCGGTGTCCTCGGGCCGGTCGAGGTACCCGTTCATCAGGTTGTGGCCGCGGATCACGAGCTCGCCGATCTCGCCGTGCGGCAGCATGACGATCGCGTCGCGGACCTCGGGGTCGGCGATCTCGACGTCGATGCCCCACACCGCTGTGCCGATGGTGCCGGGGCGCGGCGGTTGCCCGACGTGGTTGAAGGTGGCGACCGGCGAGGTCTCGGTCAGCCCGTACCCCTCGTGGATCGGCGCGTCGAAGACCTGCTGGAACCGCTCGAGCACCGCGAGCGGCAGCGAGGCCCCGCCGGAGATCGCGTACCGGAGCGTCGGACGGGCCTCGGACCGGGTCGCGGCGTCGAGCAGCGCCATGTACATCGTCGGGACGCCCATGAAGATGCCGCAGCCGTGCTCGACCATCGCGGCGAGCGCCGTGTCACCGTCGAACTTCGGCAGCATGACGAGCGTCGCGCCGGTCCGGAACCCGGTGTTCATCGTGCAGGTCTGCCCGAACGTGTGGAACAGCGGCAGGGCGCCGAGCAGGACGTCCCCGCGGTGCATGTCGAACGTCGTCATCAGGTTGGTGTTGACCTGTTCGAGCAGCGAGAAGTGCGACCCTTCGGCACCCTTGGGCTGGCCGGTGGTGCCGCTCGTGTACAGGATCGTGGCGGTGTCGAACGGGTGCCGCGGCACGTAGGTGTCGAGCGGTTCGCTCTGCGCGGCCAGGGCCTCGAGCCGGTCCGGGCCGGCCGCGGACCCGTCGTCGGTCGTCGCCGGTGCGAGCACGGTCACGACGTCGACCCCGGCGAGCTCGGCTCCGGCGGCGCCCTCGCCGAGCAGCGGGGCGGCACAGACGAGCAGCGTCGCGCCGCTGTCGCGCAGGACGTACTCGATCTCGCGGCGCTTCAGCAGCGCGTGCACGGGCACGGCCACCGCGCCGAGGGCGAGCGTGGCGTAATAGACGCGGGGGAAGTCCGCGACGTTCGGCACGAGCATCGCCACCTTCGACCCCTCGGTCACGCCCCGCGCGCGGAGCGCCCCGGCGTAGGCCAGGGTCTGTGCCCACAGCTCGGCGTAGGTCGTGCGGACGTCGCCCACGATGACGGCGACGTCGTCCGGGTAGCGTGCCGCCGACTCGGCGAGGATGGCTGCGACCGACGCGGTCGCGCGGGTGGTGTGGGTGTCGTGCATGCCGGTCTCCGTCTTCGTCGACGACCTCGTCGTCGTCACCGCCGATCCTACGGCTCGACCCGGCGGACCGGTCAGGCAGGCTCGACCCGGCGGACCGGTCAGGCAGGCTCGACCCGGCGGACCGGTCAGGCGGCGGACGCCGCAGGTTCCCGCCGACGGAGGAGCACCCCGGACGCCAGGGCGATCCCGAGCAGGACGACGAGTCCGCCGACGGGCTCGTTCCACCGCACCCGCTCCCCCAGCACGAGCACACCGAGCGCCACCCCGACCACCGGCGTCAGGTACGTGACGGTGGAGGCGCGGCCGGCGCCCCACGCCTGCACGAGCCGGGTGTTCCAGGCGTAGGCCAGCCCCGTGCCGACGCAACCGAGCGCGATCATCGCGGCCACGATCCTCCCGTCCAGCTGTACCGGACCGGTCGCGATGACGGGCGCGACCAGCAGGAGCATCCCGGAGGCCAGCGTCAGCTGGACCGTCGCCAGCGTGACGGGGTCGTACGCGCTCGCCACGGCCACCCGGCGCAGGTAGGCGAGCCCGATGCCGTAGGACGCCGTCATGCCGAGCAGCGCGACCTGCCCCGGCACGCTCGCCAGGACCTCCGGGTCGGTCAGGACGTCCCACGGGCCGACCAGCACGAGCACCCCGACGATGCCGAGCACGATCCCGAGCACCTGCCGTCCGCACAGCCGTTCGGACGGCACGAGCACCGCGAGCGCGGCCAGCGTCATGATCGGCGTCGTCGCGTTGTAGATGCTCGCGAGCCCGGAGGGCACCGTCTGCTCGGCCCACGCCATCAGTGACGACGGCACCGCGTTGAGGAACACCGCGACGACCGCCAGGTGCGCCCAGGTCCGTGGTTCCCGGGGCCACCGGCGACGGGTCGCGAGGAGCACCACGACGAGCGTCACCCCACCGAGCACGGTCCGCACGGTGGCGACCTGCTGCGGGGCGAGTCCGTCGAGTCCGATCTTCGCGAAGAGGAAGCTCGAGCCCCAGGTCAGTGCGACGAGGGCGTAGAGGAGGGCGTTCACGTGGCCTAGTGTCGGACCAGCGAGTGACATGCGGCAAACGCATGGGGCTCATGCCGACATGAGGAGGACGCATGACCGTCTCGGTCCAGCAACTGCGCGCGTTCGTCGCCACGCTCGACGCCGGGTCCTTCACCGCGGCGGCCGCCGCGCTGGGCGTCGGGCAGTCCGCGGTGTCCCACGCCGTCGCCGGGCTCGAACGCGAGGTCGGTGGCCCCGTGGTGCGCCGCGGCACGGTCGCCGCCGCCACACCGCTGGGCGACCGCCTGCTGGCCCACGCCCGCAGCGTGCTCGCCTCGGTCGAAGCCCTGGAGGCGGTGGTCCGGCCCGCCACGGCGCGCGGCACCGTGCGCCTCGCCGCCGTCCCCACCGTCTGCCAGGGCCTGCTGCCGCGGCTCCGGGAGCTGTGGGCGGTGACCCTGCCGGACGTCGACGTGCAGGTCTACGAGGGCGACGACGACGAGATGCCGGAGTGGCTCGAGGCGGGCACCGTCGACGCCGCCGTGCTCGTCGACCCGTCGCCGGCACCAGCGGGTGGCGTGGTCGTGGCGCGGGACGAGATGGCCGCCGTGATCCGCCGCGACCACCCCCTCGCCGAACTGCCCGCACTCACCCTCGACGATCTGCACGAGGACGGCCTGGTGGCGGGCGGCGGCGGCTGCGAGTACCAGATCCAGAAGCTGCACGAGCTCGACGGCCGCCCGTTCCGGTACGCCCACCGGGTGCGGGAGATGAGCACGATGTTCGGGATGATCCAGCGGGGCGAGGGCGTGTCGATCGTGCCGACCCTGGGCCGCGGGATGCTGCCGCCCGACCTCGTGATGATCCCGATGGCCCGGCGGCTCGAACGGACCCTGGTGCTGAGCGGGCCGTCGTCCCGAGCGTGGCACCCGTTGGCGCGGGCCCTGGTCGACGCGGTCTGAGACGGACGGTCCCCTGGTCAGGCAGCTCCGGCAGCTCCGACCTTCGGCGGATCCGCTCGTCCCGACGGCTCCCTAGGCTCGGGGCATGACCTCGACCGCGCTCCCCGCCGTGCCGCTCGGGCAGCGTGTGTGGTCCCAGACCTGGCGGGTCGCCGTCGCGGCCCTGACCGGGCTGCTCACCGCGGGGCTCGTGTGGCCGTCGACGGACACCCGCGGGTGGAGCGACCTGCACGTCGGCGCACTGATCCTCGGCGATGTGGGAGCCGGCCTGATCGCCCTCGTCCTCCTGCCGTTCCGGCACCGGGCACCGCTGGTGATCACCGTCGTCATCGGTGCCCTCAGCTCGGTGTCGACACTGGCCGTCGGCGCAGCCGGACTCTCCCTCGTGTCACTCGCCACCCGGCGTCGAGCCGTGGAACTCGCCGTCGCCGGCGCGGTGCTGCTCGGCGCCACACTGCTCTACGACGTCGTCCTGGCACCCCCCGTGGATGACATGCCGCTCTGGCAGATCATGCTCGTGGGCCTCGTCGGCATCGCCCTGCTCGTCGCGATCGGCATCGGGATCGGACAGCGCCGGGCGCTCCTGCTGTCCCTGCGCGAGCGCGCGGCCCTGCTCGAACGCGACCAACAGCTGCGCGAGGACCGTGCCCGCGAGCAGGAGCGCGCCCACATCGCCCGCGAGATGCACGACGTCCTCGGCCACCGGCTGTCCCTGGTCGCGCTGCACGCCGGTGCGCTCGAGTACCGCGGTCCGGGGCTCACCCCCGACGAGACCGCCGCGGCGGCCGGGGTCGTGCGGGCCGAGGCGCACTCCGCGCTCACCGACCTGCGCGACGTCCTCGGGGTGTTGCGCGACCCCGCGGCGAACGGCGGCGACGAGGTGACCGGCACCGCGCCTCCGCAGCCGACGCTCGTCGACCTGCCCGGCCTGCTCGACCAGGCGCGTTCCGGCGGTGCGACCGTCCGCGCGCGCGTCGACACCGACAGCGCGGCGGTACCGACGGCCGTGGGGCGACACGCCTACCGGATCGTGCAGGAGTCGCTGACGAACGCCCGCAGGCACGCCCCCGGAGAGCTCGTCGACGTCGTCGTCGAGACCGTCCCCGGCCCGGCGATCCGAGTGGTGGTCTCGAACACGCTGGCCGCCGGACCTGCGCCCGCGGACGCCTCCGGGCACACCGCCGGGCACGGCCTGCGCGGGCTCGCCGAACGCGCCCGTCTCGTCGGTGGGAGCTTCCGCGCCGGCAGCGACGACGGGCGCGTGCACGTGGTCGAGGCGGTGCTGCCGTGGACCCCGTGACCGCTCCCGTCCGCGTCGTCCTGGTCGACGACGACCAGCTCGTGCGCGTCGGGCTCCGCATGCTGCTCAGCGGCGACGACGGGCTGGTGGTGGTGGGCGAAGCGGGCGACGGGCTCGAGGCCGAGGGCGTCATCGCGTCGACCGCGCCCGACGTCGTGCTCATGGACATCCGGATGCCCCGGTGCGACGGACTCGTCGCCACCGGACGCGAACTGCGCCGACGACCCGACCTGGCCGTCCTGGTGCTGACGACCTTCGAGGGCGACGACCTCGTGCTCGGAGCGCTGCAGGCCGGCGCCCGTGGGTTCCTGCTGAAGGACACCCCGCCGCACGAACTCGTGCAGGCCGTGCGGACCGTCGCGGCCGGGCGCTCGATCCTGTCCCCGTCCGTGCTCGACCGGGTCATCGCGTTCGCGGCCGGGCCCCGCTCGGGCCAGACGGCCGCTGGCCGGGGCGGCGGACCGGCCGGGCCTGGGGTCGGCACCGCTCCGGACGGAGCCGAGGAGCGCCGGCTGCTCGCCCTGCTGACCGAGCGGGAGCGGGAGGTCGCGCTCGCCGTGGCGAACGGGGCGTCCAACGCGCAGATCGCCGCCGACCTGTACGTGGGCCTGGCCACCGTGAAGACGCACGTCGGGCACGTGTACGAGAAGTTCGGCGTCGAGAACCGGGTGCAGCTCGCACTCGTCGTGCACGCGGCCCGGCGGGGAGAGCCGAGCGCGTGACCGGGTCGCCGGGTGACCGGGCGATCGGGTCGCCGGGTGACCGGGCGATCGGGTGATCGGGTGACCGTCGGCTGAACGGTCGACGGTTCCCCCTCGGCAGGATGGACCGATGGCCGAGACGCACGTGAAGACCTTCACCACCGCGGACGAAGCGGCAGCCGAAGCCGCCGGACTCGCCTGGCTCGCCGAGGCCGAGGACACCGGAGGCACCCGCATCGCCCGCGTGCTCGGGCGTCCGGGCCCGACCGTGCTCGACCTCGAGCTGATCTCCGACGGCGCCCCCACCGCCGCCCAGGCGGAGCGGTTCGGCCGCTCCCTCGCGCACACGCACGCCGCCGGTGCCGACCACTGGGGTGCGCCGCCCTCCGGATGGACCCGCGGTGCTGCGCTGCGGATGGGCCGCTCCCGCACGCCGTTCGTCGCGGCCGGGCAGGCACCGGCGACCTGGGGCGAGTTCTTCGCCGAGTACCGCATCCGCGACTTCGTCCGGCGCATCGTCGACGCCGGCGGGTTCGACCACGCCGAGGCCGCGGTCTTCGAACGGGTCGCCTCGCGCGTGCAGGACGGCACGCTCGGGTCGCCGCAGCCCGCGCTCGTCGGGGACCGACCCGCTCGCCTGCACGGTGACCTGTGGGCCGGCAACGTCCTCTGGCCGACGGACTCGTCCGAACCGACCGGCGCCGTGCTCATCGACCCGATCGCCCACGGCGGGCACGCGGAGACCGACCTGGCACTGCTCGGGCTGTTCGGGCTCCCCCGGCTCGAGACGGTGCTCGCCGCCTACGACCGGGCGTCACGGCTGGCCGACGGCTGGCAGGAGCGCGTCGAGCTCCACCAGCTCGCGCCGCTGCTGCTGCACGTGTTCCTGTTCGGCGGCTCGTACACCGGCGCCGCACTCCGAGCAGCCCAGCGGTACGCCTGACCCCTCTCACCGTGCGAGGGGCGCCGCACGAACGGTGCGAGGTTCCACACTCCGTGCGACCCCGCGTGCCTCGCACCGAGTGCGGAACCTCGCACCACGGCAGACCGCACCCTCGCACCGTGTGAGGGGGCGCACCGAGCGTCCTTAGCCCGCACATAGCCGGCGCAGTGCAGCAGTCGGGGAACGCCCCGGATGCTCATCGACATGACCACGTACCCGATACCCGTGACCGACCGACGCGACCCCGCGCGCAGTGCCGCCCGGGATCGGCGCCGCCCGCCCCTCGCCCGGCTGTTCCTCGGCGAGCGCGAGGACGCCCGCTGGCTCCGACCGGCGTTCTGGGCGCTCCTGGCCGTGACCGCCGTGGTGTACCTGTGGGACCTCAGCGTCTCCGGGTACGCCAACAGCTTCTACGCGGCCGCCGTGCAGGCCGGCACGAAGTCGTGGGAGGCGTTCTTCTTCGGCTCCCTCGACTCGTCGAACTTCATCACGGTCGACAAACCGCCCGCCTCGCTATGGGTGATGGTGCTGTCGGCCCGACTGTTCGGCTTCTCGAGCTTCAGCCTGCTGCTCCCCCAGGCACTGATGGCCGTTGTTTCCGTCGCCCTGGTCTGGGGCACGGTCCGCCGCACCCTGGCCCGACTCGGCGCCACCACCGCGAACGTCGGTGCCCTGCTCGCGGGCTTCGTCGTCGCAGCGACCCCGGCAGCGGCGCTGATGTTCCGCTTCGACAACCCGGACGCCCTGCTCGTCCTGCTCATGACCGCCGGGGCGTACTGCACGGTGCGGGCGCTGCCGAGGGGCAGCTGGAAGTGGATCGCGCTCGCCGGGGTCGCCCTCGGCTTCGCGTTCCTGACGAAGATGCTGCAGGGCCTGCTCGTCCTGCCCGCCTTCGGCCTCGTCTACCTGTTCGCCGCCCGCACCGGATGGGGCCGGCGTGTGGTCGGTCTGCTCGTCGCCGCCGGCTCCCTCGTGGTGGCCGCCGGCTGGTGGGTCGTCGCCGTGTGGCTCTGGCCCGCCGAGTCCCGTCCGTACATCGGCGGCTCGACGAACAACACCGTCCTCGACCTGGTGTTCGGCTACAACGGCCTCGGCCGGATCTTCGGGGGCTCGGGCAACGGCGGCGGAGGCGGCGGCATGACCGGCGGCACCGCTGGAGGCTCGTTCGGCGGCTCGACGGGCCTGAACCGCCTGTTCTCGTCCGAGATGGGGCTCGAGATCTCGTGGCTCCTGCCTGCGGCGCTCATCGCCCTGGTCGTCGGGCTGGTCGTCGTCGGCCGTCGGCACCTGGCCGATCCCGCACGCGCCGGGCTGGTCCTGTGGGGCGGCTGGCTCCTGGTCACCGGCCTCGTGTTCTCGTACATGTCCGGCACGATCCACCCGTACTACACGGTCGCCCTCGCCCCGGCCATCGCCGGACTCGTCGGCACCGGTGGCGCCCTGCTCTGGCACGGACGAGCCCGGTTCGTCGGCCGCCTCGGCCTCGCTGCGATGATCGGCGTGACGGCGTTCTGGGGCTGGTGCCTCCTCAACGAGAACCCGACCTGGCTGCCGTGGCTGCGCTGGGTGATGCTCGCCGGGGGGCTGCTGTCCGCGGCTCTGATCGTCATCGGCAGCGTGCCGTCGCTGCGCAGGCTCGTCACGGTCGGTGTCCTCGCCGGCACCCTGTTCGGGCTGTCCGGCACCACCGCCTACGCCCTCGCCACGACGACCGTCGCGCACTCCGGTTCGATCCCGAGCGTCGGTCCGGCGGGCAGCAGCTCCGGCGGGACGGGCGGCGGCGGCACCGGTGGCTTCCCGGGAGGCACGGGCGGACCGGGTGGGTCGGCCTCCGGCTCCGACGACGGCGGCTCCGACAGCACGTCGGACACCCAGCAGGGTCCCGGCGGGACCCCGCCGGAGGGCGCGTCCGGCGAGGCGCCGGAGATGCCCGGCACGGCACCGGGCAGTGGCCAGGACGGCACGGACGACGCGACCTCCGAGGACGGGTCGGGGACGGGCCTCCAGGCCGGGGGTGGTGGTGAGGGCGCGTCGACCTCGTCCGCCCTGCAGGAGCTGCTCGAGGCATCCGACGCGAAGTGGGCGGCCGCGGTGAACGGATCGCAGTCGGCCGCCCAGCTCGAACTCGACACCGACACCGCCGTGATGGCGATCGGCGGCTGGTCGAGCGACCCGGCACCGACGCTCGCGCAGTTCAAGGCGTACGTCGCCGACGGCGACATCGGGTACTACGTGTCGTCCGGCTCCGGCGGTGGCATGGGCGGCGGCTCGTCGACCGCGTCGGCGATCCAGGAGTGGGTCGCGGCGAACTACGAGTCGACGACCGTCGGCGGCCAGACCGTCTACGACCTGAGCAGCACGGAGTGACCGGCGACGAGGGCGCGGTGGATAGGCTCCGGGACATGCCCGGCACCCCGCTGCAGCGCACCGACGGCTCCCCCGTCCGCGCCCTCGTCGTCGACGACGAGCACGCCCTGGCCGAGGCCGTCGCCCTGGCGTTCGAGGTCGACGGCTGGGCCGTGCGGTCCGTGCACCGCGGGCGCGACGTGCTGTTCGCGGCCCGGGAGTTCCAGCCCGACGTGATCGTGCTCGACGTGATGCTGCCGGACATCGACGGGTTCGAGGTGCTCGAACGGCTCCGCGACGCCCGCGACGGCGTGCGGGTGCTGTTCCTCACCGCACGCGACGCCCCCGAGGACCGGCTCGCCGGGCTGACCGGCGGCGGCGACGACTACCTGACCAAGCCCTTCGGCATCGAGGAGTTGCTCGTCCGTGCCCGGATCCTGGCGCGCACCTCGACCCGGGTCGCCGCGGCCGGGGCGAGCGCCGAGGTCGTGGTCGGGGACCTCCGGCTCGACGAGGACGCCCGCTCGGTCAGCCGTGCCGGGGACCCGATCGAGCTCACGCCGACCGAGTACGAGCTGCTGCGGCACCTGGCCCGGAACGCCAACCGGGTGCTGTCCCGCGAGCAGCTGCTGGCGAGCGTCTGGGGCATGGACTTCGGCACGTCGTCGAACCTGGTGGACATGTACGTGTCGTACCTGCGGAAGAAGCTCGACGTCGGACGTGAGCCGATGCTGCAGACCGTCCGTGGGGCGGGGTACGTGCTCCGGCCGGCCACGTGAGCCGCCCCGGGCGCACCGGGCGTGTGCCGTCGTTGCGCTGGCGGATCGTGGCGGCCGTGGCCCTGCTGCTCGTGGCGACGAACGTCGTCGTGGGGGCGGTGACCGTCGTCGCGTTCCGGGGGTACCTGGTCGACCGGCTCGACGCGGAGCTGTCGACGGCGGCGATGCGGACCGTCGGCGGACGGGACGGGGCGGAACCGCCGCCGGGGGCTTCCGGGCCGCCGCCGGGGTCATCCTCGTCCTCGTCTTCGTCTTCGTCTTCGTCTTCGTCTTCGTCTTCGTCTTCGTCGGACGATCTACCGGATCCCGACAACGCCTTCATCGGTGCGCCGGGGCAGTCTGCGGGCACGGTCATCGTCATCGTCCGTGACGGCGACGTGGTGCTCGGTGGCTACACCGACGGGGACGGTGACCAGCGCCGCCTGACCGCGGCGCAGCAGCGGACGCTCGCAGCGGTCCAGACCGGCCGTGACCCCGTGACGGTCGAACTCGGCGCACTCGGCGACTACCGGGTGCAGGCGGTCGGCGACGACGGCGACGTGTTCGTCACCGCGCTCCCCCTCGGTGACCTCGACGCCGCGATCGCCCGACTGCTGCTCGTCATCGGGGTCGTCACGGTGCTCGGGCTCGCCGCCGCCGCGTGGGCCCTCACGGTGCTCGTCCGCCGATCGCTCCGGCCGCTCGAACGGGTCGCCGCGGTGGCGTCCGGTGTGACCGCACTCGACCTGGAACGCGGCGACCCGGACATCCCCGTCCGCGTCTCCGACTCCGACCTGCGCGCGAACCGCGAGGTCGCGCAGGTCGGCAACGCGCTGAACCGGCTGCTCGGTCACGTCGCCCGGGCGCTCACTGTCCGTCGCGACGCCGAGGCCGGCATGCGGACGTTCGTCGCCGACGCCTCGCACGAGCTGCGGACGCCGATCGCGACCGTCCGGGCGTACGCCGAGCTGTCGGAGCGGACCTCCGACCTGGACACCGTGCACCGCAACGTCGACCGGATCGGACGCGAGGCCGTCCGGATGGGCGACCTCGTCGACGAGCTGCTGCTGCTCGCACGGCTCGACGCCTCGGCCCTGGCGTCGGGGGCGCCGGCCGCGCAGGTCGTCCGCGAGCCGGTCGACCTGACGTCGCTCGTGGTCGAGGCCACCATGGACGCCCGCGCGACGGCGCCGGACCACCGGTGGACGCTGCAGATCGTGGACGACCAGCCGGTGCTCGTGGCCGGTGACGAGGTGCAGCTCCGACGGGTGGTCACGAACCTGTTGACCAACGCCCGGACGCACACGCCGCCCGGGACTGCCGTCGTGGTGTCGTTGCAGTCGGTGCCCGGGTCGGGGTCGGCGTCCGCGTCCGCGCCTGCGTCGGGGTCTGCGTCTGCGTCTGCGTCTGCGTCTGCGTCTGCGTCTGCGTCTGATGGTGCCGTCGTCCGCTTCGTCGTGGCGAACGACGGGCCGCCGATCCCCGCCGAGTCCCTGCCGACGCTGTTCGACCGGTTCACCCGGGGCGAGGCCTCGCGCTCACGGGAGCACGGCACGAGCGGACTCGGGCTGGCGATCGTGCGGGCCGTGGTCGTGGCGCACGGCGGCGCGGTGCGGGTCGCGTCCGAGCCCGGGCGGACCGCGTTCACCGTGGACCTGCCGGCATCGGCCGACGGCGGGTCGACGGGGGTCACTGCGGGCGCTGGGGAAGCTTCGTGAGCAGAAGACGTCGGGTGCCGCGACCGCGCTCGACATCTCCTGCTCACCGAGCGCCGCCCGGGCCGCATACTGGTCGGAGAACGCCGGACGAGGAGGCCCCGTGACGAACGCGTACGACAAGCTCCCGGGCCGCCCGGACCCCACCGACCTGGTGGTCGAGGTCCCGGCGTTCGAGGACGACCGCCCCCAGCCCGAACCCGCTCCGCCCGCCGCGGCGCCGGAGCTCGTGGCCGCGACCGAGTTCGCGCGGTCCTCGCACGCACCGCCCACGATCCGCCGGACGCAGATGCGGGCGGGCGCCTGGATCGCGGGCGTCCCGATCGCGGCGCTCGTGGTCGTCGCGATCGTGCAGATCCTGCTGCCCCGCTGACCGAGAGCGTCACTGGGCGGGGCGGAGCGGGGCGCTCGGACGCGTTCTCACGGGCTGTGCGACACCTCACGCACAGCCGACCGCGTGAGGTGTCGCTGAGCACGAAATCCGGGCGTCGTCCGGATCGTCAGACGATCGACCAACGTCGAGCCACATCGCGTGCATCCGCATCGCAGCGCACGCAGGCTGGGTCCTGTCCGAGCAAGACGACCCGAACGGGTCACCACTGCAGAGATGGGAAACACGATCATGAACTCGTTCAAGCGCAAGTCCGTGAAGCTCCTCGCCGGCACCGCCCTCGGTGGCGCCGTCATCGCCGGGGCGTTCGTCGCAGCCCCCGCGCAGGCCGCCGAGCCCGCGCCGCCCAGCACCTCGTCGTCCGTCGGCGGCAACGTCAACGTCAACCTCGACCCGGTGGCGATCGTCAACGCGATCAAGGACGCCGTCAACGACCAGAGCGATCGTGGCGGTGCCGTGCAGGCGGCGCTCGACGTCGGCTACTGGAACGCCGGCAACCCCGACCGCCTCACCGTCGCGGTGGTCAACAAGAACCAGGACATCACCGTCGAGGGCGACGTCGCGGACGCCCAGTCGATCGACATCAAGGGTGGCAACTACGTCATCTACTGGTTCAAGGGCCCCGGCAAGGTCACCAACAACGGTGACGGCGGCTGGCTGAACTGGGGTGTGTTCGGCAACATCGAGCGCATCGACAACGTCATCCACGTCAACGGCGGCTGACTCCCCCGTTCATCGGCGACGCCCCCTGGGACCTCGGTCTCCGGGGGCGTTGCCGTGTGCTGTCGGACTCAGGGAGCGTCGTCGCCCGCCCGCGCCGCTTCGATCGCCGACGGCCGGTTGCGTGCAGCCAGCCTGAAGTCCCTCCGAGACCGGATCCAGCCCCGGACGAAGGCGACCGACACCAGCGCCGTCCGGTTCGGCGCGTTCCACGACTTCATCAGCCGGCCGAGGTGCCAGGCGACGGCCTGTCGGCTGTAGGCGGTCTCCTTGGCGATGGCGTCGTTCGAGAGCCCGCGGGCGGCGAGCGCCAGCATCCGTTCCTCGGTCTCGTCCAGGCCGGGCGCCGATGCCACCAGGTCGATGTCGTCGGTGCCGAGTGCGGTCGTCGGGTCCGCCGACGCCCCTCCGCGGTGCTGTGCCCAGGCTTCCGCCCAGCACGAGCCGAGTTCGTGCGCCACGAGTGATGCCCGGCTCATCGCGAGCATCGTCCGGCCGGCGTGGTCCATCGTCGTCGCGTGCTCGCGGGTGGCCGTGTGCATGACGAGGGCGAAGACACGGATCGCGGGCAGGGCGCCGCGGAGCACGACCGAGACGTCGACCTGCGGGTCGTCGGCGCTGGCGGCTGCGACCTCGCGGAGCCGGACCAGGCACTCCGGGTCGAGTGGTTCCCCACGTTCGACCGCGCGCAGTGCCGCGGGGAGCACGAGCGGGACGATCTGCTCGTACCGACGCCGGAGCCAGTCGTGCCCGTCGGGTCGGATGCCGTGCAACGGTGGCGCGAGCAGCAGCTCCGTGAACTCCGGACACCGCTCGTCGAGCGCCAGCCCCAGCCGCTCCCCGGGGAGCAGCACGGCCGTCCGTCGTGCGTCGTCGCGCTCGGTCGTCATCGTGCGTCGAACGTATCCGGACAACAGGTGTCGTGTCCGCTGCGTTCACGTGGTGTTCGTTCTTACCCGGGCCACAGCGCCCTGCCTCGGCCCCCGTAGCCCCGCTGCCGAGCATGAGCGGCATGACGGAGACGAACCAGCCCCTCGACATCGACATCGTCGTCCCCTGCTACAACGAGCAGGACACACTCGCCGCCCACGTCCGACGGCTCCACACCTTCTGCCGGACGTCGTTGCACCACTCGTGGCGGATCACGATCGCGGACAACGCCTCGACCGACGACACCGCCCGGATCGCCGACGACCTCGCCGCGATGCTCCCCGGCGTGCACGCGGTGCACCTGCCCGAGAAGGGCCGGGGCCGGGCACTCAAGGAGGTCTGGGCGGCATCGCCGGCGACCGTGCTCGTCTACGTGGACGAGGACCTGTCCACCGACCTCGCCGCGCTCGAACCCCTCGTGGCGCCCCTGCTGTCGGGGCACTCCGACCTGGCGATCGGCACCCGGCTGGCAGGTTCGTCCCGCGTGGTGCGCGGCAGCAAGCGGGAGTTCATCTCGCGCTCGTACAACCTGCTGCTCCGGACGACGATGGGGGTGTCGTTCTCGGATGCGCAGTGCGGGTTCAAGGCGGTCACGAAGGCCGCCGCCGACCACCTGCTGGCGTTGTGCGAGGACGACGCCTGGTTCTTCGACACCGAGCTGCTCGTGCTGGCCGAGCACGCGGGACTCCGCATCCACGAGGTCCCCGTCGACTGGGTCGACGACGTCAACTCCTCGGTGCACATCGCGTCGACCGCGACCGAGGACCTGAAGGGCATGTGGCGGGTGTCGAGGAACATCGCCACCGGGCGGGTGCCGATCAGCACGGTTTACGCGGCGATCGGTCGGCAGCCGTTCACCCCACCGAGCGTGGGGTTCCTGGGGCAGGTCCTGCGGTTCGGGGCGATCGGGGTGCTCTCGACCCTGGCGTTCGCTGCCCTGTACGCCCTGTTCCGGCCGGCGATCGGCGCCCAGACCGCGGACTTCCTCGCGCTGCTGGTCACGGCGATCGGCAACACCGCACTGAACCGGCGGTTCACGTTCGGGGTGCGGGGCCGTGCGGGAGCGGGTCGGCACCACGTGCAGGGCCTGGTCGTGTTCGGCATCGCCTGGGCGATCACGTCGGGGTCGCTGGTGGTGCTGCACGCGTCGGTACCGGGCGCTTCGCACGGTGCGGAGATCGCGGTGCTCACGGCGGCCAACCTGGTGGCGACGGGCGTGCGGTTCGTGTTGTTCAAGGCGTGGGTGTTCCGTGGTCGCCGACGCCCGGAGCTCATCCGCCCCGGCACCACCCCGGCCGCCGACGCCAGCACGGCGGTCACCGAACCGATCGCGACCCCCGAGCGCACCGGCGACCGCGCTGCCTGACACCGCGAGCAGCACGGCAGCTGCCCGCCGCGTCGCCCATCCGGTGCGAGGTCGTCCGCTCCGTGCGGCGCTGCGACCTCGCACCGAGTGATCGACCTCGCACCAGCCGGAGACCCCCGCGCCGCGCCCCACACCACCCGTGTTGCACGGTCGGTATACCAAGCCGTAGCATCGCCCTACCGCACCACCACCCCACAGGGCCCGACTGCCACCATCGGTCTGCCCGCGGCGAGCGCTCCATCGATGCAGCCCGCGCCGTCCGCTGCCGGCAACGCCCCACTGGACCCGCACGTGAACCCCACCTCTTTCGGTCTCTACGACCCTGCCCGCGAATCGAGCGATTGCGGCGTCGGTTTCATCACCCGTCTCGACGGGACGCCGAGCCACGACGTCATCCGCAAGGGCGACGAAGCGCTGTGCTCCATCCCGCACCGCGGCGGCAAGTCCGCCGAGGGTGTCGGTGACGGCGCCGGCGTCAGCATCGACCTGTCGGTGGAGTTCTTCAGCGCCATCACCGGCGAGCAGCTGCGCGCCGGGCACTTCGGCGTCGCGAACTGCTTCGTGCCGAGCAGCGACGGAGCCGACGGCACCGACGAGCGCGCCCGCGCCGAGCAGACCGTCACGGACGCCATCACGGCCGAGGGCTTCGAGCTGCTGCTGGTCCGTGACGTCCCGGTGGACCACTCCGTCGCGCGCCCCGAGGCCGAGCAGTACCAGCTGCCGATCGTGCAGTGGGTCTTCCGTGCGCCGTCGGACTGGGACCGCGCCGAGGTCGACGCCGCCGCGAACCGCGCCCTGCTCGCCATCGAGGCGGTCTCCTACGCCCAGGCCGCCGCCGAGCGCGCCGAGCACGCCGCCCTGTACCCGCTGTCGCTCAGTGCCCGGACCCAGATCCTGAAGGGCCGGCTGAACTCCGGCGAGGTGATCGGGTACTTCACCGACCTGCGCGACCCCCGGCACTCGGTGCGGACGCTGTACTTCCACACCCGGTTCTCGACGAACACCGAGCCGCACCCGACGATGGCGCAGCCGTTCCGCCTGATGGCGCACAACGGCGAGCTGAACACCGACCGCAAGAACCGGCTGTCGGACGAGGCGCTCGCGCGGGCCCGCACCCGGAGCATCGTGCGTCCGCCCGGGCAGTCGGACTCGAGCCGACTCGACCAGACCCTGCAGAGCCGCGTGTTCGACGACGGGCTCGAGATCATCGAGGCCGTGGTCTCGCTCATGCCGCCGGCGTGGGAGAACGACCGCACCCTGACCCCGGACGTCCGGGACATGCTCGAGTACTTCTCGCTGTACGAGGAGAAGAACGACGGTCCCGCCGCGGTGATCTTCAGCGACGGCGACGTCGTCGGCGCCCGCCTGGACCGCCTGGGCCTGCGCCCGCTGCGCACCGTCGAGACGGCCGAGTACCTGATGGTGTCGTCCGAGGCCGGCCAGGTCGAGTTCGACGCCGACGAGGTCGTGCACCGCGGCCGCATCGAGGCCGGCGGCATGCTCGTCGTCGACCACCGCACCGGCACCCGCATGCGCACGGGCGAGGTGCTGCACATGCTCGCGGCCCGCCGTGACTACGGCACCCTGCTCGACGCCGCCCGCGTGAACCTGGACGACGTGCCCGCTCCGGACTACGAGCGCACGACGTCCACCCTGGGCTACGACGGCGACCTGTCGCTCGCGGGCCGGTACGTGGCGTACTCGCTGAACCAGGAGAGCTTCCGGTTCATGCTCGACCCGATGCTGCAGAACGGGTCGGAGCGCATCTCGGCGATGGGTTACGGCAACGCCATCAACGCCCTGAGCGACACCGAGGGCGGCATGGCGAAGTACTTCTCGCAGCGCTTCGCCCAGGTGACGAACCCGCCGCTCGACTCGATCCGCGAAGCCGACGGGATGTCGATGCGCGTGGCACTCGGCGCGAAGCCGGACGGCACGGGCACCACGGGGCGTCAGCTGGTCGTGCAGTCGCCGATCCTCGGGCACCTCGACATGGTGCGGCTGCGCGAGCAGGACATCGTGCCGCTCGAGCGCTTCGACATGCTCTACGTGCCGGTGCCCGCCGACGAGCAGGCCAACGCCGACGCGATGCGCGGCGCGCTGGACGCGCTGTGCGACGCGATCGAGGCGTTCGCGGCGCGCGGTGGCGGGATCGCGGTCGTGACCGACCGCGAGGTGTCGTCGACCCATGCGCCCCTCCCCGTGATCCTGGCCGTGGCCGCCGTCAACCAGCGGCTCATCGAGACCGGTCTGCGCCTGCGGGTGTCCGTCGTCGCGGAGAGCGGTCAGCTGCCATCGTCACACCACGTCGCGACCGCGCTGGGCTTCGGTGCCGCCGCTGTGTACAGCTTGAGCGCTCGGCTGCGCGCGGAGGAGAAGTACCCCGCCGCCCCCGCACCCGCCGGCGAGCTGACCGCGACCGACCTGGCGCTCAAGCAGTTCCGCAAGGCCGCCGAGAAGGCCCTGGCGAAGACCATGGGCCGCGTCGGCCTGTGCACCGCCGAGAGCTACATCGGTGGCGAGTTCTTCGAGCCGAACTACCTCGACACCGGCGACGACGTGCTCGCGCGGATCTTCCCGCACATGCAGGCACCGGTCGGCGGCGTCGGCTTCGCGCGCATCGCCCAGGCGGCGACGGACTGGCACGAGCGTGCCCGCTCGGTGGCGTCCGAGGGCCAGGTCCCGCTGCTCGGGCTGTTCAAGGAACGCTCCGACGGCGCCGGCCACTCGTTCGGCGTCGCGAGCGTCCGCGGGTTCGGCGGCATGACCGAGGAGCGCCCGGCCTTCGAACGCTCCGGCGACTCCGACGCGCTGCGCCTGCTCACGCTCGGCCAGCTCGACGACTCGTTCGGCATCACCGACGCCGCGTACCGGAACACCGGGTACGACCGGCTGAGCGACGCCGAGATCGACGCGCACCGCATCACGCCGGGCTACGTCACGTTCCTGCAGACGACCCACGACGAGCGGTCCCGCCGCCCCGCCGCGCTCCGCGACGTGCTCGCGCTGCCCGCGGACGTCACCGGGATCGACACGGCCGAGGACTTCGCGCGCGAGCTCGGCCGCTTCTCGACGAGCGGCAACGCCAGCGTCACCGTGCGCGGGCTCTCCGGCTCGCGTCCGTCGGACGACCAGGACCTGCCGGGAGGCACGGAGCGGTTCCGCCTGGAGCTCACGTCGACGGGGACCACGGGTGCACTGCGCCACGCGGCCCTGGCGGACGGCCTCGCGCTGCTCCACCCCGGACAGATCGACGTCGACGCCGTCGACGACACCGGGGTGACGCTCCGCGCCACCGGTGCGGCCGTCGCCCTGCTCGCACTGCTGCAGAGCGCCCCGGCGAGCGTCGAGCTCGACGAGGTGCAGCCAGCCCACGAGATCACCCGGACCCTGGCGTCCGGCGCGATGAGCCACGGCGCGCTCGTCGCCACCGCCCACGAGGCCGTCGCGCACGGCACGAACATGGTCGGCGGCATGTCGAACAGCGGTGAGGGCGGCGAGCACCACTCCCGCTACGGCACCATCCGCGGCTCGCGCATCAAGCAGTTCGCCTCGGGCCGGTTCGGCATCTGGGCCGGCTACCTCGCCGACCCCATGCTCGAGGAGCTCGAGATCAAGATCGGCCAGGGCGCGAAGCCCGGCGAGGGTGGCCAGCTGCCCGCACCCAAGGTCACGGTGGACATCGCTGCGGCCCGGGGTGGCACGCCCGGCGTCGAGCTGATCTCGCCGCCGCCGCACCACGACACGTACTCGATCGAGGACCTCGCGCAGCTCATCCACGACTGCAAGGCCGCCCGTGTCCGGGTGATCGTGAAGCTCGTCTCGTCCGAGGGCATCGGCACCATCGCGGTCGGCGTCGCGAAGGCCGGCGCCGACGTGATCAACGTCGCGGGCAACACCGGCGGCACCGGCGCAGCGGCCGTCACCAGCCTGAAGTACGCCGGCCGCTCCGCGGAGATCGGCGTCGCCGAGGTGCACCAGGCCCTGGTCGCGAACGGCCTGCGCCAGAAGGTCACGCTCCGCTGCTCGGGTGCGCACCAGACCGGCAGCGACGTCGTCACGAGCGCCCTGCTCGGCGGCGACAGCTTCGAGTTCGGCACGACCGCGCTCATGATGCTCGGCTGCGTGATGGCGAAGAACTGCAACGTGAAGTGCCCGGCGGGCCTGACCACGAACGCCGAGGCCTTCGAGGGCGACCCCCGCGCGCTCGCCCAGTACCTGCTCAACATCGCCCACGACGTGCGGCAGATCCTGGCCCGTCTCGGCCTGCGCTCCCTGCGCGAGGCCCGCGGCCGGACCGACCTGCTGCAGCTCCTGGACCACCCGGCGAGCGTCGGCCGGCTCGACGCCCGTGCCCTGCTCGCCCAGGTGCCCGAGAAGATCGTCGTGGACCCGGAGTACCTGGAGAAGGACTTCCACACCGACGACGCCCTGCTCGAGCGCGTCCGCACCGCCCTCGTCGACCACGCGCAGGAGCACGTGCTCGTGCACGGCGTGCTGCTCGGCAACGCCGACAAGTCGGTCGGTGGCCAGCTCGGCATCGACCTCGAGCGTCTGCTCAACCACGAGCTCGGCGCAGAGGACGTGCAGGGCCTGCCCGCCGTGACGACGGACGACCGCGGACGCCGCCGACTGGTGGACGGCGCGGTCACGATCCGCACGCAGGGATCGGCCGGGCAGTCCTACGGCGTCTTCAACAACGACGGCGTCGTGCTCGAGCACACCGGCACCGCGAACGACGGTGTCGGCAAGAGCCAGAGCGGCGGACGGATCATCGTTCGCGCCCCCGGTGGCGGCAGCGCCGCAGAGGGCGGCAACGTGCTGGTCGGCAACTTCGCGCTGTTCGGGGCCACCGGCGGCCGCACCTTCGTCGAGGGCGAGGCCGGCGACCGGTTCGCCGTCCGCAACTCCGGCGCGACCGCCGTGGTCGAGGGCCTCGGCGACTTCGGCTGCGAGTACATGACCGGCGGCGCCGTGTTCAACCTCGGCGCGTTCGGCAAGGGCCTCGGCAACGGCATGTCCGGCGGGTTCCTGTACCAGTACGACCCCTCCGGCCAGGTCGCCGAGCGTGCCAGCACGGACTCGCTCCTGGTGTTCCCGGTCACCGACACCGAGCGCGGTGCGTTCCACGAGGCCGCCGCCCGCCTGCTGCTCGAGTGGCACCTCGAGGCGACGGGTTCGGCCCTGGCCGAGCGGCTGCTCGCCGAGTGGGACACCGCCCGTGCGCACGTGTACGTCGGCATGCCGCGTGCCCTGCTGCTCACGCAGGACGCCGGCGAGATCCTCGCGGCGGCGACCCGGCCCGAGCTCCTCGACGAGCTCGCGACCTCGATCGCCACCGACAAGCTCCGCGCGTTCAAGCTCGACTACCGCGACCAGCGCACGGTGCTCGACGGCCGTGCCCCGGCGCTCGGCGACCAGGGCGAGGACATGTTCTCGTTGCTGTCGTCGTACACGGTGCTCGGGGTCGCCCAGGACGTCGCCCTCGAGCGCGTCCCGGGTGCGTTCGGCGCCGCCGACCCGCGGGTCGCCGAGGCCGTCAAGAACCTCGTGCTCACCGAGGACTTCTCCGTCAAGCAGCGCGTCGTGAAGTACCTGCGTGGCACCCTCGACCGGTTCGCCGACGACCAGCTCGCGACCCTCATCGCGATCAAGCGGCTCGACGACTACAAGCGCGCGCTCACGCAGCGGAACAACCGCAGCATGGACGCGCCGGGCACCACGGGGTGGATCATGCACCAGAACGCCAAGAACGACGGCCGCGTCCGCGAGGCCCGCTTCGACGAGCTGCTCGCCACCGCGGCGCTCGAGGACATCGCACGCCGTGCACCGCAGGCGCCGACCGAGGCGGTGACCGCGTGAGCCTGCTCCCCCCGACCGGGTCGCTGATCCCCGTCGACGCACCGTTCTCGGCCGCCCAGGAGTCCTGGCTCGCCGGGTTCATCGCGGGCATCGCCGCCGCCGGCAAGAAGGTCGCAGCCAGCGCGCCCACGACGACGATCGACGTGCTCTTCGGCACCCAGACCGGCAACGCCGAGTTCCTGGCCGACGAGCTCGTCGCCGGCGCGAAGGCCCGCGGACTCGGCGGTCGTGCCAGTGCGCTCGACGCCGTCACCCCCGAGCAGCTCGCCGAGATGTCGCACGTGCTCGTCGTCACCTCGACCTACGGCGAGGGCGAGATGCCCGACAACGCCGGGCTGTTCTGGGACGCGATCCAGGCGAGCACCGTGCCGCGGCTCGAGGGGCTGCAGTACGCCGTCCTGGGCCTCGGCGACACGAGCTACGACGAGTTCTGCCAGGCCGGCAAGCTCCTCGACACCCGGTTCGAGCAGCTCGGCGCGACCAGGATCCACGACCGCGTCGACTGCGACGTCGACTTCGAGGACCCGGCCGCGCTGTGGACCGCGGCGGTCCTCGACCGCCTCGCCGCCGAGGCCGGCGCGACGGCCGCACCCGGCGCGACCACGGGCGGTGGCGCCGGCGACGGTGCCGGCGCGACCGGCGGGGCGGGCGCGAGCCGTGCCTCCCGGCCGGGGTCGCAGTGGAACAAGCGCAACCCGTACCCGTCGCGCCTGGTCGAGAACCGGCTGCTCTCCTCGCCGCGCAGCGCGAAGGAGATCCGGCACTACGAGTTCGACCTCGGCGACTCGGGCATCGAGTACGCGGCCGGCGACGCCCTGGCGGTCGTGCCGGTCAACGACGAGGTCTTCGTGGCGGACCTGCTCGAGCAGGTCGGCGCCAACGGCGGCGAGGCGTTCGACGGCCGGCCGATCACCGAGGTCCTGCGGACCGACCGTGAGATCCGGACGCCCTCGAAGGACCTCATCGCCGACCTGGTGCAGCGCGCGCCGTCGAGCGAGCTCGCGGCCGTCGTGGCGCACGGCGACAAGCACGAGCTGGACCGTTGGCTCTGGGGACGCGACGTCCTCGACCTGCTCCGCGACGCCGGCCCGGCCGCCCCGGGACTCGACGAGCTGCTGCCGAACCTGCGGCCGCTGCAGGCGCGGCAGTACTCGATCTCCTCGAGCCCGCTGGCCCACCCGGACCGCATCCACCTGACCATCGCGTCGGTGCGCTACGGCGACCCGCACCGGATGTACGCGGGTGTCGCGTCGACGTTCCTGGCCGACCGGGTCGACCCGGACGGCACCGTCGACGTCTACCTGCAGCCGAACGCGTCGTTCGGGGTGCCGGCGGACGAGTCGGCCCCGATGATCATGATCGGCCCGGGCACGGGTGTCGCGCCGTTCCGCGGGTTCCTGCACGAGCGCGCGGTGTCCGGAGCGACGGGGCGCAACTGGCTGTTCTTCGGCGACCAGCACCGAGACACCGACTTCGTGTACCGGGACGAGCTCACCGAGCTGCAGGAACAGGGCGTGCTCGACCGCCTCGACCTGGCGTTCTCGCGCGACCAGGCCGAGAAGGTCTACGTGCAGACGCGGATGCTCGAGCGCTCGGCGGAGCTCTTCGACTGGCTCGAGGACGGCGGCCACGTGTACGTCTGCGGCGACGCCTCACGCATGGCGAAGGACGTCGAAGCAGCGCTGCTCCAGGTCATCCGGACCGGACGCGGGCGCGGCGAGGACGACGCGCAGGCGTACCTGGCCGACATGCGTCGCGCGAAGCGGTACGTGCGCGACGTCTACTGAGCCGCACACGGACCTGACGGCGGATCCGCGTGCAGACGTGATGAGTCCGCCCCGGCCACGGAACCCGAATCCGATGGCCGGGGCGGTCCCGGAGGAGCGCCGGTCGATGGGACCGACCGGTGAGCCCTGCAGCGTGACGCGCGGCTCCCGACGCACGGCGTCGGTCGTCCGAGCATCGAGTCCCCTGATCCCGGATTCGACTCGACCGCTCGTCTCGGCCACCGGTGGTTCGCCGGTGCCGGGCTCGCAGTCCGTCACGGTGCTGTTCGGGTCCCCCTCCTGCCGCGGACTCTGTCAGCACCGGAGCCCTAGCAGACCGGTGCGGGGGACGACAGCCGACCGCGCTACGCAAACCGTACGACATCGGACATTACGAGCGGAACCCGTTGACCGGGATCAGCGCACTGTGCTATTGCCCCCCGGGATCAGCGCGCGGTGCTCCCGCTCGGCGTGCCCGAGGCGTCGTCCGCGTCGCCGGGTGCCACCGCCCGCGACCACGCGGAGTCGGCCGCCGTGCTGGTGTCCGCCGGTTCCGGCGTCAGCACGAGCCCCGAACCCGAGGTGGCCGAGGCGTAGAGGTCCTCGAGCCAGCTGCGGTTGATCGACGGCACCCGGCTGCCGGTGAACTTGAAGTGCAGGCTCACGTTGGGGTGCAGCCAGATCGTGCTGCGACCGTTGCCGTGGACGACGTCGTCCTTCCACGAGAACGCGAAGCGGTGGTCACGCCGGAGCATGTTGACGATGACGATCTGCAGGTGCGTGAGCGCGCGGTCGTCGATCCGCAGGTCGAGCGGTCTTCCGTCGTAGATGAGCTGCCCCATGGCTCCTTCTACTCCTGCGCTCCGGTGTGCGCGAGGCCGGACGCCCAGGTGGTGATGGTGCGGTCGAACCAGACGGCGTCGACGTTGCGCTCCCAGGCGTGCTCGGCCGGCTCGCTGACCGCCAGGGTCACCGTGCCGGGGTGGGCGTCGGCGAACTCCTGACTGGCCGAGAACGGCACCGTGGTGTCGCCGGTGGAGTGGATGAGCAGGGTCGGTGGCAGCTGTCGGGGTGCGCGCAACCAGGACAGCGCGCGCACGTCGACCGGCGAGCGCAGCCCCACCGTCCGGCAGAGGACCGGGGTCGCCATCGCCCCGAGGGCAGCGCCCACCACAGGGCCGGGCAGCCCCGCGCGACGGGCCTGGGACCGGACGGTGACGGCCCAGTCCAGTGCCGGGGCGACGAGCACGATCCCGGCCAGGCGGTCACGGTGCGCCGAGCGGGCGAGGAGTTCGTGTGTGATCGTCGCGCCCATCGACCACCCCACGATGACGAGCCGTTCGGCGCCGTTCGCGACGGCGTGGTCGAGCGCCGCTTCGACGTCGGCCCACTCGCGCGCACCGAGGTGCGAGGCCCGGCCTTCCCACGGTGCTTCGCCGTCCCCGCGGAACGACGGGACGATCGAGGTCCAGCCGAGCTCGAGCGCGGCGGGGACGGTCCGGAGCGCGGTGACCCGGGTCGTCCGGATCCCGTGCACGTGGACTGCCCAAGTCCGGGCGGCCGCGGGATCGGCACCCCGGGCAGCCACGGAGTCGGCACCCTGGGCAGCACCGCGGTCCGGGCGTGCAGCACCGTCCGGCCCGGGCCGCACCACCCACGCGGGTGCCGGCCCCACCGGCGTCGGCAGCGACACCTCGGACCAGTCGACGTCCATCGCCGCCGGGTCCGGGTGCACGTGTCCGCTCCACCGCACCCGCGACGACACCGCGCCGGTCGTCCGCACCACGGCACGGCGGACGAACCCGGCGGCTTCGTCGACCTCGAGCACCGGCCCGACGGTGGTGTGCCCCGGGCCGTCGTGCCACAGCCCGTACTCCCCCGGCCGCACGGTGTCGTCGGTGATCGGCAGCCGGACGGAGTCCGCGTCGGACTCGAGCACGGGCGTCCACCGATCGCCTCCGGGCAGCACGATCCTGCCGACGACCTTCCGTAGGACGACCAGGACCGCCAGGGACACCGCCGCCAGCACCACGAGCGCTCCGAGCACCCACCACACGATCGTCACGCCGTCATCCTCCGAGGCTCCGGGTCAGGGTCCGTTCCGCCGACCGCACCTGCGCGAGTTCGGCGTCGTCGAGGGTCCGTCCCTGCACCTCGGCGTCGCGGATCGCGATGACCAGGTCGTAGGTCCGGGCCTGCGGGTCCCCCGGCCGCTCGACCGCCCGCACCGCGTGCCGCCGGGCGATGCGGCGCAGGCGTCGGTGGTGCCCGCGGTGGCGCAGGTCACGGCCCCACCGCCGGAACGTCAGCGAGGCCATCGCCACGACGATGAGCACGATGCCGAGGTAGAACGGCGGGTCGAAGGCCAGGCGCAGGCCGTCCCGCACCCCGGCCGGGAAGAGCCCGAAGTGGTCGGCGGTGAGCGAGGCCACCTCGTCGACGCTCGCCACGACGACCAGCGCGAGCCCGACGCGGAACACCACGAGCGCCACCGGGTTCTGCAGCACGCCGCGGCGCAGTGTCGTCGCGGCGATCAGTCCCACGCCCACCATGTAGACGGTCGCGTAGAGCCACATCGGGGTCTGCTCGATCTCGCGCACGATGAAGTGGAAGTCGGTCCCGCCGCGCTCCTCGACCAGCAGGAACGGCACCGTGAAGGCCACGACCACGACGAGCAGCGCCACCGGCCTGGCGAGCACCGGGCGCTCCGGCAGGTCGTCCGTGCTCGCGCGGAGCATCAGCCAGAAGGCGACGGTCGCGCAGACGTTCTGCACCAGGTTGATGAGGTTCGAGCCGCCCAGGGCACCGTCGAGCACCGGCTGCGGCACGACGCTGCCGAGGGTCAGGAGCCCGAGCGCCCCGACGCCGGTGGCACCCCAGGCCGCCCGACCACGGGGGTTCCGCAGCACGTACGGCGTGCGGGCGAGGAAGATCAGCGCCGCGAACCAGAAGGCCGCGGCGTGCAGGACGGCCATCAGCCGTAGGCCCGCTCGTCCGCGCCCGTGGCCCCGGCGAGCAGGACCGTCGCGAGCTCGTAGGCGAACCGTTCGGCGAAGTGCTCGTCGTCGTCGGAGATGCTCACGAGCCCGGAGTCGGCGTCGAGCGCCCGACGGCAGACGTGGCCCCCGGCGGCGAACTCGGCCACGGACGACGGGGTGGGGGTGCCGACGTCGCCGTGCACCAGGTGCCCGAGCTCGTGCAGCACGCAGTGCATGCGGTAGAGCGGCGGTGCGTCGGCCGGCACGAGCACCAGGTTCTCGTGCTCGAACTGCGACACGAGCGCGGTGAGCGGACCCCAGCTCGGGCCGTCGACGTCGACGACGCGCGTGGGTTTGCCGACCATCCGACCGACGCCGGTCACCACGTCGGACAGCTGCGGCGCACGGGGCAGGGTGGCGACGAGGGCACGGACGGCACCGGACGCACCCAGCTGCTCCGCCATCGCCCCTCCGATCTCCGCGGCAAGACTACCGGCAGGTCCCCCTTGTGGACGAGACCGGCCGGACGTAACCTACAACCAAATGGTTGTACGAATCGAACTGTCCGACGCCGAGGTCGACCGGGTGTTCCACGCGCTGGCCGACGCGACCCGTCGTGACATCGTCCGGCGCACGCTCGTCGGGTCGTCGTCCGTGAGCGAGCTCGCGGACGCCTACTCGATGTCGTTCGCCGCCGTCCAGAAGCACGTCGCCGTCCTCGAAGGAGCCGGACTCGTGAGCAAGGAGGCCCGCGGCCGCACCCGCATCGTGCGCGCCGAGCCGGAGCAGCTCGACCGGGTCCGTGATCTCCTCGACGCCTACGGCCGCCTCTGGCACAGCCGGATGGACCGCCTGGGCGACCTGCTCGACGGCGACGCGTCCGGACACCCAGCACCAGACGACACCCGACGACACCAGGAGCGATGATGCCCACCACGTCCGTCCACACCGATCCCGACACCCTCTCGATGACCCTCGTCGCCGAGTTCCCCGTCCCCGTCGAACGCCTCTGGGCCGCCTTCACCGACCCACGCCAGCTCGAGCGGTTCTGGGGACCGCCCGGGTTCCCCGCGACCTTCACGACGTTCGACCTGCGCCCCGGCGGCCGTGCCGACTACCGGATGACGTCCCCGCAGGGCGAGCGGTTCCACGCCGTCTGGCAGGTCACCGAGGTCGACGAGCCCCGCCGCATCGTCTTCCGTGACCTGTTCACCGACCCCCAGGGCACCGTCGACGAGTCACTCCCCGCGGGCGAGACCGTGTTGTCGTTCGGCCCGGCCGACGACGGCTCGCGGGTCACCGTGGTGTCCTCGTTCGCCTCGGCCGCCGACCTCGACGCGATGCTCCAGATGGGCATGCTCGAGGGCTACCAGCAGGCGTTCGGCCAGCTCGACCGGGTGCTCGCCGACCTGCGCGAGTGGGCGCTGGGTGCGGGCACCGAGACCGAGGTCCTCGACGACACCCACGTCCGGATCACCCGGGCGTTCGCGGCGCCGCGGCACCTGCTCTGGCGGGCGCACACCGAGCCCGACCTGGTGCGCCGGTGGCTGCTCGGCCCCGACGGGTGGGAGATGACGGTGTACGAGAACGACCTGACCCCGGGCGGCACGTTCCGGCAGGCCTGGGCGCCGATGGGTGACACCGAGGGCGAGCCCTTCGGGTTCGAGGGCGAGAACCTCGTCGTCGAACCCGAACGCCGGATGGTGTCGACCGAGCGCATGACCGGGGCGCCCTTCCCGCCGAACACGAACGACCTGCAGTTCGACGAGGACGACGGCGTCACGCTCATGACGCTGCTCGTCACCTACCCGGACCGGGAACAGCGGGACATGATCCTCGCGACCGGCATGACGGAGGGCATGGAGGCCAGCTACCGGCGGCTGGAGCGCGAGGTCCTGTCCGCAGCGTGACCAGCAGACGGACGGGAGGCCCGTGGCGGCGCCGCCACGGGCCTCCCGTCCGTCCGGTGTCCGGTCTAGGACTCCTCGTAGTGCCGCGCGCCACCGCGCACGCCCGCGAAGCGGAACGGCGCGGTCGTGACGCGCGGACGCTCGACGTCCTCGCTGGTGGCGGCACCCGCTGCGTGCAGCGCGCGGTACGCGTCGACCGTCAGCGGGACCCGTGCCTCGAGCAGCGACCGCACACGACCCGCACGACGGTGCTCGCGGTAGTCGGGCCGGACGATGCCGGTGATGAGCTCACCGACGCTGCCCGAGCCGTAGCTGAACAGGCCGAGCCGCTCCCCCGCCAGGTCGTCGTCCAGGTCGAGCAGCGCTGCGAGCCCGATCCAGAGCGACGCCGTGTAGGTGTTGCCGGTCTGCCGGTTGTAGGTGAACCCGATCGCCAGGTCGGCCTCGTCGAACGGTGCGCCGACGTGCTGCGTGAGCTTGCGGTGCGCCTTGATCGCCATCTTGGTGAAGGGCTGGTGGTGCACGAACCGGGCGATGTCGTCGTACGCCGGGCCGCCCTGTTCCGCCAGGTCGTCCCAGGCACCGACGAACGCGTTGACGTACGCGCTCACCGAGAGCCGCCCGTCGACCAGCGCGGTGGAGCGGTCGTTCGGCCGCCAGAAGTCGTCGACGTCCGCGGTGTAGACGCCCGCCGCCGGCTCGATCTCGATCAGGTCGGGGTCGGCGGACACCAGGATCGCGGCGGCACCGGCACCCTGGGTCGGCTCGGCCGGGGTGTCGACGTCGTACCGGGCGACGTCGGCGGCGATGACGAGCACCCGCTCGTGCGGGGCGCGCGCGACGATGCCGAGTGCGAGCTGCACCGCGGCCATCCCGCCGTAGCAGGCCTGCTTCAGCTCGACCACGCGGACGGCCTTCGGCAGCCCGAGCAGGCCGTGCACGTACACGCCGGCGGCCTTCGACTGGTCGACGCCGGACTCGGTGGCGAACAGCACCGTGCGGATGCCCTCGACGCCGTGCCGGTCGATGAGCTCCTTCGCCGCCGCGGCGCCCATCGTGACGATGTCCTCGTCGGGCGCGGGCACGCTGAAGGCGTCCTGCCCGATGCCGACGTGGTACTTCGCCGGGTCGACGCCGAGCCGCTCGGCCAGGTCGTCGAGCTCGAGCACGTGGTGCCCGGTCGCGATCGCGATGTCGTGGATGCCGACGCCGGTCACGCCGCACCCCCTGCGGGCTTCGCGCCGCGGCGTTCCATGGCGACGTGGGCGGCCATCAGCTCACCCGGGTTGGTCTGTGCGGCGAGGAGCGAGAGCTCCCCGCACAGGACGGTCGCGGCGCACAGCGCGGCGAGGCGGCGGGCGTTCCCGCCCGGCTCCCGGTCCTCGCGGCAGCCGAGGCGCACCAGGGCGTCCTCGACGACGGGCAGGTCCCCGCCCTTGCCGTTGCCGACCGTGCCGACGATCAGGTGCGGCAGCGAGGTCGCGAAGTACAGGTCGCCGTCGCGGTCCTCGGCGCTCGTGATGCCCTGCGAGCCCTCGACGATGTTGGCGGCGTCCTGCCCGGTGGCCAGGTAGAAGCCGAGCAGCATGTTCGCGTAGTGCGCGTTCGCCGAGCGGATGGCCCCGGCGATCGTCGACCCGATCAGGTTCTTCGCGATGTTCAGCTCGACGATGCGCGCGGTGCTCGACCGCAGGCGCTTCTCGACGACCTCGCCCGGGATCACGATCTCGGCGATGGTGTTGCGGCCGCGGCCACGGATGCCGTTCACCGCGGTGGCCTTCTTGTCGGTGCAGAAGTTGCCCGACACCGAGACGTACCGCAGGCCCGGCTGCCAGTCCAGGATCGCCGGCAGCAGCTTGTCCGCCGCCTGCGTGACCATGTTGTGGCCGGAGGCGTCGCCGGTGGTGAACGCGAAGCGCAGGAACAGCAGGTCCCCGACGATCTCCGGGTGCACCTCGATGAGCTTGGCGAACCGGCTCTGTCCGGACACGATCGCGGCGAGCTCGTCCTGGCGCGCGAGGATCTGGCCCGCGGCGACGTGGGCTGCGGCGGCGCTGTCGGCACGGACCACGACGGAGCGGGTCATGCGCTCGTCGACGACGGTCGCGACGATGCCGTCCTCGACCATGCGCGAGATGCGGGCGCCGCGGCCGACGGACGGCCAGAGCGGCGACTCGTAGGTGGCGAGGGGGACCTCGTGCTCCCCCTGCACGGCGTTGCCGCTGACGCGGATCGGGCCGACCCACTTGGTGGGGATCGGTGTGAGCAGGTCACTCATCGAGGGCTCCTTCTGGTGCTCGCACCGCGACGCTGAGGTGTCTGATGTCGTGCGCCTCCCAGGCGCGGTGGATGCCGGCGGGGTCGGTGTCCGCCGGGACGAGCGCGATGCCGCAGTCGCCGCCGCCGGCCCCGGACGGCTTCGCCGCCCCGCCCGCGGCCTCGACGACGTCGCACAGGGTCGCGAGACGCTCGGTCTCGATCTGCGACCCGACGGACGCACCGAGGCGCTGCAGCAGCCCGCGGGCGCGTCGGAGGGCACCGAGCGTGCGCTCGGCGTCGCCGGTCTGGAGGCCCGTGGTCAGGTCGTCGACGGCGCTGCGGCTCTCGTCGAGGAACGCCTGGTACCCGCCGTTGCGGTGCCGACGCACCACGTCGACGAGCTTCGTGGTGGACGCGGGCGAGCCGGTCCAGCCGACGAGCAGCTGCAGGTTCTCGGGAGCGGGCAGCCGCTGGACGTCGAAGCCGTCCCAGGCGTCGGCGTCCGTCAGGATCGCGGACACGGCGTGGTCGCCGAGCATCGCGGCGAGGCGCTCGCGGTCGGGGGCGCTGTAGCGCAGCCAGCCGCCGAACGTGCTCGCGGCGAGGTCGCCACCGGAGGCCCGGGGGTTCACCCGGATGGTGGCGAGCAGGGCGACCTGGAAACGCTGACGCTGCGTCAGGCCGATGCCGTAGAAGCGGTCGAGGGCGCCGACCGTGGCGACGGTGACCGCGGCCGAGGACCCGAGCCCGAACTTCCGGCCGCTGGCGTCGTCCAGTTGGCTCTCGATGCGCAGGTCGTGGAACCGCGGGGCGATGCCGTGCTCGGCGCGGAGCTTCTCGACCAGGTCGATCGTGGCCATCACGTAGTCGTACGGGTGGTGCTCACGGTCGAGCGCCAGGCCGTCCTCGGCACGGGTCCACGTGAGCGGCAGGTGCCCGTACTCCTCGGAGTGCACGCTGCCCGCGCCGTGGCCCTCGCGCACCTTCGCCGTGATGGCGCGGTCGAGGGCGATCAGGACGGACGGCTGGCCCGGCTCGACGACGGCGTACTCGCCGGCGACGAACAGCTTGCCGTGTGCACGGAACTCGATCACTGCGCGGACTCCTTCTGGTCGGGATTGCTCCCGGTCTCTTCGGAGCGGAGCACCCGCGCGGCAGGTCCGGTGCCGGACTCGATGACGTCCCCCAGCGACGCGAGCGCCCCGGCGACCGCCGCCCGGTCCTGCGGCTTCGTGAGCACGACGACGTTCGGGCCCGCGTCGGCCGTGGCGTAGGCCTCGGTGCCGCCGGCGCGCAGCTCGGCGACGGCGTCGAACACGGCGACGCTGCGGGCGTTGAGGTAGCGGATCGGCGGGAACGCGCCCTCGATCGTCGCGTGCATGCGGAGCGCGTTGCTCTCGGTGATCTCGCCGATGCGGGTGAAGTCGCCAGCCGCGCAGGCCGTGAGCATGTCGCCGACGGTCTCGGTCGTCGAGGTCACCCAGGCCGGGTAGAACGGCGACGTCGCGATGGTGCGGCGCATGGCCTCGCGCGACCCGATCGGCTTCGGGCCGGCGTCGATCGTGACCACGACCATCGCCATCGGCGGGGCCGGGATCGGCTCGGCGAAGGAGCCCTGGTCGTCACCCGCGTGCCAGACGGCGACACCGCCGGGGATCGAACGCGTGGCCGAGCCGGAACCGCGACGTGCCAGACGCGACAGGTCGCGCGGCGACAGGTCGAGGCCGTAGGCCGCGGCGGCCGCGGTCGCCAGTGCGGCGAAGCCGGACGCGCTCGAGGCCAACCCGGCACCGGTCGGGACCGTGTTCTCGGACACCACCGACGCCCGCTCGGACGACCCCGCGAGTTCGCGCACCAGGTCGAGGAACTGCTGCACGCGCACCAGCGCACCGTCGTCGACGACGTGACCGTTCAGCGTGAACGCGTCACGCGCCTCCCGTCCGCCGTCCACCGCGACGGTGGTCGTCGTCGGGAACACGTCGAGCCCCATCGAGACGCTGCCCGTGGCGGGCAGCGCGAGCTGCGCGTCCGCCTTCCCCCAGTACTTGACGAGGGCGATGTTGGGGTGCGCGACGGCGGTGGCTGTCAGCAAGCGCGGGCTCCGATCGTGGTGGTCCAGGTGGCTGCGGCCCCTGCGCCGCGGAGTGCGGCCGCGATGCGGTCCGCGTGGTCGTCGTCCGTGGCGAGCGCGAGGACGCACCCGCCCCGCCCGCCGCCGGTGAGCTTCGCGCCGAGGGCGTCCGCAGCGCGTGCGGCGTCGACGAGCCGGTCCAGGTCGTCACTCGACACGTCGAGTGTGCTGAGCAGGTCGTGCGCGGCGTCCATGCTGGCACCCAGACCCTGGGCATCGCCGTCCTCGAGTGTCCCCCGTGCCCGCCGGGCGAGCGCGCCGATCCGGTCGATCACGGCGCCGACACCGACCGGGTCCTGGTCGTGGCGGGCGCGGACGGCCGAGACGGCCTCGCGGGTGTGCCCGGGGACGCCGGTGTCCGCGACGACGAAGGTGAACCGGGCGCCGAGCGTGACGGGTTCGATCCGGCCGCCCTCGAACCAGACCGGCGCGGACGCGACGACGCCCCGGGCGTCGAGGCCGGACGGTCGGCCGTGGGCGACGCGCTCGCACTCCTGGATGAGCTCGTGGTGGGTCTCGGCGTCGAGGGTCTCGCCCAGGGCATCGGCGACGGCGGCGGTCACGGCGGCGGCGACCGCGGCGCTCGAGCCCATGCCGCGGGCGGTCGGGACCTCGCTGTCGACCCGGACGTGGAAGTGGCGGTCGGTGACCCCGAAGTGGCGCAGGGTCGCGGTGACGGCGGTGACGGTCGGCATCACGGCCGCGGGTGCGAGGTCGAGGGGGCCGGTGTGCACGGTCGACTGCAGGCTGTGACCGGACTGCTCGGCGTCGGCGGCGACCGGCGTGACCGTCGCCACGACCCGCGCGTCGAGCACCGGCAGGACGAGAGCGGGTGCGCCGTAGACCACGGCGTGCTCACCGATCAGGATCGTCTTGCCGTGGGACGACGCCGATCCGTTGCCGGGGGTCGTGGTGTTGTCGAGGTCGCTGCTGGTCATCGTGGGTCACGTCAGCCTAACCGTCCGGGCCGTCGGCGTGTTCGTCAGCTGGGCATCCGCTGCATCGAGTTGTGCACAACTGGGTTGCGTGACAGTGTGGACTCATGCCCGTGACCGACGAGATGGTGTGCTTCTCCCTCTACGCGGCGTCCCGCGCCACCACGCAGGCGTACCGCACGATGCTCGAACCCTGGGGCCTAACGTACCCGCAGTACCTCGTGCTCGTGACCCTGTGGGTCGAGGGCGACCAGACCGTCTCCGGCCTCGGCGAACACCTGCAGCTCGACTCCGGCACCCTCTCGCCACTGCTCCGCCGCATGGAGCAGAGCGACCTGGTCCGCCGCGAGCGCCGCAGCACCGACGAGCGCGTCGTCACGGTGACCGTCGGTGACCGCGGCCGCGAACTGCGGTCCGAGCTGAGCGGCATCCCCGCGCGGATCGCCGCAGGCATGGGCCTGGCCGACGAACGCGCGGCCGCCGAGCTCATCGCGACGCTGCACCGGCTGACCGAGACGATGCACGCGGCAGCCGACCCCGCCGGTGCCGTCTCGCGCTGAGCGACACCGCACGCCCCCGTGCGCCCGTGAACTGTCGCTGAGCGCGAGAGCACGCCGCACACCCCCGAACTTCACGATCCGCCCCACAAGGAAGGAACACCATGGAAGCCCTCTACACCGCCGAGGCCCTGGCCACCGGCGAAGGCCGCAACGGCCACGTCGCCACGAGCGACGGCACGGTCGAGTTCGACCTCGCCATCCCCAAGGAGATGGGTGGCTCCGGCAACGGCGCCAACCCCGAGCAGCTCTTCGCCGCCGGCTACGCCGCCTGCTTCCACTCCGCACTGCAGGGCGTCGCCCGCAGCCAGAAGGTGAAGATCACCGACTCGTCCGTCGGCGGTCGCGTGTCGATCGGCCCGAACGGCAACGGTGGCTACCAGCTCGCCGTCATGCTCGAGGTCGTCATCCCCGGCCTGGAGCACGACCAGGCCCAGGCCCTCGCCGACGCGGCCCACCAGGTCTGCCCGTACTCGAACGCGACCCGCGGCAACATCGACGTCACCATCGTCGTCTCGGAGGACTGACCCATGAGCACCACCACCCCCACCACCATGCGCGCCGTCGTCCACGAGACGTTCGCCGAGCCCGCCGACGTCCTCGAGGTGCAGGAGCGCCCCGTCCCGACGCCCGGCGCCGGCGAGGTCCTCGTCCGCACGGTCCTCTCCCCCATCCACAACCACGACCTGTGGACCGTCCGCGGCACCTACGGCTTCAAGCCGGAGCTCCCCGCCGCCTCGGGCACCGAGGCACTCGGCGTCGTCGAGGCCCTCGGCGAGGGCGTCACGAACCTGCAGGTCGGCCAGCGCGTCGCCGGCGGTGCCTTCGGCGTCTGGGCCGAGTACTACACCGCCAACGCCGCCGGGCTCGTCCCGGTGCCGGACGCGATGACCGACGAGGCCGCCGCCCAGCTCGTCTCGATGCCGTTCAGCGCCATCAGCCTGCTGCACTCGCTCGACCTGCACGAGGGCGACTGGATCATCCAGAACGCCGCCAACGGTGCGGTCGGTCGCATGGTCGCCCAGCTCGGTGCCGCCCGCGGCATCAACGTGATCGGACTCGTCCGTCGCGCCGCGGGTGTCGACGAGCTCCGCGAGCAGGGCATCGAGCGCATCGTCGCCACCGACGCCGACGACTGGCAGGACCAGGTCGCCGCGATCACCGGTGGCGCCCCGATCATCGCCGGCGTCGAGTCGGTCGGTGGCAAGGCCGCCGGCGACATCGCCTCCGTGCTGGGCGAGAACGCCACCCTCGTCGTCTTCGGCGCGATGGCGTCGCCGACGCTCGAGATCCCGTCGGGCAAGGTCATCTTCGGCCAGCTCACCGTGAAGGGCTTCTGGGGCTCCGTCGTCAGCAAGACGATGCCGGCCGAGACGAAGGGGCAGCTCTTCGGTGAGCTCATCACCCGCGTGCTCGACGGCTCGCTGACGCTCCCCGTCGCCGAGACCTTCGCCTTCGAGCAGGTCCGCGACGCCGTGCGCGCCAGCGACACCGCCGGCCGCGTCGGCAAGGTGCTCCTGCGCCCGTAGCGCGCCCACAGAACAGACGGGAGGCCCGGTGCCAGCTGGCACCGGGCCTCCCGTCCGTTCACTGGTCCGTCACATGGCCTCCTTGATGCCCCGACGCACCAGCCACACGTTCACGGGGTACGAGCAGACGAAGCCGGCCACCATCGCCAGCTGCATCGCCACCCAGAACTCCGGCGAGAAGACGCTCGCGCGCCCGCCGACGAGTGCCGGGAACACGACGAGCTGCCACACCGCCATCAGGCCGTACATGCCCACCTGCCACGCGATGATCGACAGCGTGTCGGCCTTGAGCGCGGCGACGAGCCCGGCCCGGACGCCGAGGCCCCGCATCGGCGCGATGGCGAAGTACTGGAACACGATGCCGAGCACGAACGCGATGACGAAGTCGACGATCCACCCGGCGATCATCCGGTCCTGGTAGAGCGCGCCCAGGCCGACCGCCACCCCGAGCGCCGGGAACGCCGCGAGCCCGAACTCGCCGATGAGGTCGCCGAGGGCGCAGCCGGCCCCGCAGTGGCTCGTGTCGATCGCTGTGCCCGCCCACCGTCCGTGGCCGGGCGCCGTCGCCCGCCCACGACGCAGGTAGAAGACGAGCCACACGACGCTGCCGAAGAGCATCGTGAGCGGCCACACGAAGGCCATGACGCGCATCTGCGGCGGCCGACGCACCACGTCGACCGCCACGAACACGGCACAGCCCACGGCGACCACGAGCAGCGCGGAGCACACCACGTTCAGGGCGGCCGGGAAGTCCTGCAGCACCAGTTCCGTCACGCCTCCATGCAACCAACCGGGCGACGACGGTGGATCCAGTGAGCAGAAGACGCCGGGTGCCCTGGGGCGACCCGACGTCTCCTGCGCACTCGGTGCAGCGCGGTGCGGACTAGCGGCGCGACGCCTTCACGGGGACGGTGAAGATGTTGCCGGTGGTGACGCCCTCTTCGACCTCTTCGAGGGTGCGACCGCGGCTCTCCGGCACGAACTTCCAGATGAAGAGCAGCGCCAGCAGTCCGACGACCCCGAACCCGAAGAAGGTCCCGGTGATGCCGGTCGCGGCAACGATCGTCGGGAAGTACAGCCCGAGGAACGCGTTCGCGATCCAGAGGCAGAACACCGAGATGCCCATGCCGAGCGCACGGATCTGGGTCGGGAAGATCTCGGACAGCACGACCCAGACCGCGATGTTGAGGAAGGTCTGCATCGAACCGACGAACGCGACGACCAGGAACAGGATGACCCACGGACGGGCCGGGTTGCCCTCGGGCAGCGCCACCGACGCGATGCCGATGAGGAAGTGGCAGATCGTCGTCAGCGTGAACCCGAGGATCAGCGTCGTACGGCGGTTGATCTTCTCCATGTTGTACAGCGCGATGACGCCACCGATCACGGCGATCACGCCGGGGGCGATGTTCGCGATGAGGGCTGCCGACGCCTGGAACCCGGACTCGATGAGCACGGTCTGGCCGTAGTACATGATCGAGTTGATGCCGGTGAGCTGCTGCGCGACGCCGAGCCCGGCACCGATGAGCACGATGCGGATGAGCCACTTGTTCCCGCGCAGCGTGTGCCAACCGCTGACGCGCTCGACCTTCGCTTCGAGGTCGTTGCTCCGCTTGATGTCGTCGAGCTCGGCGCGGGCCCGATCGGTGGTCCGGACCTGCTCGAGGACCGAGAGCGCCTCGTCGTAGCGGTCCTTCGACGCGAGCCACCGCGGCGACTCCGGCACCCGGAGCATCCCGACGAACAGCGCGATCGCGGGGAGCGCACAGACGGCCAGCATGACGCGCCACACGCCGTTGCCCTCACCCCACACGTTGCCGATGATCGCGTTGACCACGAACGCGGCGAGCTGACCGATCACGATCATGAGCTCGTTGCGGCCGGACAGCGACCCGCGGATCTCGTACGGCGCGAGTTCGGCGAGGAACACCGGCACCACCGTGGACGCGCCACCCACCGCGAGGCCGAGGAGCACACGACCGACGACGATGACCTCGAACGTCGGCGCGAACACGCAGATCAGCGTGCCGACGAAGAACGTGACGGCGAGCAGGATGATGGTCTTGCGACGACCCCAGCCGTCGGCGATGCGGCCGCCGAGCATGGCGCCGATCGCGGCGCCGAAGAGCAGCGAGCTGGTGACCACGCCCTCGGTGAAGTTCGTGAGGCCGAGCTCCGCCTTCATCGGGTTCAGGGCACCGTTGATGACACCGGTGTCGTACCCGAAGAGCAACCCGCCGAACGTGGCGACGAGGGCCAGCACGCCGAGTCGTCGGCGGTGCGGCCCGGTCCCCAACGGGGGCAGTGCGACAGTCGGGGCTGTCGGTTTGATGTCGACCATTCGGTGACTCCTTCGTCGGTGATCGCGCTTCATCGCGTGGACCGATCGTAACCCGATTCCATGTCCTGTCAATTGGACATTCTGTCGTCAGGTCGTTTGGATCGGTCCACAGAAGGCCTGATGAGGACGGGAGCGGTCCAATCTGCGGATCAGGTTCAGCGCTCGTCGTCGACGGGGCCCTCGCCCAGGACGTCCCCCAACGAGGCCATGTCGGCACCGTGGTCGGTGTAGCGGCGCACGGTCCGTCGGGCGGCAGCACTCGCTGCGCCGGACAGGGCAGGGTTGCGTCGGGCGGCGTCGGCGACGCGTCCGGCGTGCCCCGCGGTGGAGAGCAGCACGTTCGCGAGCGCTCGGGCGTCACCGCGCTCGGGGACCCCGGTCACGGTCCAGGCCGTGCGGACCTGGGCGTCGGGGGTGACGCCACGACGGGTGCCCATCCGGTGCCAGTCCGACAGCACGCCCTCGGTGCGTGAGGCCGCGCGGTCCGCCTCGCCTGCGCGTCGGCGTGCGGCGTCGCGGGCGTCGGACTCGGCGTCCGCACCCTCGACCGTGTCGTACCGGTCGGTGAGCCCGTCAGCCCGTCGTCGGACGCTGTCGGCCCGTTCACGCGCTGCGGCGTCGTCACCACCGGCCGCTGCGATGCGGGCGGCGTGCGCGGCGGCAGCCGCGGCGAGGATCTCCGAACGCTCCATGCCCTCGACCGTAGCCGCTCCGACCGACACCGGCGGACCGTCCGGCGCGGTGACGGGGCGCGGCGGCAGGCGCGTTTCGCGCTGGGCGACACCTCACGGGCCAGCGCGCGCGTGAGGCGTCGCTGACCGCGAAACCGGCCCGGCGTCCGCCCCGCGGCCAGCGCACGCACACAAACGGACGGGAGGCCCGTGGCGGATCCGCCACGGGCCTCCCGTCCGTCAGGTGGGGGCGTGCGCTACTTCCGCAGCTCCAGGTACTTCGCGATGAGCGCCTTGGTCGACGGGTCCTGCGCGTCGAGCGCGGCCTGGTCACCCTCGACGGCCGGCGTGACCTGCAGCGCCAGCTGCTTGCCGAGCTCAACACCCCACTGGTCGAACGAGTCGATGCCCCAGATCGTGCCCTCGGTGAACACGATGTGCTCGTACAGGGCGATGAGCTGGCCGAGGACGCTCGGGGTGAGCTCCGGCGCGATGATCGACGTGGTCGGCTTGTTGCCGGGGAACGTGCGCGCCGCGACGATGCCTTCGTCCGTGGTGCCCTCGGCGCGGACCTCGTCGGCGCTCTTGCCGAACGCGAGCGCCTTGGTCTGCGCGAAGAAGTTCGCCAGGAACAGCGTGTGCACGTCGGTGCCGGGCGCGACACCCTTGCCGTCGCCGGTCTCGTCCTTCAGCGGGCGGGCCGGGTTGGCGACCGTGATGAAGTCGGCCGGGATCAGGCGGGTGCCCTGGTGGATGAGCTGGTAGAACGCGTGCTGGCCGTTCGTGCCGGGCTCACCCCAGAAGACCTCGCCGGTCTCGGTGGTGACGGGCGAGCCGTCCCAGCGGACGCGCTTGCCGTTCGACTCCATCGTGAGCTGCTGCAGGTACGCGGCGAAGCGGTGCAGGTACTGCGTGTACGGCAGGACCGCGTGGCTCTGCGCACCGAGGAAGTTCGTGTACCAGACGTTGAGCAGGCCCATCAGGACGGGGACGTTCTGCTCGAGCGGCGTGGTGCGGACGTGCTCGTCGATGGCGTGGAAGCCGGCGAGGAACTGCTCCCAGTTCTCCTTGCCGATGGCGATGACGACGCTCGTGCCGATGGCCGAGTCGACCGAGTAGCGGCCGCCCACCCAGTCCCAGAAGCCGAAGGCGTTCTCGGGGTCGATGCCGAACGCCTCGACCTTGTCGAGCGCGGTGGAGACGGCGACGAAGTGCTTGGCGACGGCGTTCTTCTTCTCGTCCTCGGCGGCGTCGGTCAGCCCGAGCTTCTCCCACAGCCACTGGCGGGCGAGGCGCGCGTTCGTCAGGGTCTCGAGCGTGCCGAAGGTCTTCGACGCGACGATGAAGAGCGTGGTCTCGGGGTCCAGGTCCGCGGTCTTCTCGTAGATGTCAGCCGGGTCGATGTTCGAGACGAAGCGGGCCTCGAGGCCTGGCTGGACGTAGGGCTTGAGTGCCTCGTAGACCATGACCGGGCCGAGGTCGGAGCCACCGATGCCGATGTTGACGACGGTCTCGATGCGCTTGCCGGTGACACCGGTCCAGGCGCCGCTGCGGACCTGCTCGGCGAAGCCGTAGACCTTGTCGAGCGTGGCGTGCACGTCGGCGTCGACGTCCTGGCCGTCGACGGTCAGGGGTGCCGCCGGCACGAGGCCCTCGGTCGCCTTCGGGCGGCGGAGCGCGGTGTGCAGCACGGCGCGGTCCTCGGTGACGTTGATGTGCTCACCGGCGAGCATCGCCTGGAAGCGTTCGGCGACGCCGGTGTCCTTCGCGACCTGCAGCAGCGCGGCGAGGATCTCGTCGGTCACCAGGCCCTTGGACAGGTCGACGGTCAGGTCGGCCGCCTGGAAGGTGTACTGCTCGGCACGACCGGGGTCGCTGTCGAACCACCCTCGCAGGTCCGGGGTGAAGCCGGCAGCGATGCTGTCGAGCTTCTTCCAGCCTTCGGTCGATGTGGGGTCGACGGGAGCGGATTCGGTCACTTCGGTCCTCCTGGGGATCACGTTCAAGACGTACAGCCCGCGGGTCACGCAGCGCTGCGTCGCGGACCGTCTTCGAGCGTAGTGCGCTCCGGCAGGTGGTGCGCACAGTCGGCCGGGAGGCGCGGCTCGCGTTCGCTGCGCGCGTCACGCCTCCCGGCCGGTCGCGTTCAGGGCAGCGGCCGGCCTGCCGGGTTCACGGCTGCGGTCGGCTCGCCGGGTTCACGGCTGCGCCGCGAAGCGACGCAGGCGCAGGCTGTTCGTCACGACGAAGACCGACGAGAACGCCATCGCCGCACCGGCGAGCACCGGGTTGAGCAGCCCCGCCATCGCGAGCGGGATCGCCGCGACGTTGTACGCGAACGCCCAGAACAGGTTGCCCTTGATGACGCCGAGCGTCGCGCGCGACAACCGGATGGCGTCGGCGACCACGGTGAGCCGGCCGCTCACCACCGTGATGTCGCTCGCCGCGATGGCCGCATCGGTGCCGGCCCCCATGGCGATGCCGAGGTCGGCCGCGGCCAGCGCCGCTGCGTCGTTCACGCCGTCGCCGACCATCGCGACGCTCCGCCCCTCGGACTGCAGTCGGCGGACGGTCTCGAGCTTCGACGCCGGGGTCGCGCGAGCGTGCACCTCGTCGATGCCGACACGGGCGGCGACCGCTCGTGCGGCACCGTCGTTGTCGCCGGTGAGCAGCACCGGGTGCAGGCCGAGGGCCCGGAAGCGGGCGATCGCGTCGGCAGCCTCGGGCTTCACCGTGTCGCCGACGACGACCACGCCGAGGGCCGTGCCGTTCCGGGCGAAGACGACCGCCGTGCCCCCGTCGGCCTCGGCACGGTCGACGGCGTCGGACAGCACCGGGGGCAGGGTGATCGACCACGAGTCGGCGAGCCAGCGGGTCGTGCCGACCACGACGACGTCGCCGTCCACGACGGCCTGCACACCGGCGCCGGCGGTCGCGGTGAACTGCTCGGCCTCGGGCAGGTCGACACCTCGGGCACGGGCCGCGGTGGTGACGGCGCGGGCGACGGGGTGTTCGGAGCCGTCCTCGACCGCGGCGGCGAGCCGGAGCACGGTGTCCTCGGTCTCGTCGACGGCGGTGACCGACCGCAGGGTCATCGACCCCGTGGTGACGGTGCCGGTCTTGTCGAGCACGACGGTGTCGACGCCGCGGGTGCGCTCGAGCACCTGCGGACCGCCGATCAGGATGCCGAGCTGGGAGCCTCGGCCGGTCCCGACCAGCAGGGCGGTGGGCGTGGCGAGCCCGAGGGCGCACGGGCAGGCGATGATCAGGGTGGCGACGGCAGCGGTGAAGGCCGCGGTGACCGAGCCGCCGAACACGAGCCAGCCGACGAAGGCCAGCACGGCGAGCGCGATGACGATCGGCACGAAGACCCCCGACACGCGGTCGGCCAGGCGCTGGACCTCGGCCTTGCCGGTCTGGGCGTCCTCGACCAGGCGCCCCATCCGGGCGAGCTCGGTGTCGGCGCCGACGCGGGTGATCGCGACGACGAGCCGGCCGCCGACGTTGATCGTCGCGCCGGTGACCCGGTCGCCCGGGCCGACCTCGACCGGCACGGACTCACCGGTGAGCATGCTGAGGTCGACGGCCGAAGAGCCGTCCTGCACCAGGCCGTCGCTCGGGATCCGTTCGCCGGGTCGCACCACGACGACGTCACCCACGACGAGGGACGAGGCCGGCACGCGGTGTTCGCCGCCGTCGCGCAGGACGGTGGCGTCCTTCGCACCGAGTTCGAGCAGTGCCCGGAGCGCGGCGCCGGACTGCGTCTTCGCGCGGGCCTCCATGTACCGGCCGGCGAGGATGAACACCGTCACGGCCGTCGCGACCTCGAGGTACAGGTCGGCGGCCTCGGGGTCCGTGGCGAACCACGAGAACGTCATGTGCATGCCGGTCGTGCCGGCGTCGCCGAAGAACAGGGCGTACAGCGACCACCCGAAGGCAGCGAGGACGCCGACGCTCACCAGGGTGTCCATGGTGGCGGCACCGTGCCGGGCGTTGACCCACGCGGCACGGTGGAACGGGAGCGCGCCCCAGACCGCGACGGGCGCGGCGAGCGTCAGGGCGAGCCACTGCCAGTTCGGGAACTGCAGGGCCGGCACCATCGAGAGCACCACGACGGGCACCGCGAGCACGGCCGACACGATCAAACGCCGGCGCAGCGGGCCGGTCGGGTCCTCGTCCACCGCGGGGTCGGCGTCAGCAGCGGCGGGCGGTGCCGGCACCGTGGCGCCGTACCCGGCCGACTCCACCGCGGCGATGAGCGCCTCGGGGTCGGCGGTACCGTCCGCGGCGACCTGCACCTGCGCCTTCTCGGTGGCGTAGTTGACCGTGGCGGTGACCCCGGGCAGCTTGCCGAGCTTCCGCTCGATGCGGTTCGCGCACGAGGCGCAGGTCATCCCGGTGATGTCGAGTTCGACGGTGCGGTCGGTCACGAGCGCACGACCTCGTACCCCGCCTCGACGACGGCGGCGCGGAGGGCGTCCGCGTCGACGGGTGCCGCGGAGCTGACGGTGACCTCGGACGATCCGCCGGGGACGAGTCGGACGTCGACGCCCGACACCCCGTCGACCTCGGTGAGTTCCTCGGTGATGCTCATCACGCAGTGGTCGCAGGTCATGCCCTCGACGAGCAGCGTTTCGGTGGTCATGGTGTCTCCTTCTCGGTGGTGGTCGTCAGGGTCAGGAGCGGACGAGCCGGGCGATCGCCTGGCTGGCCTCGCGCACCTTCTCGTCGGCGGCGTCCCCGCCCTCGGCGACGGCCTCGGCGACGCAGTGCGCCAGGTGGTCCTCGAGCAGCGACAGCGCGACGCGTTCGAGCGCCCGGTTCGCCGCCGAGATCTGGGTCAGGACGTCGATGCAGTACGTCTCGTCCTCGACCATCCGCGCGATGCCGCGCACCTGCCCCTCGGCGCGACGGAGTCGCTTGAGCAGGTCGTCCTTGTCGCCGATGTACCCGACGTGTTCGCGCATGTCCGCCTCCACCGTTCTCAATACGGTACCCCCCTAGGGTATTCCGATCCCGCCCGAGCGCAACCGGTGGCATGATCGGCGCATGGACCCCTCGACGACGAACGGATTCCGCCGGCTGCGGTTCTCCGACGGGGAGGGCTCCGACTACTCCGAGATCTTCGAGGCCGAGTACGGCGGCTCGGACTTCGCCTCCGAGACCTTCGCCACCGACGACACACGGTACGAGTACACGGTCGTGGGCGACGACGACCTGTCGCTGCGCACCATGCGTGCCGAGGGCGGCCGGCGGGGCGGGGTCATCGGCGTGCGGGACGACCACGTGGTGTTCTGGCTGACCAAGGGCCGGCTCGAGATGCACTTCGCCGACCGCACCCGCGTCGTCGAGCCGGGCAGCCCGTACATCGCCTCGGCGTCCGAGGCCTACCGGTTCGAGTCCGACGGCACGGTCTACAACGGCGTGCACGTGTCCGACCGGTTCCTGCGCAGCGTCGGCCGTGACCTCGGCTACCGCCTGCCCGACGGCCCACTGCTGTTCGACCAGCAGGACGAGGTCGTCGCCCGGCGCGAACCGCTGCGGCACCTGATCCGTGAACTCGGGCCGGCCCTGGTCGACGACCGCGTGCTCGGACCGATGCGGACCGCCCTGAACCGCCGGCTGGCCGTCGTCATCCTCGACACGTTCCCCATCCGCAACCGGGGTGACGACGTGCCCGTGGCGAACCGGCTCCGCGACGCGATCCGGTTCATCGAGCTGCACGCCGCCGAACGCCCAACGGTCCCCACGATCGCCGCCGCGTGCGGACTGAGCCAGCGCGGGCTGCAGGACGTCTTCGCCCGGACGCTCGACACCACTCCGCACCGCTTCCTGCGCGACCACCGCCTGGACCGTGTGCGCGAGGAGCTGCTCCGCGCGGACCGGGGTGGCCCGGTCGCCCCGGCGGACTGTCCGCTCGTGTCCTCCGGCATCGCCGCGATCGCCCGTCGCTGGGGCTTCACCAACCCGGGCCGGTTCGCCGAGACCTACCGCGACCGGTTCGGTGAGGACCCGGCCGTGACGAAGCGCGCGTCGCTGGCTGCGCAGCCGGAGGCCGGCAAGGCGTCGTGGCGTGTCCGCCGTGCGGTGTCGTACATCCAACAGCACCTCGACGACCCGCTCACGCTCGACGACATCGCGGCTGCCGCAGGGGTGCTCCCCCGACGCCTGCAGCAGCTCTTCCGCGAGGAGCGCGGCGAGTCGCCGATGGCCTGCGTGCGCGCCATGCGGGCCGCTGCAGAACGCAACGACGCGGCCGGAAACGGCTGAAAAGCCCGACTGAACAGGCCGGGGGTACAGGCGGATCCCCGGTTTTCCGGGGATGCCTGGAGATCACCCGAATCCGAGAAGTCGTGTGTGACGAATCTCTTCCACAGCCCGTCTCATCCGTGAACAGCAACCGCTGGGAACGCCCGGCGGGTCAACGGAAGGAACGAACATGGCTGACACCATCACCCCCACCCCGGCCACCACGGCGACCCGTGCCACCTCGCACGCCGGCACCAGCGGCGTCACCGGCAAGACCGTCATCGACGACACCGTCGTGTCGAAGGTCGCCGGCATCGCCGCCCGCGAGGTCAACGGCGTGCACTCCCTCGGCAACGGCGCAGCCCGTGCCATCGGTGCCATCCGCGACGCCATCGGCCAGCGCGACTTCGGTCAGGGCGTCAAGGTCGAGGTCGGCGAGAAGCAGGTCGCCGCGGACATCGTGATCGTCGCCGAGTACCCGGTGTCGCTCCAGCAGGTCGCCGACGGCGTCCGTTCCGGTGTCGCCCGTGCCCTCGAGCAGATCGTCGGCATGGAGGTCGCCGAGGTCAACGTCACCGTCCAGGACGTCTACATCCCGGGCGACGACGACGACAACGACGACGAGAAGAAGGAAGCCCGAGTCGCATGAGCAACACGCTGATCGGCGCCCTCATCGGCGCAGTCCTCGCCGTCGTGGCACTGCAGTTCGGGTTCTGGGGCTTCGTGCTCGTGATCGTGTTCGGTGCGATCGGGGCCCTCGTGGCCGCCCTCGCCACCGGTCGCATCGACCGCGGTGCCCTGACCGACGTGCTGACCGGACGCCGGAGCTCCCGGTGAACGCCGGCCCGGACGTCCCGGGCCGCGTCGAGATCACCGCACGCGCGCTCACCTCGCTGGCGCGGGCCGTCGCAGCCGAAGGGCTCGGCGCCCCCGCCAAGCGGGTGCGCGTCGGACTCGGCGACGCGTCGGGAGCACTGTCGCTCGACATCACCGGGCCGATCGCCGCGAGCGACGACATCGTCTCCGGGTCGATCCGGATCGCGGAGCAGGTCAAGGGCCGCGTGAGCGACCTGACCGGGCGCCGCGTCGGCAGTGCCCACATCGAACTCACCGGGATCGTGCGCGAGCACGAGTCCCGTGCCCGCTAGGAGGCCATCATGAGCAACGGTTCCGTCGAACGACGCATCCGTCGTCGGAGCGTGCACCGCTCCCGCTCCACAGCAGTGGCGGTGGCACTCGTGGTGCTCGCCCTGGTGGCCGCCTGGATCGGCACCGAGGCGGTGCTCAGCGCCATCGGACGCCCGCCGGTCGTAGCCGATCCCCAGACCGTGGTCGACACGGCGCTCCGTCCGGACGCCGCGTTCGTCACCATCGTCGAGGTCATCGCGGGTGTGCTCGTTGTCCTCGGCGTCGTGCTGGTCGTCCTGGCGCTCAAGCCCGGCCGCCAGCACCGATCGGTCGTCGAACACGAGCGCGGAGCGGTCGTCATCGACGCCCGCATCGTCGCCTCCACCGCGGCGAACGCTGCAGGCATGGCGGCCGGTGTCCCCGAGGGGAACGCCTCCGCCACGGCCCGTGGCCGTTCCACCGAGGTCCGGATCGTCCCCGTCACCGGTGTGCCGGTCGACGAGGCGAGCGTCCGCGCCGCCGTCGTGGAGCGTCTGAGCGGTCTCGACGAGCGCTTCGGCCGACGCGTCCGCGTCCGGGTCGAGGAGAAGGGAACCCTCGCATGACCAAGAGCAACCGGACCCTCAACCGGATCATCCTGTTCGTCCTCGGCCTCGTCGCCGTGGTCGTCGGGATCGCGATGGGCGCGGGTGCGCTGCCCGCCGTCCAGGACGCCGTCAAGCCGTACGTCGACCTCCCCCGCAGCCTCGACGTCCCCGCGTCCGCGCTGTGGATCGTCGCCGGGGCCGCGGCCCTCGTGATCGTCCTGTCGCTCGTGTGGGTGTTCACCCGCGGTGGTGGCGGCACGTCCGTCGCCGTCCGGGAGCACTCGGGCGACGACGCCGTCACGATCAACGTCGCACTCGTCCGGGACGTCCTCGAGCACGAACTCGCGGGTGTCCGCGACGTGGTCGGCTCCCGTGTCGACACCTACCTCGTCCGCCGGCAGCGCGCCGCACGGATCCGTGTCGCGGTCCGCCGCGGCGGGGACGCCGTCACCGTGCTCGACGCCGTCGACCGAGCCGTCGCGGTCCTCGACCGCACCCTCGGCCGTCCGGTCCCGGTGCTCGTGCACCTGACCGGCGGTACCCGCTCCGCGCTCGCGAAGTCGACCCGCGTCCACTGACACCCGTCAGCCGGACGTACCCCGGGCCTCCCGGCCCACCACCACACCACCGGGCGCACCGCCCACTCACGAAAGGACCCGTCATGGGACTCGACGACAAGATCAAGAACGCCGCCCAGGACCTCGCCGGCAAGGCGAAGGAAGCCGTCGGCAACCTGACCAACGACGACTCCAAGGTCGCCGAAGGCAAGAAGGACCAGGCCGCCGCGAGCGCGAAGCAGACCGGCGAGGACGTCAAGGACGTCTTCAAGAAGTAGGTCGCACGAACCGTGTCGGGGCACTCGCGCAGTCGGGTGCCCCGATGCGTTCCGGCGGAACCCGAACGAGGAGAGAACCATGCAGCACGACCCGAACGCGCACACGCAGGTCACCGAGGTGGCACTGCCCGCGGAGCTCACGGAGCCGTTGCCCGACGACGCGAGCACCGTCACGATCGTCGCCCGGACGGCAGCGGAGACCGCACTCGGCGTACCCGGCGTGCACCACCTCGGCGGGATCGCCGCCCGTGCAGCCGACCAGCTCCGCAAGCAGCTCGGCCGGAGCGCCGGCGCCGCCGGCGTGCAGGTCGACGAGGACGACGGCGCGCTCGGTGTGCAGGTCTCCATCGTCGTCAGCTACCCGGAGCCGGTGCTGCACGTCGCCGACGAGGTGCGGAAGCAGGTGACCGCCGCGACGCGGCAGCTGTCCGAGCTCCCGACGAGCGTGGACGTCCGCGTCCTCGACGTGCACGGTCCGTTCGACGACGAGCAGTCGCCGCTCGGCCGCGCGACCGAGGTCGCGACCGACGCCGTCGAGCAGGCTGCCGAGACCACGGCGGACGCGACCAAGCGTGCTGCCGCAGCGACCGCCGACGTGACGAAGCGCGCAGCGGACGCCACCGCCGATGCCTCGAAGCGCGCTGCCGACGCCACCGCCGAGACCACGAAGCGCGTCGTCGAGAGCGCCACCGACACCACCGAGGACGTGCGTGACGCCGCCGCCGAGTCGCTCGCACGGGCGTCGGAGCAGGCCGCCGACGCCGCGGCCGACGCAGCCGACGCCGCTGAGGACGCCGCATCCGCTGCCGCCGATTCCGCCGACGCGGCCGAGACCGCTGCGGCCGAGACCGACGCAGCACGGCACCGCCGAGAGCAGCCGTGACCACCGCCTGGTCCGGGAACCGCCGGGCGAAGCTCCGTCGCCCCCGGCCACGCGGCGTCTGGATCGCCTCGGGCATCGGCGTGGTCCTGGTCCTCGGCACCGCACTGGGGGCGTTCCTGCCCCTCGTCGGGTTCCTCGGCGGCGTCACGGCGACCACCTCGGGACTCGTGCCGTTCCCGTTCGTGCGGGTGGCACTGATCACGATCGCGGGGTCGTTGGTCGTCCTCGCGCTGCTCGTCCTCGCCTTCACCCGACGGCACACCGCGACCGCAGCCTCGGCCGTCGTGCTCGCCGTCCTCGTGGCCGTCGCCGTCACGATCGTCCCGATCGTCCTCGTCGCCATCGGGTCCGCCGACCGCGCCGGTGACGTCTGGCCGATCGTCGCCGAGCTCTGGAACCGCTTCACCGGCTGACGCGCCGACACCGCTGACGCCTCCGGCGCATCACACATGGATCACGACACGGACGACTCGCGTCGTGATCCGTGTCATGTTCGGCCTCTTCACGACATTGTCGTAGTGAAGGGAGCACCGTGGACAACACCGCAGAAGACGACGCCGGCCTCGCACGGCGCCTCGCCTCGGGGGACAGAGCAGCGCTCGCGACGGCGTTCGACCGGTTCGCACCGACGCTCACCCGCTACGCATGGGCGATCGCGGGGAGCAAGCAGGACGTCGAAGAGCTGGTCCAGGACACGTTCCTGACGCTCTGGCAGCGAGCCGACGGCCTGCAGCTCCCGACCGGCACACTCCTGCCGTGGCTGCTGGTGGTGTGCCGCAACCACGCCAAGAACCTGGGACGGCGCAACCAGAAGCACGCCGGCGACGAACTCCCCTTCGACCTCGCCGCCCCCGCTGCCACCACCGAGGCGTCCGAGCAGCTCCGCTGGGTCCGCGCCGAGATCGCCGCACTGCCGGAGACCGACCGCCGGATCTGCGAACTCTGCCTGCTGCAGGGGTACTCCTACGCCGAAGCCGCACAACTGCTCGGCCTCAGCGTCGGGGCGGTCACCCAGCGGGTCTCCCGGTCCCGCCGACGACTCAGGAAGGCGGTGACGCACGATGAACACTGAGCCTCCCCAGGGAGACGACCTGCAGCGCATGCTCGTCTCGATGAAGCAGAACGTCCTCGAGCGTGCCACCCCTCGCCCGAAGCGACGAGGCCGCCGTGCAGGCATCGCGATCGGTGTCGTCGGGGTGCTGCTGCTCGGTGCTGCGGGCGGCGGGGTCGCGCTCGGCCTCATCCCGACGTCGATCACCACCGCGCCCGCCCCCACCGCGACGACGACACCCGAGCCGTCGCCGACCGAGACCTCGTCCGGGGCCCCGGTCGTGGGCGGCCCGACGCCCACGGCAAACCCGACCCCGACCCCGACGTCGACCCGGGCGCCGTACTCGCTGTCCGATCCGGACACGTGGACGATCTCCGGCAGCGAGGTGGGGCCCATCGCGCTCGGCGGGGAGTACGCCGCCGAGACGGACGACCTGACCGGCGTATTGAGGGCGGACCAGGGGTGCCTCAACCCGAACGTCGTGTTCTGGTACTCCGACGATCCCGACAAGGCGGGACTGACCGTCGTGAAGGCGGACGACGGCACGATCGCGAGCGTCATGGTCGGGATGAACACCGACGAGGTGGCGGGGCCGACGACTGCTGCGGGGCTCGGGGTCGGCAGCACGCTCGCCGAGTTGCGGGCGGCGTACCCCGACCTCCACTACACGGAGCCCGGCAACGACGACGCCCAGCCGTCGGACTCGCCCTACGGCGGCTGGACGACGACGATCGACGGCGTGTACGTCAGCTTCCGGGGCCCGTCGCTCGGCTCCGGCGACCGGGCGGACTCGGTGTGGGTGAGCAAGGTCGATCAGTCGCCGCCGACGGAGTTCTGCGGGTGACGCCTCCGGTCCGCTACCCTCGCGACGTGAAGCGTCTCTCCCCCGGCCAGCGCTGGGTCATCGGTCTCGGCGCGTTCGCGCTCGTCTGCCTCGTCGTCGGCATCACCGCCATCGCCGTCGGGATCGGCAACGGCGCAGCCACCTGCGTCGACGCCGAGGACGACGGGTTGCAGTACGCGTGCCCCGGTGACACCAGCAGCATCCTGTGGGGCAGCGTCCTCGCCGTCGTCGGGCTGCTCCACCTCGGACTCGCCGGGCTCGCGGGTGCACTCGTCTGGACCTCGACACCGACGATCGCTCCGAAGCCGGTCCGACGACCCGAGCACCTGCCCGGCCAGACCCATCGGGTGTTCTCCTACGGCACGCTCCAGCAGCCCCTCGTGCAGGAGTCACTGTTCGGCGAGCACGTCCCGACCACCCCGGACTCCCTGCCCGGCTGGCGGCTCGACCGGGTGACGATCACCGACCCGGACGTCATCCGGACGAGCGGCTCGGACCAGCACCCGATCCTGCGCCGCGGTGCTCCTGACGACGTCGTCGAAGGGGTGGCCCTGGCTCTCGGGTACGAGTGGCAGCTCCGCGCGGTCGACGGGTACGAGGTCGCCGACTACCAGCGCGTGCGGGTCACACTCGCCTCGGGTCGGACGGCCTGGGTCTACGTCGCCGCCGACGAAGCCTGAACCGCGGTCGCTGCGGCCAGTCGCTCGAGTCCCTCGTCGATCGACACCGACGGGGTCCACCCGAGCTCCTGCCGGGTCCGCCGCTGGTCGAACCAGTGCGCGGTCGACAGCTGCTCGGCCAGGAACCGGGTCATCGGTGGCTCGTCCTCGCCCGGTCGGACGCGCCAGACGGCCTCGACCACGGAGCCCGCGGCCCGTGCGACCGCGGCCGGCACGTGCCACTGCGGGGGCCGGACGCCCGACGCCGTGCAGATGCCGGCGAGCAGATCGGCGACGGGTCGGGGCTCACCGTTCGTGACCACGTAGGCGTTGCCGTGCACGCCGTCGTCCGTGACGCGTTCGAGTGCCGCGACCATGGCCGTCGCGGCGTTGTCGACGTAGAGCGTGTCGATGAGCGCAGCGCCGGAGTCGAGCAGCGGGAGCCGTCCGGCTCGGGCCCGCTCGACGATCCGTCCGACGAGCTGGGTGTCCCCCGGACCCCACACCAGGTGCGGCCGGACAGCCACGACGGCGAAGTCCGGGGCGTCGGCACCGAGTGCCAGTAGCTCCGCCGCGGCCTTGGTGCGGGCGTAGTCGCCACGGGCACGGGACGGTTCGGCCGGACCGGCGTCGGCCCCGACGAGCGACGAACCGGTGTGCGCGACCGACGGCGACGACACGAAGACGAAGCGCCCGACGCCGGCGGCACGGGCGGCCCCCAGCAGTGAGCGGGTCCCTTCGACGTTGACCCGGGCGAAGTCGGCCGGGTCGCCGGCGAGCGACACCTTCGCGGCCAGGTGCACGACCGCCTCGACCCCGTCGACCGCGCGGGCGATCGCAGCGTCGTCCGTCATCGTCCCGGCGACGTCCTGCACGCCCGACACCCCGGAGGGACGGCGCTGGAAGGTCCGGACCTCGTGCCCGGCGTCCCGCACGGCTGCGGCGGTGGCCTGCCCGAGGAACCCGCTGGCCCCGGTGACCAGGACCTTCACGGGCGCACCATCCGGCCGCCGTCTCGAACCGCGACGGGTCGGAGATTCGTGCTCACCGACACCTCACGCACCCGACGGCCCGTGAGGTGTCGCTGAGCGCGCGAGAACGCGCCGAACGCCCCGCTCACGGGCGCACCATCCGGCCGCCGGACAGCACCGAGCCGGCCCAGCGGGACAGCCGGGTGCGGTCGACCTTGGAGTTGTGCCGGATGTCCGTCGGCAGCACGGGCACGACGAGCACCGCGGCGAGTGGCACTCCGGCGGCGGCACGGACCGCTGCGGCGAGCTGCGGTGACGCCAGCCCGGGCCGGCGCGCCGCGGGGTCGGTCTCGACGACGGCCACCACCTGCTGGGTGCCGATCGGCCCGATGCCAGCGACCCCGGCACGTCCGACACCGTCGACGCCCTCGATCCGCTGCTCCGGCCCCACCGGCGTGACCACCCCGTCCGGGGTGGTGAGCACGTGCTGCAGCCGGCCCTCGACCCAGATCCGCCCCGCGGCGTCCAGGTGCCCGACGTCCCCGGTGCGGTGCCCACGCGGGTCGTCGACGCCGAGGCGCGAGACCCGGTCGGTGCGCCAGAGCCGGTCGTAGTGGTCGCGCACGTGTGGTGCCGCGACGACGATCTCGCCGGTGATCCCTGGCTCGTCCGTCAGGGCTCCGGTCGAGCGCCCGGAACCGTCGAGCGGTGCGATGCGGACGCGGACGTTCGCTGCCGGCGCCCCCACGCAGATCCCCTCGTCACCGGACCGGCTGGCGGCACGGACCCCGTCCAGGTCGACGTCCGTCATGAGGAGCCCCTCGGTCATGCCGTAGGGGGTGTGCGCGCTGGCGTTCGGCATCAGCTCGGTCGCCGCGGTGAGCAGCGCGGCCGAGACGGGAGCCCCGGCCGACAGGAACAGCCGCACGCCCCGCAGCGCCTGGCGGTCGGCGTCGGTGAGTTCCGACGCGGTCGCGACGACGTTCGCCAGGGCCGCCGGCGACAGGAACACCACGGTGGCGTCCGCCGCGGCGACCGAGGCCGCGACCGCCTTCGCCGTCAGGGTGCGCGGCGCGGTGACGTCCATGTCGGGCGCGACCGACCGCGCCCCGAGGGCCGGGCCGAGCAGCGCGAACGGTGCGAACCCGGCGACGAGGCCGGTGCCGACACCGACGTCGTACTGGGTGGCCAGGGCGTCCCGGACGGCACTGAGTTGCCCGTGCGTGTACACGACGCCCTTCGCCGGCCCGGTCGATCCCGAGGTGAAGAGCACGGCAGCGGGCGCGTCCGGCGACGGGGCCGTCGGCAGCGCGGCGCCGTGCGCGAGACGGCGGGCGCCGCGGCGGGCGACGTCGACGAGCGTGTGCTCCACGCGCAGCGCCTTCCGGGCCGGCGCGGGCAACGAGACCGTCGCGATGCGTCGCCCCGGCCAGCCGAGGGCACGCGCGGCACCGAGCCCGGGCAGCGCGCCGATGATCCAGTCCGGTCGGGCTCCGCGGACGGCCCGGGTCAGGCCGCCGAGTCCGAGTCCGGCGTCCGCGACGACGACGACCGCCCCGATCCGCACGCAGGCGTACAGGACGGCGGTCAGGTCGGCGCCGGGGGTCACCAGCAGCGAGACACGGTCGCCGCTCCGGACGCCCAGGTCGTCGAGTCCTGCGGCGATCTCGTCGACCCGTCGGGCGAGCAGCCGCCACGTGATCGTGCGGGGGCCACCGGCGGCGGCCATCTCGACCAGCGCGGGTTCGTCGCTCTCGAGCAGTTCGTCGAGCCGCGCCCAGAGCGGCGGGGTCGCCTGTGCGGGCTGGCCCGGGTCCACGGCGTCGGACTGGAGGCCCGTGGGGGCCTGGGCAGGACGGCCACCGTCCGGCAGGCGGTCACCGAGCCAGTCGAACACCGCGCCCGCCACGTCGGCGTCATCAGGCAGCAGGTGCCCGGCGCCCTCGAACCGGTGGACGTCGGCGTGCGGCACGCGTTCGGTCAGGTCGTCCAGGTAGCGCTCGAGGAACACCGGGTCGCGGGGACCCCAGAGCAGGAGCACCGGCACGTCGAGCGCGGCGACCCCGGCGGCGATGCGGTCGAGTTCGGGTGCGCTCCGGTGCCGGGCATCGACGGGGATGTCCGCGACGAACCCGCCGATGCCACCGCGTCGGGCCGCACCGCGGTAGGGCGCCCGGTAACCGTCGGCGACGGCCCGCTCGAGCTTCGGGTGCGCGATGGCCAGGGTGGTCTCGAGGAACGCCGGGGTCACGACGGTCGCGCGGCCGAGCATGCCCGGACCGAGGGCGAGCCGCAGCGGTGCGGGGATCGGGGCGTCGTCGGGCTGGTGCACGGCGGTGTTGCACGTCATCGCGGCGGCCAGGACGTCCGGGTGGTCGACCGCCCAGCCGAGCGACACCACGCCGCCCCAGTCGTGGCCGAGGGTGACGACCGGTCCGGTCAGCCCGAGTTCGTCGGTCAGGGCTCCGAGGTCCGCGACGCGCTGCGCCAGTCCGCGCTCGACGCCGGTGCGCTCCGAGAAGCCCATGTCGAGCTGGTCGACCGCGACCACACGCCAGGCCGGTCCGCCGGCCTGCGCGACCTCGAGCGAGGTGCGGAGCACCGACCGCCACAGGTACGACCACGTCGGGTTGCCGTGCACGCAGAGGATCGTGCCGATCGGTTCCACGCCGATCGCGGCCAGGGACCCGGCCGTGTCGAGGAGGTGCCAGGTGCGCGCGGCGCGATCTGTGCCTCCCGTCCGATCTCCGGACCACGCGGGGACGGTGACCAGACGCGACCAGGCCGGGTCGAGGCCGGGCAGGGAGGGCGGCTGCGTCGCCGGAGCCGTGCTCGCGGCGACGCGGGGCAGCCGGGACCTCACCAGTGGAGTTCCATCATCGCCGTGTTGATGCCGGAACCGACGCCACCCAGGAACACACGGTCACCGCGACGGATGCCGCCGGAAGCGACCTCGTCTGCCAGGGTGATCGGGATCGACGCGGGGCCGACGTTGCCGAACCGCTGGTACGTGGTGGGGACCTTGTCGCGCGGGATGCCGATCGCCTCGACGAAGGCGTTGGTGTGCACGTCGGAGACCTGGTGCAGCACGTAGCGGTCCATGTCGGCCCAGTCGAAGTGGGCTCGGGCCTCGGTCCAGGCAGCGACGACGAGTTCCATGCCGCCCTTGAGCAGCATCTTCGCGTCCGTGAACATGCCGTCGACGCTGCCGACGCACAGGTCGTACCACTGGGTCGCCGCGCGGGTGACGCCGCCGACGATCCGGTGGCCTTCGGGGTGCAGGTCCGCCGGGCCGAGCACGGCCGCCGCGGCACCGGACCCGAGGGTCAGGCTCGCGAACTCGCTCATGAAGTCCTTGCGGTTCCGGCCGCCCTGGTTCAGGCGGTCGATCGTGTTGAGCTGCACCTGGTCGGCGTCCTCGCCGTCGACGACGAGCGCGTACTTGATCTGCCCGGAGTCGATCATGCCCGCGGCGACGCTCATGGCGTTGACGAACCCCAGGCAGGCGTTCGCGATGTCGAAGTTGATGGCGGACGACGGCAGCCCGAGGCCGTGGTGCAGGCGGACGGCCACCGACGGCTCGAGGTGCGGGCGCGTCACCGAGGTGTTGATGAGCAGCCCGATCTCGTCCGGACGGACACCGGCTTCGGCCATGGCACGACGGCCGGCGTCGATCGCCGCGTCCTGGAAGGTCTGGCCCTCGCCCCAGTTGCGGCGCTCGATGACCCCGGCGACGCGCTCGAGCAGTCCCATCGGCAGACGGAGCCGACGGAGGACCCCGCGGAGCTTGGCCTCGATGTCGGCCGAGGTCGTCACACGCTCCGCCGTGGTGGTCGCCACGGAGAGCAGTGAGACGTTCCGGTGCTTCGCCGTGGCGTTGCCGGGCTGCTCCGGTTCACTGCTCGATGCCTGGTCGACCGGCCGTTCCGTCATGATCGTCACCGACACATACTTCCGCATCTGGCCTGTGTGCGCGATCCGGATGCGCTGGACGGCCCTGAATCCGAGCAATGCATTGCATGTGAAATACATATTGCATACGATGGCTACCGACCACTTCGATTGGAGCCCCGAATGCCCCCGCTCAGCAAGTCCACCTCTGCCGCAGCCCTCCTGCTGGCCTTCGCGCCGTTGGCCGTGCCGGACATGGCCGCCGCGACGACCGTCACGACGGCACCCGCGCCGACCGAGGAGCGAGCCGACGTGTCCGTGGAGCCGGAGGCGCCGGGCGAGGCCGAGGCACCTGTCGACAGTGGTTCGCCCGTCGAACCCGAGGCGCCCGCGGACACCGCGCCCCCGGTCGACGCCGACCCCGCCACGGAGCCGGAGCCGGAGCCGGCCCCGGCGCCGAGCACCGCGCCCGCCCCGACCCCCACGCCCGAGGCACAGCCCACGACCGACGAGGTCACGCCGAACGAGACGCCGATCAACGTCTACGTCATCGGCGACCAGGACACGACCGGCCAGCCGGGACAGCGGTTCGAGACGTCGATCTTCAACGTCAAGAACGCGAGTGGCTTCACGATCCCGAGCCGCTCGCTCGACTTCCACTGGACCATCACCGGCCCCGCGACCTTCACACGCGGACGACCGCCGTTCAGCGTGGCGAACTCGGGCACGGCGAACGTCGCGAACTGCACGTTCACGTCTCCCACGCAGACCGACTGCCTCGGAGCGAATCCCCAGCCGCTCAACACCGGTGGAGCGAACTTCAACCACATCCGGGTGCCGATCACCGTCGACGCTTCGGCGCTGCCGGGCGACGTCGTCACGGTGCACGGCTCGTTCGCCCCGAACGCCGCCACCGACTACGTCAACACGAACGAGCAGACGACATCGACGTGGAAGGTCACCATCCCACTGACCTCCGCCGTCATCGACGAGCCGACCGCAGCAGTCGGACCGAAGCCGACCATCACCGGCCAGGGCGTCCCCGGCGGCACCGTCGACGTCACCGTCGGTGACCGGGCTCCGGTGAACGTCCCCGTCGGCGACGACGGCACCTGGTCGCTCCCCGTCACAGAGGCGCTGTCAGACGGGTCGGTCACCGTCACCGCCGTGCAGCACCGCAACGGCTTCACCGCCGAACCCACCACGGCGACCCTCGACGTCGACGCCACCGCCCCCGACGTCCCGATCGTCGACGACCCCGGCACCCTCGCCGACCCGACCGGACCCATCACCGGCACCGCCGAGCCGGGCTCCATCGTCATCGTCCGCGACGAGGCCGGCAACGAACTCGGCCGCGACCGCGCGAACGAGGACGGTGACTTCTCCGTCCGTCTCGACGCACCGCTGCCCGAGGGCGCGACCGACCTCGTGGTCGTCGCCGCCGACGCGGTCGGCAACGAGTCCGGCCCGGCGACCGCGACCGCGGTCGTCCCGGACACCACCGCGCCCGGTGCTCCGATCGTCGAGCGCCAGGACCTCGCGACCCCGACCGGTCCGGTGGTCGGCACCGCCGAGCCCGGCTCCATCGTCATCATCCGCGACCGGGACGGCGACGAGATCGGGCGCGGCGAAGCCAACGACGACGGCGACTTCTCGGTCGATCTGGACGAGCCGCTGACCGAGGGCGACCACGGCCTGGAGGTCGTCGCACAGGACGACGCCGGCAACGAGTCGGCTCCCTCGCCCGTGACCGTCACCGCACCCGACGTCACCGCACCCGATGCGCCGATCAGCACGACCCCCGAGTTCCTCGCCGACGGCACCGGCCCCTTCACCGGGTCAGCCGAACCCGGTTCGACGGTGATCGTGCGTGACGCCGACGGCAACGAACTCGGCCGTGCCGAGGCCCGCGACGACGGGCAGTTCACCATCGTGCTCGACGAGCCGCTCGACGACGGCGCGCACGACCTCGAGCTCGTCGCGCAGGACGAGGCCGGCAACGTCTCGTCCCCGACGCCGGTCACGGTGGACGTGGACGACGACGCTCCGAACGCACCGATCGTCACCGGTCCGACCGACCTGGCTGACGGCAAGGGCCCGATCGCCGGGACGGCGGAGCCGGGCTCCACGGTCATCGTCCGTGACGAGGACGGCAAGGAGATCGGCCGCGGCGAGGCCAACGACGACGGCGACTTCAGCATCGAGCTGGACGAGCCCCTTGATGACGGCGAGCACAAGCTCGAACTCGTCGCCCAGGACAACGCCGGCAACATCTCGACCCCCACCCCGGTCACGGTTGACGTCGACACCGAAGCACCCGACGCACCAGTGGTCACCAGCCCCTCTGACCTCGACAACGGTAAGGGCCCCATCACCGGGACCGCCGAGCCCGGCTCGACGGTCATCATCCGTGACGAGGACGGCAACGAGATCGGCCGCGGCGAAGCCAACGACGACGGCGACTTCAGCATCGAGCTGGACGAACCGCTCAACGACGGCGAGCACAAGCTCGAACTCGTCGCGCAGGACAAGGCCGGTAATACCTCCGAAGAGACGAAGACCACGGTCGACGTCGACACGAAGGCACCGACCGCACCCGTCGTCACCAGCCCGTCCGACCTGAGCGACGGCAAGGGCCCCATCAGCGGGACCGCCGAGCCCGGCTCCACCGTGATCATCCGTGACGAGGACGGCAACGAGATCGGCCGCGGCGAAGCCAACGACGACGGAGACTTCAGCATCGAGCTGGACGAACCGCTCAACGACGGCGAGCACAAGCTCGAACTCATCGCCCAGGACGACGCCGGCAACACCTCCGAAGAGACGAAGACCACGGTCGACGTCGACACGAAGGCACCGACCGCACCCGTCGTCACCAGCCCGTCCGACCTGAGCGACGGCAAGGGCCCCATCAGCGGGACCGCCGAGCCCGGCTCCACGGTCATCATCCGCGATGAAGACGGCAACGAGATCGGCCGCGGCGAAGCCAACGACGACGGAGACTTCAGCATCGAACTGGACGAGCCGCTCAACGACGGCGAGCACAAGCTCGAACTCGTCGCGCAGGACAAGGCCGGCAACACCTCCGAAAAGACGAAGACCACCGTCGACGTCGACACCGAATCACCGACCGCGCCCGTCGTGACCAGCCCGTCCGACCTGAGCGACGGCAAGGGCCCCATCACCGGGACCGCGGAGCCCGGCTCGACGGTCATCATCCGCGACGAGGACGGCAACGAACTCGGCCGCGGCGAAGCCAACGACGACGGCGACTTCAGCATCGAACTGGACGAACCGCTCAACGACGGCGAGCACAAGCTCGAACTCGTCGCGCAGGACAAGGCCGGCAATGCCTCCGAAGAGACGAAGACCACCGTCGACGTCGACACGAAGGCACCGACCGCGCCGATCGTGACCAGCCCCTCTGACCTCGCTGACGGCAAGGGACCCCTCACCGGCACCGCGGAGCCCGGCTCGACCGTGATCATCCGCGACGAGGACGGCAACGAGATCGGCCGCGGCGAAGCCAACGACGACGGAGACTTCTCCATCGAGCTCGACGAGCCCCTGGATGACGGCGAGCACAAGCTCGAACTGATCGCCCAGGACGACGCCGGCAACACCTCCGAGGAGACGAAGACCACGGTCGACGTCGACACGAAGGCACCGACCGCACCGGTCGTGACCAGCCCCAGCGATCTCGACAACGGCAAGGGCCCGATCAGCGGCACCGCCGAGCCCGGCTCGATCGTGATCATCCGCGACGAGGAGGGCAACGAGATCGGCCGCGGCGAAGCCAACGACGACGGGGACTTCAGCATCGAGCTGGACGAACCGCTCGACGACGGCGAGCACAAGCTCGAACTCATCGCTGCAGACAAGGCCGGCAACGAATCTGGCCCGACCGACACCACGGTCGACGTCGACACCGAAGCCCCGACGGCACCGGTCGTGACCAGCCCCAAGGACCTCGACAACGGCAACGGTCCGATCAGCGGAACCGCGGAACCCGGCTCCACTGTGATCATCCGTGACGAGGACGGTAACGAGATCGGCCGCGGTGAGGCCAACGACGACGGCGACTTCAGCATCGAGCTCGATGAGCCCCTTGATGACGGCGAGCACAAGCTCGAACTCATCGCCGAAGACAAGGCCGGCAACACCTCCGACGAGACGACGACCACCGTCGACGTCGACACGAAGGCACCGGACGCACCCGTCGTCACCAGCCCCTCTGACCTCGCTGACGGCAAGGGCCCCATCACCGGCACCGCCGAACCCGGCTCCACGGTCATCATCCGCGATGAAGACGGCACCGAGATCGGCCGCGGCGAAGCCAACGACGACGGCGACTTCTCCATCGAACTCGACGAGCCCCTCAACGACGGCGAGCACAAGCTCGAACTCGTCGCGCAGGACGACGCCGGCAACACCTCCGAAGAGACGAAGACCACGGTCGACATCGACACGGAAGCCCCCACGGCACCGGTCGTCACCAGCCCCAGCGATCTCGACAACGGCAAGGGCCCGATCAGCGGCACCGCCGAACCCGGCTCGATCGTGATCATCCGCGGCGAGGACGGCAACGAGATCGGCCGCGGCGAAGCCAACGACGACGGCGACTTCTCCATCGAACTCGATGAGCCCCTCGACGACGGCGAGCACAAGCTCGAACTCATCGCCCAGGACAAGGCCGGCAACGAATCTGACTCGACCGACACCACGGTCGACGTCGACACCGAAGCCCCCACGGCACCAGTCGTCACCAGCCCGTCCGACCTCGCTGACGGCAAGGGCCCGATCACCGGGACCGCCGAGCCGGGCTCCGCCGTGATCATCCGCGACGAGGACGGCAACGAACTCGGCCGCGGCACCGCGGACGAGAACGGCGACTTCGAGATCGTCCTCGACGAGCCGCTCACGGACGGGGCGCACGACCTCGAACTCATCGCGCAGGACAAGGCCGGCAACACCTCCGAGCAGACGAAGACCACGGTCGACGTCGACACCGAGGCCCCGGCGGCACCCGTCCTCGAGGCGTTCGACGACATCGTCGACGGCACCGGCATCGTCCGGGGCTCCGCCGAGCCCGGCTCGACGGTCGTCATCCGCGACGCCGACGGCCGTGAGATCGGCCGTGGGACAGCGGACTCCGACGGGCGGTTCGCCTTCCGGACGACGGTTCCCCTGGAGCCGGGAGCACACCTGCTGTCGGTCGTCGCCGTGGACCGCTTCGGTCACGTCTCACCGGGCTCGAGCATGCTCGTCACGCTCGTCCCCGAGAGCGAAGGCGATGACGATGGCGATGCCGAGAACGACGAGAACGACCACGGGGCCGGAACGGGAATCGCGTTCCCGGTGATCGTGACCCCGGGCACGGGCACGCAGCTCGGCACGACCGACGATCGCACCGCACCCGCTCCGGAGACCGACGGAGCCAGCCCCACCGGCGCCGCCACCACCAACCGTGAGCTCGCCTTCACCGGCGTCGAGCTCGGCGGCTGGCTCGCCGCCGCGCTGACCGCGCTCGGGCTCGGCGCCGTCCTGCGCCTGCTCGCGCGCCGACGCCAAGGCGACGTGCGCGGCGACTGAGCCCCGGACTGCGGACTGGAGGCCCGGATCACGTACCCGACGAGGGGACGCGATCCGGGCCTCCCGGCTGTCACGGCGCTGCAGCGCCCGAGCGCTCAGCCCTCGGTCTGCAACGGCTCCTTCGGCAGCTTCCGCACCTTCGCGCGCCGTTTGCGGCGCTCCGGGATCATCGACCGCATCTCCTCGAGCTTGCCGAAGCAGAGCAGGCGGTCCCCCGGCTCGAGGGCGACGCCACTGCGCGGGTTGGGGATGACGTTCGAGCCGCGGTGCAGCGTGAGGACCGTGATGTCACGGTCCCAGAGCCCGGACTCCTTGATCGTCCTGCCGACCAGGTCGGCGTTGGTGTGCACGAGGAGCTCGGCGACGCCGTAGCCGGTCGAGACGGACAGCCGCTGACGGACGTCGATCTCGGGGAACGCGACCTGGTTCGCGATGAAGTCGACGATCGCACCGGCGATGTCGAGGCCGGTGGCACGCTCGACGCCCTCGAGTCCTGGCGAGGAATTGACCTCCATCACGAGGGGCCCGTCGTTGCCCTCGAGCATGTCGACGCCGGCGACCTTGAGGCCCATGATCTGCGCCGAGCGCACGGCAACGGCCTCGTACTCGGGCGAGAGCGTGACCTTCTCGACGGTGCCGCCGCGGTGCACGTTCGAGCGGAACTCGTCACCCGAGGCGGTCCGGCGCATCGCCGCCACGACCCGGTCACCGACGACGAGGGCCCGGATGTCACGACCGCGGCTCTCCGCGATGAACCGCTGGATCAGGACGTTCTGCTTGGTGGAGTGCAGGGTCTCGACGATCGACTCGGCCACCTTCGCCTCGGGTGCCAGGATCACACCGATGCCCTGCGTGCCCTCGAGGAGCTTGATGACGACGGGCGCGCCACCGACCCGTTCGATCGCCCCGCGCACGTCGTTGCGGCCGGCCACGAAGGTCGTCGCCGGCATGCCGATGTCGTGCCGCGACAGGATCTGGTTCGCCCGGAGCTTGTCGCGCGAGTTCGTGATGCCGTTCGCCGTGTTCGGCGTGTACACGTCCATCTGCTCGAACTGGCGCACCACGGCGGTGCCGTAGTAGGTGATCGAGTTGCCGATGCGCGGCAGCACCGCGTCGTAGTCGCTCAGCAGCTTGCCGCGGTAGAGCAGGTCCGGGTCGTCGCCGGACAGGTCGATCGCGAAGCGCAGGGTGTTGAGCACCTTGACCTCGTGACCGCGGTCGAGTGCCGCTGCGCGGAGGCGCTGGGTCGAGTACGCCTGGGGCGCGCGCGACAGGATGGCGAGTTTCATCGAGGGGTTCTCCGCTGGGTCGGATCGACGGCGACGCTCCATCAAAGCATGCGGACGTGGCCACGGAGCATGCGACAGGATGGGCACATGGCCCGAGCTCCGAAGTCCTCCGACAGCGGGCTCGTCGTCGCCGGGTGGCGGGAGTGGGCGGGACTGCCGGACCTCGGCGTGCCGTGGATCAAGGTGAAGCTCGACACCGGCGCACGGAGCTCCGCGTTGCACGCCTTCGACCTCGAGGAACTCCCCGGCGAGCGGGTCCGGTTCTCGCTGCACCCCTGGCAGGACACCGATGCCGACGCCTCCACCATCGAGTGCGACGTGCACGACCGCCGCATCGTCCGCAGCTCGACCGGGCACACCCAGGAGCGCATCGTCGTCCGCACGCGGATCGCGTTGGCCGGGCAGGTCGTCGAGTCCGAGGTCACCTTGAGCAACCGGGACCAGATGGGGTTCCGGATGCTCGTCGGTCGCGAGGCGCTCCGGCAGGGCTTCCTCGTCGATCCTGCACGGTCCTTCATGGCCGGGCGGGCTCCGAAGGAGATCCGGCGCCGCAACCGCGGTCGCGCCTGAGCGCTCCTGGTCACGCGGCACGGGCCGTTGCGGTGACCGGTCGACGGCCTGGAGGCGCGGTGCGGGGCCGCCACGGGCCTCCCGTCCGTCTCGACGCGCGTCCCGGGCGCGGGCCCGGTCAGTGACCGAGGTGGCGGCCGAGGAAGGCGAGCTGCTGTGGCGCCAGGCGGCGCCAGTACCCGTGCGTGTGGGCGCCGGGTGCGAAGCCTCCGGCCGGAGGCGTGTCGAAACCGTCGACGTAGGTGTGCACCGCCGGCGCGAACCCGTCACCGTTGCCGCAGTCGACGCGGACGGCGACACCGTCCAGGGCGCGCTGCCGCCCGAGGACGGTGTTCGCGCGGAAGTCGGCGGCGTCGTCGAAGGCGCCGCGGGCAGTGTCGGCGGCCGACTTCCAGAGCGCGGGGCTGATGGCCGAGACGGCCCGGACGCGCGAGGTGCCGAGGACTCCGCCGAGTCGGAGGGCACCGAAGCCACCCATCGAGTAGCCGGTCAGGGCGAGGCGGTCCGTGTCGAAGCCGCGGCGGGCGATCAGGGGCAGGAACTCGTCGACGACCATCGCGGCGGGGTCGTCCCCGTCGGCTCGTGGGTGCCAGTAGCGGTTGCCGCCGTCGATCGAGGCGATCGCGAACGGCGCTCCGCCGTCGGCGACGTGCGCTGCGAGGAACCGGTCGTAACCCAGGCTCCGCCCGAAGAACGAGGTGTGGTCGTCGCCGTAGCCGTGCAGGGCGACCGCCACCGGCAAGGGGGTGTTGGATGCCGGGGCCGCGATCGTCCACCCGACGGTGCGGCCGTTCCGAGCGGTCGAGACGAAGGTGCCGGAGGCCGTGGGGACCGGCTCGACGTCGGGGACCGTGCCGTCGGTGCCGTCCAGACCGAGCACCCGGTACAGGGTCGAGCGTCCGGGCAGCAGGCCGAGGTTGATCCCCTCGGCCACGGCTCCCGCGGCGACGACGCCCGTGCCACCGATCAGCAGGGAACGGCGGGTGATCGTGGCCGCACGCGATCGGGTCATGTGGTGGGCGCCGTTCCGTCAGGGGTGTGTTCCCGGATGAGGGACGCGGCGACGGACCGTGCCGTCGTCGTGTCGAGCGCGGGGTCGCGCAACCGCATCGCAAGGTAACCGGAGACGATGAGCAGCAGCTGGTCGGCGAGGACCTCGGCACGGGGACCGACCACCGGCACCGCCTGTGCCACGAGCCGCCGGCGCAAGGTGGTGGTCTCGAGGTCCAGGACCCGTCGGACCTCGGCGGGGGCGTCCGCGTACTCGGCGGCGGTGCCGAGGAAGGCGCACCAGCGGGAGCCCGTGGGCGTCGAGCGGTAGTCATCGAGGGCGTCGAACACCGCCAGGAGTCGGCCCAGGTCGTCCCGTTCGGCGGCGACCGCTCGGTCCCAGGTGGCGATCCAGTCCTCGTGGCGACGGGTGAGGGCCGCGGCGACCAGGGACTCCTTGCTCGCGTAACCGCGGTACAGGGTGGCCGTCGAGACCCCGGCCCGTTCGAGGACGGCGTCGATCGGGGTGGCGGCGATGCCCTGTGAGAAGAAGAGCTCCTCGGCGGCGTCGAGCAGCCGCTGCTCGGTCCCTGGGCGCATCACCATGAGAGCACCCTAGGCTCTGAAAAGTGAAACGATCGTTTTTGTTACGACATCAACTGCTCCTGGTGAGCGGACTCGGCCTGATCGCCGCCACCTACGGCCTGGTGCGCCTGGCGTACGGGCTGTTCCTGCCCGACGTGCAGCGCGACCTGGGGCTCCGGGCAGACGCCGCCGGGTGGGTCTCGTCGGGTGCCTCGGCGCTGTACTGCGTCGGTGCGGTGGCCGGGTTCCTGCTCGCCGCACGGATGCCCCGGGGGCTCGTCACGGTCGCGACCCTGGTGGCGGGGGCCGGTGCGATCGGCATGGCGACGGCCGGTGGGCCACCGGCGTTCGGCGTCAGCGCCGTACTCGCGTCGGCGGGTGCCGGACTCGCGTCGCCCGCCCTCGTCCGGATCGTCGCGGCGCGGGTGCCCCAGGTACTGCAGGGCCGCGCGCAGGCGATCGTGAACGCCGGCACCGGCCCCGGGCTGGTGGGCGCCGGGGTGCTCGCACTCGTGCTGCTGCCCGACTGGCGGACGGCCTGGGCGGTGTCTGGGGTGTTCACCCTGGCCGTCGGAGCCCTGCTGCTCGTGGCGTCCAACGGCGGGGCTGCCGCGTCCCGGTCGCCACTGCCCGGTGCTCCGTGGTTCGCGGCACACAGAGGGGTCCTCGTGCTGGCGATGCTGTTCGGGGCCGGGTCCGCCGTCGTCTGGACCTACGGACGTTCGGCGCTGGTGGAGGCCGGAGCGTCGGTCGTCGTCTCGGTGTCGGCCTGGATCGCGCTCGGGATCGGCGGAGCGGCCGTCGTGGTCACTGCGCGTTGGACGAACGGACTGCGCGCCAGGACGCTCTGGGCGGTCACGGCGGGGTCGGTCGCCGTCGCCGTCGTGGTGTTGGGGGCAGCGCCGCAAGCGACGGTCGCGGCACTGCTGGCGTGTGCCGTGTTCGGCTGGGGCTACACGGCGGCGACCGGGGCGCTGATCGCGTGGACGACCGAGATCGATGCCGAGCGGTCGTCGGCGGGCACGTCGATGCTGTTCGTCGCACTCGTGCTCGGGCAGGCCGTGGGCGCTGCGGGTGCCGGAGCGCTCGTCGGTGCGTTCGGGTTCGTCGCGACGTTCGTGGTCGGGGCGGGTGTGACCGCGGCGAGCGCCGTCCCCGCGGTGGCCCGTCGGCCGGGTGGGGTCCGCGCCGTCAGAGCAGCGGGCGGAGCTCGATCTTCCGGTTGCACGCCTCGGACGCCTGGTGCGCCACCCGGGCAGCCGTCTCGGCGTCCGGGAGGTCCATGACCCAGAACCCGGCGACGTACTCGTCGGAGTTGCTGGCGGGCCCGGTGCCCGCGTCGGCCGCGCCCCCGCGGGCGTCGACCACGGTGGCGTCGGCCGGTGCGGAGACCCCGGCGGCGAACACGATCGCGTCGGCCATCCGTTGGTTGAAGGCATCGACCGCTGCGGCTTCGGCGTCGGTCGCGGAGTACGTGTTGCCGACGGCGGCGGCCTGACCGTCGTCGATGACGTTGACGAGGAACTGCATGGCGTCTCCCCTGCTCGTTGGCGGGAGGCCACTCCTGCCGCGCACTGACCACCCAACGCAGCGCGATGCACCCGCAATCAGGTCGGGTCAGGCCCAGCCTCGCGCGCGCGCCGAGCGGGCCGCGGACAGCCGAGACGAGGTCCCGGTCTTCGCCATGGCAGTCGAGAGGTAGTTCCGGATGGTGCCCGGTGCGAGATGCAGCGCTGCCGCCATCTCGCGGACGCTCATCCCGAGGTCGGTCAGCTCGAGCAGCTCCGACTCGCGGTCGGTGAGCGGACTGTCATCCGACATCGCCGCCGCGGTGATGTCGGGGTCCACGTAGCGCCGGCCCGCCGCAAGCTCTTCCACCACCTCGAGGAGCTTGCCTGGTCCGACGTCCTTGGAGAGGAACCCGCGGACACCGGCACGCAACGCACGACGGAGCACTCCAGGTCGAGCGTGCCTCGTGACGATGAGCACGGCGGCATCTGGTCGGGCAGCGAGGATCTCCGTGGCCGCACCGAGCCCATCGAGGACCGGCATCTCGAGGTCGAGCACGACGACGTCCGGTGAGACACGCGCGTGCGCGGCGACTGCCTCGGCTCCGTTCGCGCACTCGGCGACCACGTCGACCCCTTCTGCGTGCCCGATGAACGACACGAGCGCCGCACGCAGGAGCGCTTCGTCCTCGGCGACGAGCACAGTCGTCATGCGACGAAACCCCGGACTCGAAACACGTCGTCGACGACGCCACTCGAGAACGAACCGCCATCGGCTCGGAATCGCCCACCGAGCGTCGCGAGTCCTCGCGGCGCAGCAGCCGGCCGACACACGCCGTCATTCTCGACCAGCACACTGTCGGAGGTGATCTCGATCCGCACCCACGTCGCCTGCGCATGACGCAGAATGTTCGTTGCGCTCTCTCGCACCAGCTGACCGAAGAGCCTGTTCCGTTCCGGCGGCACGGTACCGCGAGCATCGACTTCGCATCGGATGGCGGCGGCGTCGAAGAGGTTCACTGCGTTCGTCACCTCCTGTTCGAGCACGACTTCGCGCTCCCCGAATGCAAGCGAGCGACCTATTCGGATCGAGTCCTCGACGAGTTCGGACGCCGCGCGGAGCTCGTCCGCAGCCGCCCGGCCATCACGCTCGAGGAGTACCTCAGCCGTGGCGAGGCGCATCCGGAGCACGTGGAGGCTGTGTCCCTGGACGTCGTGGAGGTCACTCGCGAACCGGACACGCTCTCGGAGGACAGCGAGCTCGGCTTCCGCCCGTCCCGCCGCGGCGATACCCGAGGCAAGGCGCCAGGCGTAGCCATTGAGGAGCACGACCCCGTAGGCGGCGCCGAAGCCGAGGAACGCGATTACCGCGATGTCGAAGAAGGCACCGCCGTCATGATCAGCCGACGCGACAACGGTCGGCACGGCAATCAGCGCCGTCACCAGCACCGCCACGTGGACGATCACTCGACGGACGTGGGGCGTACGGAACGCGAGGACCAGTGCGACCGGAACGACCGTTAGGCCCTCTCCGGCGAGCGCCCCGACAGCCCAGAGCGGAGCGGTCAACACCACGCCGCTGGCGAAGATCGCGCTCGGAGCGCGGCGGTCCCACCAGACTGCGAGCAGCGAGGCGACGGCCGCGCCGACCAGGAAGATCGCCCGCACGGTGACGTCCTCGACTCGCGGTGCCAGCGAAACGGCGGTCAGTGCCAATGCAGCGACGAGGCTGAGCGTCGTGTAGCGGTGCAGTCGTCTCAGTGGGTCCGCACACGGCGGCCCCATTGCCACTCGTCCACCCTGCCGCACAGCATCTCTCCCCATGGACATCCCCCGATATCTGACATTTGTAGTACAACTCCCTCCGAGCCTAGCGTCGAGACCTGACAATTGTCATGCGCGATGCTGCTGTCTGTCACTGTGCCAGAGCACCTTCAAACCACAGACTGACTCCATGCATCCTGTTGCACTGGACCACGTCATCGAGGCCCGGGGCGTCAACCATCGCTTCGGCGGCAACCAGGTGCTCTGCCACGTCGATCTCGACGTCCCCGCCGGCCAAGTGACAGCCGTGCTCGGCACGAACGGAGCAGGGAAGTCGACCTTGTTCGACATCCTTGAAGGCCACACCACCCCGGAGCAGGGATCGGTCCGGGTGTTCGGCCTCGACCCTCGGGACCGCCGGCAGGTGCACCGCCGGACGGGCGTCGTGCTCCAAGAAGGCGGCACATCCCCGGACCTCTCAGTCACGCAGTGCCTCCGAGTACTCGGCGAGGTCTCCGGTAGACACGACGAGCTGGGCCGTGTGCTAGACCTCGTCGGCCTGACCGACCATGCTCGTCGTCCGGTGAAGTCGCTCTCCGGCGGAGAGCGCCGACGACTCGACCTCGCCGCTGCCGTGTGGGGAGAACCGGAGCTCCTGCTCCTCGATGAACCGACGACCGGTCTGGACCCGACGGCACGGTCCGGGATCTGGGCGCACATCGACAGCCTCCGTGCACAGGGCACGACGGTCGTGGTCTCCACTCACTATCTCGAAGAAGCAGAACGGCACGCTGACCGCATCGTTCTCATGCACGCAGGCAGGATCGTCTCAGACGGCAGCGCAAGCGAGATCCTCGCTCGAGAGATCGGCGCCGTCTCGTTCCGGACAGATTCCGGATCCGCGATCACCGACCTCGACGCCGTCCGCGATCACGACGGCCGCATGACGATCCGGACCAGCGACGTTCAGTCGACCGTGCGAGCGGTCTTCGCATGGTCAGATCGGACCGGCGCAAGCGTCGCGGACCTCACGACGGCCGCACCACGGCTCGAGGCCGTTTTCGACCGGCTCGGCCGGGACCAGACCGGGACGGAGACCGTCCAGTGACCGCCATCGCCCGTGCCGAGCTCCTCATGTTGCTCAGGAACCGGACCGTCCTCGCGAGTGCAGTGCTCCTGCCGATCGCATTCGGCGCATTCTTCGTGCTCTCCGGAGCGCGCAACGGCTCAGCCGCGTACGCGAGTGCGTGCATCGTGGTCGGTCTCAGCGCGATGGGCACTTACTCCGTGTCCACCACGACGCTTGCGGCAAGACGGCAGACACACTTCTTGAAGCGCCTCCGGAGCACCGTGCCGTCCGATGTGCAAATCCTGCTCGGGATGACGCTCCCCATCGTGGTCGTCAACCTCGTCCAGCTCGCGATCGTCTTGATCGTGCTGGGCGCCACCACGGGCGATCCGCTCACGCACCCGTGGTTGCTCGGCCTCACGGTCATCGCCGCCGAGGCGATGTTCATTGCCCTCGCGATGGCCACTGCGGGAGTGACCGGTTCGCCGGAGAGCGCGCAGTACACGTGCCTCCCGGTGTTCATGGGCACCATCGTCGTGGCCGTTTGGGCGCTCATGTCGGACCAACCGATCGCCGGCTGGCTCCCCGGTGGAGGAATCGCACTGCTCGCCGAGGCGTCGTGGACCGGGGACCTCGGGGCGACTTGGCTGTTCCTGCTGCCCACGTTTGGCTGGGTGGCACTCGGCGGGTTCGTCGCGAAGCTGGTGTTCCGCTGGGACATCAGGTCGTGACCCGAATACACGTTTAGGATCTATGAACATGAGCGCTCTTGATCGACCCTCTGGACCCGAAGCCCGCCTCGGACACGGCCGCGGCTGGCAGTCCCCCGTGTTCCTGTGCAGTGCAGTGGTCGTTGCTGCGTTCGTATTCTTCGTCGAAGGACTGGGCACCCCCCGGCTCCTCAGCCTCGTGGTCGCAGCAGCGATCGTCGTCACACTCTGGCTCGTGGCCGCCACTCGGCGCGTGGTGCCACGAGGCGGCAACAAGCTCATGACAGCGGCCTGGGCGACCACCGGCATCCTGTACCTGCTCGCTGTCGCACCGCTCGAAGCCGCGGTACTGCGAGGCCTCGATGGCACCGCTTCGGTGGCGGCCTGGGGCGCGACGTCGTTGGTCGTTGCCGCACCCCTGATCGTGGCTGCGGTGCTCGCCCGGCCGCGTCGACGATGACACCGGGCCCGCATCCAAGGCACGAGCTTGACGACCGGGTGCACTCACCGGTTCGATTCTCGCTGCTGGCTCTGCTCCGCACGGTTGACGAAGCCGAGTTCAGGGCAGTCCGCGATGCCCTCGAAGTCAGTGACTCCACGCTGTCGCAGGCCGCCACCGTCCTCCGGGACGCCGACTTCGTCACGGTTCGTCGGTTGCGGGTCGGACGCAGTACACGGAGCTGGCTTGCGATCACAGATAACGGGCGCGTTGCCTTCGAGCGTCATCTGACAGTGCTGCGGACCATCGCAGAATCGCATTCCACCTGAGACAGCACAGCGAATGCGCAACCGGACGGCCCCACTGGGACCGCCCGGTCGTGGCTTGCTCAGTCGAGCGTGGTGACGATCAGCTGCGCAACGCCGACACCGGCCAAGAAGAACGTCGGGGTTCCCATCACGACGTCGGCGGACGAGTCGACCAACGCTGCGCGGTCTCGGGAGGTTCGCGCTTCGTGAACGCTGGCCTGCTCGGTGATGCTCTCGATAAGGGTCATCGTGTTCTCCTTGGGTTCGGTGGGTCGGTGTCCGGCACGAAGCGCCGGACGGGTGGCGGGGCCGAGCCGGTTGACTCGGCCCCTCGCCCTCGGCCGGTGGGGTCAGTGGGCCCGGAACACGAGGACGTCGTGGACGGACGGCCGGTCCGCCGGCTGTCCGCTGAGATCGGTGTAGTGGCCCTCGAGTCGCAGCCCTGCAGCATCTGCCCACCGAATCAGGTCGGCTACGTCGGACAGGCGGACCGATTCGCTTCGTCGGACCACGCGGTCTCCGTCAATCCAGACCTGATCGGCGTGGAAGACGTCATCGACGACCGAGCCGAACGAGACCAGGCCACGTGTGCGCCCGGGGTACGGCGCGAAGACGGCGCCCGGGCCATCCGGGCCGAAGAACCCGCGGACGAGTTCTGCGTTCTGTGTCTCGACGACCAGCACTCCGCCCGGCCGCAGCGCGGCTGCGGCCGTCAGGAACACCTCGGCCTCTGCACCGGGGTCAATGCTCATCCCGATGGTGTTGCAGACACAGAGCACCATGTCGAACCGTTCCTCGGTCCGGAACACCCGGATGTCGGCAGTGACGGCGCACACGTCCAGGCCGAGTGCGGTGGCGTCGAGACGCGCAAGCATCTCGGGGGACGCATCGACCCCGACCAGCGAGGCATTCGAACCGCGCCCGCGGAGGACTCGAGCGAGCGGCACGAGCACGCGTCCGGTCCCGACACCCAACTCGAGCACAGACGGAGCCGCCTCGTCGACGAGCGCGAGCACCCACCGCACCATTTCGTCCGTGAACGACACTCGCGGGATGAGGTCGTCGTAGATGTCCGCGAACTGCGCCCCGTAGTCGGTCACGTCCGTCATGCGCGCACCGCTGCAGAGTCGGCAGGCTCGGTAACGGGTATCCGCCGAGACACGAACAGCACCGCGGGGTCGATGGACTCATCGAATCCCGTACTCGTGGCGATGCAGAACTGGACATCGTCGGACGCCGCGAGTTCGGGACGAGCAGCCGCGAGACGTCGCACGTAGCCCTCGAGCACTCGATAGGGCGGTTGCTCGTTGACCGAGAGCCCATCCACAGAGCGGAACACACTGAGCAGATCGGTCATGACGTCGAAGACCGCCTTCTGCACCCGGTGCTCGGGAAACCAGACCGCGTGCCGCAACGTCCGATCCACCGGCGGGTGGAGGTCGATCCAGCCGGTCGTCGTTACTCCGGCGTCGAGGCCGCGCGCGAAGAGGTGGTAGTCGGTCGTGGCGGGCTTGGGCGCGAAGAACCTCCAACTCGGTACGAGTGCGAACAAGTCGACTTCGCGGACTCGACCGAACCCGTTGCCGGGAAGCTGCGTGAAGACCGTCGCGGCGAGATGCGCCCCGAACGCCATCGGGGCGATCATACGACTGCCTCCTCGTGCGACTCCGGACGGAACTCGGAACCAGATCGCGCTCCACCGCCGCGCACCACGGAGTGCGCGGCGCTTGGTTCTAGGTCGTCGAGGAACGTACGGAGCGTCTGCGCGAGTCGCGCTGCATGGTCGGGGTTCGTCAACATCGAGTCATGTGTCACGTCGTCGATGACCACGTTCCGCACGAGGGTGTGTCCGGCATGAGCGTCGATGATCTCGTTATGCAGAGCGAGGATGTCCGGATCACCTTGGAGCGTCCGCCCTGCGCTCACCAGCAGCGCCGCAACCGATGGATTCGGCCCCACCGCGGCACCCTGCGCGAGGTCCTGGCGCATGGCAGTCCATTCCTTCCGACCAGCGCGCCAGAGCCGGCCGTCCCGGAATTGGTCGGCAGCCCGCGCCTGAGCGTCGGACGGGAGCGTGCGAATCCACGCAGGGACGGTGAGGAAGGTCCCGAGGGACAACCGGGTCGAGAAGTCGAACGACGCGAGGTTGTCGGAGAAGTCGCGAACGGTCGCTCGCTGCGCTTCGGAACGACTCAGCTGATCCGGGTGCGTGGGATCGAGGTAGACCACACCTGCGATCGCATCCGTCGTCTGGGCGACCCGCCGCACGATCTCGCCGCCGAGGGAGTGCCCGACGAGGACAACGCCTGGATGGTCCGAGCGGACGGAGCGAACCAGGGCAGCGAGGTTCATGGCTGCTCGTGACACGGACACGTCCCCGCCGTCAGCATCACCGCTTGCTCCGTAGCCCGGACGGCAGTACGCGACGGTGGCGTACCCGGCCTCGTGGAGCGATCGGCGGAGCCAGGCGTAGTGCTCCGGCAGCCCGAGGAGCCCACTCTCGAACACGACGATCGGCTTGGAGTCGTCGCCCGGCGCCACTTCGACTCCGAGCCGCGCGCCGGTGTCCACCTGCATAGTGGTCTGGTTCCGCACCCGCTGACGGCGGAGGATCGATGCGATCACCGACACGGTCATCGCACCACCGGTCGCTACGACCGCCATCACGGGAGTGGCCGTCGACATCCCCGTGCGCCGGTCCTTGGTGGTGGCCGTCAGGTGCGGGTGCATGCTGGCGAACGCGAACACGAAGCGCCACAGCCCCATGGCGTGTCCGTTGACGAGGTGGAAGCCCAGGGCACCAGCCATGAGGCCTCGGACGGCAGCTGGTGGGAGGACGTAGACCACCGGAAAGGCACACTCGAAGCCGAGGACTGTCCAGGTCATCGCGCGTCCGATGGCCGGATGCCGGTCCAGCAGTCGCCACATGCGCTCGTTCCCGTAAGCACGAGTCCGCAGGATGTCGGCGACGGCGCTGCCGTCCCGCCAGGACCCACCTGCGAGCTTGATCCAGCCGGCTGCGGTGTACGACAGGCAGGACTGGAGCGAGACGTTCCAGACGGCCGCGTCGGTGACCCGTGGTCTCGTCTGTCCGAGGCGTGCCACGCCGTTACTGATCTGCACCACGGCGGTGGCCTGGTCAGCGCCGTCGCTCCCGTACCGCTCGCGCGGCGAGAGAAGCGCCGTGCTCAGGCCACTGGCGAGACTCGCAGCAGCCCTGACGAGCCGCCACTTCGGCGGAGCCACGAGCAACGTCGCGTTCGAGACCACCCTGACGACGTGCATCGCCGTGTTGACACGGTCCCGAGCGACCAGGTCGAGGCCGGCCCGCACGATCCGCGGGGCTCCGGCATAGGTCTGGCGGGAGATGCTCCAGTCCGTGAGCATCGGCGCTCGACGGGCCGAGTTGTAGAGAGTCTCAGCACTGGCGAGCAGTGCGGGGACCGCTCCGATCACCTCGGATCGGTACAGCGTCGAGCCGATGGTCCGTTCGGTCGCCCGGGGAGCAACGGTCCTCGGCAGTCGTGACGATGGAAGCCTTGACATGAGTCTCGATTTCACCTTTACTGTTCATGAACGTCAAATACTCGACCCCGACCGACACATCCGCTCGAAACCGGTGCCGTGATCGTCCAAGGCGACCCTGACCGATCGGGGTCGCCCTGGACGACGAACGTCAACCGCCGCAGTCGGCCTTGCCCTTGTTGTAGGCCGCCACCAGTGCGTTCGCGACGCCGAGCGTCGCGACGACGGCCGGGAGACCGAGTTCCGGCCGCCGAGGGGTCGGCTCGATGGACGCGTTGTCCGTGTCCCACTCGGTCTCGTCGAGGATCTCGGTGATCTTCATCTGGACGGACATCAGCCTGCCTGCCTTCCTGCGTCGTAGAACGCCGCGACGAGTGTGGCGCCGCCCCAGAAGGCGATCGCCGGTGTGCCGAGGACCGGATGGTTCCGCTCGACGTCGATGACCGCCCGGCTGGTGTCCGGCGCGGGCATCGTGGCCAGCCGCTGTGCGACCATGTGCAAGACGCGATCGTCCTTCACGCGTCACCCCTTTTCTGTTTGGTTGTCGTGACCCCAACGGGAGTCTGTCGTCCACGACCGGCTGGGTGTAGTGACGAATGTCACGAACGGGCGGAAGCAGTCGCCGCGGTCCGCTAGCGTGTCGACCGTGGGGGCAGAGCAATGGAGACGGTTACCCGTCGGCCCGACCGAGCTGCGCAGCGACGCAGTCCTCGCGGTCGGCTTCGCCGCGGCGCTCGCGCTCACCACGACCCTGTCCGGCGCGGCCGGTGCCTACGGCGACGACCAAGCACCCTGGTGGCTCTCGGTGCTCATGGTCGCCGCGAATGCCGCACCGATCGCGTTCCGCCGTCGGTTCCCGATGACCGCAGCCGTCGCGTCCGCAGCAGCGTTCGCGGGCACACAACTCCTTCACGTCCCAGAGCTGTTCCTCACCAACGTCACACTGTTCATCGCGTTGTATACGGTGGGTGCGTGGTGTTCTGACCGGGTGCGGGCCGAAGCGGTGCGCTGGGTCGTCATCGGCGGCATGTTCGCGTGGCTGTTCGTCGCGATCTCGTTCGGGTGGGCGTCACCGAACGCTCTGCCGAACGACACTGACTCCCCTGTGGCGCCCTACGTCGCGATCTCGCTGCTCAACATCGTCATCAACGTCATCTACTTCGGCGCCGCCTGGTACGCCGGCAACCGGGCCTGGGCCTCCGCGGTCGCACGACACGAGCTCGCGGAACGCACCGCCGAACTCGCCGCCGAGCGGGAGCGGTCCGCGGCACAGGCCGTCACGATCGAGCGGGTGCGGATCGCCCGCGAGCTGCACGACGTCGTCGCCCACCACGTCTCGCTGATGGGCGTGCAGGCGGGTGCTGCACGGCGCGCGATCGACCGCGACCCCGCGCAGGCCACCGCCTCGCTCGGGGTGGTCGAGGAGAGCGCCCGCACCGCGGTGGAGGAACTCCGGCGGATGCTCGGCACCCTGCGCTCCGACGACGACGCGGACGGCCTGGGGGCGGCCGGTGGCGACGGCCCGAGCACCGAGGGCATCACCCGGATCGCCGAGCTGGCCCAGTCCGCCCGGGTGGCCGGCCACCCCGCCGAGTACGTCGTCGTGGGCGACGTGCGCCCGGTGCCGCCGACGGTGGCCGCGGTGGCGTACCGGATCGTGCAGGAAGCCGTGACGAACATCCTCAAGCACGCCGGCCCGACCGCCCGCGCCGACGTCCGGCTGCGGTACCTGGACGGCGGCGTCGAGGTGGAGGTCGCGGACGACGGGCTCGGTGCCCGTGCCGCCCGGAGCACCTCCGGCAGCGGGCTCGGACACGTCGGGATGCGGGAACGCGTCGCCGCCGTGGACGGACGGATCGAGATCGGGCCACGAGCCCGAGGAGGCTACCTGGTGCGCGCATGGCTGCCGACGACGTGAACGGCACGACCGACCTGACCATCGTGCTGGCCGACGACCAGGAGCTCGTCCGCGCCGGGTTCCGCGTGATCCTGGAGTCCGAGCCCGGGTTCCGGGTGGTCGGCGAAGCCTCGGACGGCGCGCGGGCGGTCGAGGCCGTGCAGGAGCTGAACCCGGACGTGGTCTGCCTCGACGTGCAGATGCCGGGCGTCGACGGACTCGAGGCCGCGCGACGGATCGCGGCGCTGCCGGCCCCGCCGGCGGTGCTCATCCTCACGACGTTCGACAGCGACGACGCGCTGTTCCAGGCGCTCGAGGCGGGAGCGAGCGGGTTCCTGCTGAAGAACGCCTCCCCCGAGCGGCTGATCGACGCGGTCCGGACCGTCGCAGCCGGGGACGCCCTGCTCGCGCCGGACGTCACACGCCGGGTGATCAGCCGGGCGACGGCGTCGGCTGCGGCGCAGCCCTCGGCGACCACCACGACCGCGACACCTTCGACGACGGGCGAGGACGCGCTCGCCGCCGCCGGGCTCACCGAGCGGGAGACCGAGGTGCTGCGACTCCTCGCCCGTGGCCTGAGCAACGCGGAGATCGCCGCCGAGCTCTACGTCGGTGACGCCACCGTGAAGACCCACGTGTCGAACGTGCTGCAGAAGCTCGCACTGCGCGACCGCATCCAGGCCGTCGTCTGGGCGTTCGAGCACGGCGTCGCCGGCTGACCGAGCCGGGTCGAACCCGCACGAGCCGAACAAGCCCGCACCGTGCTGACCCGCACCCAGCCCGCACCGTGCAGGGTCGCTCAGCCAGTGCGGCGTTGATCGCACCGTGCGCCGCCAGTACGACGCACCGAGCGACCAAACCCGCACGAGCCGAACAGGGCCGCACCGTGCCGATCTGCACCAAGCGCGCACCGTGCCGAGCCGGGTCGACGCGCGGTCCTCCCCCACGCGGTGGAGCCGACCGCCGGACCAAGTCCCGCCTGGCGGCGGAGGCGGGGCGTGCCTCCCGGCCAATAGCGTCGGACGCAGCGACGACCAGCGTCGCGACGAAGGGGAACGACATGCTCACCATCGAAGGGGTGACCAAGCACTTCGGTGACCGCCGGGTGCTCGACGACGTGGGGTTCACGGTCGGCAGCGGCCGCCTCACCGGCTTCGTCGGCGGCAACGGTGCCGGCAAGACCACCACCATGCGCATCATGCTCGGCGTGCTCCAGGCCGACGCCGGCTCGGTCTCGATCGACGGCACCGCTGTCCGCCCCGCCGACCGCCGCCGCTTCGGCTACATGCCCGAGGAACGCGGCCTGTACCCGAAGATGCCGGTGGCCGAGCAGATCACCTACCTGGCCCGGTTGCACGGCGTCGACAAGCGCGCGGCGACGACCCGCACCGGCGAACTGCTCGAACGTCTCGAACTCACCACACACGCCGGCGACCCCGTCGAGAAGCTCTCGCTCGGCAACCAGCAGCGCGTGCAGATCGCCGCCGCGCTGGCACACGACCCCGAGGTGCTCGTGCTCGACGAGCCGTTCTCGGGCCTCGACCCGATGGCCGTCGACACCGTGCTCGGGGTCCTGCGCGAGACCGCGGCCCGGGGCGTCCCGGTGCTGTTCTCGAGCCACCAGCTCGACGTGGTCGAACGGCTCTGCGACGACGTCGTCGTCATCGCCGGTGGCACGATCCGCGCCGCCGGTCCGCAGGAGGAGCTCCGCAAGCAGGCCGGCCCCGCCGCGTGGGAGCTGCTGGTCGACGGGGACGTCGCCTGGCTCCGCGACGAGCCGGGTGTGGCCGTGCGGGAGTTCGACGGCGGGTACGCGGTCTTCGAAGCCGACGCCACCACCGCCCAGCGTGTCCTGCAGCGTGCTGTCCAGCACGGCGCCGTCGGGTCGTTCTCGCCGCGGGTGCCGCGGCTCAGCGAGGTCTTCCGGGAGGTCGTCCGATGAACAACTCCTTCGTGCAGGCCGTGCGGCTCGTCTCCGCACGTGAGATCCAGGCACGCATCCGCAGCAAGGCCTTCGTGGTCTCGGCGCTCATCCTGATCGGCATGGTCGTCGCGTCGATCGTCGTCGGCGGGATCGTGAGCAAGGCCACCGCCGACGACACCACCCCGGTCGCCGTCGTCGCCGGCGTCTCGCTGCCGACCACCAGTGGGCTCGACGTCACGGAGTCGGCATCGGTCGACGACGCCGAACGGCTCGTGACCAAGGGTGACGTCGACGCGGCGATCGTGCCGTCGGACGACCCGCTCGGCTACAAGGTCGTCGGACTCGACGAGGCCCCGTCCGAGGTCGTCTCGGCGTTGAGCGTCACCCCGCGCATCGAGTTGCTCGACCCGGACGCACTGCCGGGTGGCCTGGTCTACCTCATCGCCATCGCGTTCGGCGTCGTGTACTTCGCGTCGGCGGTGACGTTCGGCCAGTCGATCGCGCAGAGTGTCGTCGAGGAGAAGTCGACACGGGTGGTCGAGATCCTGATGTCCGCGATCCCGGCCCGGGCGCTGCTCGCCGGCAAGGTGCTCGGCAACAGCATCATGGCCTTCGCGCAGATCGTCGCGGTGGCCGTCGCCGCCATCGTCACGCTGGCGGTGACCGGGCAGGACAACATGTTCGCGATGCTCGGCCCGAGCATCCTGTGGTTCATCGGCTTCTTCGCGATCGGGTTCGTGCTCCTGGCGTCGCTGTTCGCCGCGGCGGCCGTACTCGTCTCCCGCCAGGAGGACGTCGGCAGCGTCACCACCCCGGTGATGATGCTCGTGATGATCCCGTACTTCCTGATCATCGTCGCCTACGACAACCCGACGATCCTCGGCATCATGTCGTACGTGCCGTTCAGCGCCCCGATCGGCATGCCCATGCGGATCTTCCTGGGGACCGCCGAGTGGTGGGAGCCGATCCTGTCGCTCGTCATCGTCGCCGCTTCGGTCGTCGCGGTCGTGGTCATCGGCGCCCGCGTCTACGAGAACGCGCTGCTCCGCACCGGCAGTCGCGTGAAGCTGTCCGAGGCGCTGCGCGGCTGACGCCGGCAGATCCGTCAGGTACGGCCAGGAGGCCCGCCCAGCGTGAGCAGATCAGCTCACGTCGGGCGGGCCTTCCGTCGTCAATCCGTGCGCACCGAGAAGACGTCGCCCGGCTGGCAGCCGAGCACCTCGCACAGTCGGGTGAGGGTGGAGAACCGGATCGCGCGAGCCCGGTTGTTCTTGAGCACCGAGAGGTTGACGACGGTCACGCCGACGCGGTCGGCGAGCTCGGTCAGGGTCATCCCCCGCTCGGCGAGCAGGTCGTCGAGGTGACAGACGACCGCGTGGCCGTCCTCCTGTTCCGGGGGCATCAGACCAGCCCGGCCTGGTCCCGCACCATCCGCTGCGAGGCGGTGAGCGCGAACCGGAAGCAGACGACGACGAGCAGGCCGAGGTACACGGGCAGGAACTGGTGGTCCACCACCGGCGTGGGCAGGTACCCGTCCCAGCCGAGGCCCGACACCACCCAGTTCCACCCCATGCGGCGGACGAACGACGGCAGGAACCCGGCGGCCAGCACCGCGCCGACGAGCCAGTCGAGGATCCGCGTGGTCGAGCGGTCGAAGAGTCCGCCGCGCGAGATCTTCCAGGCCACCGCCGCGACCAGGGCGATGAGGGCGCTGACGAGCAGGACCTCCAGGGCGTCGCCGATGCGGATGTACCCGATCGCACCACCCGGCACGTCGGCGATCGGCGCCCGGAGCACGAGCTGGTCGGACGTCACGGTCGCACCGCCCGGAGGCTGCGGGACGGCACTGGTCTCACGGATCCGGATCGGCACCGCCACCGTGCCCGAGGTGATCGAGTGGACGAGCAGGTCGACGTACCGCCACACGACGATCGCGATGCCGATCGCGCACGAGACGACGTAGGCCAGGTAGGAGTTCCGCCCGCGGGGCGGTTCGTAGACGGGTGTGGTCATGACTGCGTCCCTGTCGATCATCGATACCATCGAATTTCGATGCAACGATAAACGATAGGTCCGGTGCCGGCAACCCCTACAGCAGGCCGAAGACCGCCTGCGCCCCCAGGCTCGTCCCCGCCACCAGGACCCAGAGCGCGATGCCGAGCAGCATCGGCCGGAACCCGGCGCGGCGGAGTGCCGCGAAGTCCGTCGAGCAACCGATCGCGGCGAGCGCCACCGTGATGAGGAACGAGGCTGCCGTCGCGAACCCCGGCGCCACGGACGCGGGCAGGACCCCGACCGTCCGGAGCAGCACCACCACGAGGAACCCGATCAGGAACCACGGCACCAACCGGAACACCCGGAACCCGCGACCCGGCCCCGAGGCGGGGGCGAGCTGCTCGCGGGAGGCGCGGCGGGCCTCCAGTCCGGCCAGCCCGATGACGATCGGGATGATCATCAGGGTGCGCACCAGCTTCACGACGACCGCGGTGTCGGTCGCCTGGCGGCCGTAGACCGTCGCCGTGGCGACGACGGACGACGTGTCGTTCACGGCGGTGCCCGCGAAGACGCCGAAGGCGTGCTGACTGAGGCCCAGAGCATGCCCGAGCAGCGGGAAGGCGAAGACGGCGGCGATGTTGCAGAGGAAGATCGTCGACATCGCGTAGGCGACGTCCGCACTGACCGCGCCGATGACGGGTGTCACGGCGGCGATCGCCGAGGCACCGCAGATGCCGGTCCCGACGCCGATCAGGGTGCGGAGTGCGCCCGAGACCCGGAGCAGTCGGCCGATCCCCCACGCGGCCACCAGGCAGACGACGAGCGTCGCGAGCATCACCGGCAGGGTCTCACCGCCGATGCGCAGGACCTCGCCGATGGACAGCTGCGCGCCGAGCAGGACCACCGCGAACTGCAGGACCCGGCTGGACGAGAACTTCACACCGGGAGCCAGCGCGGCGAGCGTGCCACCGGTGCGACGCCGGACGAGCCACCCCACGACGGCACCGATCAGGACGGCGGGGACGGGACCGCCGACCACCGGGACGACCCGCCCGACGAGGGTGGCGACGATGCCGATCGCCACGGCGAGGGCGACACCGGGTGCGGCGGCACGGACGGACTGCATGTGAACAGCATGTCGCGCCCGCGGCCGATCGGTGACCGCGACGGGCAGGATGGCACGGTGGAGTACTCCGGGGAACGGTGGGTGCAGCGGCTGCGCGACGGGGAGATGCCGAAGCGGGGGCCGGTGCTGCTCGCGGCGGTCGTCACCACGGCGGTGGGGCTCGCCGCGCTCGTCGCCGAGTTCGCGTTCCCGGACTTCCTGCGCGGCATCGACAGTGCCCGGACGCAGGGGTCGTTCGTGCTGTGGCCGATCGTGGTCACGGGGTTCGGGCTGCTGCTGGCCGCGTCGACGCTGTCCGCCGGGCGAGGCGACCGCCGGACGCTCGCGCGCATCGGAGCGGGCCGGGCACCTCGGTTCCACCTGCCCGTGCTGACGTCCGGCTTGCGCACCTCCGACGACTTCCCGAAGCCCCGCCCGGAGGTCTGGACCGTCGACGAGTTCGGCCTGCACGCGTGGGCACCGTCACGGGACGCGCCGGTGTTCGACCTGCCGTGGGCACGCATCCGGCGGTTCTCCATCGCGACGAGGGAGTCCCGCGGCCAGCGTGCCGACTTCGGCGTCTGGATCACCACGACCGACGGTGACGACGTGGTCGTGCAGCCGCGGTCTGCCCTCGGACGTGGGTTCGAGGCCGGACCGGACAAGCTCGACACCCTCGTGCGGGTCCTCCGCACGCTGCAGCGGGAACTCGGTGTGCCTTCCGCGCCGGCCGACCATCACTGAGCGGGCGGGGTGTCGCCCGTCATCTCGACCCGGCCGGTCTCGTCGTCCCAGGTGAAGGTTGCGGTGGTGCGGCGTGCTGCGACACTGCTCCCATGCGGGGGAAGCACCAGGACACGATCGAGGTCGCCGATGAACGGATCGACGGACCACACGGGCCGGTCCCCATCAGGCGCTACCGGCCCCTGGACCGGAGCGGGGGCACGGGAACCCCGACCCTGGTCTGGGTGCACGGCGGCGGCTTCTTCCGCGGCGACCTCGAGCTGCCGGAGTCCGACGCCGTCGCACGGGCACTCGCCGAGCGCGGCCTGCCGGTCGTGACCGTGGACTATCGCCTCGGACCGCTGCCCGGACTGCCCTGGCTCGGCCGGGGTGGACCACGTGGGCGACGACGGGCACCCCACGCGCGGGACGAGATCGTCACTGTCCTCCACCACCTGCACGACAAGGCACCGTCCGGCCTGCTGCTCGGCGGGGCGAGCGCCGGTGCGTGCCTGGCGGCGTCCGCGGTCGCGACCGCCCCGCCACTGGCCGGCCTCGTGCTGACCTACGGGTTCTTCCACGCCCGGCTCCCCCGTGACCGGACGGTGCAGCGACTCGTCCGAGGACACCGGCGTCTCACGCACGCGCCGCTCCTGCTCGACCTGAGCAACCGGGCGTACGCGGGTGGCCACCCCACGGCGGTCTACCCGGCGTCCGACGACCTCGGCAGGTTCCCCCGAACCCTGGTGATCGACGCCGAGCGGGACGTGATGCGCGCCTCGGGCGAACGCTTCGCGGACGAGCTCGAGGCCGCGGGCAGCGAGGTCGAACGACACGTCCTGCCGGACAGCCGTCACGCGTTCCTCAACCGACCCGGCACGCGGGACTTCGACGACGCGATCGAACACATCGCGGAGTGGGCCACCGGGACCGCCATCCACTGAACGCTCATCCGCCTGCGAACGGCGGACATCCGGGAACGGCACGCCCATCGCGGACGTACTCTGGAAACGGAAGCAACGGCGGTTCCGAATCCCCTTCGCCACGCTCCCTGCCGTGGCGCCTCACCACCGTGACGAAGAGTTCCATCGTGACCGAACACCTCATCGAGTACGTCGCCCGCGACCGCACGGGCATCACCGCCGTCGTGACACCGACCGGTGTCATCGACGTGGACACCGTGATCCAGCACATCCGCGCCGGCCACGCCGGGTACTACGTGGCTGCCGACTCGTGGAAGCGCACGCCGGTCCGGAGCATGTCCTTCATCGGCGGGACCTACCTGTTCGCGAACTGGGACGGATCGAAGCGGAACATGCTGCACGACCTGGCGTTCCGCTCCCCGACCCGCTCGATCGAGACGCCCCACGAGCCGGAGTCGCGGTTCTCGCGGTTCCTCGACGCGCTGTTCGGCAGGCGCTCACCGCAGCTCTGACCCGCGGCAACCCGTCCGTGACACCATGGCAGGGCTACGAGAGGCGCCAGCAGAAGGGGGAGGACATGCTCGCACGAGAGGTGGCGGACAAGCGGTTCCGGCCGACCAAGTTCCGCGAGGGGTACGACCAGAGCGAGGTCGACGCGTTCCTCGACCGGATCCAGACCACCCTGGCCGGGTACGAGCAGCGACGCCCCGTCGACCCGCTCACACCGGAGCAGGTCGCAGCGGTCCGGTTCCAGCCGACGAAGTTCCGCGAGGGGTACGACCAGGGGCAGGTCGACGACTTCCTCGACGAGGTCGTCGTCGCACTGCGCCAGCACGGCGCCCGCTGAAGCGGTCACCTGCGGTGCAGGTGACCGCCTGGAGGCGCGGCGTGCGTTGCGGACGCAGGTCGCGCCTCCAGGCGGTCGCGTCGGTCACCGGACCGACTTGATGGGCAGGATCACGAGGGCACCGAGGATGACGGCGACGCCGGCACCCCAGAGCATGAGCGTGTAGTTCTGGCCGCCTCCGATGCCGAGCAGGAACAGACCGACGGCGGGGGCGAGCGACTGCGGCAGGGCGTTCGCGATGTTGATGACACCGAGGTCCTTGCCGGGGCGCTCCGGGTCGGGCAGCACGTCGACGATCAGGGCGGTGTCGATGGCGGCGTAGATGCCGAAGGCGAAACCGAGGACGATCTCGGCGAAGTAGAACCCGCCGACGCTGTCGACGTGGGCCAGGATCACCAGGCCGACGGCGGTCATGGCCGTCGAACCCCAGACGAAGACCTTGCGACGCTGGATCCGGTCGGACACCCAGCCGGAGACGGCCGCACTGACGAGCAGGGCGATCGTGTACAGCAGCACGCCGAACGCGACGACCCCGACCGCTTCGCCCTGCGGGAGTCCGATGCGGTCCTGCATGTAGAGGAGTCGGTACGTCGTGAACATGAACGTGCCGAAGGTGATGAGGAAACGGCCCCACCACGCGAGCCCGAAGTCGCGGTGCTTGATCGGGTTCGTCCAGAACGAGCTGATCAGGTTGATCCAGCTGAAGGGCTTGACCGGCGTCGTCGGCAGGTCGTCACGGGCGACGAACGAGTAGACGAGGACCGCGATGATCGCCAGGACGCCCGGTGCGATGAACAGGACCGGCAGGTTGCCGACCAGGTACACGGCCAGGTAGAGCCCGGCCAGGATCGCGATGTTCTGTGCCAGCGCGATGACGCTCGAGGCCTTGCCACGCTGGAACTCCGGCACGTTGTCGGCGAAGCTCGCCGTGAGCGTGGACAGGACCGCGTTGGCGGAGACCTGCGCCAGCACCCAGGCCAGGGTGAGCTGGAGCACGTCGGGCGAGAACGCGAGCCAGGCGAGGGAACCGACGAAGACGACGACACCGCCGACCATCCAGGGGCGGCGACGTCCCCACCGCGTGCGGGTGCGGTCGGAGAGCGCGCCGAACAGGGGGTTGGCGAACAGGGCGCCGAGCGCGCCGAACGGCAGGACCGAGCCGACGACGGTCTCGGGGCTCGTCGGGTTCAGCTCCGTCGCCTTGATCGACATGCTCACGAAGACGGGCGTGAGCAGGGCGACGAACAGGCCGAACTGGGCGAAGCTGAGGCCCCAGAGGTAGCCGCGGCCCACCCGGACGGTGCTGACCGACTGCGTGATGCCCTCGACCGAGAACGCTCGGGACGCCGCGGCGTCCGTGGCGGTGGCTCCGGCGGCTGCGGTGACCGCTGGGGACGCGGTCCCGGCGATGCCCCGCGTGGGTTCTTCCTTCGACGTCGGTGTCGACATGACTCCTCCTTGAGTCACAGGGGCTTCGGCGCCCGCGAATCCCTAGTGCTGCTAGGTGATCGGGACTGTAGCACCGGAAACCTCGTGCCGGAAGGTTTTGTGACGCATGTTTCGTCGGGTGCGGACGCACGTGGCGCCGACGCAGAACGACACCGCCGTTGTCGGAGGACAACGACGGTGTCGTTCTGCATCGACCCGCAGGCCGGAAGGGGCCGCTAGTGCTCGCCGTCCTCTTCCGGGTTGAAGTGCGAGTCGTCACCCGTGTGGCCCGCGGCCAGGCCGTCGGGGTTGTTCGGGATGGTGTTGTCGTCGCCGAGGCCGCCCGGCTTCTCGGTGCCCTCGGAGTCGTTCTTCGGGGTGTCGTGCGTGTTGTCACTGTCGGTCATGAGCTGCTCCAGTGCAGAGATCGATCCGGCAGCACTGCCGCCGGTGGTACTGAGGACTCGGACAGTACGTGGCGCACCTCGGAAACCGCCGTCCAGCCGGAGGCAACGGATGACAGGGACCGGGGCGATCGGTAGATTGTTCAACAACCCGCGAGGACAGGGAGCGCCCGTGACCACGATCGACCTGAACAGCGACCTGGGCGAGGGCTTCGGCGCCTGGGCCATGGGCGACGACGCCGCGATGCTCGACGTCGTCTCGAGCGCCAACGTCGCGTGCGGGTTCCACGCCGGCGACCCGACGATCATGCTCGCCACCGCCCGCGCCGCCGCCGGACGTGGTGTGGCGGTCGGGGCACACGTGGCCTACCGCGACCTGATCGGGTTCGGCCGCCGACCCGTGCACGTCACCCCCGACGAGCTGTACGCCGACGTCGTCCACCAGCTCGGCGCGATTTCCACCACTGCGCACGTCGCCGGCACGGCCGTCACCTACGTCAAGCCGCACGGCGCCCTGTACAACACCGCCTGCGCCGACCCGGTGCAGGCCGAGGCCGTCGTCCGCGCCGTGGCCGACGTCGACCCGTCCCTCGCCGTGCTCGCGCTGCCCGGGTCGGAGCTGCTGCTGGCGGCCGAGCGGCACGGGCTCCGCGCGGTGAGCGAGTCCTTCGCCGACCGCGCCTACGAACCCGACGGCTCACTGGTGTCACGCAAGCAGCCGGGGTCGGTGCTGCACGACCCGGACGAGGTCGCAGCCCGGGTGCTCCGCATGGTCACCGACGGCGTCGCGACCGCCGTCGACGGGTCCGAGATCGCCGTGCGTGCCGACTCGGTCTGCGTCCACGGCGACTCCCCCGACGCGGTCGCGATGGCCCGAGCCATCCGAGCGCTGCTGACCGAGCACGGCGTGACGATCGCGCCCTTCGCACCGTGACTGGTCCCGAGGTCCGCTCCGCGGGCGGCTCCGCACTCCTCGCCACGTTCGACTCCCTCGCCGACGTCGTCGCCTTCCGCGCCGCGCTCGCGCAGGCTGCCCTGCCGGGGCTGACCGAGGTCGTCTCGGGCGCCCGCACGCTGCTGCTCCGCTTCGACCCGACCACGACGGACGCCGGGCGGCTCCGCACCGAGCTCACGCAGGTCAGCCCGGTCAGCCCGCTCAGCGCCACGCGCGACGCGCACGACGCCGACCCGCTCGTCATCCCCGTCACCTACGACGGCGAGGACCTCGACACCGTCACCGAGCTGACCGGCATGCGGCGGGACGAGCTCGTGGCGTGGCACACGGGACAGCTCTGGACGAGCGCGTTCTGCGGCTTCGCACCCGGCTTCAGCTACCTGACCGGCAGCGATCGGCCGCTCGACCTGCCCCGCCGCAGCACCGCCCGCACGGCCGTCCCGAGCGGGGCCGTCGCGGTGGCCGGCGAGTTCAGCGCCGTCTACCCGAGGACCTCCCCCGGCGGCTGGCAGCTCATCGGCCGCACCGACGTTCCGATGTGGTCGCTCGACCGCACGCCCCCGGCGGTCGCCCCCGCCGGCACGCTCGTCCGCTTCGTGGTGGCGGGTGCGGCATGACCGCGCTGACCGTCGTGCAGGTCGGCTACGGCGCGACCACGCAGGACCTCGGGCGCCCGGGCTTCAGCGACATGGGCCTCGGCGCGGCCGGAGCAGCCGACCGCGGGTCCGCAGCGCTCGCCAACCGGCTGGTCGGCAACCGTCCCGACGCGGCCGTCCTGGAGGCCCTGCTCGGCTCCGTCACGCTGCGCGCCGACGCGTACGTGGTCGCGGCCACCACCGGCGCGGTCTGCCCCGTCGAGGTCGAGCGGGCGGACGGGTCGGTCCGCGGGGCGGCGTCACACGAGGTGCTGCTGCTGGCTCCGGGCGACACGCTCCGGATCGGCACCGCGACCGTGGGCCTGCGCGCCTACGTCGCGGTCCTCGGTGGCTTCGCGGTCGACCCGGTGCTCGGCAGTCGCTCGTGGGACTCCCTCGCGCGCCTCGGTCCGCCGCCGCTGTCCGCCGGTGACGTCCTGCCCGTCGGTGACGCCCGGGTGTCGTGGCCGATCGTCGACGCGGTGCCGCAGCCCGAGCTCCGGTGGCCCGACGAGCCGGTCGTGCTCGACGTGGTGCCCGGACCGCGCGACGACTGGTTCACCCCGGAGTGGCGTGCGACCCTGACCGGTCAGGACTTCTCCGTCAGTGCGGACAGCAACCGCGTGGGGGTCCGCACCACGGCCGAGACGCCGCTCGTCCGCTCCGTGGCACGCGAGCTGCCGAGCGAGGGCGTGGAGACCGGTTCACTGCAGGTGCCGCCCGAGGGCTTCCCCGTGCTGTTCCTCGCCGACCACCCGGTGACCGGCGGCTACCCGGTCGTCGCGGTCCTGACACCGTCGTCGATCGACCTCGCGGCGCAGCTCCGTCCGGGCGATCCGCTCCGGTTCCGCATCGTCGACTGACCGACCCGGAACAAGCGCAGGGGGTCGGGGGTTGGCTTGGACACCGCTGACGAAAGGTTCCCCATGTCGATGACCGTCCTGCTCGAGGTCCAGTTCCAGAGCGATGCCCCCGACGACGCACTCCGGGGTGCGATCCGCGAGACGCTCGAACAGACCGCGTCGTTCCACGGCCTGGAGTCGCTCGAGGTCCTGGTCGACGACGAGGACCCGGCGCGCATGGTCGTCGTCGAGTCGTGGACGACCGCAGAGGACCACGACACCTACGTGGCCTGGCGTGCGACGCCGGAGGGCGCTCCGGCGATGGCACCGTTCCTCGCCGCCGCTCCGGTCACCCGCACCTTCGCGCGGACCCTGCCGCTCGACTGAGCGGATACCGACACCGAAACTGACGCCAACGCCGGTGCTGACGCCGACGTCGGCACCGGCACCGCGGCACGACGGCGGCGCGATGGCTCAGACCGTGTCGTCGTCGGTGTCGAGCGGCACCGGTCGGTCGTCGTCGGGGAGCAGTTCGTCGTCCGCGTCGTCGACCACCGGCAGGTCGTCGGGGTCGAGAACGGTCGGCTCCGGTTCGTAGTCGGTGTCCTGCGCCTCGCGGAAGTCGTCGAGGGTCTCGTCGTCCTTCGGATCGCTCATGGCCCCGAAGGTACCTCCGGATCCTCGTCGTGTCCGCAGACGATCAGCGGTCCTGAGGACGATCAGCGGGCGGCGTGCTCCCGGGCCTCCATGGCGTCCCAGGCGAAGCTCGCCAGCCAGTGGGTGGAGTAGTACTCCTCGCCCACGCTCGCCGCGAGCCCGGAGGCCAGCAGCCGATGGGCCGCGTCGTCGAGCAGGTCGGCGATCCCGGGGCCGGAGTCGTCCGAACCGTCGGCGCGGAGTGCGTCCGCGATGCGCCGGGCCGAGCCCGCCCGCGACAGGTCGAGCCCGAACAGGTGCACCTGCTGCGGATCGTTCTCGTCACGGACCACGGTCGACCGCAGGACCGCGTCGCCCGGCTGCACCGCGGCGAAGAATCCGCGCGCCCACGTGGTGAACTCCGGGGCGGGCAGCACCGCCCGCATCAGGTCGGCTTCGGCGAGGCCCGCGGACAGGAAGTCGTGCCCGCTCCGCTCCCAGGCGAAGGGCCACCCGGCGTCCGCGCCGAACCAGTCCTTCGCAGCCCCCTCGACGGCTGCCGCCAGGGCCGGACGGTCGAGCGACCGGGCAGCCTCGAGCACGAGCAGCAACCCGAACGCCGAGTTCGAGTGCACGCCGTGCCGGACCGGGTGCGCGGCGCCGTCGATCCACCGGACGACCAGGTCTTCGAGGACGTCGACGACGGGCGCGAAGCCCGGCGCCAGTGCCCGGACGGCGGGCACCTCGGACGCCGACACCTCGGCGCCGAGCCGGGCGAGCCAGGCCCAGCCGTAGGGGCGCTCGTAGTGCGGCGTCCCACGCAGGTAGGCCGCCTCGGTCGCCAGGTGATCCGTCGTGAGGTGCGCCTGCAGGATCGAGGTGAGCCGGGCCTCCAGGTCGGTGGGCAGGCCGTGCGCGACCAGGCGCGCCGCGAGCCAGTGCATGTGCACCGACGAGTGCCAGTCGTACGACGTGGCGAAGGCGGGGTGGAGCTCGACGGGCAGTGCCCGGTCGTCCGGCCCGGACGTCGCGTGGTGCGCGGCGTAGGGGTACTCGCGGGTCGTGTTGTCCGCGGCGACCGCCGCGAAGCGGTCGGCCCACGCGGCCCGGGTCAGGTCGATCGGGGCGGCATCAGAATGCGACAAGGTACATGACTCCCATGTTGACGACGAGCAGGATGGCGGCGGTGGGGATCTGCGCCTTGATCGGGCCGTACTTGTCCCGCATCTCGAGCAGGGCAGCCGGCACCAGGTTGAAGTTCGCGGCCATCGGGGTGACGAGCGTGCCGCAGAAGCCGGCGAGCATGCCGATCGCGAAGATCGCGGCGGGGTTGCCGTCGAAGCCCTGCACCAGGACGGGCCAGCCGATCGCGGCCGTCATGATCGGGAAGGCGGCGAAGGCGTTGCCCATGATGATCGTGAACAGGGCCATGCCCAGGCAGTAGATGACCACGGCGGCGAGCAGCGAGCCGTCGGGCAGGACCGACTTGATGATCGTGCCGACGGCGTCACCGACCCCGGCCTGGGTGAAGACGATGCCGAGCGTCGAGAGCATCTGCGGCAGCAGCGCCGCCCAGCCGATCGCCTGCAGCAGGCGACCGCCCTCACGGATCGGGGTGGCGATCCTCGGCGGGCGCAGGACGAACACGGCCACGACCACGGCGAGCACCGAACCGATGCCCAGACCGGTCAGGGTCGCGCTGCCCTCGGCGAGCAGCGGTTCGCCACCGAACGAGATGAGCGGGCCGAGCGTCGCGACCAGCACGGCGACCACCGGCACCACGAGGGCCGGGATGAAGAGCCGGTTGCCGTACTTCGTCGCGAAGGCCGCGCGCTCGTCCGGGCTGGTGGTGGCGAGCACACTCGTGCTGCCGCTACCGGCATTCGTGACCTTCTGCGTCACGCCGGTGGGTTCGGCGGGGCCGGTCTCGGCACCCGTGCCCGCGCCGGGGATGCTCGCGATCCGGGTGCGGCTCGTCGTGCCGGTGAAGCCGAGTCCGGCGAGCGCGACCATCACGAGGACGGCGATCCCGAGCGTCCAGGCCGGGACGGTGCCGGCGGCGACGAAGGTGCCGGTGAAGAACGACAGCCCGAGGATGCCCCAGAACGCCGCGTTGCCCAGGCGCTTCGCGTGCGCGGTGTCGGTGACGATCAGGACGGCGACGGCGATGAAGAACGCGCCGATGAGCCAGTAGAGCCATTCGCTGGTGATCACGCTGCTGCCCCCAGGGTCGGGGCGTCGGCACGGGCGTCCGCCGCCATCTTGTCGAGTCGGCGGTCGAACAGCAGCAGGCGTCCGCCGTGCACGATGAGCGCCGCGATGCCCGTCGGGATCGCCCACAGGGCCAGGTCGATCGGCTCGAGCGACAGCCCGTAGGTCGAGTCGACGAACGTCGTGATGAGCAGGATCGAGCCGACCGCGACGAAGACGTCCTCGCCGAAGAACACACCGACGGTGTCGGACGACGCCGAGTAGCCCTTGATCTTCTCGCGCATGCGGTCGTCGATCCGCCCGTACTTCTTGGTGGCCGCGCCCTCGGCCATCGGGTAGACCAGCGGACGCACCGTCTGCGCCGGCCCACCGATGCTGGTCAGGCCGACCGCAGCGGTGACCTGCCTGATCACCAGGTACCCGGCGAGCAGACGACCCGTCGTGAGCTTGTCGAGCTTCGCGATCAGGCGCTTCGCCTGGTCCTGCAGGCCGTAGCGCTCGATCAGACCGATGACGGGCAGGACGAGCGCGAAGGTCGTGACGGACCGGCTCGAGGCGAACCCGTTGCCGAACGCGTCGAGGATGCCGACGGGACCGATCCCGCCGATGGCCGCGGTCACGATGCCCGCGACCGTGACGACGAGGAGCGCGTTGATGCGCAGCGCGAAGCCGACGATGACGACGGCGACGCCGATGAGGACGAACATGCGGGACAGTCTGGACCGCATTGTTCAACAATCGCAAGAGCCGGTTCTGGTCTGTAACACGCCCTTCACAAACGCCACCCGTGCCAGGATCGGTGCCATGACCCGAACCGTCGGCGGCGCTGACTCCACGGCCACGCGGTTGCGCACCATGATCGCGTCGGGCGGGTTCTCCCCCGGGGCGCAGCTGTCCGAGGAACGGTTGAGCGACCAGCTCGGGGTCTCACGGAACACCCTGCGCGAGGCCTTCCGGCTGCTCGCCCGCGACCGTCTGGTCGAGCACGTGTTCAACCGCGGGGTCTTCGTCCGCCGGCTCTCCGCCGCCGACGTCACCGATCTCTACGCGGCTCGGCGGGTGCTCGAGGAGGCAGCCGTCCGCGCCTGCACCCCCGACGCACCGGCACTCGCCGAGGCCGCCGCAGCGGTCGCCGACGCCCGGGCAGCAGCGTCCGCGGGCGACTGGGGCGCGGTCGGGACCGCCGACATCCGCTTCCACGCCGAGCTCGTGCGCGCGGTGCCGAGCGAGCGGATCCACGCCCTGATGGACGGCCTGCTCGCCGAGATGCGGCTCGCCTTCCTGACCACCGCGGACCCGGCCTCGTTCCACGCCGACTTCGTCGAACGCAACGACGCGATCGTGTCCGCGTTGCGCGGTGGCGACCAGGACGCCGCCTCGGCGCTGCTCGCCGACTACCTCGACGACGCGGAGCGGACGCTGCGGGTCGCCGCCGGCGCAGCCGACTGAGGGGCGGCCAGGAGGCCCGGTGCGGCCCCGTCCCGCACGCTCGGTCCCAGCGCCCTCACGCTGGTGCTCGCGGCCCCTTCGGTCAGGACTTCCCGCCGAGCAGGGCGGCGACCGCGTCCACCACGACCTGGCGACGCCGCGGCGGCGTCACGGCCTGCACCAGCGGCTCGTACTCCGGAGCGGTCGCGCTCCAGAACGCCGCGGTGTGCAGCACGAGTCCGAGCAGCACCGCCGGACGGAACGCCCGCGGCAGGACCCCGGCGCGCTGCGCGTGCTCGACCTCGGCCACCGCGTCGGCGTAGCTCGTCGCGACGGACTCGAGCGGGATGTCGGCACGCTCGAGCCGGTGCCACGTCGCGAGCCGCTGGGCCCAGGGGCGACGGACGTACGAGTCGTGCACCCGGCCGGCCCATGCGGCGAGGTCGGCGGTGTCGAGCGGGGCCTCGGCGAACGTCTCGGTCGCGGTGTCGGCGACGAGCGCGTCGAACAGCCCCTCCTTGCTGCCGAAGTAGTGGAAGACCTGCGCCTTGTTGCTCGACGCTGCGGCACCGATCCGTTCGACCCTGCCGGCGGCCAGTCCGACCGCAGCGAACTCGTCCCGCGCAGCGAGCAGGAGCCGGGCGCGCATCGCGTCAGCGGCTGGGGGCGTGAATCGGGCCATGGCCACCACCGTACCGATCACACGGCAGCCGAGCCGTCGATGCGGACCAGCGCGCGCAGCAGCCCTGCCCCGAGGCCAGTCGACAGCACTCCCCGGTCCCTTCCGGAGATCCCAGCCACGCGGAGCGACGGTTCCGTGCGCGGCTCGCGTGGATGCCCGCGCGAGCGCCGTGACGACGCACGATTCCACCGGAGATGGGCAACTTTGCGTCCCCCGAACTTCCCTAGGCTCGAGACGATCCGGTAACGCGCACCACTCGTCCGCAGATCCGCGGCCGACCCCAATGACGGGAGGTTCGACATGTCCCAGTTCGTCCAGAAGATCTCGCAGGACGCCATCGTCGGAGAGCCCGAGGTGGTCGAGGACCACCTGTCGGTGCGCGAGATCGCCGCCCACCCCGCCTGGCTCCGGCTCAAGCGTGCGGTCGTCGCCCTGCAGGCCCTGCAGACGCGGGACGGCTCCGTCCCCGAACCGTCCGACCACGCCGCTGCTGCCGGTCACGTCGCGGTGATCGTGCCGGCGATCGCCGAGCTGGCGCCGCACTTCCCGCACGACGCCGCGTTCCTGCAGGTGCTGCAGCACGACTTCGCTCGCTGGCAGGAGCAGGGCTTCGGCGTCCCCGACTTCCTCGACTCCCTCACCGCGTTCCAGCCGCAGCAGCACCGCGTCGACGGGCTCGGCCACCTGGTCGTGTTCCCGATGGTCACGCAGAACGGCAGCACCTCGCGGTTCGTCGAAGCGGTCCTGGTCGAGGTCCTCTGGCCGGAGTTCATCGCCGAGCTCGAGGCCGGCGACCACGGCAACGCGTTGTTCGTCGCGCTGCGGTTCGTCGACTTCACCCCGGGGTACGACACGAACTCGGCGGTGCTGTTCCCCGAGACCGTCGCGATGCGCACGGTCCCCGCCTTCACGTGGGGCGCGATCTTCCAGGACCGCGAGGCCGCCCGCTACCGCCGGGTCGTCCGTGCCGCCGCCGACGTCACCAAGCTCGAGTTGCCGGCCGAGGCCGCTGCGATGCTCGACGACCAGCAGCTGACCGAGCGGGTCTTCGTGATGTGGGACATCATCCACGACCGTTCGCACATGCGCGGGGACCTGCCCTTCGACCCGTTCATGATCAAGCAGCGGATGCCGTTCTTCCTCTACTCGCTCGAGGAGCTCCGCTGCGACCTGACCGCGTTCCGCGAGTCGGTGCGTCTGGAACGCGAGCTGTCCGCCGGACCCGACGCGGGCCTCCAGGACGCGCAGCGCGCCATCCGTGACCACGCGCGCCTGGTGCAGTACGCGGTCGTCTTCGACCGCATCTTCCGCTTCGCGATCACCGGCAGCCGCGTCCGCAACTACGACGGACTCGGCGGCCAGCTGCTGTTCGCCTGGATGCACCAGCACGGCGTCCTGCACTGGACGGACACCCAGCTGACGATCGACTGGCCCGAGGTGCCGGACGTGATCATCGCCCTGAGTGACGAGATCAACGAGCTCTACCGGCGCTCGATCGACCGACCGAAGTCGGCGCACTGGCTCGCCGCGTACGAGATGCTGACCCGCACGCTGACGCCGCACCCGGCGTCCAAGTGGGCGCGTGGCCTGCCCGACGAGACGCTCGCCGGACCGCCGCGCGGCTACACCGACGCGGTGCTCGACGACGAGTTCCCGCTGTCGATGTTCTACGAGGCCCTCGACAAGAAGATGGCGACCGTCATCGCGTCCACCGCCGGCATCACCGGCACCACGGACGCCGAGCTCGTCGGCGAGGCCGCCGCGTGACCGACGGCTCGGCGGCCGGTCGCCTGGTGCTGATCGCCGGTGCGACCAGTGCCAGCGGCGCGGCCGTCGCGCGCGCACTCACCGCCGCCGGTGCGTCCGTCGTCGCGGTCGGCACCAGACCCGACGCCCTGGAGGCCCTGCGTGCGTCCGTCCCGGGCGTCGCGACCCGCACGTGCGACCTGTCGGACCTCGGTGCGGTCACCGCGTTGGCCGACGACGTCCACGCGGACGCCGGCCGCGTCGACGGACTGGTCCACCTGGTCGGCGGGTGGCGCGGCGGTGGCAGCATCGTCGGCCAGTCCGACGCGGACTGGGACTTCTTCGACCGCGCCTTCCGGACCCTGCGGAACACGACCAGGGTCTTCCACGACGACCTGGTGGCGTCCCCTGCCGGACGGCTCGCGTTCGTGTCGTCCACCGCGGTCGACTCCCCCACCGCCGGCGCCGCGAACTACGCGGCGGCGAAGGCCGCGTCCGACGCCTGGGTCCGGGCCGTCGCGCAGGGGTTCCGGAAGGAGGCGCCGGAGACCGCCGCGGCCACCGTGTTCGTCGTCGGCGCGCTGTCCGGCCTCGAAGCGCGGCTCGGCGCCGAGGTCGTCCGGCTCTGGGACGCCCCATCGGCCGACGTCAACGGTGCCCGCATCCCGCTCACGGCGCCTGATCCCTCGAACCTAGGATGAACGAGTGACCCTCCGACTGCACGACCTGGACCTGCGGGGCTTCGCCTCGGACAACTACGCCGGCGTCCACCCCGACATCCTCGCCGCCATCGCCGCGGCCAACGACGGCCACCAGATCGCCTACGGCGAGGACGTCTACACCGCACGTCTCAACGAGGTGATCCGCGAGCACTTCGGGTCGCAGGCCGAGGCGTTCCCGGTGTTCAACGGCACCGGCGCGAACGTCGTCGGCCTGCAGTCGATGCTGCCGCGTTGGGGAGCGGTCGTGTGCACCGCGACCGCGCACATCCACACCGACGAAGCCGGTGCGCCCGAGCGCGTCGCCGGCATCAAGCTCCTGCCGGTCGAGGCGCCCGACGGCAAGCTGACGCCCGAGCTCATCGACCGCGAGGCCTGGGGCTGGGGCGACGAGCACCGCGCCCAGCCGCTCGTCGTGTCGATCACGCAGACCACCGAGCTCGGCACCGCCTACACGGTGGACGAGGTCCGGACGATCGCCGACCACGTCCACTCGCTCGGCATGAAGCTGCACATGGACGGCGCCCGCATCTCGAACGCCGCGGCGTCCCTCGGGGTGCCCCTGCGCGACTTCACCACCGACGCCGGTGTCGACGTGCTGAGCTTCGGCGGCACGAAGAACGGCATGCTCTACGGCGAGGCGATCGTCGTGCTGAACCCGTCGGCGTCCGAGGGGTTGCACTACCTGCGCAAGATGAACATGCAGCTCTCGTCGAAGATGCGGTTCGTCTCCGCCCAGCTGATCGCCCTGCTCAGCGACGACCTGTACCTGCGCTCCGCCGGGCACGCCAACGCCATGGCCGCCCGACTGCGCGGTGCGCTGGAGGCCGGCATCGCCGACGGCAGCATCCGCGGTGTCGGCTTCAGCCAGCAGACCCAGGCGAACGGGGTCTTCGCGACCCTGCCCGCCGGGGTGGCCGACCGCCTGCGGAAGCACTTCCGGTTCTACGACTGGGACGCCAGCCGCAACGAGGTGCGGTGGATGTGCGCGTACGACACCTCGGAGCAGGACATCGACGACTTCGTCACGGCCCTGACGCGGGAGCTCGACGCCGCCTGAGCCGGTCGGGCCCGGCCCGGTCGGGCGCGCGCCGAGTCGGCACCGGCGGTCGGTTCAGCCGAACGGGATGACCCGCACGACGATCGCCACCACGAGCATCGCCATCGCCACCACGGCCGCCCGCCACAGCACCTTCCGGTGGTGGTCGCCGAGGTTCACGTTGGCCAGCGACACCAGCAGCAGGATCGCGGGGACCAGCGGGCTCTGCATGTGCACCGGCTGCCCGACGACCGAGGCCCGCGCCATCTCGGCCGGGGTGATCCCGTACGCCGCGGCGCTCTCGGACAGCACCGGCAGGATCCCGAAGTAGAACGCGTCGTTGCTCATGAAGAACGTCAGCGGCATGCTCAGCACACCGGTGATGCCCGCCAGGTACGGGCCCATCGAGTCCGGGATCACCGCGACGAGCCAGTCGGCCATCGCCGCGACCATCCCGGTGCCGTCGAGCACCCCGATCAGCACCCCGGCGGCGAACACCATCGACACGACACCGACGATGCTCGGGGCGTGCGCCACGATCTGCGCGGTCTGCTGCTTGAGCTGCGGGAAGTTCACGAGCAGGGCGATCGCCGTGCCGATCATGAACACGAAGTGCAGCGGCAGGAGCCCCAGCACGAGCGCCACCATCACGGCGACGGTCAGCGCCAGGTTGAACCAGATCCGCTTCGGCCGCAGGGTCGGACGGTTCGGGTCGAGCATCGTCTCGGCCATCGTGCCGGTCCCCGTGCTGTCGTCCCCCGACCCGGTGCCGTCCACGCCCTCGCCGTCCGCACGCCGGCCGTCGGCCTTCCCACCGCGCAGTCCGAGCGCGACCGTGGGGCTCGTGAACATCCCGCCGCCGGTCCCGCCGACCGCCGCGAGCACCCGTGACCCGGCTCGGGCGTTCGCCCGCTCCGGCACCCGCGCGCCCCGTGAGGCCTCGGTGAACTCGATCAGCCCGAGGCGCTTGCGCTCCCGCAGGCCCATCGTCCACGCGAACGTGAAGCACAGCAGCAGCCCCACCACGAGCGAGGGCACGAGGGGCACGAAGATGTCCGTCGGGTCGATCTTCAGCGCGGCGGCGGCACGGGCGGTGGGACCGCCCCACGGCACGATGTTGAGCGTGCCGTTCGTCAGACCCGCCACACACGTCATCACGACCGGGCTCATGCCGAGCTTCAGGTAGATCGGCAGCATCGCCGCCGTGACCACGATGAACGTCGTCGAGCCGTCCCCGTCGAGCGAGACCGCACCGGCCAGCAGAGCCGTGCCGAGCACGATCTTCGCCGGGTCGTTGCCGGTCACCCGCAGGATGAACCGGACGAGGGGGTCGAACAGGCCGACGTCGATCATCAGCCCGAAGTACATGATCGCGAACATCAGGAGCGCGGCCGTCGGTGCCAGCGTGCCGATCGCCTCGGTCACCATGTCGCCGAGTCCCAGACCCGCCCCGGCGAACAGTCCGAACACGGTCGGCACGATGATCAGCGCGAGCATGGGCGACATGCGCTTGGTCATGATCAGGACCATGAAGGTCAGGACCATCGCGTACCCGAGGATGACGAGCATCAGGACTCCTTCGTCCGTGTCTGGCAGTCCGGGCACGCTACGACCCGGCCTGGAGGCGCGGCGCGCTTCTGCACATTGGCGCACCATCGCGCGTTGACCGCTTTCTGCGCATTGTGCGCAGGCAGGTCGGCTCGCCCTCCGTACGCTGGGGTCGTGACCGACGACCGTTCACGGCGCCCCAGGCTCCGCTTCGCCACCGAGGTGCTCGTACTGCAGCTCGCCGTGGTGGTCGCCGTCGTCGCCCTGACCAGTGCCGTGTTCGTCCGGATCGAGGTCACCCGGCTCGAGCGCGCTGCCGAGGGGACCGCCCTCGCGATCGCACAAAGCGTCGCCGCGCAGTCCGACGTCCGGGCCGCGGTCGCCCGGCTCAGCGTCGACGGCACCGACCTCGACCCCGCGGTCCTCGCCGACGGACCCGTCCAGCGTGCGGCACTCGCAGCCCAGCGTCGGACCGGGGCACTCTTCGTCGTGGTCACCGACGACCGGGGCATCCGGCTGGCCCACCCCGACACCGACCGGATAGGCGAGATGGTGAGCACCTCTCCCGACGCCGCACTCGCCGGCCGCGAGACCGTGTCCTGGGCGCGCGGCACCCTCGGTGAGTCGGCGCGGGCGAAGGTGCCCGTCTCCGCGCCCGCAGCCGGCGGGGCGGAGACGAGCCGGGCCTCCCGGCAGTCCGCCGTCGTCGGCGAGGTGAGCGTCGGGTTCAACCGGGCACGCGTCTACGACACCCTGGTCGAGGACAGCATGCCGGTGATCGGTGCCGGGCTGGCGGCGGTCCTGCTCGCGGTGATCGCCTCGGTGCTGATCCGGCGACGACTGGTGCGGCTGACGCTCGGGCTGCAGCCGGAGGAGCTCGTGACGCTCGTGCAGAACCAGCAGGCCGTGCTGGGCGGCGTCGGTGAAGGCGTCATCGCGATCGGCCCGTCGGGGGTCGTCACCGTCTGCAACCCCGAAGCCGTGCGACTGCTCGGACTGGCCGACCCGGTCGGCCGTCCGGTGGCCTTCCTCGACCTGCCCGCGCCGCTCGGGTCGATGCTCGGCGCTTCGGCGTCGACTGCTGCTCACACCCCGGCGAGCGCCACGATCGTCGCCGGGCACCGGGTGCTGCTCGTCGACGTCCGCACGGTGTTCCGCGACGGACGCGACCTGGGCCGGGTCGCCGTCCTGCGCGACCGCACCGACGTCGAGGCCCTGACTCGACGGCTCGACGCCGTCGGGGCGATGAGCACGGCGCTCCGCGCGCAGCGCCACGAGTTCGCGAACCGGCTGCACGCGATCTCGGGGCTGCTCGACATCGGCGAGACAACGCGGGCACGCGCCTACCTGGCGGACGTGCAGGAGCGCGGGCCGCTGCGCTACCCGGTGCAGCACGCCGACCGGTTGACCGAGCCGTACCTGCAGGCGTTCCTCGGGGCGAAGGGCGTCGAGGCCGCCGAGCGCGGGGTGCTGCTGCGGATCGGGGCGGAGACGCTCGTGCAGGGGACGATCACCGAACCGGGTGACGTGACGACCGTGCTCGGCAACCTGGTCGACAACGCGGTGTCGGCGGCCCTCACCGGGGACGAGCAGTCGAGGGACGGCGGATCCCCGTGGGTGGAGGTCGAGGTGCTCGACGACGGCGCGACGCTGCACCTGTCGGTGATGGACTCCGGGCCGGGGGTGCCGGACGATGCCGCGGACTCGCTGTTCGTCCGCGGGCCGGCGGCGGCTCCTGCGTCGAAGGACGTCTCGCAGGTGCACGGGCTCGGGATCGGGCTGCCGTTGTCGCGGGAGATCGCCCGACGGCACGGTGGCGACGTGTGGCTCGCCTCCCCCGGCGGTGCCGACCACGGCGCGGTCTTCTGCGCCCGACTGGAAGGAGTGGTGTCGTGAGTTCCGTCTTCACCGTGCTGGTGGTCGACGACGACTTCCACGTCGCCGACCTGCACCGGCGGCAGGTCGACGAGGTACCGGGGTTCCGGGCGCTCGAACCCGTCGGGACCCTCGCGGCCGCCCGCGCCGCGCTGTCGAGCGGGACCGTGGACCTGGTGCTCGTCGACGTGTACCTGCCCGACGGCAGCGGGCTCGACCTGCTGCGGTCGATCGACACCGACGCCGACGCCTTCGTGCTGAGTGCAGCTTCGGACTCGGGCACCGTTCGGCGGGCGATGCGCAGCGGGGCACTCGCCTACCTGATCAAGCCGTTCGCGGCCGGGGTGCTGGCCGAGCGGCTGCAGGCGTACGCACGGTCGCGGAACGTGCTCGACGAGCGGTCGACCCTCGATCAAGAGGCCGTCGAGCGGGCGTTCCGGATCCTGCACGCCGGCGACAGCGGTGGGGCATCGCCGTCCCGGGCGGCCACGGCGGCGCTGGTGCTCGAGCAGCTCGTCGCCGGTGAGGAACGGTCCGCCGCCGAGGTGGCTGCGGCGATCGGGGTGTCGCGGGCGACTGCGCAGCGGTACCTGGCGCAGCTCACGGCAGACGGCACCGTGGCGATGCAGTTGCGGTACGGGGCTGCGGGGCGGCCGGAGCACCGGTACGTGCGGCGGTGAGTCAGCGGTCCCTGTTGCCCTTGCGTATTTCACCGGATACCGGCAGGTTTGGTCTGACACGCTCCGCGCAGCCTCACTGCGCGCACGAGCGCGATGACCGACCCAGAAGGAGACCACGTGATCGCGATCGAGACGGCGGCCGCCGTCCTGACCATCGTCCTCGTCGCACTGCCGGCGCGGGGCCTCATCGGCAGGAACGGGCTCGTGGGCATCCGGACCCGGGCGACGATGCGCAGTGACGAGAACTGGATCCTCGGGCACCGAGCAGCGGTCGTCCCGACGAGCATCGCCGGCGGCGCGACGGTGGTCGTGAGCCTGGTCTACATCGCACTCGGACGCGCCGACGACGTTCCCGCGTTCGTCGCGTGCGCCGCGATCCTCGTCGGTGGAGCCCTCTGGGGCGTGGAGGCGGCACGACGCGCGACCAGGTGACGGACTGGAGGCGCGGGGCGGGGCCGCACCGGGCCTCCAGTCCGTCAGGTGGTCACGCGACGATCTGCACCTGCGTGGGCACGTCGGTGACGGCGATCGCCGTGGACGCGCCACGCACGTCGACGCGGTAGTCGCCACGGAAGCCGCGGACCTGCACTCGACCGCGGTCGTCGGTGCGCAGCACCGTCGGGCCGAGCCACCACTCCTCCTTGACCAGGTGGCGGAGCGCGTCGTAGGACGGCTTCGGGGTGCCGTCGGCGCGGACGAGTCCGATCGGGGCGCCGAGCCAGGCGCCGGCGTCGGTGATCCCCCAGTAGGTGATCGCTTCGACAGAGGGGTGCCCCACGAGGCTCCGGTAGTGCCGCTCGATGTCGTCGGCCTGGCGCGCCTCGCCCTCGGGCGTCGACGGCCACGAGGCCACCTGGTGGTCGTTGAGGTCGACGATGTGCGCGGGCATGAGGTCACCGGAGACGAGCGAGGTCTCGGTCAGGTGCAGCGGCAGGCCGTAGCGGGCGAACCGGTCGACCATCGCGAGCATCGTGTCCTCGCCCCAGTAGCCCTGGTGCATGTGGGTCTGCAGTCCGATGGCGTCGATCTGCACGCCAGCCTCGAGCACGCCCTCGATCAGGCACTCGTACGCACTCGACAGGTCGAAGTCGTTGAGCAGCAGGGTGGCGTGCGGGTTGGCGGCGCGGGCCTCGTCGAAGGCCATCCGGCTCGTCGGGATGCGGCCCTTGGCCCGGGCGAGCGGAGTGATCGCGTTGTCGCCGTTGTCGAACACCGGCATGATGACGACCTCGTTGATGGCGTCCCAGGTGTCGATCGTGCCGGCGAAGGCGGAGACCTCGCGGCGGATGCGCTCCCGTTGGAGCCGCTCGACCTCGTCCAGCGGGAGCCCCAGCAGCCAATCGGGTTGCACGGTGTGCCAGACGAGCGGGTGGCCCTTGAGGGCGATGCCCCGGTCGCGGAACCACTGCGCCGTCGTCAGGAGCCTGGCGGTGTCCGGGGCTCCGCGCTCGGGCTCGAAGCGGCCCCAGTAGAACGGGAGCGTCGCGGTGTTGAAGACGTCGGTGTAGAGGTCGGCGAGGTGCTCGGTGCCTGCCGCGTCGTGCGCTCCGCCGTTCGATCCGCCGGTCGCTTCGCCGTTCGCTCCGCCGGTCGCTTCGCCGTTCGCGAGGCCGACGAAGTCGAAGCCGATGTTGCCGAAGGCGAAGGCGTGACGGGTCTGTTCGACGGTGAGGTCGACATCGGGGATCGGGTTGGCGGTGCCGTCGATGACCGTCAGGGTCGTCTCACCGAAGCGGTGCTCTGTTGCGTGCGTCATCGCGCGTCCTCCGACATCGTCGTCCGGGATTTGTTGTGCGCGCAAACATAGCAGCGGAGGGCGTGGGCGTCACGCCGCAGATTGATGGTGTGAACTCGCAGAAGCACTGCGCTCGACGCACCTCACGGTGGACGCCGGTGCTCGTCTGCGTGTTCGGAGCCACGCTTGCGCGGGACGCTGGCCAGATGCTCCTTGGCCAAGGGTCAGACTCACCAGAGCCCGGACTTCTGATGCTGACCACAGGGGCGATGAGCAGGGCTGACGGAATCCCGTGATCGATCCGGAGCGTGCAGACTCACCCTTCTTCCGGGCCCCCGACGGCCGCGTGTACGTCGATCGCGATGGCCACGCTGCCGACACCGCGTCTCGGTGGCGCCGACTCCACGATCCCGCTGGCGTACGCCGTCAGACCCGGCTCGCAACAGCGTCCGTCGTGGCGGCCTTTGCGATCGGGTACATGGCAGGCGGCGCGTTCGGCTTCGTGGTCGCGCCGCCGCTGCTGCCCGGAGACGAGCCAGTCGTTGCCCGACTCATCGGCGTGGTCCTCGGCGGAGGCGTCGTCGCCGTCCCCGCGATGCTCTTCGCCTTCTTCCGCAGCGCCGCCCCCGACCGTCGAGTGACCCCAGTACCAGACGAGGTGCTGCAGCATGCGCCCCCGGCTGCGTCGAGTTCCGACATCTGGCGGTGGTCCGTAGCGGTCATTGACGAGGCCGCGGAGCGCCGGACGATCGGGCACGAGACGAACGTCGAGCGCCCGACGGACGTCGCTCGTGCGGATCGCGCGACCGCTCGGTACGGCGAGGTGTACCGCGCCTACCTCACGGCTGCTGCCGAACTCGGGTTGCGGCCGAGGGAGCCTGCCATCGACCTACCGCCCGCTTCTTCCGACTGACCACACGGACAGCGTGCCCTTCGCGCAGGACACGGTCATCTCGGACATGCAGCAGCCGGAGGATTGCGCACGAGCTGTGGTCGAGCGGAGGTCCGTTGATGAGCCCCTGATCAGCTGGTCGACCCGCTCCCGGTCATCTCTCCGTAATCGCCGTCGGCACATTGCGATTCAGCGTCGATGCCGTAGCCACCCACTGTGGAAGCGAGGAAGTCGATCGTCTCGATCGGACCACCGCGGCCCCGGACCCCGAGATCAGGATCGTCACCGCCGCTCCGATACCGCTCGGTTGTGATGCCGAGGCTCTTCCACAACGCCTCGACTTTCCGGAGATCGTCCCTCGGGTCGGCCGCGCCCTCGCGCTGCTTCACGTACACCCAAGTGACTCCACCACTGTCGTCCGCACGCCCCGAGCCGTCAGATCCGGGGCACAGGCCGACTCGCGGTCCACTGGTGACCTTCCAAGGGCCGCCGTCCACGGCACGAGCAGTTTCATCGACGAGATCCACCACGGTGCGCTTGGCTGCATCGGGCTTCACGGTGTGGTTGGTCGAGGGACTTTCCATCGGTTTTCCTCCTGCGCATGCAGTCAGCAGAGACATCGTCACGATCGCGGCCACCGCCGCACCCGACCAACGCGCCGCGGGTCGTCCCAGCGCCGCGCTCCTTGCAATCGTGGAACCGTTCATTCGTTGGTCACCAGGCTTCCTCGTGATCGTCCGCTCGGGTCACCTTGTCACCCCGACCGGCGATGGACGGTGTGTTCGACGTGTTCGGCTGCGAACCCGCACCCTTTGGTCCTGCTGGGGAGCGCGGAGTCCCGCGAACGGGAGGATGCGGTGGGATGCCGATCTCCGGAACACTTGCCACCACATGCGCACACCGTTCCTGCACGCCCGCCGCGACCTTCGACGCAGCGCGCTGGTCATCGGCGTCGCCGTCGTGGCCCTCGTGTCACTCACGGCCTGTTCTGATCACCCGACGCCGGAGGAGAACGACAAGGCGTACTCCCGCTGGATGCAGCGCGTGCAGGACCGATGGGCAGGACAGCCCGGCGAGCTGGGCAGCGGTGCCGGCACGAACGACTCGTCCAGCCGGCTCTCCTTTGGCGATGACGGGGCCGGGGACCGTGCGCGGATCCGCGTCTCGGTCACCTGCCAGGGCGGCGGAACCGTGCAGATGGCCGTGTGGGCAGGACGCATCGGTGCGAACGGGTCGGAGACGGGCAAGCGACTCGCGTCACGCTCCGTCCACTGCAGACACGACGAGGACCTGTACGTCGTCACGTCGAGCGCGGCGATCACGATCGGCCCGACCGCCGGAGACGGCACCGTCGGCTGGTACGCGGCGGCCTACGGCGATCTCGCTGCGCGCACGCGCTGAGCGAGCACCGCAACAGCGGAGCAGCGAGCGCAGCGCTTCCCGCCACGAGCGCTGGCCGATCCTGCGACCGGGCCGGTTTCCGGCCACACCACACGGCGGCCTGGAGGCGCGGAGCGGCGCCGCCACGCGCCTCCAGGCCGTCATCCGGTCGCGTCGAGGGCACCTGCGACCCGCCCCTGGGGTGGTGGGATGCGATCGCTCACGAAGCTCGATGACTGGAGCAGGTTCGACGTCGAGGCCGTCTTCACCCTGGCCGACGACCACCGCGACGGCGGATCTGCCGGTGGGTCGCGGTGCGCCTCCGGCGTGGTCCGGACACGAAACACGTGATCCGCCTGCGGTAGAAAGGTGACGCCGTCGCGCCGGCGAACGACGCGCATTGCCGAGGGAGAACGTCGTGGTGCGTCAGCAGGGGAACGTGGGTCCCGGCTCGTCTGCCAGACGCACGCTTGCGGTCGGTCTGGCGATCGCCCTGTCGGCCGCAGCTCTGGTCGGCATCCGTGCAACGGCAGGATCAGCGGACACCGCAGTCTCGGCGGTGACGGTCACGAAGGTCACCGCGTCCACCACCGGCACCGCTGTGCGCACCACCCTGAAGGTCAAGAACACCGCCTCGGTGCGGAAGGCGGCTTCCTCCGCGTGGCTGTACCTGTCCGCCGGCACCGAGAAGTACACGCTCGGCCGGGTCGCGGTGAAGGCACTCGCCGCTGGTTCGAGCACCTCGGTCACCGCAGTCCGCGGGACACCTTCCCGTGCCGCCGCCGGCAAGTACTCGGTCCTCGCCTGCGCCGGTGCGTACTCCGCGAAGCAGTGCCGCACGTCGACGGCGACCGTCACCACCAAGCCCACGAAGCGCGCGCGTCCGGAGACGGGCGTGATGCTCGACGTCGCTCGCGCCTACTACCCCGTGGCGTTGATTAAGCGGTACATCGACCTCCTCGCCGACGACGGCGGGCGCTTCCTGCACCTGCACCTCACCGATGATGAGAACGTCGGGATCGAGAGCACGGTCCTCGGCCAGACCCCCGCGAACGCGGATCTCGACCACGGCGTCTACACGAGCCGCGTGACCCATCGTCCGTTCCTGAGCGCCGCGCAGGCACGCACGATCTCCGCGTACGGGGCCGAGCGAGGCGTCGCGATCGTGCCGGAGATCGACACCCCCGGACACATGGCCGCCGCGTTCGCCCTGCTCGAGGCGCAGCACGGCACGAAGTGGGTCGACCGCATCCGTTCGGGCGAGAACGAGCTCGACACGTCGGCGCCCGAGAGTCTCGCCCTGGCGAAGAAGCTGTACGCAGAGGTGCAGCGGACCTTCCCCTCCAGCCGAACCGTGCACATCGGCGGTGATGAATGGGGCGACGACGTCACCGCCGCCCAACGCGTCACCTGGATGAACGCGATGGCGGCCGCGCTCGACGACCGCGAGGTCTGGGCCTGGAACGACGGGATCGATCGGGTCGCGGTCGGGCGACTCGATCCGCGCATCCACGTCACGTACTGGAGCTTCGACGGCGACACCGAGGACGCAGCAGAACGGCGCGAACGCCGAGCGCGGCGGGCGAGTGCGGTCGACCTGCAGCAGGCCGGGATCGACCAGCTCAACTACAACTCGTACTACCTCTACGAGGTGCCGACCGACCTCGACCCGGCCGACAGCGATTACACGGTCGCCGATCTCCGCGAGAACTGGACGCTCCGGGCGTGGGACGGCGACTCCGGTTCGCTTCTCGCGGCTCCGATGTCGGGCGCCGCCGTCGCGATCTGGGGTGAGGACCTCGAAGACCCGCCATCCGACGCGCTCCTGCGGTGGAGCGCACCGCACGTGACGGCGATGATCGAGACCGCAGCCTCCTGACGGACGCGTGTCGTGCCTCCAGGCCGATCGCTGGAACCGCCGGACCCGCCGCTTGCCTACCCGAGCGGCTCGACGCCGTAACTGCTGACCACCGCGCGCAACTCGTCCAGGTACGTCTGCGCCTGCACGGTGAGGGGAACCGAAGCGTGCGCGATCCAGCCGATCTCGATGCGCTCGTCGACGTCGAGTGGGATGGCGACGATCTCGGGGTCGAGGTCGTCGCTGATCAGCCCGGTCGAGATCGTGTACCCGCCGAGGCCGATCATGAGGTTGAAGATCGTCGCCCGGTCCGACACCCGGATCTCCCGCTTGCTCGACATCGTCGACAGGATCTCCTCGGCCAGGTAGAAGGAGTTGTTCGCACCCTGGTCGAACGTGAGCCGCGGCAGGTCCGCGAGGTCCTCGAGGGTCGCACGCTCCCGAGACGCGAGCGGGTTCCGCTTCGCCACGAAGATGTGCGGCTGTGCGACGAACAGCGGTGTGAACACGACGCCGGCGTCCCGCAGCAGCTTGCCGAGCACCTGCTTGTTGAAGTCGTTGCGGTAGAGGATGCCCACCTCGCTGCGCAGGGTGCGGACGTCCTCGATGATGTCCCACGTGCGCGTCTCGCGCAGCGAGAACTCGTACTCGTCCGCAGCCGCCGCCTCGACCATCCGGACGAAGGCCTCCACCGCGAACGAGTAGTGCTGGGCGGACACCCCGAGCAGCCGACGCGACCGCTGGCCGCCGACGTACCGCTGCTCGAGGAGGGAGACCTGCTCGACGACCTGTCGGGCGTACCCGAGGAACTCGACGCCGTCGACGGTGAGCACGACCCCCCTGGCCGAGCGGGTGAACAGCGGGCGCCCGATCCGCGTCTCCAGGTCCTTCATCGCCGCGGACATCGTCGGTTGTGACACGTAGAGCAGATCGGCCGCTGCGCTGATCGAGCCCTCCGTCGCCACTTCGATGAAGTACCGGAGCTGCTGCAGGGTGATGTCGTTCGAGACACGAGCCATAGGCCGAGGCTATACCGGTGCATAGCGTCTCGGTATTACCTGATGGCTCGCCATTCCCGCCATGATCGATTCATCCCTCCCACCGCGCCCACGGGCCGCTCGACGAACAGATTGCCGACCATGGCGAACGACCTCACCTTCAGCATCACCCGGACCCGGTTCGACGAGGACTACTCCCCCGCCGACAGCTCCCGGCTGACCACGAACTTCGCCAACCTGGCGCGCGGCGAGCACCGTCAGCAGAACCTCCGTGCTGCGCTGGCGATGATCGACGGGCGCGCGAACGAGCTGGCCGCGGCGCACGACCGCTACCAACTGCAGCTCGACATCGTCTCGGTGGCGCTGGAGTTCTCAGACAGCGGGTCGGACGCGGAGTTCCCGCTGCTCGAGATGCTCGACGTCACGATCCTCGACCAGCACACCGGCGAGCGCCACCAGGGGATCCTCGGGAACAACTTCTCGTCGTACCTGCGCGACTACGACTTCTCCGTCCTGCTGCCCTCGGCGTCGTCCGGCATCCCGTCCGACTTCGGCCAGCTGCACGGGGCGCTCTTCCAGCGCTTCCTGGAGTCAGACGTGTTCGGGTCGCAGTTCGGTGCCGAGCCCGTCGTCTGCATCAGCGTCTCGACGAGCCAGACCTACCGCCGGACCAGGTACGTCCACCCGGTCCTCGGCGCCGAGTACGAGCACGAGCACTCCTCGCTCACCGACGACTACTTCGGTCGGATGGGCATGCGGGTCCGGTACTTCCAGCCCGCCGGGGCGGCTGCCCCGCTCGCGTTCTACACGCGCGGCGACCTGACCGGCGACTACACGGACCTCCAGCTCATCGGCACGATCGCCACCATGGAGACCTTCCAGAAGATCTACCGCCCGGAGGTCTACGCCGCGAACACCCCGGCCGGCAGCACCTACCGCCCCACCCTCGACCACACCGACTTCACGCCCACCCCGGTGACCTACGACCGCGAGGAGCGCAGCCGCCTCGGGATCACGCAGGGCCGGTGGACTGAGGAGCACCTGGTGCGGCCGCACCACGCACTCCTCGCCCGGTGGGCTGACCCCGCCCTCGCGCGCTGACTTCCTCTGCCCTTCGACTGACTGGACCGTCACTCCCATGCGTTCTCTCCTCCCCACCTCGATCGTCGGCAGCCTGCCGAAACCGTCCTGGCTCGCCGAGCCCGAGCGACTCTGGTCCCCCTGGCTCCTCGAGGGTGCCGCCCTGACCGAGGGCAAGCAGGACGCCCTGCGGTCCGCCGTGCACGAGCAGGAGCGCCGCGGCATCGACATCGTCAGCGACGGCGAGCAGACCCGCCAGCACTTCGTCACGACGTTCATCGAGCACCTGGACGGCGTCGACCTCGAGCGCAAGGAGACCGTCCGCATCCGCGACCGGTACGACGCGGCCGTCCCGACCGTCGTCGGCGCCGTGAGCCGTCGGAAGCCGGTCTTCGTCGAGGACGCTGCGTTCCTGCGGGCTCAAACCGATCGCCCCATCAAGTGGGCGCTCCCCGGCCCGATGACGATGATCGACACCCTCTCGGATCAGCACTACAAGAGCCGCGAGAAGCTGGCGTGGGAGTTCGCCACCATCCTCAACCAAGAGGCACGCGAACTGCAGGACGCCGGCGTCGACATCATCCAGTTCGACGAGCCCGCCTTCACGGTCTTCCACGACGAGGTGCAGGACTGGGGCGTGGCCGCGCTCGAACGCGCAGCCGAGGGCCTGCACGCTGAGACCGCCGTGCACATCTGTTACGGCTACGGCATCGAGGCGAACAACAAGTGGAAGGAGACGCTCGGAGCGGAGTGGCGGCAGTACGAGCAGTCCTTCCCGCTCCTGCAGCAGTCCTCGATCGACATCGTCTCGCTCGAGTGCATCCACTCCCACGTTCCCCTCGAGCTCGTCGAGCTGATCCGCGGCAAGAAGGTCATGCTCGGGGCGATCGACGTCGCGACCGAGACCGTGGAGACCCCGGAGGAGGTCGCGGAGGTGCTTCGTCGGGCGCTCGAGTTCGTCGATGCCGACAAGCTCATCCCCAGCTCCAACTGCGGGATGGCTCCCCTGGCGCGGGGTGCGGCGCTGGACAAGCTCGGTGCGCTGTCGGCTGGTGCGGACATCGTGCGGACCGAGCTCGTCGGCACGGCGGTCCCGTCGGCCCGCTGATCGCCGCGAAACACCACGGCGGCTCTCTTCCGAAAGGAGGAGGGCCGCCGTTCGTGTTGCGTCCGCCGCGTGCGCGGCTCTCGATTCGATCGGGAGGCGCGGCTGCGCTCCGGCTGGCAGGTCACGCCGGCAGTGGCGTCACCTTCCACCGCCCCTCGCGGGGGAAAACAACCAGTACGGGACAAACGCCCACACGGGCGCCGAAGCGAGAAGCCACCAAGCCGTCGGACTCAACGTCGATGACGCCAATCCCACGATGATCAACCAACTCATCGCGAGAGCTGCAACGAACCCTGCGGTGACCGCACACGAGATGCGACCTCTGCGCCGGTCTTGAGCAAAAGCGGAGCCGACGGCCGCCACGAGGAACAGCGCCTGTACCGCCGCGATCAGGATCGCGGTTCCCAACGGTGTTCCGTACCCGCTCGGGCTGCCGTCGGGGCCGAACGACGTCGCGATCCGTTCGGGCAACCGATCCCACCAGGCGCTGGTGAGCGCGACCACGATGACGACGGGGAACGCAGCAGCGGTGGCAGCGACGACCCCCTCTCGCATGCGTCGGCCGCGGCCGCTGGACATCGGTGCGTTCATCAGCGGTTGTATGTCTCCCGCACTTCCCGCTCGATGAGCGCCGTGGCGATCGCGTCGGCCGCGCGTGGAGCCTTCGCGAGCGTGTGCACCACCGCGGTGAGCCCTGCCGCGTTGGCGATGACCGCTCCTGCCACTCGCACCTCTCCGTTGATCCACGTCGATGCCCCTTCCCGCTGCCAGCTCACGGTGCGAGAGTGCCCAGCTCCGGGTTCGAGCGCCCAGTCGGCGTAGCGACAGAGATCGTCGAACGTGGACCAGACGCCCCCTGCCGCCGCGAACGACGACTCCCCGAGCGCCCACGGCTTGATGGCACGACCGAAGAGCTTCGGCACCACCCGGTCTGCTGGAGCTGGCACGAGCGCCGCAGAGCTGATCCCCGCCGGCTCGAGGACGTGCTGGCACACAGCGGCGAACCAGTCGCCGTGCACCTCGTCGAGTACTGCACCGAGGAGGGCGTACCCCAGGTTCGAGTACTCGAACTGCCCTCGGGGTGCGACCGGCACTGCGACTGCTGGTTCCAGCGGAACCCCGACGGCCTCTCCGTACGGGTCGCCGAACAGGCGGTCGCGCATCGCGGCCGGAAGCCGTGGAAGACCCGAGGTGTGGTGGACGAGGTCAGCAACGGTCATCTCGGCGTCGGGAACACCGGGGAGGTAGTGCACGACCGGTCGCTCGACTTCGAGTGTGAGCCAAGCCGTCGTGCCCACGAGCCCCTTCGTGATGCTCCCCCACTCGAGCATCGAGGCGGTGGCGTACGGCCCACGGGGCTCGCGGACGGTTCGCCAGCCGCCGGCCCTGCGAAGACTCGCGCGCCAATGTCCGGAGCTCTCAAGCGGATTCTGCGCCATGTGTCCCTCCTTGAAAACGGGCCGAAAGGCGGGCCACTGCGCCTTCCCACAACGACCGAGCTCGGCGGTGGAGACTCACGACGTGGGCATCCACGAAGAGGAGGTCGTACGCGGCCATCACCAGGGCAAACGACGTCAGACCCATGAGCAAGGCAATCGCCAGGTGGAATGTGAGCACGGCTGTGACAGCCACAGGCCTCCCCGCGCGGAAGAAGACGAGTGCGGGGAAGAACACCGACGTCAGCACGGCGTCGGTCAGCCCGGTTTCGTCATTCTTGGCTGTTGAGGCTCATCTTCTCGAAGTCCCCCGCGACGCACTGCGAGCTACCGTCGATCGTGTACCCGCGGGGATCCGCGCGGAAGTCGGACGAGCTCACCGGGCCACCCCTGCCGCGGACGCCGAGGATGGGGTCGTCGCCGCCAGTCTGGTAGCGCTCGGTCGTGACCCCGAGCTCCTTCCAGTGCTGTTCCACCGCCTCGACGTCGGCCTTCGGGTCAGCGCTCGCGGAGCGGACCATGGCGTAGACGTACTGGACGCCCCCTTGCCCAAGACCCCGGCCGCACTTCCCGAGCCCCGGACCGTCGCTGACCTCCCAGCCGTCACCGACCACGTCGGTCGAACCCTCGACGAACGTGACGATGGACTGCTTCGCTTCTTTCGTGTTCATGCCAGACCCTTCGCTGCAACCAGTGAGAACGGCGACAGCGAGCAGTACGGCTCCTGTCGCCCGGAGGACGGAGACGGCTTTCGCCCGTCGTGGTTTCATCTGGGAGTTCCTTCCAGATCACTTTGTTTCGGCGAAATCGGCATGATCAGTTCGTCAATCGTTCGGGCTGGCCGGTCGTGGCGTACGCGACGTTCTGCAACGACTGCGTGTCTTCATCGAGGTAACCGCCGCCGTACCAGGTGTGCACGCCGTGGTCGCGGACGGGCTTGAGGCCGGGCGCCCCGTCAGCGCCGAAGCTCGTCGCGCCGAACTCCGGAGCAGTCGGATCCTGATGATGGTCCGAGCTGAAGTCACGCCCGACCGCCGCCCATTCGTCGCCACTCCAATGTTCGATGATCGGCTTCACCACTTCTGCTTGTCCGGCGTAAACCGCATCGGCGTGGATTTCGTCTGCTTCGCGGATGCTGTCCGGGATCCCGGCCGAAGCGATGGTGGTGAACGAATCCACGTGCACGCCCTCGGTCGTGAGCGCGTAGGACGCGGTCGTGGTGCCGTAGGAGTGTCCGAGGACGTTGACCGTCGGCATGGTAGCGGCTCTCGTCGCGTCGAGGCCCTTGATCGACGCGGCCAGCTTCTCGCCGCCGGCCTTCGCGTAGTCGCTGCCGAACACGGCGGTACTCGCCGGCGGGACGGGCGGTGCTTCGTACCCCATCCACGCGACGACGGCATTCGTGGTGCCGCGTCCTGCGGGAGCGGCCTTTGCCTGCTCGCTGTAGACGTTCTGAGCGGCATCCGCCCAATCGGTCATGCTGCCCGTGCTCGATCCCATCCCCGGCACCGCCCAGGTGACGTTCGTGGCTTCGTCGAGATCTCCGATGGACACCGCAGCCAGGGGCGGATGGTCTGCGCTGAGTACCGTGAGGCTTCGCTGGCCCTTGCGGCCGTTGGGGTTGAGTGATGCCTTGATCGATTCGAGTGCGGAGAGGTCCTCCGCGTTCTTGCGCCCTTCGGCGCTGTAGACGCGGTCCGGACGACCGAGGTCGTCGAGGAACTGCTCGGCGGACGCGATCCGGCGGTCGAGCACAGCGACGTTCGCAGCGCCGCGCGCCCAGTACGGCGCCCCTTCGAGATTCCCCAGAGCGGTCAGCACCGAGGTCGGGAGAAGTGCGAGGTCCGTAGCGTCCGCCCTCGTCAGACCGAGATCCGCCCACATCGCCGCGACCTGGGTCGGGGTCAAGTCGTCGGCGAAGAGCCGCTGAACATCGCGGACGAGCTCGTCGTCGGTCGCCTCGTCGATCCTGGCGTTCGCCAGCGATCCGCCGCTCCCGGCTTGCTCGAACGCGTCCGCGATGCGGTCGATCCATGCGGCATCGGCTCTGTTCTCCTCGAGGAAGCGATCGAACCCAGTCACGAAGGTGCACCCCTCGATCGGCACCCAGGAACACGAAGCGGTGAACGCAGTCCATGCACTGGCGAGCGTTGCGGCCTTTGACTCGGCAGCCGCGTCCTTCGCCCGGCTGACGATACTGAAGTCGCGCAGTCGCGCCGGGTCCGCGGAGCTTCGACCGTGTCCCGTGCCACCTCCGGACCGCCTGCGTTCCCGAGGCGCGAACGCCGCGTGGATCGACGGTGGTCGGACCGCAACCTCCGACGGTTTCGGCGCACGGATCGCGACTGGGGGCAGAGTGGTGGTGGCGAGCAGGGACGTCGCTGCGGCGTGCTGGCGTTCGCGTTCGGCTTCGTTCCAAGCATCGAGTGCGTTCAGCCGTTCCTCCTCAGCCTGCGCGGAGGACTTGGCGTCGCGCACCTGACCGACGAGGTCATCCAGGACGGACGTCAACTTGCCCCGGTCGGTCGACTCAGTCGAGGCGGACTCGGTGAACCGGTCCGCGTAGGCTCCGGAAAAGTCAGCCGCTGCTCCCTCGACGGCGGACCGCCGAGCCCCCGACTGAGCGCGGAGCTCGTCCTTCGCCGACGTGGCCGCTCTGACGACGGCGTCTGCCGCCGCTGCGTCGAACTCGATCTTCCCCATGACGTCCCCCTCAGGCCCACCCCGGTCCGAATGCTGACTCTACCCGAAGCAGCGCCGAAGCATGTATTTCACACAACAGTGGGACCTCGAGGGCATCGTTGCAACGCCAGGTGCACCCGCGCCATCTGCGGAAGCAGACATCGTGCGAGCTGAAATCGTCGACACGGCGCTCCCGTCGACCCATGGTCATCGCGGTAGACCCCGGCGACTCTCTTCCGAGTGAAAGAGAGCCCCCGGTCACGTTGCGCCCTCCGCGTGCGCGGCCCTCGACCCCGCCGTTGACGCCAGGGGACGGATAACGACACCGCGTCTCGCACCACCCTTAGGGGCGTCCGAAGTTTGATATGTTGCCTTCCAGGTGATTGTTTCAGTAGGTTGATCCGCAGGCGCTCAGGTTCCTCCGCCTAGGCAAGGGAGCCGATTGCCGTGATGCGCGGCGCACTCAAGCGAACGGGGGGAGAACATGTTGGGAAGCCCGCGGGGTGTCCGCTGGAGCACGGTCGGCATGTTCGTCCTGCTGGCGTACGGTGCTCCGTGGGTGCTGCTCTGGCCAGCCATCCAGGTGAGCGCGGACCTCTCGGACCCAGCTGGGAACCCCGGTGCGTACATCGCAACCGTGGCCATGATGTTCACACCAGGCCTGGCAGCGCTGCTGGTCGCGGTCACGCTCCAACGTCGCCGTGGAAAAGCGATTCTGGTTGAGCTTGGGCTGACGGGATTCTTCACGCGTCAAGGCTGGCGTTTCGCTCTCACAGGCATCGCCGGAGCTGCTCTGCTGATCTCCGGCAGCTGGGGCCTCGGGATGCTGTTCGGGTGGGTGCAGCTCGACCCCGAACACTCCGTCGCGAAAGAACTCATCGTTCGAGTCACGGGCGAGCAACCGCCGATGCCGATGGCACTCCTGGCGCTGCTGCAGCTGCTGAACCTCCCGATCGGGATTGCCATCACCGCGATCGCTGCGACCGGCGAAGAAGTCGGTTGGCGCGGCTGGCTCCTCCCGAAACTGCTGCCGCTCGGCACTGAATGGGCGCTGTGCGTGAGCGGCGCGATCTGGGGTCTCTGGCACGCTCCCGCGATCCTGCTCGGCCTGAACTACGAGCAACGCAATCCCCTCGGGATCATCATGATGATGATTGGCTGTGTCGGCGCGGGCGTGCTGATCGGCTGGCTCCGGCTTGCGAGTGCATCGCTTCTGCCCTGCGTGCTCACCCACGCGGCACTCAACACCTTCGCCTCGTACCAGTCCGTGCTCTTCCCACCATTTGACCAACGCCTTGTCGGGCCACTCGCCATCACCGGATGGATCGTCATGGCGCTCTTGATCGTGGCGTGCGTGTTGCGGGCAACTCGACTTCGCCAGCGAAACGGCTCGCAACTGGGAAGCCCCAAGGTCCGCAACACGGAGCTGTCCCCGTAGCCGGGCGAACGTCGGAGGAACCGACCGGACCGCCGCTGCCTCGGACCCCGAGGATCGGCTCCTCACCGCCGGCCTGGAGGACGGCGTCTGCGAAGCGTCAGACTCGAGGGCGTTGACTACGTTCATGATCACCAAGGGCGTCATCCACCAGGTCGAGAGTGCGACTGTCCGGGATCGCAACGGCGTTTCAGTCGGCAGGGTCGTGCAGGTGTTCCCCTCCGACGAGGACGGCAGCGCCGCCTACGTCAGTGTCACGACGGGATTGCTCGGGCGTCAGCAGACGCTCGTCCCGGCCGACGACGCCACGTTCGACGGCACGGATGTGCACGTCGGCTACACGAAGGACGGGATCAAGGGCGCGCCGTCCCTCGGAGCAGGACGCACCTTGTCCCTCGCCGAGGCGAACGCCGTCCGCAAACACTTCGGGCTGTCCCCCACCGGCGCTGCGACAGGGGACATGGGTGACCCTCACGAGAACCTCGACCAGGCCGGGACAGCTCCGGCGGGCGCGGACGACACCGAAGGCGCAGGGACGACGCCGCCACCCTGAGCGCCCGCCTTCACCGTCTTCCACGACGAGGTGCAGGACTGGGCATGGTCGCTCTCGGGCGGGCAACGCAAAGCCTGCGCGCCGGGACCGCCGTGCACATCTGTTACGGCTACGGCGTCGGGGCCCACAACAACTGAAGGGCGACGCTCGGGGTGATCGACGTCGCTACCGAGGCCGTGAAGACCCCTGAGGAGGTCGCGAAGGTCCTTCGTCGAGCGCTCGAGTTCGTCGATGCCGACAAGCTCATGCCGAGCTCCAACCGCGGGATGGCGACCCGGCAGCACCGGACGGCTCGCCTCGGCAACGGGGGGGGGGGGGGGGCGGGGGGGGGGGGGCAATCATGTCGCGCCGCCAGGCGATCAGGTCTCGGTCCGACCTGGAGGCACCGCTCGGCTCCGCCTGGCAGATCGTGTCCGGTAGGGACTCACCCGTCGCCGGCCTGACCGTCGGTCAGTCCGAGTTCGTCATTCTTGACTGTTGTGGCTCATCTTGTCGAAGTCACGTGCGACGCCTTGCGAGCCGCCGTCGATCGTGTACCCCCGAGGATCCGCTCGGAAGTCGGAGGGACTCACCGGGCCCCCGCGCCCCGGACGCTGAGGATGGGGTCCTCGGCAGCGACGACGCCAGGGCCGGGGGGGGGGCACAGCCTGGCGGACCGGCACACTGCACGATCACGCCCGCGGTGGTTCGACATCGAGACGCCTCCCTGCCAGCACCGCATCAAGACGACGCCGCGAAGGGTTTGCATCCAGAACGCTACCGTCGATATATTGTGCTCCGGTCGAGGTTGATCTGCTGGAGGGTGTTATGGGGGACGTTATTCGCGTCGACGGTCTGGTCGTGGATCGAGGTGGTCGGCGAGTGCTCGACGGGCTGTCGTTCGCTGTCCCCGAGGGGCAGACGTACGGCTTCCTGGGTGCGAACGGCGCGGGGAAGACGACGACGATCCGTGCCCTGTTGGGACTGCTGGAGCCCACGGAGGGCGAGTTGCTGATCCACGGGGCCAGCTACGACCCGTCCCGGCGCGGCTTGGTCGGGTATCTGCCGGAAGAGCGGGGCCTGTTCCGCAAGGAGACCGTTCTCGACGTCATGGTCTTCTTTGGCCGTGTCCACGGCCTGAGTGCACGCGATGCGCGTCGTCAGGCCCTGGGGTACCTCGAGCGGTGCGGTCTCGGCGGCAAGGCGACGACGCGGATCGATCGGCTCTCCGGCGGGCAGCAGCAGAAGGTGCAGCTCGGCGTGACGATCCTCGGCACCCCCCGCGTGCTCATCCTGGACGAACCCACGAAGGGCCTGGACCCACTGAATCGCCGGCTGCTCGTTGACGTCATCGATGAACGACGTCGGGAAGGCGCGACCGTGCTGCTCGTGACGCACGACATGACCGAAGTTGAACGCTCCTGCGACGGCGTCGTGCTGCTCAAAGACGGGCAGACCTACGCTTCCGGCAGCCTGGACAGCGTCCGAGGCTCCGGCGAAGACCTCGTCCGCGTCGTGTTCCGTGGTTCGTTCCCGGACGACGGACCGTACGACATCGTCGAGCGGGACGGGGACGCCGTGGTGTTGCGACCGCGCGCGCACGTCTCGTTCGAGATGTTGATGCGGTTCCTGTGCGACCGCGGCGTGCAAGCGGAGGACTTCGGCCGCCACCGCCCGTCCCTTGAGGACGTCTTCCTGCAGCTTTACGAATGGGAACCTGCTCGCGACTCCGGGGAGATGGCTGCATGAACGGCGCCGGTCTGACGTTCCGATTTGAGTTCTTCCGCACTCTCCGGAAGCCGTCGTTCTGGATCGCCGCGTTGGTGCTGCCCGTGCTCGCGGTACTCGTCGGACTGCTGATGACCGCGGCGCCTCCGACGACTGCCGGCACCAATGTGAAGATCCCGTTCTCTTACACAGACGCCTCCGGGCAGGTCAACCCTGACGTTGCAAGGCAGCTCGGCGGTACTGCGGTTGGCCTGAGCGGCGAAGAGCGCGCCCGCCGCGCGTCCGAGACTCGCCCCTACCTCGCCTTCCCCAAACAACTCGAACAAGACCCTGTTCAGGTGTACGCCGCGGACCGCGGGCCGCTCGACAACTTGCAGTACACGAACCTCGCCCGTGAGGTCGTGCGGCAGTCAGCTGCGGCGTCCTCATCGGACCAGGCCCTCACGGCCGCGCTGCTTGGTCAAACCGCCGTCGTGTCTCATCTGACCGTGGACGGTGCCCCGCCACGGCCGATCGGCGAGATGCTGCCCCCGCTGATGTACGCGGTGGCCCTGTTCGCGATTCTGCTGATCAGCGGCAACCGGATGTTGGTCAGCACGCTTGAGGAGAAAGAGAACCGGGTCATCGAGATGATCCTCGTCGGGATCCGGCCCTTGCCGATGATCACCGGAAAGATACTGGCGCTGTTCGCGCTCACCGGAGTGCAGATCGTCGTTATCGCCGTCCCCGCCCTCGGCACGTTGCTGCTGACCGGGTCCGAACTGAACGCGCTGTTCGGCGCGGTAACCATCACAATCACCCCGACACCCATGCTCATCGGACTCCTGCTCCTGCTCGGTTCACTCGCACTCTTCACCGGTACGCTTGTTGCAATTGGCTCGCTCACCAACTCTGCGAAGGATGCGGGCCCGTACTTCGCATGTTTCCTGGTGATGATGACGCTGCCGGTATACGCGATCTCGACGGTTCTCGCCGACCCGTCCGACCAGCTCGTGCAGCTGTTCCTCTACTTCCCCTTCACGGCACCAATCACCGCACTCGTGCTGAATGCCACCGGCGTCCTCACCACGATCCAGACGGTGACCGTCGTGACCGAACTGCTCACCCTCGGGGCGGTAGCGATCACCGTCGCTGCGCAGCTGTTCAAGAACGGCGCCCTCAATGCCCCCAGCATCCGGATCCGGCGAACACCGCGCATGACCGCGTAGCCGCGGCCAACAGCCGCTCCGTGACGGAGCTGGATGGAACGACCCTCGACAACGTCAGGAAGGAGGAAACGTGCTTTCACAGCAGTGCAATGCCACCGAGTTCGCGCCGCTGACGCGGACCACCTCGGCGCAGCGGACCCGCGGCGCAGCACCGGTCATGGCGACCCCGCTCGCAGCGGCAGCCGCGACCGCGGTGTTCACCGCCGCAGCCGCCGGCGCGATCATCGGCGCGATCGCCGGCTGACCGCTCAAACACATCAATCACTCTCTGAAGAAAGGGCACTCCATGCTCGCAACCACCATCAACGCCACGACGCGCACGCCGCTCACCCGGCAGACCCGCGCTGCAGTCACCAGTGGCGCAGCGCCCGTCATGGCCACCCCTGTGATCGTCGCAGCATCTGTCGCAGCGTTCGCTGCCGGCTGGGCTGTCGGCCACGGTTGATCTCGCTCACCATCGGTCGAAGAGGGGGCAATTCGTGCTCGAACGAAGCTTCAATGCCGCCGCTCACGCTCCATTGAGTCGACAGACGCGGGCGACGACGACCACCGGCAGCACTCCGGTCATGGCGACCCCACTCGCGGTCGTCGCGACGTTCGCCATCCTCGCGGCGATCGGGCCCGGCAAGACCATCCGCTGATCGCGACAGGTCAGCTCACACTCAACGATGAGAGGCAACACAATGCTCGCAACCTCCACACACCGCGGTATCAGCGTCTCAACACGGGCGAACCAGGACTCCGCACTCGCTGCGATGCCCGTCCGGGCATCGGAAGGGCGAACGTTCGCACCCGCGCAGCCTGTCATGGCAACGCCAGCCGCTGTGGCGTTCGCCGCTGCGACAGTCGCCGCGTTCGGCGTCGGTTTCAACGTCTCCCACGCCGTAGCCGGCGGTTAGCACACACGTGGTGCGGGTCGGAGCCACTCCGGCCCGCACCATCCACTCTCGGGAAGAACCATGACCAGCATCATCGAACGTCTACTCAGTCCCCCATCCGTGAATCGTGAACAGGCGCTCTCGGGGATGGAGCGCGTCTCCGCTCTCACGCACATCGTGGCCAGCGCTGAGTACCTCGTTCGGCGCCGCATCGATGATGAGCCCGGCGCGTTGACCGCTGGTCGGAACCAAGAATCGATCATCGCGCAGTTGAACCTGCCGCGACCAGTTCGCGCCGTCGTGCAGTTCGCAAGCCACCCTCGCGTGGCAACAGCGCTCCACACCGGCCGGGTGCTTGCCGGTCTCGGTCTCGTCGCGAAGACCCCGCCCCCACTGCGAGCAGCGTGCAACGCGTACCTCGCAGTCTCCACCGCTGTGCTCTACCCGAGGAACCGGTGGGGATCCGACGGATCAGACCAGGTCACGCTCCAGACCCAAACCGCCGCGGCCATCGCCCGACTCAGCAAAGACCCGGTCGTCACGGACATTGCGCTCTCCTACATCTCCCTGCAGGGAGCGATGTCGTACGCGATCTCGGGGTGGGTGAAGCTCTTCGGCCAGTCCTGGCGAGACGCTTCAGCGCTCCCTGGCGTCATGCGGACCCGTACGTACGGATGCGGACCGGTGTACCGGTGGGCGACACGCCACCCCGACGCGGCGAAGGTGCTGACGCACTCCATGCTCGTCGCGGAATCCGCGTTCCCGCTCGTCTTCATCACACGCGGCCGCCTCACCAAGCCGATGATCGCGTGGGCACTCGCGTTCCACGTCTCCAACGCCGGGTTCATGGGTCTCGGACGGTTCGTCACCGCGTTCGCCTCGATGCACCCACCCATCGCCTACGTCACCTCCCCGCACCACGGTGGCAGCCGCAGCCGAGCACTCCCGCTTGCGACAGCCGGGCTCAGCGTCGCCCTATTGGGCGTCACCGCAGCACGGACGGTGCTTCGACGGCGACGCGTCTTGTCCGCACCGATGGGGCATGTCACCGTGACCTCACCCACCGGTAACCGGATCTCGGCGGCACGAACCGCCGGCCCCCGAGAGCGGCCAGTGTGCGTCATCGAAGCCGGCATGATGACCACCAGCAGCCACTACCAGCTCCTCGCGGACGAGCTCGCCCGCGACTTCGAGGTGATCACCTACAGTCGAGCCGGGTACGCAGCCTCACGACGCAGCAGCGCTGCACCGTTCGACTTCGTCCAGTCCGGGATCGACGCTGACGCAGTCGTCGACGCGCTCGTTGACAGCGACCGACTGATCGTGTTCATCGGGCACTCACTCGGCGGGTACCTGAGCGCGCAGCATGCCAGACGGCATGGAGCCCGAACGGCGGCGGTGGTCTACCTGGATTCCACCCACCCCGGCCAGCTGCAACGATCACCGCTGCAGAAGCAAGGCGCGGAAGGGTTCAGCGCCTCGTTCAAACTGTCGACCCCGTCGATCCGGAGCGGATGGGGATCGTTGCTCAGCACTCCTCGATGGGCAGACGAGTTCCCGACCGAGCTGCGGAACCGATCCATCACGGAATACCGCGATGCGCGTCTGTGGGTGACCGCCGAGCGCGAATGGTCGGCAGCTTTGGACGTGTTCAGCACCTGGGAGCACCCGCTTCCGCCCGTACCGGGGCGCGCGCTGGTGATCTCCGCGAGCGACACGATCGACCGCGACCCCGAGCAACACGCGCTCCACACCGAACTCGGCGAAGCGCACAGCCACGCCGCCCATCACGTCGTCGACGGGGCAACGCACGACTCGCTGATCAGCCACCGACCCCATGTTGCTGAGGTCGCCGCAGCCATCCGCACCCACCTGCTCGAGAACGAAGCAGCCGCATGAACGCACGAACCATCGCGCGGGCAGCAGCGCTCACTGCCGGCAGCAGCATGCTCGTCGCGACGTTCCTGTCACAGCACCCGAACACGGCGTTCAACCGCATCCGACGGCTCGACCCCTTCGGAGTGTTCGTTCCGAACTGGCGCTTCTTCGCCCCGGAACCCGCAATGCACGACTTCCACCTCCTGCACCGAACCCTCGACGTCGACGATGTGACCTCACCGTGGGAGGACACCACCGCGATCGCACCAAGACGCCCCATCCAGATGGTGTGGTTCCCGGGCCGCCGTGCGGAGAAGGCGACGTTCGATGTAATCAGCGAGTTCCTGCAAGCCATTCATCTCGGCTACGACCAGCTCACCGCTTACCCCGCGTACCAGGCTCTCGCCGCGAAAGCCCGCGCCGCGATCATCGACAGCGCTCCTGACTGCGGAGCGCGCATCCAGGGCTACCAGTTCCTCGTCGCCCGCAACGCGGGCATCGCGCCGGACGCCGAGCCCGAGTACCTGTTCATGTCCGCCTTCATCCCCCTGGAGCACACCGATGACCGATAAGGCGTACGCCACCTACGGAAACCAGTTCGCCGGGATCTACGACGACCTGTTCCCGCAGAACACCATCACCAGCAGCGACATCGCCTGGCTTGCCAGCCACCTCTCGAGGACACCCGGTCGAATCGTGGAGCTCGGCGCGGGTACCGGCCGCGTCGCGATCCCGCTCGCCGAACACCTCGCCGACACGGACGCGCTCGAACGGTTCCACGCCGTCGACATCTCCCCCGACATGATCGCCCACCTCGACGAACGCAACACCGGCAGGATCATCTCCGTCGTCGCGGACATCACAACGTGGACCCCACCCGCCGAGAACGATCTGATCCTGTGCGTCTGCGCGACGCTGCCGATGATCCTCGACCCCGATGAGCAACGCGCGACCATCGACGCGGCAGCACGCTCACTGGCCCCAGGCGGTCGCCTGATCATCGAAGTCCACCACGACGCCTTCGTCAGGAACCTCCACAACCAAACCCCCGATGCCGTAATCGCCGTCCCCTACCCCGGACACCGGCAGGTCCTCGTGTCGTTCCTGCACCTCGAGGACCCCCACTGGGACGTCGAACACCGCTGGATCGACGACACCGAGATGACCATCGCGGCCGAACGAAGCCGCCTCACGGCCGTCGACGAGCTCACCGCCTGGTCCACGAACAACGGACTGCACCGAGTCGGCGTGTACGGCTCCCTCTCCGGAACGCCCCTCGAACCCACGAGCCCAGTCGCAGTCGCCGTCTTCGAACGCCCCACCGACTCCTGAACCGACCCACCACCAACCGAAAGGAAACACCGATGCCTCTCTGGCTGCTGCTACTTGCCTTCCTCCCAGCCATCGCAACCGCCTGGTGGCTCGATGCTCGTCGCCGCAGCCGAGACGACGACGCGAAGTAGAACTCCTCGACCGTCCTTCATCCGCCGATCTAACCGACCGCGCCGGGCACGACACTCGTCGCGACCACTCACGCACAGGAGGAACCCATGATCGCTCGACACATCAACGCAGCCATCCCCGATCCGCTGACCCAGAACGCCAGTCAGACCCGCAACTCGGCAGCAACGCCGGTGCTGGCCACCCCGGTCGCCGTTGTCACGCTCGTCGTTGCCGTCGTTGCCGTCGTCAACGCCCCCGGACACTAGATAGCCAATTGGCTCGGATCGCGACGCCGGTGAGTTCGCGCAAAGGACGCTCACCGGCGTCGTGATAGCCCGTCGGCTACCAGACGCTCTGCATGACGCTGAGCTCTTCGGTTGCGCTGAGACCCGAGCGATGTGGTCGCTCCAGGCCCGTGATCGTTCATCCTCGAGGACGTCGGCCACGTTCGATCCGAGTAGTCGGACACGTCCGCCCATCTGCTGGAAGCTCCGTACAGAGCCCTGGGCGAGGGCCGCATCGGACGGCGGCAATCACAGCGGCAGCGATCGGGGTCCCACCCGGTACCGGAGGTCGCAAGGCGAAGCCGAACGCTGGGGGCTCCGTTCGACGCGCTCGTCGTGGGTGACACCGGCCGCACCAGTGCATCTCGCTTGAGCGCGGAGATTCGCGGTCCGCATCGTCGGGATACCAGGGAACGCCCCGCCAGCCGAAGCCAGCGGGGCGTCCCCATGAGTCAGACCAGGATCAGAAGTCCCAGTCCTCGTCCTCAGTGTTCACGGCCTTGCCGATGACGTACGACGAGCCGGACCCCGAGAAGAAGTCGTGGTTCTCGTCCGCGTTCGGCGACAGGGCGGAGAGGATGGCCGGGTTCACGTCCGTGATGTTCTTCGGGAACATCGGCTCGTAGCCCAGGTTCATCAGCGCCTTGTTGGCGTTGTAGTGCAGGAACTTCTTGACGTCCTCGGTCAGACCGACCTCGTCGTAGAGGTCCTGCGTGTACTGCACCTCGTTCTCGTACATCTCGAACAGCAGCGAGAACGTGTAGTCCTTGAGCTCGTCGCGCTCGGCCTGCGTGAGGGTCTCGAGGCCCTTCTGGTACTTGTACCCGATGTAGTACCCGTGGACGGCTTCGTCACGGATGATCAGGCGGATCAGGTCAGCGGTGTTCGTGAGCTTCGCGCGCGACGACCAGTGCATCGGCAGGTAGAAGCCCGAGTAGAACAGGAACGACTCGAGCAGCGTCGAGGCGACCTTGCGCTTCAGCGGGTTGTCGCCCTGGTAGTAGTCCATCACGATGGACGCCTTCTTCTGCAGGTTCGGGTTCTCCTCGGACCAGCGGAAGGCCTCGTCGATCTCGCGCGTCGACGCGAGGGTCGAGAAGATCGACGAGTAGGACTTGGCGTGCACCGACTCCATGAACGCGATGTTCGTGTAGACGGCTTCCTCGTGCGGGGTGATCGCGTCGGGGATGAGCGACACGGCGCCGACGGTGCCTTGGATGGTGTCGAGCAGGGTGAGACCGGTGAACACACGCATGGTCAGGGTCTGCTCGGCCGGCGTCAGCGTGTTCCACGACTGCACGTCGTTCGACAGCGGCACCTTCTCGGGCAGCCAGAAGTTGTTGACGAGACGGTTCCAGACCTCGACGTCCTTGTCGTCCTGGATGCGGTTCCAGTTGATGGCCTGGACCCGATCAATGAGCTTCAGCTTCTCGACCAACGTGTGTTCCTTACAGAGATGGTGACTAAGTGACGGACTGGAGGCGCGGTGCGGGTTGGCACCGCGCCTCCAGGGAGCAGAGCGGCAGCTCTACAGCATGCAGCTGACGCAGCCCTCGACCTCCGTGCCCTCCAGCGCGAGCTGGCGGAGACGGATGTAGTAGATCGTCTTGATGCCCTTGCGCCATGCGTAGATCTGCGCCTTGTTGATGTCACGCGTGGTGGCGGTGTCCTTGAAGAACAGCGTCAGGGACAGGCCCTGGTCCACGTGCTGCGTCGCCGCGGCGTACGTGTCGATGATCTTCTCGGCACCGATCTCGTACGCGTCCTGGTAGTAGTCCAGGTTGTCGTTCGTCATGAACGGCGCCGGGTAGTAGACGCGGCCGAGCTTGCCTTCCTTGCGGATCTCGATCTTCGACGCGATCGGGTGGATCGACGACGTCGAGTGGTTGATGTACGAGATCGAACCGGTCGGCGGGACGGCCTGCAGGTTCTGGTTGTAGATGCCGTGCTCCTGGACGGACGCCTTCAGCGCCTTCCAGTCGTCCTGCGTCGGGATCGTGATGTTCGAGTTGTCGAAGAGCGAGGCAACACGAGCGGTCGCGGGGGTCCACGTCTGGTCGGTGTACTTGTCGAAGAACTCACCCGACGCGTACTTCGAGTCGCGGAAGCCGTCGAAGGTCTCGCCGGTCTCGATCGCGATCTTGTTCGACGCACGAAGGGCGTGGAACAGCACCGTGTAGAAGTAGATGTTCGTGAAGTCGATGCCCTCTTCGGAGCCGTAGTAGACGCGCTCACGAGCGAGGTAGCCGTGCAGGTTCATCTGGCCGAGGCCGATGGCGTGCGACTTGTCGTTGCCGTCCTCGACGGAACGCACCGAGGTGATGTGCGACATCTGCGAGACCGAGGTCAGGCCGCGGATGGCGGTCTCGATGGTCTTGCCGAAGTCGGGCGAGTCCATCGTCAGCGCGATGTTCAGCGAGCCGAGGTTGCAGGAGATGTCCTTGCCGATCTCCTTGTAGGACAGGTCCTCGTTGAAGGTCGTCGGGGTGTTGACCTGCAGGATCTCCGAGCACAGGTTGGACATGTTGATCCGACCCTTGATCGGGTTGGCCTTGTTCACCGTGTCCTCGAACACGATGTACGGGTAGCCCGACTCGAACTGGATCTCGGCGATGGTCGTGAAGAAGTCACGCGCCTTGATCTTCGTCTTCTTGATGCGCGAGTCGTCGACCATCGCGCGGTAGTTCTCGGAGATCGGGACGTCGCCGAAGGGGACGCCGTAGACCTTCTCGACGTCGTACGGCGAGAACAGGTACATGTCCTCGTTGTTCTTCGCGAGCTCGAACGTGATGTCCGGCACGACGACGCCGAGGGACAGCGTCTTGATGCGGATCTTCTCGTCGGCGTTCTCGCGCTTGGTGTCGAGGAACTTCATGATGTCCGGGTGGTGGGCGCTGAGGTAGACCGCGCCGGCACCCTGACGCGCACCGAGCTGGTTCGCGTAGGAGAAGGAGTCTTCCAGCAGCTTCATCACGGGGATGATGCCCGAGGACTGGTTCTCGATCTGCTTGATCGGGGCACCGGCCTCGCGGATGTTGGAGAGGAGCAGGGCCACGCCGCCGCCGCGCTTCGAGAGCTGCAGCGAGGAGTTGATGCCGCGCGAGATCGACTCCATGTTGTCCTCGATGCGGAGCAGGAAGCAGGAGACGAGTTCGCCGCGCTGTGCCTTCGCCGTGTTGAGGAACGTGGGGGTCGCGGGCTGGAAGCGGCCGGCGACGATCTCTTCGACCAGGTCGATGGCGAGCTGCTCGTTGCCCTGGGCCAGGCCGAGGGCGGTCATGACGACGCGGTCCTCGAAGCGCTCGAGGTACCGCTTGCCGTCGAACGTCTTGAGCGTGTAGCTCGTGTAGTACTTGAACGCGCCGAGGAACGTCTGGAACCGGAACTTCTTCGAGTACGCCAGGTCGTTGAGTCGCTGGATGAAGTCCAGCGAGTACATGTCGATCGTGGCTTTTTCGTAGTACTCGTTCTCGACCAGGTAGTCGAGCCGCTCCTTCAGGTTGTGGAAGAAGACGGTGTTCTGGTTGACGTGCTGCAGGAAGAACTGCTTGGCGGCCTCACGATCCTTGTCGAACTGGATGTTCCCGTCCGCGTCGTAGAGGTTGAGCATCGCGTTGAGGGAGTGGTAGTCCATCCCCGTCTGCGGCGACGTCAGATCGACGTCTGCAACTGCTGCGTCCAAAATGCATCCAATCCTGAGTTGACCGCCGACACGTCGTCAGGGGTCCCGAAGAGTTCGAATCTGTAGAGAAGGGGGACGTTGCACTTCTGCGCGATGACGTCCCCTGCGAGGCCGTACGCCTCGCCGAAGTTCGTGTTGCCACCCACCACCACGCCGCGGATGAGCGAGCGGTTGTGGGCGTCGTTGAGGAACTTGATGACCTGCTTGGGGACTGCACCCTCGCCGTTGCCGCCACCGTAGGTGGGCAGGACCAGGACGTAGGGCTCGTCGACGTGCAGGAACGGTTCGCTCGGGTAGAGCGGGATCCGGTCCGCGTCGCGTCCGAGCTTCTCGACGAAGCGCGCGGTGTACCCGGACACGCTCGAGAAGTAGACCAATCGGCTCATGGTGCGCTCCTCTGGAGAAGGTGCGGAACAGGCGGACCGAGGGTGTCCTGCGGGCGATCGCCGGGCCTCCTGAACGGGACCGGGGTGACCGTCCGCAGGACGGGAGACGACTACGCCAGTTCGGCGCTGAGGGTCGCGATCTTGTCGGGGCGGAAGCCCGACCAGTGGTCGTCGTCCGTGACGACGACGGGGGCCTGCATGTAGCCGAGGCTCTTGACGTGCTCGAGCGCTGCTTCGTCCGTGGAGACGTCGTGCACTTCGTACTCGATGCCCTTGTTGTCGAGGGCCCGGTACGTCGCGGTGCACTGGACGCAGGACGGCTTGGTGTAGACGGTGACGGCCATGTTCTCCCCTGGTTCCTACTGGTTTCTGCTGTGCTGTGGAGGTGGTGCTGATGTCTGTCCGCAGTCGTGTCCGGGAGGGGCCGCTGCGATGCCTCCACACTACATCTAGTGGCTAGCCGCAGCACCGACCACAAGAGGAAGTGTTACAGCCATGTAGTTCTCCACAACGTCCTCCACAGTCTGTGGATTCCCGGGAGGCCCGAGTTTCCGCCAGTCTGCGGCCGACCACCGACACTTCCCCACACCCGTGGACAGTCCCGATCCACAAGTGTGGAATCAGCGCATCGGCGTGTCGCGAACCGCCCCTCCCCAGGACGGGGGACAGCCCCGTCCGGCCGGTCCGTACACTCGTCTCGTGAGTACGTACGGGCCCCTCCTGAAGACCCCTGGCGTGGGTCGTGTCATCGCCGCACAGCTCACCGCGCGGTTCCCGTTCGGCATGCTGTCGCTGGCCTACCTGCTGCACGTCGAACACGTGTTCGGCTCCTACGGCGCGGCCGGTCTGGTGCTGGCGACGACGAGCATCGGGCAGGCGCTGGCCGGTCCCCTGACGAGCCGGTGGATGGGCAGCTGGGGCATGCGCCCCGTCCTCATCCTGACGAGCATCGTCGCGCTGATCAGCATGGTGGTCATCGCGTTCGTGGTCATGCCGCTCTGGGGCTACGTGGTCGTCGGGTTCCTCGGCGGCCTGGCGGTCCCGCCCGTGCAGCCGGCGGTGCGCACCATCTACCCGAAGATGGTGACGTCGGCGCAGCTCACACCCCTCTTCTCACTCGACGCCAGCGCGCAGGAGCTCATCTGGGTCGCCGGCCCGGTCATCACCACCTTCGTCGCCACCCAGGTCGGCACGGTCGAGGCGATCGTCGTCGCGATGGTCTTCCTGGTCGTTGGCGGCGCGTGGTTCATCGCCTCCCCCGAGCTCGGTCGAGTCCGCATCCCCCGCTCCAAGCGCGCCTTCGGTGTCGTGCTGAAGCGCCCCGCGGTCGTCGTCGCCACCCTGACCGGTCTGCTCCTCATCGGGGCGTGCGCAGCGGTCGAGGCGAGTGTCACGAGCGTCTTCGGCGAGGGCAGCCCGAACGCCGGCATCGTCCTCGCGGTGTTCGCGGTCGGTTCGCTCGTCGGCGGCCTGGCGTTCGGCCACCGCCCGATCTCCCGCAACACCCTGTGGACGCGCATGGCCGTCGTCTTCGTCGGCCTCACCCTGGCCCTCGGCGGTACCGGCTTCTGGTGGCTCTGCCTCGCCCTGGTCATCGCGGGTGTGGGCATCGCGCCGGCCCTCGCGGTGATGTTCGGTTCGGTCTCCGCCACCGTCAAGTTCTCCGACACGGCCGAGGCCTACGGCTGGATGGGCACCGGCCAGCTGATCGGTGCCGCCGGCGGTTCGGCGATCGCCGGCTTCCTGATCGACGGCAGCGGCCCCGTCGGCGGCTTCACCGTCGGCGCCGTGATGGCCGGCCTGGGCGTGCTGCTCCCCCTGGCGATGCGCAGCTGGCTGCCCGACCTGCGCGGCCGTGACGCCAGCCCCCTCCCCGACACCGAGCCGGTGCACCTGCCGACCTGAGCGTGCGGGGCGGGCGGTTTCGGGCGTACCTGGTCGAATCGGGCGTACCTGGTCGGGAGTTCTGACCAGGTACGCCCGATTCCACTTGCCATCGCGGCCGGTGTGGGAAGGAACGTGCGCCCGGGGCGCGGGTCGCGTTCTCCACAGATGGCCTGGAGGCCCGGCGCACGCCCGCCAGGCACCGGCAGGATGGGTGCATGGTCACCTCAGTCCCCCTGCGCGACGGCCGCGCGATCCCCGCGATCGGCTTCGGCGTCTACAAGGTCGACGATGCCGAAGCGGAGACGGCGGTCGGTCTCGCGCTCGACGCCGGCTACCGGCACGTCGACACCGCCGAGATGTACGGCAACGAGACCGGCGTCGGCAAGGCGATCCGGGCCTCCGCGCTCGATCGTGACGACGTCTTCGTGACGACCAAGGTGTGGAACGACCACCAGGGGCACGACGCGACCCTGCGGGCGTTCGACGGCAGCCTCGAGCGGCTGGGGCTCGACGCCGTCGACCTCTACCTGATCCACTGGCCGGCCGCCGCGAACGACCGCTACGTCGAGACCTGGCGGGCGCTGGTGGAACTGCGCGAGTCGGGGCGGGCGCGGAGCATCGGTGTCTCGAACTTCCAGGTGCCGCACCTGCAGCGACTCATCGACGAGACCGGCGAGGTACCGGCGCTGAACCAGGTCGAACGGCACCCGTGGCTGCCGCAGCGCGAACTCATCGCGTTCCACGAGCAGCACGACATCGTGACCGGGGCGTGGTCGCCGCTCGGCCGCGGGCGACTGATCGACGAGCCGGTGCTGACGAGCATCGCGGACGCGCACAGCGTGAGCGTGGCGCAGGTGCTCGTGCGGTGGAACGTGCAGCAGGGCGTGGTGGTGCTGCCGAAGTCGGTCACGCCGTCACGGATCCGGTCGAACCTCGACGTCGACGGCTTCGAGCTCACCTCCGACGAGCTCGCGGCGATCGGGACGCTCGAGTCCGGGCAGCGGACAGGCTCCCACCCGGACTCGGTGTCGTAGCCGGATCAGCCCCGGCGGTCCTCCTCGGACTGCCACGGCAGGTGCAGGTCACCCGGTTCGGGCTCCACGTCGCCGGCGTCGTCCGCGCCGCCCGTCCCGGGGGCCGCGATGACCTTGGACGGGTCGATGCCGTCCTCACGCAGGTCGGCGTCGTCGCGCTGCTTCGTCTGGGATGCGTCCATCTCACGCTCGCTCGAGGGGCTGTACGACGTGTCGGCCGCCCGCTGCTCACGGCCGCTGACCCCGTCGACGTCGTCGCTGTGGGCCGCGTCGCGGAGCGCGTCGTTCCGTGCTCGGTCGTCCGACGGCTCGGGGCCGGGGGCGTTCGGGATGCTGTCGCTCATGGTGTTTCCTCCTGTAGCGGACGGTAGTCCCCGGCCCCGTGTAACGAGTCTGGCTCGGTCCGCTCCCCGCACTCCGTGACGCCCCTCGCCCCCGCTACGCTGCCGACGAGGGGGAACGATGGGACGAACACGGACCGCGACGACCGCGGTGATCGGCTCCGCACTGGTGGGGCTGCTGCTCACGGGGTGCACGGCGTTCGGTGGCGACGATGCGATCCCGACACCGACGCGACAGGCGGCCGAGCGCACGGCGGAACCCGCGCCGGACCCGACGCCGGCGGCCGATCCGGCCAAGGTGGAGCAGGCGCTGCCCACCGGCACCGTGGCGGCCGAGACCGACGTCGTCTCGCCGAGCGGTGACACGAGCATCCACGTCCGCGTCGTTGCGAACGACCGCGGCACCTTCGACGCCCAGCTCTCCGGGTACCGGACGACCAATCCGCAGCCGATGCGTCTGGAGTTCCGGCACCGGCCCGCGAAGCCGCTCGACGGTGCGGACGGCGCGGTGCGCGAAACGGTCGAGTGGGCCGCCGCGGTTGCTCCTCCGACCTCGTTCACGATGGGTCAGGCGGGTCCACGCCCCGACTACCTGCGCAGTGTCGTCCTCGTGCCCGCGACGGTGGCCGACGAGGACTCGTCGGCGCGCCCGTGGGCCGGATCGGTGCTCGCCGCCGCTGACCTCACGTGGAGGATCCCGAACCCCTACCCCGGCCTCCGGGTCACCGTCGGCAAGGACCGACCGGGCGCCTACGGCATCGTCACCGACCTCGACGGCCGACCGGCGAACTACCTGGTCGCGCACGGCGACGAGCTCTCGACCGTCGCGGAGCGGTTCGGCGTCACGCCGGCGCAGGTGCAGGTGCAGTGGATGAACCCCTACACGGAGCAGCGCGACGACGACTGGCTGCTCGAGGGCAGCACGCTCAACCTCGACCCCGCTCGGCGTTGAGCCGAGGGGCCGGGCCGGTCCGTTACGGTTGACCAGCACTCGGCACCACCAGGAGGTCCCATCGTGACGATCGTCGCCGCCGCAGACGGCTCAGCCCTCGGCAACCCCGGCCCCGCCGGCTGGGCCTGGTACGTCGACGACGACCGGTGGGCGGCCGGTGGCTGGCCCCGTGCGACGAACAACATCGGCGAGCTCACCGCCGTGCTGCAGCTGCTCCGCGCCACGAAGGACACCGGCGAGCCGCTGCACATCCTGTGCGACAGCCAGTACGCCATCAAGGCCTGCACCGAGTGGCTCGCCGGCTGGAAGCGCAAGGGCTGGCGGAAGGCCGACGGCAAGCCGGTCCTCAACGTCGAGATCATCAAGGAACTCGACGCGGAACTGCAGGGCCGCAAGGTCACGTTCGAGTGGGTGCGCGGTCACGTCGGTCACGAGATGAACGAGGCCGCCGATGTGCGAGCCCGCGGTGCTGCCACCGCGTTCCAGAACGGCACCGACGTGCCGCACGGTCCCGGCTGGCCAGGCGCCGAGGTCCCCGAGCCGTCCGCGCTGCCCGACGCGACCCCGCCCGCGACCCTCTTCTGACCCTTCCGCCAGCAGCCCACCCGGTTATATACTCCTCTGTATAACGGAGGTGATCGGCATGGCAGTGACGACGATCGATCTTGATCCACGCGTGCTCGATGATGCGAAGCAGCTGACCGGCGCCCGCTCCAACCGCGAGGTCGTGCAGAGAGCACTCGAAACCCTCATCGCGGTGCGGCGACAGCCGGCCGCCGTCGAACGCATCATCGCGCGAGACTTCAGCGCCGACCCTTCCGCGGCTGACGAGCTCCATCCCTGATGGCGATGTACATCGTCGACAACTCCGTCTGGTGGAAGGCGCACCGTTCCGCGGGGATCGCACGACGCCTTCGCGAGATCGCAACGCAGGACTTGATCATGACGTGCCCACCTCAGGTCCTCGAGTACTGCCATTCAGCACGCACCGGGCCCGACCACCAGGGACACCGCGATGACATGGACGCCTTCCTCGAAGCATCAGAACACCCGGACGTCCAGGATGTGACGAGCATCCAGAACGCTCTCTGGAACAACGGCCACGTCCGCGGAGCAGGACCGATCGACGTCCACATCGCTGCCTATGCCGTGCGCAACGGGGCAACCGTCCTCAGCTCGGATCGCGACTACGACCACATCGCCGACGCGGTCGCCGATTTCCGGCACGAGTACCTGCCGGAGCACTGACCGCGCGTCAGTAGGTCCCGTCGCGCCGGTCCTGGCGGGTGATCTGCTCCCCCGACGCCGGGTCGACGCCCGAGCGCGTGGTGGTCGTGGTGCGGCGACCGCCGAAGGCCACGGCGAGGCTGATGATGAGCAGCACGACACCGGCTGCCATCAGGATGTAGCCGATCAGGCGGAGGTCGATACCGGCGAGCTGGATGTTCAGCGCGAAGGCGACGATCGCGCCGATGACGATCAGGGCGATGCTGGATCCGATGCGCATGACGCAGTCCTCTCGGGTGGGGGTGGTGCCGGAGACGGTACACGTCCGACAACCCCAGCGCCGATCAGTCGACGTCCACCTCGGCCCACCCGTCGAACCGTCCGATCTCGGTGACCCGCACGACGGCCTCGCCGACCTCGTCCGAGGCGTCCAGGTCGATCGTCGCCGAGAACCCGAAGTCCTTGTCGCCCTCGGGGTCGGCGAAGATCTGCCGCGCCTTCCAGACCCGGGGTGATGCGGTGGCACCGCTCTCGTCGAGCACCAGGTACTGCATCGAACGTGCGTCGGCATCGGTGCCGACGCTGTCGTGCTCCTCGTAGTACTCCTCGAGCACGTTGTCCCACGCCGACCGGTCGAAGCCGACGGTCGCGTCCAGTTCCCCGAGCCCGTCGATGTCGTCGGCCGCGGCGAGCAGCACCCGCTGGAACAGGGCGTTGCGCACGAGGACCCGGAACGCCCGCGGGTTGCCGGTGAGTCGTGCGGGCTGCGGTGGCGCGATCTCCTCGTGCTCCTCGGAGGCCAGCAGGACGTCGCCGTTGAGCAGCGCCTCCCACTCGTCGACGAGCGAGGAGTCGGTCTGCCGCACGACCTCGCCCAGCCACTCGATCAGGTCGTCGAGCTCCTGGGTCCGCTGTTCCTCGGCGATGGTCTGCCGCATGGTCCGGTACGCGTCGGACAGGTAGCGGAGCACGAGCCCCTCGGAGCGGGTGAGCTGGTAGAAGCGCACGAAGTCACCGAAGGTCATCGCGCGTTCGTACATGTCGCGGACGACGGCCTTCGGGGACAGCTGGAAGTCGAGCACCCAGGGCTGTTCGGCGGCGTACGCCTCGTAGGCGGCGGTCAGCAGCTCGTCGAGCGGCTTCGGCCAGGTGACCTCCTCGAGCAGTTCCATCCGCTCCTCGTACTCGATCCCCTCCTGCTTCATCCGGGCGACGGCCTCGCCACGCTCCTTGAACTGCTGCTGCGACAGGATCGCCCGCGGGTCGTCGAGCGTGGCCTCCACGACCGACACCATGTCCAGCGCGTAGGTGGGAGAAGCAGGGTCGAGCAACTCGAACGCGGCGAGCGCGAACGGCGACAGCGGCTGGTTGAGCGCGAAGTTCGGCGCGATGTCGACGGTGAGGCGGTAGGCGCCGTCGACCTTCTCGATCACCCGCGCGTTGATGAGGGTCCGGGCGATGACGAGTGCCCGCCGGGCCATCGCGAGCTGCCGGGAGCGCGGTTCGTGGTTGTCGTAGACCAGCGACCGGACGTCCGCGAAGGCGTCCCCGCCACGGGCGACGACGGACAGCACCATCGCGTGCGTGATCCGCATGCGCGAGACCATCGGCTCCGGCTCGGCCGCGATCAGCCGCTCGAACGACGCCTGACCCCAGGACACGAAGCCCTCGGGCGCCTTCTTCCGCTTGATCTTGTTCTTCTTCTTCGGGTCGTCGCCGGCCTTGGCGACGGCGCGGGCGTTCTCGATGTCGTGCTCGGGTGCCTCGGCGACGACGTCACCCTCGGTGTCGTAGCCGGCACGTCCGGCGCGGCCGGCGATCTGGTGGAACTCCCGCGCGGACAGCTGGCGCATCTTCGTGCCGTCGAACTTCGTCAGCCCCGTGAACAGGACGGACCGGATCGGCACGTTGATCCCGACGCCCAGGGTGTCGGTGCCGCAGATGACGGGCAGCAGGCCGCGCTGGGCGAGCTGCTCGACGAGTCGTCGGTACTTCGGCAGCATGCCGGCGTGGTGCACGCCGATGCCGGCCCGGATCAGGCGCGACAGGGTCTGTCCGAACCCGGCGCTGAAGCGGAAGCCGGCGATGGCGTCGGCGATCTGGTCGCGGCGTTCGCGCGAGGCGACCTTCGCCGACATCAGCGACTGCGCCCGTTCGAGTGCGGCGGCCTGGGCGAAGTGCACGATGTAGATCGGCGCCTTGCCCTCCTCGAGGAGCCGTTCCACCGTCTCCTGCACGGGCGTCATCACGTACTGGTACTCGAGCGGCACGGGTCGCGAGACACCGGTCACGCGGGCGGTGGGCCGACCGGTCCGGCGGGACAGGTCGTCGGCGATGGTGGTGACGTCGCCGAGGGTCGCGGACATGAGCAGGAACTGCGCCCGCTCGAGCACGAGCAGCGGCACCTGCCACGCCCAGCCTCGGTCGGGGTCGCCGTAGAAGTGGAACTCGTCCATCACGACGACGTCCACGTCGGCGTCCGGCCCCTGCCGCAGGGCGAGGTTCGCAAGGATCTCGGCGGTGCAGCAGACGATCGGGGCGTCGGCGTTGACGCTCGAGTCACCGGTGACCATGCCGACGTTCTGCGCACCGAACAGCTCGACGAGCTGGAAGAACTTCTCGGACACCAGCGCCTTGATCGGTGCCGTGTAGTAGCTCCGCTTGCCCTCGGCGAGCGCGGCGAAGTGCGCGCCGGCCGCGACGAGCGACTTCCCGGTGCCCGTCGGCGTGCTCAGCACGACGTTCGCGCCGGACACGAGCTCGATGACCGCTTCGTCCTGCGCCGGGTACAGCGGCCGGCCGCCCTCGGCGGCCCAGGCCGCGAAGGCCTCGTAGACCTCGTCGGGGTCGACGACGCCGTCCACCGCCGCCGGGATCGCGGCGACGAGCGGGGGCACGGTGGTGACGTCGGTCATGTACACATCCTCCCAGGTGCGCATGGGGCGGACGGGAGGCCCGTGGCGGTGCCGCCACGGGCCTCCCGTCCGCCCCGTCGCCGACTCAGGCGCATTTCGATACGTGCGCATAGACTCGCGACATGCGCGAACTCGGCTTCCTCTCCTTCGTCCCGAACCACGGCGGCACCGACGGCGCCGCCGGCGCCCTGGAGGACGGCCTGCGCCTGTTCGAGACCGCCGAGTCGCTCGGCTACGGGACGGGCTGGGTGCGCGGACGGCACTTCGAGCCGTACCTGACGAGCCCGATGACCTTCTTCGCGGCCGCCGCCCAACGCACCAGCACCATCGCGTTCGGCACCGCCGTGCTCGGCATGCGCTACGAGGACCCGGTGCGCCTGGCCGAGGACGCCAGCACGGTCGACCTGCTCAGCGGTGGCCGGGTACAGCTCGGCATCAGCACGGGCATCGCCGGGTACGGCCCGATCCTCGACCCGGTGTTCGGCACGGTCGACCGCAGCTTCCGCGACGAGGCCGAGGCCCGCGCCGCACGGCTGCTCGAGGTGCTGCAGGGTGAGCCCCTGGGCAGTGCCGGCAAGGGCTACGAGAGCATCCCCGCCGGGGCCGACCTGACCCTGCAGCCGCTCAGCCCGGGCCTGCGCGACCGAGTGTGGTGGGGCGGCGGCAGCATGGGCACGGCGGTCCGCACGGCCGAGAAGGGCCTCCTGTTGCACTGCTCGACCCTGAACACCGAGGACACCGGCGCCCCGTTCGCCCAGGCGCAGGCCGACCAGATCGTCGCCTACCGCGAGCGGTTCGCCGAGCTGCACCCGCAGCGCGAGTCCAAGGTCGCCGTGGGCCGGATCGTGGTGCCGCTCCTCGACGACCACGACCGCGCCGTGCACGAGGAGTTCCTGACCGGGTACGCCTCCGGGATGGACGACGAGGGCCGGCCGCTCTCGGGTACCCCGCCGTTCCGGTTCAGCAAGGTCGTGTCCGGCGAACCGGCGGCCATCGTCGACGCCCTGCTCGCCGACCCGGCGGTCACCGCCACCGACGAACTGGTCATCACCCTGCCGGCGAACGGCGACCGTGCGGCACACGAGCGGATCCTGCGCATCGTGGCCGAGGAGATCGCCCCGGCACTGCGGGCCTGAGGGCCGGCGCCGCTGGCCCGACCACCTGCGGTCCCGCCGCCGCACCGCCACCGAGAGTCAAGGGCATCCGGCGGGGCTCTGATCGAGTTGGTGAGGCCCGAGAGCCCGGCCGGATGACCATCTCGTCCCTGATCCGCACGAGATGGTGCACCCATCGTTCCACCTACCGAGCGGTTTGTCACACCGTTCCGCGCACCTGGGACGTAAGAAGTTGACCAAGTGTCACTCGTTTTTCCGAACCGGGACGAAGTGCGGCAACCGGTTCACCGGTGCGCATCGGGGCCGGAACGACGAATGCGTCCCCGCGCGGACGCGGGGACGCATTCTGGGACGCACCGGGGAGGCCAGGGCAACAACGGCCGGATCAGGAGACCGAGTCGCTCACCCAGCGACCCCGTAGTCGGTGCGTGCGCGGACGGTAACCAGCCGACTCGCGCACATAGATGTTACTGAACGGAGTTGGGAGCTGCGCGGAAACCGGACGACTTCGTCACTCCAGTTCGAGGGACGCGGTTCCGGCGTCGTCGGAGACCGAGGCGCCGACGTGCAACGTGAAGGTCCCCGACTCGTACTGCCACGAGCCGTCCCAGTGGGCGAAGGCTCGCGCCGGGACCTCGATCGAGACCTCCGTCGAGGCGCCCGCGGCGAGCCGGACCGGAGCGAACCCGACCAGCCAGCGCACCGGGCGGTCGACCGCAGACTCCGCACGGGACGCGTAGACCTGCACGACGTGCTTGCCGGCGCGGGCGCCCGTGTTCGCGACGGTCGCCGTGACGATGACGGCGTCGCCCTCGCGCACGGTCGGGGTCGCGGAGACGCCCTCGATCGACCACGTGGTGTAGCCGAGGCCGTGGCCGAACGGGTACGCCGGCTCCGTGCCGGCCCGCAGCCAGGCCCGGTAACCGACGTGGACACCCTCGTCGTAGGCGACCTTCCCGTCGACCGGGGTGACGTCGAGCACCGGGACGTCAGCCATCGCGACGGGCCACGTGGTGGGCAGGCGGCCTCCGGGCTCCTGCGCCCCCGTCAGCACGTCGGCCAGGGCGTTGCCGTACTCCTGCCCGCCGAACCAGGTCAGCAGCACCGCGGCGACGTCGTTCCGCCAGGGCATCTCGACCGGCGACCCGGCGTTCACGACGACGACCGTGTTCGGGTTCGCCGCGGCGACCGCGCGCACCAGGTCGTCCTGGCGGCCGGGCAGTGCCAGCGAGGAGCGGTCGTAGCCCTCGGACTCGACCTTGGAGTTCGTGCCGACCACGACGACGGCGACGTCCGCACCACGGGCGGCGTCCACCGCGGCCTCGATGAGCACGGCGGGGTCGTCGTCCGACGGCTCGGTGCCGAACTGGTACGCCAGCACCCCGCCGAGCGTCTCGTCCTGCACGATGTCGTACTCGATGCGGATCGCGACCTGCTGGCCGGTGGTCACCGACACCGGCACGGACCGCGCCGGCGGGTTGAGGAACGCGGCACCGAGCTGGTCGCCCTCGAACGGCACGTCCTCGTCGAGCAGCAGTTCGCCGTCGATCCACATGCGTGACCGGCCAGCCGCGCCGATGCCGAACCGCACGGTCCCGGTCGACTCGGCCGTGTAGGTGGTGGTGATGTCGAGCCGGTCGGCTTCGCGGGTCGGGGCGTCGCCGCCGAACCAGAACAGTGCCGTCGCGCGGCGGTCCTCGACGAACAGCTCCTCGCCGTCCTTGACGAAGGCGACCCGGGCTCCGGGCTCCCCGGTGCCGGGGTTCGTGATGGTGGACAGCGGGAACTCCGCGATGCCCTCCTGCACGACGGCGCCGATCGCGTAGTCCACGCTCGCGCCGGGGAAGGCCGAACGGATGCCGTCGAGCGGTGACACGACCTGCGACGGCACGACCGTGGCCGACCCACCGCCCTGTGTGCGGGCCTGGTCGGCGTTGTGGCCGATCACCGCGATGCGCGACACGGCGGGGGCGTCGAGCGGCAGGACACCGGTGTTGCGGACCAGGACCGTGCCCTCGGCCTCGGCCTCGCGCACGAACGCGATGCCGTCCTCGACGTGCACGGGCGACGCGGCGACGGGCTCGAAGCCCTCGAGCGCGCCGACGCGGGCGGCCAGGGTCAGGATCCGGCGGACCTTGCGGTCGATCGCCGCCATCGGCACCTCGCCGGACTGCACGGCGGCGAGCAGCGGGCCCTCGCTCCACCACGGGTTCGGCCCGGGCATCGCGACGTCCTGCGACGCCTTCGCCGAGTCCACCGAACGCACCCCGGTCCAGTCGGACACGACGATGCCGTCGAAGCCCCACTCCGAGTTGAGCGGGGTCTCGAGCAGGTCGTTCTCCGACGCCGTCACGCCGTTGATCGCGTTGTACGACGACATGATCGCCCAGGCGTGCGCCTCGGTCACGGCCTTCTCGAACGCCAGCAGGTACAGCTCGCGCAGGGCACGGTCCGACACCTCGGTCGACGCGGTGAAGCGGTCGGTCTCGTAGTCGTTCGCGATGTAGTGCTTCGGGGTCGCGGCGACACCGTTGTCCTGCACGCCGTCGACGTACGACGCGGCCAGGTCACCGGTGAGCACCGGGTCCTCGCTGAACGCCTCGAAGTGCCGGCCACCGAGCGGCGACCGGTGCAGGTTGATGGTCGGGCCGAGCACGACGTCGACGCCCTTGCGGCGGGCCTCCACCGCGGCGGCGGCGCCGTAGCGCTTCGCGATCGCACGGTCCCACGAGGCGCTCAGCGCGGTCGCCGACGGCAGGTTCAGGGACGGGTCGCGCTCGTCCCACACCTCGCCGCGCACGCCCGACGGGCCGTCCGACATCAGGATCCGGCGCAGCCCGATCTTCTCGATGGGCCAGGTGGTCCAGAAGTCACGTCCGGTGAGCAGCTGCACCTTCTCGTCGGTGGTCAGCTGGCCGAGGAGCGCATCGATGCGCTCGGTCAGCGGCGTCGACGGACTGGAGGCGGTGCTCGCGTCGTTCACGGTGTTCACGGTGGTCGGTCCTCTCGTTCAGGGCCGCGGGGCGCCGCCTGGACGGCCGGGGCCTCGTCGCCCACACCCACCATCCACCGGGTTCGCCGCCCGCACTGGCAGCTCCTGCACCGTACCACCGAAAACCAACCGTTGCTTGGTTTCTCCGGGTCTCCTGCGGGCGGTACAGTCTGGCCATGGCACGACGGGGTTCGTACGCAAAGGGCATCGCGAAGCGCGAGGAGATCCTCACGGTCGCGCTGGACCTCGTGGCGTCGCAGGGCTTCCGGCGGACGAGCATCAAGGACATCGCCGACGCCGTGGAGCTGACCCAGGCCGGCCTGCTGCACTACTTCGACTCGAAGGACGAGCTCTGGGTCGAGATCCTCCGCCGCCGCGACGAGCTCGACCTCGCGCACGACTGGCAGGCCGCGGACCCGGCAGCCCTGCTCGCCGCGATCGTGCGGCACAACGCCGAGGTCCCGGGTCTGGTGCAGATGTTCGTCAACCTGTCCGCCGCAGCCGCCACCGACGCCGAGCACCCGGCGCACGAGTACTTCCGCGAGCGCTACGACCGCAGCCGCCGCGACCTGTCCGCCGACTTCCGAGCCATGCAGCAGGACGGCCGGCTGCGCACCGACATCGACCCCGACGAACTGACCAGCGTCCTGCTCGCGGTGTCGGACGGCATGCAGATCCAGTGGCTCTTCGACCCCACCCGTGACATGGCCGAGCACGTCGAACTCGTCGCCCGCCTCGCGATCGCCCAGGTCACCCCCACCGCCTGACCACCGCCCGCGACGCTCCGGGGTACGGACAGGGCCTGGTCGCGTCAGGCACGGCGGGGCAGGATGGTCGGTGCCCGCCAGGGTGTGTTCCGACGACGATGTGGAGTGACGCGATGACGCGTGTAGTGGTGACCGGTGGCAGCGGCAAGCTCGGACGAGCGGTGGTGCGCGACCTCGATGCGCACGGGTACGACGTGGTCCTGCTCGACCGTGTCCCCTCCCCCGACAAGCCCGAGCGAGTCCCGTTCGTGCGGATCGACCTGACCGACCACGGCCAGGTCCTGAACGCCCTGCTCGGCATCGACGACCGGTACGACCACGTCGACGCCGTCGTGCACCTCGCGGCAGTGCCGGCCCCGGGGCAGGTCCCCGACGTGGCCCTCATCACGAACAACGTGACCTCGTCGATCAACGTCTTCCACGCCGCACGTGCCGCGAAGATCAAGAACGTCGTGTGGGCGTCGAGCGAGACCCTGCTCGGCATCCCGATGGGCGAGCACCACCCGCCCTACCTGCCGGTCGACGAGGAGTTCGCGGTCCGCCCGCAGTCGTCGTACTCCCTCGGCAAGGCGGTCGAGGAGGAGATGGCCCGCCACTTCACCCGCTGGGACCCGGAACTGAAGATGATCGGCCTGCGCTTCTCGAACGTGATGGACGAGACCGACTACCCGGCGTTCCCGTGGGACGCCACCCCCGAGGCGAAGACCTTCAACCTGTGGTCGTACATCGACTCCCGCGACGGGGCCCAGGCCGTCCGCCGGGCACTCGAGGCCGACCTCACCGGGTTCGAGGCGTTCGTCATCGCGAGCCCCGACACGGTGATGGACACCCCGACGATCGAGCTCGTCGAACGCTTCGTGCCGGACATCGAGCGCCGTGCGGACATCGACGGCGTCAGCTCGCTGCTGTCGTCGGAGAAGGCCCGCGAACTCCTCGGCTACACGCCCGAGCACAGCTGGCGCGACCACCGCGCCTGATCGTCAGGCGGCGGGGACGAGCAGCCCGTCGAGCACCAGGTCGCGCGCCGCCGGCAGCAGGTCGGCGGCGAGCGCCTGCTTGTCCACGCCGGTGATCTGCGCGAGCGCGCCGATGATCGCGGCGACGGACAGGTCGCCGTCGCACGCACCCACGAACGCCGCGAGTGCGGTGTCCGCGTCCACCCGGCGCCCGAGCCCGCCGCCCTGCACCAGGGTCATCACGGTGGGGTCGTCGTTGCCCGGCCAGTAGTACCGCTCCTCGGTGACGTCACCGGCCACCGACAGGTGGGCGGCGGCGAGCGCGGCGTCGTCGTGCGCGGCGAGCCAGGCGGCCGCGTCGAGGACGCGGGCGACCGTCGCGCCGAGGCCCGCGGGGTTGGAGCCGAGCGTCTCGGGAACGCGCTCGAACCGGCGGAGGCCGGACGGGCCTCCTGGCAGGGGGCGACGCACCACGACGTAGCCGAAGCCGACGCCGGTGACGCGACGGTCCGCGAAGTCGTCGAGCCAGGCGCTCATGAGGGTGTCGAACTCGGCCGTGCCGGGCTTCGTCCCGCCGTCGCGGATCCAGGTCTCGGCGTAGGACGTCGGGTCCTGCCGCTCGCGCTCGATCACCCACACGTCGAGGTCGGTGTCGGCGAACCAGGCACGCACGCGGTCCAGGCCGTCGACGCCCCAGTGGTACTCCCAGTTGCCGAGGAGCTGAGCGGTGCCACCGGGCTCCAGGTGGGCGTCGAGGCCGCGGAGCACCGTCTCGACCAGGGCGTCGCCGACCATGCCGCCGTCGCGGTACTCGTACGACGGGACGCCCTCGCGACGGGGTGTGATGACGAAGGGCGGGTTCGAGACGATCCGGTCGAAGCGCTCCCCCGCGACCGGCTCGAACAGCGAGCCGAACCGGAAGTCGATGCCGTCGATGCCGTTGAGCCGGGCGTTGAACCGGGCGATGTCGAGGGCACGGCGCGAGATGTCGGTGGCGACTACCTGGTCGGCGAAGCGCCGCGCGTGCATGGCCTGGATGCCGCACCCGGTGCCGAGGTCGAGCACACGCTCGACCGGTACGGGCACCTGCAGGCCGCTCAGCGTCGTGGTGGCGCCGCCGATGCCGAGGACGTGCTCCTCGCTGATGGCGTGCCCGAGGGCGAGCTCGCCGAGGTCGGAGACGATCCACCAGCTGCCGGCGCCGAGGTCGTCGACGAAGGCGTAGGGGCGCAGGTCGACGGTGGGGTGCACGAGCGCGTCGGCGCTTTCGCCTTCGCTGCGCAGCAGGCCCGCGGCGATGACGGCGTCGAGCCCGACGGTCGGGAACGCCGCGGCGGCCTCGGCCCGCGCCACCGGCAGGCCGAGCACGAACAGCGTCGCCAGGGTGCCGAGCGGCGTGGTCTCGCGGGCGGCAAGCGCGCGGAGCGCGGCGACGCGCGAACCGCGGTGCAGCGATGCGGCGGCCTCGGCGCCCCACAGCGAGTCGAGCCGGTCGACGGTGAAGCCGGCAGCCGTCAGGTCCGCGGCGAGCGCCGTGGTGACGGCAGGGTCCGCGACGATCGACGGCAGCGTGTGCACAGCGTCCACGCCGGTGCCCGCGCCGGCGCTCACGAGGCGATCCCCTCGCGCAGCAGCGCCGCGGGGACCTGCCAGTCGAGCACCAGGTCGAGGAGCCCGGGGAACCGCTGCTGCACGTCCTCGACGCGGACGCGGCTGACGCGGGTCAGGCCCTCCAGGTGCTGCTCGAGCAGGCCGGCCTCGCGCAGGACCCGGAAGTGGTGGGTCAGCGTGGACTTCGGCCGGTCGATGCCGACCCAGCCGCAGCTGCGCTCACCCCCGGCCGCGTCGACCAGGTAGCGGTGCAGGATCGCGAGCCGGATCGGGTCACTCAGGGCGTCCATCACGACCGGGAGGTCCATCTCGGCCACGGACGGCTGCGGCAGCCGTTCAGGAGCATCGACGTGCGCGGGCATGGATGGGACGCTACCACCGTTCGGCTTGCTGTACGACTTGCGTCGTACTGTTCGAGTGCGGTACGAATGCAGTCGTACTGCACGGAGATGGAAAGGGGTGCGCATGCACCAGTCAGCTCGTTCGGTCGCCGGGTTCTGGATCCTGGCGGCGATGCTCCTGGTCTCGGTCGCGTCGTCGGCCGTGCCGTCGCCCATCTACCCGGTCTACGCAGCCGAGTGGCACCTCACCCCGCTCATGCTCACCGGGGTCTTCGCCATCTACGTCGCCGGCCTGCTGGCGAGTCTGCTCGTCGCGGGTCGCCTGTCCGACCACGTCGGCCGCAAGCCCGTGCTCGTCGTCGGCGGCCTGGGCGTCGCGCTGTCGCTCGGCCTGTTCGCGATGGCGGACGGGGTCGTCGCGCTCATCGTCGACCGGATCGTGCAGGGTGTCTCGGTCGGGCTGCTCATCGGGGCCCTCGGTGCGGCCCTCATCGACAACTCCCTCGAACGCCACCCCACCATGGCCGGCGTGCTGAACGGCGTCATCCCGCCGATCGCGCTGGCCACCGGCGCGATGTCGAGCGGCGCGCTGGTGCAGTGGGGTCCGGCGCCGGAGCAGCTCGTCTACCTGCTGTTCGGCGCGCTCCTCGTGCTGCTGGTGCTCGCGCTGTTCGTCGTCCCCGAGCAGGTGCAGCGTCGTCCCGGCGCATTCCGCTCCCTGCGCCCGACGATCAGCGTGCCGCGGTCCTCACGTCGGCTGTTCCGCGGTGTCGCCGGCTCGCTCGTCGCCAGCTGGGCCCTCGGCGGCATGTTCCTGTCGCTCGTCCCCTCGGCGCTCGGCACGGTGTTCGGCATCACCAACCACTTCGCCGCCGGTGCGCTCATCGCCGTGGTCACCGGCGTCGGCGCCCTGACCGGGCTGGCGATCCAGCGGATGGACACCCGTCGCGCGGTCCTGCTCGGGCTCGTCGCGCTCGTGCTCGGCCCGATCGTCACCGTGTCGTTCGTGTTCGCACACTCCCTGCCGGGCATGGTCGTCGGCAGCGCGATCGCCGGTGTCGGCTTCGGCGCCGGGTTCCAGGCGCCGCTCCGGATGCTGCTCGCCACCGCCGCCCCGACCCACCGCGCCGGACTGCTCTCGACGATCTACGTCGTCAGCTACCTGGCGTTCGGGGTGCCCTCGGTCATCGGAGGCCTGCTCGAGCCGTCGGTCGGTCTCGTCCCGGTCATCGCCGGGTACGGCGGATTCATCGTGCTCGCCGCGGTCGTCGCCCTCGTGCTGCAGCTGTGGTCGACGGACGCCGCCGAGGTCGAGGAGCACGCCGCCGAGGTCATCGAGCGCACCGCGACCGGCTCGATCCGGGTCGCCTCCGCCGACTAGTGCCGCCGCGCTAGTGGCCCGGTCGCGCCGAGTTCGCACCGCGAGCGCGCGCACGCACCCCGACCGTCCGCGCCGCACCGGTGTGCGCAGCATCGACGTCGGCCTTGCCCCGGTCTGCAGCATCCCGCAGGCGCTTCGGCCCGTGCCGCTTGGCCCAGTCCCAGAAGCGGTGCAGCTGCGCCCGGAGCCAGGTGATGATCCGGTGGAAGAAGTGGAACTCGCTCGCCAGGACCGTCAGGCCGATGAACACCACGAGCCACCCCGGTCCGGGCAGCGGCACCAGGATCAGCCCGACGATGACGATCAGCCCGCCCACCAGACCCACCAGCACCTTGTAGAGCAGGTGCACGTGCGGCCGCGCGTGGATCCAGGCGCGCAGGCGGTGGAACCACTGGAAGCGCTGGCGCGGCGTGCCGTCGGCCCGGGCGTCGCCGGGTCGGTCGTTCGGGTCGCCGTCCATGCCGAAAACGTAGGGCGCGCGGCTGGGAATCAGCGGCGCACGGGGTGGACACGGGGTGCGCATGCCGGGAGGCGCGTGGCGGGGACAGCCCGCGGCTCCAGGCCGTCAGGCGGCACCGATCGCGTGCCCCTCACGCGTGCGCGACGCACGTCGCCGCCCACGGGACGGCGGCCAGCCGGGCCTCCGGGATCGGCTCGCCGCCGACAGTGCAGCGACCGTAGGTGCCGTCGTCGAGTCGTCCGAGCGCTGCGTCCACCTGGCGGATCCGCAGCTGGGCGCCGTCGCGGACCGCACCGAGCGAGCCGCGTTCCCAGGCCAGGGTCGCGCCCTCCGGGTCGTGCTCGTCGTCGGAGTTCGCATCCTGCCGGGCGTCGCTGACGTCGCGCATGCTCCGCTCGACCTCGGCGAGCAGCCGGACGTTGCGGACGCGTTCGGCCTCGAGCGCGGGGCGGGGGTCATCCATCCCGGACACGGTAGTCGCGGCGGAATGGCCCCGCCTCCGGATGCGTTCGCATGGACATGACGAAGATCGGGTTCCTGTCGTTCGGACACTGGCGTGACGTGCCGGGGTCGAAGGTGCGCAGCGGGCGGGAGGCCCTCGTGCAGGCGATCGACCTCGCGGTCGCAGCCGAGGAAGCGGGCGTCGACGGCGCCTACTTCCGCGTCCACCACTTCGCCCCGCAGCAGGCCGCGCCGTTCCCGCTGCTCTCCGCCATCGCCGCGAAGACCAGCCGGATCGAGATCGGCACCGGCGTCATCGACATGCGCTACGAGAACCCGCTCTACATGGCGGAGGAAGCCGCGGCCACCGACCTGATCTCCGGCGGCCGACTGCAGCTCGGTGTCTCGCGGGGATCACCCGAGACCGCCCTCGCCGGCTACCAGCAGTTCGGCTACGTGCCCGACGCTGCTGACGAGAACGGCGGCGACATGGCGCGCGCGCACACGAACGTGTTCCGCCGCGCGATCGCCGGCGAGCCGATGGCCAACGCCAACCCGCAGATGACCGGGTCGGTCGGGTCCCTGCCGATCTCCCCGCTGTCCGACTCGCTCGGCGACCGGATCTGGTGGGGCGCCGGCACCCGAGCGACCGCGGAGTGGACCGCCGAGCAGGGCATGAACCTGATGTCCTCGACCCTGCTGACGGAGGACACCGGTGTGCCGTTCGACCAGCTGCAGGCCGAGCAGATCGAGCGCTTCCGTCGGGTGTGGTCCGAGTCGGGCTGGGACCGCGAACCGCGCGTCTCGGTCTCGCGCAGCATCATCCCGATCATCGACGACGAGTCGCGCCACTACTTCGGCGTTCGCGCGCAGGTCGAGGGGCAGGACCAGGTCGGGCACCTCGACGGCGGGCTGGCCCGGTTCGGCCGGTCCTACATCGGTGAGCCCGAACAGCTCGTCGCGGAACTCGCGGCCGACCAGGCCGTCCGGGCTGCCGACACCGTGCTCGTCACCGTGCCGAACCAGCTCGGCGTGGACTTCAACGCTCGCCTGCTCGCCGCCGTGAAGGACGTGTTCACCGAGGTCGACGCGGAGCCGGTCCCCGCCTGACCCGGGATCCCTACGGCCGTCCGCGAATAACGAGCCCCAGGCCGTTACGGTAGAGGCGCGGAATTTCGTAAGACGCAGCGGTCTGCACTCGGCCTGTATTTGGCCGCACGACTCCGATCTCGAAGAGCCGTTCGAGGAGCTCGTCACCCGAAGGGGTAAGCCCCTCCATCAAATCAGTCAGCTCTACCTTGGAAAAATCCGCTTTAGTTTGTCCCGTGAAACGACGGAAGTGCTCACGGAGGTCCGGGAATTCGGCAAGGAACGATTCATATCGAATCTCTGAAGTCCTCGTGAAAGCCTCGCGGATAGCCTCTCGCGATAGAAGTGCCGTCGTACCAACCTCCCCGAGGTCCCGCTGCTTGTCGGCTGCGGAATTAGTCAGCACGATAGAATCCCGCGGCAGGACAGTGTCCCGCCCGTCGCGCACTCGCTCAAGGAGCCAGTCCATGATGGCAGCCTCGCGCTCGCCAGGGTAGGCGGTTGTGGGGAGGATCACCGTCAGCGCGTCGAGGCGCTCATCCGCGCTCCAGTCGTCCACCAATCGACCGGCAAGACCCGGACGCTTCTCTTCGACGAATACCCTGACGTCGCCATGACGAAGCGCACGCTTGATCAGGAGGCTGGTTAAGGGAATCGCGGACCAGCCGAGCTCGATTCTCTTATCAGTCAGATGGTCTTTGTTCGTGAAGTCAAGTTCCGTCCACAGGTCGGTCCGCAGCATCACCTTTGGCTGGATCGCCGGGAACGCTCGACGAATTTGCATGACGGCTGTCATGAGCCCTTCAAGCGCTCGTCGACGTTCTTCACGATCGGCGGGCCAAATCTCATCTACCTTGTCAAAAAGGAGCCACAGAGTTTTCCCTTGGGCCTTCAGGGCGTCATTTACATCTTGGAGTAGCGTCACCACGTCAAGACTCCGCTTGCCACCCTTAAGAGAAACCGTCGCCCCTTGAGCGGTGATGCTGATCTGCTCGGGAGGATTACCGACCGTAAGCTGCCAAAGCTCCCGAAGAAGGGGCCCTACGCGCAGATCCTTACGATGACCAACCGCGGCGAGAAGATCCTTCAGGGGCCCCTTCGGCACCTTGAACGACGAGTCAAGTGCGAGCCCTGCCTTAATGGCAATGTACAGCCGCCAAAGCCGATCGTGATCGTAGCTTTCGGCTGAATCACGAAGTGCTTGCAGGTCCCCGGTGGCGATTTCCGAGAGATCCCCAAACCCTGTCCCAGCAGCGATGACGACGTCATCCAGAGCCGAGCCCGCTAACTCTCGCGCTGTACTCTCGAAGCGAGTGAACAGCTCGAAGAGCGCGCTCTTCCCTGTGCCCTTTGCCCCGAGCGCAAGCCACACATGAGGTCTCAAGAACTTGTCGAAATCGCCTGTTCGCACAAAGAGACGATCCAGATCATCTTCGGCTTCAGAATTCACAGAACCAAAGTCCAGAACTGACAGCGCTTCCTCTGCGGTCAAAGCTTCCCCCTCGTAGTCTCCTCAAGGACGCTAGCACAAGATCGCCGCACCATAAATGGTCACAACAGCCTCGCCAGCAGCGAGGCGAGCCCTCGGAGTAAAGGTCGTTACGTCTCCTGGCTGGCTCCTACGCGTCGGCTAGCAGTCGAAGCGACGGGCTGGTTGATTCCCCAGAGGATGTTCCAGCCATTTTTAACCGGCCGGTCCCCCTTCCTGCCGACACCCGGGATGGGACTGTGGCGGCTCCTCGCGATCGCGTAGCGTCAAGGCTCACCATCCGACGCACCTCGAGGAGCAACCGTGACGCTGCCGGCCGCAGGCTGGTTCCCGGACCCGCAGGACGCCCGTCGTCTGCGCTGGTGGGACGGTCGCACCTGGGGCGCAGCCACGCGGGTCCCCGCGGCCGCTGCTGACCCGGTCACGCCGATCGTCGTCGCGCCGGTGGGGCCGTCGTTCTCGGTGCAGACCGCCGCGATCCGGACGGACGCGTGGGCATCGGGCACCGCCGGCGACCGTCGACTCTGCGTGTTCACGGTGCTCGCGGTGCTGCTCGCCGTGGTCTCGGTCGTCGCGAACCCCTGGGGCCTGGCGGGGCTGCTCGGCGTGGTGTGCGGCGTCATCGGCATCGTCCGTCCCGAGGCCGTCGGCGGCTGGGCGGTCCTGGCGCGGAGCGCTTCGGCGAGCGCCCTCGTCGTCGCCGTGACGACGACCGTCATCGCCGCGTCGGCCCAGTTCCACCTGTTCTGAGCAGCGGGAGCCGCCCGCCGCTGTCCGCGGCGCTTCGTGAGCAGAAATGGTCGGGTGCGACGGCGCGACCCGACCATTTCTACTCACGAAACGCGCCCGTCGCGCACCCGCACGGCCCATGCACCCGCACGGCCCGCGCTGCCCGCCTACCGCCTCGCCCGCGGGTGCGCCGTCTGGTAGACGTCACGCAGCATGTCCGCCGTGACCATCGTGTAGATCTGCGTCGTGGCGACACTCGCGTGCCCGAGCAACTCCTGCACCACGCGCACATCGGCACCGCCCTCGAGCAGGTGCGTCGCGAACGAGTGCCGGAACGTGTGCGGTGACACGTGCGCCTCCAGGTCGGCGGCAGCAGCGGCGGCCTGGATCACGAGCCAGGCGCTCTGCCGCGACAACCGCGCTCCACGGGCACCGAGGAACAGCGCGGGCGTCGACGGCCCGCGCGCAGCGAACACCGGCCGTGCGCGCACCAGGTAGGCGTCGATCGCGGCCCGGGCGAAGCTGCCGAGTGGCACGATCCGCTGCTTGTTGCCCTTGCCGGTGACCTTCACGACGGAGAGCTCGCCGTCGGCGTCCGACAGCGTCGTCACGTCGTCGACCGACAGCCCCACCGCCTCGGAGATCCGCGCACCGGTGGCGTAGAGCAGCTCGAGCAGGGCCTTGTCCCGCAGCTGGACGGGGTCGTCGGCGTCGACGGACACCGCCCCGAGCAGCCGTTCCATGTCCTCGACGGGGATCGCCTTCGGCAGCCGCATCGGGGCCTTCGGCGGCCGGACGGCGGTGCCGGGGTCGAGCGGCAGCCAGCCCTCCCCCGCGGCGAAGGCGGTGAACGAGCGCACCGAACTGAGCATCCGCGCGATCGACCGCGGTGCGAGCGGACCTTCCGGTCGGGTGGCCAGGTGTGTCACGAACCCCGAGACGTCCGCCCGTGCGAACCGTGCCACGTCCAGCAGCGCGGAGGACCCCCCGGCCCGGTCCGCACCGTCCGACTCGACGACCGGAGCGGCCGCCAACCACGACGTGAACACGGCGAGGTCCCGCCGGTACGCGGACAACGTGTGCTGCGAGAGTCCCCGCTCGATTGCGACGTGCCGCAGGTACGTCTCCGCGGCACGGTCGATGGGCATCACCTCAGCAGGCTAACCGGCGCGGGGCCACCCGCCGTCAGTGCAACGCCTCGTCCGGCGTGCCCACGCGGAACCCGGTGAACGTCACGGTCAGCCCGGCCCGCGACGGCCCGGCGCACAGCAGCCCCGCGGACACGACGGCGTCCGGGTCGAGGTACGCGACCCGCACCAAGCGGGACTCGTCACCCTCGGCCCACGCCCGGATCGTCACGGCGTCACCATCGCGGCTCGCGCGGACGGTCACCACCCGGCCCGCCCACTCCGGCACCGGCGACACCGACCAGTCCGAGAACCCACGCGTCACCACGGCGCCGAGCTGCGGGGTTCCGTCCGAGAACTCCACGCCGGCCTTGATCCAGGTCTGTTCGTCGACGCGCAGGAACACCCCGGCCTGGTCGAACTGCTCGGTGTAGTCGAGCACGAACGACGCCTCGACCGAGAACGGCCCGTCGGTCGGCTGCAGCAGCGCGTGCTCGGAGTCGTGCACGAACCCGTACGAGGTGGTCCGCCAGGCGTCACTGCCCTCGACCGCGGTGACGCGGAACACGTCGCCGTTCAACTGGGCGGCCTCCGGCTCGTGCGTCCACGTCCCCGTGGCGACCAGCTCGCGCAGACCGTCGCCCGCGGACCCGCTCACTTGCCGCGCTGTTCGATGGCCTCGACGGCGAGCGTCGCGACGACGAGGGCCGAGTTGTTGAGCCGACCGCCCAAGATCCCCTCGAGCAGCTCCGCCCGCGGGACCCAGCGCGTCACGATGTCGGCTTCTTCGGCCTCGCGCTCGAAGGCGGACTCGGTCGACCGAACGCCGCGCGCCCGGTAGATCTGGATGAACTCGTCGCTCCCACCCGAGGACGTGTTGTAGCGGACCAGGGGCTCCCATGTGTCGGCCTCGAGGTCGGCCTCCTCGCCCAGCTCGCGCTTCGCGGCCGTCAGGTGGTCCTCGCCCTCCATGTCGAGCAGACCGGCGGGCAGCTCCCAGTCGCGCAGCCGCACCGGGTGTCGGTACTGCTGGATGACCAGGACGCGGCCCTCGTCGTCCTCGGCGTACACGGCGACGGCGCCCGTGTGGTCGATGTACTCGCGGACCATCGAGTCGCCGTTGTACGCGACGGTGTCGCGGCGCACGTCCCAGACGGCGCCCTCGTACACGACGGTGGATTCGGTGACCTCGAAGGAGGCGGACTCGTCAGCGATCGGTGCGTCTGTCACGTCTCCATCCAAGCACGCGCCCCTGACGCGGCGACAGACGGACGGGAGGCGCGGTGCCAGCTGGCACCGCGCCTCCCGTCCGATCGTGGAGACCGGCGCTTACGCGACCTGCTCCTCGGTCTGCGGGTCGAACAGGCTGGACGCCTCGTGGCGCTCGATCGCGGCCGCGACTAGCCCCGCGAACAGCGGGTGCGCATCGGTCGGACGCGAGCGGAGCTCCGGGTGCGCCTGCGTGGCGATGTAGAAGGGGTGCACGTCGCGCGGGAGCTCGACGTACTCCACCAGCGTGCCGTCGGGCGACGTGCCCGAGAAGACGAGGCCGGCGTCCGCGATCTGCTCGCGGTACTTGTTGTTCACCTCGTAGCGGTGACGGTGCCGCTCGGAGGCCTCCGGCGCTCCGTACAGCTCCGCCGCCAGCGAGCCTTCGGTGAACGACGCCGGGTACAGGCCCAGGCGCATCGTGCCGCCCAGGTCGCCGCCGGCGATGATCTCGACCTGCTCCGCCATCGTCGCGATGACCGGGGTCGAGGTCTCCGGGTCGAACTCCGTGCTCGACGCGTCGGTCAGGCCGACCTCGTGGCGGGCGTACTCGATGACCATGCACTGCAGGCCGAGGCACAGACCGAGCGTCGGGATGCCCTGCTCACGCGCGAACTTCAGCGCGCCGAGCTTGCCCTCGATGCCGCGCACGCCGAACCCACCGGGGATGCAGATGCCGTCGACGTCACCGAGCTGCTTCGCCGCACCCTCGGGCGTGGTGCAGTCGTCGGACACGACCCACTTCAGCGTCACCTTGGCGTCGTGCGCGAAGCCGCCGGCACGGAGCGCCTCGGTGACGGACAGGTAGGCGTCCGGCAGGTCGATGTACTTGCCGACCAGGGCGATCGTGACGGCCTTCTTCGGCTCGTGCACGGCCTTCAGCACCGGGGTCCACGCGGTCCAGTCGACCGGACCGGCGTCGAGCTTGAGTGCATCGACGATGACCTGGTCGAGGCCCTGGTTGTTCAGCAGCGTCGGCAGGTCGTAGATCGAGGGGACGTCCACCGCGTTCACAACGGCGTCCTCGTCCACGTCGCACATCAGCGCGATCTTGCGCTTGTTCGACTCCGACACCGGACGGTCCGACCGCAGCACGAGCGCGTCGGGCTGGATGCCGATCGAGCGGAGCGCGGCGACGGAGTGCTGCGTCGGCTTGGTCTTCTGCTCACCCGAGGCGTTCATGAACGGCACGAGCGAGACGTGCACGAAGAACACGTTGTTGCGGCCGAGCTCGTGCCGCACCTGTCGGGCGGACTCGATGAACGGCTGCGACTCGATGTCGCCGACGGTGCCACCGACCTCGGTGATGATGACGTCGGGCTGCGGGTCGTTCTGCGCCTGCTCGCGCATCCGGCGCTTGATCTCGTCGGTGATGTGCGGGATGACCTGCACCGTGTCGCCGAGGTACTCGCCGCGACGCTCCTTGGCGATCACCGTCGAGTACACCTGACCGGTCGTGACGTTCGCGGCCTGCGACAGGTTGATGTCGAGGAAGCGCTCGTAGTGCCCGATGTCGAGGTCCGTCTCCGCACCGTCGTCGGTCACGAAGACCTCGCCGTGCTGGAACGGGTTCATGGTGCCCGGGTCCACGTTGAGGTACGGGTCGAGCTTCTGCATGACGACCTTGAGGCCGCGAGCCGTGAGCAGGTTGCCGAGGCTGGCCGCCGTCAGGCCCTTGCCGAGAGACGAGACGACCCCGCCGGTCACGAAGATCTGCTTCGTCACCTTCGGGGTCGAGTTCGAAGAATTGGTACCGCCGCTGAGAGTGTCCGCCACGGGATTCCATCGTACGTCAGAACTGCCGGGAGGCGCGACCTCGGTTCGCCGTGGGCGTTGCGCGGGTGGGTGGCCGGGTCCTCGGGCCGTGGCCGGGTCCGCGGGCAGCACCCCCTGTGCGATCGTCAGGCCCGCTGGCCGGCCACGTCGAGCAGCTCGCGTGCGTGCTCGATGCCGCTGGCGCTGTCACCGAGTCCGGAGAGCAGCCGTGCCATCTCCTGCAACCGGTCCTCGCCCTCGAGCCGGCGCACGCTCGACGACGTGACGGCACCGCTGGCGTCCTTCACGACGTTGAGGTGGTTGTTCGCGAACGCCGCGACCTGGGCCAGGTGCGTGACGACGATGACCTGCGTGCGCTCGGCGAGCTTCGCCAGCCGTCGGCCGATCTCGATCGCCGCCGCCCCACCGACACCCGCGTCGACCTCGTCGAACACGAACGTCGGCACCGTGGTGCTGCCGGCCATGACGACCTCGATCGCGAGCATCACGCGGGACAGCTCACCGCCGGACGCCCCCTTGCCGATCGGCCGGGGGTCGGTACCGGAGTGCGGCTGGAGCAGGATCGTGACCTGGTCACGACCGTGGCGGCGGTACTCGCCGGCGTCGGTGACCTCGACCACCAGGGTCGCACCACCCATCGCCAGGGTCTTCAGCTCAGCGGTCACACGCTTCGCCAGGTCGGTCGCGGCCTTGGTGCGCGCCGTGGTGAGCGCGGCAGCGGCGGTCTCGAGCGCCTGCTCGTCCTGCTCGACCGACTGCTGCAACGCTGCGATCCGGTCGTCGTCGCCGTCGAGCTCGAGCAGCCGGTCGCTCGCGCGCTGTCCGTAGGCGATGACGTCGTCCACCGTCTCGCCGTACTTCCGGGTGAGGCCGGCAAGCAGGGCACGGCGTTCGTTGATGAGTTCGAGGTCGTGCCCGGCCTCGGGTTCCAGGGAACCGAGGTAGCTCGAGATGCTCGCCGAGGCCTCGGCCGCCTGGATCCCGAGTTCCGTGAGCTGCTCGAGCACCGGCTGCAGGGCGCTGTCCGACGACACGACGCGCTCCACGGCACGGCGTGCGGACTCGACCAGGCCGACGACGTCGGAGACGCCGTCGAGGGACTCGCTGGACAACGCCTCGTGCGCCAGGGCCGCGGACAACCGGAGCTCCTCGAGGTTGCCCAACCGTTCGGCGCGCTCGGCCAGCTCGACGTCCTCGCCGGGCTGCGGGTCGGCGGCCTCGATCTCGTCGGAGGCCGCGCGGATCCGCTCGGCCTCGGCCACCCGGTCGTCCCGGTCGCGGACCAGGACCTCGAGTTCACCGGCGTGCTGCTGCCAGGCGTCGTACGCGGCGACGTACCGGGCGAGTGCCCTCTCGAGCGAGGCTCCCCCGAACCCGTCCAGGGCAGCCCGCTGCGCCGTGGCCGACGTCAGGCGGATCTGGTCCGACTGCCCGTGCACGGTGACGAGCTGGTCGGCGAGCTCGCCGAGCACCGCCACGGGCGCACTGCGACCGCCCACCGTCGCACGGCTGCGCCCCTCGGCGGAGACCGTGCGGGTGAGGATGAGTTCGCCGTCCTCGACGGTGCCGCCGGCGTCCTCGACGCGTTCGGCGACGGCGTCCTGATCGGGGACGTGCCAGCGGCCTTCGACGACGGCGCTCGACGCACCGCGGCGCACCGAACCGGCATCGGCCCGCGCACCGAGCAGCAGCCCGAGCGCCGTGACGATCATGGTCTTGCCCGCACCGGTCTCCCCGGTGACGACGGTGAAGCCCGGCCCGAGTTCGAGCATGGTCTCACCGATGACACCGAGGTCGCGGATCGCGATCTCCTCGATCATCGGTCGTCCTCCGTGCTCATCGGTCGTCCTCGTCGCTCTGGGGGCCGCGCCACCCGGCGACGGGCAGCTGGAACTTCGCGACCAGGCGGTCGGTGAACGGAGCGTCCTTGAGTCGGGCGACCCGCACCGGGTCGGGCGAACGCCGGACCTCGACACGGGCGCCCGGAGGCAGGTCGTGGGTCCGTCGGCCGTCGCACCAGAGCACACCGACGCCGCTCGTGCGCCGCAGGACCTCGATCGCGAGCGTGCAGTCCGGCCCGACGACGATCGGACGGGCGAACAGGGCGTGGGCGCTCAGCGGCACCATGAGCAGCGCGTCGACATCCGGCCACACGATGGGGCCACCACCGGAGAACGAGTACGCCGTGGAGCCGGTCGGGGTCGACACGACCACGCCGTCGCAGCCGAAGGACGACAGCGGGCGGCCGTCGACCTCGGTCACGACCTCGAGCATCCGCTCCCGCGAGGCCTTCTCGATCGTGGCCTCGTTCAGCGCCCAGCTCGAGTAGACGATCTGGTTGCCCACGACCACGTCGACCTGCAGGGTGACGCGTTCCTCGACGTTGTACTCGCCGGACAGCGCGCGCTCGACCGTCTCGGACAGGCCGTCACGCTCGCTCTCGGCCAGGAACCCGACGTGCCCGAGGTTCACCCCGATGAGGGGAGCGCCGGTGTTCCGGACGAGTTCCGCCGCGCGGAGGATCGTGCCGTCGCCACCGAGCACGATGACGATCTCGAGCTGGTTCGGCTGGACGTCGACGCCGAGGATGTCGACCTTGCCGACCGACGCTTCGGCACGACGGATGTCCGCGTACTCGTCGAAGGGCATGACGGGCGTGAGACCGGCCGCGTGCAGGAGGTCGCAGACCTCGACCGCAGCGTCGATCGAGTCACGGCGACCCGTGTGGGACACGAGCAGGATGTGCCGTTCGTCACTCATGAAGACCCTTCCGTGAGTTCGGTCGCCCGGACTCTCCATTCTGTCGGATTGCCCCCGACACCGCGCTGGAAGCGGGCCAGGTACTCGTGGTTGCCGTGCGTCCCGACGATCGGGGACGCGGCGAGCCCACTGGTGCCGAGGCCCAGGTCCCACGCCGCCCACAGCACGTTCATGAGCGCGTCGTTCCGGAGTCCGGCGTCGTGCACGATGCCCTCGCGCACACCGCCACGGCCCACTTCGAACTGGGGCTTCACCAGGAGCACGAACTCGTCCGCGGGGACGGCTTCGGCCAGCGCCGGCAGCACGAGTCGGAGCGAGATGAAGGACAGGTCCCCCACCACCAGGCTCGTCTCGGCGGCGGCACCGTCGAGCGCCAGGTAGTCGGCGCGCGTGAGGTTCCGCGCGTTCGTCCCCTCGACCACGGCCACGCGTTCGTCGAGTGCGATGGTGGGGTGCAGCTGTCCGTGGCCCACGTCGAGCGCGATGACGCGGCGCGCGCCGCGCGCGAGCAGCACCTGGGTGAACCCGCCGGTGCTCGCACCCACGTCGAGCACGACCCGGTCGGCGGGGTCGACGTCGAACGCGTCGAGTGCGCCGACGAGCTTCCGGGCCGCACGCGAGACCCATTCGTCCGCGGCGTCGACCTCGATGTCCGCATCGGATGCGATCGGCGTCGACGGTTTCAGGACGGCACGGCCGCCCACGAGCACCCGGCCGTCCTGGATCAGCTTGCTGGCGACGGTGCGCGACCGTGCGAGCCCGCGTGCAGCGAGGAGGGCGTCGAGGCGGACCGGGGTCGCGTCGTGCACGGCTCCGTCCGGCTCAGGCACTCGCGGAGCCGCCGCTCTCGAGCCGCGTCCGCAGCTCGTCGTGCAGGGCGGAGAAAGCGTCGGCACGGTCGGCGAGCGGCAGGGCCTCGGCCTCGGCTGTACGCGCGGCGAAGTCGTCCTGCTGCTCGGGATCGGCGGACGGCTGCTCGGGGTTCGGCACGTCCGACACGCTACTCGCCGCCGTACAGCTGCGGGTCCACGTCGAGGCCGTAGATGGCCAACCCGGATTCCCAGATGAGCGTCGAGCCGGCACGGAGCCGATCGATGTCGGTCCCGGCATCGAGCACCCGGACGACGTGCCCGCGCATGGCCACCGTCGAGGTGCCGACGGTCATGTACCTGGTGCCGTCCTCGTCCTCGCGCCGCACCGTTTCCGGATACGGCTGGGACAGCCCCCGGAGATCTTCGAGCACGTAGGTGGGACGCGAGCGCTGGTCGGCCGCGAGCACCTGCTTCGCCTTGTCGATGCCGGTGAGCACGAGCACGCTCGGGATCCCGGCGTCGTTCGCGCCCTTGATGTCGGTGTCCAACCGGTCCCCGATAAACAGGGTGCGACCGCCGCCGAAGCGCTCGACCGCTGTGTCGAAGATCGGCCGCTCGGGCTTGCCGGCGACCACGGGCATCCGGCCGACCGCCTGGTGCACGGCGGACACGAGTGTGCCGTTGCCGGGCGCGATGCCCCGCTCGACCGGGATCGACCAGTCCATGTTCGTGGCCACCCACGGCACGTCCGGGTCGGCCAGTGCGAACGAGGCCTCGGCCAGTTCCTTCCAACCGAGGTCCGGCGAGAAGCCCTGGATGACCGCGGCCGGGGAGTCCTCGGCACTCGAGGTGACCGTGAACCCGGCTGCCTCGACGATGCTCGACAGGCCGAGCCCGCCGGTGACCAGGACGGTCGACCCGGCCGGCACCAGGGTCGCGAGCAGCTGGACGCCGGCCTGCGACGAGGTGACGACGTCACCCTCGGACACCTCGAGCCCGTACCGCTCGAGGTGCTCTGCTACGTCGATCGGGCGGCGCGACGCGTTGTTCGTGATGTAGCCGACCCGCGCCGTGAGCGATGCCCGGGTGAGGGCCTCGACCGCGTGCGGGATGGCGTTGCGGCCGCGGTAGACGACGCCGTCGAGGTCGGTAAGGACCACGTCGACACCGTCGGTCAAGGCCGCAGACTGATCAGTCGGCTGCGGAGCCGTCGACGTCGCGGGGGTTGTCGTCGTCGATCTCGCCGGGCTCGTCGGCTGCGGAGGTGTCGTCGTCGAGGTCGTCGAGGGCGGGTTCGTCGTCGAGGTCGTCGGCGGAACCGTCGTCGCCGTCGAGTTCGTCGGTCGCGACGTCGTCGGCTCCGAGGTCATCGGCGTCGTCGTCTCCGGCGTCTCCGTGTTCTTCGACTTCGAGCGTTTCCTCGACCACATCAACTGTCTCCCAAGCGTTGTCGTCCGCGATTTCGGCGAGGGCCGCTGCCGCGCGGTCCACACGGGCCCACCACTCGTCGGCCTCGTCCTGTCGACCGAGCTCCTCGAGCGTGGCCGCGTAAGCACTGTAGAGCGCCGGGGACCACGTGTAGGCGGTGGACGGGTCGAGCTGTGGAATCTCCAGCTCACCGAGGGCGGCTGTGGGGTTCCCGAGGTCGAGACGAGCGCCGGACATGGCGATCGCGAGCTCGACCTGCACCGGGGTGTCGAGGGCCGAGCGCTCGACCGAGCGACCGAGCTCCAGTGCCCGCTCCGGACGGCCCAGGCCACGCTCGCAGTCCACCATCATCGGCAGCTGGTCGTTGCGACCGGAGATCCGACGGTAGGTGCGGAGCTCCCGGAGCGCGGTGGCGAAGTCGCCGAGGCGGTACGCGGTGATCGCGGCCGTCTCCCGGACGACACCGACACGACCCGCACGACGAGCAGCGCTCAGGGCGTGCTGGTTGGCCGTCTCGGGGTCGTCGTCGACGAAGAGCGCCGCTGCCACGAGGTGACGCGCAACCCAGTCGGCGTTGTCCTTGCTGAGGGTCTTCAGCTCCATCCGGGCCGCAGGGTCGAGGTCGCGCGCCTGGATCTCCTCGGGGATCTCGGGGTCGTCGTGGCGCGGACGGATCGACTTCGTGCCGTAGGGGTCGCGGTCTTCCCAGTCGTCGCGCGCGGCCTCACCGAAACGGGCGCCGGCGTGACGGCTGCCGTCACCGAAACGACGACGGTCCTCACCGCCGTCGCGGGCCGGGCGGTCTGACGAACCGCCGCGGAACGGACGGTCGGACGAACCACCACGGGCCGGACGATCGGAGGATCCACCGCGGTACGGGCGGTCCCCGTCACGAGCGGGACGGTCCGAGCCACCGCGGTACGGGCGGTCGCCATCTCGGGCGGGACGGTCCGAGCCACCGCGGTACGGGCGGTCGCCATCTCGAGCGGGACGATCCGAACCACCACGGTACGGACGGTCGCCATCTCGGGCGGGACGGTCCGAGGAGCCGCCACGGTACGGACGGTCACCGTCCCGAGCCGGGCGGTCAGAGCCACCACGGAATGAACGGTCGCCATCACGCCGCGGACGGTCCGACGAACCGCCACGGTACGGGCGGTCGCCATCACGAGCGGGACGGTCCGACGATCCGCCACGGTACGGACGGTCGCCGTCACGAGCGGGACGGTCCGAACCACCGCGGTACGGGCGGTCGCCATCACGGCGCGGACGGTCCGAGCCGCCCTGGAACGGGCGGTCACCGTCACGACGCGGACGATCGGAGCTCCCGCCACGGAACGGACGGTCACCGTCACGAGCCGGACGGTCGGAGCCACCACGGAACGGACGATCGCCATCGCGCCGCGGACGATCGGCACCGCGCGGACCATCGCCGCGCGGCGGCCGGCCGGAGTCACCACGGTCGCCCTGCCACGACGGACGGTCGTTCCGGTCGCCGGAACGGAACGGACGGTCGCCGTCGCGACGCGGAGCGCTGTCCCGTCGAGGCACGCCGTCACGGAACGGACGGTCTCCACCCTGCGGACGATCGCGACGGTCGCCTTCGCGGCGCTCGAATTCGCGAGGACCGGACGACCAACGACCATCACTCTGGCCGTCCCGACGCGGAGCGCCGTCGCGACGCGGGAACCGGTCGCCGTCCCGCCGGGGTCGATCTCCGCGGTCCCCGTCGTTCCGCCGCTGATCGTCGTCGTTCGCCACCGTTGCTCCTCATCGCGTGCCCGGTGCAGTGCCTCGGGCGTTCGTCCGCTGTGTCGTTGTGTTGGGTGCCGCGTCGGTCACCCGACGTCGGCCTCCAGTCCATCACGAACCAGAGCCGGCGTCGAGCGAACGGCGGCGAAAACAGAAATGGCCACCGGCCCCGACCGAGAACGAGGGTTTCCCCTGCGAATTCTCGATGGAGGGCCGATGGCCACATCTTTCATACGTTAAGTCCGGCGGCGTCCTACTCTCCCACAAGGTCCCCCTTGCAGTACCATCGGCGCTGAGAGGCTTAGCTTCCGGGTTCGGAATGTGACCGGGCGTTTCCCTCTCGCTATGACCACCGGAACACTCTCGACCAGATCATGCATTTGGTCTCAAAGCTGTCCCAGCTACCATCTCCCGTGAAGAAGACAGAGCGGTGTATTCAGTTTCGATTCCCGATCGTCTGTCGGGAACCACAAAGTGGACGCGAGCCCGTGCAACAAGTGCACGGAAATCAGTGTGTTATCAAGTCTTCGGCTTATTAGTACCGGTCAGCTCCACGGGTCGTTAGTCCCCGCTTCCACATCCGGCCTATCAACCCAGTAGTCTGCTGGGAGCCTCTCACACTCAAGGTGCATGGAAATCTCATCTCGAAGACGGCTTCCCGCTTAGATGCTTTCAGCGGTTATCCGGTCCGAACGTAGCTAATCAGCGGTGCCCTTGGCAGAACAACTGACACACCAGAGGTTCGTCCATCCCGGTCCTCTCGTACTAGGGATAGATCTTCTCAAATTTCCAACGCGCGCAGCGGATAGGGACCGAACTGTCTCACGACGTTCTAAACCCAGCTCGCGTACCGCTTTAATGGGCGAACAGCCCAACCCTTGGGACCTACTCCAGCCCCAGGATGCGACGAGCCGACATCGAGGTGCCAAACCATGCCGTCGATATGGACTCTTGGGCAAGATCAGCCTGTTATCCCCGAGGTACCTTTTATCCGTTGAGCGACAGCGCTTCCACAAGCCACTGCCGGATCACTAGTCCCGACTTTCGTCCCTGCTCGACCTGTCAGTCTCACAGTCAAGCTCCCTTGTGCACTTACACTCGCCACCTGATTGCCAACCAGGTTGAGGGAACCTTTGGGCGCCTCCGTTACTCTTTGGGAGGCAACCGCCCCAGTTAAACTACCCATCAGGCACTGTCCATGAACCCGATCAGGGTCCTACGTTAGACATCCAAAGTGACCAGAGTGGTATTTCAACAATGACTCCACGAACACTAGCGTGCCCGCTTCACAGTCTCCCACCTATCCTACACAAGCCACTCCGAACACCAATACCAAACTGTAGTAAAGGTCACGGGGTCTTTCCGTCCTGCTGCGCGTAACGAGCATCTTTACTCGTAGTGCAATTTCGCCGAGTTCGCGGTTGAGACAGCTGGGAAGTCGTTACGCCATTCGTGCAGGTCGGAACTTACCCGACAAGGAATTTCGCTACCTTAGGATGGTTATAGTTACCACCGCCGTTTACTGGGGCTTAAATTCAGAGCTTCGCCCAAAGGCTAACCCTTCCTCTTAACCTTCCAGCACCGGGCAGGCGTCAGTCCGTATACATCGTCTTGCGACTTCGCACGGACCTGTGTTTTTAGTAAACAGTCGCTTCCCACTGGTCTCTGCGGCCTTCAACGCTCACGGAGTAAATCCGGTCACGTGTCCGGCCCCCCTTCTCCCGAAGTTACGGGGGCATTTTGCCGAGTTCCTTAACCACGATTCTCTCGATCTCCTTGGTATTCTCTACCTGACCACCTGAGTCGGTTTCGGGTACGGGCGGCTGCAACCTCGCGTCGATGCTTTTCTCGGCAGCATAGGATCACTGATTTCCCCTTACGGGTACGCGTCGGATCTCAGGCACACAGACGACGGATTTGCCTATCGTCAGCCCTACATCCTTACACCAGGTTCACCTTACGGATACCATCGCCTGGCTCAGCTACCTTCCTGCGTCACACCTGTTCATACGCTAACCGCACCAGCATGGGGTCGAGCGTTAGACCGGCCACCATCACCCCGAAGGGATCCGGTTGTACCGGGTTAGGACTCTTAGCACCACTGGATTAGCTTGGGCGGTTGTTCGCCGGTACGGGAATATCAACCCGTTGTCCATCGACTACGCCTGTCGGCCTCGCCTTAGGTCCCGACTTACCCAGGGCGGATTAACCTGGCCCTGGAACCCTTGGTCTTTCGGAGGACGGGTTTCTCACCCGTCTTTCGCTACTCATGCCTGCATTCTCACTCGTGTAGCGTCCACGGCTGGATCACTCCGCCGCTTCACTCGCCACACGACGCTCTCCTACCACTCCGCACGACTGAACCACGAAGGCTTGTCTATAGTGCGAAATCTACAACTTCGGTGGTGTGCTTGAGCCCCGTTACATTGTCGGCGCGGAATCACTTGACCAGTGAGCTATTACGCACTCTTTCAAGGGTGGCTGCTTCTAAGCCAACCTCCTGGTTGTCTGTGCAACTCCACATCCTTTCCCACTTAGCACACGCTTAGGGACCTTAGTTGGTAGTCTGGGTTGTTTCCCTCTCGACGATGAAGCTTATCCCCCACCGTCTCACTGCTGCGCTCTCACTCACCGGCATTCGGAGTTTGGCTGACGTCAGTAACCTGTTGAGGCCCATCGGCCATCCAGTAGCTCTACCTCCGGCGAGAAACACGCAACGCTGCACCTAAATGCATTTCGGAGAGAACCAGCTATCACGAAGTTTGATTGGCCTTTCACCCCTATCCACAGCTCATCCCCTCCATTTTCAACTGAAGTGGGTTCGGTCCTCCACGACGTCTTACCGTCGCTTCAACCTGGCCATGGATAGATCACTTCGCTTCGGGTCTAGAACATGCGACTCAAACGCCCTATTCAGACTCGCTTTCGCTACGGCTGCCCCTCACGGGTTAACCTCGCCACATATCACTAACTCGCAGGCTCATTCTTCAAAAGGCACGCCGTCACCCCTACTAAGGAGGCTCCGACGGTTTGTAAGCAAACGGTTTCAGGTACTATTTCACTCCCCTCCCGGGGTACTTTTCACCTTTCCCTCACGGTACTTGTCCGCTATCGGTCATCTGGGAGTATTTAGGCTTATCAGGTGGTCCTGACAGATTCACACGGGATTTCTCGGGCCCCGTGCTACTTGGGATACACATCCGGCCATAACACCATTTCGTCTACGGGGCTGGCACCCACTACGGCCCGGCTTTCAAACCGGTTCGACTATGATGCGCTGTAACCGTCCCAGTCCGGCAGAACTGAGTGACGTGTCCCACAACCCCGACCATGCAACGCCCGCCGGCTATCACACATGATCGGTTTAGCCTCATCCGCTTTCGCTCGCCACTACTCACGGAATCACATGTTGTTTTCTCTTCCTGTGGGTACTGAGATGTTTCACTTCCCCACGTTCCCTCTACCCGCCCTATATATTCAGGCGGGAGTCACCAGGTCGCAAAACGCCTGGCGGGGTTTCCCCATTCGGAAATCCTCGGATCGAGGCTCGATTATCAGCTCCCCGAGGCTTATCGCAGATTTCTACGTCCTTCATCGGCTCCAGATGCCAAGGCATCCACCGTTTGCTCTTAGAAACTTGACCACAAAGATTAAAATTGCGATCCAACGTCACCAATCAACAACCTAAAAGTCTGATCATGGATGACGCGAATCAAAGATGCTCGCGTCCACTGTGTAGTTCTCAACATACGATCGGCACCAGCACTCCCCCACCACAACGGTAGGTTCACCCTGGCCCGAAGAAGGACCCGTAGGCCCAACCCCCACCACCACTCACGTGACGACAGGAAGCCTGGTCCCTCAGGACCCAACAACGTGCACCAGCCAGCAGCTCCACCCCGACCCGTCCCAACCCTGCAAGCAGAGCGTACTGAGGTCGGAAGCATCACTCCCAACTGCACTGTCAATGTTCCACCCATGAGCTACCCGTCGGACACGTTCGGTCCGAATCAGGCGCCTGGACCATGCGTGCCCCGATAAGGGACAACACGAGGCCAGATGCTCCTTAGAAAGGAGGTGATCCAGCCGCACCTTCCGGTACGGCTACCTTGTTACGACTTAGTCCTAATCACCGATCCCACCTTCGACGGCTCCTTCCACAAGGGTTAGGCCACCGGCTTCGGGTGTTACCGACTTTCATGACTTGACGGGCGGTGTGTACAAGGCCCGGGAACGTATTCACCGCAGCGTTGCTGATCTGCGATTACTAGCGACTCCGACTTCATGAGGTCGAGTTGCAGACCTCAATCCGAACTGAGACCGGCTTTTTGGGATTCGCTCCACCTTACGGTATCGCAGCCCTTTGTACCGGCCATTGTAGCATGCGTGAAGCCCAAGACATAAGGGGCATGATGATTTGACGTCATCCCCACCTTCCTCCGAGTTGACCCCGGCAGTCTCCTATGAGTCCCCGGCATAACCCGCTGGCAACATAGAACGAGGGTTGCGCTCGTTGCGGGACTTAACCCAACATCTCACGACACGAGCTGACGACAACCATGCACCACCTGTACACCGACCACAAGGGGGCGACCATCTCTGGCCGTTTCCGGTGTATGTCAAGCCTTGGTAAGGTTCTTCGCGTTGCATCGAATTAATCCGCATGCTCCGCCGCTTGTGCGGGCCCCCGTCAATTCCTTTGAGTTTTAGCCTTGCGGCCGTACTCCCCAGGCGGGGCGCTTAATGCGTTAGCTACGACACAGAAACCGTGGAAAGGTCCCTACATCTAGCGCCCAACGTTTACGGCATGGACTACCAGGGTATCTAATCCTGTTCGCTCCCCATGCTTTCGCTCCTCAGCGTCAGTTACGGCCCAGAGATCTGCCTTCGCCATCGGTGTTCCTCCTGATATCTGCGCATTCCACCGCTACACCAGGAATTCCAATCTCCCCTACCGCACTCTAGTCTGCCCGTACCCACTGCAAGCCCGAGGTTGAGCCTCGGGATTTCACAGCAGACGCGACAAACCGCCTACGAGCTCTTTACGCCCAATAATTCCGGACAACGCTTGCACCCTACGTATTACCGCGGCTGCTGGCACGTAGTTAGCCGGTGCTTTTTCTGCAGGTACCGTCACTTTCGCTTCTTCCCTACTAAAAGAGGTTTACAACCCGAAGGCCGTCATCCCTCACGCGGCGTTGCTGCATCAGGCTTTCGCCCATTGTGCAATATTCCCCACTGCTGCCTCCCGTAGGAGTCTGGGCCGTGTCTCAGTCCCAGTGTGGCCGGTCACCCTCTCAGGCCGGCTACCCGTCGTCGCCTTGGTGAGCCATTACCTCACCAACAAGCTGATAGGCCGCGAGTCCATCCCCAACCAAAAAATCTTTCCACCACCAGACCATGCGGCCAGTGATCATATCCAGTATTAGACGTCGTTTCCAACGCTTATCCCAGAGTCAGGGGCAGGTTACTCACGTGTTACTCACCCGTTCGCCACTAATCCACCCAGCAAGCTGGGCATCATCGTTCGACTTGCATGTGTTAAGCACGCCGCCAGCGTTCGTCCTGAGCCAGGATCAAACTCTCCGTAAAAAAATACAGACCCAACACCCGAAGGCATCAGACCGAGTTGATTCTGACTGTTGACTGTCTACTGACAATCTTCAATCCAAAAGGAATTGCTTCATGACCCAGTCAGCAAGCCGACCAGGCACGAGGTCAATCAATAAATTGGCATTGACAATGTGCACGCTGTTGAGTTCTCAAGGACCAGACGCACTTGCTCCTCGGCTCGAGTTCGAGCTTCAGCCACAAGGCTTGTGTTCTTGGCTTGCCACCGGTTGTTCGTCGGACCCGGAGGTCCAGTGGCTCATCCCGAGGGGAGAGAACCGGTGGGCTTGTCATCCTAGGCGTCGAAGCGATCCGGCGCAAGGCCCGATCTGAACTTCAGTGGAGGATGGTCCCGCTTGAGGGCCGACGTGCTCTGGGCTTTCGCTCCAGCCGCTCCGCCGCACCTTTGGGGTGACGAGTAAGAACTATACGCAGCCCTGAGCGAGTGCGCCAAGCCAGCTCCCATCCCGGGCGTGTCGCGTTGTGCAACACACGTCGCCCGGACGCAGCGATGCCCGGTTCCACAGGGGAACCGGGCATCGCAGGGGGTCGAGCAACCGGGGTCAGGCGAGGGTCACGCCGGCGAGGGTCTTCTTGCCACGACGCAGCACGAGCACTCCCCCGGGCAGGGCGAGGTCGGACAGCGGGGCGGCCGGGTCTTCGGCCCTGACGTTGTTCACGTAGACGCCGCCCTGGTCGATCGCGCGGCGGGCCTCGCCGAGGGACTTCACGAGTTCGGTCTCCACGAGTGCGCGTGCGACGTCCGCTCCGGAGTCGAGCGTGACCGTGCCCGGCAGCGCGGCGATCGCCGACCGCAGGGTCTCCGGGTCGAGCGCGCCGAGCTCGCCGTTGCCGAACAGCGCGGCCGCGGCATCGATCGCCGCCTGGGTCGCCGCCACCCCGTGCACGATCGAGGTCACCTCGAACGCCAGGGTCCGCTGGGCCTCTCGTCGGAAGGGTTCGTCGGCGACGGCCTGCTCGAGTCGTTCGATCTCGGCACGCGTCAGGAACGTGAACTGCCGCAGTCGGGCGATGACGTCGGCGTCCGCGGTGTTGAGCCAGAACTGGTACAGCGCGTAGGGCGAGGTCATCTCGGCATCGAGCCAGATCGCGTTGCCCTCGCTCTTGCCGAACTTCGTGCCGTCGGAGTTCGTGATGAGCGGGGTCCCGAGGGCGTGCACCGTGGCCCCTTCGGCACGACGGATGAGCTCGGTCCCGGAGGTCAGGTTGCCCCACTGGTCCGAGCCGCCGGTCTGCAGCGTGCACCCGTACTGGCGCCAGAGCTCGCGGTAGTCGAGCCCCTGCAGGATCTGGTAGCTGAACTCGGTGTAGCTGATCCCCGCATCGGAGTTCAACCGCGCGGCCACCGCGTCCTTCTTGAGCATCGAGTTGACGCGGAAGTACTTGCCGACGTCACGCAGGAAGTCGATCGCGGACAACGGTGCGGTCCAGTCGAGGTTGTTCACCAGGCGGACGCCGTTGTCGCCGTCCGGACTGAGGAACCGGGACACCTGTGCCTGCAGCCGGGACACCCACTCCGCCACGGTCTCCGGGGTGTTCAGCGTCCGCTCGGCCGTGGGACGGGGATCGCCGATGAGACCGGTCGACCCACCCACCAACGCGAGTGGCTTGTGCCCGGCGAGCTGCAGCCGGCGCATGGTCAGGAGCTGCAGCAGGTTGCCGCAGTGCAGCGACGGCGCCGTCGGGTCGAAGCCGCAGTAGTACGTGATCGGCTCACCGTCGAGGGCCTCTTGCAGCGCGGTCTCGTCGGTCGAGACCTGCACCAGACCGCGCCACTGGAGTTCGTCCCACACCGAGTCGAAGGCGGGATCGTTCTGCTGGCGCGTCAGGACGTCTTGAGCGGTATCACTGGACACTCCGCCATCGTAGCGGCGACGGACGTCCGGCAGGCGCGGCGGCCGGGAGGCCCGGGGCCGGGTTCACGAGTCGAGGGCGCCCTTGTGCCGTCGGTACGTCGAGACCGTGGGGTCACCCGTCAGCCAGAAGCGCCAGGGGTACCGCACCCCGCCGGCGATGCCGCCGACGCCGGTGCGCGGGCCGCGGGAGATCCGCGGGACCGCAGCGCCCGCGGGCGGACCGGCCAGGGTCTCGGACAGGAGCTCGTCGACCACGTGGGCCGGTCCGGCGGAGGCGAGCCGGGCCTCCAGGCCGGGTGCCAGGGTGAGCACGAACGGACCGGACCCGTCGAGGAGCGACGTGCCGTCGTCCTGCCCGAGGACCGCTCCGAGCGCACCACCGAGGTTGCCGGGACCGCGTGCCAACGCGACGTCCGCGACCGTCGACCCGCGACGCGCTCGCGCGACGTCCAGTCCCTCGACGACCTCGGCACCGCGCAGCAGCGAGCCCGACGAGGTTCCGGCCGGCCCGCTCACGACGTTGACGCAGGTGTGGATGCCGTACGAGCGGTAGGCGTACAGGGTGCCGGGCGGACCGAAGAGGTGGCGGTTGCGCGCCGTCATCCCCCGGTGTCCGTGTGAGCCGGGGTCGGTGGGGCCGGAGTAGGCCTCGACCTCGGTGATGCGGAGCGCCACGCCGCGCCCCGCGATCGTCGCACCGAGCAGGGCCGGCGCGATGATCGGGGCGGGCTCGGCGAGCAGCGCGGCGATCCCCGGGGTCATCGCGAGAAGGGTGCGCCCTCGGCCAGGTCGCGGACGCGGCGGGTGACGGACGCGAGCTGCTCGGCGACCCGGTCGGGTGCGGTGCCGCCGACGCCGGAGCGCGATGCGACGCTGCCCTCGATGGTCAGGACGGAACGGACGTCGGGCGTGAGGTGCTCGGACACCGACCGGTACTCGTCGTCGGTCGGCTCGTCGAGCTCGATGCCGCGCTCCTCGCAGTACCGGACGAGCGCGCCGGAGACCTCGTGCGCATCCCGGAACGGGACGCCCTGACGGACCAGCCACTCGGCGACGTCCGTCGCGAGCGAGAAGCCCTGCGGTGCGAGCTCGGCCATCCGGTCGGTGTCGAAGGTCAGGGTCGCGATCATGCCGGTGAACGCGGGCAACAGGACCTCGAGCGTGGCGACGGAGTCGAAGACCGGCTCCTTGTCCTCCTGCAGGTCGCGGTTGTACGCCAGCGGCAGTCCCTTGAGGGTCGCGAGGAGCCCGGTCAGGTTGCCGATCAGGCGCCCCGACTTGCCCCGGGCGAGCTCGGCGATGTCCGGGTTCTTCTTCTGCGGCATGATGCTCGAGCCGGTCGAGAACGCGTCGTGGAGCCGGACGAAGCCGAACTCCTTCGTGTTCCAGAGGATGACCTCTTCCGACAGGCGCGAGACGTCGATGCCGATCTGCGCGAGGACGAACGCGAACTCGGCGACGACGTCACGGGCTGCCGTGGCGTCGATCGAGTTGTCCGCCGGACGGTCGAAGCCGAGCTCCGCGGCGATCGCGGCGGGATCGAGGCCGAGGGAACTGCCCGCCAGCGCACCCGCACCGTACGGGCTGACGCTCGCGCGGCCGGCCCAGTCGCGGAGGCGCTCGAGGTCGCGGACGAGCGGCCAGGCGTGCGCGAGCAGGTGGTGGGCCAGGAGCACCGGCTGTGCGTGCTGCAGGTGCGTGCGCCCCGGCATGATCGCGGCCGGGTGCTCGGTCGCCTGCTGGGTGATCGCGTCGACGAGGTCGATGACGAGTCGGCCGATGCGCCGCCCGTGGTCGAGCATGTGCATGCGGCCGAGGGTGGCGATCTGGTCGTTGCGGCTCCGACCGGCACGGAGCTTGCCGCCGAGCTCGGGACCGAGGTCGGCGATGAGCAGGCGTTCGAGGGCGCCGTGGACGTCCTCGTCGGAGTCGTCGGGCTGCAGTGTGCCGTCGACGTGCGCCGCTTCGAGCCGGTCGAGGCCGGCGAGCATGCGTTCGAGCTCGTCGGCGGTCAGGTAGCCCGCGGTGTGCAGCGCTCGGGCGTGGGCACGGGACCCCGCGATGTCGTAGGGCGCGAGTTGCCAGTCGAAGTGCGTCGACTTCGAGAGCGCGGCGAGGGCCGCACTCGGGCCGTCGGCGAAGCGGCCGCCCCAGAGGGCACCGGTGTTGGTGGCGTCGGTCTTCTCGTCGGTCATGTCGTCCTGCGTCGTTTCGTCTGTGGTGCGGCTGTCGGTCAGTTCGCCGCGTCGCGGCGGGCGGAGATCTTGCTGGGCAGTGACCAGAGCTCGATGAACCCCCTGGACACGGACTGGTCGAACGCGTCGCCGGTGTCCGACGTCGCCAGGTCGAAGTCGTAGAGGCTCTGCTCCGACCGACGGCCCGTCACGGTGGCACGCCCGCCCTGCAGCCGCAACCGGACGTCGCCGGAGACGTGCTGCTGGGTGTGCTCGACGAAGGCGTCGAGGCTGCGCTTGAGTCCGCCGAACCACAGGCCGTCGTAGACCAGGTCGGCCCACTCGGACTCGACGCCGCGTTTGAACCGGGCGACGTCGCGCTCGAGGGTGAGGCTCTCGAGCTCCTCGTGCGCGGCGATGAGCGCGATCGCGGCCGGCGCCTCGTAGACCTCGCGCGACTTGATGCCGACCACCCGGTCCTCGACGACGTCGATCCGCCCGACGCCGTGCTTGCCGGCGACCGCGTTGAGCTCCTGCACCATGCGCAGCACGCTGAAGCGCTGCCCGTCGAGGGCGACCGGGACACCACGGTCGAAGGTGATCGTGACCTCGTCGGCCTGCTGCGGGAGCGCCGGGTCCTGCGTGGTCGCGTAGAGGTCGGCGGCGGGGGCGTTCCACGGGTCCTCGAGGAGCCCGGTCTCGACGGCTCGGCCCCACACGTTCTGGTCGACCGACCACGGCTCCCGCTCCGAGTGCTGGATCGGCAGCCGGTGCTCCTGCGCGTACGCGATGGCGCGGTCGCGGGTCAGGGCGAGGTCCCGCACCGGGGCGACGGTCCGCAGGTCCGGTGCGATCGCCGCGACGGCTGACTCGAAGCGGACCTGGTCGTTGCCCTTGCCGGTGGAGCCGTGCGCGACGCTGTCGGCACCGAGTTGCTTCGCCGTCAGCGCGAGGTGCTTCGCGATGAGCGGGCGGCTCAGTGCCGAGACGAGCGGGTACCGCTTCTGGTAGAGCGCGTTGGCCCGGAGCGCCGGCACGATGTACTCGTCGGCGAACTCGTCCTTGGCGTCGACGACGAGTGACTCCACGGCGCCGCAGTCGAGCGCACGCTGCCGGACCGCCCCGAGGTCTTCTCCGCCCTGGCCGACGTCGACCACGAGTGCGACGACGTCCTTGCCGGTGGCGTCGCGCAGCCAGCCGATCCCGACGGAGGTGTCGAGACCGCCGGAGTACGCGAGGACGACGCGGTCAGCCACTGGTGATCGGTCCGTCGGCTAGTCGTTGGCGAGCAGCCAGGCCAACAGCGCCTTCTGGGCGTGCAGACGGTTCTCCGCCTCGTCCCAGATGATGCTGCGCGGGCCGTCGATGACGTCGGCGGTCACTTCGAACCCACGGTCGGCCGGCAGGCAGTGCATGAAGACGGCGTCGTCGGCGGCGTGCGCCATGAGCGCGTCGTCGACGCGGTACCCCGCGAAGGTGTCGAGACGCGACTGCTTCTCGGACTCCTTGCCCATCGACACCCAGGTGTCGGTGACGACCACGTCGGCACCCGCGACCGCGGCCACCGGGTCGGTCACCACGAGGACGGAGCCACCCGTCACGGCGGCGCGTTCCTCGGCGTCGGTGACGACCTGCGCCGACGGGGAGAACTCGGCGGGGGCGGCGACGCGGACGTGCATGCCCGCCGTCGCCCCGGCGAGCAGGTACGACTGCGCCATGTTGCTCGCGCCGTCGCCGATGAACGCCACGGTCTGCCCGGCGAGGGCGCCGCGGTGCTCACGGATGGTGAGCAGGTCGGCGAGGAGCTGGCAGGGGTGGAAGTCGTCGGACAGCGCGTTGACGACGGGGACCGTCGTGCCGGCGGCCATCTCCTCGAGCCCGGCCTGGCCGTAGGTGCGCCACACGATCGCCGACACCATGCGCTCGAGCACGCGGGCGGTGTCCGACGGGGTCTCCTTGCCGCCGAGCTGGCTGTTCGCCGTCGAGATGATCAGCGGGCTGCCGCCGAGGTCGGAGATGCCGACGTGGAAGGACACCCGGGTACGGGTCGACGACTTGTCGAAGATCACCGCGACGCTCTGCGGACCGGCCAGCGGCTTCTCCGCCCAGCGGTCGGCCTTCATGCGGTCGGCGATGTCGAGGATCGCGGACTGCTCGGCCTGGCTCAGGTCGTCGTCGCGGAGGAAGTGGCGGGTCATGCGGTGGGCTCCTGCGCTGCGGCGACGGCCGCGAGGCTCTGGGCGAGGATCGACAGGAACTCGTCGATCTCGGCGTCGGACACGATGAGCGGCGGCGCGATGCGCAGGCTCGACTCGTTGGGGGCGTTGATGATGAGGCCACGCTCGAGGGCGGCTGCGTTGACGGCCGGACCGATCGGACCGGTCAGACCGACGCCGATGAGCAGGCCGGTGCCACGGACCTCTTCCACCAGCGGGGAACCGATGGCGCGGATGCCGTCACGGATCCGCTCACCCTTGACCACTGCGCCGGCGACGAGGTCGGCGCGCTCGATCTCCTCGAGCACCGCGTTGGCGACGCGGGTGCCGAGCGGGTTGCCGCCGAAGGTCGAACCGTGCTGCCCGGCCGAGAACAGGTCGGAGGCCCAGCCGAACGTGACGAGGGCGCCGATGGGGAAGCCACCGGCGATGCCCTTGGCGACGGTGATGGCGTCCGGCGTCACACCGTGGCCCTGGAACGCGAACCAGTTGCCGGTCCGGCCGACACCCGTCTGGATCTCGTCGAGGATCAGCAGTGCGCCGTGCTCCGCGGTCAGTCGGCGTGCCGCCAGCAGGAAGCCCTCCGGCAGGTCGACCACGCCGGCCTCGCCCTTGATGGGTTCGAGGATCAGGGCGGCGACGGAGTCGTCGATCGACGCTTCGAGCGCCTCGATCGAGGTGTCGATGTGCTCGACACCCGGGATCATCGGCAGGAAGTCCTGCTGCAGCGCGGGCTTGCCGGTGAGCGCGAGGGCGCCCATCGTGCGGCCGTGGAAGCCCTGCTTGAGCGCGAGGATCCGGGTCTTGGTGCCGTCCGCACCCTTGTTGAGGCGGGCCAGCTTGAACGCGGCCTCGTTCGCCTCGGCGCCGGAGTTGCCGAAGTACACGCGGCCAGCGTCGCCCGCGCCGGTGATGCGCTTGAGGCGCTCGGCGAGTTCGAGCTGCGGCGGGGTGGCGAAGTAGTTCGACACGTGCACGAGCTTCGCGGCCTGGTCGGCGATCGCCTCCACCAGGGCGGGGTGCGCGTGGCCGAGCGAGTTCACCGCGATGCCGGCGAGGAAGTCGAGGTACTCGTTGCCCTCGACGTCCCAGACGCGGCAGCCCTGGCCGCGCTCGAGCATGATCTTCGGCGGGGTCAGGGATCGCATGAGCGACGCCCCGAACCGGTCGTTCCAGGTCTCGGTCTGCGTCTCGGTGCTCACTGCTGGTGTCCCTTCTCGTCCGTACCCGCCACGTGCTGGCCGGTACTGCTGTCGATCGACGGCGACGCCACGCGACGGCCGATCTCGGCGTGGGTCATCTGGTTCTCGGTTCGTCGGCTCGGGTCCGGGATCACCTCGGTGCCCGCACCCCGCAGGGTGAAGACCTCGAGCAGGATCGAGTGCGGGATCCGGCCGTCGATGATCGTCGCACCGCCGACCCCGCCGACCACGGCGTCGAGGCACGCGGTCATCTTGGGGATCATCCCCGACTCGAGGCTCGGCAGGAGCTCGCGGAGCTCGTCGACCGCGATGAGGTCGACGATCGAGTCACGGTCGGGCCAGTTGCGGTACAGGCCGGGGACGTCGGTGAGCATCATGAGCTTCGAGGCCCGGAGCGCGATCGCCAGGGCACCGGCTGCAGCGTCCGCGTTCACGTTGAGCGCCTGGTCGGGGTGTGCGTCGTCGATCGCGATGCTCGAGACGACCGGGATCCGGCCGGCCTCGATCGCGGCGAGCACACCGGACGGGTCGACGTGGGTGATGTCCCCGACATGGCCGAGGTCGTACTCCTGCCCGTCGACCACGACGCCCTTCTTCTCGCCGGTGAACAGCGATCCGCCGTCGCCGAACACGCCGACGGCCAGGCCCTCGCCGTGTTCGTTCATCAAGTCGACGATCTCGCGGTTGACCTCGCCGGCCAGGACGTCGCGGACGACCGTGATCGCCTCGGTCGTCGTGACGCGGTAGCCGCCGCGGAACTCGGACTCGATGCCCTGTTCCTTGAGGGCGGCGGAGATCTGCGGCCCCCCACCGTGCACGACGACCGGGTGCAGGCCGGCGTAGCGCAGGTAGACCATGTCCTCGGCGAAGGCGCGCTTCAGGTCCTCGTTCACCATGGCGTTGCCGCCGAACTTGACCACGACGACCTTGCCCGAGAAGCGCTTGAGCCATGGCAGCGACTCGATGAGCGTCGCCGCCTTGACCGCGGCGAACTCGTGTTCTTCTTCCTTCGTGAGGGGCGTGCCGGCCCCGTTCGTGTCGGCCGCCATCAGCTGGAGTACGCGCTGTTCTCGTGCACGTAGTCGTGCGTGAGGTCGTTGGTCAGGATCGTGGCCGAGTGCGTGCCGACACCGAGGTCGATGCGCACGTGGGTGTCACGCGGGGTCAGGTCGACGGAGTCGCTCGGCTCGTCGGGTGCGCCCGCGTGGCAGACCCGGACGCCGTTCATGCTGACGTCCACCGCGTACGGGTCGAACTCGGCGTCGGTGGTGCCGATCGCTGCGAGCACCCGGCCCCAGTTCGGGTCGTTGCCGAAGACCGCAGCCTTGAACAGGTTGTTCCGGGCGACGCTCCGACCGACGGTCACGGCGTCGTCCTCGGTCGCGGCGTGCACGACCTCGATCGCGATGTCGTGGCTCGCGCCCTCGGCGTCCTGCTGCAGCTGGCGGGCCAGGTCGGCACAGACCGCGGTCAGGGCCTCCTGGAAGTCACCGACCTCGGGTGTCACCCCACTTGCACCCGACGACAGCAGGACGACGGTGTCGTTCGTCGACATGCAGCCGTCGGAGTCGACCCGGTCGAACGTGATGCGGGTGGCGGCGCGGAGCGCCTGGTCGAGCTGGTCCGGCGTCTGCACGGCGTCCGTCGTGATGACGACGAGCATCGTCGCGAGCCCGGGCGCGAGCATCCCCGCACCCTTGGCCATGCCGCCGACGGTCCAGCCGTCCTCGGTCACGACGGACTGCTTGACCTTCGTGTCCGTCGTCATGATCGCGGTCGCCGCATCCGGACCGCCGTCGTCGCTGAGTGCCGCACTCGCCAGGTCGACGCCGCGGAGCACGTTGTCGCGGAAGGTCTGGTCGCCCACACCGATGAGCCCGGTGGAGCAGACGACGACGTCGCCGGCCCCGATCCCGAGGGCGTCGCCCACGGCTTCGGCCGTCAGGTGCGTGGTCTGGAAGCCGAACGGGCCGGTGAAGCAGTTCGCGCCGCCGGAGTTCAGGACGACGGCACGCGCGACGCCGTCACCGACGACCTGGCGGGACCAGATGACGGGGTGCGCCTGGGCCCGGTTGCTGGTGAAGACGGCGGCCACGGCCGCGTCGGGGCCGTCGTTGACGACGAGGGCCACGTCCGGCTTGCCGCTCGTCTTGAGACCGGCGGTGACGCCGGCGGCGCGGAAGCCCGCTGCCGCGGTGACGCCCTGGAGGCCCGGCTCGGTCTGGGTGGTCGTGCCTGCGTCGGTCACGGTGCGACTCCGTCCACGCTGAGGCCCGTGGTCTCGGGGAGACCGAGGGCGATGTTCGCCGACTGGACGGCGGCGCCCGCCGTGCCCTTGGCGAGGTTGTCGAGCGCGGTCACCGCGACGACACGGCCGGCGGCCTCGTCGACGGCGATGCCGACGAGCGCGGTGTTCGCACCGATCGTGTCCGCGACCCGGGGGAACTCGCCCTCGGGCAGCAGGTGGACGAACGGCTCGTCGGCGTACGCCTGTTCCCAGGCGAGTCGGACGTCGCGTGCGCTGACGCCGGGCGAGAGCTTCGCGGTGGTGGTCGCGAGGATCCCCCGCGACATCGGGACCAGGACCGGCGTGAACGAGATCGTCACGTCGGAGGCCCCCGCGACCTGCAGGTTCTGCTGGATCTCGGGGACGTGCCGGTGCGAGCCGCCGACGGCGTACGCGCTGGCGGACCCCATGATCTCGGAGGCCAGGTAGGTGGTGCTGAGCTTCTTGCCGGCACCGCTCGGGCCGACGCTGAGCACCGCGACGAGGTCATCGGACTCGACGAGACCTGCCTGGATGCCCGGCTGGATGCCGAGCGTCACCGCGGTGACGTTGCAGCCGGGCACCGCGATGCGCTTCGTGCCGACCAGGGCGGAACGCTGCTTGCCCTGCGAGGCGATGTCGTCGACCTCGCGCCATTCATCGGCCGAGCCCGGGGTGGGCGCCGCGAGCAGGAGCTCGGGCAGCCCGTAGGTCCACGCGCCGAAGTAGTCACCGCCGTAGAACCGCTCCCACGCCGCCGGGTCCGTCAGACGGTGGTCCGCGCCGCAGTCGATGACGAGCGTGTCGTCGCCGAGTTCCGCGGTGATCGCTCCCGACTGCCCGTGCGGCAGCGCCAGGAACACCACGTCGTGCCCGCGCAGCGTCTCGGCCGTCGTCTCCGCCAGGGTCAGGTGCGACAGTGAACGGAGGTGCGGCTGCGTCGCGATCAGGGGCTGTCCGGCGTTCGAGAACGCCGTCACCGTCCTGACCTCGAACTCGGGGTGGGCGGAGAGCACGCGCAGGAGCTCACCACCCGCGTAGCCGGAGGCTCCCGCCACGGCGACGGATACGGACATGGGATTCCACCTTTGGTCGGACTGGTCGTCGAGAGAGTCGGAGGCGGCGACCCCGGGCGGTGCTGATCCCGTGTGGGTCAGTCGCGCAGGGTCGCCCCGAATCGCTCGCCGGCACGTCGGACAGCGCCGTCACGGGCCTCGGTGGCCTCGGCAGCGGTCAGCGTGCGGTCCGTGGCACGGAAGCGCAGGGCGAACGTCAGGGACTTCTGTCCCTCGTCCACGCCGGAGCCCCGGTAGTCATCCACGAGCCGAGCATACTCCAACAGGTCTCCGGCGCCAGAGCGCACCGCATCCAGCACGTCACCGGCCGGCACGTCGGCGTCGACGACGAGCGAGAGGTCCTGCGTGGCTGCCGGGTAGGAGACGATCGGCGCGACCGCGACGAGTTCCGGGGCCGCGGCGACCAGTGCGTCGAGGTCGAGCTCGACGACCGCCACCACGCGGGGCAGGACGGCGGCCTCGGCCAGATCGGGCAGGAGCTCTCCGGCGACGCCCACGACCGTGCCGTCGACGAGCAGCGACGCGGCGCGGCCCGGGTGCAGGGACGGGTGGGTCGTCTGCGCGACGGTGAGTTCGACACCGACGGCCCAGGCGACCTGGCGGGCCGCATCGATCGCGTCGGCGATGCCGAACGGTTCCGCCGTGGTGCCCGGCTGCTTGACGACCCGGTGGCCGGTGAGCAGTGCGGCGACGTGGAAGGGCTGGGCGGGCAGCGAGGCGTCCAGCGCCTCGAGCGTCGCACGGTCGGGCCGGGCGGCGCCCGCCGGGACCTCGTCGGTGCCGAGCGTCACGCCCGTCACCGGCAGGAACACCCGGGACGTCTCGTAGAGCGCGACGTCGACGAGCCCGCGCGACACGTTGCGACGGGCGGCGTCGACCAGGGCCGGCACGCCGCTGCGGCGCAGGAGGTTCTGCTCGCTGTCCAGGGCGTTGGCGAGCACGACGCTCGGTCCGCCCTGCGGGTCGATCCCCGGGTAGGCGTCCTGCGTGGCAGCGGACACGAACGGCGCCGTGACGACCTCGGTCAGGCCCGCCGCGGCCAGCGCCGAGGCAACCCGACGACGAGCCTGCTGGTGCCGGGTCAGGCCCCGACCGGGCGGAGCGACCGGCAGCACGCTCGGGATCCGGTCGTAGCCGACGATGCGCGCGACCTCTTCGACGAGGGTGGTGTCGTCGGTCAGGTCGGGACGCCAGGTGGGCGGGGTGACCGCGAGCTGCTCACCGTCGGCCTCGACCGTGGCGCCGATCGCGCGGAGCGTGTCGATGACCTCGGCGTCGGTGTACTCGACGCCGACGAGCTCGGCCGGACGCGAGAGCCGCATCGTCACGGTCGCCCGCGGCTCGGTGTCGACGAGTGTCGACCCGAGGGCGTCAGCGGTGCCGCCGGCGAGCTCGACGAGGAGCTCGACGGCACGGTTCGCCGCGGCCTCGGCCACCTGCGGGTCGACACCACGCTCGAAGCGACGGGATGCCTCGCTGGGGAGCTTGTGGCGACGAGCGGTGCGGGCGATGGAGACCTGGTCGAACCCGGCGGCCTCGATCAGGACGTCGGTCGTGCTCGCCGAGATCTCGGTGCGGGCTCCGCCCATGACGCCGGCGAGGCCGACGGGACCGTCGTCGTCGGTGATGACGAGGTCTTCGGGGTCGAGCTTCCGGACGGTGCCGTCGAGGGTCTCGAGCGTCTCGCCAACGGCCGCCCGGCGCACGCCGAGGCCGCCCACGACGGCCTGCAGGTCGTAGCCGTGGAGCGGCTGGCCGAGCTCGAACATGACGTAGTTCGTGATGTCGACGGGCAGGGAGATGGAGCGCACCCCGGCCAGCGACAGGCGCGACACCATCCAGGACGGTGTCTTCGCGGCCGGGTCGATCCCGCGCACGACACGCGTGACGAACGTCGATGCTCCGGCCCGACCCCGGATCGGGGCCTGGTCGTCGATCGTGACCCGGAAGCCCTCGGCCGTACGCGGCGCGACGCGGTCGACGGGGTCGTGGAAGCTCGCTCCGGTGGCGTGCGCGTACTCACGGGCGACCCCGCGCATGCTGAGCACGTAGCCGCGGTCCGGCGTGACGTTGATCTCGACCGCGGCGTCGTCGAGGCCGAGGAGCGCGATGGCGTCGGCACCGACGGTGGGGTCCATGCCGAGGTCGGCGAAGCGCAGGATGCCGTCGTGCTCGTCGCCCAGCCCGAGCTCGCGGGCCGAGGCGATCATGCCGTCGGACACGTGCCCGTAGGTCTTGCGGGCTGCGATCGGGAACGGCCCGGGCAGGACTGCGCCGGGCAGCGTGACGACGACGAGGTCGCCGACGTCGAAGTTGTGCGCGCCGCAGACGATGCCGCGGGGCTCGGCTTCGCCGACGTCCACCTGGCACCAGTTGATGGTCTTGCCGTTCTTCTGCGGCTCGGGGACGCGCTCGAGGACCCGACCGACCACGATGGGTCCGGTCAAGTCGAAGGTGTGGACGTCCTCTTCCTCGAAGCCGACCGACACGAGCGCCGCGTGGACGTGCTCGAGGGTGACGTCCTCGGGGAGGTCGACGGACTCACCGAGCCAACGGAGTGGGACGCGCATCAGACCACCGTTCCGAACTGCTGCGAGAAGCGGATGTCGCCCTCGAGGAAGTCACGCATGTCGTTCAGGCCGTTGCGGAACTGCAGTGTCCGCTCGATGCCCATGCCGAACGCGAAGCCCTGGTACTCGTCCGGGTCGATGCCGGCGGCACGCAGGACGTTGGGGTTCACCATGCCGCAGCCACCCCACTCGACCCACCGCGCGCCACCCTTGGCGTTCGGCTGCCAGACGTCCATCTCGGCACTGGGCTCGGTGAACGGGAAGTAGTTCGGGCGAAGCCGGATCTGCGCCTCGGCGCCGAACATCTGCCGGGCGAAGTGCTCGAGCGTGCCGCGCAGGTGCGCCATCGTCAGGCCCTTGTCGATCGCGATGCCCTCGACCTGGGTGAAGACCGGCAGGTGCGTGGCGTCGAGCTCGTCGGCGCGGTAGACGCGACCCGGGGCGATGACGTACAGCGGGAGGTCACGCGACAGCAGCGACCGCACCTGCACCGGTGAGGTGTGGGTGCGCATGACCAGGTGCCGGTCGACGGGCTCGACGAAGATCGTGTCCGCCATGGCCCGGGCCGGGTGGTCCTGGTCGAAGTTCAGCGCGTCGAAGTTGAACCACTCGTGCTCGAGCTCGGGGCCTTCTGCCACTTCCCACCCCATGCCGACGAAGATGTCGGCGACGGCTTCGTTCAGCAGCGAGAGCGGGTGGCGGGAGCCGGTGGCGCGGTGGACCGGCAACGCGGTGACGTCGACGCGCTCGGCTTCGAGCCGCGCGCGCTCCTCGGCCACCGCGAGGACGGATTCCTGCTCGGCGATCGCCGCGTTCACCCGCCCACGGGCCTGCCCGACGAGCTTGCCCGCCGCGGCCTTCTGCTCCGGCGGCACACTGCGCATCGATGCGTTCATCCGCGCCAACGGTGACTGCTCACCGGTGTGCTCGGCCCTGGCCTGCTTCAGTTCTGCGACCGTCGTCGTGGCACGGACGGCGGCGAGGGCCGCGTCCACCGCGTCGGCGACGGCCGATTCGCTGATCTCGAGAGGTTCTGACACGAGACCCAAGCCTACCGGCCGTCGGGATACCACCCACCTGCACCGAGCGGACGGTGGATGGCCGACGCCGACGACGGCCTGGGGAGGGACGAGGGTCAGCTCCGGAGCGCGAAGGCCGACTCGTACAGGCACACCGACGCGGCCGTTGCGAGGTTCATCGACTCCGCCTGCCCGTAGATCGGCACCTTGACGGCCCGGTCGACGAGCGCCAGGTCGTCGGCGGTGAGTCCGCGGGCCTCGTTGCCGAAGACCCACGCGGTCGGTCCGTCGAGCATCCCCTCGGCTCGGACCACCGGCAGGTCGTCGCCGGAGACGTCCGCCGCGAGCACCGTGTAGCCCAGGGCCTTCGCCCGCTCGATCGTGTCCGCCAGGGTCACGCCGACGGACACCGGGACGTGGAACAGGGACCCGGTCGTCGACCGGACGACCTTCGGGTTGTACGGGTCGACCGAGCGTCCGGTCAGCACCACCGCGTCGGCGCCGGCCGCGTCGGCGGCCCGGATGATCGTGCCGGCGTTCCCCGGGTCCCGCACCTCTTCGAGGATGGCGATCAGTCCGGGCAACGCGGCCTGCTCGTCGTACGCATCTCGGGCCTCCTGGTCGGCGGCGGTCGCAGCGCGGTCCGGGAAGACGTCCTTCACCGACGTCGGGAACTGCTGGCACACCGCCACCACGCCCTGCGGGGTGACCGTGTCGGCCATCGCGTCGAGCACCTGCTCGGTCACGAACCAGGTGTCCACCGGCGCGTCGTCGAGCCCGTATCGGGCAGCGGCGGTCGGCGTCACGTAGAGCTCGCGCAGGAGCTCCGGGGCGTACTCCAGCGCTTCGCGGACCGCTTGGGGCCCTTCCAGCAGGAACAGGCCGGTCTCGGCCCGGACGTCCTTCTTGGCCAGGGCCGCAACGGCCTTCACGCGTCCGGCACGGGGGTTCTCGAGGAGATCGCTCACGACCCAAGTCTAGGAACGACGAAACCCCCGCCGTGCGGCGGGGGTTTCGCGAGTAGAAGAACTGACTACGCAGCCTTCGGGGCCGAGGTGTCGGCCGGGAGGGCCTTCTTCGCGGTCTCGACGAGCGCGGTGAAGGTCTCGGGGTTGTTCACCGCGAGGTCGGCGAGGATGCGACGGTCGACCTCGACGCCGGCCAGGTTGAGACCCTGGATGAGGCGGTTGTAGGTCAGGCCGTTCGCACGGGACGCAGCGTTGATGCGCTGGATCCAGAGGCGACGGAACTCGCCCTTCTTCGCGTGACGGTCGCGGTACGCGTAGACGAGGGAGTGGGTGACCTGCTCCTTGGCCTTGCGGTACAGGCGCGAACGCTGGCCGCGGTAGCCCTCGGCGCGTTCGAGGATGACGCGGCGCTTCTTGGCGGCGTTGACCGCTCTCTTTACTCGTGCCATTGCACTATTCCTTTACGATCTGCGGGGCTCAGTGGCCGAGGAGCTTCTTGACGTTCTTCGCGTCACCCTTGGAGAGGACCTGGTCCTCGTTCAGGCGGGCCTTGCGCTTGGAGCTCTTGACCTCGAGGTTGTGACGCATACCGGCCTGCTGCTTCATGATCTTGCCGGTACCGGTGACCTTGAAGCGCTTCTTCGACCCGGAGTGGGTCTTCTGCTTGGGCATGGTGGTGCCTTTCCGTGGGATGGATGGGGGGCCGCGTCGTTGCGGGGTCGGTCCGGGGACCTATTCGGCCGCGGCGTCCGTGGATTCCGCGGCTGCCTCGGACGTGGAACCGGCCTCGGCCTCGTCCTTGCCCTTCGCGGCGTGCTCGGTGGCACGACGCTCGGCCTTCTGTGCAGCACGCTTGGCGTTCTGCTCGCCCTTGACGTCGGACTTGTTCTTGAGCGGGGCGATGATCATCGTCATGTTGCGGCCGTCCTGGGTCGGACGCGACTCGACGACACCGAACTCGGCGATCTCTTCCGCGAACTTCTGGAGGAGACGGACACCCTGCTCCGGACGCGACTGCTCGCGGCCACGGAAGAGGATCATCGCCTTCACCTTGTCGCCACCGAGGAGGAACCCCTCGGCGCGCTTGCGCTTCGTCTCGTAGTCGTGCACGTCGATCTTCAGGCGGAAACGGACCTCTTTCAGGTCCGTGTTCACCTGGTTGCGACGAGCTTCCTTGGCCTTCTGAGCGGCCTCGTACTTGAACTTGCCGTAGTCCATGATCTTGGCCACGGGCGGCTTCGAGTTCGGCGCGACCTCGACCAGATCCAGTTCGGCTTCCTGCGCGAGACGCAGTGCCATGGCGATCGGGACAACGCCGACCTGCTCACCCTGCGGACCGACGAGTCGGACTTCGGGAACGCGGATTCGGTCGTTGGTACGGGGATCGGTGATGCGGAGCTCCTTCAATCAGGTGGTGGCCGTCCGGGGCGTTTGCCCTGGACGACAGCACGAGAGAGGAGATCTGACGCACGGGATGTCGACCCGTTCGGCAGCCGCCCTGCATCGGATCCGTGGGATCCGACCGACGAGCACAACACGTGCACTCGCGGAGCGGTGGTGACCCGGTAGCCTGGTGGAACGCGGCCGCGGGTGGGAGAGACTCCTCTTTCGTGACACCGTCCGGGTGTTGTCGAGGAACTGACGGCACACGGACAGCATCTGCCGCGAGCAAGCCTAGCAGAGGAGCACCGTGAGCGACACCCCGATCGACGACACCGGCATCGACGCCGCCAGGGACATCGCGGAGGTGCCGGCGGTCGAACTCATCAACACCGTTGCGGTGCACCTGCTCAGTGCCGCGGCCGTGAAGGTCGGCCTGGCCGACGACCCGCAGGAACAGACCGACCTGGACGAGGCGCGGAAGCTCATCACCGCGCTGGCCGGCCTGGTCACCGCCGCCGCGACCGAGATCGGCGACCACCACGCCCGTCCGCTCCGCGACGGACTGCGGTCCCTGCAGCTCGCCTTCCGCGAGGCGTCGGCGATCCCGGACCCGATCGGTGCCGGACCGGGCGAGAAGTACACGGGTCCCGTCAACTAGACGACGTCACCCGGTGACGGACGGGAGGCCCGTGGCGGTGTCGCCACGGGCCTCCCGTGGCGTCCGTGGGTCGCGCTCAGGCCCCGCTGTCGCCGACCAGGCGCGCGACGGCCGCGAGCGGGATCCCGACCCAGTCGGGTCGGTTGCGTGTCTCGTAGACGACCTCGTAGACCGCCTTGTCGAGCTCGAAGGCGTCGAGCAGCGCGCTGTGGACGGCGAGGTCCGCGCCGGTCCCCTGCTGGTAGCCCTCGAGGAAGCGGGCTCGCGCCTCGGCTGCCCACGAGGCGGCGTCGACCGGTTCGGCATCGTGTGCCAGCGCGCCCGCGACGTAGTCGAAGGAGCGCAGCATGCCCGCGACGTCGCGCAGGGTGACGTCCGGCAGCGAGCGTTCGTCGAGGGGGCGGAGCGGCTCGCCCTCGAAGTCCAGGAACACCCACCCGCGGGGGTCCGGTGCCGACAGGACCTGTCCGAGGTGCAGGTCACCGTGGATGCGCTGCAGATCCGGCCACGTCGCGTCAGCGGCACGGGCGTAGACCGCGCGGATGGCGTCGACGTGGTCGGCGACGGCCGGGGCCTCGCGGGCGGCGGTGTCGAGTCGGGCGTGCATCGTGGCGACGGCGGCGTCCCGTCGGGGCGCGTCGGCCGGTTCCGTCGGCAGCGCGCCGGCGAGGGTGATGTGCACGTCGGCGAGCGCGGTGCCGAGCTGCTCGGCGCGGTCACCGAACGGGGTGCCGGCCTGCGCCTCCTGCAGGGCGACGCGCCAGGCGTCGTCGAGCCCGGGCAGGAACTCCTGGGCGAAGGCGAGGTGCCCCGTCGCCGTGCCGTCCGGGCGTCCGACGTCGGGCCAGTCGGCGCGGAGGGCGCCGTAGACCCGCGGCACGCGCGTGCTGCCCGCCGCCGTGAGGGCGAGCTGCGTGGTCACGTCGGGGTTGTCGCCGTGGTGCAGCACGCGGAAGACCTTGATGATGACGCGGTCCCCGGACTCGGTGTCGCAGATGACCGACGTGTTGGACTGCTCACCCGTCAGGACGCGGGCAGCGGTGACCCGGCCGATCGGGCTGAGGCTGTCCGGTGCCCCGTCGATGCGTGCGGCGAGCGCCGAGACCCACGCGAGGTCGGTGGTGGCGTCGACGATCGCGCCGTCGGCGTCGCTGGTGATCGGTGACTGGTAGAGGACGGGGACCGCGGGGGCCTCGTCGAGCACCAGCCGGGTCCCGTCGTCGGTGGAGATCGTCCGGAGGCGTGGCACGGACCCCTTCGAGGCGTACCAGCGGCGGTCGGCGATCCAGGACTCGAGGTCGCGGTCGCTCGGCGTGCTGGTGGGGGCCGTGGTGTCGGGGGCGCTGTGGTCTGCGCGGGTGTCGGGGGCGCTGGGTGCTCCGTCGCTCATGCAGCGGAACCTACGCGCCGGGGCCTGGCGAGGTGCCGAGTCCCCCACAGGACACCCCGGGCAGGACTCCGTCCACAGAACCCCGCTGCCCCCGGTCTGACACGGGCGCGTCGGACGACACTTGCGGCATGCCCCGATCCGCTGCCGCTCCTGCCTCCGCCGCTGACGCCGCACCTGCGCTCCCCGACCCCCGCCGGACCTGGCGCATCCTCGACGACCGCAGGCTCCCCGCACTCGAGCCGTTCGCCGCCGACGTACGCCGTCACGAAGCGGTGACGGTGCGCGAGACGGTGTGGGACTCCGACGACCGGGTGCTGGCCGCCGAGGGTGTCGTGCTCACACGCTCGCCGGACGGCGACTGGACGATCGACCGGGGCGGGCACGGGACCGGCCCGGAGCCGCTCGGGGGCGTGTCAGACGATCCCCCACGAGACGCCGTCGAGGTGTTCCTGCGTGGTCGTCCCCTGCGGACGGTCCTGGTCCGTGACACCACCACGACGCTCGTGACCCTGCGCGGCGGGGACGGCCGGGTGCGGGCCGAGGTCGCCGACGTGCGCGTGGACGACGGCGACCCGGACACCACCGTGCTGCGGTCGTCGCGGTGGTGGGCCCTGACGGACGACGGACGCGACGGCGCCACGGCTCGAGCGGCCGAACGAGCGCTGCACGACGCGGCGACCGATCCCGTGGACGTCGCGTCGGTTCCGCTCCCCCGCGGCCCCGAGCCCGCCCCGGAGCAACGACGCGGCCGAGCGAAGCGCCCCCGGCCGGACACCGCCGCCGGGTTCGTCCTGCGGGTGCTCGATGCCCTGCGGCGTGACCTCGTCGCGGTGGACCCTCGGGTACGGGCCGACGAGCCCGAGGCCGTGCACGACCTGCGGAAGGTGCTGCGCCGCCTGCGGAAGGTGCTGCGCCGCCTGCGGAGTGTGCTCGCGGCGTTCCGCGGCGCCCTCGACCGCCGGGCGACCGAGGAGCTCCGTGCCGCCCTGGCCCAGACCGGTCGGGTCGCCGGGACCGCTCGCGACGCCGAGGTGCTGCACGCCGGCTTGTCCCGGTCGGCGGCACGAGCCCCCGACGGGTACGTGGACGCCGAGACCCTGGACCGCATCGGTTCGGCGACCGCGGAACGTCGCAGCGTCACCGCTGCTGAGCTCCGGCGAGCGCTGCGCTCCGACGCCTGGTTCCGGACGCTCGACGCCCTCGACGACCTGCTGCTGCGGGCACCGGCCGGCCCGCACGCGGACGACGACGCAGCCGCGTTCGTCACCAGGCGCATCCGGCACGAGCGAGCACGCGTCGGTCGGCTGCTGGGCGATCCCAGCGACGACCTCGACACCCTGCACGAGGTCCGGAAGGCCGCGCGCCGGTTGCGCTACGCGCTGCAGGCGGCCGGGGACCTGCCCGACGTCGGCAAGCGTCGGCTCGGACGGCTGCGACGGGTGCAGGAGACCCTGGGCGAGACGCTCGACGCCGCGCACGCAGCCGATGCGTACCGAGGGCTGGCCGCTGTGGCAGCGCAGCACGGCGAGGACACGTTCGGGTACGGGGTCCTGGCGACGACCGAGCGGGCGGCCAGTGCGCAGGGCCTGCACCGATCGCGGAAGCTGCTCGCCCGACTCTGACCGGGTGCGAGAATCGGGCCGTGCCGCACTACTTCGAGGACCTCGCTGCCGGACAGACCTTCACCACACCGGGGCGCACCATCACCGAGGCGGACGTGGTGTCGTTCGCCTCGTGGACGAACGACAACAACCAGGTGCACACGGACGTCGAGTTCGCCGGGAAGACCCGGTACGGGCAGCGGATCGTGCACGGGCTGCTCGGCACCTCGCTGTGCCTCGGGCTCATCGCGCGCACGGGCGTGTTCGAGGGGTCCGCGGTGGCACTGCTCGGGATCGACCAGTGGCGCTTCACCGAGCCCGTGTTCATCGGGGACACCGTGACCTGCACCGTCGAGGTCCTGGGCACCCGGCTGACGAGTTCGGGCACGACCGGGATCGTCGAGCGGGCGGTGGCGCTGCGGAACCAGCACGGCGTGGTCGTCCAGCAGGGACGGATGGACGTCATGGTGCTCACCCGCGACGCCGCGATCGACTGAGCGACCGCTCGACGAGAGCCCCGCCGAACCTGTTCCGCGCAATCCCGGCTCCCTCTTTACAACGATGTACCGGCACGGGAGCATGGACGCATGAGCACGCTCGACGGCACCGTGGCCGCACCTGACTCCGCTTCCGCCCCCGGCCTCCCCCTCGCTTCGCGGCAGGACGGCACGTACCCCCGGCCGCAGATGCTCCGCACCGCGTGGGCCGACCTCGACGGCACGTGGTCGTTCCGGAACGACGGCGACGACCCCGCCTGGCACACGGGCTTCGCCGACGCACGGGACATCGTCGTCCCGTTCCCGCCCGAGTCCCCGGCCTCGGGCATCGACGAGCCCGGTTTCCACCCCGTGGTCTGGTACTCCCGTGCGATCACCCGCTCCGAGCTCGACGCCGCCGGGTTCGGCGACGGCGCCCCTCGACTCGTCCTGCACTTCGGCGCCGTCGACCACCGTGCCCGCGTCTGGATCGACGGGCAGTTCATCGGCGGACACGAGGGCGGCCACACCCCGTTCTCCTTCGACGTCACCGAAGCCCTGGCCGCCGACCCCGACGCCGTGCACACCCTGGTGGTCCGCGCCGAGGACGACCCGCACGACCTGACCCAGCCGCGCGGCAAGCAGGACTGGCACGAGGACCCCCACGCGATCTGGTACCGCCGGACCACCGGGATCTGGCAGACGGTCTGGCTCGAGGCCGTGCCGACCGCCTCGATCGCGTCCCTGCGCTGGACGAACGTCGACCACGCGACCATGCGCCTGACGGTCCGGCTCGACGGTCACCGCACCGGCGGCGAGCGCCTGCGCGTCGAGGCCCGCTGGGACGACCGCGACGAGCACCTCGCCACGATCGAGACCACCGTCGGCGAGACCGGCGACGAGTTCGACGTGGTCGTGCCGATCGCGCGGCAGACGAACGGGCAGGCCGAGGACGAGCTGCACTGGACGCCGGACACGCCCCGGCTGATCGACGCCACGGTCACGCTGCTGCCGAGTGCCGGCAACGCCACGACTGCGAGCACGGGCGCGCTCGACGCCGTCGCCAGCTACTTCGGGATCCGGACGGTCGGGGTCGACGGCGGCGCGTTCCTGCTCAACGGCCGACGCCACGACGTCCGCAGCGTCCTGAACCAGGGCTACTGGCCCGAGTCGCACATCGCCGCCCCGTCCCGCCAGGCACTCCGCCGCGAGGTCGAACTCATCAAGGAGCTCGGCTTCAACGCGGCCCGCAACCACCAGAAGATCGAGGACCCGCGGTTCCTGTACTGGGCCGACCGACTCGGACTCATGGTGTGGGGTGAGGCTCCCGGCGCCTACGCGTTCTCCCCCCGCGCCGTGCAGCGTCTGATGCGCGAGTGGATGGACGCCGTCGAGCGTGACGCCTCGCACCCGTCGATCGTCACGTGGGCGCCCGCCAACGAGAGCTGGGGCGTGCAGCACATCGCCACCGACCCGGCCCAGCAGGCCTACGCCCGGGCCCTCGCCGACGTCACGCGGGCATTGGACCCGACGCGTCCGGTGATCTCGAACGACGGGTGGGAGCACACGAACTCCGACATCGTCACGATCCACGACTACGAGGGCGACGGCCCCCGGCTCGCGGCCACCTACGCGGACGAGACCGCACGGGCTCGACTCCTCGGTGGCATCGGTCCGGCGGATCGCCGCATCCTGGTCGGCGGCGCCGAGGACCTCGGCCAGCCGGTCATGCTCACCGAGTTCGGGGGCGTGAACTACCAGCCGGGCGTCCAGCGCGAGGACGGCTGGGGCTACACGTCGGCCACTGACGGCGACGACTGGGTCGCCCGCATCACCGCGCTGTACGACGCGATCCGTGCGAGCTCGTTCCTCGCCGGGTCCTGCTACACGCAGCTCACCGACACCATGCAGGAGACCAACGGCCTGCTCAACGCCGACCGGTCGCCGAAGGTGCCGATCGAGCAGATCCGTCGCGCGGTCACGGGGCGCTAGCCGGGAGGCCCGCACTTCGTGAGCAGGAATGGTCGGGTCCGGCAGACGGACCCGACCATTCCTGCTCACGATGCACACAGGTTGCCTCGCGGCGGACGCGGGACGGCCCGCGATGCGGGGCGCGGCCCGCGGTCTGGGAGGATCGGGCGGGTGACGAACGTGACGGAAGCGAGCCGGGCCTCCAGGCGGGGGTTCCGCAGCCTGCTGACCGGACGGCGCAGCGCCTGGACCGCACCGTTGCTGATCTGGGCGGGCTCGCGGGTGGTCAGCACCGTGCTGCTGGCGACCGTGTACCTGCTGGCGACCGCGAACGGCTGGCCGTTCGCCTCGTACCGGCAGGATCCCTCGTTCTTCACGTTCTCGGGCTCGTGGGACGCCTCGTTCTACCGGATCATCGCCGAGCACGGGTACCCGGCGACGCTGCCGACCGATGACTCCGGGCACGTCCTGCCGAACGCGTGGGCGTTCCTGCCGGTGTTCCCCGCGGTGGTGCGGGTCGTGATGACGCTGACCGGAGCGTCGTTCTGGGTCGCCGGGGTCCTGGTGGCGTCGATCGCCGGAGCGGGCGCCTGCGTGCTGCTGTACCGGCTGGTGCTCGCCGTCGGGTGTTCGCACCGGGCCCGCTGGGCGACCGCACTGTTCGCGTTCGCGCCGACGGGGTTCCTGCTGCAGGTCGCCTACGCGGAGAGTCTGCTGCTCGTGCTGCTGTTCGGCGCCCTGCTCGCCCTGGTCCGGCGACGGTACTGGCTGATCGCCCCGCTCGGTGTCGTGGCGGCGTTCACGAAGCCCGGGGTCCTCGCGCTGGCGCTGGCACTGGCCGTGCACCTGGTCCTGCGGTGGGTGGCCTGGCGCCGGCAGCAGGACGCGTTCCCGTGGCGCGACCGGATCGCGATCGTGGTGACCGGCATGGTCGTCGCGGCTGCGGGACTGGCGTGGCCCGTCATCGCGACGGCCGTGACCGGGCGACCGAACGCGTACCTGGACACCGAGCTGTCGTGGTGGGTGGGGTTCGTCGGCCGCCGGCACTTCGCGCCGCTGACGCCGTGGTTCACGATGGCGTCGACGTGGCTCGGGCCGCTCGGCATCGGACTCGTCGTGGTGGTGCTCGCCGGCGCGGTGTGGTTCTTCTCGCGCAGGAGCACCCGGGCCCTGGGCACCGACGTACTCGCGTTCACGGCGTCCTACGGGCTGTACCTGGTGGCGGTGTTCCTGCCGCAGCAGTCGTTGCCGCGGTTGCTCATGCCGATGGCGCCGTTGCTCGGGTCGGACGTGTTCGTGGGGACGCGGCGGCGGGCGGTGACGTGGCTGGTCGTCGGGGTGTGCCTGCAGCCGGTCGCGATCGTGCTGCTGTGGTTCCTCGGGTACCCGTGAGCGGTGCTGGTCGTCGACTCTGCAGGACACCGGTGTTCGCCGGTTGAACACGCGCAGACCGCGGTGCGACGCGCGAACACCGGTGTCTTGCGGGCCTGGACAGCGCTACGCGTCGAACGTGTGGAACCAGGCCGATCCGCCGGGGTGCTGCACCGTGATCATCTCGTCGAGGTCGCGGTAGGGGCCGTCCTGGTTGTGGCTCGCCGACTTGATGCGGATGGTGCCGTCGGGCTCGGTGAAGACCTCGGACACGATGGTGGTGTGGTCGGGTGAGCCGTTGGCGTTCCAGTCGAAGAACACGATGTCGCCGACCTTGACCTTGTCGCGCTCGTCCGAGGAACGCCGGGTGAGCCCGAACTCGCCCGCGTTGTCCGCGAGCCAGGGGTCCATCGTCGGGCAGTAGGTCCACGTCGCGCTGTGCTCGGCACCGGCGGCCCGGTTGTACCAGTCGGACCGCTGCTCCCACCCACGGGCGATGAGCGTCTGGCTGACGTAGTTCGCGCAGTCGCCGCCGATGGGGTTCATCGTGCCGTACTCGGCGAGGTTGTAGTCCTTCCAGTACCGCATCGCGTAGGCGAGCTGCCGGTCGACGTCGGTCAGTGCGGCGTAGGCGAGGGTGGTCGAGGCGACCGCGCTGCCCGCAGCGGGCGTCGCTGCGGCGGTCGGCGTCGGTGATGCGGTCGCGGTGTCCTGGGTGGCGCCGCTCTGCCCGTCGTTCGCGGCGCTGCCGTTGCCGTCGGAGGACTGGTTCGCCGACGGGGTCGGTTCGATCGCGGACGTGAAGAGTGCGACGTCGGCGTCGCCGGCCGTGTACATCGCCTGGTGCGGGGCCGTGAAGGTCACCTTCGACGCGGTGGCCTGCACGTCACGCGCCGCGACTCCGCCGACGGTGACGCCCTTGACGGCGGCGAGTCCGGTCCCCGCCACGGTGACCGTGACGCCACCGACGAGCGGGACCTGCGCCGGAGCGAGGGACTTCGCGACGGGCTTCGCGGTCGGTGCGGACGAGGCGTCTCCACCGGAGCTCCCACGCCCGCCGCCCGAGCCCTTGCCCGAGTCGCCGCCCTTGTCGCTGCCGGAGGAGCACGCCGCGACGGCGAGCCCGATCCCGGCGACGCCGGCGAGGGACAGGAGTGCGCGGCGGTTCATCGAGGCAGTCATGACACGACCAGCGTAAGCGACACCTCCGTCGTTCCGACACGGCATGATCGTCTTCGGGGGCGAGCGTCCTCCGTGTCCCAGCGGACCCGTTCGGAAGGAACACACACATGCCCGAGAGCCACGACTTCTTCGTCGCGACCGACCCCGAGACCGCCCGTGCACAGGTGCGCGAGGCCCTGTCCCGCGAGGGCTACACCGTCGACGACGCCGAGCAGGGCGCCCTCCGTGCGACCCGCGGCAGCCTCGGCCTGACGCTGCTCATCGGCGGCATGGCGAACGACCGCACGTTCCACACCCGCCTGGACGTGCAGATCATGATCGCCCCGGACGGCCGCACCGTCGCCCGGCTGCTGCGCGGCTCCGGCAAGTCCGCGATCAAGGGCGGAGCGCTCGGCATCTCGCGCGGCAACCGGGCCTTCGAGCAGGCCGCGAACGCCATCCACACCACCTTCGCGCAGTCCGGCGTGCTGACGGAGAGCATCGCGGGCTGACGCACGACGAACAGCCCGACAACGGCAGAACGGCCCGGAACCTGTGGGTTCCGGGCCGTTCGTGTTGCTACCTGGTGGAGCTAAGGGGATTCGAACCCCTGACCTTCTCATTGCGAACGAGACGCGCTACCAACTGCGCCATAGCCCCAAGTGCTCGATCACACTAGCACCCTCGGTCGGCCCAGCCGAAATCGCAGGTGGCCCGTCGGGCGTGCCGCGGGTCAGACCGCGCGGCGCCGTCGCATGATCGCGTCGAGGTCGGCCTGCTGGTAGGCGTCGTCGTCGAGGACCCCCATGCCGGCCCACTTGCTCGGCGGACCGGCCGGAGCGGCGGGTTCGTCGGCAGCGGGAGCAGCGGCAGCAGGAGCAGCGGGCGCCCGCAGCCCGAGCCGCTCGGCCAGACGCCCCTGGTCGTGCGCGGACAGCGATGCCGCAGCTTCCTCGAGCTCGGGTCGCATCCGCGAGACCCGCGCCAGCGACGGGTCGGACTCCCCCGCGCGGATCGCCGCCGCTTCGGCCTCGGCTTCCGCCTTGGCCGCGGCGACGCGCTCCTTCAACCGCGCGGCGAGTTCCGCCGACGACTCGGGCGATGCAGCCGGTGCGCTCGGCCGCTCCACGTAGAGGGGCTTGGGCACGTGGTTCGGGGTCCACGAGCGGTCCGCAGCGGGTGCAGCGGGCTGCTCGGTCGACAGGGGCGGGGCCGGGTCGGTCCAGGCGGTGGCCGGCCGGGAGGCGCGGGTCGCGCCCGTCTCGCCGGCCGCGAGACGCTGCTTCCGCGCCGTCGCCACCTGGTGCAGCTGGGCCAGGACCGCTGCGGACCCACCGGCGGCGACGAGGCCTGCGACACCGACGAGCCAGAGCGACGGTGCCGCGACGAACACCACGAGGGCCACGACGATGCCGAGCGTGCCGAACAGGGTCGCCCCGAGCCGGGAACGGCGCATGCGCATCGCGGTCAGGGCCGGCACGGCGGACGCCCGCTCGAGCACCGGGGCCTGCTCGGCCAGGCGGCGGGTGATCTCACGCTGCCGCGCCGCTTCGTGGGCTCGGACGATGGCGGTGCGCTTGGCCTCTTCGGACCGGGCGACGCGCTGCGCCTGGGCGAGGGACTTCGCGTTCATCTCGATGCGGACCTCGTCCGGCAGCTCGGCGGTCTGCGCGAGGATCCGGAGGGTCTGCTGCAGCCGGATGGCGTTCCGCTCGGTGGCCAGGTACTGACGGCGGGCGGCCCACGACGGCATCAGGTAGACGAGCCAGAGGACGGCCGCGACGAGCAGGACGATGCCGCCACCCCACGAGCCGATTCCTGCCATGCGAACACGGTAGGGGCGGCCGTTCCCGCGCCGCGTCATTGCCGGACGCGTGTTGCGCGTGTCGGGGCCGAATCTGCGGAGGGCGAGCCGCGCCTCCAGGCCGTCAGCGGTGGCTCGTCAGATGCGGGGCGTCGTGTCCAGCGGCATCGCCGCCTCGTCGCGTGCGGCGACCGGCACGGTCCCCACACCGGGAGGCACCTGCCCCTGGACCCAGCGCTCGAGGACGCCGCCGCGGACCTCTTCCGCCACCAGCGCGAAGCAGAAGTGGTCGCGCCAGTCCCCGTTGATGTGGATGTAGCGGCGACGGAGACCCTCGTACCGGAAGCCGAGCTTCTCGACGACGCGCAGGCTCGGGGCGTTCTCCGGCCGGATGCAGATCTCGATCCGGTGCACGCCGAGCGACCGGAAGCAGTGGTCGACGGCGAGGGCGACCGAGATCGGCGTCACGTTGTGGCCGGCGGCGTCCTCCACGACCCAGTAGCCGATGGAGGCACTCGCGAGCGAGCCGTAGGAGATGCCGGAGACGTTGAGCTGACCGACGAAGCGGCCGTCGAGCTCCATCGCGAACGGGAGTCCGAGTCCCGCGCGGGCGTTGGCCTGGAGCGCGCGGATGCTGCCCCGGACGTCGGTGGAGACGTGTCCGGAGGGGTTCGTGGCCTCCCAGGTGCGGAGCCACGAGCGGTTCGTCGCGAGTGCCGCGTCGAGGTCGCGGGTGTCGCGGAGCCGGAGGGGCCGGATGGTGACCCGCCCGTGGGACAGGGTCGGGATCGTCGTCATCGCTGGGTTCCTCCGGGGTCCCGCCGCTGTGCGGACGGGGTGTCCCGCCCGGGTCCGTCATGTGACGGACCCGAGCGGGATGGCCGACTATTCGCCCGCGTTGAACTCCTTCAACCACGACTTGAGGTCGGGGCCGAGGTCATCGCGGTCCGAGGCAAGCTGCACGATCGCCTTGATGTAGTCGAGTTTGTCACCGGTGTCGTACCGGCGTCCACGGAACACGACGCCGTACACGCCGCCGGTCCACTCTTCGGCGCTCGCCATCTTCATGAGCGCGTCGGTCAGCTGGATCTCGCCGCCCTTGCCCGGCTCCTGCTTCTCGAGGACGTCGAAGACCTCGGGACGGATGACGTAGCGGCCGATGATGGCCAGGTTCGAGGGTGCCTCGCCCTGCGGGGGCTTCTCGACGAGCCCGGTGATCTTCACCACGTCGTCGGTGTCGGTCGGCTCGACCGTGGCGATGCCGTACAGGTGGGTCTGCGACTCGGGGACCTCGAGCAGGGCCACGATGGTGGCGTTCTTCTCGCCCTGGACCTCGATCATGCGCTGGAGCAGCGGGTCACGGGCGTCGATGATGTCGTCACCGAGGAGCACGGCGAACGGCTCGCGGCCGACGTGCATCTTCGCGCGGAGCACCGCGTGGCCGAGGCCGAGCGGGTCGCCCTGCCGCACGTAGTGCATGTCGGCGAGGTCCGTCGACTGGTTGACCTTCTGCAGCTTCTCGTGGTCGCCCTTCTTGCGGAGGGTCTCCTCGAGCTCCGACACGTGGTCGAAGTGGTTCTCGAGCGCGTTCTTGTTGCGCCCGGTGATCATCAGCACGTCGGTCAGCCCGGCACCGACAGCCTCTTCCACCACGTACTGGATGGCCGGCTTGTCGACGACGGGGAGCATCTCCTTCGGCATCGCCTTGGTCGCGGGGAGGAAGCGGGTACCCAGCCCTGCGGCCGGGATCACCGCCTTCGAAATCTGGAAGCCCATGGTCAGACCGTATCCGATCCCCCTTTCGAGGGCATGTCGTCGCTCCGGGGGACACGGGACCCCGCGGGTTCCCGGCGGGAAGCCGCAACCGTGCCCCCTCGGTAGACTCCTGCCCATGATCGCCGATCTCGGGAACGAGAAGCGCGCCCTGCGAGCCGAACTCCGGCAGCGGCGGCGCACCCGGACCACGACCGAACGCGACGCGGACACCCAGACCCTGACCGCGACCCTGCAGCGCTTCGTCGAGGAACGCCAGGTGACGTCCCTCGCCCTGTACCTGTCCGCACCGGACGAGCCGAACGTCCGCCCGTTCCTGAACTGGGCGTTCGGGCAGGGCATCCGCGTGCTGCTGCCGGTCACCCGCGAGGACGGGCTGCTCGACTGGGCCGTCGGCGACGGCGAGAGCGAGACCGAGAGCCTGCTCGGCCTGCCCGAGGTGGTCGGCGAGGTCCTGTCCCCGCTCGCGATCAACGACGTCGACGCGATCCTCGCCCCGGCGGCGGCGGTCGGGCACGACGGCGTCCGCATGGGCTGGGGCCGCGGCTACTACGACAAGACCCTCGGGTCCATGGCGAACCGCCCGCCCGTCTATGCTGTGATCTTCGACGCGGAGTACCTCGACGAGGTCCCGCGCGAACCCCACGACGAACCCGTTGACGGCATCATCACGCCATCGCGCATCATCACGTTCCGGAGCTGACGTGCCCACCTACTCGTACCGTTGCACCGAGTGCGACAACGCGTTCGACATCAAGCAGTCCTTCTCCGACGCCACCCTGACGGAGTGCCCGGTCTGCGGCGGCGTCCTGCGGAAGGTGTTCTCCCCCGTCGGCGTGACCTTCAACGGTGGCGGTTTCTACCGCACCGACTCGCGTCCGGCCCCGAAGTCCGAGGGCTCGTCGAGCACCCCCGCGAAGTCCGAGCCGAAGAAGTCCGAGCCGGCGAAGAAGGCCGAGTCGAAGCCCAGCGGCTCGAAGCCCGCCGCGTCCTGACGCGGCCTGCGCTCTCCGGATAGGTTGGGGCGCGTCGCCACCCGGCGGCCGTCCTCGACCGGAAGGAGACCCTCGTATGAAGGGCTTCAAGGAGTTCCTGCTCCGCGGCAACGTCATCGACCTGGCCGTCGCAGTCGTCATCGGTGCGGCGTTCACCGCGATCGTCAGCACGATCGTCAGCGCCCTGATCAACCCGCTCATCGGTGCGGTGTTCAACGCCTCGAGCCTCGACAAGGCGCTGGTCGTGGCAATCCCCACGTTCTCCGGCGGTGACGCACAACTGAAGTTCGGCGCGATCATCGGCGCCGTCCTGAACTTCGTCATCGTCGCCGCGGTCGTGTACTTCGCGCTGGTCGTGCCCGTCAACCACCTGAAGAAGGCGGCGTTCGAGCGCGTCAAGAACGACGAGGAGCAGACCCCGCAGGACGTGCCCCCGACCGACGTCGAGGTGCTGCTCGAGATCCGCGACCTGCTCCGCCCGCAGACCGGCGGTGCCACGAGCGCGGGCGCGCACATCGCCCCGTCGAACGCTCCCGAGGGGCCCGGCATCGGCGGCTCGACGAAGCTCTAACCCCGGAGCCGTCGCAAGACACCGGTGTTCGCGCGCTGCACACCCGCAAACCGCGGTGCGCAGCGCGAACACCGGTGTTTTGCGGAGAGGGCGGCCCCGTCAGGCGGCGGGGACCGCGCGGCGCTTCGCGAACATCGCGACGGCGTACTGGGCGCCGGCGAGCACGTGGCCCGCTGTGCCGAGGTACACGAACACCAGGGCCACGACCCGGACCCACGGTGCGTTCTCGTCGACGGTGTGCACCGCGGAGAACAGCAGCACCGGCAGCCCGACGAACAGCAGGGCCGAGCGGATCTTGCCCGTCCACGTGACGTCGAGGTCCGGGTTGCCGTGGAACAGCACGCTCGACAGGACGACGAGCACCAGGTCGACGAGCACCACGACCGCCACCACCCACCAGGGCAGCAGGCCGACGAGCACCAGGGACAGCACGATCGCGATGATGGCCAGGCGGTCGGCGACGGGGTCGATCGCCTTGCCGAGCTTGGACCCCTGGTCGAACTTGCGGGCGATGAAGCCGTCCGCCCAGTCGCTCACGCCGATCACGACGAGGGCGACGAGCGCCCACCCCGGGTGTCCGGCGACGACGAGGCCGATGAACACCGGGATCAGCACGAGGCGGAACAGCGTGATCAGGTTCGGCCAGGTCTGCCAGTCGGGGCGCTGTCGCGCGGTGTCAGTCATCACGGGCCAGGCTACCGGTTACCAGTGCGGGGGGACGTCGCGTCGAAGCTGGTCGTCGTTCTCACCGTCGCGGTGCCGCGCCGGTTCCGGCGGCGGAGCGGGGTCGTAGCCCGCCACCGGCTGGGTGGTGACGCGTCTGCGGCGCCGCGCCGGGCCTCCCGGCTGGTCCGCCGTCTCGCGTCCGGACGACGCTGTCGGACCGGGAGGCGCGGCTGACGACGCGTCGTCGGCCCGGGTCCATGTGCCCACCAGCTGGTCCGTCTCCGGCGTCACCGGACCCGCGGGCCGCGAGGCCCGGCGGCTCATCGGCGCGCGGGGATCGGCGGGATCGAGATCTCCTGCGTGGCGCCGCGGTCGACCCCGAGCACGGCGGCGACGGTGTCGGCGACGCGGTCCGGGTCGGAGAACAGCTGGAACGCGTGCACGCGCACGTAGTGCCAGCCGAGTCGGCGGAGCACCTCGGGACGCAGGCGCAGGGACTCGCGCAGCGATCCCTTGACCAGCGACGCATCGGTCTCGATCGTGACGCACACCCCGCCGTGCGCGGCGACGAGGCCGAGCTTGCCGCGGTGTCCGAGCGCCACCGGGATGCCACGCATCTCGAGGCGCCGGGCCAGGTCGACGAGCAGGGGGTCGGAGTCGTCCGGCACGTACTCGGCGGTGGTCCGGGCACGCACCTCGGCCAGGATCTCGGCGAGGGCGACGGTGCCGTGGCCCATGCGCTCGGCCTCGATGTCCGACGGCTGGAAGCAGGTGACGATGACCATCGAGCGACGCGCGCGGGTCATGGCGACCGCCAGCAGCCGCTCGCCGCCGGGCTTGCCGAGCGGACCGAAGTCACGCAGCACACGGCCGTGCGGGGTGCGGCCGTAGCCGATGGAGAACACGACGCGGTCGCGGCTCTGCGCCACCGACTGCTCGAGCGTCGCCACGATGAACGGCTCGGCACGGTCGCCGATGACGAACTCGGTCAGGTCCTTGTGGCCCTGGGCGGCGGTCAGCACGGCCTGCTCGACGCGCACGGCGTGCTTCGCCGACGCGGTGATGACCATGAGCGACTCGGTCGGACGGGTGCGGGCGTGGTCGATGACGAGCCGCACCACGCGGTCCACCTCGGCGTCGACGCTCTCGACGGCACCGGACTCGGGGTCCGGGACGGCCTTGCCGTCGCTGACGTAGTCGAGCGCGATCGACCCGTGGCCGAGGAACGAGCCGGCCCACGGCAGGGACTCGATCTTGCCGCCGTAGAACCGACGGTTCACGAGCTCGGCGAGGTCCTCGCCGCCGGCGCGGTACGACCGCGACAGCGACAGGGTCGGCAGCAGGGTGGACAGCTTCGCCAGGGCGGAGTCGGCGTGGAACGCGTCGAGCGTGCCCTCGTCGACCTGCAGCGCCCGGTGCTCGGGGTCCACGGCGATGCGGAACGGCGACGGCGTCTGGGTGACCGGGTCACCGAACACGACGGTCTGCCGGGCACGACGGACGGCGCCGACGGTCTCGGCGATCGTCACGGCGCCGGCGTCGACCAGGATCACGGTGTCGAAGGGCATCGTGTCGGCGATCTGCGGCACCTCGTACGGGCTGGCGAGCCAGACGGGTGCGATCGACCGGGACAGGTGCGGTGCGGAGTCCTGCAGCAGGCGCGAGGTGATCGCGCCGTCGCGGAGCTGGGTCTTGAGCGCCGTCGCCTCTTCGGGCCAGTCGACGAGACCGACCTTCCAGTTCTCGGCGAGCTGCCACGCGAGGCCCTGGGAGACCCCGGCCGCGTGGGCGTCGTCCACCAGGCGGAAGTCGGCCTCGACCCGGTCGAGCATGTCGGTGTTCGCGCCGAGCAGGGCCCGGTCGGACTCGAGCATGGTCTCGAGGGCGGACTGCCACCAGGCGAGCTCGAGCTCGGCCGGCACCTGCACGTCCGGCACGTGCCGGTTCGCCAGGTCGGTGATGAGCGGCTCGAGCTGCAGGTCGCGAAGGGTCTGCATGAGCTCGGTGCGCTCCTGCAGGTTGTGCAGGACGTCGGATTCGGCCGCGAGTTCGGCGATGGTCGGGACGAGCTGGTCGACCGGGGTGTTCGCGAGCTGGCGGTCACGCTCGGTGCGGCCCAGCGGCTCGTCGAGGCGCGCGAGGTCCTCGGCGACGTTCGAGAACAGGACCTGGACGTCGGCGATGCCCGTGGGCACCTCGGGGTTCACGCCGGCGGCGACGTAGCGCTGCCAGAGCACCCGCTGCTGCTGGACGCGGGTCAGGGCCTCGTGCAGGTCGGACACGTGCACGCCCGGACGGACGTACTCGCGGGCGAGCTTCTTGAGCCGGCGACGGTTCGTCGACGACATCGGGGCGCCCTCACCGCGAGGGGCGGTGGCGGCCACGAGCTCGGACACCGAGCGGTCGAAGACCACCGGCAGGAAGCGGTCGAGCGTGTCACGGATCTCGGTGAGCAGGCGCAGGTAGATGCCGAGCTCGTTGATCGTCGTGAACTGGCGCATGTGCGTCGAGCTCACCAGGTCGTGGGCGCGGCGGAGCAGGGTCGGCAGGCCGTCGGCGTCGAGGTCCTTCGCGATGCGGTGCGCACGCTGGGCACCGTCGCTCGAACCGAACTTCGCGCCGTACCAGGGCGAGTCGTCGGGGCCGTAGCGGAACTCACCGAGGTTCGCGGCGCTGACCATCGTCTCGGCGACGCGCGAACGGCCGTCGACCATCGAGGCGACGGACTGCTTCGACAGGCGCGCGGTGGTCGACGGGGCGACGGGCAGCAGCGACAGGCGCGACAGCTCCACCAGGCAGTCGAGCACCGAGACGCCGAAGTCGGGGTCCTTGCGGGTGAGCGACCCGCGGTAGTCCTTCAGCACCTTGCGCAGGCGGACCAGTGCGTCGTCGACCTCGCGGAGGTTCGGACGCGCGGCCTTCTCGTTCCGGGCGATGGCACGGACGACGTCGCGGCGCAGGGTCGACGGCGTGACCGCGACCCCGGGCAGCTGGACCTCACCGAAGCGGGCGGCGATGCCCCGCAGGGTCGCGCGGCGCGGGCTCACGACGAGCACGCGCTTGTTCGCGGCGACCAGGCCGCCCAGGGCGTTCACGATGGTCTGGGTGCCACCGGTGCCTGGAAGGGTCTTCACGACGATGGAGTTGCCGGCCGTGATCTGCGCGATCACGTTCTCCTGCTCGTCGTCGGCGTCGAGCAGGAGCGTGTCGGTCTCCGGGCTGCGCTCGTCCGACGGGGTCTGCTCGACCGGGTGGTAGGACTGCTCGACCTGCCACTTCGCGCTCGGGTTGCCGGCGAGGGCGTCGAGCACGGGGTGCGACAGGTCGCCGGTGTCCTCGACCATCCCGGTCGCGACCTCGGCGAAGGTGGACACCACGAGTCGGGCGTGCACCGAGAAGCCGGGGATGTGCGCGGTCAGGCCACGCAGGCGGTCGATGACGGGGTTCGGCGTGAAGGAGCCGTCCTGCTGCGCGAGGGCCACGAAGGACTGCGCGTCGAGGATGACCCCGAACTGCTCGTGCAGCGCGTCGGCGAGGCCCGGGTTGAGCACCGGTTCGCCGAGCAGGCGCACCTCGAAGTCGCGTCCGTGCCGGCGGATCGCCAGGGGGCGCAGGAGCACCGGGCCGCGGAACTGCTCGTCGCCGTGCTTCCAGTCGGCCATGCCGATGCCGAGCTTCACCGCGTCGATGCCGCGCACGGTGGCGAGCTCGGTGCCCTTCGCCTCGACGTGTCCGGCGGCCACGCGGGCGGCACGGAGCGCCACCTCGTCGCGGATCAGGCTGGACAGCAGGGTCGTCTTGCCGGTGATGAACTGCGCGAGACCGCCCGGGTGGGTGGTCGAGAGCTCGATGCGGGCGCGCGGGTGGTCGCTGAAGTGCGTGAGCGGGCTCGTGCCGCCGACACCGGTCAGCTGGGTGCGCCAGCCGTCCCACGTCGGTTCGGCCGCGTTGCCGGCCTGCAACCGCGGGTCGCCGAGGCTGATCGCCTGCGGGCTCGTCATCTGCAGCTCCGGGCGGAGCGTGCGGTCCGGCTCGTCGTCGGTCCGTTCCTGGTCCACGTCCTGCTGCTCGTCTCGATCGTCGTCGGGGCGCGCGCGGGCACCCTCGACGGGGACGTCGTCGTTCACGTCGTCCTCACCGTCGGTCACCCTGTCCGCTCGCCACACATCCGACACTGTAGGCGGAACCGGACGGCCTCTCTGGCAATGACCCGAGGTTTCGGGGTTTCCGCACGGACCTGACCGGCGTCAGAGCCGACGTGCGGCGCGTCCGATCCGACGGCGGCCCCGTCCGGTGTGGTACCAACGGGGCATGGCCATCGACGACCGCACCACTCCGTCCGCCCCCACGCCGAACCGGCGTCGATCGGTCCCCGCCGAGATCTCACGGTCGTGGCTGCTGGTCTCCGGCACCGCCACCGACCGGTTCGACAAGTCCCAGCGCTCCCGCGCCGACCAGATCATCCTGGACATCGAGGACGCCGTCGACCCCGCCGCGAAGCCCTCGGCCCGGCAGGGCGTCGCCGCCTGGCTCGCCGGCGGCGGCGAGGCCTGGGTGCGCATCAACGACGTCACCACGGACTTCTGGGCGGATGACGTCGAGGAGCTCCGCGGCCTGCCCGGGCTGCAGGGCGTCATGCTCGCCAAGACCGAGTCCCCCGCGCAGGTCACCGACACCTGGCACCGGCTCGGCGGCCAGACGCCGGTGATCGCCCTCGTCGAGTCGGCCCTGGGCATCGAGGAGTCGGTGTCGATCGCCAAGGCGCAGGGCGCGTTCCGCCTGGCCTTCGGTTCCGGCGACTACCGCCGTGACACCGGGACCAGTGCCGACACGCTCGCGATGGCGTACCCGCGGTCGAAGCTGGTCGTCGCCTCGCGCGTCGGCGACCTGCCGGGTCCGATCGACGGCCCCACGGTCGGGTCGTCGCACCCGATCCTCCGCGAGCAGTCGCAGGTGGCCGTGTCGCTCGGCCTCACCGGCAAGCTGTGCCTGGACACCGAGCAGCTCCCCGTCATCAACGAGGTCATCTCTCCCACGCCGACCGACGTCGCCTGGGCGCAGGACTTCCTCGACGACTTCGAGGCCCGCGGTCGGGTCATCCGCGACGGTTCCGACCTGCCGCGGCTGGGTCGGGCGCAGAAGATCCAGCGGCTCGCACAGGCGTTCGGGGTCGAGGCGCGGTAGGACTGCACGCATGACCTGGTCCAACGTCCCCGGCCCTCCGCCGCAGTCCTCCTCCGGCCCCACGGACGCGCAGCGCGCGGCGTGGGAGCGCGGTGGCACCACGCTGTTCCCGCCGGCGAAGCTCGCCGACCGGATCTCGACGGTGCTGCTCCTGGTGTTCGGTGCCGTCATGACCGCGATCACGGCGGTCGTCGGCATCGTCGCGATCGCCTCGGCCACGGCAGAGTGCGACGCCGCGGCCGGGTGCACACCCGGTGGGTACTTCGGTGGCGCGGCCATCGCGGTCGGTGGCGCCTTCGTGATCGGGGTCGCCACGATCGTGCTGTCGATCGGCGCGTGGATCCGACGGAAGCCGTCGTGGTGGATCGCGGCGATCGGCTTCGTGCTCGCGATCGTCGTCATCGCCTGGGGCGGGGTCGTCTTCGTGAACGCAGTCGACAGCGGGTCCGGATCGTCGTCGGTGTCCGCCAGCGCCTGACCGGCGCGCACCGAATCCACCCTTCCGACCGGACACCGGTCGTCCGCCGCGTGTCGGGCCTGCGAACGCGTGTGCGTTCCGGCCTGGAGGCGCGGGTCGGGGCCGCCACGCGCCTCCGGTCCGGACCGGGGTAGCGTCCCGGGCATGGTGACGGTGTCGCGGACGACGGTCGCGGTGGTCGGTGGCGGCCCCGCAGGGGTCGTCCTCGGCCTGCTGCTCGCCCGCGCCGGCATCGACGTGCGCGTGCTCGAGCGGCACGACGACTTCAACCGGGACTTCCGGGGCGACACGGTGCACGCCTCGACCATCCGGCTGCTCGACGAACTCGGACTCGGTGCAGCGTTCCGGGCGTTGCCGCAGTCACGCCTCGACGACTTCTCGCTGCCGATGCCCGACGGCTCGCGGCTGCTGCTCGGTGACTTCTCGCGTCTCGCGCCCCCGTACGACCACGTGGCGATGGTGCCGCAGTGGGACCTGCTCGACCTGCTCGTGACCGCCGCCCGTCGGGAACCGTCGTTCCGCATCGCGATGGGCCTCGCGGCGACCGGACTCATCGAGGAGAACGGAGTCGTGACCGGGGTTCACCTGCGGCCGAGGGACGGGGCCGACGAGCCCGAGGAACTCCGCGCCGACGTCGTGATCGCCTGCGACGGGCGGAACTCGGTGCTGCGTCGCGGCGCCGGGCTCGTGCCGCGAGCGTTCCGGGTGCCGTTCGACACCTGGTGGTTCCGGTTGCCCCGGCACCCCGGGGACGCGGCGAGCGCCCTCACCCCCGCGTTCTCGGACCGGGACGTGCTGCTGAGCTTCCCGCGGCCGGACTACCACCAGGTCGCGTACTTCGCGCCGAAGGGCTCGGACGCGGCCCTGCGCGCCGCGGGGGTGGCGGCCTTCCGTGCCCGGGTGGCGCGGCTCCGACCGGACTTCGCGGACCGGGTCGACGCGATCGCCTCGATGGACGACGTGCACGTGCTCGACGTCCGCATGGACCGCCTGCGCCGGTGGTGGCGCCCGGGGCTGCTCTGCATCGGGGACGCCGCACACGCGATGTCCCCCGCCGGCGGGGTCGGCATCAACCTCGCGGTGCAGGACGCGGTGGCGACGGCGACGATCCTGGTGCCGGCACTCCGACGGGGGCTCCGCGGTGGCGGCCTCGCCCGGGCGCTCGCAGCCGTCCAGCGTCGTCGGACCCCGCCCGCAGCCCTGGTGCAGGCCGCGCAGGCCGTGCTGCACCGGGTCGTGTTCGAGCGAGCCTTCGCCGGCCACCTGCAGGACGGTCCGCCGCTGCTCCCGGTGCTGCTCGCGCGCTGGGTCCCGCCGGTCCGGGGCCTCTACGCCCGCGGCATCGCGTTCGGTCCGCTGCCGGAACACGCGCCGGAATGGGCGCGTCGGTGACCGGGGCTCGTCGGTGCGGGCGCCTCGTCGTGCGGGAACTGGGCGTCGGCGTCGGGGCCGGGCGCATGCTGGGCCGATGAAGCAACGAGTCATCGGAGACGTGTCCGTCAGTGCCATCGGTCTGGGCGGGATGCCCATGTCGATCGAGGGCCGGCCGGACGAGCGTCAGTCCATCGCCACGATCCACGCAGCGCTCGAGAACGGTGTCACGCTCATCGACACCGCCGACGCGTACCACCTGGGCGGCCACGACGAGGTGGGGCACAACGAGGAGCTCATCGCGCGGGCCGTCCGGGAGTTCCACGACGACACCTCGGACGTGCTCATCGCGACGAAGGGCGGACACCTGCGCCCCGAGGCCGGCAACTGGGCACAGAACGGGCACCCGGAGTACCTGAAGGAGGCGGCGAAGGCCTCGGCGAAGCGGCTCGGCGTCGAGCAGATCGGCCTGTACCAGTTCCACCGCCCCGACCCGGCCGTGCCGTACGCCGACTCGATCGGGGCGCTCGCCGAGCTGCTCGACCAGGGCGTCATCCGGATGGCGGGCATCTCGAACGCCGACCCGGATCAGATCCGCACCGCGAACGAGGTGCTCGGCGGACGCCTGGCGTCGGTGCAGAACCAGTACTCGCCGAAGTTCCGGTCGAGCGAGCCGGAGCTCGAACTGTGCGACGAGCTCGGCATCGCGTTCCTGCCGTGGAGCCCCCTCGGTGGCATCGGGAGCGCGGCGGACCTCGGGACGGCGTTCGAGGACTTCGCGTACATCGCCCGCGACCGTGGGGTCACCCCGCAGGTCATCGCGCTGGCGTGGGAGCTGCAGAAGAGCGACGTCGTCGTGCCGATCCCCGGTGCGTCGCGGCCGCAGTCGATCCTGAACTCGATCACGGCGCCGACCGTGCGGCTGCGGCCGGAGGACGTCGCACGCCTCGACGCCTCGCAGCCCGCGGCGGTCTGACGCCAGTTCCCCCGACGGGGGAAGCACGACGCCCCGCCGCTCCTGGTCCAGGAGCGGCGGGGCGTCGTCACGTGCGGGGCTGCGCGTGGGACCGCTCAGCTCTTGGCGGGGCAGACCGCCGAGACCTGGTCGAGGGTGGTCTGCACCTCGGTCTGGGCCTTCTTGACCTCGGCGGAGTCCTCGGCCGCACCGGAGCGGATGGCGGAGCTGTAGCCCTTCGCCGCGCCGGAAAAGTCCTCGAACGTGTCGTGGACCTGGTCGTTCGAGACCTTCGTCAGCGCCGAGTCGATGCGCTGGACGAACTCGTCGACGAGCGCCGCACGGGCCTTCGGGTCGGCCGGGGCAGAGCTGGAACCCTGCTCCTTGAGGAACGACGCGAGTTCGTTCTCGAGCAGGGAGCAGGCTTCCCCCTTGGTCTGAGCGGGTGCCGCGGCGGCGGTCTTCGAGGCCGACGGTGCGCTGGACGAGCCCGAGTCGCCGCCGGAGCAACCGGCGAGCAGCGTGAGTGCGAGGCCGGCGGTGGCCAGCGCGATGAGCTTCTTGGGCATGGTGGAGAGTCCCCCTCGATCTGTCCGCACTCCCCCGGATGAGGTGCAGATCCGTCGTCGAGCGTACAGGGAACCTCCATAGGGACACCGGCGGCGGTTGTGGGCGACCGGCAGCCGGCCGGAGGCGGGTGGCGCGTACCGTCGAGGGCATGCGAGCCATCACGTTCGACGACGCTTCCATGTCCGTCACCGACCTGCCCGACCCCGAACCCGGCACGGACGAGGTCCTGATCGAGGTCGCCGCGGCCGGCGTCAACAACGCCGACCTGCAGCAGCGCGCCGGGAACTACCCGCCGCCGCCCGGGGCGTCGGAGATCCTCGGGCTCGAGGTCTCCGGCACCGTGCGGGCCGTCGGCGCGGGCGTCACGACCGTGGCGGTGGGCGACCGGGTGTGCGCGTTGCTCTCCGGCGGCGGGTACGCGGCACTCGTGGTCGCGCCGGTCACCCAGGTGCTGCCGGTCCCCGAGGGCGTCGACCTGGTCGAGGCGGCCGGACTGCCCGAAGCCGCGTGCACGGTCTATTCCAACATCGGCATGCTCGCCGGACTCCGTCCCGGGCAGACGCTCCTGGTGCACGGGGGTACGGGCGGCATGGGGTCGCACGCGGTGCTGTGGGCGAAGGCCCTCGGGGCGACGGTGATCGCGACGAGCGGCGGCGACCGCAAGGTCGCCGCGTCCCGGGACCTCGGCGCCGACCTGGTCATCGACCACCGCACGGAGGACTTCGTGGAACGCGTCATGGCGTTCACCGACGGTGTCGGCGTCGACGTCGTGCTCGACGTCGTCGGACCGTCCTACCTGGAGCGGAACCTGCAGGCCCTCGCCCCGAACGGGCACGTCGCGGTCATCGCCTCGGGCAGCGGCCGCACCGCCGAGCTCGACTTCGGGGTGCTGATGCGGAAGCGCGCGACGATCAGCGGCACGACCCTGCGCGCACGGCCGCTCGCCGAGAAGGCCGCCATCGTCGAGGCGGTCCGCTACAACGTCTGGCCGCTGGTCGCCGACGGCCGGGTGCGCCCGGTCATCGACTCGGTGCTGCCCCTGGCCGACGTCGAGGAGGCCCACCGCCGCGTGCGCGACGGCGAGGTGATCGGCAAGGTGCTGCTGACGCCCTAGGCGTGCACGCGGGCGAGGAACTCGACGAGCGCCGGGTGCTGCGGGTGGTCGAGGACGTCGGCGGGGGAACCCTGTTCGACGACCTCGCCGCGGTGCAGGAACACGATCCGGTCGGCGACGTTCCGCGCGAAGTGCATCTCGTGCGTCGTCATCAGGATCGTCGAACCCTGTCGCTTCAGCTCCGTGACCAGGTCGAGCACCTCACCGACGAGCTGGGGGTCGAGGGCGCTCGTGACCTCGTCGAGCAGCAGGAGCTCCGGGTCGGACGCGATCGCCCGGACGATGGCGACGCGCTGCTGCTGCCCGCCGGACAGGCGGTCGGGGTACGCATCGGCGAACGAGGCGAGCCCGATCCGGTCGAGCAGCCGGCGAGCAGTGTCCTCGGCCTGCGCCTTGCCGACGCCGTGCACCTGCCGCGAGGCGAGCGTGACGTTGTCGAGCACGCTCATGTGCGGGAACAGGTTGAACTGCTGGAACACCACGCCGATGCGCGCCCGCACGGCGTCGACGGCGATGCGCGGGTCGGCGATGTCCGTGCCCTGCAGCAGGATCTCGCCGTCGTCGATGCCCTCGAGCAGGTTGACCGTCTTGAGCAGCGTCGACTTGCCGGAGCCCGAGGCCCCGATGACGCAGATGACCTGGTGGCGGTGGACCGTCAGGTCGATCCCGCGCAGGACCTCGTGCTCGCCGAACGCCTTGCGCAACCCGCGCAGTTCGAGGACCGCGGCGTCCGTACCGGACGCACCACGGGTCTCCAGGCCGGCCTCGCTCATACGGTCCCTCCGATCTGCTCGCGCCGCTGCTGGCGACGCGCGATCGCGTCCGTGACGCGGATCAGCGGCAGGCTGATCACGACGAACAGCAGCCCGGCGACGAAGTACGGCGTGAAGTTGTAGGTCTCGGCCTGCGCGATCTGGGCGGAGCGGACCGCGTCGACGGCCCCGAGGATCGACACCAGACCGACGTCCTTCTGCATCGACACGAAGTCGTTCATGAGCGCCGGGGTGACCTTGCGGATCGCCTGCGGCAGCACCACGAGCCGCAGCGTCTTGGCGTGCGAGAGTCCGAGCGACCGGGCGGCCAGGCGCTGGGAGGGGTGCACGGCCTCCATGCCGGCCCGGAGCACCTCGGCGATGTAGGACGAGTAGGTCAGGGTGATCGCGATCGTGCCCCAGACCTCGGCGGGGAGCCGCGGGAACACCCCGAGCCCGGGGATGCCGTAGCCGACCAGGTAGAGCACGATGATGAGCGGCAGGCCGCGGAACAGGTCCGTGTAGCCGGTCGCGAGCATCCGCAGCGGGAAGAACACCGGGTTGCGCAGACCGCGGACGACCGCGAGCAGCGTGCCGAAGACGGCGACGCCGATGGCGCTGAAGAACAGGATCCGGACGTTCAACCAGAGGCCCAGCAGGATGTCCGGGAACGTGTCGACCGCGGTCTCCGGGTCGAAGAACGACTGCTGCACCGCCGCCCACCCGGGGGTGTTCACGACGCCGAAGTACACGACGGCGAGCACGACCAGGGTGGAGACGACCGACACGACGACGGAGCGACGGCCACGCTGGCGACGGTAGAGCCGACGCTCGAGCTCGACCTGGCTCGGCGCGGGTGCGGCGACCGGGGTGCCGGCCCCTGCTGGCAGGGTCATCCGGTTACTTCAGGACCGGCGTACCGGTCTCCGACGAGAGCCACTTGGTCTGCAGGTCCTGCAGGGTGCCGTCGTCGTCGAGGGTCTTCAGGGCCTTGTCGACCTTGCTCGTGAGCTCCGAGTCCTTCGGCAGGACGAAGCCGAACTCGTCGCCCTTGCCGTCGGACGGGAACTGCGCGGACACGGTGCCGTCGTCGAGCTGCGCCGAGGCCATGTAGAACGCCGTCGGCAGGTCGGTGACGATCGCGTCGATCTGCCCGGACTTGAGCGCGAGCACGGCGTCGTCGTTGGAGTTGAACACCTGCGGCGTGACCCCGAGGACGTCCTTGACGCTCGCGATGCTCGTCGAACCGGTCGCGACGCCGATGGCGTCCTGCTTGAGCGCGGCGATCGTGGTGTCGTCGGCGGCCTTCGACCCGGACGTGGTCACGACCGCCTGGGTCGTCGTGTAGTAGGCGCTCGACATGTCGACGGCCTTCTTGCGCTTCGCGTCGATCGAGAACTGCTGGACGTTGAGGTCCCAGTCCTTCGGCCCCGGTGCGATGGCGCTGTCGAAGGTGCTGCGCTTCCAGACGACGTCGGACTTGCCGTAGCCCATCTCCTTCGCGACGGCGTACGCCACGGCGGACTCGAAGCCCTTGCCGGACTCGGGCTTGTTGTCCTCGATCCAGGGCGAGTACGCCGGGTCGCCGGTGGCGATCGTGAGCTTGCCGTCGGTCACGGTGCCGTCGGCGTTGCTGCTGCCCCCGGCGGAGCAGGCCGACAGGGCGAGGGCGGCGACCGCGGCGGTGGCGACGGCGAGGGTGAAGCGGAGGTGACGGGTCACGGTCGGGCCTTCGTGCGAGGGGGGTGGGGGCAGGTCGAAGTGTACTTCGCGGTGGGATACCAACGCGAAACGGTGTCGCGGTGCTACTCGGCGGCAGGGTCCCCGTCGTCCGCCATCGTGAAGTCGTCGAACGAGAAGCCCGGCGACACCAGGCAGCTCAGCAGCACCTCGCCGTCGCCCGGGATCGTCCGCTGCCACACGCCACCGCGAACGAACGCCTGCGCGTCGTTCACCCGGTCGCGTCCGGCGTCCGGGCCGAGGGTGATCGTCGCGCCGGGCTCGGGGACGTCACCGTCGCCGCCGAGCTGCAGGTCGACGGTGTCCGGCCCGTGCCACATCCAGATCTCGTCGCTCGTGACCCGGTGCCAGGCGGAGGCCTCGCCCGGGGGCAGCAGGAAGTGGATCAGCGTGGCGGCGGGACGCTCCCCGGCGGGGGTGGTGACCGTCGCCGGCGAGGTCCAGGTGCGGACGTACCAGCCACCCTCGGGGTGCGGTTCCATCCCGAGGGCGATCGCGCGCTTCGGCACGTCGAGCCACTCGATCAGCTCACCGGTGACGGTTCGGCGTGCGGCCATGCCGGGGTGGGGTGCGGACTCGGTCATCGTTCCTCCTGGTGCGGTGCGGGGGTGTCCGTGTGCGGGGAAGCCGGCTCGGTGACCCCGCCCGCCACGGCGCGCACGACCCCACGGATCACGGTGGCGGCCGCCCGCCCGGCGCCGTCCTCGACGAGCTCGGCGAGCGCGTCCGGCACCGTGCGGGCGTCGACGTCGAAGACCGCCAGGTCGGCGCGCGCCCCGACGGCGAGGTGCCCGATGCGGTCCGGTCCGACGGCGAGCCCCATCGCGTGCGCACCACCGAGGGTCGCCGCTGCGAGCAGTCGCTCGTGCAGGTCACGGTGCCCGTAGCCCTGGGCTCGGGCGATGCGGTGCAGCGCGGTGACGTCGGCCATCAGGTCGAGGGACGGCGACGACGACAGGGAGTCGGTGCCGATGGCGATCGGGCTCCCCTCGCGCAGGTAGTCCGCGACGGGCGGCGGGTCGAGGCCGATGACGGCGTTGGAGCGGGGGCACAGCGCCACCGCCGTGCCGCGGGCGCGCAGGAGCGCCCGGTCGGCGGCGGTCATGTACACGCCGTGGGCGATGTGGCAGTCCGGCCCGAGCACGCCGAGGCGGTCGACGAACGCGGTCGCGCTCGCACCGAAACCCAGGGCCCGCAGTGCCCGGAACGACGGCACGTTCGCCAGGTGCCAGTCGTTCCCGTGACCGACGCCGTCGACCCCGTCGAGCCCGGGCACCGGACCGAGGGCGGTGCGCTCCCCCTCGAACGCCGCCTCACCGAGGTGCAGGTGCAGCCGCAGGCCGCGCTGCCGCACGATGTCGGGGAGCTCGAGCAGCGGGGCGACCTCGAGCGAGTACGGCGCGTGCGGCGACAGGCCGGCACCGGGTGTCGTGGGGATCCGGTCGAGTTCGTCGAGCACCTGGTCGCGACCGTGCGACTGCCAGGCGTCATTCTCCCAGTCCATCACCTCCCAGTACGCGATGCCGCCGAGCCCGGCGTCCTGCAGCGCGGTCGAGGCCTCGATGTCGGTGACGATGTCCGCGATGCTCGTGACACCGGCCAGGATCGAGGCCCGTGCACCGTCCGCGGCTTCGGCCCGCCAGTCGTGCGGTTCGGAGTAGTCGACGTTGAACGCCGCGGCCCAGTCCTCGAACCCGTTGTACTGGCGTCGGCCGACACCGGACATGCCGGTGTACTGGAGGTGCGAGTGCGCGTTCACGAGTCCGGGCAGGAGCGCGCCGCGCCACTGCCGCTCGGTGAACGTCGCGCCGGACCCGGTGAGCTGGTCGATGACCCACGACCGGTCGCCGACGTGCAGGATGCGGCCGTCCTGCACGGCCACCGCGCCGTCGGCGATCGGCGGCGCCGTCATCGGGACGACGACGCGCGCCGAGTGCACGGTGACCGGGTGTGGACGAGCGATCATGCCGGGTCTCCGAAACGGTGGGTCCGGACGTCCGGCTCGCGGTCCGCCGGGTGCTCAGCGGGGAGGCCTGGGCCCACGGGTCGGCTCCCGAAGGCCGCGAGCGCCGCGCGGGCGGTCACGTCGTCGACCGCGGGGTCGATCGGCACGACGGCACGCTCCAGCTCGTCGCCGCGTTCCAGGAGCATCCGGACGGCGCCGAGCTGCACGGCGAACGACAGGTCCATGATCTCGACCGGGTTGCCCTCGGCCGCGGTGATGTTGATGCAGCCGCCGTCGTCGAGCACGATCGGCCCGCCGTCGGCCCCGGGGAACACGAACCGCTCGGCCTTCGGCCCCACGTCCTGGCGCCGGGCCCCGGCGGCGAGCGCGTCGTCGATGGCGATCTCCTGGTCGACCCCACCGGCGACGGCGAGGACCGCACCGTCCGCGCAGGCACGGAGCACGTCGAGGTCGATGGTGTCCGGCACCCCGGTGGCGCTCATCACGAGGTCGGCGTCGCGCACCGCCTCGACGAGCGGGGCCACGGCGTACCCGGCGAACCGCGCCTGCAGGGCGCGGACCGGGTCGGTCTCGGCGACCGTCACCCGGAACCCGAGGGCGGTGAGCACCAGGGCGACACCCTCGCCGACGTGCCCGAACCCGGCGACGACCGCCGCGCCTCCCGGCATCACCCGGTGTGTGCCGGACGCGAGCCCGTCGACCAGGTCGAGCACCGCGAACACCGTCGACTGCCCGGTGCCGTACCGGTTGTCGAAGAACGTCTTGGTGCGGGCGTCGTTCACCGCGATCACGGGGATGCCGAGCTCGCCGCGCGCCGCGAGGACACGCAGGGGTCGCAGGCCGCTCGTGGTCTCCTCGGCGGCGCCGAGCATCGTCGGCAGCAGGTCGGGGCGTTCCTGGTGGGCGAGCCGGATGACGTGCGAGCCGTCGTCGAGCAGGATGTGCGGCGCGGTGTCGAGCATCGCGAGGGCCAGCTGCTTCTGCTCGGGGAGCGTCGCCGTGCTGCTCGCGAACACCGTCAGGCCGGCGGACCGCAGTGCGTCGGCGACGGCGTCGTCGGTCTCGTCGGCGTGGGCGTAGACGACGACCTCGGCACCGGCGTCACGGAGCAGCAGGCTCAGCACCGCCGTCTTGGGCTCGAGGAACATCGCGACGCCGATGCGCGTGCCGCGCAGGAGTCCGCCGTCGCGGAGCTCCGCGGCGACCGAGCGGGCGACCGGCATCGACCGTCGTGCCCAGCGCAGGCGGGCGTCCGCCGCGGGGTCCTCCTCGGGGTCGCGGCCGGTGGACACCAGGAAGACGTCGTCGGACAGCATCGGGACGGCGAGCACGCCGGGGCGGGCGGGTGCGACGGGGCCGAAGGCGTCCTCGTCGACGGCGGGCAGGTACCGGCCGGCGTCGATGACGACCAGGGTGGTGCCGCGCGGGCGGTCGGCGGCCTGCTCGACCGCGGGGGTCGATTCGTCGGGCGTGCCGAGGCACCAGAGCTGATCGACGAGGTCGGACGGCTGGTGCTGGTGGTCCGACTGGTTCGACTGTTCGACCTCGCGCGCACCGAGTGCGGTCAGCAGGTGCCGCAGTGCCGCGGCATCCCGGGGGTCACCGCCGACGATGCGGAACCGGCGGGCGGCGACGAGCAGGTTGGTCGCCGCGGCGAAGCGCCGAACGGCCGCCGAAGCCCAGGCCAGCGTCGCGGGGTCGGGTGCTGGCGGCATGTGCCAATCGTAGGGCGAGCGGGGCGCGGGTCCGGCGGCGCTCCGGGAATGCCCGGGGGCGCTCCGACGTACTCTCTGCACATGAGCGATGCGACGACTGCCCCCGACCGCGTGACCATGTTCGGTGCCGACTGGTGCCGCGACTGCCGTCGGTCCAAGGCGCTGCTCGACACCCTCGGCGTGGACTACGAGTACGTCGACGTGGAGCAGGACCTGTCCGCGGCCGACCGTGCCGAGGCCATCAGCGGCCGGAAGAACATCCCCGTCGTGGTGCTGCCGAACGGCAAGCACTTCGTCGAGCCGTCGGACGCCGAGCTGCGGGCCGAACTCGAGGCCTCCGGCGTCGTCTGATCGGCGAACCCGACAGTCCTCCCAGGAACCCCGGAGTTTCGTCGGATGTCGGCCCTGACTCCGGCAACCATGCCGCGGCAACCGCACCCACGAGGAGGACACCGTGCTCGGTCTCATCATCAGCTTGATCATCATCGGACTCATCGCCGGCGCTCTCGCCCGGCTCATCATCCCCGGCAAGCAGAACATCGGCATCCTCATGACGATCGTCCTGGGCATCGTCGGATCGTTCGTCGGCGGGTTCCTCGGGTTCCTGATCTTCCAGCACGACCCGATGGACGGCTTCTTCCAGCCGGCCGGCATCATCGGTTCGATCATCGGCGCGATCATCGTGCTGTTCATCTACACCCGCGTCGCGGGCCGCGGCTCGCGCCGCTAAGCACGACGCTGCCGGTCTGACCGGCGAACAACCACAGTCACCCCGAACCGCGTTCCCGCGTGGTTCGGGGTGACTTTGCTTGTGCGGGCCGACTGCGGGCTGCGACCGGGTCGTGTCGTCCGCCACGGCCTGGAGGCGCGGCGCGGGTCGGACCCGCACCGCGCCTCCAGGCCGTGGTCGCCCCCGCGCCGGGGGCGACGCGATGGTCACGCTGGTCAGGCGGTGGCGAGCCGCCCCATCTCGCCGACGACCGCGCGCAGCCGCGCAGCCAGTTCGTCGCGGGAGCCGTCCGCTGATCGGTGGGCGGACTCGATCACGGCGGCCATCACGAGGGTGGTCGCGGTCCGCGCGGTGTCCTCGTCGACGCGCTCGGCGGCCACCGCCAGCACGGTCTGCCGCGCGTGCGCCATCCACTGCATCATCGCCGGGACCATCTCGGGGCGGGCTCGGACGAGCTCCTTCATGCGCCGGCGGTCCTGCGGCAGGGTGACCGTGTGCGCGACGAGGTCGCAGAGGTCCGACACGAGCGGCCCCGTGGCACCGAGGAACGCTGCGCGTGCCGTGTCCGGGACCGTCGTCGCCGGCAATCCGAGGGCTGCTTCGGCCTTCGACGGGAAGTAGTTGAAGAACGTCCGCGGGGAGACCCCCGCGTCCGCGCAGATCTGCTCGACGGTCACCCCGGCGAGTCCGTGGTCGGTGACGAGGGCGAGCGCCGACCGGTGGATGGCGGCCCGGGTCTGCTGCTTCTTGCGCTCCCGCAGGCCGCAGTCGGTCAGGGCGGTGGCCTCGGTGGTGGTGAGCTCGTGCACGTGCTGCGCTCCGTCTTGTTCTCGGGTTGGTGCGACGCCGAGCCCCCGCGTCCTGTGACGAGGAGGCCCGGCGTGACTCAGACCTGCGCCCGACCACCCTGGACGGGGATCGAACCGGTGACCGGGGCGGTGGGCGAGCCCATCGTGTCCGCGGCCCGCACGGCCTGCGCTTCGAGGTCGTCGGCGGTGCCGGCGTCGTCCGCCTGCTCCTGCAGGGCCGAGCTCTTGCGGAGCGGCGGCGCCTTGAAGAAGAAGCTCAGGACGAACGCGAGCAGGATCACCGCGAAGCCGACCCAGTAGACGGTCACGGCCGAGGCGTTGAACCCGGACATGAACGGCCGGGTCAGAGCAGCGTCCGCACCGTTGAGGTACGACGTGTCGCTCGTCTCGGCGTTCGAGTCGCTCGAGTCGTTGGCACCCTTGTCGATCTGCTTCGACAGTTCCGGTGCGAGCTGGTCCACCCAGTAGGTGCGCTGCGCCGAGTCCGACCAGTCGACGACGAGCCGGCCGCCCTGCACGCTGGCGTGCGCCTTGTCTGCGGCAGCGGTGAGCGCCTGCTGCTGCACGGCGTCGGGAGCCCCTGCGGTGGCCTGGGTCACCTGGTCGGTGGCGGTGTCGAGGCCGGACTGCACCTGCTTCTGGAGCGGGGTCACGATCGGGTTCCAGATCTGGTCCATGACGCCCTGGTTCGCCTTGGCGCTGGCGACCTCCGGGTCGAGCGCCGCACTGAGGGCGGGCTTGAGGTTCGACTCGTCCGCCGTGGCGTGCAGGATGTTCGCCGGCATGAGCGAGAACAGGACGGACAGCAGGACGGCGGTGCCGAGCGTGCCACCGATCTGGCGGAAGAACGTGGCGGACGACGTCGCCACACCCATGTCACGCGGCTGCACCGAGTTCTGGGAGGCCAGGGTGATGCTCTGCATGAGCTGGCCGAGCCCGAGGCCGATCAGAAACATGCCGATCATCAGGAACCAGAGCGGCTTGTCGATCGTCATGAACGTCAGGACGACGTAGCCGAGCGACACCAGGGCGGTGCCGATGACCGGGAAGATCCGGTAGCGGCCGGTGCGGGCCACGATCTGCCCCGAGGCGATCGAGGCGATCATCAGGCCACCGATCATCGGCAGCGTCGCGAAGCCGGACTCGGTCGGCGTCAGACCGGTGACGATCTGCAGGTACAGCGGGATGGTGAGCATCGCGCCGAACATCGCGAAGCCGACCAGGAAGCCCAGGATGGTCGCCATCGAGAACGTGCTCGAGCGGAAGAGCTTGAGTGGGATGATCGCGTCGTCCTGCATGCGGGTCTCGATCACCAGGAAGGCGACGAGGCCGAGCGCACCGATGACGTAGCAGGCGATCGCGCTGGCCGAACCCCAACCCCACGTGCGGCCCTGCTCCGCGACGAGGAGCAGCGGCGCGAGCGTGACGATGACCGAGGTCGCGCCCCACCAGTCGATGCGCGGCTTGGCCTTGGCCTCGCCGAACTTCGGCAGGTGCAGGAACGCGATCACCATGAGGAGCGCGGCGACGCCGATCGGCACGTTGATCAGGAACACCCAGCGCCAGCCGGTGATGCCGACGATCGAGCTCGCACCGGCGAACAGTCCACCGATGAGCGGGCCGATCACGGACGAGATGCCGAAGACCGCCAGGAAGTAGCCCTGGTACTTCGCGCGCTCACGGGGCGCGAGGATGTCGCCCATGATCGCGAGCGGGAGCGACATCAGCGCACCGGCACCGATGCCCTGGAACGCGCGGAAGGCGGCGAGCATGGTCATCGACGTCGACAGGGTCGAGAGCAGCGACCCGAGGATGAAGACCGCGATGCCGAAGATGTAGAGCGGGCGACGGCCGAAGACGTCGGAGAGCTTGCCGTAGATCGGCGTGGTGATGGTCGACGCGATCAGGTAGGCCGTCGTGACCCAGGCCTGCTGGTCGAGGCCGTGCAGGTCGTCACCGATCGTGCGGATCGCCGTGCCGACGATGGTCTGGTCGAGCGACGACAGGAACATGCCCGCCATCAGGCCGTAGATGACGAGCAGGATCTGGCGGTGCGACATGATCGGCTTCCCCGGCGTGCTCGCCGGGGAGTCCTGTCGTCCGCGCGACACCTCGACGGGTGCGGTGGCAGTGGACATGCGGGGTTCCTCACAGGGGATGTGGCGTGGTGGTCGTCGGCCTGGTCGGGACCCCGAACGAGGGTCAACCTTGCAGGCTCTGCAACTTTACACCGCAAGCACCTTTGCTGCCAACGCAAAGTTGCCGAGCGTGCACGTTCGTGTACGGGTTCTCAGGTAGCGTCTGTGCATGGGGCGAACCACCTGGACCGACGTACCGACGACGCTGCGGCAGCAGGTGGAGGGGGTGCTGGGCGGTCCGGTCGTGACCGCCGAGTCCCAGGCGAGCGGGTGGTCGCCCGGAAGCGCCGACCGGGTGACGACCGCGGCGGGGGAACGAGCCTTCGTGAAGACGGTGTCGCGCTCGCGCAACGAGGCCGCCCTCGACCTGCACCGCCGCGAGGCCGAGGTCATGGCCCAGCTGCCGACCACCGTGCAGGCACCGCGGCTGCTCGACGCGCTGCACGCCACGGTCGACGGCGACGACTGGGTCGCGCTCGTGCTCGAGGACGTCGCAGGGCAGCACCCGGGCGGGCACCTCGACGGATCGGACACGACGGCCGTGCTCGACGCACTCCACACACTGCCGCTCGCGACCGATGGGCTGGCGACGCTCCCCCGCATCGCCGAGGACCTGCGCGAGGAGTTCGGTGCCTGGGACCGGATGCTGGCGGACGGCTCGAACGCCGTCCGCGTCGCCGAGGTCGTCCCGCCGCACGTCTTCGACGCCGGCCCCGCGATCGCCCGCGCGGCATCGGGGGCAGCTGCCCTCGTCGACGGCGAACACCTCGTGCACGCCGATTGCCGAGCGGACAACCTGCTCGTCGACGACGCCGGGCTCGTCTGGGTGGTGGACTGGCCCTGGGCGAGCGTGGGCGCGCACTGGCTCGACCCGCTGACCTACCTGCTCGACACGATCGTCCGCGGTGAGGACGACGACGTCGAACACCACCTCGCCACGCACCCGGTCTTCGCCGGGGTGCCCGCCGCCACGATCGACGCTGTGCTGGCCGGGCTCGCCGGACTGTTCTTCGAGCACGCCCTGCCCCCGGCACCGCCGAACATGCCCACCATCCGCGACTTCCAACGGCGCGAGGGCGTGGCGGCCGCCGAGTGGCTGCTCCGCCGCTGGGCCGCCTGACAGCGCATCCGCCCGAGCGGGGGACGCGTGGTGTCCAGGGAGCGCAGCGCACCGGAGCGTACGGTCCACCGCATGACTGATGAGCACCGCACCCCGCGTCCCGAAGACGACGCCGCGCGCCTCGGTCTCGTCGTCGTCGGAGAGGCAGCAGCCCTGCAGTCCGGCGACGAGGCGGCACTGGACGCGAGCGAGCAGAACATCCGCGACACGATCGACGAACTGGTCGACGAACCCCTGACCCCGCGGCAGGAGGAGGTCGTCGAGCGACTCGCCGCGGCAGGCGGCACCCTGACCGCCGGACTCAGCGGTGCCCTCGCCGCCCAGAGCGGTCGCAGCGTCGACGACGTGCTCGAGGGTGCGGCCCGCAGTGTCGTGTGGCAGCAGCGGCTCGCGGACGAGCGTGAGGACGCCGGCACGCAGCAGCGCGACCCGCAGAACGAGAACGGGCACGACGAGGGCTGATCCCCCGTCGCGCCCGCTGCAGGCACCCGCTCGGTTACTCGGCCGGCTCGACCTGTGGCACCGACTGCTCGCGCACGACGGCACGGGCAGCCGCCTGTCCCGTCGTGGTGCTCTTCACGATGTCGCTCAGGGTGAACCCGGCGGTGGCGCCGAGCAACGCGTCGACCTCGCTGAACTGGCTGACGACGCTCTTCGACAGGGCACCGGCGCCCTCGGAGGACACCACGGTGAGTGTGTCGATGTTGCTCATCGGCGCCGCGAGCTCGCGGGCGATGCTCGGCAGCGTCTCGATCGCCTTGACGCGCAGGACGGCCTCGGAGTGCTGCGCGAGCGCGTCGGCCTGCGCCTTGGTCGCATCGGCCTCGGCCTGACCCTTCGCACGGATCGCGTCGGCGGCGGCTTCACCCTCGGCGCGTGAGGCATCGGCGGCGAGCTTGCGGGCGTCCGCCTCGGCCTTCGCCTCGGCCGCGACGGCCTCTGCGGAGATCCGACGGGCCTCGGCCTGGGCGCGTGCGGTCTCGACCTGGGCCCCGGCGGCGGCTTCGGCCTCGACGCGGGTCTTGCGCGCCTGGGCCTCGGCGACGGCGGAGACCTCGGACTCGAGCTCGGCACGGCGCAGCTCGGCACGCTTCTGCGCGGTGATCTGCTCCTGCTCGACGACACCCTGGGACGCGCGCGCCTGGGCGAGCGGGCCGGCGGCAGCGGCTTCGGCGGACGCACGGTCGGCGTCGAGCTGCAGCGCGGCACGGCGGATGGCCAGGGTGTTCTCGGCCTCGGCGATCGCCTGGTCGGCGGTCGCGCGGGCTTCTCGCGCTTCACGGTCGGCCTGGGCCTCGGCGTTCTCGGCCTCGAGTCGCACGCGTGCTCGCTCGGCACGGCCGAGGTCGCTGATGTACTCGTTGCGGTCCGAGATGCCCTTGATCTCGAACGAGTCGACGTCGAGCCCCTGGCTGTGCAGGGCGTCCTTGGCGACGTCGAGCACAGCGACGGTGAGCTGATCGCGCTTGCGGATGATGGTCGACACGTCGGTCGCACCGATCGAGGCGCGGAGCGAACCGGACAGGACCTCGCGCGCGAAGTCGTCGATCTTCTTCTCCTGCCCGAGGAACCGCTGTGCGGCCGCCCGGATCGAGGCGTCGGTCTCGCCGACCTTGACGAGCGCGACGGCCTCGACGTCGATGGTGACACCGCGGGAGTCCTGCGCGTTGACGTTGATGTCGATCGCACGCGAGCTGAGCGACAGCTTCGCGACCTTCTCGAAGAAGGGGCGGACGAGCACGCCGGCGCCGAGCACGACCTTGATGCCGGACTCGACGGTCTCGGTGCCGTCGGCGTTCTTGACCTTGCGGGAGCGCTTGCCCGTGATGATGAGCGCTTCGTCGGCACCGGCGTTGCGGTACACGACCTTGGCGTAGATCAGCGCGATCACGGCGAGGACGATGATCCCCACGATGATCAGCGGGACGGCTCCGAGCGCGAACAGGACTTCCATGACTCCCCCTTGAGAACCAGGCGCCAGCCTGGATTCCGCATCTGTTGTTCCGTTGGCTCCCATCCTAGGAGCGCACGCGGACAGCGGGGCCGCGCTGGGGAGGGTTGGGGACAACAGACGGGAGGCGCGGTGCAGGATCACCTGCACCGCGCCTCCCGTCCGGGGTTGCGTCAGCGCCTACGCGCCCGCACGCCACCACTCGTCGAAGGGCGTCGCCGGCACCTGGCGCTTGTGCTCCGTCGCGCGGTAGCGCGACTCGATCGCCTCGGCGACCTCGACCGGCACGTCGTGGCCCTGCAGGTAGGCGTCGATCTCGGCGTAGGTGAGTCCGAGGTTCGCCTCGTCGGTCTGCCCGGGCAGCTCGTCGAGCAGGTCGGCGGTGGGCGCCTTCTCGTACAGGCGGGCCGGTGCGCCGAGGTGCTCGAGCAGCTGCCGCCCCTGGCTCTTCGACAGCCCGGTGAGCGGGGTGAGGTCGACGCCGCCGTCGCCGTACTTGGTGAAGAAGCCCGTGACGGCCTCGGCCGCGTGGTCCGTGCCGACCACCAGCAGGCCGCGCTGCCCGGCGATCGCGTACTGGGCGACCATGCGCATGCGCGCCTTGACGTTGCCCTTCACGAAGTCGCTCAGCTCGACGCCCGAGGCCGCGGTGTCCTCCATGACCCCGTCGACCCCGTGCTCGATGTTCACGGTGACGCCCGGGTCGGCAGCGATGAACTGCAGGGCGAGCTGGGCGTCGTCCTCGTCGGCCTGCACCCGGTAGGGCATGCGGACGGTCGTGAACTCGGCCGGGTGCCCCTCGGCTCGGAGCGACTCGACCGCGAGCTGGGTCAGGCGGCCGGCCAGGGTGGAGTCCTGCCCGCCGCTGATGGCGAGGAGGTACCCCTTCGCCCCGGTCGTCAGCAGGTAGTCGCGCAGGAACCCGACACGACGGGCGACCTCCTGCTCCGGGTCGATGGTCGGCTGGACGTTGAGGTCCGCTGCGATGGCGGCTTGGAGTTCACGCACCACCCCAGTATCACGCCGATCCGGCTCCGTGGACCGGCGGGTTCCGAAGACGTCGATCGGATCGACCGGGAGGTCCGGGGCGGCGGTGACCCGATCACCACCGCCCCGGGGATCCGCGACGACCCGAACGCGTCGCGGATCCGGTGAGGCGGACGCCGGTACCCGCCGGCGCCCGTCCTGGTCAGGCGCGACGAACTCGTCGCGCCTGGATCGCGGTGGGTGATCCGTGGTGTGGCACGATGCCTCCTGCTCCGACGGGGTCTCCGCCGCTGATCCGCCCCCGGTGGTGAGCCAGGGGATGTGGGGCCCGTCGAACGGGCCGGAGGCGGCTGGTGAGGCCGCTTGCTGCGGAAGGTATCAGGGTCCGGGCAGGACTCGACACCCCCGTTCTGGGGTCACGGGTCGGGCTGGGTTCGTTGACAGTTCGATGCCTAACAGTTAGAGTCCTGATCATGCAGGCACCGGACTTCACGACACCGCTCCAGCTCATGCGGTGGATCGGATGGGCACAGCGCAAGGGCGCCGAGGAGTGGGTCCGTGAGCGCGACCTCACCCACGAGCAGTCCTTCGTGCTCGGGTACCTGCAGGAACACCCCGGCGCCATCCAGCGGGACATCGCCGAGGCCACCCGGACCAGCGCGGCCAGCGTCTCGAGTCTCCTGCAGGGACTCGAGCGGCGTGGCCTGATCGAACGACGACCGGACGCCAAGAACGGGCGGACGAAGACGGTGCACGCCACCCAGGCGGGCATCGACCTCATCGCCGGGTTCACCGACGCGATGGTCGCCCTCGACGACTCCCTGCTCGCACCGCTCGACGAGGACGAACGCGCCACCCTGCGGCGGCTGCTGCAGAAGGTGACCGCGGAACTCGCGCCGCCGACCCGCTAGCCGCACCACCCGCGCCACCGCACCAGCGCACCAGCGCACCGCACCGACCCGCTCCACGCACCACGCGCCTCCCGGCCGGATCCGCCGGCGCGCCCTCGCGATCCCGCGATCCCGCGATCCCGCGATCCCGCGATCCCGCGACCCCGCGACCCCATCGGTCGCGTGCTCCCCCCTGCCGTGCCGGCGTCCGTCGGCGCGCCCACCGTCATGCCCGGAAGGGAACCGTCATGTCCTCCACCACCACCGCTGCGGCGACGAACCGCTGGTACCTCTCCGCTGCCCCGATCGCCCGAGCCCTGGTGCACCTGTGCGTGCCGATGGCCGCCGCGATGGTCGTCAGCGCCCTGTACAACGTCATCAACGCGGGCTTCATCGGCGCCCAGCACGACACGTCCCTGCTCGCCGCGATCACCTTCGGCACGCCGCTGCTCGGCCTGGTGATGGCCGTGGGTGGGGTGTTCGGCGTCGGCGGCAGCGCCTTGATGTCCCGGTTGCTCGGAGCATCGGAACACGATCCCGACAAGGCGCGGGACATCAAGCACGTCGCCTCGTTCGCCCTGTGGGGAGCCGTGGTGACCGGCGCCGTGCTCGGCGTCGTCGGACTCCTGCTGCTCCGCCCGCTCGTCGCCGTCCTCGGCGCCGACGCGGCAGCGGTCCCCGCCACGAGCGAGTACGTCGCCGTGATGCTCGCGTTCGTCCCCGTCCTCGCCGCATCCTTCGCGCTCGAACAGATCGTCCGCTCCGAAGGTGCCGCGCGGCAGGCGATGATCGGCCTGGTCCTGTCCACGGTCGGCAACCTGGTGTTCGACGTCCTGTTCATCCTGGGGCTGCACTGGGGTGTCGGCGGTGCCGCACTCGCGGTGGGCCTGGCCAACGTGGTCTCGATCGCCTACTGGGTGACCTGGCTGCAGCGGAACAGCGAGAACGTCAGCTTCGCGCCGAAGTGGTTCACCCTGCGTGCGGACATCCTGAAGCCCGTGTTCGGCATCGGCGTCGGCGAGCTGCTGCAGTCCGCGTTCCTCATCGTCACGACACTCGTCCTCAACAACCTCGCCGCCACCTACGGTGACGACCCGCTGGCAGCGATGGGCGTCGCGGTCCGCATCGCCCAGGTGCCGGAGTTCCTGGTGATGGGCGTGACCATCGGTGTGCTGCCGCTGCTCGCCTACGCGTTCGGCGCGGGCGACGCCGATCGACTCCGCTCCGGCCTGCGCGCCGCGGCCCTGACCGTCGGCGGCATCGTGCTCGTCTTCTCCGGCACCGTGTTCGTGTTCCGCGAGCAGGTCTTCACGATCTTCTCCGGTGACCACTCGGTGCTCGCGATCGGCATGACGATCCTGACGGCACAGCTCGTCGCCGCCGTCGTCAACGGGTTCACGGGACTGCTCACCTCGCTGTTCCAGGCGACCGGGATGGTCATGCCCGCGATGGTGCTGTCGATGGCGCAGGGCGTGCTGTTCATCCCGATCGTGATCGCCGGCAACGTGTGGTTCGGGCTGGCCGGGATCATCTGGGCACTCACCGTCACCGAGGGCATCGTGTTCGTCGCCGCCGTCGTCCTCTGGCTGGCGACGCGGGGTCGCATCGCCCGAGGCCTGGCCGAGGGCAGCGCGGCACGCGCCGACGCTGCTCTGGAGGCCACCCCCGTGGCGTGAGGCGCGTCGCCCCCGGCGTCACGCACCACGTGCGGACGGGAGGCCCGGTGCCGGACCGGCACCGGGCCTCCCGTCCGTTGCGTGGTCGCGTGACGTGCGCCGCGTGCGCTTCGTGCGTGCGCTTCGTGAGCAGGAACGGTCGGGTGCGCGCGTGCGACCCGACCGTTTCTGCTCACGAAGTGCGCGACGGGCGCCGCCCGCGCGCTACGCGCTGCGGCCGCGGCGCAGCAGCAGCACGACGACCGCGCCGGCCACCAGGACGGCTCCGGCGCCGAGGCCGATCCACACGCCCGGCGCGATGCCCGGCGACGAGGACGGAGCACCGTCCGAGGCTCCGGTGGCCGTCGCGGTGGCACTCGGCGTCGGAGCGGTGCTCGCCGTCGGGGTCGGGGTGGCACTCGCGCTCGGGGTCGACGCCGGGGCTGCGGCCCGGTACTCGAACGCGAGCGTGCCCTCGATCGGGTGGCCGTCCGGCGACACGTACCGCCAGAGCACCGTGTAGCTGCCCTGGTCGAGGTCGACCGCGCGGCGCATGGTCGTCCCGGAGACCGTCACGTCACCCGTGGCGACGTCGGCACCGGAGGCATCCGTCACCTGGATCCGGAGTCCGGCGTCGAGGCCGGCGAGCGGCGCTTCCGAGAAGGTCAGGTCGACGGATTCGAGCGGTTCGGTGACGACCGCCCCGTCCGCCGGGGTACTGCTGGTCAGGGCCGAGTGGGCCGACGCGGGCTGGACACCGACGAGCGTCAGCAGTCCCGCCGCGACGATCGCCAGTGCCGCCGCCGTGGTTCGGGCTGTGCGCATGCGCAGACTCTACCGACGGCCGAGCGGCAGCCCGCTGGGGGTCAGAGCTGCTCGCCGAGGAAGTCCGCGTAGGTGGGCTCGTAGCGCGCTTCGCTGACGCTGACGAGCTGGTGGCCGGTTCCTTCGAGGCGTTCGGCGACGAGGGCGGCGAGGTCCTCGGGCGAACGGAGCCCGTGGCGGTGCCACGCGTTCTGGATGGTGGCGGTCATGGTGACCAGCCCTTCGTCGAGATGATGCGCATCTCGGATCCGCCCGGGTCGACCCGCTGTGCCAGACCCCACAGATCGTGAGGAGCATCGTGACGACGAGTCCCTGATGACTGACCCGGTACCGCAACGATACGGTCGGGCCGGATCGCCGTCGAGGCGGATGCGCTTCGCGGCTGACGGACGCGACGGACGCGACGGACCGGCGCGGCGGGTGCGCTGTAGCGTCGGCGCATGGAGATCCTCTTCGTCCACGGCGCGCTCGTGCGCGACGGCGACTGGTGGTGGCAGCCCACCGCCGACCTGCTGTTCGAGGGCACCGGTGTCCGCAGTCGATCGGTGGCGCTGCCGTCCTGCGGCGAGGGCCCGTCCGGCCGCCCCGAAGGCGGTCTCGCCGAGGACGCGGCAGCGCTCCGGGCCGCGCTCGACCGCAGCGACGGCGCGATCGTCGTCGGGCACTCGTACGGCGGCACGGTCGTCGCCGAGGCCGGCCAGCACGATGCCGTCGAGCACCTGGTCCACGCGTCGTCCTACCTGCCCGACGTCGGATCGGCCCAGGCCGGGATCATGTCGGACGAGCCCGACCCGGTGGCGATCGGTGATGCCGGGGACGGAGCCCTGGCACTGGTCGGGTACGACGCCTCGTCGTTCGGCGCGCGGTTCCTGCAGGACGCCGTCCCGCAGGTGCAGCGGGCTGCGTGGGACCGCGTCACCGCACAGTGCGCTGCCGCGTTCGTCACGCCGACGACCGCCGCGGGCTGGCAGGGCGTCGACTCCACCTACCTGGTCTGCACCGAGGACCGGAGCACCACCGTCGGCCTCCAGCGAGCGCATGCGGCACGTGCGACGCGGAGCGTCGACGTCCCGACCGGGCACCACCCCTTCATCACCCGACCCGACCTGGTCGTCGAGCAGGTCGAGCTGCTGCTCGGAAGCGCCGCGGCTTGAGACGTCGCGACGACGGACGGGAGGCCCGGTGCCAGCTGGCACCGGGCCTCCCGTCATCAGGGGGTCGCGCCCAGGGCGCGGGTCCGCTCGATCAGTCGGTGCCGGAGTCGAAGGCCGCGCCCTCGGACGCGAGGTCCGTGCGTCGACCCATCGCGTCCTCGGCGTCGGAGGCGACGATCGCGCCGCCGAGGATCTCCTCGGCCTCGCCCGCCTCGAGCTCGCCGACGAGCTCGGCCGTCGCGCCACCGATGAGGCCGGCGGCGGCGTACTGCTCGAGCCGCGAACGGGAGTCCGCGATGTCGAGGTTGCGCATGGTGAGCTGGCCGATGCGGTCGTCCGGGCCGAAGGCGGCGTCGCCGACGCGCTCCATCGACAGCTTGTCCGGGTGGTACGACAGCGCGGGGCCCGTGGTGTCGAGGATCGTGTAGTCGTCGCCGCGACGCAGGCGCAGCGTGACCTCGCCGGTGACGGCGGAGGCCACCCAGCGCTGCAGCGACTCGCGGAGCATGAGGGACTGCGGGTCGAGCCAGCGGCCCTCGTACATCAGGCGACCGAGGCGGCGACCCTCGTTGTGGTACGAGGCGACCGTGTCCTCGTTGTGGATCGCGTTGAGCAGGCGCTCGTAGGCGATGTGCAGCAGCGCCATGCCCGGAGCCTCGTAGATGCCACGGCTCTTCGCTTCGATGATGCGGTTCTCGATCTGGTCGGACGCACCCAGGCCGTGGCGGCCACCGATGGCGTTCGCTTCGTAGACCAGGGCCACCGCGTCCGTGTACTCGACGCCGTTGATCGCGACGGGGCGACCGGCCTCGAACCGGACGCTGACGATCTCGGTCGCGACCTCGACGTCGTCACGCCAGGCGGCGACACCCATAATCGGCTCGACGATGTCCAGGCCGCTCGACAGCTCTTCGAGGCTCTTCGCCTCGTGCGTCGCGCCCCAGATGTTCGCGTCGGTCGAGTACGCCTTCTCGGTGGAGTCGCGGTACGGGAACCCGCGGGCGACGAGCCACTCGCTCATCTCCTTGCGGCCGCCGAGCTCCTCGACGAACTCGGAGTCGAGCCACGGCTTGTAGACGCGCAGGCGCGGGTTGGCCATCAGGCCGTAGCGGTAGAACCGCTCGATGTCGTTGCCCTTGTAGGTGGAGCCGTCGCCCCAGATGTCGACGCCGTCTTCCTTCATCGCGCGGACGAGCATCGTGCCCGTCACCGCGCGGCCGAGCGGCGTCGTGTTGAAGTACGTCTTCCCACCGGAGCGGATGTGGAACGCGCCGGTCTGCAGGGCGACCAGGCCTTCTTCGACCAGGGCGCTCTTCGCGTCGACCAGTCGGGCGATCTCGGCGCCGTACTCGTGGGCGCGGCTCGGGACGGCGTCGATGTCCGGCTCGTCGTACTGGCCGATGTCGGCCGTGTAGGTGCAGGGGATCGCTCCCTTCTCGCGCATCCAGGCAACGGCGCAGGAGGTGTCGAGACCCCCTGAGAACGCGATGCCGACTCGTTCGCCGACGGGGAGACTGCTCAGGACCTTGGACACGGGGTCAATCGTACGGGGCCAGCGGGCTCGACTACCGTCCGGGGCGACGGTTGTGGAGAACTGATCGGCCACGACCCGGAACCGATCCAGGGCGACCGGACAATACAGGGCATTAACCAGATCACGGGGGACCGGTCCGACTGGGCCCTGGGCGTCGCCGGGGACGGCCGTGCGGTCGGTCGGCTCTTCGACCGGCACGCGGCGCGGCTTCGGCGTCACGTCAGAGCGCTCGTCCCGACGCCGGACGACGCAGAAGACGTGATCGCCGTGGTGTTCCTCGAAACCTGGCGGAAGCGGGACCGCGTCCGTTTCGTCGACGACTCGATGCTGCCGTGGCTCCTCGTCACGGCGACCAACACGGCGCACAACCTGACGCGGTCATCTCGGCGCCACCGCTCGTTCCTCGGCAGGTTCCCGGTCGACGATCCGGCACCCGACCCAGCGGACGCCTTCACCGACGCAGAGGCGGTGACCGCGCTCCGTGGTCTCCCGATCGCAGACCAGCGGGTCCTGTCCCTCTGCGTGCTCGAGGGGTTGAGCGAGCGTGAAGCCGCGACCGTCCTCGGCGTCCCACCCGGCACCGTCAAGTCCCGGCTCCACCGTGCGAAGGCGCGGCTTCACAAGCAGTACTCGGCGACAGCGGAACCCCTCGGAGGCACACTGTGAACCACGATCAGATCTCCCCTCGTCTCGCAGCGATGCGCGACGCACTCGTCGCAGAGGTCGACGCGACCAGTGCCACCGGAGCACCGCGCCGTCGACGTCGCCGACCGACCCGTGGCACGGTCCTCACGATCGCGACGGCGTTCCTGGCGGGATCGGCCGTCACGGGCGGGATCACCGCGGCTGCCCTCCCGTCGAACAACCCGGACGCCGAGCTGGAGAGCACCCTTGCGACGTCGACGCGCTACATGGTCGAGGAAGCCAACCACGCCACGATCCTCGGGACTCCGGCCTTCGCGGTCACGCAGGGCGATGGTTCGTTCTCGCTCGGTGCCCGCCCCGCGGACGCCGACCAGGTGACACTCACGGGGGAGTGCATCGACCCGGGGACCTTCACCGTGGCCGTCGACGGGACGACCACCGTCGGACCCACCCGCTGTACCCCGGGCACGACCGGCGGGGTGAACAGTGAGCATTGGAGCCTGTCCACGGCGCCCGGTTCCGGACACTCGGCGGCGACCATCAGCGTGACGAGCGGCGGGTCCGCCCGCTACGCCGTCTGGGCCTCGTGGGTCGAGTCTGCGCCGATCGCGAAACCCTCCGCCCAGCAGCGAGCCGAGATCCGGGACGACCGGATCACCGTCGACGAGTACCGCGCCGCCTTCAACCGGCTCGAGGCCTGTCCGACGCAGGCGGGACACCCGATGGACGACGTGCCGCTCTCGTGGTTCGCGAACGGGTCGTGGACGAGCAGACCGGTGGGCACGGGCCCCTGGTACCTGTACTCGACGCCGGCCGAGGGTCTCGAGGTGTTCGACACCCAGTGCTACCCGCGGGAGTTCGGCCAGGTCGACGCGCTCTGGCAGGCGGAACACCCGATGCCGGAGGACCCGCCGGCCCAGCCCGCCGGCTGATGCACCATGGTGCAGAGACTCCTGCGACCGAGGAAGGGAACGAGATGACTGCCGAAGCCCTCGACGTGCGGGCGGAACTCCGGGCTTTGATCGAGCGCCGTTCCGTCGCACTCGACGCGATCGTGCAGATGACCGGGATCTCGGAGTCCACGCTCTCCGCGTACCTCGAAGGCCCAGGGACCGAGAGCACCAGGGTCTGACCGTCCTCGGGATAGGGCTGACTCCCGACAAATCGCAGCGGGTCGCCGTCCTCGCAGCCATGCTGGCCGCTGCTCGGAGCGTGCCCGACGACGACCGCGTCCGGGGCATCCTCGTGGGTCTCACGCAGGTCTCCGGGCTGACCGTCGCGAACATCGCGTCGCTCACCGGCATCGCAGAGTCCGGCCTCGACGCGCTTTCGATCGATCTGACCGGGGTGAGCGCTGCCGTGGAGTACACGATCGCCACCCGGACCTAGACGTTCACCAGTCTCCGCATCGCAGAAGAAGTCGCTGGCGCCGGCGGGTCGGTCCTGTTCCTCGTGCCCTCAATCGCGCTGCTCCCAGACTCTGAACGAGTGGTCCGCGGAACGGACGATGGACATACGTAACTTCGCGGTCTGCTCGGACAGTAAGGTCAGCGGGGTTTCTGAGGACTTCGCCGTCGCTGACCTCGCCTACCCGGCAACCACGAACACCGCGCAGCGCCTGACCGAGGTCGCCGGCATCCCGGCGGAGGCGCATGATTACGAGCTTGGCTCCCGCTCGGCCCACGACTGGATCCTCGAGCGGTACCAAGTCAAGACCGACAAGGCCTCCGGCATCGCCAACGACTGGGGCGTCGACACGGTAACCCAGCGTATATCGTCGAGCTGGTCCAACGCATGGTCACCCTTAGCGTCGAAACGGTGCACATGGTGCAGGCCCTGCCGCCGCTGCGATACCGGGAAACCTCTGTATAACCCCGATCGAGGCGGGCGCGGACCCCGCAAAAGGGGTGGCGCTCCCGTTTTCCCCCATGAGCTCAGGGCGACGGACTGACGCCAGACAGACTCCAGGGCCATCCTTTGTCGCTAGAAGGGCGCGTCCGGGTCTTGCGGTGCGGCCGCCGCATTCAGAGGCTTCGCTCCCGCCGACCACTCCTTCTTAACCGCCACAATGACCTGCCGGTTTTTTCCCATGGCCTTCAAAACCTTTTTGAAATCCATAGATTCTTTCCGCGCCGTACCGGAAAGGCCCCTTTTGACCAGCTCAATGAACATCGTCCGCGTGACGTACTTCGCGTTGTCATAGGTGAGTCGAAAGCCGCCTCGTTGACCTCCTTGAAGGGCATCGTCGGCAAGAGCAAGCCGGAGCCAATCCGCAGGAACATACATGCCCCTGAGGACCTTGTCGTCCAACTCGCGGGCCGCGTCACCTCGTACAAACTTGAACCAAAACGGTGAGTCCACCATTCTCCAGTCTTTGCTCCGAGGACTCTGCTGCTTGCCCCTGGGCATCAGATTCAGCTGCTTCTTTAGTTCTCCCCTTCTTAGGTAGACCCATTCTGCGGCTCCGTCAACTGCCTTTTCGCGCTCGAGCCGCTTATACTGCACAAACGTGAAGCTGTCCGAAACTTGATCCCAGTAAAAGAGGTCAACCCCGAGTTCGACTTCGAGCAATTTTTTATTGACCGAGAACACGGCAAGAACTTCTTTCTCGTTTCGGTCCACGAAGACGGAAGCGCTTGCTGCCCTTTGGTCGACTTTCAAGATGCCGTCGAATCGTTGTAGGTCGAGAGGCATGAGCTCTTCTTCAAGGTCGGCCTCGTAGGCTTTGTTCAGAATGGAATCCAGCAAGTCATTGTCTGCCAGTCCTTCTTGGTCAACCTCGAAAACGTCAGCTGGTAATTTGATCTCGGCAAGCTGTGCTGCGAGGGAGACGGCGTCGCGCGCTTCGATTCTTGCTTGCTGAATACCTGCCTCGTACTCAAGCTCAGGCTGGGTAAGCCTATCAAGCCATACCCCAACGCCTTCATCCTTTGTTCGAAGGATCTGAAGCACTCGATCCGTTTTTGCAGGAGCCAAAAAGCTGGCTGAAAAGTTTGAGAGTAGGTTCTGCCCGTCTTTATCGTTGGCCGTCTCGAGTTCAGAAAGGGGGATCGGCAGTGGGAAGCGGTAAATGGGTCGGAGTGCGGCTCGGACTGCTCCCGCGGCAACGCCGCTGATGCTGAATACCTGGACCAGTGCGACAACGACGGCTTTCTCATGTTGGTCCACGTCTGTTTGCAAGGCCACGCCGACGTCGCCAACAGAAGGGGCCTCATTCTTCCCAAAAACCTCGGTGACGCGATCGACACTCATGTGTTCAATTTGATTTGCTCCTTGCGCGTTGTAGATAAAGAGGCGAAGCGAGAGGCCGTCTTGTTTGGTCACCTTGATTCCCAGCTGTTGGCGGTTCAGTCCTAGTAGGCATCGTAGGGGCGCCGTGGCTGGCACCGCTCGCGTTTCCGGAGCCACGACACGCCGCGTACGGCTGAGCCTCACTGTCTCATATCGCTACGGTTGCGAGAGATCTCGCCGCTGTTGTGATCGCGTGCGCGACTTCCGCGCAATCCCGTAGTGTGGCGAGTCTTACAACCGTGTGTCGCGAGTGCCAGCCGGTGTAGCGGTCAGGAAGGTTGGTTGCGAGACAGAAGCAGCGTTTTGGTGTAGCTCATCCGATAGGCGTGCGTATCGACCGCCTCACCGCGCAGCAACCGGGCAACCTGGTGGTGACGACTGGGTGGAATGCTTGAGCGCTCTCCAATAGGTGCCGCCTTCTTCACGTTGTCGCAAAGCCGTTCAACGAGCTGATCGCCTGCGCGAATCGCTCTCGGAATCGGCGCTGCTGACCGCTGCCAGGAAATGGGATGAAGTCGTTGTGAACCACCGGCAGGTCGGCGTTCCGCATGGGCGCGCTCAGTAGCTCGAAGACGTTGCGCTTCACGAGCAGGATGCCCTCAGGTTGTAGTGATGACGCCAGGGCGACAGTCGTTTCGATGTTCCGGCGGAGCGCCGCCTCTCGTCCCGCTGCGCCGTAATAGTTCACCGGCTCTGCAGCGAGGTCGATCAGAAAGACCCCATCCGCCTTGAGCCTGGCAAGCCAAGGTGTCTTCGCGTTCGGACCGCTGGCGACTGGTGAAGCACCATACAGGGCACGGACAACCTCGCGGAAGAGGCCGTCCTTCGAGGTCAGCGTCTGGTCGTGGAAGAAGCGTCGATTAGCAATGTCGCCGTCGTCGTCAGGCGCGCTCTCGTCGACGAGTAGCAGGCGGACGCGGTCCGGCCGCCAACGTGCTCGGCGCTCGGCCTACCAGTGTTCTTCGGACATTTGGGATCAGTCGGAGGAACTCGCCTGCGAACCCTTTTTGTCCGTATCCGGAGTATCGACGGAGGGATTCTCGGCGAGTTGCTTAGCCACGCTGCGTTCGCGGAGCTTGCCGACAGCCCATTTGCCGCCCACGACTAGGCCAGTAGCACCTAAGGTGATCAGGGCGCCGACCGCGCCACCCTGCTTCGCGCCGTCGCCAAAGCCCTTGTGGTATCCGTGTCCCCATGCCGGATTGCCCATATGCGTCTCCTCTGCCAGTCTGATCTTGGCATGGAGAGACCGCTCGGCCGTCGGGAAGCAGAAACTCTGGGCCGTGACCGAGACGCTTCGCACCGGCGTTCCCGTTCCGCTTGAACTCGCCCGGAACGCCGCTAACCGCCACCGAGCCGGCATCGAAGCGTTGGCGCTCCTCGCCGACCTCGAGCGAGCGGGCCACGGCGAGCGCGTCGAGAAGCCGTTCTACGGGTGGGTCGTTCGCAGCAGCGACCGGTAGCGGTCAGGCGCCGTAGTCGAGACCCCAGTGCACCTGCGCGGCGGCGGCCGACAAGTCAGGGTGGGCTGCCGGGTCGGTCAGCGCTCGTGCGTACGACGGGTAGTCGGGCCAGACGGGGATGCCGGCGGCGTTCGTGAACAGCGCGATGGCGTCCCCACCGGACACCTTCGCCGTGTACAGCAGCCCGTCGAGGTCCGTCCACTGCCGGTGCGCGGCGCGCGCCCACTCCCTCGTGGTGGCCTTGTCGGCAGCGTTGAACGACGCTGACGCACCGTTCGTCGCCCCGAAGTCGGACCGGATGTCGAGTAGCCGCATCGGCCGGGCCGGCGTCCACCCGTACAGCCACAGCGCCTTGTTGTGGACGGGGATCATTCGGGTTCGCTGGAACGTCTCCGTCACCGCGACGAGCATGGTGCCGGCGACGTACTGCACCCCCTGCGGCTTGTGGTCACCGGTCGGCGGATCCTGCGGGTCGAACCGTTGCCCGTCCACTGGGCCAAAATGCCTGAGTTCATCCCAGCCGGGGCGCCCGGTCTTCTGCTCGTGCACACGCCAAACCCGGTTGGTCCACGACACCCAGTGCCGGTCGTCGGCGACCAACGGTGTCGGCGGCGCCGGGAACACGTCCGGCGCGTCAGCAGCGCTCACCAGACCGTGCCAAGGTCAGCAATAAGGCGCGTCACCGGCGCAGGGTCCTGCCCCTCCGCGAGCCAACGCCGCGGCGCCCACGGGCGCCCGCCGACCAGCAGCTCGTCCTGCGGAGTGGTCATGAACCCCTCGAGGGCCACGGGTGTCGTCCCATCGGGGATGGCGGGAACCACCTGCTCGAGCCCGTCGAGAGTGTCCCAAGCGTCCGCGATCAGAGGGGAGTCCTCCATCTCCCGGAGCACGTTGCCGTCGGCATCCCGAACAGAGATCCGAACAAAGTAGGGGCCCTTGTCCACGATGTCGCCCCAAGTCAATGCGAATGGTTCGTTCGGTTCAGAGCGCTCAAAGGATGCGCGCGGAAGGAGGTCATCTATTGCGCTGAGCGCATCACTGGTGCGTGTACCTCGTGGACCTCGGTAGCTCGGGTCGTTCGTGGACACGAATTGCCAGGTGGGGATCCGGTGCTGTCCTTCGATAACGAAGGACCAGAGCCTCTTCTTGCCGAGGCGGTGACGGATAGCGTCCGGGCCGACCCCGAGACGGTCAGCGGCTTCCTTCGTGGTGAGGGAGGAGCGGAGGAGTCGAGCCTGCTGCTGCGCGGGAGTTTCAAGATGAGCGGTATCGGCGTCATCGACGAGGCCGGAGCTCGCGGCGAGGAAGGCATGCTCACCCTCTGAGAGAGGCGCTTCGACGACCGCGCTGATAGTCGCGGCCTGCTGCACCCAATCCGCCATCTCGGACACGGAGAGACGCAGGATGTCCGCGGCGGTGTGCAGCTTGGCCAGATCTCCCGTGGAGAACCCCTGCACTTCGCCGTCCAGTTCGAATCTCGCCATGTTTTCTCCTCGTTCATGCCGGATCCTACGCCGGAAAGCCCGTGAAGGGGAGGGGCCCGCGGCCGCCCTGCCCTCCAAACCCAGGGCGGACGCGGGGGTCTTGGTCACCAGGGTGCGGGCAGCGCCGTCACCTCTTCGTGGAGGTCGCCGGCGATGTCACGGATCTGCGCGGTGAGGGTTTCGACAGAGCTGGAGCAGGAGCCCATCAGGCCAAGTGGCCCCACGGTAGCCGAGCTCGCAGAGAAGTGGTGGGCGATGAAGAGCGCAGGGCGCCTCGCCGAAAACACGCGTCTGGCGTACCGCGATGTCATCGACCGCTTGATTCTGCCCAAGCTCGGTGAGACGCCGATGCGGGATGTGCGCGCCGATGTGCTCGCCAGCTCTTCGAAGAGCGCCAGGTTCGCCGTGTGCAGGCTGAGCACGCTCGTACGCTGCTCAATCAGATGCTCGGCGCTGCGGTGGCGTGGGAGTGGCGTACCTCGAATCCGGTCAGCGGCTTGAAACCCCTCAGCAACGAGCACCCCAAGGCGGACCCCCGCGACGACGACGAGCGATGGCTCGGGTCGGCGGACCTCGCATTGCTGCGCAAGGGTCTCCGCGGGATGCGGTAGCGGTCGTACGTGCCAGCCATGGTGGAGCTGATGCTGGGTCTGGGCCTCCGTATCTCCGAAGCGATTGCGCTCAGGCCAGGGATATCGAGTGGGAGCACCCAGATGGAGTCCTCGTACACATCCGGCGCGCCGTCATCACCCCCGCATACGGCCAGCCGTTCCTTCAGGCTCCTACGAAGAGCGGCCCAGACGGGGCCCACGCTGTATTCGCACCGCCTTTCGTCGTCGAGATTCTCGGGCACCTTACCTCGGCTGCTGGGCCCGAAGGCTTCCTTCTCGTGAGCCGTGACGGCGGGATGGTGAGCGCTCGGAGCGCGCGCACTTCTCTCCGCACGGTGCGCGAGCGGGAGGGCCTCCTGCGGGTGACGCCGCATACCTTCCGCCGGACCGCCGGGCGGGCGGCCGCGGACGAAGGTGGCGTGACTGCCGCTACCGCCCTTCTGGGTCACGCGAGCGAGGCCACCGCGACGGAGTCGTACCTCCCGAAGGCGAGCAAGGCACCCGCTGACGCGCGAGTAGCCCTCCAGACGCTCGCCCCGACGCAGACGCCGACCGACTGACCCGGCCCCGACATTAACGAAGCGGCTGCATCCACTTGGATGCAGCCGCTTTTCATGTCGGACCGGCGGTCATAAACGCTGAGTAAACGTTGACCTGGGGGGGGGGAACCTGGACTCGCGGACCCACGTACTTCCGCTTGTTTGTGCCCCTGGAGGGACTCGAACCCCCAACCGTTTCCTTAGGACGGAACTGCTCTTCCATTGAGCTACAGAGGCTGGCCTGACCACTCTAGCGGCGGAAGCCCTGCAGGAACGCGTGCAGTTCGTCGACGAACAGGTCGGGCTGCTCGAACGGCGCGAAGTGCCCACCGCGGTCGAGTTCGTGGTGGAACACGAGGTTCGTGGTGCGTTCGAGCCACTCGCGCGGCGCCCGCACGATGTCGCCGGGGAAGATCGAGAACCCGGACGGCACCTCGACCCGTCGCTCCAGCTGCTCCGCCGGGATCGCCGCGTTCGCGTGGTACATCCGCATCGCCGAGCCGATCGTGCCCGTGGCCCAGTACTCGGTGAGCAGCGCCAGCACCTCGTCGCGCGTGTAGACCGACCACGGGTCCCCGTCGCAGTCGCTCCACGCCCGGAGCTTCTCGAGGATCCAGGCGGCGAGACCCGCGGGCGAGTCGTTCAGCCCGACGGCGGCGGTCTGCGGCTTCGTGCGGTGCAGCATCGCGTAGGCACCCTCGGCGGTGCGCCACCGATCGGTCGCGGCGACGAACTCCCGCTCGGCGGCGGACAACGTCGACGCATCGAGGCCCGGCCAGGCGAGCCCGCCGTCGATGCGGTGCACCGCGACCACCCGGTCGGGGTGGTCGAGTGCCAGGTAGCGGGCGACGTGCGTGCCGATGTCGCCTCCGGACACCGCGAACCGCTCGTACCCGAGGTCCGTCATCAGCGTCGCCCACATGCCGGCCACCTGCCGGGCGTCGAGAACCTGCGGCGGTGCATCCGAGAATCCGTAGCCGGGCATGTCCGGCACGACGACGTCGTACCCGGCGGCGACGAGCATCGGCAGCACCTTGCGGTACCGCCAGCCGGAGTCCGGCCAGCCGTGCGCGAGCAGGACCGGCAGGGCATCGGACCGCTCGGCACGGGCGTGCAGCACGTGGATGCCGATGCCGTCGACGACGACACGGCGCGAGGGCAGCGCGGCGAGCTCGGCACGGTGTGCGTCGAAGTCGAACCCGTCGGCCCAGTACTCGACGAGCGGGCGCAGGACGTCGAGGTCCACGCCGAGCGACCAGCCGACCCCGGCGGGCGCGTCCGGCCAGCGCGTGGCACGAAGCCGAGCGCGCAGGTCGTCGATGGTCGCGTCGTCGATGTGCGGTGTCTCGCCCATGTCGGCGACGCTAGTCAGCGCCACCGACGAACGGAAGCCCGCAGCCGATCAGGTCAGCGGTGCGTCCCGACCGGCCTCGAACAACACCCGGATGGCGTCCGCCCGGATCCACCGCTCGCTCAGGCAGAGCGGTCGCTCGTCGTCGCGGTCCGACGTCAGGCTCTCGATGAACCAGCCGAGCGTGACCTCGTCGAGGTCCAGGTGCCGGGCGACGTCCTCGGACACCACGTCGGCGGTCGCACGGACCCATCGGCGGTGCGGCGTGGATCGTCCCACCTGCCGGAGCACCTCGTACAGCGAGTCACTGACCTGCAGCGCCTCGGCGAGCTCGGGCACGATCGCCGGCGGGACCCACTCCACGCCCCACGCAGCCGGCAGCCCGTCGACCAGTGAGCGCCGGGTCAGGCGGTGCACGGGCGCGCCCGGTTGCAGGTCGAGGGACTCGGCGATGCGCGGCGGGACCGGGACCAGTGCACACGACAGCGTCACGCTCGACGGCTTGCCACCGGCGGCGCGGACGGTGTGACTCCACGACGGTGCCGCCCGCGAACCGATCAGGTAGTCGATGCGGCGTGCGACGAAGCTGCCGACGCCCTTCACCCGGCGGATGCGGTTGCGCCGCTGCAGGTGCTGCAGCGCTGCCCGGGCGGCGGACCGCCCGACGCCGAACCGCGCCGCCAGCTCCGCCTCGCTGGCCACCCGCGAGCCGATCGGCAGATCGGCCAGCTCGCCCTCCAGGGCGGCGGCGATGTCGAGGTATCGGGTCTCCGGCACGCTCGGACTGTAGCCGGTCCCCCTGGCGGACCGCATGCCTGTCCGGACAGGCCGTGACGAGCCTCCCGGCGTCGTTCACCTGGCGGACACCTGCGCACCGTCTGCCCGCCACGGGGCGCTCCGACGCTGGTCGGACCGCGCCGGTCCCGGCGTGACGGCACGAACCCAGGAGTCCCATGATCTCGCTCGTCTGCCTCGACATGGCAGGAACCACCGTCGACGACGGTGGCGTCGTCCTCGACGCCTTCCGCACCGCGCTCACCGACGTCGGCCTCGAGCACGGGAGCTCGGAGCACGACCGTGCGGTGCAGTACGCGGTCGACACCATGGGCCAGTCGAAGATCGCCGTGTTCACGGCGCTCTTCGACGGGGACGGCGACCGAGCCGAGGCTGCGAACACCGCGTTCGAGCGCGCGTACGCCCGCACCCTCGACCGCGGCGTGCGGCCGGTGGACGGCGCCGTCGAGACGCTCGTCGCACTCCGCGCAGCGGGGCGACGGATCGCGCTGACCACCGGGTTCTCGCCCGCGACGCGCGACGCGGTGCTCGACCTGCTCGGCTGGCGGCCGCTGATCGACCTCGCGCTCTCCCCTGCCGACGCCGGCCGCGGGCGCCCGTACCCGGACATGGTGCTCGCCGCCCTGCTCCGGACCGGCACCGACGACGTCCGTGACGTGGCGGTCGTCGGGGACACCGTCGCCGACCTGCTCACGGGACACCGTGCCGGCGCCTCCGTCGTGGCGGGCGTGCGGACCGGGACGCACCAGGACGCCGACTTCGCGACCGTCCAGCACACCCATGTCCTCGACTCGGTCACCGAGGTGCCGTCGGTGCTCGCCGAGGTCGAGGACGCCGCCCGGGTCCTGGCGTGACGCCGGTGCGCGCCGCCGCCCGGTACGCCCTGTGGCACGGCGTCGGCGCCCCGGTCACCGTCGAGTCGCTGCCGTCGACGACGCTGCCGGACGGCGGTGTGCTCGTCGAGGTCGAGCTGGCCACCGTGTGCGGCAGCGATCTGCACACCGCGCTCGGCCACCGTCCGGGTCCGACACCGAGTGTCCTCGGCCACGAACAGGTCGGCCGCGTCGTCGCGGTCGACGCCGTGCCGCCGACCACCGTCCAGGGACAGCCGGTCCGGGTCGGTGACCGCGTCGTGTGGTCGGTCGCCGCGTCGTGCGGCGACTGCGACCGGTGTGCGTCGGGCATCCCGCAGAAGTGCCGCTCCCTGCGGAAGTACGGTCACGAGGCCGTCACCGCGGACTGGACGCTGAACGGCGGCTTCGCCACGCACTGCGTCCTGCTCCCCGGCACGGCGATCGCGGTCGTCCCCGCGCACGTGCCGGCGGCCGTCGCCGCGCCGGCGGCCTGCGCCACGGCTACGGTGGCCGCGGCTCTCGACGCGGTGCAGCGACCGCTCGACGGCGCGCGGGTCCTGGTCACCGGTGCCGGCATGCTCGGGATCACCGCCGTCGCGATGGCCGTCGACGCGGGTGCCACCGTGACCGTCTCCGACCCGAACGCGGGCCGACGTGCCCGGGCGGTCTGCTTCGGCGCGGCGCGGGCCGTCGCCCCGGGTGACGCGATCGGGTCCTTCGACGTCGCGGTCGAGCTGTCCGGCCACCCCGATGCGGTCGAGGCGGCGGTGGACTCCCTCGACGTCGACGGTGTCGCCGTGCTCGTCGGCGCGGTCTCGACCAGCCGTCCGGTGACCATCGACCCGGAGCAGATCGTGCGGCGGCTGAACCGGATCGTCGGAGTCCACAACTACGCGCCCCGTCACCTCGCGACCGCGGTGGCCTTCCTCGCGCGCAGCGAGCTGCCCTTCGCGGACCTGGTCGAGCGGTCGGTCGGCCTCGACGCGGTCGGGCACGCCGTCACGACACCGCCGTCGGACGGGTTCCTGCGCCGCGGGGTCGACCCCGCGGTCGCCGTGGTGTGATGGCTGCGTGACGACCTTCACCGCTGCCCGTGTCCACCGGGGCGACGGCGGGACCCCGGGTTCGTCCTTCGCAGTGCGCGACGGCGTGGTCGTCGAGGCGTCGGACGGACCGGTGGTCGACCTCGGCGACGTCGACGTCCTGCCGGGTCTGGTCGACCTGCACGCCGACTCGCTGTCCCGCTTCGAGCAGCCGCGCCCCGGCGTCCCGGTGCCGCTCGGGCACGCGCTCGAGTCCTTCGCCGCCGACGCCCTGCTCGCCGGCGTGACGACCGCCCTGCTGTGCTGCTCGGTGGAGCACGCGACGGCTCCGGCGCGCAGCGCCGAGCACGCCGCCGCCGTCCTCGACGCGGTCGCCGCGTCCGACCTGCCGGTCGACGTCCGCGTGCACCTGCGCGTCGACGTCACCCACGACGACGCCGTGGCGGCGGCCGGGAGGCTCGTGGCGGCGCATCCGGATCGGGTCACCCTGGTCTCGTACATGGACCACACCCCCGGACGCGGCCAGTACTCGACCGTCGCCGCCTGGAGACGGGCCTACCGCGCACTCGACCGCGCCGACGACGAGGTGCTCGATGCCCGCCTTGCGGCGTTCCACGCCGGTGCCGAGGGCATCGGCCGCCGACGAGCGGCCATCGCCGAACTCGCGAACCGGGCCGGTGTCGTCATCGCAGCACACGACGACGAGACGCCCGAGGCCGTCCTCGAGGCCAGGCGGCTCGGCGCCCGGATCTCGGAGTTCCCGGTCACCGAGCGCGCTGCGGCCGCGGCGATCGACGCCGGGCTCGGGGTCGTCGTCGGTGCCCCGAACCTCTGGCGGGGCGGGTCGCACGGCTCCGGGCTGTCCGCTCGCGCGGCGATCGCGGCCGGTCGGGCCGACGTGGTGGCGTCGGACTACCAGCTCGGGTCGCTGCTGCCGGGGCTGCGAGCGGCCGCCACCGCCGGGGTCGCACCGTTCGCCGAGCTCGTCGCGACGGTCACCCGGAACCCCGCGGAACACGTCGGGCTTCCGGACCGGGGGCTCCTCGCACCGGGTCGCCGTGCGGACTTCGTCGCCGTGCGCGAGGACCGTGTGGTCGGTGTCTGGCGCGACGGCCGGCAGCGGCTGTTCCGCGACTGACGGTCTCCCCCGCCGAAGACCACCGGGGTCAGCCGAGGACCGTCGGCGCGATGCCGAGGCCGGTCGTCATACCGATGCCCGTGGTGACCGTCACGACGTCGACGCCCGGAACCGGTTGGTCGATGAGGAACTCCCGCCCCGGGGCCGAGGCGTAGACGCCCTGCCACCGGTCGACCACGGAGACCGGCGCACCGAACAGCCGCTCGGTCTCGGTGACGAGCAGCCGGAAGCCGTCCTCGTCCTGGAACGGCGGCGCATCGACCCCGCGCTCGTGGGTGTCGCCGACGATGACGCTGCCGTCCGGCGGCGACGTGTACATCTGGTTGAGGTCCCAGCGGATCCCCTCGGGCAGGTCGGCGGCGAGCCGGTCCCGCAGGGCACCCGCTCCGGGCATCGCGGCGAACCCCGAGTAGCGCAGCATCGACCACCCGGTCAGCAGCGGTGTGGCGAGCGGGAAGGCGAGCGGGATCGTCGCACGCAGCATGTGGAGCCGGCAGCGGACCAGGCCGATCGACTCGGCGAGCTCCGGGAAGAGCTGGTCGAGGTCGTGGTTGGTGCAGACGACGATCCGGGTCCCCTCCACGACGCCACGACCGGTGCGGACGGCGCCGGTGGTGACCTCGAGCGCGGGGGTGCGCCAGTGGAAGGTGACCCCCTGCCCGGCGAGCCAGCGCGCGATCGCGGGTGCCGCCTCCCGGGGGTCGACCTGCAGGTCGTGCGCGAGGTGCGCGCCGCCGAGGGCCGAGCCGGGGTCGACCGGAACCGCCGCGGCGATCTCGGCCGCGTCGGCCAGCCGCAGGTCCGCGCCGGAGTCGCGGTACTCCTCGAGCACCGCCAGCTCCTCGGGGCGACGGGCGACGACGTGTGCACCGCGTTCGCGCGCCGTGAACCCGGCGAGCTGCGCGAGTTCGAGCCAGCGGCGGCGTGCCTCCTGCGCGTACCCGGCCGCCTCCCCGGTCTGCGGGGTGACGCAGGCGTGCCCGAAGTTCCGGACACTCGCACCGACGACCGCGGCCGCACGGTCGACCACCGCGACGCGGGCGCCCTGCCGGAGTGCCTCGTAGGCCATGCCGAGCCCGACGATGCCCGCGCCGACCACGACGACGTCGTACCGTTCCGTCGCGCTCACCGGAACACCCGCCGCAGCCACATGGCCAGGCCCTCGGTGACGAGCACCGTGACCAGGATGAGCAGGACGATCGCGGTGACGGACGCGTAGTTCGATCCCTGCGCTGCATTGAGGAGGTAGTAGCCGATGCCGCCACCTCCGACGATGCCGAGGATCGTCGCCGCACGGATGTTCGTGTCGAGCAGGTAGAAGGTGTGCCCGAGCATCGCGCGGAACCCCTGCGGCACCGTCGCCGAGGCGTAGCGCTGCAGGCGACCCGCGCCGGTGGCGGTGACGGCGCGCTCGGGCCCGGGAGCGACCTCTTCGAGCGAGTCCGCGATCAGCTTGCCGAGGAGCCCGATGCCACCGAACGCCAGGGCGAGGGTCCCCGCCTGCGCACCGAGCCCCGTCACGACGATGAGCACGACCGCGAGGATCGTCTCCGGGATCCCGCGGACGACGACGAGCAGCAGCCGTGCGCCGCCCCGGACCCCGCGCCCGGGAGCGACGTTGCGGGCGGCGAGGGACCCGATGACGAGCGAGAGCAGCAGCGCGAGGACGGTCGCGGCGAGGGCGATCGCGACGGTGTCGAACATCGCGCCGAACATGATGCCGGCGCCGTAGCTGCCGAAGGACGGCGGCCAGAACTGCACGGCGACGGCGGGGATCTTGCCCCACACGGTGACCAGGCCACCCCAGGCGATGTCGCAGACCACGACACTGCCGACGACGACGGCCAGGGCGACCCAGCACCAGATCGCGTTCCGGACCCGGACGGGGGTCCACGGACGACGGAGGGTGCCCTCGACCGTCGCAGCGACCGGTCGCCGCGTGGCCGGTACGGCCTCGGCTCGCTGGCGGTCCCGCCGACGCATCCACCGACGGGCAGCCGTGGCACCGATGCCGCGCCCGGCCGGGGCCACACCGAGCATGGCGGCGCGAACCGAGCTGGAGACGATCTCCATCAGGACGCACAGGCCGAAGATGACGATGGCGTACCCGATGCCGAGTGAGTAGTCGAGCGACTTGAACGCGAAGGACATCTCGCGGCCGAGGCCGACGATGCCGACGTACCCGAGGATGACCGACCCGCGCAGGTTGATGTCGTTGCGGTGCAGGATCGTCGCGACCCACGACGGCAGCACCTGCGGGAGCACCCCGGCGGTGAACTGCTGCGCACGGCTCCCCCCGGCTGCCCGGATCGCGTTGCGCGGTCCTTCGTCGATCTGCTCGATGGCGTCCGCGAAGAGCTTCGAGATCATCCCGACGGAGTGGATGCCGATCGCCAGGATCCCGGGCAGCGGACCGATCGTGAAGACCAGGACGAACACCATCGCGAGGACGACGTCCGGCACGGCCCGGGTCAGGACGCTGACGAACCGCGCGGCGGCCACCCACCCGCGGCCCGGGCTGGTGTTCGCTGCCGCCAGGTACGCGACGGGGACGCTCAGCGCGGCGGCGAGCAGGGTGCCGAGCAGGACGAGCCCGACGGTGAGCGCGGTCTGCTGCAGCAGCACCGGGGCTTCCGGGAACCGAATGGTCCCCACACGCTGGAAGAAGTGCTCGGCGTTCGACCACGACGCGATGATGTTCGGGATCGAGATGTCGACCCGCGCGACCGCGACGCACGCCAGCACGCCGAGGGCGACGAGGGTCAGCACCGCAGCGGTGCGCTCCGGCGAGACCCGGCGGCGGGGTGCCCGACGGGCCACGTCCTCGGCGAGCGCCGCCGCGGTTCCGGGTCGGGTGTCGAGCGTCGTCACGAGGTCCGCTCCCCCGCGTCGAGTGCGTGCAGCTCGGCCTCGATGGTGGCGAACTCGTCGGTGCTCGTCGCGACCTGCCCGTAGATCTCCATGACCTCCGACTTGCCGAGGCCGTCGGTCCTGGTGTCGAGCACGACCTCGCCGTGCCGGAGCCCGATGATCCGGTCCGCCCACGACAGGGCCAGGTCGACCTGGTGCAGGCTGCAGAGCACCGTCAGCCCACGGTCGGCGGCGATCTCGCGGATGAGGCGCATGACCTGCCCGCTGGACTCCGGGTCGAGCGAGGCGACCGGTTCGTCGGCCAGGAGCACCGTCGGGTCCTGCATGAGGGCCCGGGCGATCGCGACGCGCTGCTGCTGCCCGCCCGACAGGGTGTCGGCCCGCTGGTAGGCGCGGTCGAGCAGTCCGACGCGGTCGAGGTGCCCGAGTGCGGTGCGACGGAGGCCGCGCGGGTACGACCAGAGGCCGAGCCGCGGGCCGCGGAGGGTCGCGAGTGCTCCGGTGAGCACGTTCTCGAGCACGGTGAGCGCCGGCACGAGTTCGAACTGCTGGAACACGAACCCGACGCGGCTCCGCAGCTCGCGCAGACGACGCCCGGTCAGGCGGTGCACCTCGGTCCCGTCCACCCGGACGCTGCCGGACGTCGGGAGCTCGAGCGCGTCGACGTGCCGGAGCAGGGTGCTCTTGCCGGAGCCCGACAGCCCGAGCAGCACGACGACCTCGCCCTGCCCGACGCGCAGCGACACGTCGCGCAAGGCCGTCGTGTCGCCGAAGCGCTTCGTCAGGCCGGTGATCTCGACGGCCGGGGTACCGACCGGTGCGTGGTTCGTCATGGTGCTCCTCGGGCTGCCGTCTCGCGGTCGCCGGGTCAGGCCTGGCAGGTGGTCGACTTCGTCGTCTTGCAGATGTCGCGGATCAGGTCGTAGTACTCGTCGTCGACGGGCTTGGTGCCGTAGAAGACGCTGCGGAAGCCGTCGCTGTCGGCGCTGGTGACACCGGCGTCGATGATCTGGTCGATGGTGACGTCGGACAGTGCCTTCGTCAGCGTCTCCTTCTCGGCCGACGGCAGGGTGTCGGAGACGACGATCGGGGCGCCGGGGACCATCGTCTTGGCGACGACGCGCACGTCGTCGTTCTTCTCGACCTCGCTGTCCTCGGCGAACCCGGCGTCGCACTCGGTGCCCGCCGCGACCTTCTGGACGCTGACGTCGTGCTTGCCGGCGAACACCGGGGTGACGTCGGTCTTCGGGTCGACGCCCGCCTTGAGCAGGTTGTAGCTCGGGAACAGGTAGCCCGAGGTCGACGAGGGGTCGACGAAGCAGACCTTCTTGCCGGCGAAGTCCTTCAGCGAGTCGATGTCGCTGTCCTTCGGCACGATGGCCTCGGAGTAGTACCCGGGCTTCTGCCCCTCGGCGGTGATGATGGAGGAGATCGGGGTGATCTTCGCGCCGTTGTTCTTCGCCGTGACGTAGGTGAACCCGGAGAACGACGCGACGTCGATCTTGCCCGCGACGGACGCCTCGATGAGCGCGGCGTAGTCGGTCGACTCGTGATACTCGACCTTCTTGCCGGTCTCCTTCGCGATGTAGTCCATCAGCGGCTGGTAGTTCGTCTCGGTGTCCACGGAGTCGGGGACCACGCCGAACACGATGGTGTTCTCGTCCGCGGCGTACTGCACGGCGTCGGAGCCACCTGCGGGGCTGCTGTCCCCGGTCGCGGCGGTGGAGCCTGCGGAGCAGGAGCTGAGCGTGGCGACGAAGGCCAGGGCGCCGGCCAGCGCGACGAGCGACTTGCGTGCGGAGATGGGCATGATGACCTTTCGGGCGGTTCGGGGGGCGGGTCCGGTGCGGACGACCGCAACTGTCGCAGCCGACCGGTGGAGCGGAGTTCCGTCCCGGTACACGCGGCGTGGACGGCAGGTGAACTCGGTTGGCACCTGTCCGGACAGGCCGCCGTCGCAGCAGTCGCGTCGCTGTCGCCGTCGCCGTCGTCGTCGTCGTCGTCAGAGCGCGAGCAGCGCGATGCCGCCGAGCACGACCACCGCGGCACCGACCCGGGCGAGCGCACGGCCCTCGCGGAGCACCAGCACCCCGAACAGGCTGACGAGCACGACGCTCACCTCACGCATCGGGGCGACGAGCGCCACGGGAGCGATGCCGATCGCGACCAGCACGAGGATGTACGACAGCGGCGACAGCACCCCGAACGCGAGCACCCGCGGCCAGTGCTGCCGCAGCACGGGCAGGACCTCGCGCCGCCGCGACCCGAGGGCCAATCCGAAGAACACGACCTCGACCGCCGTGCACCCGACCATGAACGCGACCGGCGCGACGCCGAGGTCGCGGACGACGTAGGCGTCCCAGATCGTGTACGCGGCGATCGCCACCCCGGTGAGCAGACCTGCGACGAGCCCGGGGTCGATCCGCCTCGGCGGGAGCTCCGTCGACGTCGTCCCCCGGTCGGCGAGCCCGACGGCGACCACACCGACGAGCACCAGGAGCCCGCCGACCAGGGCGATCCAGTGCGGGCGCTCACCCAGGAGCACGATCGCCAGGACGACGCTGATCGTCGGCCCGGTCCCCCGCGCCGTGGCGTACACCGTCGACAGCCGCCCGACCCGGTACCCGCGCTGCAGCACCAGCATGTACAGGACGTGCAGCACCCCGGATGCGGCGACGCCGAGCACGAACCCGCCGGGGTCCGCGTCGCCGAGTCCCCCGGTGAACGGGACCACACCGATCCAGGCCACCACGCTCGACACCGCGCCGAGCCACAGGAACGGCATCCCGATCCGGCTCACCCCGTGGGCGATGACGTTCCACCCCGCGTGGGCGACCGCGGCGGACAGGACGAGGAGGACGGCGAGCGGTGTCACGGCAGGACCTTCTGCCCGGCGCGCGGCGCGACGGGCGAGGTCCTCCAGGCTTTTGTCCGTTCAGATGACGGCCCGCGTTCGGTGGCGGACCGTGGCGCCGCTCGGACCAGTCGGACGGGGAGTCCCGGAACCCTAGGCGCTGTCGGGACGGACGCTAGCAGCGCGGCCCACCCGGCCGCCAACCTGTCCGGACAGGCGCGAGCCTGCGTTCAGGTGGCGTTCTGCGAGCGTTCCGGTCCGTCGCCGTGGCGCATCCGGCCCGACGACGCACGACGGACGGGAGGCCCGTGGCGGGGCCGTCACGGGCCTCCCGTCCGTCACCTGGTGCGTTCGACGCCCCCGGCGCTCGATGCCCGTCAGTCGCGGTCACTTCATGCGGTCTCGCCGCCGCCGGTGGTTGTGTGGCGTTCCCGGCGGCTGCGGAGTGTCTCGCGCGCCACGCTGATCGCGATCGCGACCGAGAGCGCGATCAGGATGATCTCGATGACTCCGGCGGTTGCCGGGGGCTCGGCGCCCTCGTGGTCGCGGCCCGCGGTCTGCAGGAACAGCGCGGCGTCGTTGAGCCCGTGCAGGAGCATCGGCACCCACAGCTTCCCGGTGGCGCGGCGGGCCGCGTAGAAGAGCGCTCCGTCCATGCTGAGGAACGCAACCTGGAACAGGACCAGGCCGAGCGGGAGTCCGGCGATCACGAAGCCGACCACGTGGGCGAGGCCGAACATCACCGAGGAGACGATGAGGACGACGAACTCGGAGTGGTGTGCGCGGAGCGCGGTGACGAGGATCCCGCGGAAGAACAGCTCCTCGCCGACGCCGACGCCGAGCGCACCGATGAGCACGACGACGATGATCCCGGCCGACGCCTCGGACCACGGCACGAGGCTGAACAGGATGGCCGTGCCGGTCAGCGACAGAGCCGGCGCTGCAAGCCACCACCAGCGCCGGGGTTGCCCGACGGCGACGGAGCGCTCGTGCCAGATGTCGTTCCACCAACCCGAGCGCCGAGCGAAGAACACTCCGGCGACGACCATGATGCCGACCGGGACCCAGGTGCCGACGAGCCAGTCCGCGATCGGGTGGTGCTCCCCGTCGACGACGGCGCTGAGCAGGTTCCCCACGCCGGCGGCCATGAGGACGTAGACCACGCAGGCCACGAGCGCGATCCAGAACAGCCGCGGAACCTCACGACGCCAAGCAGGCAGTCGGTCGGTTGTGGTCGATGAGATGGGGTCGGTGCTCATGCTGCTGCTCCGGTCTGGTGGGTCTCGGGGTCGGAGCTGCTGACTCGGCCCTTGATGAAGAAGAGCACCAGGAGTGCGAGCACCGGGTAGGCGAAGTTGAAGATCCCCGCGAAGCCGATCAGCCCGGCGTCACCGGCGGCCGCAGCGGTGGTGTCGATGCCACCGGTCGCCAGGATCGTGGTCGGGTCGGTCGCCGCGTGCAGGAGCATCGCGGGGACGATGCTGCCCGTGACCCGCATAGACAGGTAGAACATCATGCCGGCGCCGAACGTGTACACGACCGTGACGGCCACCGTGACGAGCGGTGTCCCTCCGATGGCGTTCGAGGCGTGCATCAACCCGAACAGCAGCGACGACAGCAGCGCGACGGTGCGTTCGGTGTGGTGCCCGCGTCGGAGGAGGTTCACGGCAACGCCACGGGCGATGAGCTCCTCGGCGAACCCGATGCAGAGACCGAGGAAGAGCACCGCGAAGACCACGGAGACCGAGTACGACGACCAGTTCGTCGCGACGAGCCGGATCACGATCGGGACGAGCAGCAGGACGACGGCGATCCACATCCACCCGCGTCCGGGCAGTGGCTGGCGACCGAAGACCTCGCGTCCCCATCCGAGCGTGCGGACGAAGACCAGGGTGAGCAGCCCCATCACGATGATCGGCAGGGCGACGCCCACGATGACCCCGCGGGGTGTGGCGAACACCTCGTCCGCGGTGATGCCGCTGGCGAGGGTGTGGGCGTTCAGCCAGCCGAGCCCCTCGTAGACCGCCAGGTAGAGGACGACGGCCAGCACCGCGCGCCACCAGCCGCCGCGGTTCCAGAACCGCTGCCACGGGTTCCGACCGGCTGCCGTGTCGGTCGAGCGCTCTGTTCCTGCGGCCATGCTGTCCTCGCGGGTCTCGGTCGTCGGGGCACGTGGTGACTCGTCCTCACGTCAGCGTAGTGCGAACTCGGATCGCTCCGAGCGCCGTGAACGCGCGACGGGACGGACTGGAGGCCCGTGGCCGTGCCCGCCACGGGCCTCCAGTCCGACACGCGGCGCGCCGCGGCGGCCGCTACGCGGCCACGAGGTACTCGTCCCACTCCGCCTGCGGACGCTCGATGCCGCGCACGACCCACGAGGACCCGTGCGGCACCTTCGGCGGGAACCGGAGACGCCACCCCATCTCCTGCGGGGTGCGGTCGCCCTTGGTGTTGTTGCAGGCCAGACAGCAGGCGACGAGGTTGTCCCACGAGTCCTGCCCACCGCGCGACCGCGGCTGCACGTGGTCGATCGTGGTGGCGTGGCGGCCGCAGTAGGCACAGTGGTTGCCGTCCCGACGCAGCACACCGCGACGGGACACCGGCACGAGCCTCGAGTGCGGGATGCGCACGTAGCGGGTGAGGATGATGACGGACGGACGGTCGTAGCTCGACGTCGACCCGGTGACCGGGTGTTCGACGTCGGCGGCGACGATGGCGGCCTTCTGGTTCATGACCAGCACGAGGGCTCGTCGGAACGAGATCACCGCGAGGGGCTCGTAACCGGCGTTGAGGACGAGAGTGCGCATGGGTTCCCTTCCGACGTGCCTGGACGGCTTCCAGGCGCTGCGGGTGCGTCGGACCGACGACGCGAACGGGTGAGGACGACCTGTTCACACCCCTGGAACCACGAAGAGCACCACCCGGATGGGCAGTGCTCTCGTCATGCAGGGGCGTGCTCGTGCACGCAGGCTGTGCTCGACCATATGTCGACGCGCGCGCGCCGACCCATGGTGCGGGTCGTGCGGAACATCGACATGAGGGTCTCCTGTTCGCGCCGGTGCGGACCGGTGCAGCGTCAGGTTAACCCAGAAACCGGCCCGGCACGAGAGTGCGCGGGCCGGTTCCGGTGAAGTTCACACGCCGGAGGGGCAGTGGTCGCTAGATGCCGAAACGGACGATGTGGTAGTCGCTGGTCCAGATCGGGCGGATCTGCACGGTGCCACCGGGCTTCGGGGCGTCCATGATCATGCCGTTTCCCATGTAGAAGCCGTCGTGCGCCTCGTTGTTGAAGATGACGACGTCACCGGGCTGCGCCTCGGACTCGGGGATCGTGGTGCCGGCCTGGTCCTGCAGCGGCACCGAGTGCGCGAGGTTGATGCCGTACTGGGCGTACACGAACATGATGAAGCCCGAGCAGTCGAAGCCCGACGGGTCCGCGCCACCGAAGACGTAGGGGGTGCCGATGTACTGCTTGCCCGTGGCGACCACTGCCGGCAGCGAGAACGGGGTGTCGGCGGCGGACGAGCTGGCCGCGTACTCGGCGGCCGTCGGTCCGGTGTACGAGGAGTACTGCTTCGCCGTCGCGGCACGGGCGGACTGGGTCTGCTCGGCCTGCTCGGCGGCTTCCTTCGCTGCGGCGGCCTGGTCGGCGGCGGCCTGCTTGGCGGCCTTCTCGGCGTCGAGCGTCGCGGTGGAGGTCGCGCCGAAGCCGTCACGGCTCGTGTCGGCGAGCGCCACGGCGTCGGAGACCGACAGTTCCTGGCTCTGCGTGGCCCGGACCTGACGCTGGGCGTCGGCGGCGGCGGTCGAGTTGCTCGAGGTCGTCGCTGCGAAGGCCGGGGCGACCGCGACCGTACCGAACATGCCGACGGCCACGGTGAGGACGACCGGCGCGAGGAACTTGCGCTTGCGCGACGACGAGCTGGCCTTGGCGGTGTTCGCTGCGGCCGCGGCCTGCGCGGCACGACGACCACCGGGCAGCGGGGCGGAGCGCACCGGCACGACCTTGCGGACCGGGCGGCCCTCGGTCTCGCGCACGGCCCGCCGGGTGAGCGGGGCGGTGGTGGCGTTCTCGGTGTTCGTCGGGTTCGCGGGCGTCTGGTCGTCCGCGGCGGTACCGGTCTGCGTCAAGAGGTGGTTCTCCAACGTCTCGTCATCACGCCGCCGTGGGTGTCCGGCGGTGTGCAACCCCATCCGTTCGTCATCGTTTCCGATCGAGGCAGGAGACGGGTTCGAGACGTCCTGCCACGGGTCTCCGGCTCAGGGGCAGCGCGGCGACTCGGACGAGTGTACGGAGGCGTCGTTACCGTGTCGAGACCAAACGCCCCGTGGGTAACGAAACGGTAAAGACTCTCAGGGAGGAACAGGAACGGTCAGTCCCGTTCGATGTAGACGTGCTGCGCGACCTCGATGGGCAGCTCGATGCCCGAGTCCTCGCCCTCGACGCGGACCGCGACGTAGGCGCCCGCACGCTGCACGCTCGCCATGCGCCCGGGCATGACCCCGGCGGTGCGGAGCTGGTGCAGGAGCTCCGGTTCGAACTGCACGGGCTCGCCCAGGCGTCGGACGACCCCGGTCGTGACGGCGTCGGTGCCCTCGGTCGCGGCGACGATGTTCTGGACACCGTCGAGGAACCCGGCGGCCGCGGGGCCACCGATCTCGGCCAGTCCGGGGATCGGGTTGCCGTACGGCGATTCCGTCGGGTTGCCGAGCATCTCGAGCAGGCGGACCTCGACCTGCTCGCTCATGACGTGCTCCCACCGGCAGGCCTCGTCGTGCACGAAGGCCCAGTCGAGTCCGATGACGTCGGCCAGCAGGCGTTCGGCCAGACGGTGCTTGCGCATCACGTGGGTGGCACGGGAACGACCCTCGTCGGTGAGCTCCAGGTGGCGGTCACCGGAGACGACGACCAGGCCGTCGCGCTCCATGCGGGCGATGGTCTGCGAGACCGTCGGGCCCGAGTGTCCGAGGCGCTCGGAGATGCGCGCGCGCAGCGGCACGATCGCCTCTTCCTCGAGGTCGAGGATGGTGCGAAGGTACATCTCCGTGGTGTCGACGAGATCGGTCACGGTCCGCCTCTCATGTCTGGGCCCAGCGCCGACCACACTACTTGTTCGCACCGACGAACACCGACCGGCGCCCGGGTGCACGTGAGAAAGGGTCATCCGACGCGGTGGACGGGCGGGTCGAACCCTCCCCGTCCGGCCGGTACACGGGCTCGGGCAGGCGGATCGTCGTCGGTAGGATCGGTGCATGGCAGACATCGTCATCCCGGCCGAACTCCTCCCCACCGACGGTCGCTTCGGCTGCGGTCCGTCGAAGATCCGCGGCGCCCAGCTCGAGTCCCTCGTGACGCGCGGCGCCACGATCCTCGGCACCTCGCACCGCCAGAAGCCCGTGAAGGACCTGGTCGGCAGCGTCCGCTCCGGCCTCGCCGACCTGTTCCAGATCCCCGAGGGGTACGAGGTCGTCCTCGGCAACGGCGGCTCGACCGCGTTCTGGGACGCCGCCGCGTTCGGCCTCATCGAGCGCCGTGCCGAGAACCTGTCCTTCGGCGAGTTCGGGTCGAAGTTCGCCAAGGCCGCAGCGGCCCCGTGGCTCGAGGCTCCGCACGTCGTCGAGGCACCGGGTGGCTCCCTCGCCGCACTCGAACCGGTCGAGGGCGTGGACGTCTACGCCTACCCGCACAACGAGACCTCGACGGGTGTCATGGCCCCGGTGGTCCGCGCGACCGGTGACGCCGGCGCCCTCACCGTCGTCGACGCGACCAGCGCCGCCGGTGGCGCCCTGTTCGACGTCAGCGCCACCGACGTCTACTACTTCGCCCCGCAGAAGAACTTCGCCTCGGACGGCGGCCTGTGGCTCGCGCTGCTCTCCCCCGCCGCGATCGAGCGGGTCGAGCGGATCGCCGCCTCCGACCGGTACATCCCGGAGTTCCTGTCGCTCAAGAACGCCGTCGACAACTCGCGCCTGAACCAGACCCTGAACACCCCGGCGATCTCCACGCTGCTGCTCCTCGACGAGCAGGTGCGGTGGATGAACGAGTCCGGTGGCCTGGCATGGGCGGACCTCCGCACGAAGACCTCGTCGTCGACGATCTACGACTGGGCCGAGGCCAGCGCCTGGGCGACCCCGTTCGTCACCGACCCCGCCGCTCGCTCCCAGGTCGTCGCCACGATCGACCTCGACGACTCGATCGACGCCAAGGCCGTGGCCGCGACCCTGCGTGCGAACGGCATCGTCGACACCGAGCCGTACCGGAAGCTCGGCCGCAACCAGCTGCGCGTCGCGACGTTCACCGCGATCGACCCGGACGACGTCGCGAAGCTCGTGCGCGCGATCGACTTCACGATCGACGCCCTGCGCTGACCTCGGGGACACCCGCCGGAACGAGGACGGGCCCGGCACCACCGGATCGGTGGTGCCGGGCCCGTTCGTCGGTCCGGGTCAGGCGCGGTGGAAGCCCGGGTCGGCCTCGCCGGCGTCGAGCTGGTCGACCTCGAGATCGGCGTCGGGCTCGAACGGCTGCACGCGGCGGGCACGGCGGCGACGGGGCGGTTGCGGGGCCTCGTCCTCGGTGTCGGTGTCGGTGTCGCTCACATCGGCGAGCGCATCGACGTCCACACCCTCGATGTCGTCGTCGTCCGACTCGTCGAGGTCGTCCTCGTCGGCGTCGAACTCGTCGTCATCGTCATCGTCATCGTCGTCGTCCGACTCGTCGTCGTCCTCGTCGTCATCCGAGTCGTCGTAGTCGTCGTCCTCGTCCGAGTCCTCGTCGTCTTCGTCGTCATCGGACTCGTCGTCGTAGTCCTCCTCGTCGGAGTCCTCGTCCGACGCGTCCTCGGCGCCGTCCTCGCCCTCGTGCTCCTGCGCGGCCCGGTACTCGGCCAGTCGCTCGGACCACGGCACCCACTCGGGCGCGACGAGCGAGCCGTCCCCGGGCATCAGCTCGACCTCGAGGACGGTCGGTTCGTCGTCGCCGACCTTGGCGACGCTGACGGTCCACCGCCACCCGGGGTAGCCGGGCAGCCGGTTGGCGAACAGGACGGACACGACGCCGTCCCCTTCGTCCACGGTGCCGACGGGCGCACCGACGGTCGACTCCGGGGTGACCTCGAGCAACGCCTCGCGCGCCAGGTCGGTGTAGTCGATGGGCGCTGCGTCGATGGGCGCTGCGTCGATGGACGCTGCGTCGATGGACGCTGCGTCGGTCGACGCTGCGTCGGTCGACGCTGCGTCGGTCGACGCTGCGTCGGTCGACGCTGCGTCGGTCGACGCTGCGTCGGGAGCCGTCTCGGCCCCTGCTGTCTCGGACTCGGTCATGGGGTCACGCCTCCAACTGGTCTGCGACGTGCCGCAGGATGGCGGCGATGCGATCGCCGTTCTTCGGGTAGCGGCCGTGGCGGAGGTCTCCGCTGATCCGGTCGAGTTCCTTCACCAGGTCCTCGACGATCACGGCCATGTCGTCCGCGGAGCGACGGGTCATCCGCGACAGCGACGGCTGGGGCTCGAGCAGCCGCACGGACAACGCCTGCGACCCCTTCTTGCCCTGGACGACGCCGTACTCCAGCCGCGTGCCGGCCTTGACGGTCACGACGCCGTCGGGCAGCGAGGACGCGTGCAGGAACACCTGGTCGCCGTCGTCTCCGGTGATGAAGCCGAAGCCCTTGTCGTCGTCGTAGAACTTGACCTTGCCGGTGGGCATGCGTGGACTCCTCGAGGTCGTGGTACGGCCGTGGTGCGTCGGATATCCTGGGTCGATGGCCAAGCCGACCCGATCAACCGGGAACCCGCAGGACTCCGCAGAACCCCCGGTGACGTTCAATCGTACCGAACGCGCTCTGGCGTTCATGATCGGTGGGATCATCATCCTCGGCTTGCTCTGCTTCGTCGCGATGATCATCATGTGGCTCACCGCACCGGCTGCCCAGGGTGCGATGCCGTGGCCGGTGGTCATGGCGATCCCGCTCTTCGGCTTCCCGATCGCCATGGTGCTGGTCTTCACGCTCCTCGGCATCACCTGGACACGTCGCGCACGAGCGAACCGGACGGCTCGCTGACGTCCGCCCCGGACGCTGGCACCGGACGATGACGACCACCGCCGACCTCGCCGCCCGACTCCGGGCGATGCCGGACGATGCGCTCGAGCGCCTCGTCGCGGCGAGGCGACTCCCCACCGCTGCACTCGCCGAGACGGGCCCGCAGCGCATCACCGACTTCTTCGACCTCGCCGAGGCGCTCCGCAGCGACGACGCCGTGGACGCCGCCGTCGAGCACCTTCCGCGCGCGACGATCCTCGCGCTGCGTGACGGCGGAGCCGTCGACGCGCTCGGCCCCGCGATCGAGCTCGGCCTCGCCGACGAGGACGGCGCAGTCGACGACGCGGTCGCCGCACGCGTGGCCGCCCACCCCGACCTCACCTCGCTCGACGAGCAGCCTGGAGGCCCGGAGCAGGTCCGCCCCGCTGCTCCCGCCCTCGACGCCGCGGCGCTCGAGCGTGCGCGCACCACCGGCGCGGAGCAGGCGTTCGCGACGATGACCGTGCTCGCCGAACTGCTGCGGGCGGTCGACGCCGGCGCGGTCCGCGAACTCGTCAAGGGCGGGATCGGCATGCCGCTCGCCCGCACCCTCGCCGAGCGCATCGGCACCGACGCCGAACTCGTCGCGGGTCGCCTGGCGCTGCTCGACGGCATCGGGTTCGCCGACCCCGACACCGGACGCTGGATCGTCACCGACGCCGGGCACGCCTGGTTGCTCGCCGGGTGGCCGGAGCGCTGGGTGTCGCTGGTGGCCGCGTGGTCGGACACGCTCCCGCCCGCCGTGCACCAGGTGCTCGACCTGGCCGACGGGGACCTGCGCGACCTCGTGCCGCTCGGGCGCTGGGCGTACCCGGCGGGGTCCCGCTGGCTCGATGCCCTGCTGCTCGACGTCGCCGGCACCGCGGCGTCGCTCGGCCTGGCGGTCGACGGCATCGTGACGAGCACCGGTCGGGCGCTCCTCGACGGTGACGCCGAGCAGGCCGCCGACGACCTGCCGGCCACCGTCGAGCGGGTCTACCTGCAGCACGACCTCACCGTCATCGCACCGGGGCCGCTCGCGCCGGTGGACGACGACGCCCTGCGCACCGTCGCCGTGCTCGAGGCGCCGGGCCTCGCGGCGCGCTACCGCATCTCCGAGGACACCCTGCGCGCGGCGTTCCGGGCCGGACACTCCCGCGACGACCTGCTGTCCCTGCTCGGACGGCTGTCGGCGACCGGGATCCCGCAGCCCCTCGCCTACCTGATCGACCAGGTGGCCGGACGCGACGGCAGCATCGTCGTCGACCGGGGGCCGGGTGGCGTCGGGACCGAGGTCCGCGGCACCGCCGACCAGCTCGACCTCGTCGGGGTGGACGCCGAGCTCCGGCAGCTCGCGTGGGAGCGGCCCGACCTGACGACGCTGACCACGCGCTACCCGCCGCACGTCGTGCACACCGCGCTCGAGGACCAGCGCTACCCGGCCGTCCTGACGACCGCAGCCCGCCCCGAGGCGCACCACGGGCCTCCCGGCCGGCGCAGCCCCACCGGACGCTCGCCGGAACAATCGGCGCACGCACTCGTCGAACGGCTCCGCCTGACGACGCAGCGCGGCGACTCGGAGCCGGAGCAGGAGTGGCTCGGTCGGCAGATCGACCTGGCCGTGCGCGGACGCACGCCGATCCGTGTGACCGTCCGGATGCCGGACGGCTCGGAGCGGCCGTTCTCGATCGTGCCGACCTCGGTCGCGGCCGGACGCGTCCGCGGGCGGGACACGGCCGTCGACGTCGAGCGGACCCTGCCGCTGTCGCTCGTCGTGTCGGTCGAGAGCGACGCCTGAGCCGCGCGGTCACCCGCACGCAGGTGCCGACGGCTAGGCTGGCAGGTCATGAACGGACCGCTGATCGTGCAGAGCGACCGCACCGTGCTCCTCGAGGTCGCGCACCCCGATGCCGAGGACGCACGCCACGAGCTCGCGGCCTTCGCCGAGCTCGAACGCGCTCCCGAGCACGTGCACACCTACCGGATCACCCGCCTCGGACTCTGGAACGCGCGCGCCGCGGGCCACGACGCCGAGGCGATGATCGACACCCTGGAACGCTTCGCGAAGTTCCCCGTGCCGCAGAGCGTCACGGTCGACATCCGCGACACGGTCTCGCGCTACGGACGGCTCGTGATCCGTCGCGAGGAACGACCCGACGCACCCGTGATCGCGAACTCCCCCACCGAGGAACTCGAGCGGCTGCCGCTCCTGCTCCTCACCGCCGAGGACCCGTCGGTGCTGGCCGAGGTCATCCGGTCGAAGCGCATCAAGCCGCTGCTCGGTGACATGCGGTCCTCGACCGAGGTCGAGCTGCAGCCGTGGGCGCGGGGACAGATCAAGCAGGAGCTCGTGAAGCTCGGCTGGCCGGCGGAGGACCTGGCGGGCTACACCCCTGGCCAACCCCACCCGATCGACCTGGACACGGCCGAGTGGCACATGCGGCCGTACCAGGAGCAGGCCGTCGACACGTTCTTCGCCCAGGGCTCCGGCGTCGTCGTGCTGCCCTGTGGTGCGGGCAAGACGCTCGTCGGCGCGGGCGCGATGGCGACCGTCAAGGCGACCACGCTCATCCTCGTGACGAACACCGTCTCGGCGCGGCAGTGGCGCACCGAGCTCCTCAAGCGCACGACCCTGGCGCCGGAGGACATCGGCGAGTACTCGGGCAGTGTCAAGGAGATCCGGCCGGTCACGATCGCGACCTACCAGATCCTCACCGCCCGCCGGAAGGGCGAGTACACGCACCTGTCGCTCCTCGACGCCCTCGACTGGGGCCTCATCGTCTACGACGAGGTGCACCTGCTGCCCGCGCCGGTGTTCAAGCTGACCGCCGACCTGCAGGCCCGCCGACGCCTGGGCCTCACCGCGACGCTCGTGCGCGAGGACGGCCGCGAGGGCGACGTCTTCTCGCTCATCGGGCCGAAGCGATACGACGCCCCGTGGAAGGAGATCGAGGCGCAGGGCTACATCTCGCCGGCCTCCTGCTACGAGGTCCGCATCGACCTGCCGCACCAGGACCGCCTGGAGTACGCGGCGTCGAGCGACGACGAGCGCTACCGGCTCGCCGCGACGTCCCCGGCCAAGACCCCGGTCGTGCGGGAACTCATCGAGAAGCACCGCGGTGAGCAGATCCTGGTGATCGGGCAGTACATCGACCAGCTCGACGAACTGGCCGCATCGCTCGACGCCGCGGAGATCACGGGGGCGACCCCGGTCGACGAACGGGAGCGGCTGTACGACGCGTTCCGGTCCGGCGAGGTCGACGTGCTCGTCGTCTCGAAGGTCGCGAACTTCTCGATCGACCTGCCCGACGCGACCGTCGCCATCCAGGTCTCCGGCTCGTTCGGGTCCCGGCAGGAAGAGGCGCAGCGGCTCGGCCGGCTCCTCCGCCCGAACAAGGACGGCCTGCCCGCGTCGTTCTACACGCTCGTGGCCCGGGACACCGTCGACCAGGACTTCGCGCAGAACCGGCAACGGTTCCTGGCGGAGCAGGGCTACTCGTACACGATCCTGGATGCCGACCAGGTCCAGACGCCCGTGGGCTGACGTACGAACCGCTCCCAGGAAACCCCGAGGGAACAGTCAGAAGATAGGACCATGAGCGATGGCCCCAAGATCCTGATCGTCGACGACGAGCCGAACATCCGCGACCTCCTGACGACCTCGTTGCGCTTCGCCGGCTTCGCCGTGCGTGCGGTGGGCAACGGGGCACAGGCGATCTCCGCCGTGCTGGAAGAAGAGCCGGACCTCATCATCCTCGACGTGATGCTGCCCGACATGAACGGCTTCGGCGTGACCAAGCGCCTGCGTTCCTCGGGCTACACGTCGCCGATCCTGTTCCTCACGGCGAAGGACGACACCGAGGACAAGATCACCGGCCTCACCGTCGGCGGCGACGACTACGTCACCAAGCCGTTCTCGCTCGACGAGATCGTCGCCCGCATCAAGGCCATCCTCCGTCGCACCATGAACGACGAGGAAGACGCGATCATCCGCGCCGGCGAGCTCACGATGGACCAGGACACGCACGAGGTCACGATCGGCGACGCGCAGATCGAGCTCTCGCCCACCGAGTTCAAGCTGCTCCGTTACCTGATGCTCAACCCGAACCGCGTGCTGTCGAAGGCGCAGATCCTCGACCACGTGTGGGAGTACGACTTCAACGGCGACGCCGGCATCGTCGAGAGCTACATCTCGTACCTGCGCCGCAAGCTCGACCAGTACTCCGCCGAGCCGATCATCCAGACCAAGCGCGGCTTCGGGTACATGCTGAAGGCGTCCAAGGCCTCGTAGCACCATCACCTCTTCACGGCGGTCGTCCGGTTTCACCGGGCGACCGCTGTCTATCGTTGGGGCAGCATGCACACGCGAATGAACCACTGGTGGGACGGGATCTCCCTGCGCACCAAGATCACCGGGATCACGGTGCTTCTCGTCGCGCTCGGATTGCTCGTCGCCGGACTCGGCACGATGACGGTGCTGTCCACCTACCTCATGCAGCAGCTCGACAACACGGTCAAGCAGACGACCGAGCAGCTCGAGGGTCAGAACATCAGTGACGGCGAGCAGTACTGCAAGCTGTCCGTCGTGGTGTCGCAGAGCGCCTACGTCGCCGCGTACGACGCCGACGGTGACCGGATCTGCCAGACGAAGGCGTCGAGTCGACCCGACGTCCGTGAAGCCACCCTGGTCGAGGCCTCGCAGTCGAACCAGCGCATCTCGCTGTACGACAGCCAGCACAACCACGAGTGGCGCGCCCAGATCATCCCGGCGTCACTGCAGAACCAGTCCGACGGCACCACCGAGACCGGCTACGTGCTCATCGCCGTCTCCAGTGCCGGCACCGACGAGACGATCGGCAAGTTCACCGCGATCTTCCTCGGGTTCGGTGCCTCGGTCATCCTGCTCGGCGCCATGCTCACCCGCCTGCTCGTCACCGCGACCTTCGACCCGCTGCGCGACGTCGAGGACACCGCTGCGCGGTTCGCCGCGGGTGACTTCAACCAGCGCCTCGAGGCCGACACCCCGAACACCGAGGTCGGCCGGCTCAACCGCTCCCTCAACGTCATGCTCGAGCGGATCGACTCCGCGTTCGAGGACCGCGAGCGCACCATCGCCCAGATGCGCCGGTTCGTCGGGGACGCCTCGCACGAGCTCCGCACGCCGCTGGTGTCCCTGCGCGGGTACGCCGAGCTGTACCGGATGGGGGCCCTGCGCAAGGAAGAGGACGTCGCCCAGGCGATGGAGCGCATCGAGAAGGAAGCGCAGCGGATGGGCCTGCTCGTGCAGGACCTGCTGCAGCTCGCCCGCATCGACGAGTCGAAGCCGCTCGAGCTCGGCCCGGTCGACCTCGTCGCCATCGCCCGCGACTCGGCGCTCGACACGATGGCCTCCAACCCCGACCGCGAGATCCAGGTCCTCGTCGAGGACTCCCTGACCGGCGAGAGCGTGCCCCAGGCCGTCCGTCCGTCGGCGTCGTCGTCCATCGGCTCTCCGGACTCCGGCGAAGCACCGCCCGTGTCGCCCACCTCGGCGAACACCACCGGGCCGATCGCGTTCTCGCGCCAGACCATCGCCCGACTCCGGGCCCGTCGCACCCGCGCCATGAACATCGACGCCGGTGCCGCGCCGACCGACGAGACCACCCCGCTGCCCACGGTCGTACTGCCGAAGCGCCCGCCGATCGTCCTGGCGGAAGAGAACAAGATCCGCCAGATCGTCACGAACCTGATGGGCAACGCCATGCGGTTCACGGCGAACGACGACCCGATCGAGATCGGCATCGGCGTGGACGACGAGCGCGGCATGGCACACCTCGACGTGATCGACCACGGTGAGGGCATCCCGCCGCAGCTGCGCGAGAAGATCTTCCAGCGCTTCTGGCGTGCGGACACCTCCCGCGCCCGGGACACCGGCGGCTCGGGCCTCGGGCTCGCCATCGTGTCCGGCATCGTCGCGGCGCACCACGGCTCGGTCGAGGTCTTCGACACCGAGGGCGGCGGCGCCACCTTCCGCGTCTGGCTCCCCCTGCTCCCCCGCGACTTCTCCGCCTGAGCCGCACGGGCCGTGGGGCCCTGCCGCTCGCGGCGCTCGCGTCCCGTGGGCGTCCCGTGTCCCGGGCGGTCACAACACCCCGTCCGACGCCGCCGAGTGGTCACGATCTGTCGTCTGCGCGCCCGCTGACCGACAGTTCGTGACCGGCCGGCGAGCGGCCGTCGACATGTCGTGACCGCCCGGCGACGAGATCTTCAGCGTGGCGATCACGGCCGTCACGCTGACAGCCGACGACTTCCGACCGCTCGGACCTCGAAGGCCTGTCGGAGTCGCTCGAACAACACCGCGGGTCGGTGTGCGTCCGACGCCGTCGCGTGGATCACGAGCCAGTCGTTCACCACGAACCCGTTGTCCCGTCGTTGATCGTGTCGGAAGGTGTCGCGCTCGCGGTGGTGATCGCCGTCGTACTCCAACGCGATGCCGAACTCCGACCACGCCATGTCGACGCGGCCGAGGAACCGACCCGCACCATCGTGCACGTCGACGTTCAGCTCCGGCTCGGGGAACCCCGCTTCGACCACTGCCAGACGGAGCCAGGTCTCCTGCGGCGACTCCGCCCCGGCCCGGACGAGGTCCAGCGCGCGCCGAGCAGCGAGCGCGAAGCGTGTGCCGGGGCGGATCGACGCACGGAGGTCGTCCGCCGTCGCCAGCCCGGCTGGTCCGACGAGGTGGTCCCCGATCGCGACCAGCGCGTCCCGATCGACCACGCCGGCGCACTCGAACCACATCTGCGCGGGGACACTGACCGGGAACCCGCGGTGTTCGACGGTCCTCGGCCGGTCCAGCCGGTGCGCGACCACGCCGGGCCGACGCATCCGGCACCCGTCCCTCGCGGTCGAGACGTGCACCGGGCCGACCGAGCGCACCGACTGCGGCAGTGGCGCACCCCAGATCGCGGCGGCCGTCGTGTGGCTGAAGAACTGGTCGGGACGCATGACCAGGGTGACGGCGCCGATGAAGTCCACCGAGTCGATCGGAGCACGCACACCGTGGACCGGGGCTCCCAGGTCGGTGCGCCGGAGTCGTTCCGGATCGATGCCGTGACCGACCGCATCGGCCACGCGGAAGGTGGTGCGGTCGAACGGAGCAGGGAGGCGACGGGGAGCTGACATGCCGTCATGGTCGTCGCGGGGAACGTGAGCCGACCACGCGCACTCGCAACCTGTGGAGAACGAGGTGAGCCGGGCCTCCTGTGTGGGAGAGCCGACCCCCGGACACGCGCAAGCCGCACGCACGAGCCGGTCACGACTCCCCGCTCCTGCGCCGCCGAGCGGTCACGATCTGTCGACTGGAACGGGCCGAGCCGACGATTCGTGACCGCTCGGCGGACCTGAGCGGGGTGTTGTGACCGCCCGCCCGGGCCCCGCCACCGCACACGCGGAAGGCCCCCCGCCACCACACACGGAAGGGCCCCACACGCGCAGCGTGCGGGGCCCTTCCGTCAGACGGACTTAGAAGTCCATGCCACCCGTCGGGTCGCCAGCCGGAGCAGCAGGGGTGCGCTCGGGCTTCTCGGCGACGACGACCTCGGTGGTCAGGAACAGACCGGCGATCGACGCAGCGTTCTGCAGCGCCGAACGCGTGACCTTGGCGGGGTCGATGATGCCGGCAGCGATCAGGTCGACGTACTCGCCGGTCGCGGCGTTGAGGCCCCAACCCGACTCGAGCTCGCGGACCTTGGCGGCGACGACACCCGGCTCGAGACCGGCGTTCAGCGCGATCTGCTTGAGCGGCGCGTCGATGGCCACGCGGACGATGTTCGCACCGGTCGCCTCGTCACCCTCGAGCTCGAGGGCCTCGAGTGCGACGGCACCGGCCTGGATGAGGGCGACGCCACCACCGGCGACGATGCCCTCTTCGACGGCAGCCTTCGCGTTGCGGACGGCGTCCTCGATGCGGTGCTTGCGCTCCTTGAGCTCGACCTCGGTCGCGGCACCCGCCTTGATGACGGCGACGCCACCGGCGAGCTTCGCGAGGCGCTCCTGGAGCTTCTCGCGGTCGTAGTCGGAGTCGGTCGCCTCGATCTCGGCACGGATCTGGCGGACACGGCCGGCGATCTGCTCGGCGTCGCCGGCACCCTCGACGATCGTGGTCTCGTCCTTGGTGATGACGACCTTGCGGGCACGACCGAGCAGGTCGAGCGTCGCGTTCTCGAGCTTGAGGCCGACCTCTTCCGAGATGACCTGGCCGCCGGTGAGGATCGCGATGTCCTGCAGCATGGCCTTGCGGCGGTCGCCGAAGCCCGGGGCCTTGACGGCGACGGACTTGAAGATGCCGCGGATCTTGTTCACGACGAGCGTGGCCAGGGCCTCGCCGTCGACGTCCTCGGCGATGATCAGGAGCTGCTTGCCCGCCTGGATCACCTTGTCGACGACCGGCAGGAGGTCCTTGATGTTCGAGATCTTCGAGTTGACGATCAGGATGTAGGCGTCCTCGAAGACGGCTTCCTGACGCTCGGGGTCGGTGACGAAGTACTGCGACAGGTAGCCCTTGTCGAAGCGCATGCCCTCGGTGAGCTCGAGCTCGGTGCCGAAGGTGTTCGACTCCTCGACGGTGACGACGCCTTCCTTGCCGACCTTGTCGATGGCCTCGGCGATGAGCGCGCCGATGGTCGGGTCAGCGGCCGAGATCGACGCGGTCGCGGCGATCTGGTCCTTGGTCTCGATGTCCTTCGCGTTGGCGAGGAGCTGGTCGGAGACGGCGGCGACGGCCTTCTCGATGCCGCGCTTGAGCGACACGGGGTCGGCACCGGCGGCGACGTTGCGGAGGCCTTCGCGGACGAGCGCCTGGGCGAGGACGGTCGCGGTGGTCGTTCCGTCACCGGCGACGTCGTCGGTCTTCTTGGCGACCTCCTTGACGAGCTCCGCACCGATCTTCTCGTACGGGTCGTCGAGCTCGATCTCCTTGGCGATGGAGACACCGTCGTTCGTGATCGTGGGGGCGCCCCACTTCTTCTCGAGGACGACGTTGCGGCCGCGCGGGCCGAGCGTCACCTTCACGGCGTCGGCCAGCTGGTTCAGGCCGCGCTCGAGGCCACGGCGGGCCTCCTCGTCGAAAGCAATGATCTTAGCCATGTGGTTTTTCGTCCCTCCCGGACGTCGTCTTGGGGGTCGTGCTGGCACTCAGCGTGAGCGAGTGCCAACGCCGATTCTGGCACTCGCCGGGTGTGAGTGCAACACAGTCGGGAGGCTCGTGACGACTTCCCAGGACACGTCGCGTCCGGCGGACCCTGCACCACCGCCGCGGTCACGCTCCCCGCGCCGGTCGCCGTCCCCGCACACGACGAACGCGCCGCCCCTGACGGGACGGCGCGTTCTGGAAGTGGTCGTGCTCAGGCGGGGCGGACGGACTCTGCCTGCGGGCCCTTCGACCCGGTGCCGACGTCGAACACGACGGCCTGGCCCTCCTCGAGGACCTTGTAACCCGACATGTCGATGGCCGAGTAGTGCACGAACACGTCCTGGCCCCCTCCATCCACGGTGATGAAGCCGAAGCCCTTTTCAGCGTTGAACCACTTCACGGTTCCGTTGGCCATGATCTCTTGCTCCCTGGTACTGCAGTGCGGAACGACGTGATCGTCGTCTGCATGGGACTCTGACCGAACCGGTCCGATCAGGCAAGAGGTGTGACGTTGTTTCACGTCGATTCCGTCAGAAATCAACGTGCCCGAAACACAGCCGTCACACAATGCGCGAATAACGCGGTGGAACCGGGATCAGCCGGCGTAGTCGGCGCCGAGGACGACGCTCACGTCGGCGTTCGGGAACGCCGCGGACTGCTGCACGGCCGTGACGCCGAGCTGCTTCGCGATGCCCTGCGCGACCGCCGCCTGCGACGCCTGCTGGTAGTAGACGATCGTCGACGTGGAGCCCGTCGTGCCGGCGTCTCCGGTGGAGGCGACCTGCCAGCCGGCGCCGGTCAGCGCCGCACTCGCCCGGCTGGCGAGGCCCGTGGTGGTCGTGCCGTTCAGGACGACGACGGTGGTGGTGCCCTGCTGTGCCGGCGTCGCGGCCGCGGCGCTGCCCGCCCCGGCCGAACCCGATCCGGCGGACGAGGACGCGGACGGCTTCGACGTCGCCGAGGGCTTCGCCGTCGCGGACGTCGACGTGGACGTGGAGGGCGAATCGGATCCGTTGAAGGAGTAGCTGCCGTTCAGCACCGCGAGGGCGAGCACCGCGACGCCGACGAGCACGCCGGTGGCGAGCGCCGCCCAGGCGAAGACGATCCAGCCACGACCGCGACGCTGTGCCCCGCGGTGCGCACCGACCCGCGGGCCGTCGGCGACGTCGTCGAACCGGTCTCGGGGGAATCTCGTGCTCATCGTTCCTCTTCACGTCCTTCGGGAGCTGCACCGGGCGCGACGAAGCTGCGCGTCGCCCGGGCGCTGGTGCGCGCGTGACGGAGCCGCTGCAGCCGGGTCACGAGCTGCGGGTCGTACGCGAGTGCCGCGGGTGAGTCGATCACGCGGTTCAGCACCTGGTAGTAGCGCGCCGCCGACATCTCGAACTCCACCCGGATCTCCGCTTCCTTCGTGCGGTCGTGCCGTGCCCGGTCCTGCTCGAACGACAGCACGTGCTTCGCGAGCTCACTGAGCTGGTCAGCACCGAGCTGGCCAGCACCGATCTGATCAGCGCTGCGCTGGTCGACGCTGCGTTCGTCGGTGGGGCTGGTCACGGCGGTTCCGATCACGTATCGGGTAACGGGTCTCGCACATCGTAGGGGTGGAGTCGATCCGGACCCTGGTACGGCGCTGGACTGTCGCGAACACCGGTCACAGGTTCGGCGCACGGAACCAGCGCACACGCGTGCCGAACGGGTCGGAGACGGCGACCGCGACGCCGTCGAGCGAGACCGTCGCGAAGGCGTCAGGGTCGGCCGCGTCGACGTCGTCGGGCAGCGTCGCCGCCACCCCGCGCAGGATCCCGGTGCGTTCGAGGGCGATCCAGTGCACGCCCCGCGCACGGATCCGGTCCACGAACCGCTGCCGGTCCGCACCCGGCACGTAGACCAGGGTCCCGGTGGTCAGGACCACCGGTTCGACGTCGTCCGGCAGGGCGTCCAGTGCACGGTCGAGGTCGCCGGGCACGGCGCCGACGAGCCGGTCTGGAGGCACGGCGAGCGTCGCGCGCGCAGCCTGACGCATCAGGGCGGTCCGGTCCGACGCCTCGGGCGGGACGGCCTCGACCAGCCGGTCGAACGCACCGGGGGCCGACAGGTCGATCGGGTTCGGGTCGAGCGCCACCCGGGCGCCGACCCTGATCGGGACGGTCGCGGGTGTGGGAACGGCCCCGGAGGCGTCCGCCACCAGCCGGACCGAGGGATCGGCGACCGCCGTGTGCATCCGGAGGACCGCGGCCCCGGAACCGACCCGGTAGTCCAGGGTCACCCGGTCCGGGATCGAGCACAGCCCGGCGGCGGCCCCGGCGTCGACCAGGCCGAGCGGACGCGCGGACCCTTCGGCGAGCGCCGCGAAAAGCGGGATGACCGGTGCGAGCCGTTGCGGGTCGTTGGCCTGCACCGTGGCGGAGGCGAGGGCCGCGACCAGCGCGGGGCGGGCCTCCAGGCCGAGCGCGCGCAGCGCAGCCGGGTCCGACGGGTCCGCGCCCAGCCGCCGCGCGACCGCGAAGAACAGTTCCGGCTGCCGCTGCTGCTCGGGGACCTCGGCGAGGAGCGCGACGAGGGAGTCGTCGAGCGACCGTGCCCAGGCGGCGTACGACGGCGAGACGACCCGGACGCGGTCGGCGTACGCGTCGTACCGGGCGCGGGTGTCCATCAGCGCCCGGGCCGGTGCATGCCGACGTGACGGATGCCGGCCTCGTCGTACGGCTCCCCGAACCGCACGAAGCCGTACCGCTCGTACAGGGCGGCGACGTACTCCTGGGCGTGCAGGACGAACGGGTCGTGCCCGTGTTCGTCGAGGACGGCGGCGACGAGCCGGCCGGCGATCCCCTGCCCACGGTGTCCGGGGTCGGTCGCGACCCGGCCGATCACCCACGCCGGTGGCTCCGCGCCGTCGGGGTGGACCTCGTCGGCCGCCGGACGGATGAGCCGCAGGTACCCAACCGCATCGGTGTCCGTGCCGAACCACCAGTGCTCGGTGTCGGGCTCGCGGTCACGGCCGTCGAAGTCCTCGGCGGTGACCCGCTGCTCGAGCGCGAACACGCGGTTGCGCACGACGACGATGCCGTACAGTTCGTCCGTCGTCAGACGGGTCCAGCGGGCGTGGTGCACGGAATGCTCGGACATCGTGGCGAGTTTAGTGAAGTGGTCGGGAGTGCCCGGAAGAGCCCGGCCGGAAGCAGGAGGAACCAATGGCATACAACGTCGACAAGTCCGACGCCCAGTGGCGCGAGGAGCTCTCCCCGGACCAGTACGCCGTCCTCCGCCAGGCGGGGACCGAACGACCGTGGACGGGTGAACTCCTCGACGAGGAGCGCGCCGGCGTCTACACCTGTGCGGCCTGCAACGCGGAGCTGTTCAAGAGCGGCACGAAGTTCGACTCCGGCTGCGGCTGGCCGTCGTTCTACGAGTCGGTGAACCCGGACGCCGTGCAGCTCATCGAGGACAACTCCCTCGGCATGGCCCGCACCGAGGTCCGGTGCGCGAACTGCGGTTCGCACCTGGGCCACGTGTTCCCGGACGGGTTCGGCACCCCCACGGGTGACCGGTACTGCATGAACTCGATCTCGCTGAACTTCTCGGAGAAGTCGGGCGAGTGAGCCCCGGACGCCCTCACCGGTAGGATGAGCGGCGTCAGCCGGCATGGCGCAATTGGTAGCGCACCGTACTTGTAATACGGGGGTTGCGGGTTCAAGTCCCGCTGCCGGCCCTCTTCACTCTCAGGCCACTGATATACTATCTGTCATATGGTCGACATATCGCGTTCTGCAGGCATCGACGTCGTCCGCGTGCTCGGCGTCACCGCCGTCGTCGCCGGGCACGTCTGGACGAACGAGTTCACCGTCGCCACGCTCTACCCGTGGCACGTACCGGTGTTCTTCTTCCTCACCGGTTGGTTCTGGAAGCCCGGCCGACCGCTGCGCGCTGAGGTCCGGGGGCGGTGGCGCACGCTGATCCGTCCCTACCTGGGATGGTTCGTCGTGATCAGCCTCGCGTGGTTCCCGTGGGCGATCTCGTCGGACGCCGCCCGGCAGCCCCTCGACCTGCTCCGTCCGTTCCTCGGCGGGCAGTACGTCGGCCGGCCGTACTCGGCGTTCTGGTTCGTCACCGCCCTCGCCGTCGCCACGGTCGTGCTGCGCTTCCTCGAGCGCTGGCGACCATGGGTGCCGTGGACCGTCGCGCTCGCAGCCGTCACCGTCGCCACTGTCGTGCCGGGTGTCGTCCGGCTCCCGCCGGAGAGCGCCGGTACCGCGATCGCCGCCCTGGTGTTCGTCCTGGCCGGGTCGGTCGCGCGCCGGTGGTTGCCACGGATCGGACGTCCCGCACTCGTCGGTGCGGTGTGCCTGGTCGCCGGTGGCACCGCGGTCGCGCTGGGCAGCCGGCCACTCGACCTCAAGCGGGCCGACTTCGGCACGCCCCTGCTCAGCGTCGTCACAGCGATCGTCCTGTGCAGCGGGCTGGTCCTGATCGGACTCGCCCTCGACGACTTCGTGCACGGGCACACCGCCGCGGTCGTGTCACGGCTGGCGTCGGTCGGGATCACCGTGGTGCTGCTCCACGCAGCGATCATCTGGGTCGCGGAGCCCGTCCTCCCGCTGCCCCTCGTGTTCGTCGCGGCGACGGTCGTGCCCTGGACCGTCGCGCTCCTGCTCGACCGCACCCGGCTCGCGCCGTGGGCAACGGGGCGCACGCTCTCGGCGCCGGAACGGGTCCACGGACCACAGCCGGCGGTCGTGTGACGGGGACTCGCGCTCCCGTGGACAGAGCGATGCCCCGGGCGAAGTCTCGCCCGGGGCATCGGCACACGGAACGCGGATCAGGGGGCGTTCCGGGCGCTGGACGCGGTAACCAGCCGGTCGTGCGACGAGGATGACACCTCACCGACCCGCACGTCCACACCCGCACCCCACATCCGCGGAAATCCGCACGATGTGCACGAACGCGCAGCGGTCCTGTCCGGTCACCGTCCGCCGGCTCAGCGCCCGCCGGCTCAGCGTCCGCCGGTGATCTTCCGCTCCCGCTGCGCGACGCCGGCCGTGCCGTAGGGGTAGTCGTCGATGCGGGGAGCGCTGGCGTCGGTCAGCCGGTCGAGCTCGCCGTCGGTGAGCACCAGGTCCGCGGCACCGAGGTTGTCCTCGAGCTGCGACAGGGTGCGGACGCCCAGGATCACGCTCGTGACCGCGGGCCGGGCCAGCAGCCAGGCGAGTGCGACCTGCGACTTCGAGGCGTCGTGGGCGTCGGCCACCTCGGAGACGGCGTCGAGCACCTCCCACGTGCGCTCGTCACCGTTGCGGGCTTCCCACGCCTCCATGCCGCGCTGCGGGTTCTCGCCCAGGCGGGTGGCGCCGGTCGGGGCCTCGTCGCGCTGGTACTTGCCGGAGAGCCAGCCGCCGGCCAGCGGCGACCAGGGCAGCAGGCCGATGCCGGCGTCGAGGCAGGCGGGCACGACCTCGTGCTCGATGTCGCGGACGAGCAGGTTGTACTGCGGCTGCAGGGTGACCGGCGGCGCCCAGCCGTGGGCCTTCGCCTCGTAGACGGCCTTGGTGACCTGGTAGCCGAGGTAGTTCGAGACCCCGTAGGAGCCGATCTTGCCGGCGGACACGGCGTCGTCGAGGAACCGCAGGGTCTCGTCGATGGGGGTCAGGGCGTCCCACGCGTGCATCTGGTACAGGTCGATGTGGTCGACGCCGAGCCGCTCGAGCGAGGCGTCGAGGGCCACGCGCAGGTGTCGTCGGGACAGGCCGAGGTCGTTCGGGCCGTCGCCCTGCGGGAACCGGCCCTTGGTGGCGAGGACGACCTGTGCGGCCTCGGTGGGGTGTGCGGCGAGCCAGCGGCCGATGATCCGCTCGGACTCGTTGCCGGAGTAGACGTCCGCCGTGTCGACGAGCGTGCCACCGGCGGCCACGAAGGCGTCGAGGATGGCGTGTGAGGTGGGTTCGTCGGCTTCGCTGCCGAACGTCATGGTGCCGAGGGTCAGCGTCGACACCGATGTCCCGCTGTTGCCGAGGAGTCTGTAGTCCATGGCGGGGACGGTACGCCCGGTGCCGCCCGGCGAGGTCGGGGCGTTGAAGTGGTTGCGCCCCGGGATCTCGAAGAAGGTGGCGTCCGGTGCGGCCTCGGCGAGCCGGACCGCGCTGTCGCGGATGCCGTCCTCGCTGCCCGCGGCGATCAGGAGCGGCTGCGCCGGGGCGTTCTCCGGGGTCGGCTCGATGCTGTTCCGCATCCCCTCGACCATGGCCACGAGCGCGCCGAGGTCGTTGCCCTCGACGTTGCCCGCCATCGTGAGGTAACCGTTGGTGACGCGGTCCTCGATGGGGGTGCCGTCGGCGATGTACGCCTTCGCCTGGTCGACGCGGACGCGACGCATCGGGTCGGCGTCCGGGATCCCGCCGAACACCGCGCGCGAGATCCGGCCCGGCAGCCGCTCGGCGGTGTGCCAGCCGACCCGTGCGCCGAGCGAGTAGCCGAGGAACGCCACGTCGTCGAGCAGGTACGTGTCGATGACCGTGGTGACGTCGGCGACGAGCAGGTCCATCGAGTAGGCGCCCGGGTCGTGCGGCTTCGCGCTCGCGCCGTGCCCGCGCTGGTCGAGTGCCAGGACCCGGTAGCCGGCACGGACCAGGTGCCGCGTCCAGCCCGAGGCGTGCCAGTTGAGCACCGCACCGGACGCGAAGCCGTGCACCGCGATGACGGCCGGGGCGTCGGGGTCGCCGAAGTCGTAGGTCGCGAGTCGCAGCCCGTCGGGCGACATCACGAACCGGGGGCGGGGCGCTTCGGGGACGAGTGACATGTCCTCTCAAGCGTATCGGGGCAGTGTGGTGGCCATGGACGGCTACGGCGGCGATCAGATCCGGGCGGCGGAACGCCCCCACCTCGACGCGGGGGAACCCCTGATGCAGCGCGCCGCCGACGGGCTCGCGCGCATCGTCGGCGACCTGCTGGACGACCCGGCCGTGCGGCCGGTGGACGGGCCGGGATCCGTCCTCGTGCTCGCCGGCAGCGGCGACAACGGCGGTGACGCCCTGTTCGCGGGTGCTCGCCTGGCAGCGGACGGGAGGCACGTGGCGGTCTTGCGCGTCGGCTCCCGTGTCCACGAGGCCGGCCTGGCAGCGGCGCTGGACGCCGGCGCCCGTCTGCTGGACGGCCCGTCCGGCGCCTCAGGACCGAACGCGGGCGGAGCGGCCGACATCCTGCGGGCCGCCGGCCGGAGCGAGGGCGAGCTCCTGGCGGACGTCGCGACCGAGGCGGCGCTCGAGGCCGACCTGGTGCTCGACGGCATCCTCGGCATCGGGGTGCACGGCGCGAACGCGCTGCGGTCCCCCGCACGCGAGGTCGTGGACGCCATCCGTGAGCTCGCCCGCGACCAGCGTGCGCCGTTCGTCGTCGCGGTGGACGTGCCGAGCGGCATCGACGTGGACACCGGCGGCGTCGCGGACGACCACGTCCTGCACGCCGACGTCACCGTCACCTTCGGCGGTGTGAAGGCCGGCCTGCTGACCGGACCCGCCGCCACCCTCGCCGGGCGGATCGAACTCGTCGACGTCGGGATCGGTGCGGACCTGGCCACGATGGAGCCGCTGATGCGCACCTGACCCCTCGACAGTCAGTGGTGCTCGTACAGCACGGGCTCCGGCAGACCGTGCTCGGCGCGGATGCTGCGTGCGATGCCCTCGATGGCGACCAGGGCGTCGACCACGAGCTCCGGCGTCACCGGGAACGGCATGTTGTGGATGGTCTCGCCCTCCACCGTCGCAGCCTCGGCCACGGCGCGCAGCACGTCACGGTCGTCCACCGTCAGGCCGATCTCGGTCAGGGTGTTCGGCAGGCCGACCTTCGTGGTGAAGACGACGAAGTCCTCGATCTCCTCGGCCGGGGCACCCTCGAGCACCAGCTGCGCGATCGTCCCGATGTTCACCTTCTGACCGTGCGCCAGGCCGTGCGCCTGCGGAGCCGCGGTCAGCCCGTTGTGGATCGCGTGGGCGGCGGCGAGCCCACCGGACTCGAAGCCCAGGCCGGACAGCAGCGTGTTCGCCTCGACGACCTTCTCGAGCGCCGGGGTGACGACCTTGGCCTTGACGGCCTCGATCGCCTGCAGGGCGTTCTCGTGCAGGAGCTTCCACGACAGCTCGGCGAGCGCGACGCCGGTCTGGGTCTGCAGGCCGCCGGCCATGGTGTCGGCGTTGGCGCGCTTCGCGGCACGGGCCTCGACCCAGGTCGCCAGCGCGTCGCCGATGCCCGCGACCAGGAACTGCACCGGCGCGTTGGCGACGAGTCTGGTGTCGATGAGCACCAGGTCCGGGTTGTGCGGGAAGAAGCGGTACTCGATGAACTCGCCCTCGGCGGTGTAGATGACGGCGAGCGCCGAGGTCGGGGCGTCGGTGGACGCGGCGGTCGGCACACTCGCCCACCGGATGCCGGCGAGGTGCCCAGCGGCCTTCGCGGCGTCGATCGCGGAGCCACCGCCGAGCCCCACGATGACGTCGGCGTCCTTCGTGCGGATCTGTTCGACGAGCTCGTCGACGGCCTCGGGGGTGGCGAAGCGGCCGAACCCGACACGCTCCACGGCCAGGTCGGCGGATCGGAAGCTCTCGGTGACGGCGGTCTCGACGATGCCCCAGACCACGTCGTCGGCGACGATCAGGGGCCGCTTGCCGATCGGGGCGATGAACTCGCCGACGCGGGTGATCGCGTCCTTGCCCTGGACGTAGCGGGCGGGGCTCATCACGGTGCTGATGGGAGTGGCCATTGTGCGGTTCCTTCCGGTTGTACGAGAGGTGTCGGGGTGGCCGACGCCGCCGACGGTACGCGGGGCCACTGATCGGGAGGTGCTGATCGGTAGGTTCGGGATCATGACGTTCAACGACGACTCGCAACTCCGGGGCGGCAAGGTCAAGCGGCGGGGCCGCACCACGGCGATCGGCGGAGGCGCCGTGGGTGTCGGCGCCATCGTGGTGTTCCTGATCCTGCAGTTCACCGGTGTCGACCTGAGCGGGATCGTCGGCGGCGGCACCGGCCTGACGACGATCCAGCAGGAGGGTGAGTCACCCGACCCTGCCCCCGAGTGCCGGACCGGGCGGGACGCCAACCTGCGCGTCGAGTGCCGGATGGAGGGCGCGGCCGAGTCGCTCGACGCCTACTGGACGTCGGAGGCGCGGTCGCTCGGCATCTCGTACACGTCACCGGACTTCTTCCTGTTCCAGGACTCCACCGACACCTCGTGCGGGCAGGCCTCGGCCGCGACCGGCCCGTTCTACTGCCCGCCGGACCGTGCGATCTTCCTGGACACCGCGTTCTACGACGACCTGCAGTCGCAGTACGGCTCGTCCGGCGGTCCGCTCGCGCAGATGTACGTCGTCGCACACGAGTGGGGCCACCACGTGCAGCAGCTGCAGGGGTCGTTCGCGAACACCGACCGCTCCGGCACGGGTGCGTCGTCGGGCAGTGTCCGCGTCGAGCTGCAGGCGGACTGCTACGCCGGAGCCTGGGTCGGCGACGCCGCCACGACGAAGGACGCGAACGGCGAGACCTTCTTCGAACCGATCACCCGCTCCCAGATCACCGACGCCCTGTCGGCGGCGAGCGCCGTGGGCGACGACAGCATCCAGGAGCGCGCGACCGGCCGCGTCGACCCGGACTCGTTCACGCACGGGTCGAGCGAGCAGCGGCAGCGCTGGTTCCTGCGGGGCTACCAGCAGGGCGCGACGAGCTGCGACACCCTGAGCATCCCGGGTTCGGCCCTCTAACCGCACCGGTGACGGACGGGAGGCCCGGTGCCAGCTGGCACCGGGCCTCCCGTCCGTGGTCAGCGCGTCAGCGCTGGTCCAGACGTCAGCGCTGGTCCAGACGTCAGCGCTCGTCCAGACGTCAGCGCTCGTCCGGCTGTCAGCGCTTGGTCGGCGTGGCAGACGGGGTCGCGCTGGGCGTGGGCGTCGGGGTCGCGTCGGTCGCCCCGGCGGCCGTCACCACGAAGGTGCGGAAGTCGTCGTTCGTGACCGGGGAGGTCAGCTCGTAGCGCTGCCCGTTCACGAGCACGAGCGGGGTGCCGGGGAACTCCCCGAGCGTCGAGCCGGGGATCGTGCCCCCGGACACCGCCGTCGTCTGCTCGTCCACCCACTTGGCGTAGTCCTGGTCGGCGATGCAGCTCCGGACGGCGCTGCGTTCCTGCAGCCCCTGCACGCCCGTGACGACGTCGGTGAGCTCGGCGTCCGTCAGGCCCGCGGTGCCCTCGTCCGGCTGCTTCGCGAAGAGCGCCTGGTTCACCGCGTAGAACTGGTTCGGGGAGTGCTCGGCCACGCAGGCGGCGGCGTTCGCGGCGCGGAGGGAGTACTTCGTGCCCTGCGAGCGGTTCGACAGGATCGCGACGGGGTGGATGTCGACCGTGGCCGCACCGGAGTCGACGAGGTCCTTGATGTAGTCGCCGTTCGCCCGCTCGAACTGGGCGCAGCCCGGGCAGAGGTAGTCGACGTACAGGGTGATCCGGACGGTGCCGGCCCCCTCGGTCGCGGCGCTGCTCGGCGACGCGGAGGCCGATCCGGACGCGGACGCCGCGACGGGCTTCAGACCCTGCCCGATGGTGATCCCGCCCTGCGACATGGTCGACGGGCCGGGGCCGGCGGGCTTCACGGAGTCGACCAGCACGAGCGTGACGATCGTCGCGGCGGCGAGCAGCACGACCCCGAGCCCGATCTGCAGGCCGAGCCGGACACCACGCTGGCGTCGCTTCTGCTGGGTCCGGGCACGCTGGGCTCGCTGGCGGGCGGCTTCACGGCGCTCGTTCCGCGCGGCGCGGGCGGCACCCTCGGGGCGGTTGTTCATCGGTGCGTCGTCCTCCTGATCGGTGTCCGCTCGGCGTTCCCCTGCTCGGCGGACGGACCCGGCGATTGTAGTGGGGCGCTCTGGGAAGCCGCCGACCAAGGGGGAAAACACTGGCGCACCCGGGTGAACTCGTGTTGTATGAACCTCGACAGTCGACGGCGACTGTCCGGGGCCCGTACGGGCACACCGCTTCACTCGGATCGTCCGGCACGTACCTGCCGGTGAAGGAAGGACCGAACGCTCATGGCGTCCGTCACCTATGACAAGGCAACCCGTCTCTACCCCGGAGGCAACCGTCCCGCGGTCGACTCCCTCGACCTGGACGTCGCCGACGGCGAGTTCCTCGTCCTCGTCGGCCCCTCGGGCTGCGGCAAGTCCACCTCGCTCCGCATGCTGGCCGGCCTCGAAGAGGTCAACTCCGGTCAGATCCGCATCGGCGACCGCGACGTCACGGACGTCCCGCCGAAGGACCGCGACATCGCGATGGTGTTCCAGAACTACGCGCTGTACCCGCACATGACCGTCGCCGAGAACATGGGCTTCGCGCTCAAGATCGCCGGCGTCGGCAAGGAAGAGCGCGCCACCCGCGTGCAGGAAGCCGCCAAGCTCCTCGACCTCGAGGACTACCTCGGCCGCAAGCCGAAGGCGCTCTCCGGTGGTCAGCGTCAGCGTGTCGCGATGGGCCGTGCGATCGTCCGTCAGCCGCAGGTGTTCCTCATGGACGAGCCGCTGTCGAACCTCGACGCCAAGCTCCGCGTCCAGACCCGCACGCAGATCGCGTCGCTGCAGCGTCGTCTCGGCGTCACCACGGTCTACGTCACGCACGACCAGACCGAGGCGCTCACCATGGGTGACCGCATCGCGGTGCTCAAGGACGGCATCCTGCAGCAGGTCGGCACCCCGCGCGACCTGTACGAGAAGCCGAACAACGTGTTCGTCGCCGGCTTCATCGGTTCGCCGGCCATGAACCTGCTGCCCGCCGACGTCATCGAGGGCGGCATCAGGTTCGGCACGCTCAACCACGCGATCGACCGCGACACCCTGTCGAACGCCCGTGCCGCACAGATCACGGTCGGCATCCGCCCCGAGGACGTCATCGTGTCGCAGTCCGGCGAGGGCCTGCCCGTCACGGTCGACGTCGTCGAGGAGCTCGGCGCCGACGGCTACCTCTACGGTCACGCCGACGTGAACGGCCAGCGCGCCGACATCGTCGCCCGTGTCGACGGTCGTGCGCACCCGTCGATCGGTGACACGATCGTCATCACGCCGAAGCAGGGCCACGTCCACGCCTTCGACACCGAGTCGGGCGACCGCCTCGACGACAAGGCCGTCGTCAGCGCGTAACCAGCGCACTCCCCCGAGAGCCCGCGCCCGCCTCACAAGGGCGGACGCGGGCTCTCGGCTGTCCCCGACACCAGAGGAACCACCGTGCCCGACTCGATGTCCATCACCGCCGCCACCGTCGACCCCGGCCTGCTCGACCTGCCGTGGGACCTGCCGCTCGCCGACTGGCCCGACGACACGATCGTCGCGCTGCCGAAGGGCATCTCGCGGCACCTCGTGCGGTTCGTGCACCTGAGCGGGTACGTCGCCGCGGTGAAGGAGACCGGCGAAGAGGTCGCCCGGTCCGAGTACGAGATGCTCCGGACCCTGCAGCGCATGGACGTGCCGTGCGTGGACCCGGTCGCGGTCATCACGAACCGCGTCGACGCCGACGGTGAACCATTGCACCCCGTGCTGGTGACCCGCCACCTGCGGTTCTCCCTGCCCTACCGCGCGCTCTACTCGCAGACGCTGCGCCCCGAGACCGCCACCCGCTTGGTCGACGCCCTCGCGCTGCTGCTCGTCCGCCTGCACGTCATCGGTTTCTACTGGGGCGACGTGTCCCTGTCGAACACGCTGTTCCGTCGCGACGCCGGAGCCTTCGCCGCGTACCTGGTCGACGCCGAGACCGGCAAGCTCTACCCCGGCGGGCTGTCGAACGGCCAGCGCGAGAACGACCTCGAGGTCGCCCGCGTGAACATCGCCGGCGAGCTGCTCGACCTCGAGGCCGGCGGACGACTCGACGAGAACGCCGACCCCGTCGACGTCTCGAACCGCATCGTCGCCCAGTACCGGACGCTCTGGACCGAGCTCACCGGCACCGAGCAGTTCGACATCAAGGAACGCTGGCGCATCAACGACCGCGTCGAGCGCCTGAACGAGCTCGGCTTCGACATCGAGGAGCTCTCGATCCACACGACCGAGGGCGGCTCGCAGGTCCGGATCCAGCCGAAGGTCGTCGATGCCGGGCACCACCAGCGCCGACTGCTGCGGCTCACCGGGCTCGACGCCGGCGAGAACCAGGCCCGGCGCCTGCTCAACGACCTCGACTCGTACCGTGCCCGCAACGGCCGTGACGAACTCGACGAGGAGATGGTGGCGCACGAGTGGGTCTCACGGGTCTTCGAGCCCGTCGTCCGCTCGATCCCCCGTGACCTGCGCGGCCGTCTCGAACCCGCCGAGGTGTTCCACGAGCTGCTCGAGCACCGCTGGTTCATGTCCCAGCAAGAGGAGCGTTCCGTCTCCCTGCCCGAGGCCACGACCGCCTACATCAACGACGTGCTCCGACACCGTCGCGACGAGCGCCTGCTCATCAACCCGCCGACCTCGTCGATCACCGTGCCGATCCCGGTGCTGGACGACGACGACGCCGACGGGTCCGACGAGTCCGACGACGTCGACGACTGGCGCGCCACGGTCTGACGCGGTCTCCGCTCGGTCACGACACCCCGCCGGGTGGGCGCCGACCGGTCGCAGACCGTCGCCGGCGGCGTCGCGCAGCGACGACTCGTGACCACACGGCGGGCACCAGCCGACGTGTCCTGACCGTTCGGGGGTCGGCAACGCGACCGCCTGGAGGCCCGGCGCGGGTCCCGGGGACCGGCACCGGCCCTCCAGACCGTCACGCCCAGCCCCGCCTGTGGTGACGTTGGACGTCGAGCGGTCAGGACACCCCGCCGGGTGGGCGCCGACCGGTCGCAGACCGTCGTCTGCGGCGTCGCGCAGCGACGACGCGTGACCGCACGGCGGGCACCAGCCGACGTGTCCTGACCCTTCGAGCCCGCCCCAGGCAGCACCGTGAGCAGGAATGGTCGCCTCCCGCTCGGGGAGGCGACCATTCCTGCTCACGAAGTGCTGCGGCTACGCGGTGCGACGGCGCCGCGCCACCTCCCACAGAGTGACGCTCGCGGCGATGCCGGCGTTCAGGGACTCGGTGGCGCTCGAGATCGGGATCGACACGATCGCGTCGCACGTCTCGGTGACCAGGCGCGACAGGCCCTTGCCCTCGGAACCGACGACGATCACGATCGGACGGTCGGCGAGCTCGAGGCCGTCGAGCTCCACGTCACCGTCGCCGTCCAGGCCGAGGACGAACAGGCCCATCGACTTCAGCGACTTCAGGGTCTGCGTGAGGTTCGGGGCCATCGCGACGGGCGTGCGTGCGGCGGCACCGGCCGAGGTCTTCCACGCCGACGCCGTCACGCCGACCGAACGACGCTGCGGCACGATGACGCCGTGCCCGCCGAAGGCCGCGGTCGAGCGGATGATCGCGCCGAGGTTGCGGGGGTCCGTGATGCCGTCGAGCGCGACGAGCAGCGGGACCTGGTCGCGCGAGAACGCCTGCTCGACGATGTCCTCGGACACGGCGTACTGGTACGCCGGCACCTTGAGCGCGACGCCCTGGTGCACGCTGTCGTGTCCGGTGATGCGGTCGAGCTCGGGACGCATGAGCTCGATGATCGGCACGCCACGGTGGTTGGCGAGCGCGAGGATCTCCTTCACGCGGTCGTCGACCTCGATGCGCGACGCGATGTAGAGCGTCGACGACGGGGTCTTCGTCCGCAGGGCCTCGAGCACGGAGTTGCGCCCGGTCACCAGCTCGGAGTCGTCGGTCTTGCGTGCCGGCGGACGGCCCGTGCGACCCTGCGGGGTGCTCGAGGAACCGTGCCGACCCTTGGCCGCCTCGAAGCGGTCCTTCGCGGCCTTGCGCTTGCCGGCGGGGTGGTACGGGCGGTCCTCGGCCTTCGGGGTCGGCTTGCGGCCCTCGAGCGCCTGGGCGCCCTGTCCGCCGGAACCGACCTGCTTGTTGCCCTTGCGACCGGTGCGGACGGCGCCGGGCCGACCCTTCTTGCTTCCCGAGACGTTCTTCATGCGTAGCTCCTGTTCGGCACTGCCGTGTTCAGGCGATGCTCCAGCGTGTTCCGGACGGCGTGTCCTCGATCGTGATGCCCGCGGCGGCGAGGTCGTCGCGCACGCGGTCGGCCGCGGTGAAGTCCCGTGCTGCCCTGGCGTCCGCGCGCTCCTGCACGAGGCGTTCGACGAGGGCGGCGAGCGGGCCTGCCGAGGTGTCGTGGCCGCCGCCCGACCAGTGGGCGGCTCGCGGGTCGATGCCGAGCACCTCCACCATCGCAGCCACCTGATGGTACGCGGTCCCGAGCGTTTCCGCATCGTCGGCGTCCAGGGCGGCGTTGCCGGTGCGCACGGTCTCGTGCAGCACGGCCAGGGCCTGGGGCACGGAGAGGTCGTCGTCCATGGCGGCGGCGAAGGCTTCGGGCACGGCCGGGGCGTCGGCGAGGTGGACGCCCTCGAGTCGGGTCTCGGCGCGCTCGAGGAACCCGGCGATGCGGTCGTACGCCGCCTCGGCCTCGGCCAGGGAACCCTCGTGGTGGTCGATCGACGAGCGGTAGTGGGCGGCACCGAGGAAGTAGCGCACGACGGCGGGACGAGCGGATCCGAGGAAGTCCGCGGCGAAGATCGAGTTGCCGAGCGACTTCGACATCTTCTGGCCCTCGACGGTCACCAGGCCGTTGTGCAGCCAGTACGACGCGAACGGGTCCCCGGCGGCCGTGGACTGCGCCAGCTCGTTCTCGTGGTGCGGGAAGCGCAGGTCGAGCCCGCCGCCGTGGATGTCGAACGCCGGGCCGAGGTACCGACGGGACATCGCCGAGCACTCGATGTGCCAGCCCGGGCGGCCGGCGCCCCACGGGGAGTCCCAGTTGGCCGTCGACGGCTCACCGGGCTTCGCACCCTTCCAGAGCGCGAAGTCACGGGCATCGCGCTTGCCGCGCGGGTCGGCGTCGGCGGCCTCGACCATGTCCTCGCGCCGCTGCCGGGTGAGCACCCCGTAGTCGGCCCAGCTGCCGGTGTCGAAGTAGACGTCGCCCGAGCCGTCGTCGGCGGCGTAGGCGTGCCCGCGGTCGATGAGGCGCTGGATGATCTCGTGCATCTGCGGCACGCTCGCCGTGGCCCGCGGCTCGTAGGTCGGGGGCAGGATGCCGAGGGTGTTGTACGCGGCCGTGAACTCGAGCTCGACCCGGTAGGCGCGGGCGAACCACTCCTCGTCCGTGCCGGCCGCCAGGTCGAGGACCTTGTCGTCGATGTCGGTGACGTTGCGCACCAGGGTCACCCGGTACCCGCGGTGGGTGAGCCACCGACGCCAGATGTCGTAGACGAGCGCGGACCGCAGGTGCCCGATGTGCGGCGACGACTGCACCGTCGGACCACAGACGTAGACGCTCACGTGTCCGTCGACCAGGGGCACGAGGTCGACGACGGCTGCGGCGCGGGAGTCGTAGAGGCGAACGGTCACGCCTCAACCCTAATCGGCGCGGGGCCGCGGTTTCAGGAGGGACGCACGAGTGCCGTGGCGATCGCCGCGAGCCCCTCGCCACGGCCGGTGAAGCCGAGGCCGTCGGTCGTCGTGCCGGACACGGCGACGGGCGCACCGACGACCGCGGACAGGGCGTCCTGCATCTCGTCGCGGCGACGTCCGATGCGCGGCCGGTTGCCGATGACCTGCACGGTGACGGACACCGGCACGAGCCCGGCGTCGGCGAGCAGCGCGACCGCACCCCGGACGAAGACGTCGCCCGTGGCACCGGCGTACTGCGGATCAGCGGTGCCGAAGCGTCCGCCGATGTCGCCGAGGCCCCCGGCGGAGAGCAGGGCGTCGCACACCGCGTGCGCCACCGCGTCGCCGTCGCTGTGCCCCGAGAGGCCGGGTTCGCCGGGGAAGTCGAGCAGGCCGACGCGGCAGGGCGAGGCGTCGTCGAAGGCGTGCACGTCGACCCCGAGCCCGAGTCGGACCGCGACGACGGCGTCGGCCGTCCCCGCACCGGGTCCGGTGCCGGCTCCGGCACCAGCACCACCGTTCGCCTCGGTCCGCGCCCGCACGATCGACTCGGCCCGGCCGAGGTCCCACGGCGTCGTGATCTTGAAGGCGTCGGCGTCACCCGGCACGAACCGGACGGTGCCCCCGACGGCCTGGAACACCCCGGCGTCGTCCGTCTCGGACTGCGACGACACCGCGTACGCACGCCGCAGTGTCGCGAGCGGGAAGCCCTGCGGCGTCTGCACCCCGACGAGCGCCGCACGGTCGACGGTCTCGACGACGACGTCACCGTCGACCCGCTTCACCGTGTCCGTGACGGGGAGCGCCGGGACGACGCCCGCACCGTCACCGGCGGCGACGGCGTCGAACACCCGCGAGAACTGTGCCGCGGGGGTGAGGCACCGCGCCGCGTCGTGCACGAGCACCGTGGCGACGGAGTCCGGCAGGACGGCCAGGCCGGCCTCGACGGAACTGTGGCGATCCGCGCCTCCGGCCACGACGGCCGTGTACGCGACCGCAGCACCCGCGACCGAACCGACCACCTGCCGGCACTCCTCCAGGTGCGACGCCGGTGCGACCACGACGACGAGCGTCGGTGACGGCAAGGCGAACAGGGGTTCGAGCGCCCGCGCGAGCATGAGCGAACCGGCCACGGGCACGAACGCCTTCGCGGTCCCGATGCCGAGCCGGGTGCCGGAACCGGCCGCAACGACGACGACCGCCCGGTCCACCCCTTCGGGGAACCGTGCGGTCGTCGTTCGTGCTGTCGTGTTCAGTGTGCTGTCGTCAGGCTCAGGAAGCCAGGACCTCGTCGAGGACGGTCGATGCCTTGTCCTCGTCGGTCTTCTCGGCAAGCGCGAGCTCGGAGATCAGGATCTGCCGGGCCTTGGCCAGCATCCGCTTCTCACCCGCGGAGAGCCCGCGGTCCTGATCCCGCCGCCAGAGGTCGCGGACGACCTCGGACACCTTGATGACGTCACCGGAAGCGAGCTTCTCGAGGTTCGCCTTGTAGCGGCGTGACCAGTTGGTGGGCTCTTCCGTGAACGGCGCCCGGAGGACCTCGAACACCTTGTCGAGTCCTTCCTTGCCGATCACGTCGCGGACGCCGACCAGGTCGACGTTGTCCGCCGGGACCTCGATCGTCAGGTCACCCTGCGTCACCCGCAGTTTCAGGTAGACCTTTTCCTCGCCCTTGATGACGCGAGTCTTGACTTCAGAGATGGTTGCCGCCCCGTGATGGGGGTAGACGACGGTCTCGCCGACCTCGAATTGCATGTATCAGGCTCCGTTCCCAGACATCCAGTTTACCACAAGGGCCGTTCCGGTAAGGGGACCCTCAACGCTCACCCCTCCCGGTGATCGCTAGGATGGGCGCGGGGACCGCCCGGTCCTCATCGTGACTTACGGAGGAATCTCTTGCGACCTCGGGTACTCGTGTCCGTCGCCGTTGCGGCAACCATCGCGCTCGGCGCCACCGGGTGCGAGTTCATGTCGCCGGCCCACACCGTCGACATCAAGCAGATCACCGACGGCGTGGACGTCTCGACCGGCAAGGTCGACGTGCGGAACGCCCTCCTGATCTCGGACGACGGTGAGAGCGCCCGCTTCATCGGCACGCTCGTGAACAACGACGACCAGGACGACTACACCGTCTCGATCGAGATCGGCGGCGACACCCAGACCGTCGACGTGCCGGCGAACACCCACGTCGACCTCGCCATGGCAGCGGGTGCGGGCAGCGACGACGAATCGAGCGTGCAAGAGGGCGACACCACGCAGGGCACCACCGCCGGTGACGCCGAGCCGATCGTGTTCGACAACGCGGACGCGAAGCCGGGTTCGCTCGTCAAGGTCTACTTCAGCTACCCCGACGCCGAGGGTGTCTCGGCGAACGTGCCGGTGCTGACGAGCTCGCAGGAGGAGTACCAGACCCTCGCGCCGAGCCCGACCCCGACGCCCACCTCGACGTCGCCGTCCGAGAGCGGCGCGCAGTCGACCGGCGAGGCCGTCCCCGGCACGCAGCCGACCGACTCGCAGACGGATTCGTCCGAGGGCGACAACGGCACCAACTGACGCCGACGGGCGCGGCTGACACCGCGCCCGGATCGTTCGCACAGGAGGCCCGGTGCGAGTCCCAGGGACTCGCACCGGGCCTCCTGTCCGTCCGCCTCAGGCCTCGATGCGGTAGCCGAGGCCGCGGACCGTCACCAGGATCTCGGGGGTCGACGGGACCCGCTCGATCTTCGAGCGGATGCGCTTGATGTGCACGTCGAGGGTCTTGGTGTCGCCGAAGTAGTCGGAACCCCACACCCGGTCGATGAGCTGCCCGCGGGTCAGCACACGGCCGGCGTTCCGGAGCAGCAGCTCGAGGAGTTCGAACTCCTTGAGCGGCATCGGGGTCTCGGACCCGTCGACCGACACCGTGTGCCGCTCGACGTCCATCCGGATGCCGCCGACCTGCAGGATCCCGCTGTCCGCCGGGTCGTCCTCGGTCCGGCGACGGAGCACGGCGCGGATCCGGGCCAGGAGCTCCCGGGTCGAGTACGGCTTCGTCACGTAGTCGTCGGCGCCGAGCTCGAGCCCGACGACGATGTCCACCTCCGAGTCCTTCGCGGTCAGCATGATGATCGGCGCGTTCGACCGGGTCCGGATCTGCCGGCACACCTCGGTGCCGCTCAGGCCCGGCAGCATCAGGTCGAGGAGCACCAGGTCGGGGTTCTCCGCGTCGAACTTCGACAGCGCGGTCACGCCGTCGGCGGCGACGGAGGTCTCGTACCCCTCACGCTGCAGCAGGAACTCCAGGGGCTCGCTCAGGGCCGGCTCGTCGTCGACGATGAGGATCTTGGTCACGATGGCTGCTCTTCCAGTTGCTCTTCGAGTGCTGTGGTCAGTTCGGGATCTGCCTCGGGCAGACGGATGGTGAAGGTCGAGCCCTTGCCGGGCTGCGACCAGACGCGCACGTCACCACCGTGGTTGCTGACGACGTGCTTGACGATCGCGAGCCCGAGGCCGGTGCCCCCGGTGGCGCGCGACCGTGCGGGATCGACACGGTAGAACCGTTCGAAGACGCGGTCGAGGTCGGCCTCGGGGATGCCGACGCCCTGGTCGGTGATCGCGATCTCGACGAAGCCCTTCGACGACCGCACGCCGACACCGACGCGGGTGTTGTCCGGGGAGTACTTCACCGCGTTGGCGATGAGGTTCGACACCGCGACCTGCAGCAGCCCGCGGTCGCCCATCACCCGCAGCTTCGACTTCTTGGCGCGGATGATCTCGATCGAGCGGGCGCGGGCGACGACCTCGTTCGCGTCGATCGCGGCCTGCACGATCTTGTCGATGCCGGTCTCCTCGCTGTTCTCGAGCGCGTCGACGGACTGCAGCCGGGACAGCTCGATGATGTCCTTCGTCAGCGCCCCGAGCCGCTCGGACTCGGTGATCAGCTGCGCGGCGAACTTCTTCACGTGCGCGGGGTCGTCGGCGGCGAGGACGAGGGTCTCGGACAGCAGGCCGATGGCGCCGATCGGCGTCTTCAGCTCGTGCGAGATGTTGGCGACGAAGTCGCGGCGGACCTCGTCGATGCGCCGGCTCTCGGTCAGGTCGTCGGCCGTGAGCAGGACGTACCGGTTGCCGAGCTGGGCGGCACGGAAGCTGAGGTAGCCGATGAGCTCCCCGTGGCGGCCACGCGGCAGCTCGAGGTCCTCCGACCCCATCTCCCCGCTCTTGCGCACCCGGTCGATGAGCTCGAGCAGTTCGTGGTGCACGAGGCGTCGGCGCACGACGAGGCCCGCCGTGAGGGCCTGGGGGGATGCCGCGACGACGGTGTTCGACGGGTCGATGACGACCGCCGGGTTGTGCATCGTCGCGATGACCGCTGCGACGCCGTCCGGCAGGGTCCGCTCCGCCACGTCGGCAGCACGAGCCGTCCGCTCGGCGGTGATGATCAGCACCACGACGCCCGCGCCGAAGACCCCGCCGAGGAGCATCGACAGTGGCACGAGCCACGCGTTGTCCATGCCGCCAGTGTAGGGATGGTCATGCGGGGTTCCGGTACCGTTCACCGTCTGCGGAAGGCCAGAACGCGAAGCGTTCAGCCCCGCGTCACCGTTCGTTCACCTGGGCTGACGACACTCGTCCGGTACGCAGAGAGAGGTACTCCCCCATGCGCGAAGTCTTCCAGCAGGAACTCCAGGACGTCCAGGAGCGACTGACCGAGATCGCCGGGCTCGTCGAGTCCGCCATCACCCGAGCCACCCAGGCCTTCAGCGACTCCGACGTCGCCCTCGCCGAAGAGGTGATCGCCGACGACGAGAAGATCGACCTCGCCGCGAACAGCCTCGACGAGATCGCGATCGACATCCTCGCCCGCCAGGCACCGGTGGCCCGCGACCTGCGCGTCGTCGTCACCGCCCTGCGCGTCAGCTCCTCGCTCGAGCGCATGGGCGACATGGCCGAGCACATCGCGCAGCTCGCCCGCCAGCGCTTCCCCGAGAAGGTTGTGCCGAAGGGCCTGCGCAGCACGTTCAAGGAGATGGGCCGGCACGACGTCGCGATGGCGCAGAAGCTCACGCGGCTGCTCGCTACCGAGGACATCGCGCTGTCGGCCGAGATCCGCGACGAGGACGACGCAGTCGACGAGCTGCACGCCAGCGTCTTCGACTTCGTGCTCGGCGAGGCCTGGAAGGGCGGTCCGATCGACACCGTCGACGCCACCCTGGCCTCCCGCTACCACGAGCGCTTCGCCGACCACGCGGTCTCGATCGCCAAGAAGGTCGAGTACCTGGCGACCGGCGACTGGACCGGCGCGTCCACCTCGACCGCGGCGGTCTGACCCGACCCGATCGGTCTGACCCGGCCCGATCGGTCTGCGAGGATCGTGGCATGGCCCAGGTCGCGATCATCGTCAACGGCATGCCCGGTTCCGGCAAGAGCAGCATCGGCACGGCACTCGCCGAGGTGCTCGGCTGCCCGTTCCTGTCGAAGGACCGCATCAAGGAGCCCCTCGCCGACGTCGTCGGCCCGATGATCGCCTCGCGCCCGCTCGGCGGCATCGCGATGGACACGATGTGGTCCATGGCGCGGGCCGTCGAGAACGGGGTCGTCCTCGACGCCGTCTGGCTGCCGTCGCGTGACCGGGACCTCCTGGAGGCCGGACTCGCGTCCGCCGGGTCGCCTCGCGCCGTCGAGGTGTGGTGCGACACGGACCGCGCCACCGCCGAGCAGCGGCTGCGCGACCGGTACGAACCGGGCACCGTGCCGGTGCGGCACGAGGTGCACGGGGACCTGGCCGACGTGCTGGCCTTCTGGGACGAGCACGGCGACGACGCCCGGCCCGTCGGGCTGCCCGGCGTCCCGGTGATCCGGGTCGACACGACGAAGCCCTACGACGTCGGGGCACTGGTGCAGGAGATCGCGTCGCACTTCGTCTGAGCGTCCCGATGCGCGGGGCTCGGCTTCGACGTCGACACAGCGAAGGCCGCAGCCCCCGTCGGGACTGCGGCCTTCGTCGTTCGCGTGGGTGCTACTTCTTGGCGCCCTGGGCGGCCACGGCGGCGGCGCCGGCTGCGGCGGCCTCGGGGTCCAGGTAGTACGCGGGCTTCGTCGGCGTGAAGTCGTCGTCGAGCTCGTACACCAGCGGGATGCCCGTCGGGATGTTCAGGCCGGCGATGTCATCGTCGGAGATGCCGTCGAGGTGCTTCGCGAGCGCACGCAGCGAGTTGCCGTGGGCCGTCACCAGCACGGTCTTGCCGGCGGCGAGGTCCTTCGTGATGTCGGACTCCCAGTACGGCAGCAGGCGGTCGATCACGAGCTTGAGCGACTCGGTGCGGGGCAGCTGGTCGCCGAGCTCGGCGTAGCGGCGGTCACCGAACTGCGACCACTCGGCGTCGTCGGCGATGGGGGGCGGCGGGACGTCGAACGAACGGCGCCACTCCATGAACTGCTGCTCGCCGTACTCGGCCAGGGTCTGGGCCTTGTCCTTGCCCTGCAGGTCGCCGTAGTGGCGCTCGTTGAGGCGCCAGTCGCGCTTCACCGGCAGCCAGGCCAGGTCGGCCTGCAGCAGCGCGATGTCCGCCGTCTGGATCGCACGGGTCAGGAGCGAGGTGTACAGGACGTCGGGGACGATGCCGGACTCGGCGATGAGGTCGCCGGCGCGCTTCGCCTCCTTCTCGCCCAGCTCGCTGAGCCGGACGTCGACCCAACCGGTGAACAGGTTCTTCTGGTTCCAGTCACTGTTGCCGTGACGGAGCAGGACGAGCGTGGAGGTCATGCCTCCGAGTCTACCGAGCGGTACCGGCCCCGTACCCTTGACGCATGCCCATCGGGAACGTGACGCGCGGGACGACCGGGTACAACCGGCTCCGCCGCGTCGACCGGTGGATCGCGACCCTGCCGGTGCTGCGCCGGACGGACGACCCGCTCGTCGCCGACGTCGGCTACGGGGCATCTCCGACCACCACCCTCGAACTGCGCGACCGGCTGGCCGCCGTCCGACCCGACGTCGAGGTGACCGGCATCGAGATCGAGCCCTCGCGGGTCGCGCTCGCGAACGCCGGGACCCGCGACGGCGTGACGTTCCGACTGGGGGGCTTCGAGACGCCGACGCCCGGGCAGCGCCGGCCCGCCGTCATCCGGGCCTTCAACGTGCTGCGGCAGTACGACGAGTCCGCGGTGGTCGGGTCGTGGCGGATCATGCAGGACCGGCTGCAGCCCGGCGGTGCGCTCGTCGAGGGGACCTGCAGCGAGGTCGGTCGGGTGGCCTCGTGGGTGACGCTCGACGACGTCGCGCCGCAGACGTTCACGGTGTCCCTCCGGCTCGCCGGGCTCGACGTGCCCTCGATCGTCGCCGAGCGCCTGCCGAAGGCGCTGATCCACCGCAACGTGCCCGGCGAACGGGTGCACGCGTTCCTGCGGGACCTCGACCTGTCGTGGGCGGTCGCCGCACCGCTCGGCACGTACGGGCCCCGGCAGCGGTGGATCGCCACCGTGCGCGGGATGCGTGACCGCGGCTGGCCGGTGCTGCACGGGGTGACGCGCTGGCGGCTCGGTGAGCTCAGCGTCCCGTGGTCGGCCGTCGAGCCCGCCTGACGCCAGCACGCAGGACACCGGTGTTCGCGCTCCGAACACCCGCGAACCGCGGTGCGACCGGCGAACACCGGTGTCTTGCGACCCTCAGCGCGCAGGCTACGAGCGCTTGACGGCTCCGAGGCGGGGCAGGCGCGGGACGTTCGCCGTGGCACCGGCCTCGGGCGGGACGATGGTCTCCTGCGCCGCGGTCACCACGACGTCGTCGGCCTCGAGCCGCAGGGTCGCGGTGGGGTCGAGCGAGCGCTTGACCACGGCGAGCCCGATGGGACCGAGCTCGTGGTGGATCGCCGACGCCGACAGCCGGCCGACGGGCTTCTCGTCGAGCAGCACCGGGGCCCCGGGGGCCGGCAGCACGCCGTCGGACCCGTCGAGGTGCAGCAGCACGGCCCGTCGCGGCGGGTGCCCGAGGTTGTGGACCTTGGCGACGGTCTCCTGCCCGCGGTAGCAGCCCTTCGACAGGTGCACGGCGGAGCGCAGCCAGTCGAGCTCGTGCGGGATCGTCCGCTCGTCCACGTCGGACAGGGTCGGGCGCCACGCGGCGATCCGCAGCGCCTCGTACGCGAGCAGCCCCGCGACGGGCACGTCCGACGCGGCGATCGCGGTCGCGGTGCCGGGGGTGACCACGGCGATGCGGAGGGTCCAGTCGGAGCCGGGGTGGGCCTCCTGATCGGCGTAGCCCCACCCGCCCGGCGTGACGGCGCCCCACGGGTCGACCCACTCGGCGACGGGCGGTTCCGGCAGTTCGACGGAGGCGAACGGGGCGTCCGCCCCGAACCAGCCGAGGGTGACGAAGTCGGCGGAGCGATCGGCGACCTCGACCCGGAGCATGAAGCGCATCGAGTCGAGCCACCCGGCGAGCGGCGCGGCGTCAGCGCGCTCGGTGAGCAGCCAGGCCGTCGCACCGTCGTCGACGACGCGGGCCGCGTGCTCGACGCGTCCGGCCTGGTCGAGCACGAGCGTCTCGGTGCTGACGCCGGTCGGCAACCCGGTGAGCTGCTGCGAGGTGATCGAGTTGAGCCACGACAGCCGGTCCGGTCCGGTGACGGTGACGACACCGAGTCCGAGCTCGACGACGGCACGCCCCCGGGTCAGCAGGCGCTGCTCCCCGATCGGGTTGCCGAAGTGCGCGGCGACGGAGTCGGCGGCGACGAAGCCGTCACGCGCGGCGAACACCGACATCAGTCGACCTTCGCGAGCTGCCCCGAGGCGTGCGAGGTGAGTTCGCGACCGAGCGCGGCGATGTCCCACGCCCAGAAGAGCTTGCCCTCGACCAGTCCGTACAGGCGGGTCGCGGCGGAGTAGTCCTTCGCGTTCGGCGAGCGCAGCACGGCGTCGGTCGACAGGTCGATCCGGCCCTTCAGCACACGGCCGACGTAGAGCTCGTTGACGCCCGTCGGGTGGATGATCGCGGCCTCGACGTCGAAGCCGTCAGTGGTGTTGCGGAGCGCCTCGACGCTCTCGACCGTGCTGAAGGGCGTGGGGCCGTCGCCCAGGAGCATCGCGGGGCCGCGGTCGCCCGGCTCGGTGGGACGGTCGATCCGCCAGTAGCCCATCTCGGCGGCGAGCGGGGTGTGGTCGTCGTCGAGCAGCCACGTGGTCGACGAGTAGTTCAGGTACGGGAGACCGTCGTGGCTGAAGCTGACGCGCTGGCCGAACTCGTAGTTCCGGACCTCGTCGTCGTCACCGACCGGGTACTCGACCACACCGGTGCCTTCCCACACGCCGACCAGCCACGACAGCGGGACCAGTTCGGGGGCGAGGCCATCGGGCAGCTCGATCAACGCTGGCCCTTGAACAGCTTCACGACGACGACCACCGAGATGAACGCGATCGCGAGCGACGCCAGGCCGAGGAGGCCGACGTAGAAGAGCTCGAGCGCAAGCAGCGAATCCATGCTCGGAGTCTACGCGGCTCCGCTCAACGCGCCAGGAGCACCACCGCGGTGACGAGGACCACGACGAACGCCCCGGACGACGCGATGCTGATCCGTTCGACCAGACCGTCCTTCGTGGCGGTGATGAGCTGCAGCACGAAGCTGACCATCACGCAGGCGACGAAGACGAGCAGCAGCCAGGCGAAGGCATCGCGCTCGGCCACGGTCAGCACGAGCACGGCCCCGACGACCGCCAGCACCCAGACCGGCAGGACGGACGTCAGCCGCAGGCGACGCTGGTCGGTGGGGTGCACGGGCTCGGTCACGCGCTCCATCATGTCAGGGACGTGCGGAACGCACGCACCGTGCGGTGCGGTGCTCGCACGGTGCGGTGCGGGACGACGCGCAATCCGTCCGGCCGGATGAGTCCTTCCCGAGCATCACTAGGATGTCTCCACGACGTCATCCACCTCCGGAGGTCCTGTGGCACAGCTCCTGGTACTCACCTCGACCGCGCCCGGAGACGTCCTGCCGAGCCTGGGCCTCCTGAGCCACCGGATCCGCCACGTGCCGGCCGAGGCCGCACAGCTGGTCAACGCCCCGCAGAGCGACCTGATGTTCGTGGACGCCCGCACCGACCTGGTCAGCGCGAAGGCCCTGTGCAAGATCCTCGCCTCGTCGGGGTCGACCACGCCGATCGTGCTCGTCGTCACCGAGGGCGGGCTGACCGCGGTGAACAGCGACTGGAACGTCGACGACGTCGTGCTCGAGAGCGCCGGCCCGGCCGAGATCGACGCCCGCATCCGGCTGTCGGCCGGTCGTGCGGCGAAGGGCCAGACGAGCTCGAAGATCCAGGCGTCCGGTGTCGTCATCGACGAGGCCAGCTACTCCGCCAAGGTGCGCGGCCGGCCGCTCGACCTGACGTTCAAGGAGTTCGAGCTCCTGCGCTTCTTCGCCACCCACCCGTCACGCGTCTTCACCCGCGAGCAGCTGCTCAGCGAGGTCTGGGGCTACGACTACTTCGGTGGCACCCGCACGGTCGACGTGCACGTCCGACGGCTGCGCGCCAAGCTCGGCGACCTCGAGTCGCTCATCGGCACCGTCCGCAACGTCGGGTACCGCTTCAACGTCTACGACGACGAGGCCGAGCGCCTGATGGGGCAGTAGTGCTCCCCGATCTCGGCAGCTTCGTCGCCCCCGGCGAGGCTCCCCCGTTCTCCGACCAGACCCTGGTCGACGTCCGCGCGGGGCGCGCGACCGTCCTGACCGTCGACCACGGGGTCGCGGTGGTCCGTGACGGCGAGCTGGAACTCGTCGTCGCCCAGGAGGCCCGTGGCCGGGGCATCGGCACGGCCCTGGTGTCGCAGGCACTCGCGCTGGGCGGCGGGGCCGCTCCCCGGCTCGCGTGGGCGCACGGGGACCACCCGGCAGCGCGTGCACTGGCCGACCGGTTCGGCTGGCGCGCGGTCCGCACGCTGCTGCAGCTCCGGGCACCCGTCGCCGAGTCCGATGTCGACGTGGCGCTGCCAGACGGCTACTCCCTGTCGGCGTTCCGCCCCGGGACCGACGACGAGACCGACTGGCTCGCGCTGAACGCCGCCGCCTTCGCCCACCACCCCGAGCAGGGTCGGATGACGCTCGACGACCTGCACGCACGCGAGGCCGACGACTGGTTCGCAGGCGAGGACCTGCTGCTGCTCCGCGACGCCTCCGGGCAGCTCGCGGGCTCGTGCTGGCTCAAGGTCGAGGACGGCATCGGCGAGTTCTACGCCGTCGCCGTGCGGCCCGACCTGCAGGGGCAGCGACTCGGCGGTGTGCTCATGCGTGCGGGCACCGCTCGGCTGCGCGGCCGCGGCCTGACCGCCGCCGCACTGTACGTCGAGGGGGACAACGAGCCGGCGCTGGCGCTGTACCGGCGCTCGGGGTTCACGCAGCACGCGATCGACGTGCAGTACGCGGCGCCGGAGCAGGCCGCCGGCCGGTAACATTGCGTGGTCGGCGAGGGGTCGGCCATCGGGGGATCGGGGAACGCGTGGCGCAGGACCGTCAAGGGCAGTACGGCCAGGGCGAACCGCTCGGTGCGTCCTACCGACTGGTCGAGCTCCTCGGGACCGGCGCCACCGGAGAGGTCTGGCGGGTCGAGCACTCCGCGACCGGCGAGGCCTTCGCGGCCAAGCTCCTGCGTGCCGAACTCGCCGCCGACCCGCAGATCGTCGAGCGCTTCGTCCGCGAACGCTCGGTGCTCCTCGCCCTGCAGCACCCGTCCATCGTGCGCGTCCGCGACCTCGTCGTCGAGGGCGACCGGCTCGCGATCGTCATGGACCTGGTGCCGGGTGGGTCCGCCCGCGACCTGCTCGCGGCGAACGGTCCGCTCCTCCCGCGGGACGCCCTGACGATCACCGCCGAGACCCTCGACGCACTCACCGCGGCGCACGAGCAGGACGTCACCCACCGTGACGTGAAGCCCGACAACGTCCTGCTCCGGACCGCGTGGGTCCCCGGTGCCACCGGCGCCGTCCGGGTCACCGACTTCGGGATCGCGTCGGTCGTCGCCGAACGTGAACGCACGACCACCGGGCTCCTCGGCACGCCGCAGTACATGGCACCCGAGTCGATCAGCCACGGACGCTCGGGTCCGGCAGCCGACGTCTACGGTGCCGGGGTCATGCTCTACGAGCTGCTGTCCGGTCGCACACCGTTCGCCGGACCGGGCACGGACTTCGCCGTGGCGTACCGCCACGTCACCTCGAACCCGCCCCCGCTCGACGTGCCCGACGCCCTGTGGGCCGCGGTGTCCGCCCTGCTCGCGAAGGACCCGAACGCCCGGCCGTCGGCGACCGACGCGGCGGGGACCCTCCGTCGGCTCGCACGGTCCCTCGCCTCGGCACCCGCGCTGGTCGCCTCCAGCGACCCGGACTCGTTCGACGAGGTCGAGCGTCCGGCGACCGTCGTCCGTGGGGTCCGTCCCGACGACGCGGCGGGATCCCGGACCACCGCCACCGGGGACGACGCCGCGGTCGTCGGGCCGGCCCCGGAGCTCGGCCCCGCCGGGTCGCAGACCGTCATCCGGCCGATGGCGCGGCAGCCACTGCCCGCTGCACCGGCCACTGAGCCCGAACCGACGCGTCGGTTCGCCCGCCCCGAGTGGCTGACCGACCGTGCGCTCCTGTTCGGCGGCATCGGCGTCGTGCTCGTCGCCGCGCTGGTCGTCGGTGGCGTCGTGTGGCTGCCAGGGGCCCTCCGGAAGACGCCGGGCACCGGTACCGCGACCGCACAGGCCGCCAACGCCTACCAGCAGGACCGGCCACTGCCCACCGGGCTGGCGACCACACGGCGCGCCACCATCGACCCGGCGAAGGGCACCGTGGACCTGCGCGTCACGTACGCGGCGCAGGCGGCCACCCTCAGCGGACCGTTCCTCGAGGTGCTGCCGGGTGCCCGCTCGGGAGCCTCCTGCCCCGCGGTCACCTGGTCCGGCGAGGGCATCACCGCGAAGCGCAACCAGCCGTCACTGACCGGCGTGGACACCGCGTGCGCGTGGAGCCTGTCCGGCGTCGAGGTCCCCGCCGGCGGAGACGTCACGGTCGAGGCCTCGGTGCGACTCGCCGTCGAGGACGGTGCAGCGCTGCAGACCTGGCTCGACGGCGTCGGCGAGGCGACCACCGCAGCCGTGACCGATGACACCGTGCGCGGGACGGCCTACCCCGTCCAGCGGTTGCAGGGCGTCGAGGTCCGGACGCCCGACCGGACGGTCAGCCAGACGGCACTGCCGGTGACCCTGGTGCCGGTCTGGCCGAACGGCGCCGACGAGCTTAACCCGCTCTACCGCAGTCCGAGCAGCGGGCGCCCGTCGCAGATGCTCGTCGACGTGGCCGGCGGGGAGTCCGGCGTACGGTTCGCCGACGGCTGCTCGGGCGCGTTGGCCGTGTCATCCGACGGGCTCGTGGTCACCGCACTGTCCGTCGCCCCGTCGTGCACCGTCCGGGCGACGGTGGGGAACTTCACGAACCTCGAGAGCTCGCCCTTCGGGATCACGACGCGCGACTGAGCGCGTCTGTCACGCGCGTCCATCGCACGACTGAGCGCGACCAGCAGACGGACTGGAGGCCCGTGGCGGCGTCGCCACGGGCCTCCAGTCCGTCAGTCGGTCGGGTCAGCTGCCTGCGGACGCGGTCTGGACCAGGCGGACGGCGCCGCCGGACGACGCGTAGCCGCGCCCCACGGTCAGCGCGACCGGTGCACGGCGCGGGAGCGTGACGCCGAGCAGCTCGCCGTCGTAGTCGACGTCCGGCTGCAGGAGCACGCCGCACCGCGACTTGCGGACGGCGCGGGTCCAGTGGCTGTAGAGCGACCGGAGGTCGGCGGACCGACCGGCGGCGACCACGCACAGACCGGGACGCTCCGTCGCGAGCAGGGTGGCGATCGCCTGGTCGCCGTCGTCGAAGCGTTCGGCGTCGTCGATGAGCAGCAGGACCGGACCGCGCTCGAGCCGCAGCCCGGCCAGCAGAGCGGGGACCTCGTCGGGTCCGACGGCGATGCGGTCGAACGATCCCGAGGCGAGCGGTGACCGACGGTCACAGATCGCCCAGACGGCCGGGCGGACGCCCTCTGCAGCGCGTGCCAGTGCCGCCAACGCCAGCAGGACGGTCGACTTGCCCGAGCGCGCCGGCCCCGCGACGAGCACGTGCTCGCCGTCGTAGACCTCGAGCGTGGCCGGAGCGAGGTCGTCCTCGGCGATCCCGACCGGCAGCCGCCACGGCTCGCTGGAGAAGACCGCGTGCGCGCCGAGCTCGTCGACCAGGACGGCGTCGGGCAGCCGCCCGACCGCACTCGCCTTCGGAGCGGTGCCGGACCAGCGTTCCGCGAGGCGCTCGACCGCCTGCGCGAGCGGGACGTCGGGCGTCGCCACGTGCGACTGCAGGCGCATGACCGAGTCGATGAATCGACCCGGCACCGGCGGCGGGACGTCCTTGGGGCGGACGCCGATCGAGGCGTAGTCGTACGGGTCAGCCAGGCGGAACATCCACTTCTGGGTGGTCACTTCGTCCATCGCGGACGGCACTGCCTTGGCCCGCGTCGTCGACACGGCGAACGAGATGCCCAGCGCGGGCCCCTCGGCGTAGACGCGGTACAGGGCGTCGAGCAGCAGCTGGCCCTCGAAGTCCTGGTACTCGTCGCGCAGTGCCGCGAGACCGTCGATCAGCACGACGGCACGGCGGCCGCCCGGAGTGGCACGACGGCGCTCGAGCTCGACGCGCAGGTGGCGGAGGAACCGCGCCTGCAACTCCCCCGCGCCGGCTCCGGAGCCGACGTAGGCCGTGGTGTGCGGCAGCCGGGCGAGCGGAGCGAGGTCCCCTGGGCCCATGTCGAGCACCAGCAGGTCGAGGTCCTCCGGGCTCGTCGCGGCGGCGAGCTGCAGGGCGAGGGTGGCGAGCGCCGTGCTCGTCCCGCTGCCGGGGATGCCCATGAGCATGAGGTTGCCCTCGTCGAGGTCCCATCCGGTGGTGACCTGGCGCTGGTGGTCGGGGTCGTCCGCCAGGGCGACGGGCACCGTCCGCGACGTGTCAGCGGCGTCGGCTGCTGCCAGCGCACCCAGCTCGACGCGGTCGCCGAGTGCCTCGGGCCAGATCGGGCGCGGCGGAGCGTAGCCGGCGGCGGCGTTCGCCTGCCCGATCGACTCGATGAGCTGGTCGAGGTCGGTCACGTCGGACGCCGTCGGAGCAGGGGCGGGCATCGGCGCCGGAACGCCGAAGACGTCCGTCGGTCGGACGGACACCGGCTGTTCGGCGCGTTCGTCACGGGCTCGGCCGGTGACGAGGGCTGTCTGCACCGGGGTGATGTCGTCCTGCCCGAGCTTCACGTAGGCGCGACCGGTCTGCTGGCGACCGATGCCGGCGGCCGCGGGGACGCCGATCACGTTGGTTGAATCCTCGCGGCTCTGCACCCGCAGCGCGACACGCATGTTGGTGTTCGCCAGGATGTCCTCGCTCACCACGCCGGCCGGCCGCTGGGTGGCCAGGATCATGTGGACGCCGAGTGTGCGCCCGACCGCCGCGACGGCGACGAGCGAGGTCAGGACGTCGGGGAAGTCCTTCGCCAGCATCGCGAACTCGTCCACGACGAGGAGCAGGCGCGGCATCGGCTCGTCCGGCTTCGTCGCCAGGTAGGCGTCGAGGTTGTCGATGTCCGCCCCGGCCGCGGCGAACACCCGCTGCCGTCGCTCGAGCTCGGCCTCGAGCGCACGGATCGCCCGGTCGGCGAGCTGCTCGTCGAGGTTGCTGATCGTGCCGATGGTGTGCGGCAGCCGCTCGCAGGCGGCGAACGCGGCCCCGCCCTTGAAGTCGACGAGCAGGAAGTTCAGGCGCGTCGGGTCGTTCCGCGCAGCGAGCCCGGCGACCAGCGACCGCAGGAACTCGCTCTTGCCCGAACCCGTCGTGCCACCGACCAGGCCGTGTGGTCCGTCGCGGACGAGGTCGATCTCGAGGACGCCGCTCTCCGACGACCCGATCGGGGTCGAGAAGCCGGTGCGGGCGTCCCAGGCCGTGCGGATCGCATCGGCTGCGCTCGTGCCCGTCGGGGTTCGCGCGACCGTGTCGTCACCCGCGAGCAGCTCCGGCAGGCGGACGAGCGACGGCAACGACGCACCCGGCACCAGCAGTTCGGGATCGTCGAAGTGCGCCACGCTGCGGGCGCTCCGTTCGGCGGTCTCGGCGCTGAGGCCGGCGAGCACGACGTCCTCGACGCGGGTCCGGTCCTCCGGTCGGTACACCGTCGCTGCGGCGTCGGCACCGACCGTGATGATCGTCGTGCAGGCTGCGGGGAGCTGCTGCTCGTTGGTCGCGATGACGATCCCGCTCACCCGGCGGGGCTGCTCGCCGGGACGGAGCGACTGTCCGGGCACGGTGCGCCCTTCGCCGAGCAGGTTGCGGGCGGGTGCGTCGCGGCCCTCGGTGAGCACTTCGGAGTCGACCACGACGAGCAGGTTGGGGGTCGGGAGTTCGTCGAGCGACTCCCGCAGCCCCCGGAGCATCGCGGCGCTCTGGTCACGCTGCGCCGACATCCAGCGGGCACCGGTGCTGCTCCCCGCCACGCGCGCATGCGGCAGCCAGGAGGCCCATCCCCAGTCGTCCGCGCGGCCGGCGTCGCAGAAGATGCCCACCGTCAGGTCGGCGGGCCCGCAGTGCACGGTGGCCTGCGTGAGCAGACTGCGCGCCAGCGCGAGCGCGCCCTCGCGGTCGCCGACGATCCCGACGACACCGGCGTCGGACAGGTCCGCCACGACCGGCGCAGCGGTGAGGCGACTGTCGGCGATGGCGGCCTTCGCCTCGTCCTCGAGCTTGGACGACGCCGCCCGCTGATCGAGTCCGGGGCGCCACGGAGCGTCACCGGTGCCGGCGTGCAGGCTGAGGAAGTCAGCGTCCTCGGAGCGTCGCTGCCACAGCAGGGTGGTGGGGAGCTCGGCCCGGCGGACGACGGTGGCCGGGTCGGGGACGAGTTCCTGCCGACGGGCAGCCTCGACCGCTGCGGCCTCGGCGATCTCACCCCGGAAGGCCTCCACGGCCTCGGCGAAGCGGGTGTCCTCCTCCTTCAGGTTCCTCGCCCGACGGTGCTTCTGCTCGAACCACATGCCGATCGCCGTGACCGGCGACAGCAGCGCGAACAGGGCGAACCGGGCGTCGCCGAGCAGGAGCACCATCGCGCCGGCGAGGACCAGAGGCGCTGCGACGGTGATCCAGCTGAACTTCGAGGCCTGCGGGACCTCGCGCTTGGCCGGCGGGTCGACGGTCTCGGTCTCGGTGTTCCGCCCGGCTCGGGGCGGGCGGTTGAACGGGGCGGTCGCCGCGGGCGTCAGGTTCGCCAGGGACCCTGCGGCCGGCACGGGGACCTCGTCCAGCTCCGGCCGGACCAGCAGCACGGCACCGCCAACGATCACGCTCGTGGTCCCGGTGAGCAGGACGCCGTCGGCATCGATGCGCTCGCCCGCGATCACGGTGCCGTTCGTCGAACCGGCGTCACGCACGCGGACCCCGTCGTCCTCGCGCTCGATCGTGCAGTGCTCCCACGAGGCGCTCTCGGTGGGCAGCACGACATCGGCTTGGGGCGCCCGGCCCACGACGAGCTTCCGGCTGCGCGGGACCGGTACGATGAGACCCGCGTCGAGTCCCCCGGCGAGGGTGACGCTCCACCCGTCGATCGTCTGCGGTCGCTCCTGCGGTGCGCGGCCGATGCGGGAGCCCTCGAGCAGGACGAGGTCACGCAGCGGGGTCGCCGCGCTGGTGCGGTGACCGTCGACCGCGAGGGTCGTCTCGGCGTCGAGTTCGACACCGATCGCCGCCGAGAGGAGCTCCCCCAGCGAGGACGCGCCGGACCACCCGTCGACCTCGACCGCTTCACGTCGGTCGTCGAGCTCGATCAGCAGGCGCATGCTCGCGGTGTCCTTCTCGGGTAGTGCGTGGGTGGGTCAGTGTGCGGTGGAGTCCTCGAACCACACCAGCGAGGTGGCCTGAGCCGCGTCGTCGCCGGATGCGTCTTCGGAGCCAGCAGCGGCGGCGTTGTCGGGTCGGAGTCCGAGTGGCTGTGCCGAGGCCGCCAAGACCGTCGCGGACGCACCGAGCGCCTGCTGCCGCGTGAAGTCGAGCGCCGGACCGGCGATGCCCGCCGCGGAGTCGAGGTCGAGCGCGGCGAGGGCATCGGTCACGTCGGAGGGCTCCGTGCTGCCGGCCTTGCCGACCGCGCGGACCAGGGCGACGACGGCATCGTGGCTGCGGGCGTCCGCTGCCCCGGCGACCGCCGAGAACGGCCGGTCGCCCGTCAGGTTCTGGGCGTCGGCATCGTCGGCGAGCACCCGGACCCCACCGAGGAACGCGGACATCGCCCGACCTTCGGCGTCCGAGGAGAGCGCCCGTGCGTCGTCGGTGGCCACCCCGACGGTGCGGAAGGAGCCGCTCAGGCTGCCGCCGGCATCGAGGAGTGCGGCGCCGAAGGCCGGACTCGTCGCGTCCGGGGTGAGGACGACCGGCACGGTGACGTCTGCGGCCTGCAGTGCCGCCACCAGGGCACCCTGTCGTTGCGCGGACCCGCTGACGACGACAGCGTCCGAGTCCGGCGCGGCCTTCGGGTCGGCGTCCGCGGCCTCGGCGGTGTCGTCGTCTGCGTCGGTCGCGCCGGTCCGCGAGGCGATGGTCGCGGCGAGCTCCGCGGTGTCTGCGGTGTCGTCCCCGTCGAGGACGTGCGCCACTCGGAGGTCTGCGGGCGCACCACCGCCGAGGTTCACCAGGAGCGGCGACTTCGCGTCGCCGAGCGCCGTCGTCATCGCGGCGCCGATCGACTCGGCGGTCGGCGCGGTCGACCACGAGTCCTTCTCGGCCGAGGCGTAGGGCACCACCACCGGGATGTGCTTCTCGGCCGCCGTCGTCAGCGCTCCGGAGACGTGCTTGCCGGACGACGCGACGACGATGCCCGCGACGCCGCTCTTCGCCAGGGACTCCACCGCGGTCTTCGCCCCCGCGGACGTCCCGCCGTCGTTCTTCGTGACGAGGGTGATGTCGGTCCCGCCGAGTGCCAGTCGTCGCTCGGCGACCAGGGCACCCTGTGCCGCCTCGTTCCACTCGGAGCCTTCACCGTCACCCAGGGTGACGACGACGCCGATCTTCGTGGTGTCGGGGACGTGCTTGACGGTGATCTCCACCGGCACCGTGGCCGGGACGGCCTCGGCCGGCGTGCTGCTGCCGATCGCCCGGAAGGTCAGGACGGCGGCGACCACCGCGGCGACCAGGAGCACCGCGATGGCGGCGATGACCAGCGGACGGCGATTACGCGGACGTCCCGCCTCGGTGCCGTCGGACTCGTCGATCGTCTGGTCGCTCATCGGTCCGCCCCGATCCGGAAGGTGTACAGCGTGGTCGAGGTCGCGCTGGCCGGCACCTTGAGCTGGAAGGCGGGCAGCGTCGTCGCGGCGTCGAGGGAGGCTCGGAACTGCTCCTGCTGGAGCAGGATCCCGGCGACGTCCTCGGCGCGGACGTTCGCGTAGCCCGCGGCGTTCTGCGATGCCAGGGCGAGCTGGTAGTCGGCGGAGTCGGACTTCGCCGCGCTCGTGGCCATCGCGCCGAGGATGCCGGATCCGTTCACCTTGCGGTCGCCCAGGTCGAGCATCACCCGGTTGAGGTCGCCGGTCAGCAGCGTCGAGGCTCCCCGCACGTCGCGCGTCGAGGCGCTCGTGCTCGCAGCGATCTGCTCGAGACTCGAGGCCGTCTGACGGTCGACGGCGGATGCCAGCTCGGAGCCTTCCTGCTCGAGCGTGCCCTTCTGCTCGTCGATCGTGCCCTTCGAGTCCTTCGTGACCTCGCCCGAGGTGGACCGGAGCCCGGCAATCGACTTGTCGAAGGCCGAGATGACCGCATCACGGCTGCCCTTCGCAGTCTCGCTGACCTGCCGCACCTGCTGGTCGATGATCTTCTGCACGTCCTTCTCGGACTGCGTCGATGCGTCGGCGAAGGCCTTGCGGACCGCGTCCTGCAGCTGGGTCTGCTGCGTGCTGATCGCGGTCAGCTGGGTGCCGACCACAGCGCTCGACTTCGTTGCCTGCTCGACGAGTTCCTGGAGCTCCTGTGCCGCTCCCTCGACCGAACCGCCGTCGTTGCTCACTGCCCGGCGGACCGCGGCGATGCCGTCGTCGAGCGCGGCGACGTCGTCGGATAGCGTCGTGACCGCGGCACCGATCCCGGTCTCGGAGCGGAGATCGGTCGCCGCGACCACCGCGTCCCACTGCTTCGCCTGGTCCGTGAGGCGTTCGTCCATCGGGGTACTGAAGCGTTCACCGGGCTGCAACGTCGTGCCCTCTTCGGCACCAGGGCACGGCGTGGCGGTCAGGTACCCGCGCAGCGCATCGGCCTGCTCGGCGTCGAGCTGGTCCGTCGCCGCGAGGGCGCAGAGCTGGTCGGCGACCTCGAGGTTCTGCGCCTGCATCGAGGTGCTGAACAGACCGTCGCCGGCGTTGCCCACCAACCCGCGCGCTGCGACTGCCTGCCGGTTCACCGTCGTGACGGCGTCGCGCACGGGGCCGAGGTCGTCAGCGGTCTGGTCGCGGAGGTCCTGCAACGCCTGCAGGGTGCGCGCGACCTCACCGGTGCCGTCGGCGCCGAGGGCCTGCACGGCGGTGTCGATCTCGCCGAGCTTGGCGCGCAGGGCGTCCGACTGCTCGATCGCCGTGTCCGCGAGCTTGGGGTCGAGCTGGTCGGCGAGCTGCTGCCCGGTGCTGACCAGACCGATCAGCGAGGTGCTCACCGCACGCGACGAATCCCAGAGCGCGCAGGTCAACGATCCACGGGCCTCCTGAGGGGCACACGTCGTCTCGTCCGGCGACGCCGGGCCGACCGCTCCCGCCAGCTGCGCACTCACCTGCTGCTTGCACGCCTCGCTGGCATCGGCGTAGCCGGTGAGCTGCGCCGAGACGCGGAGGAGGTTGCCGTAGACACTGCCCCCGGCGGACGGGGTCTTCGGCGTGGCCGCGCACCCGTTGCCGTCGAGCACCGTTGCCGGCGCGGTCGCGGAGGTGTCGCCGAGCAGGCTGTCGAGACTCGTGGTGGTCTGCTGGAGCTGCTGCAGCACCGTCGACTGCGTGGCCTTGACCGTGGTGCCGAGGTCGCTGTTCAGGGAGCCGAGCTGTCCGGAGAGGGACTGCATCGTGCTTGCAAGGGAGGAGCTGCTCTCCTTGAGGCGCTCGGCCGTGCTGACGCCGAGGGTCTCCGACGTCGTCTCGAGGTTCGACCGGACCTCGGTGATGGTGCCACCGGCACGCGCCAGCACCTCGTTCACCTGCGAGATCAGGTCGATCGTGCGGCGCTGGAGCGCGAGTTCGGAGTCGCTGTCGGACCCGAAGGCCGCGTTGACGACGCCCGTGGAGGACAGGTCCGTGGAGAGCCCGGGCTGCGCGGCGACGTCGATGGTCGGTGCGGTGAAGTCCTCGACGTCGGCGACGAGGTGCAGCGTGCTGCTCGCACCGGAGGTCGGCGGGGCGAGCAACCGGCCCCACTGGACGACCGCGTCGCCGTCCTCGTTGGTGCTCACGACACCATCGGTCGACGAGCCGGAGTCGGCCGAGTCCGTGACGACGCGGTCGGCGGCGGTCCCCGCCAACACGGTCGACGCCGCGATGCTGAAGGGCGCGCCCACGAGTGCCGGGGTCGAACGCGACGTGCCTGCGACGTCGTAGGTCAGGTTCTTCGACGTGACCGTCAGGTTCTCGATCGTCAGGTCGATCGACACCCGACCCGAGTACCCGTCGAGGTCGGCCAGGTCCGTGCCGGTCTTCTTCTTGGTCGAGTACTGCGTCGTGATGCGCAACGGCAGGTCACTCGCTGCCTTCGCGGGGTCGTGCTCGGTCGTCGCGGACGAGGAGTCCTTGCCTGCGACGGAGATCGCGGTGTCCGAGATCGAGGTGATCGAGCCGTCCGCGGCGAGGCGCGTGTCGACGGTCTGCAGGACCCTCGAAGGGTCGGCAACAGGCTTGTCGTCGGAGGTGCAGCCGGCGAGCACCAGCGCAGCGATCCCCGTGACGGCGACCGTCCCCGCGATCCGTCGTCCGGTCCGTCGTGCTCCAGTGTTCCCGGCACGCTGGTTCATCACGGTCTTCCCCCCAAGAGAATCGTCGAGCACATCGATGCTAGTTGCTGAACGGCGTCAGATCCGGGCTGGTCTCCCCCGGGAACCACCCCCGTTCGGGCCACAGCTCGCTACTGAAATCCAACATAGAGCATCCGCGAGGGTGCCCGTACCTGTCCACGGGGCGCTGATACTCTGCACGCATGATCCAGGGGGACCAGGGCGTCACGCCCTTCGAACGCCGGCGCACGAACGCACGAACGGGGGCGGACCGGTGAACATCAACCTGTCGCCGGTGCTCATCGCGCTGATCGCCATGATCGCCATCCCGGCCGCCGTCAGCGCGCTCGTCCGTCAGAACGACCGGAAGCGGCCACCGTCCACCGTCGTGGGCGACGAGGCGTACGGCGTGCTCTTCACCGTCCGTGCTCGCCGGTTCAGCTACCTGCTGCTCCGGATCATCGGGATCGTCGTCATCGTCGTCGGCGGGTTCTTCTTCCTGGCCACGCTCAGCCTGCTCGACGACCCCGACGCGATCGGCATGCTCATCGCCGGCGTCGGCATGGTGCTGTTCGGGATCCTGTTCGTCTACCTCGGCGTCGGTCAGAAGCGCCGTCGCGTCGAGGCGTACGACTCGCAGCTGGTCGTGACGCCGATGTTCCGTGCCGCGCGGACCGTCGACCCGGCAGCGATCAAGCGCATCCGGCCCACCACCAACCGGTTCGGTGGCCTGGACATCAAGGTGAACGGCCAACGCGGCGTGATCAGCGTCCTGTCGATCGACGCCGCCTATCCCGAGCTCTGTGCATGGCTCGAGCAGCGGGCGCCCGCGCAGTGGGGTGAGTTCGTCGGGGCCTTCGGGCGCTGAGCGGCGCGCTGCTGCTGCTCTGGGCCGCCGGACCTGTCGCGATCCACACCCCACGCAGCACAAGCACCCCGCAGTCGGACGCCTCGAAGACGACCTGCGCCGTGCGCCTCCAACGTGATCCGCCGGACGAAGAAGCCCAGGAGAGGGATGACGACGAAGACGACGATCGAAGTCGCGATCCTGTCCTGCCGCACGCACCTTCACGGTGCGAGTCGTTCACCCCTCGTGTGACGCATCGACACCGGCCGGGAAGTCACTGGGGCTCGCTGACGGCGTACACCTCCGGGGCCAGCGGCACCCACGGTGCATGCTCCCTGACCCAGTACGACGCGCCACCGACGGTGAATGCGTACGCCCCGAGGGCACGGTCGTAGCGGCGGGCGAAAGCGTCTTGGTTCCCGAACGAGATCGTCTTCGAATAGGTCAGACGGCCACAATCAGGCGTGTCGAACCCCACACCAGCGTAAGAAGCGCCGACGCCCTTCGCGGACCGACTCGACAGTGTGACCGCTTCCGCAGACGTCACCGTGCATGTGACCCGCTCCCGGTGCGCGCTGTCGTATGCGTTCATGACGAACAGGCCCGGGAACATGGCGAGCGTGAAGAGGTAGAAGGCGACGATGGTCAGCATCGATATTGCGCTGCGGACCGGCTTCGGCTTCGTTTGGTGAGTGAGCTTGCTGAAGAACGCCTGGTGCTGGGCCCAAGGCTCGCCGCCGTTCTGATCGAGCCAGTCGTTCAGCGCGTCGTAGTGGCGGTGGAACCGGTTCGATTGGAACCCACGTCGTCCGCGAGCGGTTGCAGCGCTGAGGACGTCGTTGCCCTTCCCTGACGCTCGAAAGTGGGCAAGTTCGCCAGGACGGATGGTCCTGGTGCGGTGGAGGTTAACGGTCGCCTCAAGTCGGTCAGGGAACACCTTGACGCGAGTACGGATCGTGGTCACCGCCAGGAACAGTCCCAGCAGCCCGAAGAACAGCAGGAGCGCGCTACACCAGATGTGGGTGAACCACGCGCCACCGAACACATCCTCCGAGCACGCCAACCACAGTCCTGCGGCGACTACCCCAGCTGACAGCAGCATCCACGCTACTGGCACCATCCTGTTCCCGCGGACCAGCACCGGCTTGCCGTGCGACGCTTCCAGCACGTGTTCCCCAGCCACCCTTCGACCGTATCGGGCGACACCACCGTCGACGCAACGGCTCGCTGGACGCACTACCCATGCGCTCACTGGTGACTCCCTCGTGGAGTGCACCAACGTCAATCACGGCAGCGAAGGCCGAACAGTCAACACCTCGCCACCTCGCCAGGTTCCTGCGACCCCGTCGACTCTCTTCTTCGTAAGAAACGCTTCGACGATCTTCAACGCGGCCTCAGCGTTCAATGTGAGGCCGCGAGCCACGGGGGCAGAAACGCTCCCCATCGCGACCTCGATCAGGTCCGCCGCATCGACCGGACCTCCGAGCGGAAGCTCCCACCGCTCTTCATCGGTCACGTCTTCAGTCCTGAAGACGATGATGTTCTGTGTGGCATCACCACAGATGTTCATCTGACGATCTCCGTCGATAACGGTGACCAACGTCCGTTTACGGCCGTCGAGGGCACGGACCTTCGCCTCCAGTTGAGCCGCAGTCGGGGAGTTCTGCACGTATCGCCGGCCGCGCACCCACCACTGCAGCGCAGGTCCCGAGGCTCGGTCACGACCAGGGAGTCCCCTATCGGAGTACCGCCGGGCCAGTGCCCCGAGGGTCCAACCAGCTATGAAGCTCATGAACCAGGTCTGGATCGACAGCTGCGCACCAACGAGCAAGAACTTGGCTGCAAGGGGCCCTCCGAAGAACGCGACCGCAAGGCCGACCATTGCCCACCCCGAGCCGAGGAACCCCAGCAGGCCGGCAACGGTGACGGCGAGCAGGACATTCGCCAAGACGACCGGAAGCGTCAGCTGTTGTATCCCGAAGAAGAACGCGACCGCGGTCGTGAAGGCGATCAGCGCGATGTTGCCGACGACGCCCACGTGAGTCAGTGGGCGATAGCGGCGCATTCGACTTCTCAATTCAACATCACCGACCCTCGAGTACAAGCGGTGACTTGCCGCCGCCGCTTGCCGAGCGCTCTTCTGGCGGCGCTTGCGGAGCAGCCCCGGGGAAGGAACAAGAGCTGCACCTTCACTGGTGCCGAACAGGACGCACTACTCGACGATGCTGCACGTCGGACGGTTAGAGCGCCACTGAACACGAGCCGAGCTTAGTCCTGAGCTACGTAGGACTGCACGATCACCGGCGTCCGGAAAGCGTGGAGCGTTTCGCGCCATTTGAATGACCCAGCCCCGATGCGGAATTGCACACGGCCGGCGGAGCTCAACTCGTCCGCGATCTCCTGCTTGTTCTGCTCAGTCACTCCGCGCCTCAGCACCAGGGGGCCGCAATCCTTCGTGTCAACTTCAACCTGATCGAACAGGGCGCCGGCACCCCTCGAGGAAGTCGAGCCGCCTGACGATGCCTCGGCTTTCTGGACTTCGCAAGTCTCCTCGATCTGGTTCGATCTATCATACGCCTTGAACAGCTGCCCACCGCCGACTATGCCGATCGTGCCGAGAACCGCAAGACCGAGAACGGAGGAAACAAGAACGTTTCCCCATTCCTGCTTCTTCCGCTGAACATCAGCGACCTGAGCTTCTTGTTCCAACTGCTGCACCTTCTCCGTCTACACCGCTACACGCCTCGGCGGCGAGCACCTCTGGCCTTCTACACCAGACAACAGGGCGTTCGTCGATCCCTGCACGGGCCCGTCACCTCCGAGCAGCACCCATTCTTTTAGGCCGCCAACGGAAAGCATCACCAGGCAATCACTAGCCAGACGATGGCCGCAACTCATCGGTCGCCCTTTCATTGACGCAGAGCAACGTCTTTGCAGAAAGCTATCAACGCACTTCGGTGTAGCTGTAAATCGTTGGCGCCACTTTCAAGAGCTTGAGACCCGAGCGCAGATTGTATGAGCCCGCACCGACTTCAAATCGATAGTTTGCACCGGCAGTAACCATGGAAGCTATTCGCTTCATGTTCGACCTATCAACGCCCTCAAGGTAGAGAAGGTTGCCACAGTCGGTATGGAAGGCAACTTGCGGTTCCGAGCCCCCTGCGCCGTTTGCGGATCGTGAAGACGCGATACTCGCCTCCGCGGATCGGACCTTGCAAGCGACTTCGATGCGATGCCCGTCGTCGTACCACCCTAGAATCGACGGGCCGAACCCGAAAGCTATGACCGGGACACCGATCGCCAGAAAAAGAACGGCCACAGCGCTCAGGCGTTCCCTTCGGATCCGGGCCCGACTCTTTGGTAAACGGGTGGCTCCGGCCGGCGCGTGGTCTTGCTCAGGAACGCTCACGAGAAGACTCTATCCTCGGTGCCGAGCAGTCGAGCTCTGCACGTCAGGTCCTTCAGCTCCTCCGACAACGCCGCTCCAGAAGGTCCTGGAGGTTGGCTTTCGAAGCGCCACCACCGGGCCGAGCTATCTCGTTCAGAACGCTCTCTTTGCCAGCTCCATTCCGTACGTTTCTGGCGACACATGCAAGAGACGCAGTGTCGCACGAAGGTCGAAAGACCCCTTTCCGACTCTGAACATGTAAGACCTGTCAATCTCAACAGCGTCGGCTATTTTCCGCATATTGTCGCGCGACACTCCACGTTTGAGAATGAGTTTACCGCAGCTCGTGCCGATCACCACCTGAGGATCAGAGCTTCCGACACCGTTGGTCCCCTGGCTAGACGCAATATCGGCCTGTGCGGAGTTGGCGACACAGCGCACCTTGATCATGTGATGAAGGTCGTAGGATTTGAGAATGGACGGCCCGACCCCGAAGAGCATCACAGGGCCACCGACAATTAACACCAACACAACGATCGCTGTGACCCGACCTCGCACAACTCGACGACGGCTCTGAACTCTGGGCTCTTCGGCCCCGTACGAGAACTTGTCACGCACCTATCTCTCGCAATCAAATCTGTCAATGGCGATCCGGCACATTGACGTCCGGTGCCTGCGCCTTATCCTCCAGCACCTGGGCGACGCTCGGGGCGTCGTGCGACCAGAACGCTCCGCTCCCCCTCTAGATAGCCGTCCGCCCCTCACTGCCAAACTCATCACAGGAACGTACGCGTTTCCTTCAGCAGCGCGTGGAGGCAGGCTTCAAAGGCCTTGGATGCAGGCACATCGCCGGTCCCGTCTGGTTTTGTCACGTAGAGATCGTTCATCCCACCGGCTCCCGTATTCGTCGCTGAATAAATCGTGCGATAGATACGCCTCCGCCCAAGCATGGTCTCGTCAGCATCCAATGCGTCGGCATTCTTAAGGTAGAAGGATTGCGCTGAATGCATATTCATCCGCCCTAGGAATGCGGCTATTTGTCGACTTAGCGTCACTACCCTGTCGCGCCGATCTCTTCTTCTTGACATCATTCATCCTTCTACGGAGCGAAGGGCCACGTCTTGATGACATCAGCATGGGACCATCCATCTGGAACATATGCCTGGTTTCCCCCACCCCGGCGCACAGAACCGTTCAAATCACGCTGAGCTGCTGCGAATCCTCGATACGCAGGCATGTTCTGGTCGAGTCGCGCCGTAAATCCCGAGTTTTGCTTTGAATCGCTTCCGTTCGGCCATGTCTCTGGAAGCGCCTTCTCACTTCGGACCTTCTCGATGCTCGTTGGCGCATCCGTTGACCACCAGTTCCCGGTGTGACGGCCGTCGATGTCACCCGACCGGTGTAGCACGGTGCTCTCATCGACGTGACCCATGTGGTAGGACCATCCGGCGAACTTCTTCGTGGGGATGAGCTGTTCGATTCTCTCGATCAACGCTCTCAAGGAGCCTTCTCCAAACTCGGGCGCTGCTCGACGATAGACCCGTGCTTGCGGGGACGAAGGATATAGTTCGCCGCACGCCATCGAGGGAGACGGTACCGATCAAGGCTCGATGCGGCGCAATGGCATACCGAGATATCGGGTCGGCAGCGACACTTGGTCCAGCTGACCACTCGTCAGTCGACAAAGGTCATCGAGCGTTCCGTCGCGTTGCTTCGGAGAAACTCAGTACGAGCGCCCCTAACCCGCTCCGAAACGGCCAAGAATCTGAGACGAGGCGAGCAGCCTCCGTAACGTGAATCCTGTACGCGTCACTGGTTGGCTGGTGCTCGGCCGCGCGGAGGAGAACAGAACGCACGGCGCCGATCTCCTCAGATGAGGCGGCATCGTCGGGGCCCCGCTCCTCCAACGCTTCGATGAGATCCGAAATAGTCATGCTCACTCCATTCTCTGCAGGACGCTCGGGTCGGGCACGTACATCTGGCGCCCCCCTCCGGGATAACCGAAGTTGGGACCGACCTGACCCGAGAGGTACTTCTGCCCCTCAGGAATCTGCCACTGCGCGAGGCGCTCCATGCTATTTACCTGCGGCAGGGCCAACTCGCTCCTAGTTGCTGGGAGCGTCGGAGTGAGGTACCGCCCTGCTGCTTGCGCCTCTCCTCCGTAGTGGCGAAGACCGTACACACTTGAGTCTGCAGTCTGGAGAGACACCGTTCCCGGCGAGAACGACTGCAGCGCCTCGACTCGGTATTGGCGCGGCACTCCCTGCTCCTGGAGCCATTGTGACGCTTCCCGCACGCCCTGGTACGGATTCGGGCTGAGGTCGCCGAGGCGCTGGGTAGGCCCGCGACCGCCGAGCGGCACGAGGCCGGTGGCCGACGATTCCGCCGTTGCTCTGAGCAAGCCGTTGACCGTGTGCGGCCCCGGTGCGGCCGCGTAACTTCCGGCACCGTTCGCGCCGCTCTCCGCGACATTGCTTACGATGCCCTTGACGAGCGCCGATCCGCCGGCTCTTGCGACAGCTGCCCCAGCACCAGCTCCTACCGCACCGCCGACCGCTCCGATAGCAGTATCGACGCCGACGCGTCCCCAGTCGACCTCGCCGGTGGAGGCCTTTTGCGTCGCCACTGAGATGCCACCAGACATCAGAGCCCCAGAGGCTGCCATGAGCGCAATGCCCGCCGGTCCGCCCACCCCGGTGCACATGAGCGCGATGCCGCCGACGATCGCCGCCCCCGCGACGACGTATTCCCAGTTGTTGTTCCACCAGTTCCCGACGGCAGCGATTGCACCCTGGTTCGCGTCCCGGTACGCCTGCATGTCGGCATCGGTCGCCGGCCGCAACCCGAGCGGGTCGACGGCCTGCAACGGATCGTTGCCCGCGTACGAGTACGGGTTCCCCGACCACGCGGCACCCAGGATCGGCGCGAGCGGATCAACCGACAGGAAGCCCCGCGCCGCTGGGTCGTACACACGGGCCCCGAGCCACTCCACCCCTGCGACGGACACCCCACCCGAGCCGGTCAGGGACACCCCCGCGGGCAGCCCGACGTCGGTGACGGCAGCGAGCGCAGCCCACGGGTCCGCAGCATCGGTCGCGCGAGCACTGCGCCAGGCGGGCTGCGTCACGGCATCGCCGATCGCGGTGACACCCCCCGGCAGGTCGAGCAGCGACGTGTCGGCGATGCTGATGAGCGACGGCACGACCGCGGCGGAGTCCCACCACGTGGCGACCCCACCCACCTCGGCGAGCTCACCGAGCGCGTCGACCCAGACGTCGAGCCGACCGGTCTCGGCGTACGAGGCGTCGCGGTCGACGACGGCAGCGAGGTACCCCAGGTCGGACCACGCGTATTCGGTGGTCGAACCATTGGCTGCGGTCCGCCGGATGCGGCGGCCGAGACCGTCGTGGACGTACTCGGTGCGGCCGGCCTCGGTGGTCGTCGCGACCAGCTGTCCGGCAGCGTCGTACTCGTGGCGCGTCTCGACACCGCCGACGGATTCGACGACGAGTCGCCCACCGTCGTCGTAGGCCCACGTCGACTCCCCGGCGCGCACGAGCTGCCCGGCGGCGTCGTACTCGTACGACACCGCCCCCGACGGTCCGTCGACCGCGGTGATCCGCGCGTCGGCATCGCGCTCGATCCGCGTACTGGTGGCACCGTCGAGCGTGGTCGAGGTGTGCGCGACGAGGGCGCCTCCCTCGTACGACCACGACTGCACCAGGTCGCCCGTGGCCGCCTGGACGATACGACCCGAGGCGTCGTAGGTGAACGCGCCGGCAGCGGTGCCGTCACGGTCCACCCCGACGACACGGCCGACGGCATCGCGACGATAGGTGGTGCGGGTGCCGTTCGGGTCAACCCGAGCAGTGCGGTTGCCGTCGGCGTCGTACTCCCACGCGACGGACTGGTCGCCTCGGGCTCGGCGGACGAGCAGGCCGCGGCGGTCGTGCTGGAGCTCGTGCTCGATCGTCCGGCCTGCACCACGGGTGTGGTCCGACACGACGACAATTCGGTGGACGGCGTCGCGGGTGATCTCCGACTGCACCGCACCGTCGACGAGCACGGCCCGCTGGCGGCCGGCTGCGTCGTACGTCCACTCGGTGGTGCGGCCGTCGGGATCCGTCTGGCGGATCTGGCGCCCGGCCGGGTCGTAGGCCGCCGTGGTCGTCCGTCCGAGCGGATCGGTGACGGCGACCACGTGGTCGGCGGCGTCGTACTCCCGTCGAGTGGTCCCGCCGGCAGGATCGGTGATCGTCACCAGGCGCCCGCGCTCGTCGTACTCGAACGAGGTGACCCCGTCGAGACCGTTGACGACCTGGATCAGCTGCCCGGCGGGGTCGTAGCGGAACCGACGACGGCCGAAGCGTGCGTCGTGGCTGGAGACGAGCCTCCCGGCCAGGTCGTAGCGGAACCGCGCAGTGCCGGCACCCGGAGTCGTCTGCGTGACCACGCGCCCGACGGCGTCGTACGTGATCTCCTCGACCTCGCCGGTGGGCAGGGTCCGGGCCACGACACGGGAGTCCGCGTCGTAGGTGAGCGTCGTCCGCGCCCCCGCGGCGTCGGTGGCTGCGGCGGGACGCCCGCAGGCGTCGTACTCGTACGTGGACCGCGCACCCGAGGGGGCGACCAACGCGACGACGCGACCGGCGAGGTCGCGCTCGAGGCGGGTCAGTCCGCCTTCGCCGTCGACGAGTTCCACGGGACGACCGGCGGCATCGTAGGTGATGAGTTCGGAACCGGTCTCGTCAGACGTGGACTCGACGGGTCGGCCGTACTCGTCGAACCGGACGGTCGCGGTGTCGAAGGCGCCGCGCAGGGTCGCGACGCCGGTCGCGACGTCGTCCGAGAACTCCTGACGGACGCTCGTCGGGTCGACGGTCGCCGTCAGCTCGCCGACGACGTCGTACTCGCGACGCCAGGTCGCGCCAGCGGGGTCGGTGACGGCCTGGAGGCGCGACAAGGCGTCGTGCGCGAACGTCCAGACCGCGCCGCCCGGCAACGCGAGCTCCGCCAGGTTCCCCTGGTCGTCGAACGTCCGTGAGACGCGGCGACCCAGCGGGTCGGTCGTTGTCGCGAGTTCACCGTTCGGGGCGTACTCGAGCGTCGTCCGTGCTCCGAGCGGGTCCGTGATCGCAGCGATCCGTGCTCCGGCGGCGTACTCGAAACGCCAGACGGCTCCGTCGGCGTCACGTCGTTCGACGAGGAGCCCGGCGGCGTCGTAGCGGTACTCGCTCCGTGCGCCGGAGGGGCTGATCGCGGCGACCGGGTGACCGGCGGCGTCGCGCTCGATCCGAGCGGTGTCGCCGACGGCGTTGGTGGTCGAGACCAGCTCACCGAACGCGTCGTAGGAAAGCGTCAGGACCACGCCGGTCGGGTCGACGACGTGGGTGAGGGAGCCGTCCTGCCAGGTCAGCTCCGTCCGGCCGCCGACCGGGTCGACGATGACCGACGGGTCGCGGTCGTCGCCCACGTACTCGTAGCTCACGACGGCACCGGCCTCGGTGACGACCGTCGTCACGCGGTCCTGGTCGTCGTACCCGTAGGTCAGGTCGCCGCCGGACGGCGTGACGGTCCGGGTCTTCCGGCCGCGGTCGTCGTACGCGTGGACGGTCACCGACCCGTCGCGCTCGGTCGCCGACACCAGGTTGCCGTGCCGGTCGTAGCTCATGGACTGGCGTCGGTCGTCGGAGTCGATGACCCCGACGAGACGCCCCTTGGCGTCGGCGATGTAGGAGTTCGACCGCGAGCCGTCGTGGTCGGACACCACCGTGACGCGGCCAGGCAGGTACGCGAAGCGCACGGAGCGGCCGTGCGGGCTGATCTGTTCGACCACGCGGCGCTGGTCGTCGTAGGTGTTGTCGACCTCGACGACACCGGCCGCACTCGTGACCGTCGTGATGAGGTCGTCGTCGTTCCAGCCGTACGTGCGGGTGCCGACAGCGTCGGTCACCGAGACGAGTCGGCCGCGCTCGTCGTACCCGTACTCGACCCGGCGACCGTCGGAGGCGCGGAGCACCGCCACTCGGCCGTCGACGTGGTCGATGTCGATCGAGCGCCCGCGCTCGTGTAGCAGGCGCACGACGACCTCGTCGGCGTCCCGCTCGACGCGGACCGCGGTGCCGGCCCCGCCGCGCTGTCCGAGCCACAACCCGGACGGCGAGAAGTCGATGCGCTCACCCTGGTTGTCGCGGACGACGAGCCGGTTGCCCTCGGCCGCGAGCCAGCGGTTCTCGCCGACACCGCGCGCCCACCCCTCGCCGTCGCGCGGGAACCGGACCTGACGACCGTCGGCGCCGACGAACGACGCGCCCTCGTCGTCGAGGAGCAGGCGGGTCTCGAGGATCGACGCCCACCCCGGACCGAAGAGGCCGACGTGCTGGTCGAGGGAGTTGTACATGCGGGTCACCTGCAGCGCCGCAGATGCACCGGTGAACGCCAGGTCGAGCTCCGGCTCGAGGAAGTTGCCCGTCGTGGTGTTCACCGGGTCCATCGAGTAGCCGGTCGTCGGCTGGGCGCCGTAGGCCGATGGTGGATCGAACTGCAGGTCGGTGCGGGACTGCGAGACCCCGGCGGCAGCCAGGGCTGCGGCGAGCGCGGCGTCCGAGACGGTGGACACGGCGCCCTCGCCGCCAGCTGCCGCGAATGCGTCGGCGATCGTGTTCGCCCACGTGACGTCCTGGTCGTTGGCAGCAAGCCACTTGTCGAACGCCGACACGAGCCCGTCGGCGTTGATCGTGCCCCACGAGCACTTCGTCGCGAAGTCGTCGAGCTTGCCGCGGAGCCCCGCGGGCTTCCCGGCGAGGTCGCTGTTGAGCGAGGTCGATCCGGCGGCGAAGGAACGCAGGTCCTCCGGCTTGGCGGACGAGGTCCCGCCGCCACCACTCCCACCCGCGCCCGGATTCGGGGTCTGGCGTGTGGTCGACTTCGCACTGGCGGGCGCGAAGGTCGGAGCATCCTCGTGCTTGACCTCGGGTGGGGTGTCGTTGCCACTGGCCCAGTCGACGGCGACTTCGATGAAGTTGCGGTTCTCGTGCTGTTCGTACCAGTCACTTGCCTTCTTGCGGCGAGCGTTCTCGCTCTTCGCTGCCGCCTTCATCTGGTCGACCCAGCCCGCGACGGTGCGCAGGTTCGTGGCGATGTCCTCGGCGTCACTCTTCGCGGTGCCGGCGTTCTGCGCGAAGAGCTCGGAGAAGTGCCCGCGGAACTCCTGCGATGCGGTGGTGACGTAGGACTGCCGCGAGCCGGCCTGACCCTCGATCGACTCGGCCGCGTCGTTCAGCGCCGTGCTGAGTGCGTCGGCCGTGCCGTTGTCGAACTTGACTGGCTCATTGCCGTGCAGGTCAACCATGGTTCATCCCCCGAAGTCGTGCTGATCGTGCTGGTGAAGCGGCCCCACCGACCGCGAACGCCCGGACCGCCGCGAGTGCGACGGTCCGGGCGGGAACAGGCCGGTGCTTACGCGCCGCCACCTGCGGTGAAGATGTCCTGCGAGATCTTGTCGAGCTGCGTGCGGAGCTGCTCGAGCTCGGTCTTCGCCTTGTCCAGAGCAGCCTTGGTCTCCGGCCAGGTGGACCCGCGGAACGTCGCCGCGAGCGGGCCGTCCCAGACGTTCGAGTCGGACAGGATCCGGCCCTGGGCGTCGAGCTGCGAGATCTGGTCGGTGAAACCACCGTTGATGATCGACTGGACCTGACGGATGGCGGTCTTGGCCTGCTCGGTCGAAAGGACACGCGACATGATGAACCTCTTTCATTCGTAGCTGCACCCCCGCGCAGTTAAATCCCCCCGGAGGCTCTGACACGGCCCACCATACCCACAAAACCATGCAGATGTCACCGTCGGTATATCGTGACCCTTCCTCCACATCCGAACGGTTCACCGCCGGTTTCCACAGCGTCCACCGAGGCCCCTCCGGTGGCAGGGGCCGGGTGGCAGGATGTGGGGATGGACACCGAACCGCAGCTCGACGGCGAATCCGTCGCACCCGACCTCGACGACTTCGACGAAGTCATCGAGATCGAGCACGAGTCACTGCCGACGGACCGCTACTTCGACCGCGAGCTCAGCTGGCTCCGGTTCAACCAGCGTGTGCTCGAGCTGGGTGAAGACCGCACGCAGCCCCTGCTGGAGCGGGCGAACTTCCTGGCGATCTTCGCGTCCAACCTCGACGAGTTCTTCATGGTCCGCGTCGCCGGCCTGAAGCGCCGCATCGACACCGGCATCGCCGTCCCGACCAACGTCGGCCGTGCCCCCAGCGACGTCCTGCGTGACATCGCGAAGAAGGCCCACGAGCTGCAGGACCGGCACGCCCAGGCCTTCATCGGGTCACTCAAGCCCGACCTCGACGCCGCGGGCATCCACATCGAGCACTGGTCCGACCTCGACGAAGCCGACCGGCAGCGGATGCGGGAGTACTTCAACGAGCAGATCTTCCCGGTGCTCATGCCCCTGGCCGTCGACCCGGCGCACCCGTTCCCCTACATCTCCGGGCTCTCGCTCAACCTGGCGGTGCGGGTCCGCAACCCGAAGTCGCAGCGCCAAGAGTTCGCGCGCCTCAAGGTGCCGCAGAACTTCTCCCGCTTCATCAAGCTCCCCGACGACAACTCCGGCCGGATGCGCTTCATCCCGCTCGAAGACCTCATCGCGAACCACCTCGACGACCTGTTCCCGGGGATGGAGGTCCTCGAGCACCACGTGTTCCGGGTCACCCGCAACGAGGACGTCGAGATCGAGGAGGACGAGGCCGAGAACCTCATCCAGGCCCTCGAGCGCGAGCTCCTGCGCCGCCGGTTCGGTCCGCCGATCCGCCTCGAGATCACCGAGGACATGGACCCGGTGACCCTCGACCTGCTCGTGCGTGAACTCGACATCACCGAGGAAGAGGTCTTCCGGCTGCCGTCGCCGCTCGACCTCGGCGGACTGTTCGAGATCTCGAAGATCAACCGTCCCGACCTGCACTACCCCAAGCACGTGCCGACCACCCCGGTGCAGTTCCAGCCGGGTGAGCCGAACACGAAGCCCGACCTGTTCCGCGCGATCAAGGCGAACGACGTCCTGGTCCACCACCCCTACGAGTCCTTCGCCACGAGCGTGCAGGCGTTCCTCGAGCAGGCCGCGGCCGACCCGAACGTCCTGGCGATCAAGCAGACCCTGTACCGCACCTCCGGCGACAGCCCCATCGTCGAGGCGCTGATCGACGCTGCGGCCGCCGGCAAGCAGGTCCTCGCCCTGGTCGAGATCAAAGCTCGCTTCGACGAGCAGAACAACATCACCTGGGCCCGGAAGCTCGAGAAGGCCGGCGTGCACGTCGTCTACGGCCTGGTGGGGCTGAAGACGCACTCGAAGCTGGTGCTCGTCATCCGGCAAGAGGGCGGGACGCTCAAGCACTACAGCCACATCGGCACGGGCAACTACAACCCGAAGACCTCGCGCATCTACGAGGACATGGGGCTCTTCACCTCGGACGACACGGTGGGCAAGGACCTGACCCGCCTGTTCAACGAGCTGTCCGGCTACGCCATCGAGAAGAAGTTCAAGCGCCTGCTCGTCGCACCGCTGCACCTGCGGAAGGGCCTGCTCAAGCGCATCCAGACCGAGGCCGCCAACGCCCGCGCCGGCAAGCCCTCGGGCATCCGGATCAAGGTCAACTCGATGGTCGACGAGCAGATCATCGACGCGCTGTACCTGGCGAGCCAGGCCGGGGTGCCGATCGACGTGTGGGTGCGCGGCATCTGCTCGCTCAAGCCGGGCATGGAAGGCGTCAGCGACACCATCCGCGTGCGGAGCATCGTGGGGCGCTACCTCGAGCACTCCCGCGCGTTCGCGTTCCACAACGACGGCGACCCGGCGGTGTTCATCGGCAGCGCCGACATGATGCACCGCAACCTCGACCGACGCGTCGAGGCGCTCGTGCGACTGGTCGCCCCGGACCACATCAACGAGGTCCAGGAGATGTTCGACCTGGCGATGGCCGACACCGCCAGCTCGTGGCACCTGGAGTCCGACGGCGAGTGGACGCGGCACTCCACCGACGATGCGGGCCGTCCGCTCGAGGACGTGCAGAATGTGACCATGCGGAAGATCTCGGCCCGGAAGCGCTCGACTCGGTGAGCGGCGGTCCCTCGGGCCCCGTCGTCGCTGCGGGTGCGGTCGTCTGGCGCGAACAGGACGGCACGCCCCTCGTGCTGCTCATCCACCGCGACCACCACAAGGACGTCTCCCTGCCCAAGGGCAAGGTGGACCCGGGCGAGGCCGTCCCGACGACAGCCGTGCGCGAGATCGACGAGGAGACCGGGTACCGCGTCCACCTCGGCGCACCGCTCGGCACCGCCGAGTACGTGCTGCCGAACGGCCGCGACAAGGTCGTGCACTACTGGGCGGCCCGGGTCTCGGCGAAGGAGTACGCCCGCGCGGGCGCCTTCGTGCCGAACCACGAGGTCGCGGCGCTCGAGTGGGTGACCATCGACGACGCCCGCAACCGCCTGACGTACGAGCGGGACGTCGCGATCCTCGACCGGTTCGCCGAACGCGCCGCCGCGGGACAGCACCGCACGTTCGCCCTGATCACCCTGCGCCACGCGAAGACGGTGCCCGGCTCGGACTGGGACGGCCCCGACGCCACCCGTCCGCTGCTGCCCGTCGGCCGCTCGCAGGCCAAGGCGGCCGCGGCACCGGTCGCAGCGTTCGGCCCGAAGAAGATCGTGAGCAGCACGGCGGCGCGGTGCCTCGCGACCGTCGAACCGCTGTCCGCCGCGACGAAGCTCGGCGTCTCGAGCACCCCGGACCTCAGCCAGGACGCCCACGACCGCGGAGCCGCCGACGTCAAGGGCGTCGTCCGGCGCCGGCTCGACAAGGGCAAGACCGCCGTGTTGTGCTCGCACGGCCCGGTGCTGCCCGACATCATCGCCCGGATCGCCACCGCGACCGCCGACGAGTCCGGCCGCTTCGACCTGCGTCGCGCCGCGATGCTGTCGGTCGGGGACTTCTCCGTCATGCACATCGCCGGGGACACGCTCGTCGCGGTCGAGACGCACCGCAACACGATCCCGGCGTAGCCCGCCACCGGCGGATCGCAACGGTCCGGCGGTCCGCAGCCCTGCCCGACCGCAGCGTCGGCGGACGACGGTGTCGCCCGACCGCAGCGCCCCGCCGCACGGCTGCCGACGCGCCCGGCACCCGGCCACAGGACGGGGCCGCGCCGCGCCCGGGAACGCGATCCGGGCCTCCCGACCGCTCGTCCGCGAACATGCGTGCGCATCTTCCAAACGAGCGCACAGTGCCCCCGATCCTGCTCCCTGCGCGGGTGCGGCGCACGCCGCCCCGACGCGGACAACCCCTCGTTCACCTCCCGTTCACCAGCGGGGGTGATTGCGGTCACCTCGCGTCCCTACAGTCGCTCCCGGGTCGGCACCGGCCCAGGGACCGCAGTGGTCCCACTGCATTCCATTCCCGAAGGGACCCCTGTGAACATCAAGCGAATCGGTTCGATCGCAGCAATCGCGATCGCCGGCGCAGTCGTGCTCTCCTCGTGCGCGGCAAACGAGGACGCGGGCAGCACCGAGTCCTCCTCCTCCACCAGCGGCAGCGACTACTCGAAGCTCTCCGGCACCCTGACCGGCTCCGGCTCGTCCGCACAGCAGACCGCGCAGGCCACCTGGGCCGCCGGTTTCCAGAACGAAGCCTCGGGCGTCACCGTCAACTACACGCCGGACGGCTCCGGCGCCGGCCGCGAGAACTTCATGTCGGGTGCCGCGGACTTCGCCGGCTCCGACGCCGCGCTGAAGGACGAGGAGCTCTCGGGCAAGTTCGAGTCCTGCAAGGCGGACACCAAGGGCATCGACATCCCCGTCTACATCTCCCCCATCGCGATCGCCTACAAGGTCGACGGCGTCAGCGACCTGACCCTCGACGCCAAGGCCATCGCGGGGATCTTCTCGGGCAAGATCACCAAGTGGAACGACTCGGAGATCGCCGGCCTGAACAAGGACGCGAAGCTGCCGGACGCGAACATCACGGTCGTGCACCGCTCGGACGACTCGGGCACCACGCAGAACTTCTCGGAGTACGTCTCCGCGAACGCTTCTGACGTCTGGACCGAAGAGCCCAGCCAGACCTTCCCGTACTCGGTCGGTGACAGCGCGAAGGGCACCTCCGGTGTCGCCTCCGCGATGGGCAACGCCACCAACGCCATCACCTACATCGACGACTCCGGTGCGGGCGACCTCGACCGCGCGAAGCTGATGGTCGGCGACAAGGCGACCGAGATCTCGGCCGACGGTGCCGCGCAGGTCGTCGCCGACTCGAAGATCGCGACCGGCCGCGAGGACAACGACCTCGCGATCGACATCGACCGCAAGGACACCGCTGACGGTGCCTGGCCGCTGGTCCTCGTCTCCTACGCCATCGCGTGCCAGGAGTACAAGGACGCCGATAAGGCCGAGCTCGTGAAGGGCTACCTCGACTACGTCGTCTCGAGCGCCGCTCAGGACGCCGCTGCTAAGGAGGCCAAGTCGGCCGCCCTCTCCTCCGACCTCGCGTCGAAGGCCAAGGACGCGGTCGCGTCCATCAAGTAAGGCCCCTTGAGCGCCCGGACGCCGGTCCCACCCACACGACCGGCGTCCGGGCACTCAGCCGTCCAGGACACCACCCGGACGCGAACCCGTCCAGGACACCGGACGCGAGCCCGTCCAGGAGCCACCGGACGCGCACCCGTCCGGACCCACGGCCCGGACACCGCACCACCACCCCAGAACCCGTCGCCTCCCCCGGCGTTCCTCCGACAGGAGTACCCCATGACGACCGCACCGGCCCAGCCAGGGGCCACCGTCACCCCGATCAAGCCGAAGGCCGTCGTCCGTGTCGGCGACCGCGTCTTCTCCGCCGCGTCGGTCATCGCCGGCGGCCTCATCCTCTTCGTGCTCGTGCTCGTCGCCGCGTTCCTCGTGTGGCAGAGCATCCCGGCCTTCTCCGCCAAGGTCGGCGAGCTGCCGGGCAAGGCCACGAACTTCTGGGACTTCGTCGGCCCCCTGGTCTTCGGCACCGTCTGGTCCGCGCTCATCGCGCTCGTGATCGCCGTGCCGCTGTCCCTCGGGATCGCCCTCTTCATCTCGCACTTCGCGCCGCGTCGACTCGCGCCGGTCCTCGGCTACGTGATCGACCTGCTGGCCGCCGTGCCGTCGGTCGTCTACGGCCTCTGGGGCATCGCCGTGCTGGCGCCCCTGGTGAAGCCGTTCTACGTGTTCCTGAACGAGTACGTCGGCTGGTTCCCGCTGTTCTCCGGCCAGGTGTCCGGCACCGGCCGCACGATCCTGACGGCGTCGATCGTCCTCGCCGTCATGGCGATCCCGATCATGACCGCGGTCATGCGTGAGATCTTCCTGCAGGCCCCGACCCTCAACGAGGAAGCGGCCCTGGCCCTCGGCGCGACCCGCTGGGAGATGATCCGCCTGTCGGTCCTGCCGTTCGCGAAGTCCGGCATCGTCTCCGCGATCATGCTCGGCCTCGGCCGTGCACTCGGCGAGACGATGGCGATCGCGCTGGTGCTGTCGGTCTCGACGAACGTCACGTTCCAGATGCTGACGTCGCAGAACCCCTCGACGATCGCCGCGAACATCGCCCTGCAGTTCGCCGAGGCCTCGGGCACCGCACTCAACGCGCTCATCGCGTCGGGTCTGATCCTCTTCGTCATCACCCTGGTCATCAACATGCTCGCGCGGTACATCGTCCGCAGCCGAGTCAGCTGAGAGGTCGCACCCGATGTCCCTCGCGCTCCGTCAGACCGGCACCGCCGGCAACGTCTACGCCAACGGCAAGCTGCACGCCTCCGTCCCGTGGCTGCTGCTGGTCGGCAGCTGGGTCGCCCTCGTCCTGGTATTCGCCCTGCTCAACGCGGGTGGCGCCGTCAAGGACTTCAACGTCGTCGCCGCGATCTTCCTCGGCACGGTCCTGTTCGACGTCCTCATCGTCGTCATCTCGCGCATCGTCGAGGGTGGCCGCAAGGCGGTCGACCGCCTGGTCACCTCGCTCGTCATCACGGCGTTCGTCATCGCGGTCCTGCCGCTGGTGTCGCTGCTCTGGACGGTCATCGCCAAGGGCATCGCCCGCTTCGACGCGAACTTCTTCTCGTACTCGATGCGCGGGGTCATCTCCGAGGGCGGCGGCGCGGTCCACGCCCTCATCGGCACGCTCGAGATCACGCTGTTCGCGGCGCTCATCTCGGTGCCGATCGGCCTGCTCACCTCGATCTACCTGGTCGAGTACGGTCGCGGCGCCCTGGCGAAGGGCATCACGTTCTTCGTCGACGTCATGACGGGCATCCCGTCGATCGTCGCCGGTCTGTTCGCCTACGCGCTCTTCGCGCTGTTCCTCGGCCCGGGTGCCCGCTTCGGCCTGGTCGGCTCCGTCGCCCTGTCGGTGCTGATGATCCCGATCGTCGTGCGCTCCACCGAAGAGGTGCTGAAGATCGTCCCGATGGAACTCCGCGAGGCCTCGTACGCCCTCGGGGTGCCGAAGTACCTCACGATCCTCAAGGTCGTGCTCCCCACCAGCCTCGCCGGCATCACCACCGGCGTCATGCTCTCGATCGCCCGCGTCATCGGTGAGACCGCCCCGCTGCTCGTCACGGCCGGCTTCACCGCGAGCATGAACTACAACCTGTTCCGTGACCCGATGATGACCCTGCCGGTGTACGCGTACACGCAGTACTCGCAGCAGGGCGCCAACCCGGTGCCGTTCGTCGACCGGGCCTGGACCGCGGCCCTCGTGCTCATCCTGATCGTGATGCTGCTCAACCTGCTCGCCCGGTTCATCACCCGTCTCTTCGCCCCCAAGCTCAGCCGCTGACCCTCCGCCCCCGCGGAACCAGCGACACCACCCACCCAGAAGGATCAACGTGTCCAAGCGCATCGAGGTCGACGGCCTCAACGTCTACTACTCGAAGTTCAAGGCGGTCGAGGGTGTCGACATCACCATCGAGCCCCGCACCGTCACGGCCTTCATCGGCCCGTCGGGCTGCGGCAAGTCCACCTTCCTCCGCACCCTGAACCGCATGCACGAGGTCATCCCCGGCGCATGGGTCGAGGGCTCGGTCAAGATCGACGGCGACGACCTGTACGGCGCCGGCGTCGACCCCGTGCTCGTCCGTCGCCAGGTCGGCATGGTCTTCCAGCGTCCGAACCCGTTCCCCACGATGTCGATCCGCGACAACGTGCTGGCGGGCGTGAAGCTCAACAACAAGCGCGTCTCCCGCTCCGAGGCCGACGACATCGTCGAGCGCTCGCTGCAGGGCGCGAACCTGTGGAACGAGGTCAAGGACCGCCTCGACAAGCCCGGCATGGGCCTGTCCGGTGGGCAGCAGCAGCGTCTCTGCATCGCCCGCGCGATCGCGGTCGAGCCGGACGTGCTCCTGATGGACGAGCCCTGCTCGGCCCTCGACCCGATCTCGACCCTCGCCATCGAGGACCTGATCGAGGAGCTCAAGAAGGAGTTCACGATCGTGATCGTGACCCACAACATGCAGCAGGCGTCGCGCGTCAGCGACAAGACGGCGTTCTTCAACATCGCCGGCACCGGTGCACCCGGCAAGCTCATCGAGTTCGACGACACCGCGACGATGTTCTCGAACCCGTCCGTGCAGGCCACCGAGGACTACGTCTCGGGCCGCTTCGGTTGATCGGCATCCGTCCGTCGCGCTGACGGACTGCCTGGAGGCCCGGTGCACGTCCGCCACGGACGCGCACCGGGCCTTCGTGGTTGCGGCGGCGTTCGTGGTCGCGCCCGGCGCCGCGGTGCGATCACGACGCTGACGTGGAACGACGAAGCCGCTGTCGTGTGACAGCGGCTTCGTCGTTCTGCGTCGGTGGCAGTCCAGCAGGACCGCCCCTGGCGTCAGGCCGTGGTGGTGGGGACCGCCATGATCGGCGAGGTGGTCGGCTGCTCGGAACCGCCCTCGGGCTCGACCGTCATGCCGATCGTCGCACCCTCGGACATCGCGCCCTTGAGCACGGCGGAGTGCACACCGTCGGCCGCACCGTCGACCAGGCCGGCCGACTTGATGGTGCCGCCCTGCTCCTCGGAGCCGATGTACCAGAGCTCGTACGTCTTGCCCTTCGGCGCCTGCTCGACACCGTCGAGGATCACCGCGGACTTGCCGAGGTCGTTCGACCACACGACCGTCGCCGAACCGCCGCCCGCGACCTTGGTCGTGGTGCGCTGGAAGTCCGACGCGGCGTAGATGCGGTCGAGGCCGCTCGAGGCCTGCGTGGTGCCGGTGCCGGAGCCGTTCGGGTCGAAGATCGATCCGACGCCGAGTCCGCCGAAGAAGACCGCGGCGACGGCAGCTGCGGCCGTCAGCATGACCGCCGGACGCTGGAACCAGCGGCGGCGAGCCTCGGAGGAAGCCCGGCCACCGGCGGTGGGGCCGTCGGCGATCGAGGCGACGTGCCTGGCGGGCTCGGGACGGGCCTCCTGGACGGAGGTGGTCTCGGCGACCGGGGTCCGGTCGACCGAGGTGTCGGCGAGGGGTGCGGCCTGAGGGGTCGTGGCGATCTGGGCCAGCAGCGACGCCTTGAGCGACGCGGGCGGCTCGATCGGTGCGACGGCGTAGGCGAGCTGCAGCGCGGTCTCGCGCAGCGAGTCGTTCTCGGCCTGCAGCTCGGGGGACGTCCGGAGGGCGTCCTCGAGGAGCGCGCGCTCGTCGTCGGACAGCGCGTCGAGGGCGTGGGAACCCGTCATCAGTGCGGGGTCGTCGTGGCGTTCGGTCATGAGGTCACCCCCATCTCGTCTCGGAGTCGGATCATCCCGTCACGGAGACGGGTCTTGACGGTGCCGATGGGGACACCGAGGTGTTCGGCCATCTCGCTGTGCGAGTAGCCGCCGTAGTACGCGAGTTGCACGGCCTGCCGCTGGAACTCGGTGAGCTTCGCCAGCGCTCGGCCGACGCGCTCGTGCTCGATGCGGATCTCGACGGACTCGGAGACCTGGTCGAAACCGGCCTCGAGGTCGCGGATGCCGATCTTGGTGTCGCGGTCGTGCGACGACTGCGAGGCACGGACCCGGTCGACCGCTCGGCGGTGGGCCATGGTGAGGACCCAGCTGGCCGCGGTGCCGCGCTTCCGGTCGAAGCGGGTGGCCTGCTGCCAGACCTCCAGGAAGACCTCCTGCGTGACCTCTTCCGACTGCGCGCGGTCCCGGAGGAGCCGCGTGATCAGACCGAGGACCCGACCGGAGAGTGCGTCGTAGAGGTCCGCGAAGGCGGCTTGGTCACCGGCGGCGACCCGGGCGAGGAGGTCGTCCGGCGATGCCTGAGCTGGCTCTGACGAGCTCCAGCGTTCGGTGTCGCTATCCACAAGGGCAAGCATTGCAGGTTTCCCTCCTCTCGGTTGCTTTCGTTGACCAGGCGGGTAGCACGAAGCCTCCGCATGGGCGGTCGAGACGAGGGGCCGGCGTGACCCACAGGGAATTGACCGGCGGTGCCGGTCCGGGTCACACCGGGCCTCTCGCTTCGTGACGGGCATTCCGACCGTCACGCAGATGATTCGGCGCGGTCCCCGCTGTGGATTGGATGGGGGTCGGGATTTCTCGGCGGGATGGGCGCGGCGGGCCTTCGCAAGGAGCGCGTGGGCACGCCCGGGGCCGGTTCTGTCCACCATGAGTGAACAGGGTCGAGTGATCAGCCAGCGTCTCGTAGACTTGATGTCGCCGGGCCGCAGCAAGCCCCGGGCTCCAAAATTCGCCGCTTCGAGCGGCCTCGCGCCGAGAGGCGCTTCTGCGGCCCGGTCTTTTCATGCCCGGATGCGTTCCGGAGTGCCCGGATGCGTTCCGGAGTGCTGCGCGGGCCTGGAGGCCCGGTGCGGGTCGGTCCCGCCGCGCGCTCAGTCCAGGCTGTCGCGGCGCCAGAGCGCCGCCGCCTCGGTCAGGTCGGCCGCCAGCTCCGTCAGGCGGAGTGCCCGCGTCGTGAGTTCGCTCGCGCGCTCGGACGCGACCAGGTCCGACTCGTCCGCCACGGCCGTCGCGCCGGCGGCGGTCAGACGACAGAACGACGCCCCGCGGTCGAGCGCCACCGCGAGGTCGCCCGTGTACAGGCCGTGCAGGATGCGGTCGGCGAGCGTCAGGATCTCGGCCGGGCCCGTCGGCTCCTCGGCACCAGCGACCGCCTGGTCGATCGTGCCGATCTGCGCCGCACCCCGCTCGAACAGGTACGCGATCTCCTCCGGGTTCTGCCGGATGACGATGCGCACCAGGTACACCCGCCAGAGCGCCCCCGGCAGGGTGTGTGCCCCGACCCGTGCCCACAGCTCCGCGATGGCGTCGATGCCGTGCACGTCGGTGTAGGTGACGAGCCGCTCGACCACGGCGGGGTCCGGGTCTTCGCGGACCCGGTGCAGCAGTGCGTTCGCGGTCTCGTGCGCGACACGGTTCACCAGCGCCGGGTCCTCACCGCCCTGGATGGCGGCGAACTCGGCGTCGGTGAAGTGGACGGGACGGTGGTGATCGCGAGGCACCGCAGCAGTGTAGGCGCGGCCGGTGACACGCCCGCGTCCCGTTCGCCCAGAACGCAACGGCTGCGCCACGCGTACCGTGTTGCGGCAGGGAGGCGCTCCTCCCTGCACGTGAAGGAGAGGATCTTCCATGAACGCCCTGCTCATCATCCTGGCTGTGATCGCAGTCATCCTGCTGTTCGTCGGCGGGTTCGCCGCGAGCCTGAAGTTCCTGCTCTGGGTGGGCATCGTGCTGCTCGTCATCGCGGTCATCGCGTGGCTGCTGCGCTCGCTCACCGGACGTCGGGGCTGACCCGGACCGACGGTTCCGTCCTGGAGGCCCTCACCCGCTAGCCTTGCGGGTGAGGGCCTCTAGCTCAGTTGGTAGAGCACCGGACTTTTAATCCGAGGGTCGTGGGTTCGAGCCCCACGGGGCCCACACCTTCGCGAACGCCGGCGAGTCCCACGGGGCCCGCACCTTCGCGAACGCCGCTATGTCAGGCAGACGCTCCACCGGCGGCGATGCGGATGGCGGTGGACAGGATCGCCCCGGCCGTGGTGCCGGACGCGACCGTCGGGTGGACGCCGTCGACGTCGGCCGCACCGGACGCGTAGGTGCCGTCGAGGCGACGGACCGGGAACCAGGGGTCGACGAGCAGCCACCCCCGATCGGCCGTGAACCGCGCGAGGTCGCGGTTGTGGGCGAACCCGCCGGCGGCACGGTCGATGTGGTCGGCGCCGTAGTCGGTCAGGTTGGACGGTGCGACCTGCCCGATGACGACGTGGTCGGCACCGACGACCTCGACGATCGCCGCGATGTTGTCGCGGATGGTCGACCGACCCACGCCGAGGCGGATGTCGTTGGTGCCCACCATGACGACGAGGACGTCGGCATCCACGGGGGCCACGGCGTTCCGCACCGCCGCCGACGTCGCGCCGCTGATGCCGACACCGCTGACGAGCCGCAGATCGGTCCCGGTCAGGAACCGGGTCCAGGAGAACGAGTTCTCGGGGTTGGTGATGCTGTCGCCGGCGTAGGTGACGGTCGTCACGGGAGCTCCCAGGGTCGGTTTCGGTCGCGGGTGTCCAGCCAACCACGCCCAGGACAGCGCTCCGCGTGCCGCCAGCGGTGTTCGCGGACACTCCTCACCGGTCAGCCGAGGTGCGGATCGGGCCGCGTAGAATCCCGGCCGTGGCCCGACGAACCGACGGCGGATGGCCGGACGGTCCCCGTTCGCTGCTGCTCAGACGACGACGCCGGAGGCGACGCCTGGTACCGGCTGTCGCCCTCGGCGCGATGAGCCTCGGCGTCGCCGGGCTCCTCGTCCTGCTCCCTACGGTGTCGGACGCGTGCCAGCCGGATCCGGGAGCGCCGACCGTGTCGGCGAGCGAGGCGGCATCGGCGATCGCCGCCGGCTCGGACGTGCTCATCGTCGGCGACTCGTACACGACCGGGCGAGGCTCGTACGACGGCATGCACGGTTGGGCGCAGGACCTCGTCGCGGAACACGGCTGGGACGCCACCATCGACGGCGTGCCCGGGAGCGGCTACGTGAACACCGGAAGGTCGCACTCCTCCGCACGGACCTACATCGCGCGGATCGAACGGCACGCGTCCCTCGATCCCGAGCTGGTCATCGTGCAGGGCAGCCAGAACGACTGGCTCGTCGACGCCGCGACGCTCGAGTCCCGCGTCGAGCAGACCCTGAGGACCGCGGAGCGACAGTGGCCGGACGCGGTCGTGGTGGCGATCGGCCCCTCGGCACCGCAGCCCCGCGCGAAGACCACCGTCGCCATCTCGGCGGCGGTCGCCGCCGGCGCACGAGACGCCCGGGTGCCGTTCATCGACGCGATCGACCGGCAGTGGTTCACGTCGGCCAACAGCGCGAGCTACGCGGCGGGCGACGGGCAGCACCTCAACGACGACGGGTACCGCTACCTGGCCGACAAGATCGACGGGGCGCTCGAGGAACTCACCAGGGCCGCGCCGAGCGAACGCTGCTCCTGACGACGCGACCGGGCGCCGGGGGCCGCGGCACCGGGGTACAAGTCCTCCTCAGCTGGCTCATGGCGGATCCCCTGCACAGCCCAGCCCGCCCTCAGCGGATTGTTGGCATAGCGCCGATATTGTCGTTCCCGGATCCGATCGACGGATCCTGCAACACAGCACCACCACGAACGAACGGGGTACACCGTGATCGAGCCCATCGAAGCCACGCAGACCAGCACCACCGGTGACGCGCGCCGCATCGTCGAGCTCGCAGCAGCGACCAACACGACGATGAGCAACGAGCTCCTGCTCGACACGCTCCGCCGCAACGCCCAGGTCACGACCCGCCACATCCGCAAGGACTTCATCGAGGTCGCCACGGCCACCGCCGTGCTCGGCTACGTCTGCCGGCAGCGCAAGGACTTCATCGCGCTCCGTGGCGACGACCCGGCATGGGCGCACGAGGTCGGCCGGTACGCGACCGAGTCCCTCGCGGTCGAGGCGCTCCGGATGCGCCGCGGCTGACGCCCGGCTCCCGACACGAACGACGAAGGCCCCGCCGGACACCCGGCGGGGCCTTCGTCGTGTCAGCGGTGCGCGCCGACCGGAGTCCTCAGGACCAGACGCGGCGGATCCCCCACGAACCGGTCCAGGTCTCGTCCGGCTCGAGCCAGCGCAGGCCCTCGCCCGAGTTCAGGGTGTTGGCGGGTGCCGTCATCGGTTCGACCGCGACCGCCAGGCCCTTCCCGTCGCCACGCGGGTACTCGCGCGACGTGAAGACCTGCACGTAGGGGAACGAGGCGTCCTGCCAGAGCTCGACCCCGTCGCCCTCGGGCCCGTGCATCGTCGTCCGGCGGATCCCCTCGGCGTCCGGGGTGACGTCCTTGTACGCGGTGTCGAGGTCCGAGTCCCCGGCCCGCCGCCCCTGGCGCAGGTCGTAGGGCGTGCCCTCGACCGGCACCGAACCGTTCGGCACCTTCTGCTCGTCGACGGTGAACGCGGTCGCGGCGTCGAGCGTGACGACCAGGTCGTCGGCGGGGGTGTCACCGGCGCGCAGGTACGGGTGCGCACCGATCGCGAAGGGTGCACGGACGCCCGAACGGTTCGTGACCTCGTGCGTGACGCGGATGCCGTCGTCGACGAGTTCGTGCAGCACGCGCGTCTCGAGGGTGAAGGGCCACCCGTGCTGCGGGTGGATCGTCGCCTCTTGCTGGATCGACGTCTCGGTCTGCGAGACCACCCGGTACGGGGCGAACCGGAGCAGTCCGTGCGACGCGTTGCCGTACTTCGGCTCCGAGACGTCGAGTTGCTGCCGTTTGCCGTCGAGCTCCCACACCCCACCGGCGACACGGTTCGGCCAGGGTGCCAGGACGATCCCGTTCGCCCCCGGCGGCTGCTCGGTCACGGGGAACGGCTCGGTGATGTCGAAGCCGGCGACGCGGAGTTCGCGGATGCCCGCGGCGACCTCGGTGACCACGGCTTCGACGACCCCGTCGGGCCCGGCGTGGTGGAGGCGGTACTGGCCACCCGTGGGTGCTGCGGTCATGGGGTGTTCTTCCTTCCGGCTGGTTCGGTGTGCTGCTCGCCGTCGGCGACGATCACCTGGGCACCGGCCGCCCGGATCGTGGCGACCGCGGCGGCGTCGGCCTCGGCGGTGACGACGACGTCGATGTCCTCGAGCGCGCGGACGACCCCGATGTGGGCCCGGCCGAACTTCGACCCGTCCGCGACCACGACGGTACGCCGGGCCGTCCCCGCGAGCATCCGCTTGGCCTCGGTCTCCGGCAGGTTCACGTTCGTCAGGCCGTGGTCGACGTCGAGGCCGGTGCCACCGAGGAACACGAGGTCGGCGGCGATCATCGGCAGGACCGCACCGTTGAAGGGCGCGACGAGTGAGTGCTGCAGGGGTCGGAGGGTGCCGCCGGTGACGATCACGGTGAAGCGCGGGACGGCTCGCTCGAGCGCGAGCGCCGTGGTGAGGGAGTTCGTGACGACGGTGACGCCGGTGAGTTCGGTGCGCGCCACGAGCGCCTCGGCGACGGCGGCGGGCGTGGTGCCGACGTCGAGGGCGACGCACTCCCCCGGGCGCACCAGCGCCGCTGCCGCACGGCCGATGGCCGCCTTGGCCACCTGGTGCTCGACGGCGGTCTCCTCGAAGGGGCGCTCGGTGGACCCGGCCCCGAGGCGGACCGCACCACCGTGCACCCGGCGGATCCGGGCCTCCTGGTCGAGGACGGCGAGGTCCTGGCGGACCGTCACCTCGCTGGTGCCGAGGGACGCGGCCAACGCGGCCGTCCGGACCATGCCCGGGGCGCCGTCGACGATCGCGACGATGCGGTCCTGCCGCAGGGGCGCGGGCAGCGCGCCGGCGAGGAAGGAGAGGTCGGCGTCCGTCATGTGGACAGTTTCGCTTGCTTCCGATGTCCTTCGCAACGCTTCGGATCGGCGCTAGGCTGTTCCGGTGATCACCAAGCGCGTGACGAAGCTCGCGGACGGCCGCGACCTCTTCTACTTCGACGACGCCGACTCGACGCTGCCCGCAGAACGCAGCATCGACGAGCGCGTGCTCGACCCGCGGCCCGAGACGGCGCGGATGCGGCAGGACGTCCTGACGGGCGAGTGGGTGTCGATCGCGGCGTCCCGGCAGAACCGGGTGTTCCTGCCGCCGGCCGACCAGGACCCGCTCGCGCCCCAGGGCCCGGCCAACCCGTCCGAGATCCCGAGCCGCTACGACGTCGCCGTGTTCGAGAACCGGTCGCCGTCGTTCGGCCCGCTGCTCGAAGCCGATGACGCTCCCGAGTCGCTCGAGTCCCTGAGCGACGTCGGCCTGAACCGCCAGCTCCGCTCGGTCGGCCGGTGCGAGGTCGTGTGCTTCTCGCCCGAGACCTCCGGGTCCTTCGCCTCCATCTCCGAGTCGCGTGCCCGCACCGTCGTCGAAGCCTGGGCCGACCGCACCGCCGCACTCTCCGCGATGCCGGGCATCCAGCAGGTGTTCCCCTTCGAGAACCGGGGCGAGGCGATCGGCGTCACGCTGCACCACCCGCACGGACAGATCTACTCGTACCCGTACATCACCCCGCGCACCCAGCGACTGCTCGCGAGCATCGAACGGTTCGGCCCGGACCTGTTCGAGCAGCACCTGGCGAACGAGCGGGGTTCCGAGCGGGTCGTCCTCGCCGGCGAGCACTTCACCGCCTTCGTCCCGTTCGCCGCGCGCTGGCCCATCGAGATCCACATGCTGCCGCACCGTCACGTCCCCGACTTCGCCGGCCTGACCGACGCCGAGAAGGACGAGCTGGCGCACATGCACCTCCGGCTCACCCGTGGGCTCGACGCGCTCTACGGCGACCCGACGCCGTACATCGCCGCGTGGCACCAGGCACCGGTGCACACCGCCCGCGACACCGTGCGGCTGATGCTGCAGATCACCTCGCCGCGACGTGCGGCGGACAAGTTGAAGTTCCTGGCCGGCAGCGAAGCCGCCATGGGCGCCTGGATCGGGGACCTCGTGCCCGAGAAGGCGGCCGAGTTCATCCGACAGGGAGTCGAGCGCGCATGACGTTCCAGCAGGTCTACGGGTACGAGCCGACGGTGCGGTACTCCGCCCCGGGTCGCGTCAACCTGATCGGTGAGCACACCGACTACAACGACGGGTACGTGCTGCCCTTCGCGATCGACCGTCGCACCACCGCCTCCATCGCGCAGCGCGACGACCGGACGATCCGCGTCGCCTCCGCCTTCGACGCCACGAGCGAGCCGGTGGCGCTGTCCCTCGACGACCTGTCGCCCGAGGCCATGAGCGGCTGGTCGGCCTACGTCCTCGGTATCGCCTGGGCCCTGCGCGAGCAGGCCGGTGCCGATCTGGGCGACAAGACCGGGTTCGACGTCTTCATCGAGTCCGACGTCCCGGTCGGTGCGGGCCTGTCGTCCAGTGCGGCGATCGAGTGCGGTGTCGCGCTGGCGTTCAACGACCTGTGGGAACTCGGCCTCGACCGGAAGACCCTGGCGCGCGTCGGGCAGTACTCGGAGAACCACGCCGTCGGTGCCCCCACCGGGATCATGGACCAGTCCGCCTCGCTGCTCGGCGAGCAGGACGCCGTCGTGTTCCTCGACTGCCGCACGCTCGACACCGCCGTCGTCGACCTGGCGCTCGAGGCGAACGGGCTCGAGGTCCTGGTCATCGACACCCGCGTCGAGCACGCCCACGCGACCGGTGGCTACGCGGCTCGTCGGGCCTCGTGCGAGAAGGGTGCGCGGGTGCTCGGTGTCGAAGCGCTGCGTGACGTCAGCGTCGAGGACCTCCCTCGTGCGCAGGAGCTCCTGGACGACGAGACCTTCCGCCGCGTTCGGCACATCGTGACCGAGGACCAGCGCGTCCTCGACACCGTCCGCACGCTGCGCGAACAGGGCCCCCGGGGGATCGGTTCCCTGCTCGTCGCGTCGCACGAGTCGATGCGCGACGACTTCGAGATCTCCGTGCCGGAGCTCGACCTGGCCGTCGCCACGGCGGTCGAGCGCGGTGCCGTCGGTGCCCGCATGACCGGGGGTGGATTCGGCGGCGCGGCGATCGCGTTGGTCGACCAGGAGTCGCGCGGGGCGATCACCGCCGCCGTCACCGCTGCCTTCGCCGACGCCGGGTACCGCGAGCCGAACGTGTTCACGGTGCACGCCGCGCAGGGCGCCCGGCGCGACTGACGGCGCGGCGCGCGCGGGCGCTCGGGCGCTCGACGTTTCGCGCTCAGCGACAGCTCACGCGGCGATCAGCCCGTGGGCTGTCGCTCAGCGCGAAAGAACGGCAGCACCCCGACCGCCCGACCGCGCGCGTCCGCCTACTCAGCCGAGGTAGTCCGCGTACCGGACGTACTCCACGACGTTCCCGAGCACGAACGGGTGCGTCCGACCGTGCTCCACGGCCCACTCCACCCACGCGGTCTGCGCCGGCATGAGCAGCCACACCACGACGGTCGTCCCGAGCACGGCAGCCAGGGTCAGGCCCATCACGGTGTGCTCGTCGAAGCGGGCTGCACCACGGCGGGCGATCGCGACGACGAACCCGGCGACCGCGAACCCCACCGTCGCGAGCGTCCACCCGAACCAGGGGCCCGACGTGAACGTGTACTCCTGGCCGGCGTGCGCGAGTGTCATCGACCAGGTCGACCCCGGAGCCTGGAACAGCACGCAGAGCGCCACGATGACGATCAGCCACCGGGCGTCCTTTGTCAGTTGCGACGGCTCGGGCCGGGGGCGCATCACCGGCGCCGTCTGCAGTCGTTCGTCCCCCATGCCGCGACCGTAGCACCGGCGGAGTGCACTTCGTGAGCAGCAATGGTCGGGTGCGATGACGCCACCCGACCATTGCTGCACTCCGTCAGCACGCGACCGGCACGCCGCACGCGACGCCCCGCGCGCTACGACAGCTGGCGCTCGGCGGCCTCGACGACGTTCTTCATGAGCATCGCGCGGGTCATCGGCCCGACACCACCGGGAGTCGGCGACAGGAAGCCCGCGACCGATGCGACCGCGGGGTCGACGTCGCCGTGCAGCTTCGCCTTGCCGGTCTCCTCGTTGACCACGCGGGTGATCCCCACGTCGATGACGGCGGCACCGGGCTGCACCCAGTCGGGCTTGACGAGCCCGGCGACCCCGGCCGCGGCGACGATGATGTCGGCACGACGGCACTCCGCGGCGACGTCGGCGGTCAGCGAGTGCGTCAGGGTCGCGGTCGCCTCGAGCCGCGTGAGCAGCAGACCGAGCGGCCGTCCGACGGTCAGCCCCTGCCCGATGATCGTGACGTGCGCACCACGGATCGGGATCTCGTACGCGTCGAGCATCGCGACGATGCCCCGAGGGGTGCACGGCAGCGGTGCGTCGATCGTGCCGGCACCACCGGGCACGGCGAGCACCAGCTCGCCGAGGTTCGTCGGGTGCAGGCCGTCGGCGTCCTTCGCCGGGTCCATCAGCTCGAGCATCGGCGTCGGGTCGATGCCGTGCGGCAGCGGGAGCTGCACGATGAACGCGGTGACCCGGGGGTCGTCGTTCATCTGCAGGATCGCGGCCCGGATGTCGGCAGCGGACGCCGTCTCGGGCAGGTCGATGCGGTGCGAGTCGAGCCCGATCGACGCCGAGTCGCGGTGCTTGCCCGCGACGTAGGACATCGAGCCGGGGTTCGAGCCGACCATGATCGTGCCGAGGCCCGGACGGATGCCGTGCTCGTGCAGGCGGTCGATCCGGCCCCGGAGTTCGTCGAGCGTCCGGGCGGCGAGGGCGGTGCCGTCGATGCGGACGGCACTCCCTTCACCGGCCCAGAGCTCGCGCGGGAGCGCCGCGCTGACCGAACCGCTCACGCGTAGAGCGGGAACGCGTCGGTCAGGACCTTCACGCGGGCCGAGAGCGCTGCGACGTCCGGGTTCGGCATGAGGGCCAGCGCGATGATGTCGGCCACCTCGGTGAACTCGGCGTCGCCGAAGCCGCGGGTCGCCAGCGCCGAGGTGCCGATGCGGACACCCGAGGTGACCATCGGCGGGCGCGGGTCGAACGGCACGGAGTTGCGGTTCACGGTGATGCCGACCTCGTGCAGCAGGTCCTCGGCCTGCTTGCCGTCGACCTCGGACGCGCGCAGGTCGACCAGCACCAGGTGCACGTCGGTGCCGCCGGTGAGCACGTCGATGCCCGCCGCCTTGGCGTCGTCGGCGGTCAGGCGGGCGGCGAGAGCCTGGGCGCCACGGATCGTGCGCTCCTGACGGTCCTTGAACTCCGGGGTGCCGGCGAGCAGGAACGCGGTGGCCTTCGCGGCGATCACGTGCATGAGCGGGCCGCCCTGCTGGCCAGGGAAGACCGCGGAGTTCAGCTTCTTGAACAGGGTCTCGTCGTTCGACAGGATGATGCCCGAGCGGGGGCCGCCCAGGGTCTTGTGGACCGTCGACGAGACGACGTGGGCGTGCGGGACCGGGGACGGGTGCAGACCGGCGGCGACGAGGCCGGCGAAGTGCGCCATGTCGACCCAGAGCTTCGCGCCGACCTCGTCCGCGATCTCGCGGAACTTCGCGAAGTCGAGCTGGCGCGGGTAGGCGGACCAACCGGCGATCAGGACCTTCGGCTGGTGCTCGATGGCCTTCGCGCGGATGTCGTCGTAGTCGACCTCGAACGTCTCGGGGTCGACGCCGTACGCCACGGCGTTGTAGATGCGGCCGGAGAAGTTGAGCTTCATGCCGTGGGTCAGGTGCCCGCCGTGCGCGAGCTCGAGGCCGAGGATGGTGTCGCCGGCCGAGGCGATGGCGTGCAGGACGGCCGCGTTCGCCGTCGCGCCGGAGTGCGGCTGCACGTTCGCGTACTCGGCACCGAAGAGCGCCTTGGCACGGTCGATGGCGAGCTGCTCGGCGACGTCGACGTACTCGCAGCCGCCGTAGTAGCGCTTGCCCGGGTAGCCCTCGGCGTACTTGTTGGTGAGCACGGAGCCCTGCGACTCGAGCACGGCGCGCGGCACGAAGTTCTCGGACGCGATCATCTCGAGGGTGTCGCGCTGGCGGCCGAGCTCCTGCTGCAGGACGGCGGCGATCTCGGGGTCGACCTCGGTGAGCGGCGCGTTGAACGCGGCGCGGGCGGCGGCCTGCTCGGCCACCTCGGCCGAGTCGGAGACGAACGGGGGCAGATCGGCAATGGACACGGGACTCCTACGGTGTGCGGACGACCAGCTGGTCGCACTCGGACGGTCGGTCGGTGCAGCCCAGGCGTACGGCCGCGCACCGTGTCTTTGTCGCTCCCCGATGGTGACCCATCCAACGCCAGTCGCGACCTGACGATCGTACCGAGGGACCCCGCCCTGTGTCACCCTGGATGCATGACGCTGCTCTCGCCCGACGTGGACGAACGGACCACCACGGACGAACGGACCAGTGCGCGGGCGGACACCCCGTGGGTCACGGTGGTGTGGGACGACCCGGTGAACCTGATGTCGTACGTCACCTACGTCTTCCAGCGGCACTTCGGGTTCTCGCGCGAGCAGGCCGAGCGGCTCATGCACCAGGTGAACGACGACGGTCGGGCGATCGTGGCGTCGGGTCCGCGCGAATCGATGGAGGCCCACGTGCAGTCCATGCACGGCTACGGGCTGCAGGCGACCGTCGACAAGGCCCCCGAAGCGTGATCCCGTTCGTCCGCCGCGCCGACGGCGTCCACCTCGGCCTGTCCTCCGGCGAGCGCGACCTGCTCGCCTCGCTCACCGAACAGCTGCGGCAGGTGCTCGGCGGCGACCTGTCCACCGATCCGATCAGCGAGCGGATGTTCCCGGACGCCTACCCCGGTGACGACGAGGCGAGCGCGGAGTTCCGGAAGTACACGCAGTCCGACCTGCTCACGCAGAAGACGACGAACGCCTCGATCGTGCACGACTGGCTGACGGGCACCCGCGACGGTTCGCTCGACGCCGAGGACGAGCAGGCGTGGCTCCGCACCCTCACCGACCTGCGGCTGACGATCGCCGACCGGCTGGGCATCGAGGACGTCGACGACGAGGAGCGCTCCGTCGAGGCCGACGCGGGCGTCGGCCTGCGCGACGTCTACGACTGGCTCGGCTACGTGCAGGAGCACCTGGTCGTCACGCTCACGTCGCGCTGACTGCCCACGGCCTGGAGGCCCGGATCACCTCCGGCGCGACCGGTCACCCCAGCAGGTCGTCGCGGTGGGCTCGCGCCCAGTCGGTCAGGCTCCGGGGTGCGGTGCCGGAGATGCGCAGGACGTCGTCGCTCATCACGTCGACGCCGTCGAGGCCGCGTCGGACGACCCGGCCGAACTGCTGCCGGAGCCCCTCGGCCTGCCAGGCGGGCACCCCGCTCAGGCGCAGCACACCGGCGTAGACCCGGCTCGGCAGGTGCAGGGCGCGCACGGGTCGGCCGAGCCCTGCGGTGAGCGCGGCGGCGACACCCCGCGCGTCGAGCAGGTCCGGCCCGGTGAGCACCGGTTCGGTGCCGTCGTGGCCGTCCTCCGTCAGCACCCGGGCGGCGGTCCGGGCGATGTCCTCGGTGTCGATCCAGCCGATCACCCCGCGGCCCGTGGTGTGCGGGAACCACCCCCGTCGGATCGCGGGCGCCGAGGGCTGCACGTTCGTCATGAACGACGAGGGGTGCAGGATCGTCCACGCCAGCCCGCTCTCGCGCACCATCCGGTCGATGTGCCAGGCGGCGCTCGCCCACGACATCGGGGAGTGCTCGGCGGCGTCCCCGCCCGACAGCTGCACGATCCGGCCGACCCCGGCCCGCTGCGCCGCACGGACGCCGGTGGTGCCCTGCTCACGCTGCCGCTGGCTGACCGGCGTCACGAGGAAGAACCGGTCGACCCCGTCGAGCGCCGCGGTGAGCGCGTCCTCGTCCTCCAGGTCGGCCAGGCGGCCGTCGATGCCCCGCGCCCGGAGCGCGTCGACCTGCTCGGGTCGTCGGACGACGGCTCGCACCGTCACCCCTGCCGCCCGCAGCAGCTCCGCCGTCTTGCCCCCGACGTCCCCGGTCACGCCGGTGACCGCCACGATCTCGCCCATGTCTGCTCCCGTCCCACTGACCCGTCCTGGTATCAGTTTCCTGATACGTGAACGTACGTCGGTACGATCACCCCGTGCCCCAGGAACTCCCAGCCCCGCGTGACGACGTCGACGGCATCGTGGCCTGGACGGTGATCCGGGCCGCACGGACGCTCTCCCGCCGACTCGCGGCCGAGCTGGCGCCGCTCGGGCTGACACCCGTCGAGTTCGGGGCGCTCATCCAGCTCGCAGCGGCCGGCGAGCTCAGCCAGGCCGACCTGGCGCGGGCGGTCGGCGTCCGACCGCAGAGCATGACGACGCTCGTCGGGGGGCTCTCGACGCGGGGACTCGTGGAGCGGGGTGCTGCACCGGGCCGCGGACGGGCCTCCCGGATGCGACTGACCGACCAGGGCGAGGCGCTGCTGGCACGCGCCCACCCGATCGTCCGGGCGAGCAACGCGTGGTTCGGCGACGGCGCGGAGCCGATCTCGGCGACCCTGCTCCCGCTGCTCGAGCCGGACGCGGGCGACGTCGGTTCCGCCGTTCCCTGACCGGTATCGGAAGGCAAACTTGCAAGGTGGGCTGGTGACGGACTAGCCTCCGGGGCGTGACCGACGCACCGGAGACCGACCCGACCGACCTGGCCGACGCCGTGCTGACGATGCACGGGCGACTGCGGCGGTCGCTGCTGGCCTCGAAGTCGGACGACGTCACGGCGTCGCAGACCGCCGCCCTCGGACGCCTCCTGCGGCACGGGCCGGCCACCATCGCCGACCTGGCCAGAGCCGAGGGTGTCCGACCGCAGTCGATGGGCGCGACCGTCCAGGCCCTGGTCGACCTCGGTCTGGCCGAGCGGCAAGCCGACCCGACGGACGGCAGGCGGTCGATCGTCAGCGCGACGGCGGCCGGCCGGGACGCGCGCCAGACCGCCTGGGCCGCGCGGAACCACGAGCTCGCCGAGCGGCTCGCGACCCTGCCCGAAGCGGACCGCCGCGTCGTCGCGCGGGCGATGGACCTGCTCGGGCCGATCGTCGATCCCTGACCCGCACCCCTCGCCCAGTCCTGCAACCGGAAGAAGCGCTCTCACGTCCACCACCACCACGACCCCCGACACGACCACGGCCAGCGGCTTCGGTCCGAAGCTCCTCATCCCGGTGCTCGTCGGGCCCCTGCTCAACCCGATCAACACCACGATGGTGTCGGTCGCCCTCACCCCGATCTCCCGCGACCTGGGCATCGGTGCGGCGCAGGCGATCTGGCTCGTCGCGGCCCTGTACCTGGCGAGTGCGATCGCGCAGCCCACGATGGGCAAGCTCGCCGACCGGTTCGGCCCGAAGAAGGTGTTCCTGACCGGGCTCGTCATCGTCGGGATGGCCGGGGTGGTGCCCGAGGTCCTGACCGGGTTCGGCGGCGCTGTGTTCGCCCGGGTGCTCATCGGCATCGGGACGTCGTCGGCCTACCCGGCGGCGCTCACCACGCTCCGGCAGCACTCCGCCCGGATCGGGAAGCCGACGCCGCCGCTCGTGCTCGGGGCGCTGTCGATCACGTCGCTCGTGTCCGCCGCCGCCGGCCCACCGCTCGGCGGGGCGCTCATCGCCGCGTTCGGCTGGCACGCGATCTTCCTGGTGAACGTGCCGCTCGCGGTGTTCGGCATCGTCGTGGCGACGCTCTGGCTGCCGTCCGACCGGCTGCGTCCGCGCGACGACGCCGACCTGCCGGTGCTGCAGGCGCTCGACCCGCTCGGCATGGTGCTGATGACCGGGACCGTCTCGGCGCTGCTCGTCTTCCTGCTCGACCTGTCCGCCGGGCTGTGGTGGCTGCTCGCGGTGGCGCTCGTGCTGCTCGTCGCCCTCGTGGCGTGGGAGCTCCGGGCCGTGCGACCGTTCGTCGACGTGCGGCTGCTCGCCCGGAACGGCGCGCTGTCCCGCACGTACGGCCGCCTGTTCCTGACGTACCTGCTCGCCTACACGATGACCTACGGGTTCTCGCAGTGGGTGCAGGACGTCGCGGGTTACCCGAGCGACGTCGCCGGGTACATCCAGCTGCCGGCCGCGATCGTCGCCGGGGTGGCCTCGTTCGTCGTCGCACGGAAGACCGCGATCCGCGGGCCACTCGTCGTCGCCGCGCTGGTGCCGATCCTCGGCGGTGTGCTCCTGCTCTTCCTGCACACCGGGTCGCCCGTCGTCCTGCTCGCCCTGACCCCGGCGCTGTTCGGGGTGCCGCAGGCGCTGGCGTCGGTGTCGAACCAGGCGGCGCTGTACCGGCTCGTCCCCGCGGAGTACATCGGCACCGCGGCCGGGCTGTCCCGCACCGCGGTGTACATCGGGGCGATTGCTGCGTCCTCGCTGATCGGCGGCGTGTTCGGCCAGGCCCCGACGACGCCGGACCTGCACGTGCTGGCGTGGGTGATCCTCGGCGTCGCGGTGCTCCTGACCGTGCTGACCCTGGCCGACCGTCGCCTGCGTGACGCCGACGCACCGGCCCCTGCGCGTGCGCCCGACGCCACCGCCGCTGCGTCTGACGCTTCGTGAGCAGGAAGGGTCGGGTCACCGCTGCCCACTCGACCGTTCCTGCTCACGAAGCACATCTCCCGCGGCCGGTACCCTGATCCGGTGACCGACCCGACCCCCACGCACTGGACCCTGACGCTCGTCTGCGACGACCAGCCCGGGATCGTGCACGCCGTCTCCGGAGCGATCGTCGCCGCCCAGGGCAACATCACCGAGTCGCAGCAGTTCTCCAGCGCCGACACGAACACGTTCTTCATGCGCCTGCAGGTGATGGCGCCGGTGGACCGCGCCGCCTTCGAGGCAGCGCTCGCCCCCGTCGCCGCCCGCTACGACGCCCGCGTCCAGCTCGACGTCGTCGGTCGTCCGCTGCGCACCCTCGTGCTGGTGTCGAAGGCGGGCCACTGCCTGAACGACCTGCTCTACCGGCAGCGCGGCGGACAGCTGCCGATCGAGGTCCCCCTCGTGCTGTCGAACCATGCGGACCTGTCCGAGCTCGCCGCGTTCTACTCCGTGCCGTTCGAGCACCGCCCGGTCACCGACGCCGAGTCGAAGGAGCAGATGGAGCGACGCGTGCTGCAGGCGGTGGAGGAGCACGACATCGAGCTCGTGGTCCTCGCCCGCTACATGCAGATCCTGTCGCCCGAGCTCTGCGCCGCGCTCGAGGGCCGTGCCGTGAACATCCACCACTCGTTCCTGCCCGGCTTCAAGGGCGCGAACCCGTACCGGCAGGCGCACGCCCGCGGGGTGAAGCTCATCGGTGCGACCGCGCACTTCGTGACGAGCGACCTCGACGAGGGCCCGATCATCGAGCAGAACGTCGTCCGCGTCGACCACACCAAGGAACCGGCCGAGCTGGTGTCCATCGGGCAGGACGAGGAGTCCCGCACGCTCACCCAGGCGGTGCGCTGGATCGCGGAGGACCGCGTCCTGCTCGACGGCGCCCGCACCATCATCTTCAAGTAGGCAGCACCATGACCAACGCCCCGCAGTCCCCCGTCGACTGGGAATCGGTTCCCGACCCGGCCGCCGTCCGGCAGCCGCGACGGCGGTTCGAGGCCTGGATGGTCCTGCGGATCGCCGTGATGGTGTTCGGCCTGCTGTCCCTGGCCTTCTGGGGCTACTGGTCGTGGCAGCTCCCGCTCCCCGGCTACCTGTTCATGGTCGGTGCCCCGCTGTTCGCCGCGGTCGTCTGGTACTTCTTCCGGTCGCCGCGGTCCCCGATCGAGACCGACATCGTCGGCAAGACCATCGTCGAGGTCGCCCTGGTCGTCGCCGCAGGCGCGACCTGGATCTCCATCGGGCACCCGGTCGTCGGGATCGTCTTCATCGTGATCGCCGCCCTGAGCGGCCTGATCGCGTTCCGCAAGGAGACCGCATGAGCACCACGGGCCTCCAGACCGGCCAGGAGGCCCAGCGCACGCTGGTCCGCGCAGCCCGCGTCGTCGACACGGCCGGCACCACGGCCGACGGCTGGGTCCTGGTCGTCGGCGACACGATCCACGCGACCGGTTCCGGCCCCGAGGCCCCCGCGGCCGACCGGGTCGTCGACCTGGGCGACGCGGTCCTGACGCCCGGCTTCGTGGACCTGCACGGGCACGGCGGGGCGACCGAGGCGTACGAGGACGACTCGTTCGACCGTTCGCTCGCGATGCACCGTTCGCACGGCACGACCCGCTCCGTCCTGTCGCTCGTCGCGAACCCGGTCCCCGCCCTCGCGGCGTCGCTGACCCGCGTCCGCGCCGTGATGGCGACCGACCCGCTCGTGCTCGGTGTGCACCTGGAGGGACCGTTCCTGTCCCCGCACAACAAGGGTGCGCACAACGAGTCGTTCCTGATCGACCCGACGCCCGCCGCGGTCGACGCGCTGCTCGGAGCGGGCGAGGGCGTCATCCGACAGGTCACGATCGCGCCCGAGCTGCCCGGAGCCCTCGACGCCGTCCGCCGGTTCGTCGAGGCCGGCGTCACGGTCGCCGTCGGCCACACGGTCTGCACGTACGACCAGGCCCGCGCCGCCTTCGACGCCGGGGCGACGATCCTGACCCATGCGTGCAACGCGATGCCCGGGCTGCACCACCGCGCACCGGGGCCGATCGGCGCTGCCGTGGCGGACGACCGCGTGACGCTCGAGCTCATCCTGGACGCCGTGCACGTGCACCCGGTCGTGGCGGACACGCTCTTCCGGGCGACGCCGGGTCGTGTGGCGCTCATCACCGACGCGATGGGTGCCGCCGGCGCTGCGGACGGCTCGTACCGCCTCGGGTCGCTCGACGTCACGGTGACCGACGGGGTCGCGCACGTCGCGGGGACCGACACCATCGCCGGGTCAACGTTGACGCAGGACGTGGCGCTCCGCAACGCGGTCTCGCTCGCCGGGCGGACCCTGCCCGAGGCCGTGGCGGCGCTGACGAGCGTGCCGGCCGCGGCGCTCGGGCTCGGCGACCACCTGGGTCGGCTGGCTCCGGGGTTCGCCGCGGACCTCGTGGCGCTGTCGCCGTCGCTCGAGGTGCAGCACGTCTGGGGCGGCGGGCGCGAGCTGCGCTGAGCCGCGCAGCGCGTGTTCAGCGGTCGACCGGGCGCCCCCGCTCGCCGCTCGCCCACGACGTGTCCGCCGTCTCCCCGACCCGGAGCGACAGCGTGCCGCCCCGGGTGACGAACCACTCCGGCACCCACGACCGCTCGAGCGTCCGCCCGTTCAACCGGGCTCCCTGCACGTACGGCTCGGTCCCGGTCGACCGGATGACGATCCGCTCCCCGCTCGAGCGCCGGATGTCGACCGTGCTGAACGTCGGGCTGCCGATGAGCATGTCCGCTCGGCCGGGCGTCTGCGGGAACAGGCCGATCGAGGCGAAGACGTACCAGGCGCTCATCGTGCCGAGGTCGTCGTTGCCGGGCAGGCCGCCGGGGCCGGTCGAGTAGGCGTCGTCCACGACCTGCCGCACGGTCTCCTGCGTCTTCCAGGGCTTGCCGAGGGCGTTGTACATCCACGGCGTGTGGATGTCGGGCTCGTTCGTCGGGTCGAACTTCGTGGCGTCGCCACCGGTGACCGCCCAGTTGCCCGAGGCGTCGTGGAAGAAGTCGTCGAGCCGTGCGACCGCGGCGTCGTCACCGCCGAGCGCACTGGACAGCCCCTGCACGTCCTGCGGCACGAGCCAGGTGTACTGCGCGCTGGTGCCCTGCGCGAACCCGGTCCCCGTCGACGGCGACCAGCCCGGCGTCCACGAGCCGTCGGCCTGCCGCGCGGCCTGGTACCCGACGGCGGCGTTGAAGGTGTTCTTCCAGTAGCTCCCCCTCTCGGCGAACATCCGGGCGTCGGAACGAAGTCCGAGGGAACCCGCCCAGTACCCGAGCGCGCTGTCGGAGATCGAGTCCTCGAGGGTCTCGGCAGCACCGCCCCAGCAGGAGCAGTCGTCGTTCGCCGCGTACTGCCGCTCCAGGTACTCGTCGAGTGCGGGCCGCTGCGCCAGGCACTGCCCCGGGCACCCGATGTCGCTCTCGGCGTCCGCGTTCTCGACCGTCGCCTGGCGTTTCAGCGAGGCGTAGGCGGCCCGGACGTCGAAGTTCCGGACGCCCATGGCGTACCAGGTGGCGAGCGTCGCGGCCGAGGGGTCGCCGGTCATCACGTGCGTCGGCGCGCCGAGGTGCAGCCACCGGTCCCACACCCCGCCGTTCTGCTCGGCGAACCGCAGCATCGACTGCGCCATGTCCCCGGCGACGTCCGGCTGCAGCAAGGCCAGCAGCTGGATCTGCGCCCGGTACTGGTCCCACCCGGAGTACGTGCCGTAGACGGCCCGGTGTCCGCGGTCCATCCGGTGCACCCGCAGGTCCGGGCCCAGGTAGCGCCCGTCGCGGTCGTTCAGCGTGTTCGGCTGCATGAGTGCGTGGTAGACCGACGTGTAGAGCTGGGTGGTCCGGTCCGCCGTGCCGCCGCCGACGCGCAGGCGCGACAGTTCACGGTTCCAGGAGGCCCGTGTGCCGGCCGCCACGCTGGCGACGGTCGAGCGCCCGGTCACCTCGCCGTCACGGTTGGCGACCGCACCGGCCGCGCTCACGTACGAGATGCCGATCTTCGCCTGCACCGTCGCTCCGCGACGCGCGTCGAACCCGACCCACGCGCCGGAGCCGCGTCCGGCGCGGTCGGCCCCGGTCAGGTAGCCCTCCCCACCGGAGGAGGACGTGCCTCCAGGCTGGACCGTGCCGTCCTTCCAGGTGCCGGTGCTCGCGAACGCCGTGTCGAAGGTCGCGGTGAAGTACAGGCGGTAGTAGCTGCGGCGGTCCGGGTTGGTGGCGCCGCCGCCGTTCGCGCGGCGGCTGCAGAAGCCGCCCGTCAGGACGCTGCCGCTGACCGTGCGGGTGCGGGGGTCGACGCGGGTGATCGCGGCCTCGCTGCCGTTGATCGAGTTCGACGTGCGGAACAGCAGGTTCGCGTCCTTGCCGGCCGGGAACGTGAACGCGCCGACGCCGGCGCGCGTGGTGACGGCGAGGTCGGTGCGGACGCCGTTGTCGAGCGTGACGCCGTAGCGGCCGGGGCTCGCGGACTCCTGGTCGTGGGAGTACCCGGCGGCGTAGACAGCGTCCTTCGAGTCGGCCGACGGCGAGGTCGTGACCGGGGTCGTGACCGGCATGATCGGCACGTCTCCCGCAGCACCCGGAGCACACCCGGCCCCGTTCAGGTGCGTCAGGCTGAAGCCGCGCAGCCGGTTCACGTCGTACGAGTAGCCGTTCGCGACCGGGGTCGACGTCTGGTCGCCCGCGGTCCCGGTGGGACTCCACTGCACCATGCCGAACGGTGCGGTGGCCCCGGGCCAGGTGTTGCCGTTGTTGCTCGTGCCGACGAAGGGGTCGACGTACCGGGCCGGATCGCTCACGGTCCGTTCGGCCTTCGTCGACGGCGAGCCCACCGCCGGCGCGGCGACGATCCCCGTGCCCAGCAGTGCGGCGATCGTGGCCACCGCGGCGAGCGGGAGCGGACGGACGAGCGGGCGACGGTGCACGCGAGATCGGTTCACGTTCGTGACGTTAGCCCCCTCGGACGGGGGACGTCCGATCTCGTCACCGAGCGCTCTCCCGCTGTTCACGTCGGGTTCGGCAACGGGCCCGGCGCCCTCCGGTGCCCGCTCGGGGTCAGCCGCCGTACTCCGCGCAGCTGTCGGTGCCGCTGTAACAGGCCGGCGCCTCGCGATCACGCCGGGTGTCCTGCTCCGTCTGGTTCCAGCGCCCCTGCGGGACGGCGAGGACGTAGGCGGCCACGAGCACGATCGGCACCATGACGACGGCGGTCACCACGACGCCGGTGCGCCCCGTCCGGACGCCGAGGAGCACGGCGACGAAGCAGGCCACGGGTCCAAGGACGAGCAGGAACTCGTAGGTGTGGACCGCACCGGGACTCTCGACGTTGTCCCCGAACAGGCGCAGTGTCGAGACGATCGTGGCGAACATCGCGACGGGAACGACGCAGAGCACCAGCACCGCGGCGAGCGCGACGCGGCGCTCGACCCGGACGCCGCGGCCCTTCCGGCGCTCCCGCTCGAGCCGCGCGTACTCCGCGCCCACCGGGTCGTCCGGCGCTGCGTCGTCCACCCCCACCATCGGGTGAGTGTCGCACGGAACGGTGCCGACCGGAACGTGATCAGGCCGTCGTGCGCGCTGCGACCTCGTCGACGAAGGTGCGGACCCGCTGCCGGAACCCCGGGTCGGCGGCTGCCCCGCGGACGGGGACGACGTGCAGCCGCCGGTCACCCCGACGCAGCGCCGGCCCGACGAACACCCCCTCGGCGACGTCCGGTGCGGTGGCCGACCAGAGCGTCGAGCGAGCGCCGTCCTCCGCGGTCCGGGCCATGCTGCGGGCGACCAGGCCACCGAGGCGCTGCCCGAGGGTCTCGGCCTGGTCGTTCATCCCCGTCGCCGCGATGCCGGGGTGTGCGATGACCGAGCGGACGTCCGAGCCGGCCGCGCGGAGCCGCTCGCCGAGGTCGACCGCGAGCGCCGTCGCCGCCGTCTTCGAGTCGGTGTACACGGCGAGCTGGGAGTAGTCGCTCGCATCGTCGACCCCGCCCGGTGCAGGCACGCGGCGGGTGCGCTGCGACAGGTTCGACCCGACGAGCACGACCCGGGGTGACGGTCCACCGAGCACCGGGAGCATCGCGTCGGCGAGCACGGCCGGGCCAACGACGTTGGTGGCCCAGGTGCGTTCGATGCCCTCGTCGGTCAGCCCGAACGCGCCGAGCGTCGCGCCGGCGTTGTTGACGAGGGCGTCCACGACGATGCCGTCCGCGGCGAGCTGCCGGGCGAACGCCGTGACCGAGGCGACCGACGCGGTGTCGACGACCCGCGCCTCCAGACCCGCGGGCAGGACGCGAGCCGCCTTGTCCGGGTTACGGACCGCCGCGATGACGCGCGCTCCGGCGGCGGCCAGTCGGGTCGCGACCACCAGACCGAGTCCACCGGTCGCACCGGTGACCACGACCGTCCGCCCGTGCTGGTCCGCCATCTGTCCGGGCTCCCACGTGAATGGTTCCATCGTCGTCTCCTGTCCGCACTCCGTATCGAATCGGATGATCCATCCGGAACGCTAGCACAACCGGATAGAGTGTCCGCATGACGATCGCCATGGCCCGTCCCGAAGCGCTGCGTTCCGATGCGCAGCGCAACCGGACCGCGCTGCTCGACGTCGCCCGGTCGTTCCTCGAGCGCGGCGAGCAGCCGCTCCTGAACGCCGTCGCACACGAGGCCGGTGTGGGTGTCGGGACCGCCTACCGGCACTTCCCGTCGCAGCAGCACCTGCTCGAGGCGCTCGCGATCGACGCGCTCGAGGACATGCTCGACCTCGTCCGTGTCGCCGTCGCCGTGCCGGACACCGGGGACGCGCTCCGCGGGGTCGTGACGGCTGCGTTCCGGAGCATGGTCGACGATGCCGCCCTGGGCGACCTGCTGACGAACGGCGGGTTCTCGTGCGCCGACACCGCTGCGCTCGCAGGAGACCTGGTGGTGTCCGTCGACGCACTGCTCGCTCGGGCACGGGCCGAGGGGCTCGTACGTGCCGACGTCGACGCGGACGACCTGCGACGGCTGCTGTGCGGCACGCGGGCGGCCGCCGTTGCGGGAGGCTCCCGGGTGCACGACCCCGAGCGCTACGTCGAGGTGCTGCTGGCGGGCCTCCGCCCGGCCTGACCACCACCCTCGCGCCCCGCGTGCCTCGCTGTCAGGATGGGCGCATGAGCGTCATGGTGTCCGTCTTCGATGCGTACCGGTCCCGCACGAGCGAGAAGTACACGGCCTACCCGCCGGACGTGCTCCCCATGTTCGTCGCCGAGATGGACAGCATGCTCGCCGAGCCGATCCGCGACGCCCTGGTCACCGCGGTGACGAACGGCGACACCGGGTACGTCGGGCACGGGCGGGCCCTGCCCGAGGCGTTCGCCGACTTCGCCGAGAGCCGGTGGGCGTGGCGGGTCGACCCCGACCTGGTCCGCACCACCACGGACGTGTCGGTCGCTGCGGTCGAGGTGCTGCGCCGGGTCATCGAGCCGGGCGACCAGGTGGTCATCATGCCGCCCGTGTACCCGCCGTTCTGGGAGTACGTGTCCGAGGCCGGCGGCACCGTCACCGAGGTCCCGCTGCTCGCCCCCGCAGGCCCGGCCGACCCCTTCGACACCACGGCCGGCTGGCGGATGGACCTGGACGGCCTCGCGCAGGCGTTCGCCGACGGAGCCCGCACGGTGCTGCTCTGCAACCCGCACAACCCCCTCGGCCTGGTGCACGACCGTGCATCGCTCGTCGCACTCGCGGAGCTGGCCGCCGAGTGGGACGCCGTCGTGGTGTCCGACGAGATCCACGCGCCGCTCGTGCACGCCGACGCGGTGTTCACGCCGTTCCTGGAGTCCTGCCCCGAGGCCGCATCGCTCGGTGTCGCCCTGACGAGTGCGAGCAAGGCTTGGAACCTCGCCGGCACGAAGTGCGCGATGATGATCGGCGCCTCGGAGCGGGCACGCGCCTGGTTCGACGGCCTGCCGACCGAGGTCGTCGAGCGCACCGGCATCCTCGGCTACACCGCGAGCGTCGCGGCCTTCAGTGAGGGCGAGCCGTGGCTGGCATCACTGCTCACCGAGCTCGCGGCGAACCGGCGCACCCTGGCCGAGCGGATCGGCGACGTGCTGCCCGGCGCCGAGTACCGGCAGCCGCAGGCGTCGTACCTGGCGTGGCTCGACCTGCGGGCGCTGCCGTGGGGCGACGACCCCGCGGCGGAGCTCGTCGACCGGGCGAAGGTGGCGCTCGGCTCCGGCCCGGCGTTCGGACGGCAGGGCCGGGGCTTCGCGCGGCTGAACTTCGGGTGCTCGGCGGAGACCCTCGACGAGGGGCTCAGCCGCCTCGCCGCAGCCGCGCGCGCCTGACACCGGGCCTGGATCGGGCCGGAAGACGCCGGCGGCGGCCTACTCGAACCGCTGCCAGGCCGGCTTGTTCGCGTACGTGTAGCGGTAGTAGTCGGCGAGCTGCAGCCCGGCGGCGGCTTCCTCGTCGACGACGACGGTCGCGTGCTCGTGCAGCTGCAGGGCCGAACCGGGCACGAAGGAGCTGAGCGGCCCCTCGACCGCAGCGGCGACGGCCGCCGCCTTCGACGGGCCCTGGGCGACGAGGACAAGCTCGCGGGCCTCGAGGATGGTGCCGAGCCCCTGCGTCATGCAGTGCGTCGGGACCTGCTCGGGCGAGTCGAAGAAGCGCGCGTTGGCGTCACGGGTCGACGGCGCGAGGGTCTTGATGCGGGTGCGCGAGGCGAACGACGACGTCGGCTCGTTGAACCCGATGTGACCGTTGGCCCCGATGCCGAGGATCTGCACGTCGATCCCGCCCGCGGCACGGATCGCGGCGTCGTACTCCTTGGCCGCGAACTCCAGGTCGGCGGCACGGCCGTCCGGCACCCGCACGCGCGACGCGTCGAAGCCGAGGGGCGCCACGACGTCGCGGGCGATCACGGCAGCGTACGACTCGGGGTGCTCGAGCGGGATGCCGACGTACTCGTCGAGGGCGAACCCACGGGCCTCGGCGAACGAGATCTCGCCCGCCTGCACCCGGCGCTGCAGGTCGGTGTAGATGCCCTGCGGGCTGGATCCGGTGGCGAGACCGATGACGGCGGACGGCTTCTTGGCGACGACGGACGCGATCTTGGCCGCGGCGACGCGACCGACCTCGTCCGGCGTGGGCAGGATGATGATCTCCACACGCCCAGCCTACTGGTCATGACCAGTCTGCGACAGGGGTCGTGTGGGTAGCGTGGAGGCATGCCGACCCCCGACTTCGTCCTGTCCCTGCGCGAGAAGATCGGCACGGCGCCGCTCTGGCTGTCGGGCGTGAGCGCGATCGTGACGCGCGGCTCCGGCGCCGAGCGCGAACTGCTCGTGGTGCGACGGGCCGACACGGGCGCGTACACGCCGGTCACCGGGATCGTCGACCCGGGCGAGGAACCCGCCGTCGCCGCCGAACGCGAGGTCCTCGAGGAAGCCGACGTCGTCGCCGTCGCCGAACGCCTGGCCTGGGTGCAGGTGCTGCCCGAGATGACCTACCCGAACGGCGACCGGTCGCAGTACCTCGACCTGGTCTTCGCCTGTCGGTACGTCTCCGGGACGCCGAACCCCGCCGACGGCGAGAACACCGAGGCGTTCTGGGCTCGGCTCGACGCCCTGCCCGACATGTCCGAGAACATGCGGGCACGCGTCGAGGCCGGGCTGGCGGACGAGCGCGAGGCGCGCTTCCAGCGCTGACCCCACCGGCCTGGAGGCGCGGTGCCAGGCCGCCACGGGCCTCCCGTCCGCGTCCCCCGACGTTTCGGGCACAGCGACAGTCCACGCATCTGGCCGCGCGTGGACTGTCGCTCAGCGCGAAACCTCGTCGCGACTACGCGAGCGGGGCGACCGCCACGGGTGCGCCGAGCAGGCGCACGGCGACGGGGTCGCCGGTGGCCCGGCGATCGCCGACCTCGTGCTGGACGGTCACGACGGTGTCGTCGTCCAGGCGGACGGTGGTGCGGCGGATCGACCCGAGGAAGCTCGAGGTGACGACGGTGCCGGTGATGCCCTCGGGGGCGAACGCGATGTCCTCCGGCCGGACGTAGGCGAGCACCGGGCCGTCCGGAGCCGAGGAGTCGAGCGCCGGCACCCGGAACCCGTACACGAAGACGTCGCCCCCGCGCAGGTCGCCCTGCAGCCGGTTCGACTGACCGACGAAGTCCGCGGTGAAGGCCGACGACGGGGTGCGGTAGAGCTCCTCGGGCGTGCCGATCTGCTCGATGTCGCCCGCCTGCATCACGGCGATCCGGTCGGAGACGGCGAGCGCTTCCTCTTGGTCGTGCGTCACGAACACCGTGGTGATGCCGAGGTCGCTCTGGATGCGGCGGATCTCGTCGCGCAGCGAGACCCGGACCTTCGCGTCCAGGGCCGACAGCGGCTCGTCGAGCAGGAGCACCCGCGGGCGGGTGACCAGGGCACGGGCCAGGGCGACGCGCTGCTGCTGCCCACCGGAGAGCTGGTGCGGGTAGCGCTCGGCGAACTCGCCGAGGTGGACCATGTCGAGGGCCTCGACCACGCGGCTCCTGCGTTCGGCGGCGGGGACCCGGCGCATCTCGAGGCCGAAGGCGACGTTCTGCCGGACCGTCATGTGCGGGAACAGCGAGTACTGCTGGAACACCATGCCGATGTCGCGTTTGTTGACCGGGGTGTCGGCGACGTCCTGGCCGTCGATGCGGATCGAGCCGGCGTCGATCGCCTCGAGGCCCGCGAGCGCCCGGAGCGCCGTCGTCTTGCCGCAGCCGGACGGGCCGAGCAGCGACACGAACTCCCCCGGCTCGACACGGAGGGACAGCCCCGCGAGCGCCCGGTGTGCGCCGTAGTGCTTCTCGACGGCGTGGAGTTCGACGACGGCACCGGTGGTGGCGAGGGACGCCGGGGCTGCCGGAGCGGTGACGGTCATACGGACTCCTGGGTGCGGGGACGACGGGCGGTGCGGCTGCGGCGGACCCGGCCCGTGCGACGGGTCCCGATGCGGCCGATGAGGACGAGCAGCACGAAGCCGAACACCAGCGCGGCGACCGAGAAGATCGCGGCGACGTACGGGTCGGTCCCCTGCACGAGCACGAGCCCGGTCTGGAACGTGCTGCGGGAGAGGAACGCGGCGAGGGTGTACTCGCCGAGGACCACGGTGATCGTGAGGAAGCACGCGGCGGTGATGCCCCGGCGCAGGTTCGGCAGGAGCACGCGCCAGGTGACGGTCCACCACGAGGCACCGAGTGAGCGGGCGGCCTCGGACAGGACGATCAGGTCCATCGCGGTGATGGCGGCGGCGATCGGGCGGAACGCGAACGGCAGCGTGACGATGCCGATCGCGAACGCCAGCGTCCAGGCGCCGGAGCCGAAGACCTGCGAGACGACCTGGTACACGGGGATGAACCCGACGACGAGCACCACGACGGGCACGGTGATCGGCACGATGCAGACGAACTCCAGGATGCGTCGGAGCCCCGGGTAGCGGAGCGCGGTGATGATCTGGGCGGGCAGCAGCACGAGCAGCACGATCCCGACGGTGATCACGGCGATGAGCAGCGACGCCCCGAGCCCGTCGAACACGGGCTGGTAGGTGAACGCGTTGGCCGGGTCGCCGATCGCTGCCCAGTGCGCGAAGGTCAGGCCGCCGTCGGTGCCCTGCCGGAACGTGAACTGCAGCAGGGCGACCAGCGGGACGGCGAACAGCAGCCCGATCACGGTGAGCACGGTCACTGCCGCACCACGGGACGGGGCCGTACCGAAGCGGCGGACGCGGGACGGGCCTCCGAGCCGAACCGGCTGCGCCGGACGCACCGGGCGGACCGGTGCCGCCGCGCTCATCGCTGCCACCTGGCGGCTCGGCGCTGCAGCAGCGAGTAGGCGCCCATCACGACCGCCATCACGACGACCATGCCGAACGCGAGCACCCCGGCGACGTTCTGCAGGCCGACAAGCGTCTCGCTGGTGAGCTGCGTGCGGATCGTGAGCGGCACGATGCCGCCCTGCGAGATGAGGGCCGCGGCGGTGGCGAACGACGAGAAGCCGTTCGCGAAGAGCAGCAGGAGCGACCCCCAGAACGCCGGTGCCAGGACCGGCAACGCGATCCGGCGCCAGTACGTCAGACGCGAGGCGCCGAGGGTCGCGGCGGCCTCGCCCCACTGGGCCTTGACGCCCTCGAGGGCGGGCATGAACGTGAGGACCATGAGCGGCACCTGGAAGTAGACGTAGGGGATGACGAGCCCGGGCACGGTGTACAGGAAGGCGCCGTCCGCGTTGAGGTCGACGTGGAAGACCGTGACCAACCACGTCGTGACGAGTCCCTGCACGCCGATCGTGGCGATGAACGCGAACGCGAGCATGACGCCGCCGAACTGGGCGAGGACGCTCGCCGCCGAGTCGATCATCGACCGGACCAGTCCGTCCGGCCGCAGTGCCGAGAGCGCCCAGCAGACGACCGCGCCGAGCACGGCACCGATGACCGCGGAGGCGGCGGACAGGCCGAACGACCCGCCGAACGCCCGCAGCACGGACGGGTCGGCGAAGGCCGCGAGGTTCGCGAACGTGAACGCTCCGGAGCCGTCGAAGAAGCCGCTGCCGATCGCGATCACGGCGGGGACGGCGAGGAACAGCAGGACGTAGGCGGCGAAGGGGGTCAGCCCCAGCCAGGCGAGACCGACGCGGCGCCGGACACGGGGTCCGGCGCCGCGACGGACGGCATCGGCGGGCGCGGACGCCGGGCGCACGGTGCTCGGAGCGCTCGTCGCGGGCGCGTCTGCCGATGCGGTGGTCATGCTGCTCAGGACCCCATCGTCGAGGACCACTTGGCCTTGAGCACCGTCGCGGCGTCGGCGACCTGCGCGTCGGTCAGCTCGACGTAGTCCTTCGGCGCGCCACCGGCGGCGTCGAGGGCGTCCTGGTCGACCTTGCCGGACTTCTCCATCGCCGACAGGGTGGCGGGGAAGGCACCGGCCTGCAGGTACAGGTTCTGGGCCTCCGGGCTGGCGATGTACTCCTGCCACAGGCGGGCGGCCGCGGGGTGCGGGGCGTCCTTGGTGATGGCCTGCGAGTAGTACGAGCCGAGCGCCTGCCCCTTCGGGACGACGGTCTTCCAGTCCTTGTTGCCACTCGCGCCCGCTGCCGGTCCCCACGCCAGGTTGTTGTACGACCACTGGATGACCACGGGGGTCTCACCCGAGGCGACCGTGGCCTGCGTCGGCAGTACGTTCTGGAAGTTGCCGGCCTTCTTCAGGTCGCCGAAGTAGTCGACGCCCTTCGTGATGTCGTCGGCCGAGCCACCGTTCTCGAGCGCCGCCAGGTACACGGCCGATGCTGCCTGGTTGGCCTGCGTCGGGTCGCCCGCGATCGAGACCTTGCCCTTGTACTCGCTGCCGAGCAGGTCCTGCAGGTCCTTCGGGGCGTCGGAGATCTTCGACGAGTCGTACCCGATCGACATCAGGCCGGTGTAGTCACGCGTCCACGCGCCGTCCTTCTCCTTCAGGTCGGTGGGGATGTCGTCCCAGTTCGCGACCTTGTAGTCGGTGAGCAGGTCGAGGTTCTCCTGCAGCACCGCGTTGCCGAGGTCGAGCACGTCGGGCGCGGTGGACTGGCCCTTCTGCGACTTCACGGCGGCGACCTCGTCGGCACTCGAGCCGTTCGGGTTCGCGGAGTTGATCTTGATGCCGTACTTCTTGGTGAAGCCGTCGATGATCTTGCCGTAGTTGGCCCACGACGGCGGCAGCGCGATGACGTTCAGCTGACCCTCGGCCTTGGCGGCCTTGACGAGGGCGTCCATGCCGCCGGCGGACTGGGCGCTGGTGGCGGTCTTCCAGTCGGCGTCGCCGTCGGAGCCGGCGCTCGCGGAGCTCGTCGCCGAGCATCCGGCGAGGGTGACGATCGCTGCGGCGGCCAGGGCGATGCCGGCCAGGGTGCGCTTGTGCTGCACGGGTGGGCCTTTCGGGTGGGGGAAGGTGCTGAGGTGACCGGGGGTCCGGGTTCTGGTCGATCGTGGACGCGGCCGGTTTCCGGCCCGTGCTCCGGTGGTGAACGGCGGCGGAACAGCGGGTGCGGCTGTACGCTTTGCTCGATCTGGGCGCATGGTCGCGCCCACATCAGGCCTGGAGGCACGGATGCGGTTCACGACGACGGTCCTGCAAGCACGGAAGACGGCGACCGGACTCCCCGTCCCGGAGTCCGTCATCGAGGCGCTCGGATCCGGCAAGCGCCCCGCGGTGGTCGTCACGATCAACCGGGGCTACACCTACCGCTCCACCGTCGGGGTCATGGACGAGCAGTTCCTGGTGCCGCTGTCGGCCGCACACCGTGAGGCCGCCGGGATCGCCGCAGGGGACACCGTCGAGGTCGCACTCGAGGTCGACACCCTGCCCCGGACCGTCGACCTGCCGGAGGACCTGGCGGCCGCGCTGCAGGAGGCCGGCGTGCGTGCGGCGTTCGACACCCTGTCGGACTCGCGGCAGCGGGCACTCGTGGACCCCGTGGAGCAGGCGAAGGCGCCGGAGACCCGGGCCCGGCGCATCGAGAAGGCCGTGGAGTCCCTGCGGGGGTAGTGGTGCGCGGCGGGGGTCGGGCTGGGGGTTGGGCGGCCAGGTCGTTTCGGGCGTACCTGGTCGTTTCGGGCGTACCTGGTCGGAAGTTCTCGCCAGGTATGCCCGGAAGCACCAGGTATCGCGGGCGTTCTGGGAAAGAACGGGCGGGCTCAGGCTCCGAGCTCGACCAGGACCCGCGGGATCTCGGTCACGAGTTCGCTCGCCAGGTACCCGAGCGGCCCGACCTGCACCGCGAGTCGGTCGCCTGCGGCAGCGTGCACGTATGACGCCCACGCCACGGCCTGTGCCGGATCGGCGCCGCGGGCGAGCAGGCCGGTGACCGCACCGGACAGCACGTCCCCACTGCCGCTCGTGCCGAGACCGCCGGAGCCGGTGCCCTTGAGCCACGCCCGACCCTGCGGTGTGGCGATGGCATCGCCGAGGGCCACGACCGCACCGAAGCGGTTCGCGATCGCCACGGCGTCGGCCACGTCGTCGTCGCTGCACTCCCGCCCGAGCAGGCGTTCGGCCTCGCCGGAGTTCGGCGTCATCACGAGCCGTCCACGCAGCGGCTCCAGGCGGTCCCGCACGTCGGCGGCCACCCCGAGGGCGAAGGCGTCGAGCACGACGGTGGTGTGCGGACCGACGACGTCGGCGAGTCCGGCCACGAGGTCACGGGAACCGTCCGGCTCGTCGAGCCCCGGCCCGACCAGCACGGCGTCGGCACTCGACGCGCTGTCCGCGATGCCCTCGATCGCGCCGACGGCGATGTGCCCGTCCTGGTCCTCGTCGAGGGGTTCGACCCCGGACTCGGGCACCGCGACCGCGACCTCGTTCGCCACGCTCCGGCCGACCGCCAGGGTGAGACGACCGGCGCCCACCCGGAGTGCGGCGAGCGCGGAGAGCATCGCTGCGCCCGGGGTCCGAGCGGCGCCGCCGACGATGAGCACCTGCCCGCGGCCGTACTTGCCGGCACCGGGTTCGGGCAGTGGCCAGTCCCGCAGGAAGTTCGGGGTGACGGGTTCAGTGGACATGCTCGTCGTCCTTCCGGCCGGTGTGCTGGGTGACCTCGTCGTCGTCCAGGTGCCCGACGGAGGAGAACTCCTCGAGCACCCACGGCGATCCGGCGTCGTCGCGACGGAGTCGGGTGAGGGAGGCGTTGGCGACGGCGTGGGTCCGGGCGAACTCCATGAGCGCCGGCTCGTCGAGGTCGAGGCACACCGCGACGGCGAGCATCACCACGGCGTCGTGCGCGGCGATCACCAGGCGCTCGGCGCCGTCGACCCGCTCGACATCGCCGAGGAGCGACCGGAGCCGGAGCATCACGTCGGCCCACGACTCCCCGCCCGCCGGCCGGTGGTAGTACTTGCCGAGCCACTGCCGGCGGCGTTCCTCGTCCGGGTACCGGTTGCGGACGCCCTGCAGGGTCAGCAGGTCGAGGACGCCGAGTTCGCGGTCGCGCAGCCGCTCGTCCACCCGCTTGTCGGGTTCGGCGAGGCCGGCTGCCTCGAGCGCGATCGCGATGGTCTGTTGTGCGCGGAGGTACGGCGACACCCACAGCGCGACGGGGACGTCGTCGATCCCGCGGTCGGCGAGCTCCTGCCCGAGGGCCCGGGACTGATCGGTGCCGAGCGGGCTGAGCGGGACGTCGGCGTCCCGGAACTCGACGTCGATGACGTCGTCGCCCGCTGCTTCGGCCCGAGCCGCCGCGACGTTCGCGACCGATTCGCCGTGACGGACGAGCCAGATCTCCTGCACTGCCATGCCGCCACGCTAGCCAGAGCGTGCTGTGCCGGTTCACCGGCGCCGAACGGCCACCCCGTGCGGTGCTGGAGGGTCACCCCGCGCGGCGTCGAACGGTCACCCCGCGCGGCGTCGAGCGCTCCGGACCGGGCGGACCGCGCACGGGAGCCCCGCCGCCCGGAGTCGCAGTGCCAGCGCTTCGAGGTCGAAGAGGTCTCGCCACTCGAGCCGGATGATCGTCCGGACACCCGGCACGGTGAGCAACCGACCGTGCCGCCGCTTCTCGTCGAGGAACACCTCGGTCGGGCTCCGGCCGCCGAGGTAGCGCTCCTGCGAGTACTTGGCCCGTCCGTCGATCTCGACGATGACCCCGTGGTCCGGGAACCAGAAGTCGACCGCGGACCGACGGCCGTCCACGACGAACTCCTGCTGCAGCACCGGCGCGGGCAGTCCGAGCTCCCGGAACACGACCCGAGCGAGCGACTCGGCCGGTGACCCGGAGCGACCGTCGGCCAGGTCGAGCACCTGCTGCGCCAGGGCTCGGGCGCGGGCCTTCGGGGGAACCGCTCGTCGGAGGTCGGCGTCGTCGAACCCACGTCGCAGCGCGGCGTCCGCGATGACGACGCCCGCCCGCAGGTCGCCGGACATCGCGATGTCGACGACGGTCCGGGGCACGGAGGTGACGGCGATCGCACCGACCGTAGCCCGCTCGCCCCGGCCGACGGGTCTCGTGTGCAGGACCAGCTCGGCGCTCCTGCCCCGGTACATCGACTCCGGCACCGTCGCGTGCACCGGGACGTCCCACCCGGCGAGCGCCGGGAGGCCGTGCAGGGCCGCCGCGGACAGGTGCGAGGCCGTCGCCCGCGAGCCGAGCCGTCCGAGCCGCGCGAAGACCCGGGTGACGTACCGCTGACGAGGCCCGGCGGCATCCCACGCGGCGCCGTCGACGAAGGCGTTCGGTCCGACCCGGACCAGGCGGCCGACACCCTGGGTCCGGGTTCGGCGGCGCAGGGTGGTGGCATCGAGGCCGGCCTCGTGCATGGCGGAGGCTCGGAGGATGGGCAGCAACTCGTTCATGCACGTGACGATGCCCGCTCAGCCACCCGCTCCTGGGGCCGATGTCGGGAACTGTGGACGGGCCTCCAGGCCTGGGCGGTTGTGGAGGGGAGACGTTCCTTCCCAGAACGGCCCCGATGCCAAGCGGAACCGGGCGTACCTGGCCGGAAGTTCCGACCAGGTACGCCCGATTCGACCAGCTACGCCCGATTCGACCAGGCCACCCGACCCGCCCACCCGCACGCGCACCCCCCCGCAACACGACGCCGAACGGAACGCACCCGTGTCCCGTCCGGCGCCGCGGTCTCTCCCCGACCGAACGCCGGGCCCGCTGCCTCAGGCCCGACGCACGCGCAGCGTCACGATCTCGAACGGCCGCAGGGTCAGCACGACCGGCTCCCCGGCCGACCACGAGCGCTCCAGCGGCCGCTCGAGCAGGTCGACCTGCGACACCGACTCGACGTCGAACCCGAGGGAGACCCCGACGTCCGACGCCCGGCCGCCGAGTCCCTCGTACAGTCGCACGACGACGTCTCCGGAGCGGTCCTCGGCGAGCTTGACGGCCTCGACGAACACCTGCGGCGACGACACCGTGACGAGCGGCGCGACCTCGGCCGACCCGGGGACGCTCCGCACCGGCAGGTTCAGCCGGTACCCGGAGTCGGCGGCGTCGAGCACCGAGGCCCCGATCCGGAGCACCGTCCGGAACACGTGGTGCCCCTGGTCGGCGTTCGGGTCCGGGAACGTCGGCCCGCGCAGCAGCGACTCCCGCACGAGCGTGGTGATCCCGCCGTCGGGCCGGGTCTCGCGCGTGATGTCGTGGCCGTAGGTCGAGTCGTTCGCCACGGCGACGCCGAAACCGGGCTCCGCGACGTGCACCCAGCGGTGTGCCGAGGTCTCGAACCGGGCGTGGTCCCACGAGGTGTTCTGGTGCGTCGGCCGGTCGATGTGCCCGAACTGGATCTCGCTCGAGGCTGACGACGCGAGCACGTCGATGGGGAACGCGAGCTTCAGCAGCTTCTGGTGCTCGTGCCAGTCGACCTCGGTCTCGACGGTCAGCTCCGGTTCGCCCTGCACGGCGGAGTAGCGGGTGGTGAGCGTCGACGATCCGAAGGACCGTTCCACCACGAGCGAGGAGCCGTCGACCGAGACGGACGACGCCGACAGCACCGTGCCGTTGCGCTGGTACGCGCGGTCGATGTCCCACGCCTCCCACTGGTTCGGGGTGTCGCGGAACACCGTGTACTCCGCCGCCGCGGCGCCGGGCGCGATCGCGTCGCGTCCGGTGGCGTGGTCGACGAACGAGACGACGTGGCCGGCGGCGTCGATGGTCGCGGTGACGACGCCGGTGTCGAAGACGAAGCGGTCGCCGCTCCGGACGGGAGGCACGGGTCGCGGCGCGTGGACGACCGAACCTGCCAGGGCGGTCACGTCCCCTGCCGCGACCGGCGAGGCGTTGAAGCGCACGACCGACGCGGCGTCGTCGGCGCCGGCGGGCGCCGTCGGCGCGCTGCCGGCGAGCGCCGTCGTCGCGCTGCCCGCGAGCGCCGTCGTCGCGCTGCCCGCGAGCGCCGTCGTCGCGCTGCCGATCAGCCCCTCGAGCACCTCGGCGACCCGGGCGTACTGCTCCTCGGCGTTCTCGTACACCCACGCGATCGAGGACCCGGGCAGGATGTCGTGGAACTGCTGCAGCAGGACGGTGTGCCAGGCGTCCTCGAGTTCGGCGTACGGGTACTCGCTGCCGAGCCGGACCGCCGCCGTCGCTGCCCAGAGCTCGGCTTCGCGCAGCAGGTGCTCGGAGCGGCGGTTACCCTGCTTCGTGCGGATCTGCGACGTGTAGGTGCCGCGGTGGAACTCGAGGTACATCTCCCCCGACCAGACCCCCGGCGTCGGCAGCTCGGCTTCGAGCTGCTCGAACACCTGCGCCGGCGTGCCGAGCGTGACGTGGGGCGACCCGTCGAGGTCGTGCTGGCGGTGTGCGGCGCCGACCATCTCGCGGGTGGGACCGCCGCCGCCGTCCCCGAAGCCGTACAGGAGCATCGAGGTGTTCGCGGTGCCGCGTTCCTTGTTGTTCCGTTCACCGCGGCGCAGGTCGGCCGGTGAGACGTCGGAGTTGTAGGTGTCGGCCGGGGGCAGGTGCGTCAGGACGCGCGAACCGTCGATGCCCTCCCAGTGGAACGAGGTGTGCGGGATGACGTTCGTCTCGTTCCACGACGGCTTCTGGGTGACGAACCACTTCGACCCGGCGGCGCGGACGATCTGCGGCAGGGCGCCCGAGTAGCCGAACGAGTCGGGGAGCCAGGCCTCGGGGGTGTCGATGCCGAACTCCTCCAGGAAGAAGCGCTTGCCGGCGACGAACTGGCGGGCCAGGGCTTCACCGCCGGGCAGGTTGGTGTCCGACTCGACCCACATGCCGCCGACCGGGATCCACCGGCCCTCGGCAACGCGCTGCTTGATGCGGGTCCAGATGGACGGGTACTCGTCGCGGATCCACGCGTACTGCTGCGCGGACGAGCAGGCGAAGGTGAAGTCGGGGTCGCGGTCCATCAGGTCGAGCACGTTCGAGAACGTCCGCGCGCACTTGCGCTTCGTCTCGCGCACGGGCCACAGCCAGGCGGAGTCGATGTGGGCGTGCCCGACGGCGATCGCGCGGTGGGCGGCGGGACTGGCGGGGACAGCGAGCACGGGCGCCAGGACCTGACGGGCGTCCGCGGCGGTGCCGGCGACGTCGTCCGGATCGAGTGCGTCGGCGGCGCGTTCGAGTGCCCGCAGGATGTCGGCGCCGCGGGTGCCGTCGGTGGGGAGCTCGGCCATCAGCCCGCGCAGCACCCAGAGGTCCTGCTGCAGTTCCCACACGGTGTCGTCGCGCTCGACGACCTCGAGGGCCTTGAGGCGGTAGATCGGGTCGTCGCCGGCGGTGGAGCGCGAGCCGAGCGGCGTCGCACCCTGGAACGAGTCGCCGCCGATGTCCGGGTTCGCCCCGGCCTCGATCCAGAGCTCGAAGGACTCCCCCGGGCCGACCTCGAGCGGCACGGTGTCGTTCCGCGGCTCGATCGCCTTGATCGTGGAGCCGTCGGCGCGGAACGCGAGTCCCTCGGCCTGGAAGCCGGGCTGCCGCTTGGTGAACCCGAGGTCGACGAGGAGCTCGGCGGTGGTCCCCGGCGCGGTGCCGAAGTCCGCCGGCACGGTCCCGGTCACCCGGAACCACGTCGTGCCCCACGGGCGTCCGCCCCAGTGCGACCCCACCGTGAACGGTGTGTACGTCTCGCCCACGGCGGCGTCGAACGGTACCGGTTCGTCCGGCACCTCCCACGCCTCGATCGTCACCGGCGCCGAGCGACGGAGGACGGCGGGGTCGACGCGGTCGCGCACGAGGCGGGCGATCCGGGCCTCGACGAGCGGTTCGTCCTGGTGCATGTGCTTCCTTTCTGGTTCGCGGAACACCGGTGTTCGCGGATCGAACCGCGGTTCGCGGGTGTTCGACGCGCGAACACCGGTGTCTTGCGGGGGTGGGGGCCGGCGTCAGCCCTTGATGCCGCCGGCGAGGGCATTGCCGCCGCCGAGGCCTCGGGACACGATCACGTAGAGGGCGATGACGGGCACGGAGTAGACGATCGAGAAGGCGGCGAGCTGGCCGTACGCCACCGCCCCGTTCTGCCCGAAGAAGTTGAAGATGCTCACCGCGGCGGGCACCTTCTCGGGCGAGAGCAGCAGGACGAAGGGGACGAAGAAGTTCCCCCACGCCTGGATGAACACGAAGATGAAGACGACCGCGATGCCCGGACGCATGAGTGGGATCACGATGCGGGTCAGGGTGGTGAGCATCGAGGCGCCGTCGGTCCACGCCGCTTCTTCCAGCGAGATCGGCACCGAGTCCATGAAGTTCTTCGCCATCCAGATCGCCATCGGCAGTGACGTGGCGGCGAGGAAGAAGATGCAGCCCCACACGTTGTCGATCAGGTTGAGCGACACGAACAGCGCGTAGACGGGCACCATCATCGCGGTGATCGGCAGGCCGGTGCCGAACAGGATGCTGTACAGGAACGGCTTGTTGACCCGCATCTTGTACCGGGACAGCGGGTACGCGGCGAGCAAGGCGAACACCACGGTGACGACCGCGGTGCCGCCGGAGAGCAGCAGGCTGTTCGCGAGCGGGATGAACGACAGCTCGGGGGTGAGCACCTTCGCGAAGTTGTCGAGGGTGAACTGCGAGGGCAGCTTCACCGACAGCGACGCCTGGGTGTCGAACGAGGCGAGCACGAGCCAGAGCAGCGGCACCGCGAAGCACACCGCGATGACGAGCAGCACGGTGTTCGACACCCACCGCATCGTGCGGCCGCGCGGTGACGTCATGTGCATCGACCCCGGTGCGGTCACCGAGCGGGTCGTGGTCTGGTCGAGGGACGGGGCTGTCATGGCCATCAGTCCACCTCCGGCTTGAGGGCCCGGATGTAGATGATCGAGAAGACCGCCCCCACCACGAGCAGGATGGTCGCGATCGCGGTCCCGAAGCCGAGCTGCGAGAACTTGAACGCCTCCTGGTACGCCAGGATCGGCAGGGTCGACGAGTTCGTGCCCGGACCGCCGCCGGTCATCACGAAGATCAGCGTGAAGACCGACAGGGTCTGCAGTGTCGTGAGCATGAGGTTCGTCGAGATGCTCCGGCGGATCACCGGGAGCGTGATGTAGACGAGCCGCTGCCAGCCGGTGGCTCCGTCGACCTCGGCGGACTCGGTGATCTCCTCGGGGACCTCCTGCACGGCGGCCGAGTAGACGAGCATCGAGAACGCGGTGCCGCGCCAGATGTTCGCCAGGATCACGGCGAGCATCGGGTACGTGTAGAGCCAGTTCGCGCCGGTGATCCCGATCGACGCGAGGAACGTGTTGAGCGTCCCCTCGTCGTTGAAGAACGCGTACGCCGCGAAGGACGCCACGATCTCCGGCAGGACCCACGCGGCCACCACGAAGGTGCCGACGATCGCCCGGACGGCCTTGTTCGCCGAGCGCATCAGCAGGGCCAGCCCGAGGCCGAGCACGTTCTGTCCCACCACGGCCGAGGCCAGCAGGAAGACGACGGTCAGGATGACGGACTTCGGGAAGTCCGGGTCCTGGAACAGCTCGACGTAGTTCTGGAACCCGACGAACTGCTGGTCGGCGGCGCTGGCGCCGGTCAGCGCCGAGTTGGTGAACGACCCGTAGAACGACGAGATGACGGGGCCGAGCAGGAAGATGACGAGGAGGACCAGGGCGGGGACGAGCGGAACCGCTCGTCCGACGTTCCGCAGTGGTCGCCGCTTGCGCGGCACGGGTGGATCGGTGCGCTTCGGCGCACCGGGCGCCGACAGCGTCGGCGCGAGGGGGGTGCTGGACACGATGGGTGCCTTCCGGGTGCGGAGGGGTTCCGAAGGTGGGGAAGAGCGGACGGGAGGCGCGGTGCGGGACCGCCCCGCGCCTCCAGTCCGTCAGTGGGTGACGTCCGTCAACCAGCGGAGACGGTGTTCTCCTTGCCGACCACCTGCGTGACGGCCTTGTCGTAGGCGGCAGCCGCGTCCTTCGGCGACTGCTGACCCGTCATGACCGCTTCCATCGCGACCTGGATCGCGTTGGAGACCTGCGAGTAGTCACTCGTCGCCGGGCGGAAGTTGGTGTTCTCCACCAGCCCCGAGAAGAACTTGAACGTCGGGTTCGCCGCCGTGTAGGCCGGGTCGTCCGCGACGTCCTTGCGGACGGCGATCTGACTGTTCTCGGTGTCGTACTTCAGCGAACCGTCCTTGTCGAGGAAGCTCGTGATGAAGTCGAACGCCGCCTGCGGGTTCTTCGACTTCGCGCCGACCGCCAGGGTCCAGCCGCCGGACATCGAGTTGTAGCCGGGAGCCTGCCCGTTCTGGGTCGGCATGGGTGCCTGGCCCATCACGTCGTTCCACTCGGGCCACGGCGCGGTGCCGGACTTGAGCCACGTGCCGGACTGCCACGAACCGTCCAGGTCGATCGCGAGCTTGCCCTTCGGCAGCCACGTCTGGGCGATGGTCGTGCCGACGTTCGTGTCGAGCGCCTGCTGCGGTGTCGGGCCGAGGCCGCCCTGGTAGACGTCCTTCACGAACTTGAGCGAGTCCTCGAACTGCTTCGAGTCGGTGACCCACTTCTTGTCCTTGTACAGGGTGTTGCCGGAGCCGTCGGCGCCGTACAGGAGCATCTCGAAGCCCTGCATGGTCGAGGCCTCGCCCTGCGCCTTGCCCGAGTAGATGTTGAACGGGATGACGTCGGGCTGCTTGTCCTTGATGGTCTTCGCCGCCGCGAGCACGTCGTCCCACGTCTTCGGCTTCCACGGGACCTCGAGCCCGGCCTTCTTGAAGATGTCCTTGTTGTACCAGAGGGCTCGGGTGTCGGTGCCCATCGGGACGCCGTAGATCTTGCCGTCGTCACCCTGCCCGGCCTGCTTGGCGTTGTCGAAGAACTGGTCCCACTCGTCCCACTTGTCCGTGTACTTGTCGAGTGGCAGCAGGTAGCCCGCCTCGGCATCGGCCTTGACGAGGAACGTGTCCTCGTACATGACGTCCGGGGCAGTGGCCGGCGCCTTGTTCATGAGCGCGAGCTTCGTGTAGTAGTCGTTGCCCTGCGCCTGGATGGGCACGAGGGTGACCTTCTTGCCGGGGTTGTCCTTCTCGTACTGCTTCTTGACGACCTTCATCTGGGCGTCGAGCTGCTGGAAGGCGCCGAACTTCTGGTACGCGATCTTGATCGTGTCGCTCGAGGCGGACCCCGAGCTCGAGCAGCCAGCCAGACCGACTGCGGCCACGGCCACAGCTGCGAGTCCGGCGATGATGCGGGTGCGTTTCATCGGTGCTCCTTTGCACGGGTGATGTCCGCGGGCACCATCGCCCGCGCGCAGGATTAGTCCACCGTATTGACTTAACCGTGTCAAGGAGTTTCTGGGGGAGGCCGCCGGCGCAATCGGGCGTACCTGGTGAAATCGGGCGTACCGGATCGGAAGTTTCGACCAGGTACGCCCGATTCCGCTTCCCAACGCGTGCGTTCTGGGAAGGAACGTCCGTCAGGAGATCGGCGTCGCGCTCCCCGTCACCGTGATCCCGCCGGCCTCGGGGACGTCCACGAGCAGCAGACTCGGACGCCCGACGTGCCGCCCCTGCCGGATCGTGATGCGGTCGCCCGGCTGCGCTGCACCGATCTGCCGCAGGTACGCCCCGGTCGACGCCGCAGCCGATCCCGTCGCCGGGTCCTCGGTGATGCGCCCGGCGGGGAACAGGTTGCGCGCCTCGTACTCCCGGTCACCGGTGCGGTGCAGCACCGTGACGGTCCCCGCCCATCCGGCCTCGCGTTTGAGCTCGGCGAGGGGCCCCGGCGCGAACCGGAACTGGTGGAACAGCTCGCGGTCGTGCAGCACGAGGACCGGGTGCCAGTTGCCGGCGAAGGACTCCAGCACCGGGAACCCCGGAGCGATGTCCGCCGCCTCGAGTCCGAGCAGGTCGAACAACCGCGCCAGCAGGGCCGGGTCGAGGTCCCGCGTGGCCGGCTCGACGCTCGTCATCGCGACCTGCACCGCGCCGTCCGCACCGACGATCGCATCGAGGGCGACTTCGCCGGCCAGGGTCGTGAACACCCGGCGGCCCGTCCCGTCGCGCTCGGCCAACGCGACGGCCAGTGCGACGGTGGCGTGCCCGCAGAACGGGACCTCGGCGCTCGGCGAGAAGTAGCGGACCCGCGGCCCGGTCGCCGTCGAACCGACGACGAAGGCGGTCTCGGGGTACCCGACCTGTCGGGCGATCGCGAGCATCTGGTCGTCGGACAGCCCGGCCGCGTCGAGCACGAGCCCAGCGGGGTTGCCTCCGCCCGGCTCGGCGGCGAAGGCGGTGTACCGGAGGATCTCCTGCTGCATCCCCCGACGCTACTGCGGCGTCACGACCGGGTGCGCGGGCCGATCCCCGACGGGTGGCACGGCGTGCTGCGGTGCCCAGGTGGGGCTAACCCCCGACCGCTTCCGGGTGCGCACGTGATGTTTCAGCGCGGCGACCGTCGCGAGACTGGATCCATGAGCACCGACACGCGCCCCACCACCGCCCGCCGCACCCTCCGGATCGCCCTCGCCTCCACCGCCGCGGTGTCCGCCCTGCTGCTGACCGCCGGCTGCAGCGCGATCCAGGACATCGTGCCGAACAAGACCCCGCAGAAGCACTTCGACGCGTACTCCGACGCCCCGCGCTCCGGGGAGTCCGAGGACCTGGCGTTCTTCATGCCGAAGTGGGTGCCGGAGGACGCGAAGGACATCGACGTCCGCCTCCACGTCTCCCAGCCCGGGTACGTCATCGGGTTCGCGTCGAAGGACGGCGTCGACGTGGACGACTGCACCCCGCTCGACGAGTCCTACGGCGGCACGGCGATGACCGCCGACTTCCTGCCCGAGGAGCTCCCGACCAAGGGCCTGGTCACCTGCGGCGACGGTCGCGCGGTCACCGAGATCGACGGCCGCTGGTACGGCTGGACCACGAAGGACGCCATCCCCGGTCAGGACGACACCCAGACCATGCACGGCACCGAGCACTGAACGCACGCACCCACCGGCCTGGAGGCGCGTGGCGGCCCCGCACCGCGCCTCCCGTCCGCCGCGCGGTCGCGCCCACCGCGCATGATGCGCAGAAACGGTCGGGTCCGCTGTTCGAACCCGACCATTCCTGCTCACGAAGTGCGCCCGTGGGGCGCGGGGACTACTCCGCAGCCACCGTCCGACGTCGGCGACGCACGACCAGCACACCCGCACCCGCCGCGAGCAGCAGGAACGCCACCAACGCACCGGCACCGAGCCCGGAAGCACCCGTGAACGCGAGCTGCCCCTCCGTGGTGATCGTGATCGGGGTCCACCCGATCAGACTCCCGTCCGCAGCCGTCACCGCCAACCGGTGCACACCAGCCACCGTGTCCGACGGGATCGTCACCCGAACCGTCCCGTCAGCAGCCACCGCCGCGGTCCCGATCAACGTCGGCTCCGAGAACAACCACACGTTCACCGTGTCACCCGCCGACGCCTTGCCGACCGTCACCGTGATCGTCTCCCCAGCACGAGCCGACGCCGGAGCCGACACCCCACCACGACTCGCCTCCGTCAACAGCGACCCCGACGGCGCCACCGGAACAACCGGGGCAGCCGAGGGACCCGGGGTCGGGCCCGCGGTGGGCGTCCCACCCGGGGTCGGAACCGGCGTCGGCGTCGTGCCGCCGTCGCCCGGGGTCGGAGTCGGAGTCGGGGTCGGCGTCGGCTCCGTGCCCGGGTCGCCGCCCTCGCACGGGTACGTCCCCGTGCGGAGCGAGAACCCGTCCGTGTCGTTGTCGTCGGCGTAGAAGGTCGCGCGCTCCCCGTCGGTGCAGACGCCCGAGATCGCGAAGCCCTCGTTGGCGAGCGTGCGGTCGGCGGCCGACGGCGCCTCGTACAGCGTCGATGCGGCGAAGGCTCCGTCGGTCACCTCGTACAGCGCGGTCCGACCTGAGCACACCTCGTCGCAGACCACCCAGAGCGCGTCGAGCGTCGGGTCGAACTGCACGTCGGCGACGACGGCGAGCGAGGTCGCGATCGTGGCGACCCGCGCCGAGGACCCGTCGTCCATCAGGGCGTAGGCGTACACGCTCGCGGTGCCCTCGACCCCGACGAAGAACAGCCCCTCGCCGTGTCCGGCGTAGCGCGACGGTGCGTAGGCGGCGCCCGTGCGCTCGTCGGTGAAGCCGTGCGCGGTGAGCCAGGTGTCCGGGATCCAGGTGATGCCCTCGAGGCCGGCGTTCGCGCCGAGCCCGGGGAAGTCCGCGGCGAGGTTCCACTCGTCGGTGGCCCGCAGGGTGCCCTCGGAGCCGTCGGTCGTGGCGTAGCGCAGGACCGAGGGGCGGCTCGTGCTCGACACGTCGTTGTTCCGCTCGGTCGACACGTAGACGGCGCCGGGGGCGTCACTCGTGACCGTCACGCCCTCGGCGTCCGGTGTGCCCGTGCCGTCGGCGTAACGCAGGTCGGTGCCCGCGGCGTTCGACGGCGCCCAGCCGCCCGTGCCGTCCGGGGTCAGGTGGTAGAGCAGGCCGTCGCCGTTCTGCACGGCCCAGAGCTGCCCGTCCCGCGAGGTCCCCGAGGTCGTCCAGTCGAGGCCGCTCAGGTCACCGGTGAAGGTGTCCTCGTCGTCGAGCACGGTCTCGTCCGGGCCGCCGGGCCAGGCCTCGGCGGTGACGACGCCGGCGAACCGGTTCGCCGCGCCCTTCGTGGGGGCTGCCGTCTCGGCGAAGTCCCCGGTGCCGTCGGGGTTGCGCCCGTACGTCGTGCTCGCGTGCGCCGTCCACGAGGTCGAGTCGACGACCGCACCGCGGGCGTCGAAGAGCCGCACGGAGTCCGCCTTGCCGAGTCCGAAGCCGAACGCCGCCTCGTCGAGGACGGTGAAGCCCCCGGCCGCGACGGTCGTGCCCGCGGGGATCGTGTACGTGTGGTCGTCCTCGCTGTCGCGCAGCACGTACCCGCCCAGGTCGACGGTGGCGCTGCTGGTGTTGGTCAGCTCCACCCAGTCGCCGGGGATGCCGTCCTGCGACTCGACCTCGTTGATCCGCACGGGCGAGGAGCAGTCGTTCGCGGCACCCTTGGTCGAGGACGTGGTGTCCACGAGCGGCCCGACGCCGTCGGCGCAGCGACCGTAGGTGACACCCGCGTGGGTCGTCCAGGCGTACCGGAGCACCAGGTCGCCGGCGGGGTCGTAGAGGCGCGCGGTGTCGGCACCGCCGAGCCCGAAGTCGAAGCCGGGGGCGGTCGCGGACACCTGGTCGACGACGAAGTACCCGCCGGCGGCGATCGTCGAGCCGGCGGGCAGGACGTAGGCGTCGTGCGAGCTGTCGGAGTCGAGGAACGCGTACCCGGTCAGGTCGATCGCTGCACCCGAGGTGTTCTCGAGCTCGACCCAATCGGTGTCGTCAGCGTTCGACTCGACCTCGTTGATGACGAGGCCGTTCGCCGCGACGGCGCCGACGGCCGGGTCGTCGTCACCGACGGCGGCGAGGGCCGGGCTGGCGGTGACGACACCGGCCGCGACGACCAGGGCGGTCGCGACGACTGCGCCGATCCGCATCGTGGGTGGGCGCAGGGCAGGAGCACGCATGCAGGGTCCTTCTCGGGGGAGAGAGCGGGCGGAGACCTGCACGACTGTTCAGCATCCACGCGACCGGCCGGTGGCCGACGGGTGAACGGGCGGTGTCCCGGGTCGCGACCGGTGCCCTGGACGCGCGCGTGCGGACGGGAGGCGCGGGTCGGGTCCGCACCGCGCCTCCCGTCCGCCCTGCGGTCGCGCTCACCGCCTCCGGTGAGCCCGCGCGCTCAGCGCCGGATCAGCAGGGTGCTGGCCCGTGGCGAGAGCGCGGCGTCGAGCACCAGGCAGGCGGCACCCACGGCGGCGACGTCGGCGCCGCGGTCGCTCTCCACCACCTGCACGGCGTGCTTCGGCACGAGCAACGGCGACCCGACGATGGCGGTCCGCGCAGCAGGCAGCGCAGCGCTCGCGATGCGCGACCAGAACGGGCCGCCGAACACCACGCGGTCGATGTCGAGCAGGTTCACGATGAGGACGACGGCGTTGCCCATGACGGTGCCGGCCTCGGCCGCGAGCGTGACGGCGGTGTCGTCCCCGTCGGCGATCGCCGCGGCGAGCTCGTCCCACGCGGCGTTCACGGCGTCGACCGAGTCGGCATCCGCGGCGACGGCGGCTGCACCTGGTTCCGTGACCGCTCCGCCCGACAGCGCGAGCCCCCGCGATCGCGCGATCCGCACCAGCCGGTCCGGCGCGACGGCTGCACCGACCTCGCCGCGCGTGCCCGAGCCGTCCGGGGTGCCCGCGAGGGCCCCCTGGTCGACCATGATGTGCCCGGCGTCGCCCGCGTTGGACCCCACCCCGCGCACGGGTTCGTGGTCGACGACGAGCCCGACGCCGAACCCGGTGCCGAAGTACACGAACGCGAAGTTCCGGGCCGAGGACTCCCCCGCCAGGAACATCTCGCCGACCGCGGCGGCCGTGACGTCCTTCTCGAGCAGGACCGGGTAGCCGGTGGCCTCGGCGAGCGCATCGCGCAGCGGCACGTCCCGCCACCGGGGCAGGAACGGCGGGTCGACCACGATGCCCGCCTCGACGTCGATCGGTCCGGGGCTCGCGATCCCGACGCCCAGCACGCTGTCGACGGCCACCCCGGCGTCGGCGACGAGCCCGTCGACGGCCGAGGCGATGGTGCGCACCACCTCGGACGGGTCGTCGGCCGTGGGGGTCGAGGTGGTGGACGCGGCGACGACGGTGCCGGCGAGGTCGAGCAGCACGTAGGTGACGACGGCCGGGTCGACGTGTACGCCGACCGCGTACCGGCTGCCCGGTTCGAGCCGCAGGATGGTGCGGGGCTTGCCGCGGCCGGACACGACGGTGCCGGACTCGACGATCATGCCGGCCTCGATCAGGAACCGGGTGACGTTCGACACGGTCTGCGCGCTCAGTCCGGTGCGGGCTGCGAGTTCGACGCGGCTCAGGCCGTCGGGTGAGCGGCGGACGGCGTCCAGGACCACGGTGCGGTTGAACCCGCCGATCGACGGGAGGTTCGCTCCGCGTCGATGCTCTGCCATGCCGCGACCATACCGCGGCAACGGTGCGGTCTCGGTCTGCCCCGGTCTCTGGCTTCCGCAGGGTCTGCACCGTTAGCCTGGCCGCATGTCCGACCTGCGCCTGGAAGAACTCTCCGCGAAGACCGCTGCCGCGGCCAACTCCCTGACGCTCAAGCCGGGCCAGGAACAGTTCGTGCAGCCGACCACCTACGGGGTCGCCGAGTCCGACGTCAAGCCGAGCTCCGCGTGGACCCGTGTCGTCCTCGACGACGACGAGGTCCTCGGCCTGATCATCGGTTCGTTCGACGCCGACAACGCGCAGGAAGAGCTGCGCAGCTGCATCTGGCGCGTCAACGTGGCGGCGAGCGCACAGGGCCGGGGCGTCGGTCGCTTCGCCGTGCACGGCCTGGCGGACGAGGCACGCAGCCGTGGGTTCGAGCGACTGACGGTCGTGTACGAGCCGGGCGGTGACGACAGCCCCGAGGCGTTCTTCCGCGCCGTGGGCTTCGAGGTCGTTCGCGAGACCCAGTACGGCGACCACTTCGCGGTCCTGACGCTCTAGCGCGCCCCGACGCCGTGCCCTCCGACGACGTGGCATCCGACGCCGTGCCGTCCGACACTGTGCCCTTCGAAGACGCGGCCGTCGACTTCGGCGCCGCCGTCGTCGAGGTGGTGCGGATGATCCCGCCGGGTCACGTCATGACGTACGGCGACGTCGCCGCGGCCCTCGGGTCGCGGGCGTCGCGTGCCGTCGGCAAGGTGATGGCGCACGAGGGCGCCGACCTGCCGTGGTGGCGCGTGGTGCGCGCGGCTGGGTACCCGCCGCTCCACCACGAGGCCCGGGCACTCGAGCACTACCGCGTCGAGGGGACGCCGCTCGTGCAGGGGACGTCGGCCTGGAGGCTCGACATGCGTCGTGCGCGCTGGTCACCCGCCACGGACGCGGACGACCCGTTCTGATCCCGGTCCGCGCAGGTCGACCCGCCAGGGTCCGCCCCGGATCGGCCGTCAGCGGTCGAAGCGCGCACCCTTCGGGTTCGCGGGCAACAGGCACAGCACGTACACGATGAGCGAGCCGAGGCCCGGCAGCACGTGCAGGAACTGCCAGAAGCCGGACAGGTTCGCGTCGTGCAGCCGTCGGGCACCGAGCGCGAGCGACCCGATGAGCGTCGCGAGCACCCACAGCATGAACAGGTACGAGCCGACGGGGTTCTCGAGCGCCGGGGTGTCCGGAGTGAACACCTGCGGTACGAGCTGCAGCACGAGCCCGATCGCGAACGACGTCAGCCACCACCACCAGAACTCGGCGCGCGATGCCCGTCCGGTGAACACGGTGTACTTCCGCCAGAACCGTCGGACGGCCTCGGTGAAGGGGGCACCGTAGAAGGGGTCGTGCAGGGCGACGCCGCCGGGCTGCACCACGCTGTCGTTGCTCATGGAGCAAGCCAACCACGTGGTGCATCGATGACATCTGGCCCATCCTGAGTCGAAATAAACGAAACCTGTTACGGTTGTTGCGAAGGAGATAAAGATGCCAGCACAGGAACACGCTATGCAGCAGGAAACATATGAGGCTTCCGACGCCGGAGCGGTCGCGCAAGTTCATGACTTCCTCGCCGCCCATGCTGAATCGGGCCGGGATGAGATCGAAGCCCGCTACTTCCTCGCTGGAGCCGAGGCAGGCGATCACGTCGAACTACCGGCCGAGGTCCATCGAGTTCTCCTACAGGTGATCGAAGCGATGCAGCGCGGCTTGGCCGTCACGATCTCACCGCAGTCCCGCACGCTGACGACCCAGCAAGTTGCTGAGCTGCTCAACGTGAGTCGACCAACGGTCGTGAAGATGCTCGACCGGGGAGACATCCCGTTCGAGAAGGTCAACACGCATCGACGGATTAAGCTCGCGGATGCTCTTGCATACCGGACGCGACGCCGAGATGAGCAGTACGAAGCACTGTCGGCGTTGTACTCCACCGAGTACGACGAAGGTGATGACGTCGACACGACACTGGCAGACCTTCGGCTCACACGGAAGCAACTCCGAGCAGGTCAACGAGAATAACTCGCGACACATGAGATACTCCTAGAGTGTTCACGGCGCTCCTCGACACCTGCGTGCTCTGGCCCAGCCTTCAGCGGGATCTCCTCCTGTCGCTCGCCATCGAAGGCGTGTACCGCCCAATCTGGAGCACGGCGATCCTCGAGGAACTCGAGTACCACGAGGCGAAGAAGCTAGTGCGTCGCGGTGCGGACGAGGCGGCTGCCGAGGAGCGAGCACACCGGTTGGTCGAGACAATGCGCCTGAAGTTCGACGATGCGGTCGTCACAGGATGGGAGCGCCTCGATGGTTCCTACGGCCTCCCGGATCCTGACGACGAACACGTGGTCGCCGCTGCAGAGCTTGGCGGAGCGGGCGCCATCGTCACACTCAATTTCAAGGACTTTCCTGACGACAAGATCCCGAGCGGAATCGATATCCTCGGCCCGGCCTCGTTCGTCCACGATCAGGTCTCGCTCCGCCCGGCGGCTGCCGCCCGGGCGGTACTCGAACTCGCGTCCAGGACTGGACAGCACGGCCCGAAGCTGTCGCCGACCCAGATCGTCGATGTCCTGGAGAGCCGCTACGAGATGCAGGAAGCCGCGGCACTCCTCCGCCACCAGTTAGCCGACCCCTCGTGATGTCGGCGATGACACTCTGCGGAGTGTCATCGCCGGCATCACAACTCGTCACACGAGCGAGTCGCGCCAGGCCGCGTGCAGCTGGGCGAACCGCCCGGTGCCGGCGATGAGGTCGGCGGGGGTGCCGTCCTCGACGATCCGGCCGTGTTCCATCACGAGCACCCGGTGGGCGATCGCGACGGTGGACAGCCGGTGCGCGATGATCACCGCGGTGCGGTCGGCGAGCAGGGTCTCCAGACCCTCTTGCACGAGTCGCTCCGAGGGGATGTCGAGCGACGCCGTGGCCTCGTCGAGGATGAGCACCCTCGGGTCCGCGATGAACGCCCGCGCGAACGAGAGCAGCTGCCGCTGACCCGCCGAGACACGACCGCCGCGCTTGTTCACGTCGGTGTCGTACCCGTCGGGCAGCGCCATGATGAACTCGTGCGCGCCGACGGCCTTGGCGCTCGCCTCGATCTCCGCACGCGACGCACCGGGCTTGCCGAGCGCGATGTTGTCCGCGACGGTGCCGGAGAACAGGTACGCCTCTTGCGTGACCATGACGATCGCGCGGCGCATGTCCTTCGTGTCGAGGTCGCGCAGGTCCACGCCGTCGAGCTTCACCGAGCCCTGCGTCGGGTCGTAGAAGCGCGCCATGAGCTTGGCGAGCGTCGACTTGCCGGCACCGGTGGACCCGACGAGGGCGATGGTCTGCCCCGACGGGATGTGCAGGTCGAACTCGGGCAGCACGACCTTGCCCTTGTTGTAGGCGAAGACGACCTCGTCGAAGTCCATCTTCCCGGTGGCGTCCGCCAGACGGGTGGGCTTCACGGGGTCCGGCACGCTCGGCCGTTCCTCGAGGACACCGGAGATCTTCTCCATCGCCGCCGAGGCCGACTGGTACCCGTTGTAGAACATCGCGAGTTCCTGCGCCGGGTCGAAGAAGCGCTTGGCGTACAACGCGACCGCGAGCAGCGCACCGACCTCGAGCGTCCCGCCGACGATCCGGAAACCACCGACGATGACGACCGCGGCGAGCGTCGCGTTGCCGATGAGCACGAGCACCGGGTCGAAGGTCCCGAACAGGTTGAACACCTTCGTGTTCGCCACCCGGTAGTCCTCGACGTAGCCGCCGTACTCGTCACGGTTGCGGGACTCCTTGCGGAACGCCTGCACCGCGCGGATGCCCGTCATCGTCTCGACGAAGTGCACGATGACGCGCGCCGAGGTGACACGGGTGGAGCGGAACAGCGTCTGCGAGTTCGTCTGGAACCAGCGGATCAGGAACCAGAGCGGCACGAGCGACACCGCGAGCACGAGCCCGGACGTCGGGTCGAGCAGCACCAGGGCCACGGCGGTGAACGCCATGTACAGCACGCCCTGGATGAGCTGGTTCAGTCCGGAGTCGAGCAGCTCGCGGATCGAGTCGAGGTCACTCGTCTGGCGCGAGATGATCCGGCCCGACGTGTAGGTCTCGTGGAACTCGAGCGAGAGCCGCTGCGTGTGCAGGAACACCCGCTTGCGCAGGTCGAACAGGATCGCCTGGCTGATCCGTGCCGCGAGCACCGTGTACCAGGCCGTGAGCACCGCACCGAGGACGGCCACGACGATGTACGTCGCGACGACGGCGAACGCCGGCACCCAGTCGTTCTGGTCCATCACGGCGGGCAGGGCGTTGTCGATGCCCCACGCGATGAGCGCCGGACCCGCGACGGTGCCGGCGGTCGAGACCACGACCACGATGCCGAGCAGCACCAGCCGGAGCTTCAGCGGTGCGGCGAGGGACCCGAGCAGGGCGAGGGACCGGCGCCGCAGGCGCTTGCTCTCGGCCTTCGTGAAGTCCTCACGCTCCTCGCCGCGCACGCCCATGGTGGTGATCGAGGCGGTGACGGGCGCGGCAGACTGCGCGTCGGCGATGTCGTCGACGACGGGATCCGCGCCTCCCGGCCCGGCCGACGTGTCGAGCGGCAGGTTCTTCTCTTGCTGGCTCATGCCATCGCCTCCTGTCGTGCGGTCGCGTCGTCGTCGTCGAGCGACGAGATGACGTAGCGGTAGTGCTCGTTGGTGGCCATCAGGTCGTGGTGGGTCCCGACGGCCGTGACGACGCCGTTCTCCATCAGGGCGACCCGGTCGGCCAGCGTCACCGTCGACGGACGGTGCGCCACGATGAGCGACGTGGTGTCGGCGAGCACGCGACGCAGGCCCGCCTCGACCCGCGCCTCGGTGTCGACGTCGAGCGCCGACAGCGGGTCGTCGAGCACGAGCACCGACGGCCGCGCGGCGATCGCGCGGGCGAGTGCCAGGCGCTGGCGCTGGCCACCGGACAGCGACAGCCCCTCTTCACCGACCCGGGTGTCGACGCCGTCGGGCAGGTCGTCCACGAAGGACGCCTGCGCGATGTCGAGCGCCTCGCGCATGAGCGCCTCGGCCTCGGTACCCTGCACGTCCGGTCGACCGAGCAGCACGTTCTCACGCACGGTCGACGAGAACAGGGTGGCGTCCTCGAAGGCGACGCCGACGTGCCGGCGCAGTTCCTCGCGGGTGAGGTCGCGGATGTCGACCCCGTCGATCGTCACCGAACCGCCGGTCACGTCGTACAGACGCGGCACGAGCGAGAGCAGCGTCGTCTTGCCGCAGCCGGTGAGCCCGACGAGCGCCATGGTCTCGCCCGGCTGCAGCTGCAGTTCGACGCCGTTGATCAGGTCCGGGTACTGCGGCGCGGAGTCCTGGTACCGGAAGTGCACGCCGTTGAACGACAGGGCACCGTGCGGCTCGGCGATCGTCTTCGGGTGCTCCGGGTCCGTGATGGTGTTCTCGGAGTCCATGACCTCGAAGAAACGGTCGACCGCCGTGCGGGTGTCGAACGTCATCGAGAGCAGGAAGCCGATCGACTCGATCGGGAACCGCAGCACCGTCGCCGTCGCGAAGAACGCGAACAGCTGGCCGACGCTGAGCTGCCCCTGCGACGCGAGCCAGATGCCGGCGAGCAGGCACAGGGCGAACGCGACGTCGGGCACGAGCAGCAGCCACAGCCAGATGCCCGCGATGGCCTTCGCCTTCTTGATCTCGGTGCCGCGCAGCGCCTCGGCCTGCTCGCTGAACTCCTCGAGCTTCGCGCCGCCGCGACCGAACGCCTTGAGCACGCGGATGCCGTGCACCGACTGCTCGACGCTCGTGGCGAGGTCACCGACCTGGTCCTGGCTGCGACGTGCGACGGCGGAGTACCGGCGCTCGAACAGCAGGCCGTTGATCCACAGCGGGATCGACGCGACCAGGAAGATCAGCCCGAGGATCCAGCCGAAGGTGAACAGCACGACGAAGCCGACGACGATCGTCACGATGTTCACGACGAGCAGGACGACCCCGAAGGCCAGCCAGCGCCGGATCAGCGACAGGTCCGACACGGAACGGGACAGCAGCTGCCCGGACTCCCAGCGGTCGTGGAACGCGACCGGCAGGTCCTGCAGCTTCGCGTAGAGCGAGTTGCGCATGCTGGTCTCGATGCGGGTCGAGGGGCGCATCACCAGCCGGCGGCGCGAGGCGATGAAGAACGCCTCGAGCACGCCGAGGGCGAGCACCCCGAGCCCGGCGGGCCAGATCTGCGCGGAGTCGCGCGACGACAGCGGACCGTCGACGAGCCACTGCAGCACGTAGGGGATTGCGAGCGCCACCAGGGAGGCTCCCATCGCTGCGGCCATGCCGCCGATGAGGCGCCCCTGGTAGGGCTTCACGTAGGGGTAGATCCGCGCGATCGCGCGGAAGGTGGACGGGCGCGCCGTGGTGGGCGACTTGGACATGCGTTGCGTCCTCATGCGTCTGCCGGGTCCCCGGGTCGCGCTGCGCGGTGCTTGCTTGCTGCTTGCTTGCTGCTTGCTGCTTGCTCGCGTCGCGCGGCTTCGGCCTGGAGGCTCGGTGTGGCGTTGCGTGGTGATCATCGGCCGGGCGCGTGGTCGCGTCTCCGCCGTCACTCGCGTGACGTCGGTCGGGCCGGAGGCACCGAGGGAGCGTCGTCCCCCGGGTTCAGGCGGGTGGTTCGCGGACGCCGGTGGTGCTGCGCCGCGGGGCCGTGGGAACGGCCCGACTAGACGGCGGCCGCGGCGCGGGGCCGCGGTGCGATCAGGGATCGCCGTGCGGGAGTGGTCCCCACGACGGACACGAGACCTGCGCGGGCGGCCGTCGCCACGGTTCCGGTCATGTTGTCCATCGTCACTCCAGTCGTCGTCTTCGTCACCGTTGTGTCCGCGGTGCCTCCGGTCCCGAGGGATCGTCGGCTGCCTGCCGCGGAGCCTTACAGACTATTCACAGTGACTCACGGGGCGCAATGGTTCGCCACCGATTGTTCACATCAGTGGAAGAAGTGGCGCTCGCTCGTGAAGTACATCGTGACGCCGGCGGCCTTCGCCGCGGCGATGACCTCGTCGTCGCGGACACTGCCACCGGGCTGCGCCACCGCACGGACACCGGCGTCGAGCAGCACCTGCAGGCCGTCGGCGAACGGGAAGAACGCGTCCGACGCCGCCACGCTGCCGGTCGCGCGGTCACCGGCCCGGTTCACCGCGAGGTGGCAGGAGTCGACCCGGTTGACCTGGCCCATGCCGACACCGACGCTCGCGCCCTGGTTCGCCAGCAGGATGGCGTTCGACTTCACCGAACGGCTCGCCTTCCACGCGAAGGCCAGGTCGGCGAGGGTCTGCTCGTCGGCGGGCTCGCCGGCGACGAGGGTCCAGGTGGCCTGGTCGAAGCCCGTGAAGCGGTCGGCGTCCTGCACCAGGAACCCGCCGGAGATCTGCTTGACCTCGCGGTCGGCGAGCGCGAAGTCGGCCGGCAGCGTGAGCAGGCGGATGTTCTTCTTGCGCGACAGGATCTCGAGCGCCTCGGGGTCGAACCCGGGGGCGACGACGACCTCGGTGAAGATGTCCTTCACGGTCTCGGCCATGGCCACGGTGACCGGGCGGTTCGCGGCGATGACCCCGCCGAACGCCGAGAGCGGGTCGCAGGCGTGCGCGGCGGCGTGGGCCGAGGCGATCGGGTCGGCGGAGTCGGCCGGGGCGATCGCGATGCCGCACGGGTTGGCGTGCTTGATGATCGCGACGGCGGGCTCGTCGAAGTCGAAGGCCGCACGGACCGCTGCGTCGGCGTCGACGTAGTTGTTGTACGACATCTCCTTGCCGTGCAGCTGCGTCGCCTGTGCGATGCCGGTGCCGTCCGACGTCGTGTAGAGCGCCGCGGCCTGGTGGGCGTTCTCGCCGTAGCGCAGGGTCGCCGACAGCTCGGCCTCGACCGCCAGGTGCTCGTCGAACGCACCGGGGGTCCGGATGTCACCGGCGGTCGTCGGGGCTGCAGCGGCGGTGACGACGTCGCTCGCGAAGTAGGACGCCACCGCGGTGTCGTAGGCGGCGGTGTGCGCGAAGGCCTGGGCTGCGAGGCGCTTCCGGAGCTCGAGCGTGGTGCCGCCGGCACGGACGGCCTCGACGACCTCGGGGTAGGACGCCGGGGACACGACGATCGCCACGTTCGGGTGGTTCTTCGCCGAGGCGCGGACCATCGCGGGGCCGCCGATGTCGACGTTCTCGACCACGGTCGCGGTGTCGGCACCCGACGCCACGGTCTCGACGAACGGGTACAGGTTCACGACGACGAGCTCGAACGGCGCGATGTCGAGGTCGGCGAGCTGCTGCTCGTGCGACTCGAGCCGCAGGTCGGCGAGCAGGCCGGCGTGCACCGACGGGTGCAGGGTCTTCACCCGGCCGTCGAGCGACTCGGGGAACCCGGTGACGCTCGCGACGTCGGTGACGGCGTAGCCGGCGTCACGGATGGTCTGCGCGGTGGAGCCGGTCGACACGATCTCGACCCCGGAGTCGGCCAGGGCGCCGGCGAGCTCGAGCAGGCCGGACTTGTCGCTCACCGAGATCAGTGCACGGCGGACCGGGACCACGTCTCGGTCGCGGTAGAGGCTGGGGTCGGCTGCGTGCACGCTCATGCGCTCGGGGTGCCCTTCAGGTCGGTGGTGCCGTTGGCGATGTCGAGGATGGTCTGGATGAGCAGGCGACGCTCGACCGGCTTGATGCGGTCGTGCAGCGTCGACTCGGTGTCACCCGGCAGCACCGGGATGCGCTCCTGCGCGAGGATCGGCCCCGTGTCGACGCCGTCGTCGACCGCGATGACGCTCGCGCCGGTCTCGGTGACCCCGGCGGCCAGGGCATCCCGCACGCCGTGGGCGCCGGGGAACTCGGGCAGGTACGCCGGGTGGGTGTTGATGATCCCCGGGGCGAACTCGGACACCACGGCCGGGGGCAGCAGGCGCATCAGGCCGGAGAGCACGAGCAGGTCGGGCGACCACGGACGGATCTGCTCCGCCAGGGCCTGGCCCCACTCGGCGCGCGAGTCGTAGCGGGTGAACGGCACCGTGAAGGTCGGGATCGAGAACTCCTCGCCCAGGCCGAGGCCCTCGGCGTCACGGTCGGCACCGATGGCGACGACACGGGCGGGGTACTCGGCGTCGAAGGTCGCTTCGAGCAGGGCTCGGAGGTTCGACCCGGTACCGGAGATCAGGACGACCAGTTCGAGCACGGCACCAACCCTACCGGCAGGCACGCACTCGACGGGCGCTGTTACCGGTCGTCCTTCGGCTGACGCCACCAGGGAAGTTCGTCCTCGGGGATCTGGTCGGTGACGTCCCACTTCGTCGGGCGGGACTGCTCCGCCGGCCTCGAGGCGGGCCCACGGGTGTCCGGCGCGACGTCCACGCGGTCCGCCTCGGCCGTCTCGTCCACGTCGTCCCGGCCGGCGACGAACTCCTCGGTGCTCCACGGGAACGCGGGCTGGGCGTCGGTGGGCACCGGGGTGGGTGCAGCTGCCGGGGCGGGCGCTGCGGGCCGCTCGGAGCCGGGACGCTGGGGCTCGGCGTCGGAGCCGGTCACGCGGTCGCGGAGTGCACCGGCTCGCCCCCGGACACCCTCGGCCGCGCCGGCCAGGCGGTCGCGGAGGCCACCCAGGGCCGCTCGTCCGGCGCTGCGGCGCTCCGGTCCGGGCTCGGCGGCCAGGCGGTCGGCGGCCACCGCGTCGGTCTTCGCCCAGTCGGGGAGCTCGACGTCGTGGTCGGTGCCACCGGCGCGCGGTGAGACGGGCGCGGGTGCGGAGGCGGGCCGTGCTGGTGCGGAAGTGGACCGTGCGGGTGCCGCATCGGCGGGCTCGCTGCGGATCGGCTCGCTGCTGACCGGCTCGGTCGCGTGCTCGGTCGTCGCGCGGGGCCGCGCAGCGGTCGACCCGTCGTGGGACTCCTCGACCACGAAGCGGTGCACGTCGGTGGTGCGCCCGGCACCGGCCTGGTCGAGCGCCGCGAGCAGGGAACCCTCACCGAGGTCGACCCCGGCGTGCGCCGTGTCGTGGTCATCGTCGGGTTCGTCGGCCTCGGTCCAGCGCTCCCGCGTCCATCCGCCGTCCGGCAACCGGACCAGGTCGCTGCCAGCGGCGAGGGCGATGATCGCCGGCAGGCCGACCTCGAGTGCGGCGAACCCACCGACCGCCAGGGCGTTCGGGCCGACGTCGGCCAGGCGCCCGGGGCCGAACGAACCGGAGGACACCCAGGCGATGAGCCCCGTGAGCACACCGGCCACGAGTCCTGCGACGACGCCGCCGAGCGCACGGTGCAGCGCGGAGTCGGCGGCGCCCAGGGCCCGCACCAACCGTGGTCGCATCGAGCCGCCGATCGCGAACCCGGCGATGACCGGCACGAGGATCCAGACGAGCCCGAAGGTGTGACCGGAGGTCGGCAAGGCACCGAAGACCGGCAGACCGGGGATCGGGCCCAGGGTCGTGGCGATCGGGGACACGCTCGACCCGGTGCCGATGGCGAACCCGGGGCCGATCAGCCACGAGGTCGCCCACCCGACGAAGTCCGGCAGGAACGCGAGCTGCCCGACGGTGAGCGCGACGCCGCCGATGACCCCGGCGTGCGACTGCTCGTACAGGGTGATGACCTCGGCGAACGAGGTGAAGAGGAGCAGGCCGACGAGCACCGCGGCCACGCCGACGACCACGGCGGTCGCGGCGGTCCCGGCGCGCAGGCCGAACCCGGCGACGGACCGCCAGACGGCGGGGATGCGGTCGACCAGGTCGATGACCCGCTGGGTGCCGGCGTCGGCGGGCAGGTCACGGCGACGACGGCAGACCTCGGAGGCGGCGAGTGCGGGGATCCCGAACCAGAGCGCCGGCAGCACCACGGCCTGCCAGAGCGTGGGGCGGGTGGCGGCGGAGGTCGACGACAGCGCGACGGCCAGACCGAGGAGCGCGACGACGGCGGTCCCGACCAGCAGCCCGGTGGTGCGGTGCTCGGTCTCCGCGAACCGACGTCCGGCGCGGGCGCCGAGCCAGGCCGTCACGACCGCGAACCCGAGGGCGGCGAGGGTCACGTGGATGGGGTCGGCGGCGCCGCTGACCCCGGTGCTCTTGGCGAGTGCGGACCCGAGCAGGAACGAGACGTCGACGCCGTGTCCGACGAGCCACACGCTGCCGGTGGCCTTCCAGAACACGTCCCAGTCGACCTGCAGGCCGTACTCGAACCCCCAGAGCAGCGTCAGGGGCACGAGGGCGATCCCGATGCCGACGCCGACCGTCACGACCGCCTCGATCGCGGCGAGCAGAGCGGTTCCCAGGCGGTTCATCGCAGCGAGGATACGTGCCCCTCGCGCGGCCACCCCGGAGCCGCGCGGCTGCCGACGCAAAACACCGGTGTTCCCAGGACGAACACGCGCAGGACGCGGTTCAACCGACGAACACCGGTGTTGTGCGGAACAGACGAACCGCTAGCGAGCGGCGACGACCTCGCGCAGCAGCGCGGCGGTCTCGGACGGCGTCTTGCCGACCTTGACGCCGGCGGCCTCGAGCGCCTGCTTCTTCGCCTCGGCGGTACCGGCCGAACCGGACACGATCGCGCCGGCGTGGCCCATCGTCTTGCCCTCGGGAGCGGTGAAGCCCGCGACGTAGCCGACGACCGGCTTGGTGACGTGCGCCTTGATGAACTCGGCGGCACGCTCTTCCGCGTCGCCACCGATCTCGCCGATCATCACGATGGCCTCGGTCTCGGGGTCGGCCTCGAACGCGGCGAGCGCGTCGATGTGCGTGGTCCCGATGACCGGGTCGCCGCCTATGCCGATGGCGGTCGAGAAGCCGAGGTCCCGGAGCTCGTACATCATCTGGTAGGTCAGGGTGCCGGACTTCGAGACGAGCCCGATCGGGCCCTTGCCGGTGATCGTCGCCGGGGTGATGCCGACGAGGGACTCCCCCGGGGTGATGATGCCGGGGCAGTTCGGCCCGATGATCCGGGTCGTGCCGCCCTTCGCCTTGGCGTGCGCCCAGAACTCGGCCGAGTCCTGCACGGGGATGCCCTCGGTGATGACGACGACGAGCGGGATCTCGGCGTCGATGGCCTCGGTCACGGCGTCCTTCGCGAACGCCGGCGGGACGAAGACGATCGAGACGTCGGCACCGGTGGTGTCGATGGCCTCGCGCACCGAACCGAAGACCGGCAGCGACACGTCGCCGTGGGTGACGGTGGTGCCGGCCTTGCGGGCGTTCACGCCGCCGACGACGTTCGTGCCGGCCTTGAGCATCAGGGCGGTGTGCTTCGTGCCCTCGCCACCGGTGATGCCCTGGACGATGACCTTGGAGTCCTTGTTGAGGAAGATCGACATGGTCAGTCCCTTCAGGCCGCTGCGGCGGCGAGTTCGGCGGCCTTCTCGGCCGCATCGTCCATGGTCGCGGCGACGGTGACGAGCGGGTGCGCTGCCTCCGCCAGGATCCGACGACCCTCTTCCACGTTGTTGCCGTCGAGGCGCACGACGAGCGGCTTGGTGGCCGCGTCGCCGAGGATGCCGAGCGCGGCGACGATGCCGTTCGCGACGGCGTCGCAGGCGGTGATGCCGCCGAAGACGTTCACGAACACGCTCTTCACCTGCGGGTCGCCGAGGATGACGTCGAGGCCGTTGGCCATGACCTCGGCCGAGGCGCCGCCGCCGATGTCGAGGAAGTTGGCGGGCTTCACGCCGCCGTGGCGCTCACCGGCGTAGGCGACGACGTCGAGCGTCGACATGACGAGCCCCGCGCCGTTGCCGATGACGCCGACCTGGCCGTCGAGCTTGACGTAGTTCAGCCCGTGGGCCTTCGCCTTGGCCTCGAGCGGGTCCTCGCTGGCGGTGTCCTCGAGGTCCTTGTGGCCCTCGTGGCGGAAGTCGGCGTTCTCGTCGAGCGAGACCTTGCCGTCGAGTGCCAGGATCTGGCCGTCGCCGGTGCGGACGAGGGGGTTCACCTCGACGAGGGTCGCGTCCTCGCCCTTGTACACGTCGTAGAGCTTCACGAAGACGTCGGCGACCTGATCGCGGAGCGACTCCGGGAAGTTCGCCTGCGCGGCGATCTCGAGCGCGGCGGCCTTGTCGATGCCCGTCAGCGGGTCGACCTCGACCCGGGCGAGCGCCTCGGGCTTCTCGACGGCGAGCTGCTCGATCTCCATGCCACCCTCGACGCTGGTGAGCGAGAGGTAGGAGCGGTTGGCCCGGTCGAGCAGCACGGAGAAGTAGAACTCCTCGGCGATGTCGGCACCCTGGGCGACCATGACGCGCTGGACGGTGTGGCCCTTGATGTCGAGGCCGAGGATGGCCTGCGCGTGCTCGAACGCCTCGTCCGGGGTCTTCGCGACCTTCACGCCGCCGGCCTTGCCGCGACCGCCGACCTTCACCTGCGCCTTGACGACCACGACGCCACCGATCTTCTCGGCCGCCGCCTTCGCCTGCTCGGGGGTGTCGGCGATGATCCCCTGCAACACGGGGACGCCGTAGGACTCGAAGAGGTCCCTGGCCTGATACTCGAAAAGATCCACGCTGTTCTTCTTCCCGCACGGTTCGTGCGATCGGCATCGGTTTCCCGGTCGCGCTCTCCACATCGAGGGTCGCTCGATGTCGAGACAACGGCCGCCACGCAGCCTAGCGCTGCTCGGTGGACGGCCGGTGCACGTCGGGGCACACCCGAGCACCCGCCGATCAGGACCGGGCCCCGGAAGCGCATGAGCCGCTGCGCGCACCGCTGGGACCGGCCCGAGCTCGAGCTCGGCAGTGTGGATCGGTGCAACCCGAACTCCGTACCCGCGCCACCGAGGTCTTCGGCTGGACGCTCCGCCCCGACCAGGAGTCCGTCATCGACGCCGTGCTCGAGGGCCGTGACGCCCTGGCGGTCATGCCCACCGGATCGGGCAAGTCCGCGATCTACCAGGTCGCCGGCCTCGGGCTGGACGGCCTCGTCGTGGTCGTCTCCCCGCTCGTGGCGCTGCAGGAGGACCAGGTGGTCGGGCTCGAGCACCACTCCGACGCACCCCGAGCCGTCGCCCTGAACGCCACGAAGAAGGCACGGGACGTCGCCGATGCGTGGGACGCCGTCGCCGCGGGCGAGGTCGGGTACGTGTTCCTCGCCCCCGAACAGCTGGTGAAGGACGACGTGCTCGAGCGACTCCGCGATGCCGGGGTCGCGCTGGTCGCCGTCGACGAGGCGCACTGCATCTCGTCGTGGGGTCACGACTTCCGACCGGACTACCTGGCGCTCGGCGAGGTCGCGGAACGCCTGGGCCGCCCGCCGGTGCTCGCACTGACCGCCACGGGTTCCGCTCCGGTGCGGGACGACATCGTCGAGCGGCTCGGTATGCGCGACCCGTTCGTGCTCGCCTCGGGATTCGACCGTCCCGGCATCCGGCTCGAGGTGGTCCGGCACGCCGAGGACGCCGAGAAGCGCCAGGCCGTGGTCGACCAGGTCGCCGAGCTCGACGGACCCACGGTCGTCTACGTCGCCACCCGCGCCGCGACCACGGAGTACGCCGACGCCCTCGCCGCCCGTGGTCGCCGCGCGCAGCCGTACCACGCCGGCATGCGGGTGGCGGAGCGCGAGGCCGTGCACACCGGGTTCCTGGACGGCGACGTCGACGTGGTGGTCGCGACGAGTGCCTTCGGCATGGGCATCGACAAGCCCGACGTCCGGTACGTCGTGCACGCCGACGTCCCCGAGTCGATCGACGCCTACTACCAGGAGATCGGGCGGGCCGGGCGGGACGCCGAACCGGCCGGCGCCACCCTGCACTACCGCGCCGAGGACTTCGGCCTGCGCACGTTCTTCGCGTCCGGCTCGCCGCGACCCGCCTCGGTCCGGGCCGTGTTCGACGCCGTCCCGGCGACCGGTTCGATCGCCCGCTCCGCACTGGTGGAGGCCGCTGGCCTGTCGGCCCGTACCGCCGGTCGAGCACTCAACGCCCTGCTCGACGCCGGCGCCCTGCGCGACGACGTCGACGGTGTCTCCCGTGTTCCGGACGGCCCGCAGGACGCCGACCGTGCGGCACGTGCGACAGCCGACCGTGCCGCCGAACGGGAGCGGGTCGAGGAATCCCGCATCGCGATGATGCGCCAGCTCGCCGAGACGACGGGGTGCCGCCGCCAGTTCCTGCTCGGCTACTTCGGCGACGAGCTGCCGGAGCCGTGCGGGAACTGTGACACCTGCTCGTCCGGCACGGCACGCGAGGCCTCCGCCCACGTCGCCGACGGGGCGAACGACGCGGCCTGGCCGCCGGATGCGCGCGTCGAGCACGCCGAGTGGGGCACGGGCGTGGTGATGAGCACGGAGGAGGACCGCATCACGGTGTTCTTCGAGTCCGCCGGCTACCGCACCCTCGCACTCGCCGACGTCGAGCAACGCGACCTGCTCGAACGCGTCTGAACGAACCAGGGACGAAAGCGCAGGCGGTCAGCGCGCCGGCCCGGACGACCCGGGCGGGGAAGGCGCGGTCGCTCGACCACCCGTCGGCGACCGCGCTCCACTCCCCCGAGCATCGGCGATGCTGCCGTGGCGGTGTGACCGGCAGGTGACGCCCGGGTGAACACGACACGAAACCGGACGGCCGCCAAGCGCCGGCGGGTAGGCAGGAAGCCCGCAACGGAAAGGAACCACCATGAGCGACCCCGGCATCAGCCCCGTCGACGACTTCGAGTCCCAGCAGCGTCGCGACGACGACATCGACCGTGAGCACGTCGGCCCGTACGAGGTGGACGAGGCCGAGGAGTCCCTCGAGACGGTGACGAACGACGCGGTCGCCGGCGAGACGGTCGAGCCGCAGCCCGGTGACGGCTCCGACGACGGTCCGACCGGCGGCTCCCCGCGCGAGGGTTCGCCCGACCTGTGGGAGCACGAGAACGAGCAGGACGAGGACCGCGCCGACCTCGGCAACGACCTCGGCACGAAGCCGCTCTGAGCTGATCAGGCTCCCCCGGAACACGGCTCGGTAGCATCGGGCCGTGTTCCGACGAGTCCGTTCCAGCGTCCGCAGCATGCCCTCGGCAGCGCGGCTGCTGGCGGTCGCGGCGATGCTCCTGGTCGCCGCCTCGGCGCACCTCGCCGCCCGCTCGGAGCCCGGTGGCCGCTGGGTCCCGCTCCTCGTCGTCGGCGTCGTCGGTGCGGTCGTCACCGGATCACCGACCCGTCTCTGGCCGCTCCCCGCGATCTGGCTCGTCGCGACGCTCCTCGCCCTGACCGGTGACGTGCCGGTCGACGCCTCGTGTGCACTGGTCGCCCTGGTCGTCGGCGCCGTCGCGCTCCTGGCGGCGATCGCCGTGGACCTGTGGCCCGTCCTGCGGGCGCGACGCCGACGGGGCGCGGCGTGACCACCCCACGGCCTGGAGGCGCGACGCACGACCCGCACCGCGCCTCCCGTCCGCCTGCTGGGCGCGTCCACGACCGTCACCTGCGTCGGTTCCTCGCCGACAGCACCCCCGTGGCCGCGGGCGGCCGCGCCATCCTGCTGCAGATCGCCGACCCGGTCGTCGCGGCCGGTGTCCGACGGCACTCGGACTTCGCCCGGCGACCCCAGCAGCGGCTCGCGCACACCCTGATGTTCGTCTACGCCGTCGTCATCGGCACGGAGACCGACTCGGCGACCGCGGCCGGCTTCGTCAACCGTGCGCACCGGCCCGTCGCCGGCGCCGACGACGTCGACCGGCAACTCTGGGTGGCCGCCACCCTGTTCGACTCCGCCCGGCGGGCGCACGACCTGTTCGGCACACGCGTCTCCGCGGCCCGCGCCGAGCAGGTCCTCGCCGCCTACGCCCCGATCGCGACCGCGCTGCGGGTGCCGCCGGAGCGTTGGCCGACCTCGGTGGCGGCGTTCGACCGGTACTGGCAGCGGAGGCTGGAGGGGCTCGAGGTCACCGACGACGCCCGCGGGGTCGTCCGCGACCTGCTGCACCCGCGGTTCGCGCCGCTGTGGGTGCGGGCGGCGATGCCCCTCGTCCGCATCGTGACCGTGGGGATGCTGCCGGAACGGGTGCGCACGGCGTACGGCTTCGCGTGGGGGCCGCGGGAGGAACGGCGTTTCCGGCACACCGTCCGGGTGGTGGCCGGGGTGCGGGCGCTGGTGCCGAGCGCGCTGCTGCGGCTGCCGGGTCCGTTGCTGCTGCGGGCGATGCGGCGGACCGCCGGGCGACACGTCACGTGACCCAGCTCGGTACGTCACGCCGGACTCCCCGAGCGCTGACCGCCGGCGCACGGTTGGGTGGGTGCATGTCCTCTGCCCCGCTCTCCGGTGACGACTCCCTGCACCTGCCCGAGTTCGACGACCCGCACGCGGCCGTGCAGGCGTCCTGGCGCGAGACGATGCAGCAGCTCCGGTTCGCCGAGCTCGTGTCGGTGCAGGTCCCGACGCCGTGACACGTGGACACGGCGGGCGGCGATGACGACGTACGACCGGATCGCGTACCGGAACGGCACCAGCGCCCCGGCGACCGTCACGGTGGAGGTGGACCTGACGAACCCAGACCGCCAGGCGCACTCCACCGTGACCGTGTCGCTGCTGGGCGTCGAGCACTCGGCCACGGCCGACGACGCCTTCGAGGCGCTGAGTCTGGTGCGCGCGGCACTCGACCGCGACGGGTGGCTCCTGGGCGTGCAGGGGGCTCGCGTCGACGTGTGGCCGAGCGGGATGGCACGCCAGCAGGGTGGTGGCCTGCGTGCGTACCGACACCGCCGCGGTCGTCGTCCACGCCTCGACGACCTGGTCGACGTGTTCGCCCCGGCCGACGAACGCCTCGGCACGGTGGAGGCACAGCGGGCGTTCGTCGGAGTGAAGCCGCTGGTCGCGCGACCGGAGGCCGTCGACGACACCGAGACGATCGCCACCTCGACCACGCTTGCTCCGACCCGCTCCATCGACGGACGGCCTTCCCTGATCGATCGCCTCCTCGGTCGCGCGCAGCCGGCCTCGTGGTCGGCACCGCAACGGTGGACCGCCGTGCGGGCGACGCTCGGTGACGCCCTGACTCCGGCCGAGTGGGCGGAAGTGGAAGTGCTCGCCGGCACGGTACTGACCGGCAGGTACCAGCCGAGCACGCACCGGATCACCCGAGCGGTGGGGTGGGACGACGAGGACACCCGGTGGGCCGACCTCATCGACGTCGCGGTCGAACCGAACGGCACGATCGGCATCCGGGTGTTCCGTCGGCGGTACGTCGAGCGTCCCGGAGCGCCGTTCGAGGTGGTGCACGACACCCGCGTGGCCGACCTGCCACCGACGGAGTTCCGCCCGAGCGGACTCGAGACGTCCACACGCCAGGACCAGGTGTCCGCGCTCTGGGAGCACCTCCGTCGGCTTGCGCTGATCCCGGACGAGGCGCTGTCCGTCATGTTCTGGCCGGATCACGGACGTGTCCCGACGGGCAGCGACGACGACCAGGGCCGAACCGTCACGTTCTCGGGCCTGGCGGACGGATCCGTCTGGACCGTCCTCGTCAGTGCGGTCGGACACCTCCGCATCACCCGGACGCTGCCGTCCGCGACGCCCTGACGAGGCCGAGGTCGACCCCGGCGGACGACCCCTTTCGAACACCGAGCCCTCGGGCACGGTTGGGTGGGTACATGTCCTCTGCCCCGCTCTCCGGTGACGACTCCCTGCACCTGCCCGAGTTCGACAGCCCGCCGGCGTCTCCGCTCGACCTCGCTCGCGACTGGCTGTCCGCGGCGCAGGACCGACAGGTCTCCGAGCCGTTGTCGATGACCCTCGCCACGGCCGGGGCCGACGGCCGTGTGTCCGCTCGCACCGTCGACGTGAAGCGCATCGAGGCGGACGGGCTGGTCTTCGGCACGTCGGAGGACAGCCCGAAGGGGCGGCAGCTCGCCGAGAACCCGCACGCAGCCCTGCAGGCGTACTGGCGCGAGACGATGCAGCAGCTCCGGTTCGAGGGCCACGTCGTCCGGCTGTCGGACGCCGAGTCCGACGCCCTGTTCGCGGACCGCTCCCCGAAGTCACGCGCGGCGACGGCCATCGCGGACCAGTCGGCCGTGCTCGAGCCGCGGACCCTGCAGGACCTGATCGACGACGCGAACGACCTGCTCGACGACTCCGGCGACGACGTCCCCCGGCCGGCACGGTGGGTTGCCTGGCGTCTCGAGCCCGACATCGTGGAGTTCTGGCACGGCAGCCGTGACCGGATGCACCGACGACTGCAGTACGCACTCGCCGAGGGGACCTGGACGGCCACCCGCCTGCAGCCGTAGTCGGCGCGGCTCCCGCACCGAGAGCTCCCGCCCCGCTACCGCCCGATCGGGTTCGCCATCGCCCCCGCCCGGATGAGCGACGCCGACTGGTCCGCCAGGTCCACCATCGACAGGGTGTTCCGCAGCTGCAACCGGTTCAGGCACGAGTGCTCGAACGTCGGCACCCGCAGGTCCAGGGGACGACGGCGGTCCGGGTGCGCGGCTGCGTGGGCGTCGATGCACTCCCCCACGACCTGCCAGAAGCGGGACTCCGGCAGCACCGCGTCGTCGTCGAGGATCGCGGCGACGAACCGGAGCACCCCGTCGAACACGTCGGTGAAGACCGCGAGCGCGGCCTCGTCGTCGGACACCGGGTGCACGATCCGGTCGATGTCGGCGGGGACCGGGCGGTCGTCGTGCCGACCGAGCACCGCGGCCTCCTCGCCGATGTCCTTCATCACGGCACGGACCACGACGCCGTCGCGCACGACGAGCACCAGGTTCTCGCCGTGCGGCATGAACACCAGGTCGTGCACGGTCACGCAGTGCACGACGGGCAGCAGGTAGGCGTCGAGCCAGCGCCGGACCCAGACGTCGGCGGGCAGACCAGAGGCCTCGATCAGCGCCGAGACCACGGCGTTCCCCGCGGCGTCCCGGTGCAGCAGCGCCGCCATCGTCAGCAGCCGCTCGCCGTCCGTCACCCGCGGCAGCGGGCTCTCCCGCCACAGGGCCGCGAGCATCTTGCGCTGCGGCGAGGACACGTCGACCCGGTGGTAGGCGTCCCCTGTGTAGCCGATGGCGGCGTGCTCCCGGAGCACCGAGAACCCGGCGGCGGCGAGCGTGGGGTCGGCCGAGACGATCGACCCGACCCAGTCGTTCACGGCCGGGGTGTTCCGCATGTACGCGGGCGACATCCCCCGCAGGAACCCCATGTTCTGCACGGCGAGCGCCGTCTTCACGTACGACCGTGCTGGCTCGGTTCGGTTGAACGCGGTGCGGATGGACTGCTGCGGCTGGTACTCGTCGGGTCCCTCGCCCAGGTCGACCAGGTCCTGTCGGCCCAGGTCGGGCGCGAAGGTCACGGCGATCCGGTGCTGCCACTGCCACGGGTGCACGGGCAGCCACACGTACTCGTCGGGGTCGAGCCCGCGACGCTCCAGCGTGGCACGGAACCCGGCCACGACCGCCGGTGACAGCTCTGCCTCCCAGTGCGCCTGCTCGGTCCGGTCGGCGGCGAGCGCCAGGTGCGTGTGCTCGCGTCGGGCAGCGAGCCACCGGTACCGGAACCGGCCGCCGGACTCCGGCGCGAACGCCCGGTACTCGTCGAGCCCGAACCCGATCCGGCCGTTGGCGGCGACGAACGCCGGGTGCCCCTCGGTCATCGCCGCCTCGACGTCCTGGAACGACGCGACGACGTCTTCGACGGACCCGGCCGCCCCGGCCCCGCCCCGCCCCCGTGCCAGCTGCCCGGCCGATGGTCCGCCCCGCCGGTGCTTCGCCGCGGCACTCGCCAGCGTCGACGCGATCTCCTCCAGGTACGTGCCGAGCAACTCGTCGGGGATCCCGAGCACCGCGCGCAGCTCGAGCACGAGCTCCTGCGCGCTGAGCGGCGCCGGCACCCCCGCACGGGTCCGCGTCAGCGAGGCCTCGTCCATCGACCAGTGCTCGAGCACGTGCTGCCGCGCCCGGAACCGGTAGGTCGACTCCCCCGCGTCGAGCCGCCACCCGTCCCCGTCCGGCGCGGGTGCGATCAGCCGTTCGTGGGTGAACTCCGCGATCGCCTTCGCGACGAGGTGCCGTTCGGCGGGTTCCAGGTGCTCGGGCCGCAGGTGTGCGGCCGGCCCGTCGTCGTCGGGGACGCCGATCCGGTCGGTGTCGAGCACCGACAGCAGGGCCCGCTTGCCGGCGACGTCCACCTGCCGCAGGGGGCGGAACCCGACCTCGGCGTTCTTCGCCTGCACGGCGGTGTTCCGCACGTCGGGTTCGACGACGACCCGGCGCGCGCCGAGGGCGTCCCGGCAGTGCTCGACGACGGCACGCATCACCGCGCTGGTCAGGCCGTGGACACGACCACCGGCGGGCACCGGCGCGACGAGCAGGTGCATGCCGACGTCGCCGGGTTCGGCCGCCCACACGTCGGTGAGCAGGACGGCGGAGGGGTCGTAGGTCTCCGCCAGGAAGCACGGCTCACCGTTCCGGCGGCCGAGCCACGCTGCCTGCGCGGGGTCCGCCTGCACGCCGACCAGGTAGGCGCGCACCCCGTCCACGTCGAGGTCGCCCATCTCCCACCACGACGATGCCGGGTGGGCGAGCCACGACTGCACGACGGCGGCGTCGCGTTCCGGGTCCACGGGCTCGACGGTCAGGAGGCCCGGCTCGGCTCCCCCGGGCGCGGTCGCCCCGTGCGCGTCGACCGTCGCAGTGCCCACCACACCAGTGCCCGCCGAACCGGCGACCGTCACACCGGTGCTGTCGACGACGGCGCTCATGCGGACACCTCCGCCCGCTCGGACGCGCGCCGGGCCGGCGCGCGCTCCGCGGTGCCGGGGCGGGCGGTGGACGGCTCCGAGGCGGGCAGGCCGAACTCCTGGAAGGCGATCCGGGCCTCCAGGCCGTACACGGGGCGACCCGTGACGGACCGGATGATCGACGCGTTCCGCCACGCACCCATGCCGAGGTCGGGCGCGGTCAGGCCGTGCGTGTGCTCCTCGGCGTTCTGTACCCAGATGCGCCCGCCCAGGGTGTCGACGTGGTGGTCGCGGGCGACCGCCAGGCGACCGCGGGAGTCGCGGGCGACGAGGTGCTCGACCGGGTCGAGGAACCGCGGGACCCGCGGGGTGTACCCGGTGGCCAGCACCAGCTGCTCGACCTCGTACTCGTACGTCTGGTCGAGCTGCTCGTGGCGGAGCGTCAGCCGGTACGTACCACGGTCGGCGAGCCAGGCGGCGTCGACGACGCTCGTCTCGGTCCGGAGCGTCGTCGGGACCGGGCCGCGCGCGCTGATCCGGTAGAGCTGGTCGTACAGGTCGTCGACCAGGTCCGCGCTGATGCCCTTGTACAGGCCGCGCTGTTCCCGTCCCAGGCGGTCGCGGACGGCTTCGGGCAGCCCGTGGAAGTGGTCCGTGTACTCCGGGCTCGTCATCTCGAGGGTAAGCTTGGTGTCCTCCATCGGGAAGAACCGGGGCGAACGTGTGATCCAGTCGAGCCGGTAGCCGTCCTGCCGGATGTCCTCGAGCAGTTCGCGGTAGACCTCGGCGGCGGACTGCCCGCTGCCGACGACGGCGATGGACCCGGCATCGCGCAGGGCGTCGCGGTTCGGCAGGAAGTCGGCGGAGTGGATCGCCGGCCCGCTGATCCCGCGCAACGGGGCGGGGACGGATGGCTCGGTGCCGATGCCCACGACGACGTGGTGTGCGCGGTACGTCTCGGGACCCTGATCGGTCTCGGCGTGCACCGTGAACGTGTCGGTGACCGGGTCGTGCTCGACGGCGGTCACCCGGCGGCCCCACCGCAGGGTGTCGAGCCGGTCGGCGGCCCAGCGGCAGTAGGCGTCGTACTCGCTGCGCAGGGGGTGGAAGTCCTCGCGGATGTAGAACGGGTACAGGCGCCCGGTCTCCTTGAGCCAGGCGAGGAACGAGAACGGCGAGGTCGGGTCGGCCATCGTCACCAGGTCGGCGAGGAACGGCACCTGGATCGTGGCGTCGTCGAGCATCATGCCGTGGTGCCAGGCGAAGCCGTCGGCGGCGTCGAGGAACACCGCGTCGACGTCGGCGATCGGGTCGGTCAGGCAGGCGAGGCCGAGGTTGAACGGACCGATGCCGATGCCGACGACGTCGTGCACGGCGGGGTCGGCATTGGTGCGGTCGGCAGCGGTGCGGTCGGCGGTCATCGGGTCGCTCCCTCGGTCTCGGTGGTGGCTGCGCGCACCCGGGCGGCCGTCGCGACGACGTGCTCCAGCGACGCGCGCATCTGCTCCGGCGTCGTCTCCGGGTTGAGCAGCGTGAGCTTGTTGCACGGCCGGCCGTCGATGACCGTCTTGGCGATCAGCACCCGGCCCTCGGCGAGCAGGGCCGAGCGGATCGGGGCGACCAGCGCGTCGGCGGCCTCGTCCGTCATGCCGGCGGGCTGCCAGCGGAACAGCACCGTGCTGAGCTGCGTCGGCGCGACGAGCACCAGGTCGGGGTGCTCCTCGACGATCCGGTGGGTGACCACGGCGAGGTCGATGACGGTGTCGAACGCGGCCCCGATCGCGTCGGCACCCGTCGCCCGCAGGGTGGCCCAGAGCTTCAGGGCGTCGAACCGGCGGGTGGTCTGCAGTGACTTGTCGACCTGGTTCGGCTCGGCGGCGTCCTCGGGGTTCAGGTAGTCGGCGTACCAGGCGGTGCGGCGCAGGTCCTCCGGGCGCTGCACGAGCAGGGCGCTCGACGACACCGGCTGGAAGAACGACTTGTGCAGGTCGGCGGTCACGCTCCGGGCCCGTTCGACGCCGTCGAGCAGGTGCCGGCGGGTCGGGGACACGAGCAGCCCGCAGCCGTACGCGGCGTCGACGTGCAGCCAGACTCCCTCGAGATCACAGACGTCCGCGATCGGCTCGAGCGGGTCGATCACTCCGCGGTCGGTGGTGCCGGCGGTGGCGACGACGGCCATCGGCGTCTGCCCGGCTGCGCGGGCGGCGGCGATCGCCTCCGCAAGGGCGGCGGGCACCATCCGGCCGGCGTGGTCGGTGGCGACGGCGACCACTGCCTGGAGGCCGAGCAGCCGCGCCGACTTCGCGATGCTGAAGTGGGTCTCCGCGGTCGTGAACACGGTGCCGCTGGCGCCCAGGGCCTCGCGCGCCAGCAGCAGGGCCTGCAGGTTCGACTGCGAGCCGCCCGAGGTGAAGATGCCGTCACCCGCGGCGAACCCGATCCGACCGGCGAGCCAGGCGACGACGTGCCGCTCGATCTCGGTGCCGATCCGGGACTGGTCCCAGGTGTCGACCGACGGGTTCACGGCGGCCAGGACCGACTCGGCGGCGACCGCGGGCAGCGCGACCGGACAGTTCAGGTGCGCGAGGTACGCCGGGTCGTGGAACCAGACGGCCTCGCGGACGAACAGCTCGTCGAGTTCGGCGAGCGCGCGGTCCGTCCCGAGGGGTTCGGCGTCGAGGTCGACGTCCTGCACCCGGGCCCGGAGGACCTCGGGAGCGGTGTCGGTCGTCGGACGGTCGGCGGCGGCGAAGCGGTCGGCCAGACGGTCCACCGTGGACGTCACGGCGGAGCGGTAGCGCTCGGCGGTGGCGGTGGTCAGGAGTTCGATGGGAGGTGTCATGTTAGGTAAGGCTAACCTCACAAAGTGTGATCGTGCCACCCGAACGAGGGGCGCACCGAACGGCCGGGCGTGTCAGACGCCCGTCTGCCGGCGGGGCGTCAGGCGTTCATGAACTCGTTCGGCTGCAGCGCCCGGCCGACGATGCGCACGTCGCCGATCGACCCGACGAAGACGTTGTCGAGCTTGCCGCCGTAGCGGTAGCCACCGAGCAGCCACGGCTTGCCGAGCGTGCTCAGACCGCGGTTCGGGGTGGACGGGTTCCGCACGACCGGGCACCCGTCGACGTACAGCACGGTGTGCGTCCCGTCGTTCACCACGGCCACGTGCCACCAGGCCCCGAGCGGCAACTCGTGCCCCCAGTTCGTCAGTGATCCGTCCTGGCTCGCCGGGTACACGCACCACTGCAGTTCGCGGTCCCCCGACAGGCTCAGGGTCACGGCAGGTTCGTCCGGGTCACCGTCGGCTCCGGTCGCCTTCCCCACCTGACCGGCGCTCGAGTACTGCGACAGCAGGGCGCTGAACCCGTTCGCGCTCGGGTCGAACGTGGTCGGCAGCGCGAAGAACGCCTCGACCGTGTAGCCGTGGGGGAACCGGGTCCGGTTGAGCGGAGCCGCGTCGACGGTCTGCAGGTGGTCCCCACCGGTCTTGCCGCCCTGCAGCGCGAGGCCGCCGGCGCCCGGCTGGTCGGGATGGTGCGCCGCCGTCCAGCGCAGCGCCCCCGCGACGGCACCGGTCCGGCGAGCGACCACCAGGTCGTTCCCCCGCCCGCTCTGGTCGCGCACCCGCGTCGTCGGCGCGAGCGCCGCCCCGTCCGGGTTGCCGTCGAACCGCCAGTACGCCAGCGTCCCCGGCACCAGCATGCGTGCCGCCTGCCGGGAGGCCCGTGGTGCGACCGGCGCGAACCCCGCGAAGCGTGCGTTGAAGTCCACCGCCATGGTGAAGCGGTCGACGTCACCGCTGAGGGCGGTCTCCTGGGCCGCGAGCTCGTTCGTCTCGCCGAGCCCACCGGCGAGCAGGAACGGCGACAGTGTCTCGACGTCGATGACGTTCCGCTCGAGGTCGACGTGGTACAGCCGGATCATGGCCGCCCCGCCGTAGTAGCGGTTCTGGTAGTTGGTCAGGTGCAGGGCGACGTCGTGCCCGACGGCGTTCTTCGCCGTCGTGCGGCCCGGACCCCAGTAGTGCCCGTTGAGCGTCAGGAACACCTGGTCGTGCTTCGAGATGAAGGAGTCCCAGAGCTGCTGGCCGTAGGGGTCGAACACCGCTCCACCACTGGCGTCCGAGTCGACGAGGGCGTGCGTCGTGAGGATGACCGGGGCGTGCGGCCGGGCCGCGAGCACGGAGCTGGCCCAGGCGAGCCCGCTCGCGCTCGTCCGCCAGTCGAGCGCCAGGACGACCCACTCGCGGCCGGCCGCGGTGAACCGGTGAGCGGTGTTGTAGCCGTCCGGGCTCGAACCGATCCAGCCCGGGGCCCTCCGGAACCGCTGCGGGCCGAACACGTCGAGGTACGGGGTTCGGCCACGCTGGTCGTCGGTCGAGGAGTCGACGTCGTGGTTGCCGGCGAGCACGCTGTAGGGCGCACCGGCACGGTCGAGCACGTCGAAGACCGCGCCGGACGCACGCATCTCGGACGCCGCACCGTTCTGCGTCAGGTCGCCGAGGTGGACCAGGAACACCGTGTTGTGCCGGGCCTGCTCGCGGACGACGTACTCGAGCGAGGCGCGCATCGGTGCCGGGTCCACCGCGGCGCCGTCGAACATGTACTGCGTGTCCGGCATCACGGCGACGGTGAAGCGTGGCGAGGTCGTGTCCGGGCGCCACCGTCCGGTGTGCCCGCGCGCCACCGCCGCCTGAGCGGCCTCGGTCGATCCGCCCAGCGCCGCCGGGGCGACTGCGGGTACCGCGGTCAGCGCATCGGCGACGGCCGGGGCGCCGCCGAAGCCGTTCGAGGCCACGAGACCGGCGGCACCGGCGAGTCCGGACCCGACCAGGAAGCCCCGGCGGGAGACCGGGATGCGCTTGCTGCGGTCTCCGGCGTGGTCGTGGGCGTCGTCGCGATCGTCAGGGCTGTTCTGCACAGCACCGCACCGTACGGACCGCGGGGGAACGCCCCGGGTCCGTTCCGTGAACTCCAGACCGGCTGCGGCTGCCGGTTCGGTGTGGACCGGTGAGGGCTCCTACAGCTTCTCGATCGGGGCGATCTTGATGAGGAGCTTCTTGCGGCCCGCGGAGTCGAACGCGATCTCGGCGATGCGCTTGGCTCCCTGACCCGTCACCGCCGACACCGTGCCCTCGCCGAAGTCGACGTGCTTGATGCGGTCGCCGGCGACGAGTTCCATGTCGCCGTTGTCGCGCACCTGCCCGGACACCCGGTTCGCCCACTCGGTCTTCGGGCGGGTCTTGGACGCTGCCGCTGCGCGGTCGTACGAGCCGCCGCCCCAGCCACCACCACCGCGGTAGCCCCCGCCGCCGCCACCGCCACCGCCGAAGCCGCCGTCGCGCTTGGCGTTCAGGGCGCGGGGCTGCGTGCCACCACGGCTGTTCGCCATGCCCGGGGACTGCTTCCACTCGATGAGCCCCTCGGGGATCTCCTGCAGGAAGCGCGAGGGCATCGCCACGTTCACGTCGCCGAACTGGGCACGGGTCATCGCGAGGGACAGGAACAGGACCTTCTTGGCGCGGGTGATGCCCACGTAGAACAGCCGGCGCTCTTCCGACGGTCCGCCGGGTTCGTTGGCGGACATCCGGTGCGGGAGCAGGTCTTCCTCGACGCCGGTCAGGAACACCGCGTCGTACTCCAAGCCCTTCGCGGTGTGCAGCGTCATGAGCGACACCGTGCCCGACGAGTCGTCGAGCTCGTCCGCCGCGGCGACCAGCGAGACCTCGGTCAGGAAGTCCGACAGCGTGCCCTCGGGGTTGTTCTTCTGGAACTCACGCGTCACGGCCACGAGCTCGTCGATGTTGTCGGCACGGGCGGCGTCCTGCGCGTCGGGCGACTTCCGCAGGTTGTCGAGCAGCCCGGAGCCGTCGAGCAGCTGCGTCAGGGTGTCGACCACCGGCTGCGTCGGCGCCTTCTCGGACACGGAGTCGAGCAGCGCCGCGAACTCGGTGATGGCGTTCCGCACCTTCGGCCCGAACCCGAGCTCACCCGCGTGCCGCAGGGCGTCGCGCATCGTGGTCTCGTGCTCGTCGGCGTAGCGCTGCAGCGTGGTCTCGGTGACCGAGCCGATGCCGCGCTTGGGCACGTTGAGGATGCGGCGCAGGGCCATCGGGTCGGCCGGGTTGGCGACGGTGATCAGGTACGCCATGGCGTCCTTGATCTCGGCGCGCTCGTAGAACTTCGTGCCGCCGAGCACCCGGTACGGGATCGCCGCACGGATGAATATCTCCTCCAGCGCACGGGTCTGCGAGTTGGTCCGGTAGAACACCGCCATGTCGCGGTAGTCCATGCCGTCGTCACGCAGGCGCTGGATCTCGTCGGCGACGAACTGCGCCTCGTCATGGCCGGTGTACCCGGTGAAGCCGACGATCTTCTCGCCGGCACCGACGTCGGTGAACAGGCTCTTCGCCTGGCGGTCGAAGTTGTTCGCGATGACCGCGTTCGCCGCGTCCAGGATGTTCTGCGTCGAGCGGTAGTTCTGCTCGAGCAGGATCGTCTTGGAGTTCGGGAAGTCCCGCTCGAACTCGACGATGTTGCGGATGTCCGCCCCGCGGAACGCGTAGATCGACTGGTCGGAGTCGCCGACCACCGTCAGGGACGCGGGGGCGATCGACCCGTCGGTCTCCCGCATCCGGGCGACGTGCTGGCCGGAGTCCTCGAGCTTGTCGACCTGTTCGACCGGCACCGGGCGGGTGAGCTCACGGATCAGGGCGTACTGGGCGTGGTTCGTGTCCTGGTACTCGTCGACCAGGATGTACCGGAAGCGGCGCTGGTACAGGGCGGCGACGTCCGGGAAGGCCCGGAACAGGAACACCGTCTGACCGATGAGGTCGTCGAAGTCGAACGCGTTCGCCCGGCGGAGTTCGTTCGTGTAGCGCCGGAACACCTCGGTGAACATGACCTCTTGCGGGTCGTTCACGTTGATGTTGCGCGCGTAGGTGTCGATGTCCTGCAGCTCGTTCTTGAGCTTCGAGATCTTCGACGCCGCGGCACCGACGGTCAGCCCGAGGGAGTCGGCCTCGAGCTCCTTGATGATCCGCTTCAGCAGCGCCTTGGAGTCGGCGGAGTCGTAGATCGTGAACGACTGCGGGAACCCGAACCGCTCGGCTTCGCGCCGCAGGATGCGCACGCACGCCGAGTGGAACGTGGAGATCCACATCCCCTCGGCCTCGCCACCGACCAGGGCCCGGACGCGCTCGCGCATCTCGGCCGCGGCCTTGTTCGTGAACGTGATCGCCAGGATCTGCGACGGCCAGGCTTCGCGGTTGGCGAGCAGCAGTGCGATGCGGCGGGTGAGCACGCTCGTCTTGCCGGAACCGGCACCGGCCACGATCAGCAGGGACTCGCCGCGGTACTCGACGGCTTCCTTCTGCTGGGGGTTCAGACCCGCGGTGAACGGGTCTTCGTACGCGCGGGCACCGGCGCCCGGTTCGGGCGTCGATTCGAAGGGGTCGAGCACGATCGTCATGTCCGGGACAGTCTAGGCGGGACCCCCGACAGCGGACCGGGCGAGCACCGCCAGGTCCGGGTGGTCGGCGAACACCCCGTCGAGTCCGGTGCGGATCACGGACGTGAACCACCGCTCCCAGTCGCCGAACGCCGCGACGTCGCCACCACGACGCAGCGGCGACGGCAGGAACCGGTTCTCCGGCCGGAGCGTCCACGTGTACACCGCGAGCCCGGCGGCGTGAGCGCGGTCGACGATCGCGCTGCGCACCGGCGTCGGGTCGTCGAGCGCGACGCTGTCGACGCAGGCCATCAGGGTGCCGAGGTCGACGCTGATGCCGTGGAACTCGGTCGCGAACGACGCGAGCGCGTCCTCGGAACGCTCGGCGGCGTAGGTGGGGGCGAGCGATCCGTGGGACGCGACCTCGTCCGCGGCGCTGCCACGGGCCTCCTGGAGGTACACGAGCCGACCACCGGTCCCCCGCTCGCGCAGGTCGCGCAGCACGCCCTTCTCGAAGCTCTCCACCGTGAGCCGCTCGTCCTGCCGCCACCCGGCCTCGCCGAGCGCGGCGTCGACGAGTCCACCCATCGGGAACCCGGCGCGGTCGAAGTACGCGGCGTGCTTGACCTCGGCGACGAGCCCGACCGGACGGGGTGCGGCGTCGAGGATCGCGAGCAGGTCGACGAGCCGCAGGATCGGCTGCGCACCGTCGTGCTCGGCGGATCCCGGGCGCAGCACCGGCAGACGCTCGCGGGTGCGGAGCGTCTGCAACTCTGCCCACGTGAAGTCCTCGGTGAACCAGCCCGTCAGGGTCTGGCCGTCGACGGTCTTCGTCGTGCGCAGGTGCCGGAACTCGGGGTGGTCGGCGACGTCCGTGGTGCCCGAGACCTCGTTCTCGTGCCGGAGCACCAGCACGCCGTCCCTCGTGGGCACCAGGTCCGGTTCGATCGCGTCTGCACCGAGTTCGATCGCGAGCTCGTACGCGCTCCGCGAGTGCTCGGGGCGGTAGCCGGACGCACCACGGTGGGCGATCACGAGGGTCATGGCGCGACCCTACTTGCCGCGGGTGACCAGCGTGGCGCCTGTGTCGCGGGACACACCCGTGGCTCCGGGGGCCCTCGTTCCCAGGGACGGCACCGAGCATCACCGCATGACCGTCCGTTCGCTCTCCACCGCCGTCGAGGCCCGGATCGACCGGGCTGCACGCCGTCTGCTCGACGCCGGGCACCAACCGCACCGGCCCGTCCGGGTGTTCGTCACCGAGTTCCTGGTGTTCGGCGCGAAGCAGGCCTGGGCGTGCGCGTTCGGGGCGCTGCTGCTCACGACCATGGCCGTGGTGCACCTGACCGTGCCGGCGGCGATGCGGAACGACGTCCTGACGATCGCGGCCGTGCTGCTGCAGGTCGGGATGCTCGTGTTCGGGCTCGAGACCGTGCGCGAACTCCGGGTCGTGCTGCTGTTCCACGTCGTCGGCACCGCGATGGAGGTGTTCAAGACCCACATGGGCTCGTGGACCTACGAACCCGGAGGGCTGTTCGTCCTCGCCGGGGTGCCGCTGTTCTCGGGGTTCATGTACGGCGCCGTCGGGTCGTACATGGTCAGGGTCTACCGACTGTTCGACCTGCGGTTCGACCGGTACCCGCGGCAGTGGCTGCTGGCGGTCGTGGCGGGCGGGATCTACCTGAACTTCTTCGGCCACCACTTCGTCGCCGACGCCCGGTACCTGCTGCTCGCGCTCGTGCTGCTGCTCTTCGCCCGCACTACCATGCACGTCCGGATCCACCGGGCGACGCTGCGGATGCCCGTGCTCGTTGCGATGGGACTCGTCGCTGTGTTCATCTGGGCGGCGGAGAACGTCGCGACGTGGGCCGGGGCGTGGAGCTACCCGGCGCAGCTCGCGGTGTGGCAGCCGGTGGCACCGGCGAAGATCGTGGCCTGGTTCCTGCTCATGACGATCTCGGTCGCGCTCGTCACCTGGCTCTACCCGGCGCTGCCGTCGAGACGGGTGGGCTCGACGGCGGACTCTCGACTTCCTCGGGGCGCGCGTGCAGCGGGCGACCCTAGGCTTCCCCCGTCGGGGCCCGCTGGGCCCGCGTCCGCTCGCCGCGAATCCTCAGCCTTCCGCGACCGAGCGCCCCTAGGCTGAGAGGACTCGAATCTCCTAGGAAGAGGACACCATGGCCTTCAAGCCCGGTTTCGACCAGTCCCCCGCCTTCAACGCACAGGGGGCAAACACCTGGGGCGGGCGCGGTGCTGGTCAGCAGCAGGCCGGCTGGGGACAGACCCCGCAGCAGGCCCAGGGCGGCATGACCCCCGAGCAGCTGCAGTACATGTACGACCGCCCGACTGCGTCCCCGGTGGACACCGACCGCATGTCGTACGAGGACACCATCGTCAAGACGCTGCTCGCGTTCGGCGTGCTCGTCGTCGGCGCGGTGGCCGGTTGGAACCTGCCGCCGGTCGTCTGGATCGTCGGCGCGCTCGTCGGGTTCGTCCTGGCGCTCGTCAACACCTTCAAGAAGAAGCCGTCGCCGGGTCTGATCCTGACGTACGCGTTCTTCGAGGGGCTGTTCGTCGGCGGTATCTCGAACTACTTCCAGACCGCGTTCCCCCAGGCCGACGGCATCGTCGCGCAGGCCGTGTTCGGCACGCTCGGTGTGTTCTTCGTCACCCTGCTCCTGTTCCGCTCGGGCAAGGTCCGCGCGACCCCGAAGGCCACGCGCTTCTTCCTGATCGCGATGGTCGGGTACATGGCGTTCTCCCTCGTGAACCTGGTCCTGATGTGGACCGGCGTCACCCAGAGCGCGTTCGGCCTGATGGGCGTGACGCTCTTCGGCATCCCGCTCGGGGTCCTCATCGGCGTGTTCGTCGTACTGATGGCCGCGTACTCGCTGATCCTCGACTTCGACCAGATCAAGACCGGTGTCGAGCGCGGCGCACCCCGCATCTACGCCTGGACCGCGGCGTTCGGCCTCATCGTGACGCTCGTCTGGCTGTACCTCGAGATCCTGCGCATCCTCGCCATCATCGCGAGCAGCTCGCGCAACTAGTACCACCGCACACGCGAAGGGCCCCGGCGCTGCCGGGGCCCTTCGTCGTTCCCGGGCCGGTGGTCGGCGGCAGAGGGGGCGGTGCGGGGCACGGCGGGGCGGGGCGGTGCGGTGCGGTGGCGGCCCGAGTGGCGGTCCCGGCGTCAGTCCCAGCGGTCACAACACCCCGCCGGTCGCCCGCCGAGTGGTCACGAAGTGTCGTCCGGGCCGGGGCCAGCCGACACTTCGTGACCACTCGGCACCGGGCCTGCGGGGTGTTGTGACCACTCGACGGCTCCCGGGAGCGCCCACGAACCGCGCCCGCACCGCCCGCGGCAGCAAAACCCCCGCTCACGACCCCGGCAGCGGCCCCGGACGCACGAAGACCCGGCACGCGTGACGCGTACCGGGCCTTCCGTTGCTCAGGGGAGCCCTACTCCCACTCGATCGTCCCCGGCGGCTTCGACGTGACGTCGAGCACGACCCGGTTCACGTCGGGCACCTCGTTCGTGATGCGGTTCGAGATCTTCGCGAGGGTGTCGTACGGCAGACGCGTCCAGTCGGCGGTCATGGCGTCCTCAGACGAGACCGGACGGAGCACGATCGGGTGCCCGTAGGTCCGGCCGTCGCCCTGCACGCCCACGGAGCGGACGTCGGCGAGCAGCACGACCGGGCACTGCCAGATCTCCTGGTCGAGGCCGGCCGCGGTGAGCTCTTCGCGCGCGATCTTGTCAGCGGCACGGAGCAGTTCGAGCCGCTCCTTCGTGACCTCGCCGACGATGCGGATGCCCAGGCCCGGGCCGGGGAACGGCTGGCGACCGACGATGACCTCGGGCAGCCCGAGCTCGCGGCCGACCGCTCGGACCTCGTCCTTGAACAGGGTGCGCAGGGGCTCGACGAGCTCGAACGTCATGTCCTCGGGCAGGCCGCCGACGTTGTGGTGCGACTTGATGTTCGCGGTGCCCGCTCCGCCGCCGGACTCGACGACGTCGGGGTAGAGCGTGCCCTGCACGAGGAACTTGACCTCGGCATCAGAGTCGGAAGCCTGCGCCTCGAGCACGAGTGCCTCGGCCGCGCCCTCGAACGTGCGGATGAACTCGCGCCCGATGATCTTGCGCTTCTGCTCGGGGTCGCTCACGCCGGCGAGGGCGTCGAGGAACTGCTGCTCGGCGTCGATCGTGATGAGCCGGACGCCGGTGGAGGCGACGTAGTCCTCTTCGACCTGCTTGCGCTCGTCGGCACGCAGGAGCCCGTGGTCGACGAAGACGCAGGTGAGCTGGTCGCCGACGGCCTTGTGCACCAGGGCTGCGGCGACGGCGGAGTCGACACCACCGGAGAGCCCGGCGATGACCCGGGCGGAGCCGACCTGCTCGCGGATGCGGGCGACCTGCTCCTCGATGACGTTGCTGGAGTTCCAGTCGCCGGGCAGGCCCGCGGCACGGTGCAGGAAGTTCTCGAGCACGGCCTGGCCGTACACGGAGTGCTTGACCTCGGGATGCCACTGCACGCCGTAGAGCTTGCGCTCGTCGGACGCGAACGCCGCGACGGGCGTCGACGCGCTCGAGGCGAGCACCTCGAAGCCGGCCGGTGCCTTGGCCACGGAGTCGCCGTGCGACATCCACGTCACCTGGTCCGCCGGCTGGTCGCCGAGCAGGGTGCTGGTGCCGGGGGCGAGGGTCACGTCGGTGGCGCCGTACTCGCGCAGACCGGTGTTCGCGACCTCGCCACCGAGCGCGGTCGCCATGGCCTGGAAGCCGTAGCAGATGCCGAGCACGGGGACGCCGAGGTCGAGGATGTCACCGTCGAGGGACGGCGCGCCTTCTTCGTACACGGACGACGGACCACCGGACAGCACGATGGCCGCCGGGTCCTTGGCGCGGATCTCGTCCGCGGTGATGGAGTGCGGCACGATCTCGCTGTAGACGTTCGCTTCACGGACCCGACGCGCGATGAGCTGCGCGTACTGGGCCCCGAAGTCGACGACGAGGACGGGACGCTGTTCGGTCTCGCTCACCGAGCGGCCTCCTTCTCACGCTGCTGGGCAGCGATCAGCTCGTGGTAGGTGTCCATGGCCTGCTGCTGCATGCGGTGTTCGACCACGAAGGACATGAACGGGATGATGCCCCCGAGGGCGATGAGCAGGAAGCGCGACGGCCTCCAGCGCATGATGCTCCACAGACGGAAGTCCGTGAAGAGGTAGAGCACGTACAGCCAGCCGTGGGCGATGAGGATCGCGATCGACAGGTTGAACGTGCCCGGGGTCTCGCCCGCCGTGCCGTTGGGCACGAAGAACGGACCGTTGCCGAGCTGCATCTCGAGCTGCAGCGGCGTGTACTTGATGATGACCTCGACCACCAGGGCGAGCAGCAGCACACCGGTGATGTACGCCGAGACGCGGTACCACTTCACCGCCCCCGGGATCTTGGGGATGTCACGGGTTCGGACGGTCAGGGCCATGCCGGCAATCCTACCGTCGGAGCGCGTCGGCTTCGGTGGCGAGCGCTGCCTCGCGCTCCTCTTCCTGCTCGCGCTCCCAGGCGTCCTTCACGAACCGGTACCAGAGGAACACGGCGAAGCCGGCGAAGACGACCCACTCGATCGCGTAGAACAGGTTGAGCCAGTCGAACTGGACCTCGCGCGACGGTGCACGGTCGGCGATGGTGCCGAGGTCGGCGGCCGTCGCGGTGGTGCCGTCGGCGACGACGTACCCGAGGTACATGCGGTCGTCGAACGCCTGCCAGGTGTTCACGAACCGGGCGGGGGCGACCGCGGAGTACTCGCCCTTCTTGTAGGCGTCCTGGTCGGGCGACTCGGCCGGGTAGTAGCGACCCTGGATCGTGAGCGTCTGCCCGTCCGCCAGGCGCTCGCCCCCGGCGACGGCGGCCCCGCGCTGGTCGGACCACCCGATGACGACCGGGAGGCTCGCCCCACCGTCCGAGTCCACCAGGTGTCCGACGGTCTGGTACTTCCCACCCCCGGTGCGGCCGGTCAGGACGGTGGTGTCGTCGGCGACGAAGGTCCCGGTGACGGTGACCTTCTGCCCGGCGAGACTCTCGCTGACGGGGCGCTCGGGGGTGGTGACCGCCTCGAGCGTGCGGCGGGTCTCGGTGGTCGCCGGCAGGGGCTTGCCGTTGGCGATCGACCGCTCCAGCTGCCACTTGCCCAGCCCGGCGAACACCGCCGCCAGCACGAGCGCCAGCAACAGCAGCGCGATCCACCTCGGTCGTCGGGCAACGGCCCACATCTGTATCAGTACTCCGGATCGCGCTGTCGGACCGGGCGCTCGGGGCGCTCGGCGGGGATCTCGACCGGCGACGTCACGGGGGCGGACGTCGGCTCGGACCCCTCATTGTCTCGCTCGTCCCTGCCAGCTGCCTCGACGAGCGCGAACTCTTCGGCGAACTGGCGGTCCCGCTCGGCCTTCCGCGCCGCGGCGGTGGCGTCCGCCTCGGCCTCGGCCGCTTCGGCGCTCTCGGCGGCGGCTGCCGCGGCGACGGCACGTCGGCCGCCCAGGCGTCCGCGCAGGCGGATGAGACGACCCGGGCGCACCACGAGGCGGCCGATCCGGTCCGAGTTCACCGCGAGCAGCGGCCCGAGGACGGCCATGCAGAGGACGTAGAGGCCCGCGAAGGCGGTGATCCGCGCCTCCAGCCCGGCGGCAGCCGACAGCGTCGCGAGGATCAGTGCGAACTCACCCCGGTTCACCAGGATGACGGCGGTGTTGATGCCCTGCTGGACGTTGAAGCCGTTCATCCGCGCGACGATCTGGCCGGCGACCGCGTTGAGCACGACCGTCATGCCGATGGCGCCGAGGACGGGCCAGAGCACCTCGCCGAAGGTCGACAGGTCGAGGCCGAGCCCGAAGTTGACGAAGAAGAACGCGGCGAAGACGTCGCGCATCGGCAGGGCGAGCTGTTCGATGCGGTCGCGGTACCGGGTCGCTCCGCAGAGCAGGCCGATGACGAAGGCACCGATGGCGTCGGTCACGCCGAGCAGGTCGCCGATGCCGCCGAACATGACCGCGAGTCCGAAGAACAGCACCGTGAACAGCTCGTCGTCACGGGTGGCGAAGATCTTCGAGACCCACTTGCCCGCGAAGCGCGCGAGCGTGAACATCACGATGAGGAACCCGAACGCGAGTGCCAGCTTGCCGACGACGGCCCAGACGTTGGTGTCGCCGGACAGCACGACGGAGACGATCGCCAGGTAGACGGCGATGAAGACGTCCTCGATCACGGTGACGCCGAGGATCATCGGGGTCTCGTCGTTCGCCAGGCGCCGGAGCTCGATGAGGAGCTTCGTCACGATGGCGCTCGAGGACGTCGCCGTCATGCCCGCGATGATCAGGGCTTCACGGGTGCCCCAGCCGAGCGAGAACCCGAAGGCGAACCCGACGCCCATGTTGATGACGACGTAGGTGCCGCCCGACACCAGGAGTTTGCCGGCGTTGCCGTAGAACTCCTCTTGGTCGAACTCGAGCCCGAGGTTGAACAGCAGCAGGATGAGCCCGAAGGTCGCGATGAGCTCGATCGTGTGGGACTCGACGCTCAGCCCGAACCACGGCGTGTTCGGACTCGCGACGAGTCCGACCACCATGTAGATCGGGATGGCCGGCAGACCGATGGTCTTGCCGAGCCGGCCCAGGACGTAGGCGATGACGAAGAGCACACCGATGGTGAGCAGCTCACCACCCAGGTGCATGCGCTAGCTCTTCCGCGGGGCCTCGGCCGAGGCGGCCGCAAGCTCTCCGCTGCGGTAGAAGGAGAACGCCTTGGCGACCTTCTCGGGGGAACCGGCGACGACGATCGTGTCTCCGGGGAAGACGACGAAGTCCGACGAGGGCGCCGGGTTGGCACTGTCGCCACGGACCACGGCGACGACGGTCAGGCCGATGAAGCCCGAGTCGTGCAGGTCGCCGAGGGGCTTGCCCGCGATGGCGTCGTCGTAGTCGACGGAGAACCAGTCGATGGAGAGCCCGGGGATCTCGTCGAGCTTGTCGAGGCCCTCGGTGATCCGGGTGCCGCCGAGCAGTTCGGCGAGCGTGTGCGCTTCGTCCTCGCTGAGACGCAGCGAGACCTTCTCGGACTTGTCCGCGCCGTCGGAGACGTCGGCGAACGAGATGAGGTCGGAGTGCCCCGACCGGTGCGTGATGACACCGCACTTGCCACCGTCGTCGGTGTAGAAGCTGTGCAGCACGCCGACTCCGGGGAGTTTGACGCGATGGACGTCGACCATGATGGCTCCCTCTTCGAGTACCCCGATGATAACCACCAGGACCGCCCGCGCATTCCGCGCACTACTGTTCTGTGGATGGGGAGAACACGGATCGTCGTCGCCGTCGTCGGGGTGCTGGTCGTGACGCTGTACGCGGCCTTGCTCGCGGTGCAGCAACTCGTGCTGGATCCGCTCGCGGCGGTGCCGGGCACCTCGCTGGAAGCGATCCACGCGCACCTCGAGGGGCAGGGGTTCGACGTCCGCGGTGACGTCGTCGCCGTCCTCGTCACCGCGGCGATCGGTGTCGCGCTGGCGCTCGTGGTCGCGACGGTGACGCTCTGGCGGCGCGTGAAACCGCACTTCGTCGTCGCCTGGATGCTCGGGATCATCGCGGCGGGTGCGGTCCCGTTCTTCGTCGCCGGCTTCCAACTCGGCATGGACATCGCCGACGGCTACGGGGTCAGCGGCGGCGCCCACACCACCTGGGCCGGTGTGCTGTACGTCACGAGCCTGATCGCGCTGGTCGCGATCCCGGTGGTGATCGTGTTCGGCGAGCGGCGACGCGCCCTCCGGGCCACGTCGGGACCGCAGGTCGCCTGACGGACGCACCACGGGCCTCCAGTCCGGTCTGCTGGCCTGGAGGCCCGTGGTGCGTCCGCGACGCTGCCCGCTACTCCGGCTCGCTCGTCTTCTCGCCGACGACCTGCTCGTCGGACGCCTTCGCGCCCTCGGCACCGTCCGAGCGACCGCCGCCCACGACCACGTCGTCCTCGTCGAAGCCGAACGCGATGTCGGGGGCCTCGAGCCGCACGCGGTCCGCGCTCTCGTCGTCGGGCTGCAGCTGCGACTCCCGTTCGGCGGCGACGCGCTTCAGGTAGTTCGCGACCTCGTGCTCGGTCGTCTCCTGGTCCCACCCGAGCACGTCCGCCATGAGCTTCGCGGCGACGGGCGCTGCTGACTCGCCGCGGTCCCAGGCCTCGATGGAGATGCGGGTACGACGGGCGAGGACGTCCTCCAGGTGCAGAGCACCCTCGTGCGAGGCGGCGTAGACGACCTCGGCGCCGATGTAGTCGTCGGCCCCCGGCAGCGGCTCGGCGAGTGCCGGGTCCTGCTCGACGAGCTGCAGCACCTCGGTCGCGAGGGTGCCGTACCGGTTGAGGAGGTGCTCGATGCGGACCTTGTGCACGTTGAAGCTCCGTGCGGTGCGGGCGCGTCGGTTCCACGCGGCGGGGTACCCCTCGGCGCCGAGGAGCGGGATGTCCTCGGTCGTCGACTCCGGGATCCTGCCGTCCATGGCCGCGACGGCCTCGTCGATGGCGTCCTTGCCCATCACCCGGTAGGTGGTCCACTTGCCGCCGGCGACCACGACGAGGCCCGGGACGGTGTGGGCGACGACGTGCTCCCGGCTGAGCTGCGAGGTCTGGTCGGACTCCCCCGCCAGGAGCGGGCGGAGTCCGGCGTAGACACCCTCGACGTCCTCGCGGGTGAGCGGGACGGCGAGCACCTTGTTGACGTGCTCGAGGATGTAGTCGATGTCCGCCGCGGTCGCTGCCGGGTGCGCCTTGTCGAGGTACCAGTCGGTGTCCGTCGTGCCGACGAGCCAGTGCCGGCCCCACGGGATGACGAAGAGCACGCTCTTCTCGGTGCGCAGGATCATGCCCGTGTTCGACTGGAACCGGTCCCGGGGGATCACGAGGTGGACGCCCTTCGACGCCCGCACCTTGAACTGGCCACGGGTGCCGATCATCGCCTGGGTGTCGTCGGTCCAGACACCGGTGGCGTTGACGACCTGCTTCGCGCGGATCTCGAACCGTTCGCCGGTCTGGATGTCGTGGGCCTGCGCGCCGACCACGCGCTCTCCGACCTTGATGAACCCCTCGATGCGGACGCGACTCGCTGCCTCGGCACCGTACGAGGCCGCGGTGCGCACGAGCGACGCGACGTAGCGGGCGTCGTCGACCTGGGCGTCGTAGTACGTCATGCCGCCGACGAAGGCGTCCTTCTTGAGCCCGGGCATGTTCCTGAGCACCTGCTTCCGGCTCAGGTGCCGGTGGTGCGGGACGCCGGGCGGACGGCCGCCGGACCAGCTGAACACGTCGTACATCGCCATGCCGATGCCGATGTAGAAGCGCTCCCACACCCGGTGGTTGAGCGGGTAGAGGAAGCGCACGGGCTTCACCAGGTGCGGGGCGATGCGCTGGAGCAGCAGGCCGCGTTCGATGAGGGCCTCGCGGACGAGCGCGAAGTTGAGCTGCTCGAGGTAGCGGATGCCGCCGTGCACGAGCTTGGACGAGCGGCTCGACGTCCCCGAGCCCCAGTCGCGGGCCTCGACGATACCGACGCTCAGGCCGCGGGTCACCGCGTCGAGCGCACTGCCCGCACCGACGATCCCGCCGCCGACGACCAGGACGTCGAGTTCCTTGGTCTTCAGCGTCTCGATCGCGGCCGCACGTTCGTCCGGGCCGAGCTTCGCCGCGGGGTCGAACCCCACGCCGGGCGCGACGTCACGTGGACGTCCGGCCGTGCTGGTCTGCTTCGTCGTGCTGGACTTGGCCATCGTCGCCTCCGGGTCACGGTCGGCGCCGTGGCGTCACCCGGGGTCGTGCCCGGGTGCCACCGTCACTGGTGGTACGGCGCCACGACCACTTCTACTCGCTGGAACTCCTTGGCGTCGGAGTATCCGGTCGTCGCCATCGAGCGGCGCAGGGCACCGACGAGGTTCGCGCGGCCGTCGTGGGTCGGCGTCGGGCCGTTCAGGACGTTCTCGAGCGGGGCGATCGTGCCCACCTCGACCCGGCGGCCGCGGGGCAGCTCGGGGTGGTGCGCCTCGGCACCCCAGTGGTAGCCACCACCCGGAGCCTCGGTCGCACGGGCCAGTGCGGTGCCGAGCATGACGGCGTCGGCGCCCACGGCGATGGCCTTGACGATGTCGCCCGCGGTGTCGAGCCCGCCGTCGGCGATGACGTGCACGTAGCGGCCGCCCGACTCGTCGAGGTAGTCACGACGGGCCCCGGCGACGTCCGCGACGGCAGTGGCCATCGGGGCGTGGATGCCGAGCGCGGCGCGGGTGGTCGACGCAGCGCCGCCACCGAAGCCGACGAGCACGCCGGCCGCACCGGTGCGCATGAGGTGCAGCGCCGACGTGTACGTCGAGGCGCCACCCACGATCACCGGGACGTCGAGCTCGTAGATGAACTTCTTGAGGTTGAGGGGTTCCTCGGTCTGGGAGACGTGCTCGGCCGAGACCGTGGTGCCGCGGATGACGAACAGGTCGACACCGGCGTCGACGACCGTCTTCGAGAACTCCTGGGTGCGCTGCGGGCTGAGCGAACCGGCGACCGGCACCCCGGCTGCGCGGATCTCGGCCAGGCGTGCGGTGATCAGCTCGGCCTTGATCGGCTCGGAGTAGATCTCCTGCATGCGCTTCGTGACGTTGCCGTCGGTGAGCGACTTGATCTCGTCGTAGTACGGGGTCGGGTCCTCGTAGCGGGTCCACAGGCCCTCGAGGTCGAGCACACCGAGGATGCCGAGCTTGCCCATCTGGATGACCGTCGCCGGCGAGGACACGGAGTCCATCGGCGCCGACAGGATCGGCGACGCGAACGTGAACGCGTCGATCGACCACTGCACGCTGACGTCGCGCGGGTCACGCGTCCGCCTGGAGGGGACCACTGCGATGTCGTCGAACGCGTACGCCCGACGTCCGCGCTTGCCTGCACCGATCTCGACTTCGCTCACCCGGACAGCCTACCGGGCGGGCTCTGCGGCGTGCACGGGCCGGACGGTGCGGGCGGCGGGCAACCTCGCACCGTGCGAGGCCTGCCGCGTACGGTGCGAGGGCGCCGCGTACGGTGCGAGGTTCCGTGTCCGGTGCGAGGTCGCGAGGGTCGCACGACGTGCGGAACCTCGCACCACGCAGCCGTCACCACGCAGTCGTCAGCGCGCAGCCGTCACCGCGGAGCCGTCAGCGCGGACGCCGCGGCGCCCGTCGGCGCTTCCGGAGCGCCCGCAGCACGAAGCCGAGCAGGAGCGCGAGCACCACGAGGACGACGAGCAGCACGGCCGCGACCTTGACGAGCAACGCCGCGCCGACGAAGAGCGCGATGAACACGAGCCAGACGAGGGCGTCGAGCACGAGGGGTCCGGAGGTGCGCACCCGCGGAACGATACCGACCCGCGCGGTGCGAGCCGCGCCTCCGGGCCGGGTACGACGGGCGACGCCGTCGTCAACGGAAGACGCCGTCGTCCGCGCGGGGCACCGCCACGCCCACGAGACACCGCCGAATTTCGAGGCGTCTCGACGGGACCGCGGCGTCAACGGAACACGACGGCGTCACGCGACCACAGTCATGCGACGCGGGGCGAGCCGCGCCTCCGGGCCGGGTACAGGAGCGGGGCCGTGCGGCGCGAAGCGACCACGCACGGCCCCACCCGTCACGGATACCACCCCCACAGCGGTACCCGTAGTCGACGACAGCGCTAGCGCTGTGCGTCGACGTCCTTGGCGAGCGTCCCCAGGTAGAGCTCGATGACCTTGGGGTCGTCAGCGAGTTCCTTCCCGGTGCCCGAGTACGCGTTCTTCCCCTGGTCGAGCACGTACCCACGATCGCAGATCTGCAGACAGCGTCGCGCGTTCTGCTCCACCATGATGATCGACACACCGGCCTTGTTGATCCGGCGGGTCCGCAGGAACGTCTCGTCCTGACGCACGGGGGACAGTCCGGCGCTCGGCTCGTCGAGCAGCAACACCTTCGGGTCCATCATCAGCGCACGGGCCATCGCGACCGACTGCCGCTCACCACCCGAGAGCGATCCGGCCCGCTGGTTGCGCCGCTGGGCGAGGACCGGGAACAGGTCGTAGATGACCTCGAGCCGTTCGGCGAACTTCCGTGGCCGCAGGTACAGCCCCATCTGCAGGTTCTCCTCGATCGACAGCGAGGGGAACACGTTGTTCGTCTGCGGCACGAAGCCGACACCGGCCTGCACGAGCTTGTTCGCCTTGAGGTTCGTGATGTCGTCCCCCTGCAGGGTCACCGATCCCTCGCGGATGGACACGAGCCCGAACAGGGCCTTGAGGAGCGTCGACTTGCCCGCACCGTTCGGCCCGATGATGCCGATGAGCTCGCCCGGGTAGCAGTCCAGGTCGCAGCCGTTCAGGATGTTCACGCCCGGCAGGTAGCCGGCGACGAGGTTCTTCGCGCTGAGCACCGGCTCGCGTTCCAGCGTGGCCGCCGGGGACGGACTGGAGGCACTGCTCGCGTTCGTGGGGTCCGTTGCGTCCGTCATCGGGTCGTCTCCTCTGCTGCGTCCTCTTCGGCGACTTCCTCCGCCAGTTCCTCGAAGGTCTCCTCGGTGAGGAGCGAGTCGTCACCCAGGTCGGTGTCGTGGTGCGCACCGAGGTAGGCGTCGATCACGGCCTGGTCGTCCATCACCGTGTCCGCCGGGCCCTCGGCGACGACCTTGCCCTCGGCCATCACGACCACCCAGTCCGAGATGTGCCGGACCATGTGCATGTCGTGCTCGACGAAGAGCACGGTCATGCCGTCGTCGCGCAGGGACTGGATGTGCCCGAGGAGCGACTGGGTGAGCGCGGGGTTCACGCCGGCCATCGGCTCGTCCAGCATGATCATCGTCGGGTCGGACATCAGCGCCCGGGCCATCTCGAGCAGCTTGCGCTGCCCGCCGGACAGCGAACCGGCGTAGTCGTCCGCCTTCGTGTCGAGCTTGAACCGGGCGAGGAGGTCCTCGGCCTTGGCCGTGATCTCGCGCTCCCGCTTCGCCCACACCGGCTTGACCAGGGCGGCGAAGAAGTTCTCGCCGGGCTGGTCGCGGGCACCGAGCAGCATGTTCTGCATCACGGTGAGCCGGGACAGCGCCTTGGTCAGCTGGAAGGTGCGGACCATGCCCTTGTTCGCGATGTGCGTCGCGCTCGTCTTCTGCAGCGTGGCGCCGTTGAACTGGGTCTTCGCACCCGGGCTCGGCTTGTCGAACCCGGTGAGCAGGTTGAAGAACGTGGTCTTGCCGGCGCCGTTCGGGCCGATCAGGGCCGTGATGGAACCGCGCTGGACCTCGAGGTGGTCGACGTCCACGGCGGTCATGCCCCCGAAGCGGCGGGTGACGTCGTCGACGGTGAGGATCGGGTCGGCCTTGGGGTGGCCGTAGGTCTCAGACACTGAACGTCAGCTCCTTCTTGTTGCCGAGCAACCCCTGTGGACGGAACACGATGAGCAGCATGAGCGCGACGCCGACGAGCACGTACGAGAACTGCTCGGCCTGCTGCGCGTTCATGATCGAGTCGGGGATGAAGTCGCCGGCCAGCGTGCGGATGAAGAGCCGGACGACGAAGAAGAGCACGGCTCCGAGCACCGGTCCGAACACCGTCGCCGCACCACCGAGGATGAGCGCCGTCCAGATGAAGAACGTCATCGATCGGCCCATGGCGTCCGGTTGCACCGAACTCGGCAGCACGTAGATGATGCCCGCGATCGCACCGAGCGCCCCACCGAACACGAGCGCCTGCATCTTGTACGAGTAGACGTTCTTGCCGAGCGAGCGGACGGCGTCCTCGTCCTCGCGGATGGCCTTCACCACGCGGCCCCACGGGCTGCGCATGAGCAGGAAGAGCACCAGGGTGAACAGGGCGACCATGGCCCACGCCGCGATGCGGATCCACCAGCCGTTGACGCCGTTGTTCGCGTACGTGAACCACAGGATCGTGGTGGTTCCGTCGGGCAGCGGGCTGAGGGCCGTGAACGGGTCGCGGTAGCTCGACCCGGTGATGCCGTTCGAGCCGCCCGTGGTCGAGGTGAGCAGGCTCGAGCGGCCCACCATGCGGATGATCTCGGCCCCGGAGATCGTGACGATCGCCAGGTAGTCGCCGCGCAACCGCAGGGTCGGGATGCCGAGGATGATCGCGAACACGATCGCGACGAGCAGGGCGATGAGGACCGCCATCACGAACGGCAGCCCGTTCGTGATCGAGATCGCGAAGCCGTAGGCGCCGAGCAGCAGGAACGCCGCCTGGCCCATGTTCACGAGGCCGGTGAGCCCGAAGTGCACGTTCAGGCCGATCGCGGCCAGGGCGAACGCGGCCGTCGTCGGGGCGAGTGCCTCCTGGGTGAGCGAGGACAGCAGGTTGAGGATGTAGTCCATGCGCGTGCTCCCTTAGCCGATCCGCTCGGCGCGGCCGAAGATGCCCTGCGGCCGGAACAGCAGGATGAGGATGAGGATGACGAGGGCGGTGGCGTACTTGAAGTCACCGGGGAGCACCAGGTTCGTGAGCTCCACGACGACGCCGATGATCATCGAGCCGACCAGGGCGCCGTACGCCGTGCCGAGGCCACCGAGCGTGACCGAGGCGAACATGAGCAGGAGCAGCTGGAGCCCGGTCTGCCAGTTCACGCCGTTCAGGACGAGTCCGAGCATCACGCCGGAGAGCCCCGCGAGGCCGGCGGCGAGCGTCCACACGAAGCGGATCACCCGGTCGACGTCGATGCCGGAGGCCGCGGCGAGCGCCGGGTTGTCGGACACGGCGCGGGTCGCCCGGCCGAAGCGCGTCTTCGCCAGGAAGAGCCCGGTCGCGACGAGGACCACGAGGGCGATCCCCATGGCGACGTAGGACTGCACCGTCAGGGTGACGCCGGCGAACCGCACGGTCTCCGGGTTGCCCTGCTGGATGCGGACCGTCGAGGCTCCGAAGAAGTACTGGAACGCGTACTGGGCGGCGATCGACAGACCGATCGTCACGATCATGAGCTGCGTCAGGCTGATGCGCCGTCGCCGGAGCGGCCGCCAGATCGCGGCGTCCTGCAGGTACCCGGTCGCGGCGCACAACAGCGTGACGACGATGCCGGTGACCCAGATGTTCCAGCCGAGCTGGTTGGCGAACACGTACGCCAGCAGACCGCCGAGGGTGACCTGCTCGCCGTGCGAGAAGCTCGACAGCCCCGTCGTGCCGTAGATGAGCGAGAGCCCGATGGACGCCAGGGCGATGAGGAGCCCGAGCCGGAGCCCGGAGGCGAACTGCTGCCAGGCCCGCTGGATGCTCACACCCGACGAGTCCGTCGAGGTCGTGGCGCCCTTCTGGTCGGACAGCTGGAAGATCTGCCCGACGTTGGCGTTCAGGGTGGCCTGCACCTTGCGCTCGGCGTCGGCGGCGTTCGTCAGGTACTGGCCCTTCGGCAGGGTGCCCTGGTCGACGCTCACCGTGTACTCGCCGGCCGTGTCGACGCTGACCGACCAGCGGCCGTCGCCGTTGGTCCTGGCCGTCTGGTCGAAGCCACTCGGGCCGGTCACGTCGACGTCGACGCCCTCGGCCGGTTCACGCTCGGAATCGGTGATCGTGCCCTGGATGCACCCGTTGTCGGGGCTGACGGTGCACGCCTGGCTGGTGGCCGGTGCCGAGGTGGCACTGAAGGCCGGCAGGGTGACCGCCCAGTCGATCAGGAAGGTCGCCAGGAACGCGGCGACGAGCACGGCCGCCAGGACCGGTCGTCGTCGTGCGTGGCGGAGGCGGAACAGGCGCGGCTGCGCCCGTCCCGGAGGAGTGATGGATCCCACGGAAGAGCCTCTCGTTCGGATGACGAGGAACCTATGGGGATTTTGTGACACCCGTGTTTCCAACACGTTCCCTGTGTGATTCGTACCCGAACTGTGACGTTGTGGAGGAATGCTCCGAGGCGGGCGCGATCCGTGCCTCCAGGCGGAATGCGGCGACAGCCGCTCGCGTTACCATGTCCTATCCGGAACCCGTCGTCGTGTTCCCGGTGTCTCGACACTTCACTCGCCCACGAAGGGGACCCATGGACCAGCCGGATCCGTTCGGATTCATCGGACTCACGTACGACGACGTCATGCTGCTGCCCGGGCACACCGACGTCATCCCGAGCGAGGCGTCCACGGCGTCCCGGCTCACCAAGCGGATCTCTGTCAACGTCCCGCTGCTCTCCGCCGCGATGGACACCGTCACCGAAGCCCGCATGGCCATCGCCATGGCGCGCCAGGGCGGCATCGGGATCCTGCACCGCAACCTGTCCATCGAGGACCAGGCTGCCTACGTCGACAAGGTCAAGCGCTCCGAGTCGGGCATGATCACCAACCCGGTGACCACCACCCCGGACGCCACCGTGGCCGAGGTCGACGCACTCTGCGGCCAGTTCCGCGTCTCCGGCCTGCCGGTCGTCGAGCAGGACGGCACCCTCGTCGGCATCATCACGAACCGCGACATGCGCTTCGTGGCCACGTTCGAGCAGGCCACCACGTACGTGCGCGACGTCATGACGAAGGCCCCGCTGATCACCGCGATGGAGGGCATCGACCCCGAAGAGGCGATCGCCATCTTCGCGCAGCACAAGATCGAGAAGCTGCCGCTGGTCGACGCCGAGGGCAAGCTCCGCGGCCTCATCACCGTCAAGGACTTCGACAAGAGCGAGCAGTACCCGGACGCAACGAAGGACGACGAGGGCCGGCTCCGCGTCGGTGCCGCGATCGGCTTCTTCGGCGACGCGTGGCAGCGTGCCGAGGCCCTGCGCGACGCCGGCGTCGACGTGCTCGTCGTCGACACCGCCAACGGTGAGAGCGAAGGCGTGCTCGACATGGTCCGCCGTCTCAAGGCCGACCCGACGTTCGACGCGATCGACGTCATCGGCGGCAACGTCGCCACCCGCGCGGGTGCCCAGGCGCTCATCGACGCCGGTGTGGACGCCGTCAAGGTCGGTGTCGGCCCGGGCTCCATCTGCACCACGCGCGTCGTCGCCGGTGTGGGTGTACCGCAGGTGACCGCCGTGTACGAGGCCTCCCTCGCCGCACGCGAAGCCGGTGTGCCGATCATCGCCGACGGCGGCCTGCAGTACTCCGGCGACATCGCGAAGGCCCTGGTGGCCGGTGCCGACACCGTCATGCTCGGCTCGCTGCTGGCCGGCACCGACGAGTCCCCCGGTGACCTGGTGTTCGTGAACGGCAAGCAGTTCAAGGCCTACCGCGGCATGGGGTCCCTCGGGGCTCTGCAGACCCGTGGCAAGAAGACCTCGTACTCGAAGGACCGCTACTTCCAGGCGGACGTGCCGAACGACGACAAGCTCATCCCCGAGGGCATCGAGGGCCAGGTGCCCTACCGCGGCTCGGTCGGCAACGTCGTCTACCAGCTCACCGGAGGGCTGCGGCAGTCGATGTTCTACGTCGGCGGTCGCACGATCCCCGAGCTGAAGGCCCGTGGCAAGTTCGTCCGCATCACGGCGGCGGGGCTCAAGGAGTCCCACCCGCACGACGTCCAGATGGTCGTCGAGGCGCCGAACTACCGCAGCTAGACAGCGTTCGACAGCACGCCCCCGTTCCCCTGTGGAGCGGGGGCGTGCTGCGTCCCACGGCGGTAGTGTCACCGCATGGTCAGCGCCGTCTCACACACCACGATCGACTCCCGCGACGCCTACGCCCAGTCGGAGTGGTGGAAGCAGGTGCTCGGGTACGTCGACCTGCCCGACGACCCGAACGCTCCCGGACACGAGGAGTGCGAGATCACGGCACCCGACCGATCGCACACCGTGCTCTTCATCGAGGTGCCCGAGGCGAAGACCGTGAAGAACCGGATCCACTTCGACCTGCGCCCCACCGACCGCACCCGCGACGAAGAGGTCGAGCGGCTCCGCAGCATCGGTGCCGTGGAGCTCGCCGACCTGCGCCACCCGGACGGCGGGTGGGTGGTCTTCGCCGACCCGGAGGGCAACGAGTTCTGCGTCCTGCGGTCCCAGGCCGAACTCGACGAGGAAGCCAGCCAGCCGAGCTGAGCAGCCCGGCGACCGGCCTGCTGACCGGACCGCTAGACCGGCCGGACCGCCAGCGCGCCGGACCGCCGGCCGAGCTCCTACGCCGAACGCCAGTCGTTCGACGTGATGTGCGAGCCGCCGTGCGGGCCCATCTGCAGCATCCCGCCGTCCACCGGCAGGGACACCCCGGTGATGTAGGACGACGCACGCGAGGCCAGGAACGCCACGGCTGCCGCGATCTCCCACGCGTTGCCCGGACGGCCGAGCGGCACACCGGGACGGTCGATGGTGTGCGGGTCCTCGTCCTCGGCGCCGGTCATCCGGGTGGCGATCTCGCCGGGGGCGACGGCGTTCACGGTGATGCCGTGCTCGGCGAGCTCGATCGCCATGGTCTTCAGCAGGCCGCCGAGCCCGTGCTTGGCGGCGTCGTAGGCGCTCGAGCCGTAGCGGGGCTGGTGTTCGTGCACGCTCGTGATGCCGATGATCCGGCCGCCGGTGCCGGCCTGCACCATGTGCTTCGCGGCAGCCTGCATCGTGACGAAGGCGCCGTCGAGGTCGGTCGACACCGTGTGGCGCCACTGGTCGAGGGTCATCTCGAGGAACGGGGCGTTGTCGCCGGTGCCGGCGTCGGCCACGAAGACGTCGACGCCGCCCAGCTGCGAGACGAGGCGGTCGACGACGGCGGCCGCCCCGGCGAGGTCGGAGACGTCGATCTGCTCGACGAAGGCCTGACGACCGGTCTTCCGGACCTCCTCCGCGGTCTCCTCGGCACGGTCGGGTTCGGACAGGTAGGTGATGCCGACGTCCATGCCGGCTTCGGCGAGTGCGACGGCGGTCGCACGGCCGATCCCGGATTCGGAGCCGGTGACGATGGCCTTGGTGGGCTGGAAGTCGCTCATGCGGCGGAACGTACGCCGGGCCTCCCGGGCGCCCTGCCGGACCATCCGCCTGGCGCAGGTCGGGTCGCCACGCTGGCACCGCCGCTCCTACGCCGATCCCTGTCCCTGCGCACAGGAACGTCACGGCTCGGTAACGAAACACCTTTGCGTACCGCCCCGTCACACGGGCGAAACACATGGACCCTACGTTTCTCGACATCCAGTGGAGGCGTCGCATTCACCCGAAGCGGCACAGCCTCCGCGCAGAGAAAGGGCTCCACGGATGATCAGAACCACCCGTGCCACCGCGGCACTGGCGTTGGCGGGCGCAGCAGCCGTCCTCCTCGCCGCGTGTTCCACCACCGGCAGTGCTTCCCCCTCGAGCTCGGCGTCGAGCGATGCGAAGAAGGATCCCGCCGCCAGCTGCAAGGCCCCGGACACCCCCGGTACGGACGCGCTGAAGATCGGCACGATCCTGCCCCTGACCGGTTCGCTGGCCTACCTCAACCCGCCGGCCGAGTCCGGTGTCGGCCTGGCCGTCAAGGACATCAACGCCGCGGGCGGCGTCCTCGACAAGGACGTCACGATCGACCCGGCGACCGACTCCGGTGACAGCAACGACATGACCGTGTCGAGCTCCGCCGCGACGAAGCTCGTCAACGCGAAGGTGCCGGTCGCGATCGGCGCCGAGTCCTCGTCGGTCACGCTGAACGTCATCGACCAGCTGACGAGCAACTGCATCGTCGAGATCTCGCCCGCGAACACCGCGACCGACCTCTCCGGCTACTCGTCGTACTACTACCGGACCGCACCGCCGGACTCGGTGCAGGGTTCCGCGCTCGGCCAGCTCGTGACCGGTGACGGCAACGCGAAGGTCGCCTTCCTGGTCTTCAACGACACGTACGGCACCGGCCTCCGCAACTCCGTGCAGGCTGCGGTCGAGGCGTCGGGCGGCCAGGTCGTCTACGGCGGCAAGGGTGAGGGCCAGGAGTTCCCGCCCGGCCAGACCACGTTCTCGTCCGAGGTGACCGCGGCCCTGGCCGCGAAGCCCGACGCGATCGTCGTCCTCGCCTTCGACGAGACGAAGTCGATCATCCCGGAGCTCGTCTCGCAGGGCAACGAAGCGAAGATCTACATGTCCGACGGCAACACGGCGGACTACTCGAAGGACTTCGACAAGGGCACCCTGACCGGCGCCCAGGGCACCATCCCCGGTGCCTCGCCGAAGGACGACTTCAAGAAGCAGCTCGCTGCGTTCTACAAGGACTCGTCGGGCAAGACGCTCGCCGACTACTCGTACGCGGCGGAGTCCTACGACGCCACCGTCCTCGCCGCCCTCGCCGCGGTGAAGGGCAAGGGCACCGACTCCGGCACCATCCAGGCCAACATGGCTGCGGTGTCGGGTGCTGACGGCGGCACCGAGTGCGCGACGTTCAAGGAGTGCAAGACGCTCCTGGACGACGGCAAGGACATCCACTACACCGGCCCGTCCGGCATCGGTCCGTTCGACGAGAACAACGACCCGTCGGCCGCCTACATCGGCATCTACAAGTTCGACGCCGACAACAAGCCCGTCTACCAGAGCGCCATCCAGGGTGCGGTGAAGAAGTAGGGCTCAGCCCGGCACCGCTCGCGAACGCGACAGTCCCCCACGGAACTTCCGTGGGGGACTGTCGCTTTCGCGTCGGCGGACTGGAGGCCCGTGGCGCGTCCGTCAGACCGGCTCGACCCGGGTGGGTGCGAGCGCCCGGCGACGGGACGCCCGCGCGGCGGCGAACGAGTCCGCCGTCAGCACCACGAGCGCGAGCCACACGATGCCGAAGCCGAACCAGCGCCCGGCGGACATCTCCTCGTGCTGCACCAGCACCCCGACGAGCAGCTGCATCACGGGCGCCAGGTACTGGGTCAGCCCGAGCGTCGACAGGCTCACCCGCCGAGCCGACGACGCGAAGAGCAGCAGCGGCACCGCGGTCGCCGGGCCGGTCAGCACGGTGATGACCGCGTGCCCCCAGCCCTCGCTCGTGAACGTCACGCCGCCACCGAGCCCGGTCACACCGAGCACCACCAGCGCCACGACCGCGATCGGCAGCAGCCACACGGTCTCGATCGTCAGGCCGCTCAGGGCGTCCACGGTGCCGCCGACCCGCTTCTTCACCAGGCCGTACAGTCCGAACGAGAACGCCAGGGCCAGCGAGATCCACGGCATCTGCCCGTAGCCGATCGCGATGACGACGACCGCCACGACGCTCAGCCCGACGGCTGCCCACTGCGCCGGACGCAGGCGTTCGCGCAGGACCACGACGCCGAGCGCGATCGTGACGAGCGGGTTGATGAAGTAGCCGAGCGCCGCCTCGACGGTGTGGCCGGTGGTCGTCGCGAGGACGTAGACGGTCCAGTTGACCAGGATCAGGACGGCGGCGAGCCCCATCACGAGCATCACACGGCGCTGGGCCATCAGGGTGCGGGTGCGGAGCCACGACCGGGTCACCGCGATCGCCACCGCGCAGAACACCAGGCCGAAGACGATCCGCCACGACACGATCTCGAACGCCGCCGCGGGGGCCATGGCGGCGAAGAGCAGGGGCATCAGCCCCCAGAGCCCGTACGCCACGATGGCCTGCACCACGCCGACGGATGCCTCGCTGCGGACGGGTCGCGCCGGACTCGGTTCACTCACGGAACCATCCTAGGAACGACCGCCGACCCGTGGGACGCGCACCGGGCCTCCAGGCGGGCTGATGGCGGGCTGGTCAGGACCGGAGCACCGGGGTGACCGTCCCCGGACGCACGGACGCCCCGTCGGCCCGAAGGCCGGACGGGGCGTCCGAGGTGAGTACTCGACTCAGTGAACGATGACCGCGAGGACGTCGCGGGCCGACAGGACCAGCAGGTCCTCGCCCGAGTACTTGACCTCGGTTCCGCCGTACTTGGAGTAGATGACCTTGTCACCCACGGCGACGTCGAGCGGGACGCGGTTGCCGTTGTCGTCGATGCGACCCGGACCCACGGCGACGACCTCGCCCTCCTGGGGCTTCTCCTTCGCGGTGTCGGGGATGACCAGACCGGAAGCGGTGGTCTGCTCCGCCTCGACCTGGCGGATGACGATGCGATCCTCGAGCGGCTTGATGCTGACGGCCACGGTGACCTCTTCTTTCTCGGTACGGACTCGGTACAGATGAAAACCGGGTTGGCACTTCGCACAGGAGAGTGCCAACGCCAACTCTAGGGGGCCTCTGGCACTCGGTCAATCCGAGTGCCAGCACATCCGGAGAACACGCAGCACCTGCGAGGATCGACGCATGGACGCCGCCGAACTCACCGCACTGCTGACCCCCGACGGGATGGCCCTGCTCGACCGTACCCCGGGCGTCTCCGACGGCGGCGAGATCGTCCGCGTGGTGTCCCGGCTGCGCGCCGAGGGCCACGATCCCCGACTGGTCGCCGCGGTGCTGACCCAGGCGAAGCTGCGGCTGAAGGCCCGCGGCAAGTTCGGCGACTTCGCCTCCCGCATGCTCTTCACCGAGGCCGGGCTCGAGCAGGCCACCCGGCTGCAGGTCGCGGCCCAGCACGCCGGGCGCTTCGCCGCGGCCGGGCTGACCCGTGTCGCCGACCTCGGCTGCGGCATCGGCGGGGACGCGATGGCGATGGCGGCGCTCGACCTCGACGTCACCGCCGTCGATCGCGACGAGGTGACCGCGGCCGTCGCGACCCACAACCTGGCGGTCTGGCCGAACGCACGGGTGGAGCTCGGTGATGCCGCGTCCTTCGACCTGTCCTCGGTGGACGGCGTGTGGATGGACCCCGCACGACGCACCTCCGGGCACTCGGACACCCGCCGGCTCGCCGACCCGGACGACTGGTCACCCTCGCTCGACACCGTGTTCGCCGCGGCCACGACGACGCCGACCGGCGTGAAGCTCGGTCCGGGCATCGACCGCGACCTGATCCCGGACACCGCCGAAGCGCAGTGGACCTCCGTCGACCGCGAGGTCGTGGAGCTCGCCCTGTGGTTCGGCCCCCTCGCCCGCCCAGGGATCCGCCGCGCCGCCACCGTCATCGGTGCACACGGCATCGCCGAGATGACCGGAGCGGCCGACGCCGACGACGCCGAGGTCGGACCGCTCGGTGCCTACCTGTACGAGCCCGACGGCGCCGTGATCCGCGCACGGCTGATCGGCGACCTCGCACGGGGCCTCGACGGGCACATGCTGTCCGACGGCATCGCCTACGTCACGTCCGACCGCGCCGCCTCGACGCCCTTCGCGCAGGGCTTCCGGGTGCTCGACACGATGCCGCTCGACGTCAAGCGGCTGGCCGCGCGGCTCGCCGCCGACGGCATCGGCACCGTGGAGATCAAGAAGCGCGGCGTCGACGTCGACCCGGCGCAGTTCCGCAAACGGCTGCGGTTGCGCGGATCGGGTCGCGTCACGCTCGTGCTCACCCGCCTGGAGGGACGCCACACGGCGATCCTGTGCGAGCGGCTCACCGACACGGTCGGCTGACGGCCGGGGGCCGCTCGTGGTGCCCGTTGCGCGGGGGCTGCGTCAGCTGACGAAGGCGCCGGAGTTCGAGCTGTAGTCGGAGTAGTCCGAGTAGTCCGACGCGTTCGCGATCGAGATCCACACCAGGGCGACGATCAGGATGAACAGTCCGGTCAGGATCCAGCCACCGATGATGCCGGCGAGCGCGAGGCCGCGGCCACCCTCGCCGGTCTGCTTGATCTTGCCGAGGGCGATGTGGCCCATGATCGCGCCGGCCGGGCTCGTCAGGATGATGATCGGCCAGATGATGATGCCGCCGAACGCGAAGACGATCGACAGGATCGACAGGACGTTCGTCTTCGGGCGCTGCGCGTAGGGCTGGTACGCGTACGGGTTCGACGCGTAGGGCTGCTGCTGCGGCTGCGCGTACGGGTTCTGCTGCTGGCCGTACGGGTTCTGCGGGGCACCGTAGGCGTTCTGCTGCTGCGGGGCCGCGTACGGGTCCTGCTGCTGCGCGTACGGGTTCGACTGCTGCGGGGCCACGTACGGGTTCTGCTGCTGGCCGTACGGGTTCGACTGCTGCTGCTGGCCGTAGGGGTTCTGGGGCTGCTGCGGCTGGCCGTACGGGTTCTGCTGCTGCGGGGCCGCGTACGGGTCCTGCTGCTGCGAGGCCGCGTACGGGTCCTGCTGCTGGCCGTACGGGTTCTGGGGCGCTTCCGGGGCCGACGGCGCCTGCGGTGCGTCGGGGGCCTGCGGGGCGTCCGGGGCCGGCGAGCCATCGGGCTGTCCGTTCGCTGGGCCGTTCGGCGTCTCGCCCGGCTTCGGCCACTCGTTCTGATCGGACACCGTCCACCCCTCTCGGGCGTCCGGTCTCTCCGACGCCCGTGTGAATCCTCCCACAGGCTCCCGACGACCGACCGGGTGCGGCCGGTCAGACCTGATCAGAGCGGGTCAGAGCTGGTCAGACCGGGTCAGACCTGGACGGTCGTCACCGGAAGGGTCGAGTCCGCGGCGATGCCGAGGTCGCTCGGCGCGTGCCCCTCGGCCACGAGTCGGGCGCCGACGGCGGCGATCATCGCGCCGTTGTCTGTGCACAGGTCGAACGGCGGGATCCGGAGCCGCACGCCAGCGGCCGCGCAGCGCTCCTCGGCGACCTGTCGCAGTCGGGCGTTCGCGACGACCCCACCGCCGAGCAGCAGCCGGTCGACCCCGGTGTCGCGGCACGCGTTCAGGGCCTTGGTCAGCAGGACGTCGACGACGGCCTCGCGGAAGCTCGCGGCGACGTCGGCCACCGGTACCTCGCGGCCCTCGTCGCGGCAGCGCTCGACCCACCGTGCGACGGCGGTCTTGAGCCCCGAGAACGAGAAGTCGTACCGGTGCGCGGCCATGTCCTTCGGCAGCGTCAGTCCCCGGGGGAACCGGATGGCAGTGGGGTCGCCGTCGGCCGCGGCTCGGTCGATCTGCGGGCCGCCGGGGTAGGGCAGTCCGAGCAGCCGCGCGACCTTGTCGAACGCCTCGCCCGCCGCGTCGTCGATCGTCTCGCCGAGCAGTTCGACGTCGCCGACCAGGTCCCGCACCAGCAGCAGTGACGTGTGACCGCCGGAGACCAGCAGCGCGATCGTCGGCAGCTCGATCTCGCTGCCGTCCTCGCGCAGCACGTCGGCGCCGACGTGCCCGACCAGGTGGTTCACGCCGTACAGGGGCTTGCCGGTGGCCACGGCGAGCGCCTTCGCGGCCCCCACTCCGACCATGAGCGCCCCGGCCAGGCCCGGCCCGGCGGTCACCGCGACGGCGTCGAGTTCGTCGAGGGTGACGCCGGCACGGTCGAGTGCCTCGTGCAGCGTCGGGGTCATCGCCTCCAGGTGGGCCCGTGCGGCGACCTCGGGCACGACCCCGCCGTAGCGCGCGTGCTCGTCCATGCTCGAGGCGATCACGTTCGCGAGCAGGGTGCTCCCCCGCACGATGCCGACGCCGGTTTCGTCACAGCTCGTCTCGATGCCGAGCACCAGTGGTTCAGTCGCGCTCACCGAGGGCCTCCTGTCCGATGGGTCCGACGCCCGACGACCGCTCGGCGTCCGGGGCGGGCAGCTCTGCCCGCATCACCCACGCGTCGACGCCGTCCGGTTGGTAGTAGCGCGGTCGGGTAGCGATGTGCTCGAACCCGAACGCCGTGTACATCGCCTGCGCCACGGGGTTGTCCGCGCGCACCTCGAGGAACACCTCGCGCACACCGCGGCGCCGCGCCTCGTCGAGCAGCTCCGTGAACAGGACCCTCCCGAGCCCCTTGCCGCGCTGGTCCGCGGCGACCGCGATGGTCTGCACGTCGGCCACCGGGTTGCCCGCGAGCGACGAGAGCCCGGCGTACCCGACGACCAGCGGGGCAGAGGTGTCGCCGGCCGTCTCGATCACGACGTAGTACCCGTGCGGTGAGTACAGCTCGCCGGACATCTGCGACGCCGACCAGGCGTCCGTCGGGAACGAGACGTGCTCGAGCCACATGATGTCGTCGAGGTCCTGCGGGTGTGCTCGCCGCAGGCGGAGCCCGTCCGGCAGGGTCACTGCTTCACCCGCTTCGGCGCACCCGGCACCGTGACGTCGGGGTCGCGCAGGTACAGGGGCGTGTCCTGGTCGAACGCCGCACCGGACGCGAGCCGGTCCGCGGCGAGTGAGCCGAGCCTCCAGGCCGGGATGGACGCGACCGTCACGCGGTCCCAGCCCACCGCTTCGGGCCGGGAGGCGCGGATCGCGTCGTCGAGATCGGCGGGCTTGACGAGTCCGGGGCCGGCCACGCGGACGCCGCCGGCGTCGTAGGCGCTCCAGTAGACCTCGCGGCGGCGGGCGTCCGTGAGGACGACGAACGGCCCGGCGATCCCCGAGTCGCGCTGGTCGAGGGCGACGGCGTCGTGGCTGACGAGGGGCAGGACGGGGACGCCGCGGGCTGCGGCGAAGGTGCGGGCGGCGGCGATGCCGACTCGCAGGCCGGTGAAGGGGCCGGGGCCCATGCCGGCGACGACGCCGGTGACGTCGGCTCCGGTGATGCCGGCCTCGGCGAGGGTCTCGGCGAGAAACGGGCCGATCACCTCGGCATGCCGGCGGCTGTCCTCGGTGTCGCGGATCGCGAGGGCCTGGCCGGTGGCCGGGTCGACGACGGCGACGGAGGTCCCGGCGGAGGTGTCGATCGCGAGCAGCACCCGTCCATCGTAGGCGGCGGTCAGCGCACCGGCAGCCCGCGGGACCACGCGACCTCGTGGTCCAACTGCCCGGTCCGGCGGAACAGTCGGACCTGGTGGGTGTCCGGCAGCGCGGCGGCCAGTGCCTGTCGGTCGGCGGGCGTGAAGCCGAGCGACTGCCAGAACGGACCGGAGCGACGCGAGAACAGCCACGCACGCTCGGCACCGGCCTCGGTCGCCCGCTCGATCGCGAACCGCGCCAGGCGTGTACCGGCCCCGGAACCGCGGTGCTGCGGCGCGACGGCCACGCTCCGGACGAGGACGTGCCGGCCGTCAGCGCTCGCGTCGAACCCGGTGCTGCCGACCACCCTGCCGCCGTCGTCGCGATCGAGCCAGAGCCGCACCGTCGGCTCGTCGAGGCCAGCGAGGGTCAGGTCCGCACCGACGAGGAACGCGCGGAGCGCCTCGACGTCGTCCGCGTCGACGGGCTGCAGGGTCAGAGGGCCACGCCTTCCCAGCGCGGGCCGGTGGCGGTGACGACGACACGACGGGGCTCGTCGGGGACGTCGTCCGGGTCCGTGTCGTGAGCGGCCGCGTCCTCGGCACCGGTGGCACGCGTGATCTCGACGTCGAGCACGCTGTCGCTGATGCCGTCGACCATGCCGCGGCCCCACTCGACGACGACGATCGCGGCGTCCCAGTCGAGGTCGAGGTCGTCGAGCTCGACCGGGTCGGACAGGCGGTAGGCGTCGACGTGCACCAGGTCCGGGCCGGCGGTCGTCGGGTGCGTCCGGGCGAGGACGAAGGTCGGGCTGGACACCTGGCCGCGTGCACCGAGTGCGGCGCCGAGCCCGCGCGTCAGGGTCGTCTTGCCGGCACCGAGTGGTCCGGTCAGCACGACGAGGTCCCCGGCGCGCAGCACCGCGGCCAACCGGGCCCCGAGCTCTCCCATCGCCTCGGTGCCGTCGACGGAGGTGTCGAGCAGGACGTGCGGCGACCCGGTCACGGCCGCTCGCCCCGCAGGTACTCCCCGACCCGTCCCTCGATGTCGTGGCCCTCGTAGAACCGGGGCACACGGCTGCCGATCCGGCAGACGATCTCCTCGCCGATGGTCTCGAGCGCCGCGCCCCACTCGAGCACGGTCATCTCGTCGTGCTCGCCGGTGCCGAACAGCACGACGGTGTCGCCGGTCTGCACGTCGTCCTCGCCGACGTCCACCAGGAACTGGTCCATCGCGACGCGGCCGGCGATCGGGTAGCGCTTGCCGCGGATCGCGACCTCGATGCGCCCCTGCGCCAGACGCGGGACCCCGTCGGCGTACCCGACGGGCACGAGGGCCAGGGTCGTCTCGGTCGCGGTGCGGTACGTGTAGTCGTAGGAGACGCCGGTGTCGACGGGGACGCGCTTCGTCTTCGCGACCGACGCGGTCAGGGTCATCACCGGCTCGAGTCCGAGGTCGGCCGCCGAGACGCCGTCGGCGCCGGGGATGCCGAACAGGTTCGCGCCCATCCGGACCATGTCCTTGCGGAACTCCTTGCGCTCCAACCCCGCGAGCGACGCGGCGACGTGCTCCATCGGAACGTCGAGCCCCAGGTCCTCGGCGATCTCGATCGCGGCGTCGAACACGGCGACCGCGGCGCTGTCCTCGTGGTCGGACGCCTCGGCCAGGTGCGTGTACGCGGCGACCACCTCGATGCGGCCGTTCCGCTGGGCATCCCGGGCAAGCTCGACGAGCGCCGGCCAGTCCGCCGGGGTCGCGCCGTCGCGGTGCAGGCCGGAGTCGACGCCGAGGTGCACCCGGGCCGGTCGCTGGTCGACGGCGTCGACGATGCGCTGCAGCTCGGCGACGTTCGAGACGCCGAGGTCGACGGCCGAGTCGATGGCGTCACGGAAGTCCAGGTCGGGGTCGTGCTGCCAGGTGAACAGGTGGACGTCCTCGCCGACGCCGATCGAGCGCAGGCGCAGTGCCGCGGGCACCGTCAGCACACCGATCCAGCGGATGCCGGCGTCGACGGCGGCGAGCGCGATCGGCTCGAGGCCGTGCCCGTACGCGTCGGCCTTCATGATCGCCATCACGGCGACCGGGTCCATCCACTCACGGACACGGTCGAGGTTGGCACGGTAGGCGTCGAGGTCGATGCGCGCCTGGCGCAGCGGTGCGGAGCTCACGTCGTCCTCCGTTCCACGCTGCGGCCGATCCGGGCGACCACCTCGTAGTTGATCGTGCCGATGGCGTCGGCCCAGTCCTCGACGGCGGGGTCGCCGTTCGCGGGGTCGCCCCACAGCACCGCCTCGTCGCCGACCTGCACGTCGGCGTCGCCGATGTCGACGTGCATGGCGTTCATCGCGACGCGTCCGACCACCGGGAACGTCCGGTCGCCGATCCGCACCGAGACCCGGTTGCCGAAGTCGCGGTCAAAGCCGTCCGCGTAGCCGAGGCCGATCACGGCGAGACGGGTGTCCGTCTCGGCGCGCCAGGTGTAGCCGTAGGAGACGCCGTCGCCCGCGGCGACCGGCACGGTGCGGAGCACGGCGGCGGTGACCCGCATCGCCGGGCGCAGCCCCAGGTCGGCCGAGGTGCGACCGTCGAAGGGGCTCAGCCCGTACAGGGCGAGTCCGACGCGGGACAGGTCGTGGCGGGTCTCCGGAACGGCGATGCTCGCGGCACTCGCGGCGAGGTGCACCACGTCCGGCACGATGCCGTTCGCGGCGAGGCCGTCCAGCGCCCGCTGCAGCGCGGCGTCCTGGTCGAGGTCGTCGGTGCGCGACGCGTTCGACAGGTGGGACATGAGCCCCTCGACCCGGGTGCGGTTGCCGCCGCGGGCCAGGGCGCCGGCGGTCGCGAAGAGCTCGGCCCACTCGGACTCGACCGCACCGTTGCGGCTGAGGCCGGTGTCGACGCACAGGTGCACGGCGCGGACGTCGGAGTCGGCTGCTGCGGAGAGCTGCTCGACGCTCGACACCGCTGGCGTGACGTCGAACTGCGCCGCGCGGCGGAAGTCCTCGTCGGGGGCGTGCAGCCACGCGAGGATCCGGACCCCCTCGTCGATGCCGCCCTGACGGAGCGCGACGGCCTCGTCGATGTCGGCGACCCCGAGCCACTCCGCACCGGCGTCCACGAAGGCCTGCGCGGCGTCGAGGGCCCCGTGGCCGTAGGCGTTCGCCTTGACCACCGCGATGACCCCGGCCGGGGCGACCCGGTCGGCGATGGTCGCGTAGTTCTCGATCAGGGCTCCGCGATCGACCGTGATGCCGGTGAACGCGCTCACGGGACTGTTCCTTCCAGGACCACGTCTGTTCCTTCCAGGACCACGAACGCGGTCGCGATCCCTCCATCATGCGAGAGCGACAGGTGCACGCTCGTCACGCCACGCGCGTCCGCCACCTGCCGGGCGCCCTTGTGCAGGGTGAGCGACGGGTTCCGCTGGTCGTCGGACACGACCTCGAGGTCCTGCCAGCTCAGCCCGGCACTCGACCCGAAGGCCTTGATCAGGGCTTCCTTCGCCGCGAACCGTGCGGCGAGGGACGCGATCGGCCGGGGTTCGCCGTCACGGACCTGCTCGGACGGCGTGAACAGCCGCGCCCGCACCGCCGGTGTGCGCTCCAGCACCCGTTCGAACCGCTCCAGGTCGACCACGTCGACCCCGATCCCGATGATCACCGTCGCGACTACTCGACGGTGACCGACTTCGCGAGGTTGCGTGGCTGGTCGACGTCGAGGCCCTTGGCGGCGGCGAGCTCCATGCCGAACATGTGCAGCGGTGCCACGGCGAGCAGCGGCTCGAACAGCGGGGTCGCGAGCGGGATCCGCAGGACCTCGTCGGCGAAGGGCAGCACCGCGGCGTCGCCTTCTTCGGCGATCGCGATCACCCGGGCACCGCGGGCGCGGATCTCCTGGATGTTCGAGACGACCTTGGGGTGCAGCGATCGGGGGTCGCGCGGCGACGGCACGATGACGAAGACGATCTGACCCGGCTCGATCAGGGCGATCGGGCCGTGCTTGAGCTCACCGGCGGCGAAGCCCTCGGCGTGGATGTACGCGAGCTCCTTGAGCTTGAGGGCGCCCTCGAGTGCGATCGGGTAGCCGACGTGGCGGCCGAGGAACAGCACGCTCCGGGTGTCCGCCATCCAGCGGGCCAGGTCCTTGATGCCGGCGGCGTCCTCGATGGTCTGCTGCAGCTTCGGCGCGAGGCCCTCGAGTTCGGCGACCTGCTCGGCGATCTGCTCGGTGGTGAGCGTGCCGCGCAGCGTCGCCAGGTGCAGCCCGAGCAGGTAGAGCGCGACGCCCTGGGCGATGAAGGCCTTGGTCGACGCGACGGCGACCTCGGGTCCGGCGTGCGTGTAGATCACGGCATCGGACTCACGCGGGATCGTGGCGCCCTGGGTGTTGCAGATCGACAGGACCTGCGCGCCCTGCTCGCGGGCGTACTTGACGGCCATCAGCGTGTCCATGGTCTCGCCGGACTGGCTGATCGAGACGACCAGGGTGCGCTCGTTCAGCACCGGGTCGCGGTACCGGAACTCGTGCGCGAGCTCGACCTCGACCGGCACACGCGCCCACTGCTCGATGGCGTACTTGCCGAGGATGCCGGCGTAGGCGGCGGTGCCGCAGGCGATCACGATGACGCGGTCGACGGTCGCCAGGCGGTCGGCGATCGGGTCGAGGTCGGTCAGGGTGACGGCGCCGTCGTGGACGCGACCGAGGATCGTCTTCGCGACGGCCTCGGGCTCCTCGCTGATCTCCTTCGCCATGAACGAGCTCCAGCCGCCCTTGTCGGCGGCGGAGGCGTCCCAGTTGACCTCGAACTCGCTCGGCGTGGCCGGGGTGCCGTCGAAGTGGATGACGTCGACGCCGTCGGGGCGGATCGTGGCGATCTCGTCCTGCCCGATCGACAGCGCGCGCTGCGTGTAGGCGACGAACGCGGCGACGTCCGAGCCCATGAAGTTCTCGCCGTCACCGAGCCCGACCACCAGGGGCGAGTTGCGACGGGCACCGACGACGACGCCGGGCTGGTCGGCGTGCACGACGAGGAGCGTGAAGGCCCCCTCGAGTCGCTGCACGGCCTGCTGCATGGCTGCGGTCAGGTCACCGGTCTCGCGGAAGGCGCGTCCGACCAGGTGCGCGGCGACCTCGGAGTCGGTCTCGCTGCGGAACTCGATGCCCTCGGCCTGCAGTTCGGCGCGGAGCTCGGAGAAGTTCTCGATGATGCCGTTGTGGATGAGGGCGAGCTTGTCGCCGTCGGCCAGGTGCGGGTGGGCGTTGCCGTCGGTCGGGCCACCGTGGGTCGCCCAGCGGGTGTGCCCGATGCCGGTCGCGCCGTCCGGGATCGGCGACGACTCGAGCTCGTCGACCAGGGCCTGGAGCTTGCCGGCCTTCTTGGCCGACACGAGGTCTCCGGCTGGGTCGACGACGGCGATGCCCGCCGAGTCGTAGCCGCGGTACTCGAGGCGACGGAGGCCACCGAGGAGGACGTCCTGGCTGCTGTTGCTGCCGACGTAGCCGACGATTCCACACATGGAACCGATCCTACGGTCTGCCTGGACGCCCACCCTGCGAAGTCCCGGGGGTGGGGATAACGTTTCGGCCATGGGACGCTTCGACGACATCGCCATCACCACGCTGCACGGCGAGGACACCACGTTCGGCGCCTACGCCGACAAGGCCGTACTGGTCGTGAACGTCGCCTCCCGGTGCGGCCTCGCTCCGCAGTACGAGCAGCTCGAGGCCCTGCAGAAGCAGTACGGCCCCCGCGGGTTCACGGTGCTGGGCTTCCCGAGCAACCAGTTCCTGCAGGAACTCGGCTCGTCCGAGGCGATCGACGAGTACTGCTCCACCACGTGGGGTGTGACGTTCCCGATGTCCGAGAAGGTCAAGGTCAACGGCAAGAGCGCGCACCCGCTCTACCAGGCCCTCAAGGAGACCCCGGACGCCGACGGCAAGGCCGGCCGGGTCGCGTGGAACTTCGAGAAGTTCCTCGTCGCCCCCGACGGCACCGTCACGCGCTTCCGTCCCACCACGAAGCCGGACGCCCCCGAGGTCGTCGCCGCCATCGAGGCGGCCCTGCCCGCCTGACGCGTCGCGTCCTGCGGGCGCGCACCGAGCACTGGACGGGAGGCCCGGGGAACGTGAGCCGACCGGCTCACGTGCCCCGGGCCTCCCGTCTGTACGCTCGATCCCATGCCGTTCTCGGAGACCGCCGTCGCGCACCCGACCCCGTTCGTGGAGATCCCGCGTGACGAGTGGTCCCAGCTCGCCCCGAAGGAGCACCTGTCGCTCACCGAGACCGAGATCGTGCAGCTGCGCGGTCTCGGCGACCGGTTGGACATGCAGGAGGTGCAGGAGGTCTACCTGCCCCTGTCCCGCCTGCTCACGCTCTACGCCGCCGGTGCGCGCAACCTGCACGCCGAGACGAGCCGCTTCCTCGGGGAGCGCGCCGGACGCACGCCCTTCGTCATCGGCGTCGCGGGCTCCGTCGCGGTCGGCAAGTCCACGGTCGCCCGTCTGCTGCGCGAGCTGACGAAGCGCTGGCCGGACACCCCTCGGGTCGAGCTCGTGACGACCGACGGCTTCCTGTACCCGAACGCCGAGCTGGAGCGACGCGGGATCATGGACCGGAAGGGCTTCCCGGAGTCGTACGACCGCCGCTCCCTGCTGCGCTTCGTGAGCCAGGTGAAGAGCGGGGCGACCGAGGTCCGCGCGCCGTACTACTCGCACCTGGTCTACGACATCGTGCCCGATGCCGAGATCGTCGTCCGGCAGCCCGACGTGCTCATCGTCGAGGGCCTCAACGTGCTGGCGCCGCCGGTGCACGGGCGGCTCGCGCTGTCCGACCTGTTCGACTTCACGATCTACGTGGACGCGAAGACGAAGGACATCGAGTCCTGGTACGTCGACCGGTTCCTCGCCCTGCAGGAAGAGGCGTTCTCGAGCCCCGACTCGTTCTTCCACCGGTTCGCCTCGCTCTCGCGTGAGGACGCGGTACGGACGGCGACCGAGGTCTGGCGGGCGATCAACGAGCCGAACCTGATCGAGAACGTGCTGCCCACGCGCTCCCGCGCCACCCTGGTGCTGAAGAAGGGCGCGAACCACAAGGTGAACTCGGTCCTGCTCCGCAAGATCTGAGCTGGGGGGGGGAACAGCAAAACACCGGTGTTCGCGAGCTGAACCGCGGTCTGCGCGTGTTCAACCGGCGAACACCGGTGTCTTGCGGAGGAAACCCCTACGCGGCGTCGAGCGCCAGGCGGTCCTGCACGACGGCGGCGAGCTCCTCGGCGATGCGCTGGGCATCGTCCTGCGAGGCAGCCTCGACCATGACGCGCACGACCGGCTCGGTGCCCGACGGACGGAGCAGCACACGGCCGCTGTCCCCGAGCGCCTCGCTGGCGGCGGCGATGGCGTCCTGCACACCCTGGTCGGCGAGCCCGTGACGATCGACGCCCCGGACGTTGAGCAGCACCTGCGGGAACACGGTCATGCACGACGCGAGCTCCTGCAGCGACTTCCCCGTCCGCGCCATCTCGGCCACCAGGTGCAGCCCGGTCAGGATGCCGTCGCCCGTGGTGGCGAACTCGTTGAAGATGATGTGGCCGGACTGCTCGCCACCGATGGAGTAGTCGCCCTCGGTCATCTTCTCGAGCACGTAGCGGTCGCCCACTCCGGCCTCGATCACGGTGATGCCCGCGTCGGCCATGGCGCGCTTCAGCCCGAGGTTCGACATGACCGTCGCGACGAGGGTGTCGTCCTTCAGGCGGCCGCGCTCCTGCAGGGACAGCGCGAGGATCGCCATGATCTGGTCACCGTCGATCGCGTTGCCCGCGGCGTCGACCGCCAGGCAACGGTCCGCGTCACCGTCGTGCGCGATGCCGACGTCGGCACCGTGCTCGAGCACCGCGCGGGCGAGGTTGTCGATGTGGGTCGAACCGACGCCGTCGTTGATGTTCCAGCCGTCGGGGTCGGCGCCGATGAGCGTCACGCGGGCCCCCGCGTTGACGAAGACCTCGGGCGAGACGCCGGCGGCGGCACCGTTGGCGCAGTCGAGCACCACGTGGATGCCGTCGAGCCGGTGCGGCAACGTGCCGAGCAGGTGCACCACGTAGCGGTCCTCGGCGTCGGCGAACCGCGAGATGCGCCCGACGTCGATGCCGGTGGGGGTGGGTGCGGAGTGGTCGTGCATGGCCGCTTCGATGCGGTCCTCGACCTCGTCCGGCAGCTTGCGGCCACCCGTGGCGAAGAACTTGATCCCGTTGTCGGGAGCGGGGTTGTGCGATGCGGAGATCATCACGCCGAAGTCGGCGTCGATGTCCGCGACGAGGAACGCCGCGGCGGGGGTGGGGATGACCCCGGCGTCGAGCACGTCGACGCCGGCCGAGGCGAGCCCGGCCGCGACGGCGGCACCGAGGAACTCGCCGGAGACGCGCGGGTCACGCGCGAGGACCGCGCGCGGGCGCGGTCGACCCGACGCCCGGCGGGCGTCGGCATGGTGTCCGTGTGTGAGGACGGCCGCGCTCGCCTGGGCAAGACCCAGTGCGAGCGCGGCCGTCAGCTCGCCGTTGGCGAGACCACGAACCCCGTCGGTACCGAACAGACGCGGCATGGCGATCTTCAGCCGGTGACGACTAGCGCTTCGAGAACTGCGACGCCTTGCGGGCCTTCTTGAGACCAGCCTTCTTGCGCTCGATGACGCGGGCGTCACGGGTGAGGAAGCCGGCCTTCTTGAGGGTCGCGCGGTTGTTCTCGCGGTCGATCTCGTTCAGGGTGCGGGCGATGGCGAGGCGGAGCGCGCCGGCCTGACCCGAGGGGCCACCACCGGTGATGCGGGCGACGACGTCGTACGAGCCGAGGAGCTCGAGCACCTTGAAGGGGTCGTTGATGAGCTGCTGGTGCAGCTTGTTCGGGAAGTAGTCCTCGAGCGTGCGGCCGTTCACGACGAACGTGCCGGAGCCCGGGACGAGCCGGACGCGCGCGATGGCCTCCTTGCGGCGCCCGACGGCACCGCCGGAGACGTTGAGGATCTGACGGGGAGCAGCCTCGGCAGCGGCGGGTGCGCTCTCCGTGGTGAAGCTCTCCGGGGTCTGGTCGAGGGAATCAGCGATCTGAGCCATGAGTTTTTTCGTGTCCTTGAAGTCGTCGTGGCCGGAACTACTGTGCGACCTGGTCGAAGATGTACGGCTTGGGCTGCTGCGCGGCGTGCGGGTGCTCCGCGCCGGCGTAGACCTTCAGCTTCTTGAGCTGCTCGCGGCCGAGGGTGTTCTTCGGCAGCATGCCGCGGATCGCCTTCTCGACGGCGCGGGTGGGGTGCTTCTCGAGCATCTCCGGGTAGGAGGTCGCCGTCAGGCCGCCCGGGTAACCCGAGTGACGGTAGTAGACCTTCTTCGCGAGCTTCGAACCGGTCAGGGCGACCTTGTCGGCGTTCACGATGATGACGAAGTCACCCATGTCCATGTGCTGGGCGAAGGTGGCCTTGTGCTTGCCGCGCAGGAGCGCCGCGGCGTGGGTGGCGAGACGGCCGAGGACGACGTCGGTGGCGTCGATGACGATCCAGTCGTGCTGGACGTCTGCCGGCTTCGGTGAGAACGTGCGAGTCACAGGAGTGCTGCTTTCGTGTCGAGGTGAGGAGTCCGTGAATCCCACTCCGGTCGGGAGTTCCACGGGCAGAAGCACGGGGAACACCTCGGTTGGAGGGCTCATCTGACTGTCCGCGCGCGGGGCGCACAGACCAAGGTGAGAGCCTAGCCGACGCGGGGTACGTCGGTCAAACGCGTCCCGCTGCCGGCCTGGAGGCGCGGGGCGGCCCCGCACCGCGCCTCCCGTCCGCCCTAGGGGCACCTCCACCGCCCATGGTGTGCAGCAATGGTCGGGTCCGCTGTTCGGACCCGACCATTCCTGCTCACCATCCACCCCCGTGGGGCGTGGGGACTACTCCGCAGCCACCGTCCGACGTCGGCGACGCACGACCAGCACACCCGCACCCGCCGCGAGCAGCAGGAACGCCACCAACGCACCGGCACCCATCCCTGCGGCACCCGTGAACGCGAGCTGCCCGTCCGTGGTGATCGTGATCGGGGTCCACCCGATCAGACTCCCGTCCGCAGCCGTCACCGCCAACCGGTGCACCCCAGCGACGGTGTCCGCCGGGATCGTCACCCGAACCGTCCCGTCAGCAGCCACCACCGCGGTACCGATCAACGTCGGCTCCGAGAACAACCACACGTTGACCGTGTCACCGGCCGACGCCGTGCCCACCGTCACCGTGATCGTCTCCCCCGCACGAGCAGTCGCCGGAGCAGAGATCCCACCACGGTTCGCCTCCGTCAACAGCGACCCCGACGGCGCCACCGGAGCAACCGGCGGGGTGATGCCGTCGACCGGCGGCACCGGGGCCGGCGTCGGGGTCGGGTTCGGCGTCGGGGTCGGCACCGGCGTCGGGTCCGTGCCCGGGTCGGCGCCCGCGGCGTCGAGGTCGAACCCGACCAGGATCGGGTCGTGGTCGCTCGCCCGGTACACGTCGTCGGCGTACAGGTTCGTGGCGTTGTAGTTGTAACGGCTGTACTCCAGGCCCACCGACTCGACCGAGTTGATGTTCCAGATGTCCACGCCCGTGACCGTCTCGAGCGCGGCCTTCGACGCGAACACGTGGTCGAGCGAGCCGCTCAGGCCGGAGAACACGTACGAGTACTCGGTGCTGTCGAGCGCCGGGCCGAGGTCGGTGTAACCGGCCTCGTCGAGGACCACCACCGGGTCCTCCTTGCTGTAGGCGTTGAAGTCGCCGAGCATGAACACCTTGTCGGTGCCGTACTGCTCCTGCATGTCGGTGGAGAACGTCACCAGGGCCTTCGCCTGCTCGACGCGGTCGGCGTTCGACGCACCCTGCCCGTCGCCCTGGTCGGCGTTCTCGCCGGTGCCGGAGCCCTTGGACTTGAAGTGGTTCGCGATCACCAGGAAGTCGTCGTCCGCGGTGCCGCCGACCGGGCGGAACGCGTCCGCGACGGGCTGGCGGGCGTTCGTGAACGCATCGTCGAGCAGGATCGTCGACTCGCCGACGGGCTCGACGCGGTCCTTCTTGTAGATCAGGGCGAGGCGGATGACGTCCTCGCTCGCGGGCACGACGGCCGGGGACTTCGCGTAGGCCCAGGTGTCCTGGCCGGTGGCGGCGTTGAGCGCATCGACCAGGGTGGCCACGGCGGCGTCACGGTCCTGACCGAAGCGGACCGAGTTCTCGATCTCCTCGAGCGAGACGACGTCGGCGTCCAGGCCGTTGATCGCCTTGACGATCTTGACCTGCTGACGCAGGAAGTCCTCCTGCTCGGCGGCACCGCGGGCGTCGCAGCCCGAGTTGACCGTGACGGGGTCCCCGGCACGGTCCGTGTAGTACTTGCAGCCGGTGAGCTCGTCGCCCGTGGTCGGGAAGTAGTTGAGGACGTTGAAGCCGGCGAGCTTCAGGTCACCACCGACGTCCTGCGGCGCCGGCTGGCGCACCTTCGAGAACGACGCCGGCAGTTCGGCGGCCGGGGTCGCACCCGTGATCGGCGCGGTCGGCTGGAACTTCCACCCGTTGTTGCGGTAGTCCAGGACGACCGGCTCGGTGAAGGTGGCGGCGGCCCCGACGGTGACCGGGCCCTGGGTGAGCCACGACACCGGGATGCCCTGGTTCGCCGCGGTCAGGAAGTTGGTGCTCGCACCGTCGTCGAGCGTGACCTTGCGCGCCGCGTTGTCGGCCTCGACGGCCTTCGCCGCGGCGCTGCCCGGGCGGCCGACCTCGGTCGGCTGGATGAGACGCTTCGTGCCGCTGGCGAGCACGACCTCGCCGTACTGGTTCGTCGTGTAGTTGTCGGCGACGGTGTACGCCCCCTGGGGAGCGACGAGCATGCTCTCGAGCGACTCGCGCTGGGCGTCGGACGACGGGAACGCGACCGCGGCCGGCTGCGGTGCCGCGACGGTGTCGTCCAGCTGCTGCAGCGACGAGGCCCCGGACACCGTGAGCTCGGTCAGGCCGAAGTACTCGGACACGGCGCCGGTGACCCGCACGTGGTCGCCCTCGTGCACCAGCCCGGCGGTGGCGGACGAGAAGACGAACACGGCGTCGGACGCGGTGTGGGCGGAGAGGTTGATCGCGCCGCCGGTGTCCGGGGTCTGGATCGTGTAGCCGTTGAAGCCGCCGGTGCCGTAGACCGCGGTGACGACGCCGTCGGTCGTGACGTTCTTGCCGGCGTACGGCGAGGTGTCCGTGGTGCCCTGCAGCTGGGCGATGGTCACCGTCTCGGCGGGGGTGCCGGGCGTGGGGGTCCCGCCGTCACCCGGGTCGGTCGGTTCCGTGGGCGCGGTCGGTGCAGTGGTCTCGCCCGCGGCGTTCCGCGGGGTGAGCGTGGTCGTCACCGAGAAGTCCGCACCGTTGACGTCGGTGTCCGTGGTGCCCTGGCGGACCAGGCCGTTCGGCACGGAGTTGTCCCCGGTCACGGTGCGCACGGTCGACTCGTACGTGTTCGAGGCGCCGTAGCCGAGCAGGTCGACCACGCCGTCGGTGCCGGTGGCGACGGGTCCGGCGGCGAGCGCCAGGGGTGCGGTGGCGTCGGACAGCACGAGCGTGCCGGTGGTGCCCGACGGGTTGAGCGTCGCGGTGTCGTCGGCTGCGGGCAGGTCCTCGCCAGCCGGGCTGGCCCCGCCGTTGCCCGCCATCGACACCAGGAAGGTGCCCTTCGCCGGCACGGTGCCCTGGAGCGCACTGGCCGAGAACGTGCCGGCGCCCGTGGCGGACCGGTACTGCAACGACCACCCGTCGAGCGACACGGCGGCGTCGGTCGGGTTGCCGATCTCGACGAACTTCTCGTTGTAGAACGCGCCCTTGCTCCCCGCCTTCAGGTAGGCCTCCTCGATGACGAGGCCGGTCCCCTCGGGGTTCGCGGTCGCTGCGGTGACGGTGACGAGTGGGGCCGCGAGGAGCGTCGCGGCCGCCGTGGCGCACAGCAGAGTGCGCCCGAGGGTGTTGGCCATGCCCGCACGCTACCGACCTGCGGGGACATTCAGGTTGCGTCGAGGTAAATGATTGCGTTCGGCAACATCAGCCGATCGCGCGGCATCAGCCGATCGGCATCCAGGTCCCGCCCACACGTCGGACGGCCGGTCCGTGTCCCGGCAGCACGAGGGCCGGGAACGGCAGCGCCCGTGCCGACTCGAGCGCGCGGTCCTGGTCGGCGGTGAAGAACGGTGTGATCATCCGCGGGCGCGGGGCCCACGACCCCGGCTGGGTGTCGTGTCGGCTGACGACCGCGTCGCCCGTGACGATCGCATCCGCCGCGGGCAGCAGGTACGCGGTCGAGCCGTCGGTGTGGCCGACGGCCGGGAACGGCGAGATCGCCCGACCTGCGAAGTCCGCACCGGTGAACGCGCGAGCGGACGGCACGGTGGTGGGTCGCAGGGCGTCGGATCGGATGGCCCGCGCCAGCCAGGCGAGCACGCGGGGGCTGGCGAGCCGGCCGCCGATCTCCGCCGGCGTGACCTGCTGCCGTTCCGGTCCGCGCACGTTGGCGAGCTCGTCGGCGTGGGCGAGCACCTCGACGTCGGGGTACCGCTCGAGGATCCCGGGGATGCCGCCGACGTGGTCGACGTGTCCGTGCGTCACGTAGACGCGACGCAGGTCTGCGGGGTCGTGTCCGGCGGCGCGCACGGTGTCGAGCACGAGGTCGGTGTCGGCCGGGTACCCGGCGTCGATCAGCGCGACGCCGTCCTCCTCCGCCAGCACCACCCAGTTGGACACCGGGCCCTCGACGAAGACGACTCCGGGGGCGACGGACACGACGGAACGGGGTTCGCGCGGGCTCATCCCTCGACGGTACCGTCCACCGACCGTCGGGCTCGGGTCTGCTCCGCCCGCTCCGCGAGCTCCGCGTCCGCCGGGTACCCCACCTCGGTCAGCGTCAGTCCCTTCGCCGGCGCCGTCTTGAAGGCGCTCGTGCGCTCCTCGGCGACGCGCAGTTCCTCGAGGCGGTCCGGGCCGAAACGGCCCTCGCCCACGGCGATGGTCGCGCCGACCATCGCCCGCACCATCGAGTGGCAGAAGGCGTCGGCCTGGAGGCGCGCCACCAGCACACCGTCCGGCTCGCGGTCCCAGCGGAACTGCTGCAACGTCCGGATGGTCGTCGCCCCCTCGCGCGGCTTGCAGAACGTCGCGAAGTCGTGCAGCCCGAGCAACGTCAGCGCACCGCGCTCCATTGCTGCCGGATCGAGCCGCGCCGCGTGCCAGACCGTGTGCCCACGACGACGTGGATCGCGCGGGGCGTCGGCGTCCGCGATCCGGTACTCGTACCGGCGCCAGAGCGGCGAGAACCGCGCGTCGAACCCGGCGGGCGCCACCGAAGCTCCGGTGACGACGACGTCCCCCTCGGGTGCCGCGATGCCGTTGACCCGCTTGAGCAGCCCGTCGAGCGGTGAGCGGCCCGACCCGCGCTTGGCGGTGAGCGCAGCCCACTGCTCCGCCGACAGGTCCAGGTGCGCGACCTGCCCCGTGGCGTGCACCCCGGCGTCGGTGCGTCCGGCGACGGTGAGCAACGGCGGTTCGCCCCAGCGGGTGAAGACGGTGGCGAGTGCGGTCTCGAGCGCGCCCTGCACGGTCCGGAGCCCCGGCTGCCGGGCCCACCCGGAGAACGCCGCCCCGTCGTAGGCGATGTCCAACCGCAGCCGCACGTCGCCCGTGCTGTCGGGGTCCTGGAAGCCGACCGTCTCGTCCACGTGACCACCGTAGCGGGGGTGATCCGTGCCTCCCGGCCCGCGCTGGATCTGCCGGACGGCGACCGCCCGCACCCGCTCAGCCGCGCGGACGGCCGAACGCCGACGGACCCGTCCGGGTGTCGAGGTCGTCGGTGACGCGTCGCTCGGACTCGACGATCCCCCGCAGGGCGACGAGCGCGGCCGAGGTGACCGCGACGTGGGAGGGGTTCTCACGCGACGCGTCGAGCGCTGCCTCGAGTCGAGCGATGGCTTCTTCGGCCTGGTCCTCCGGGGAGTCGCCGCGGATCGTGCTGGCGATCTTCCGCAGCGCCTCGGCGATGGGGGTGGCGAACGCCGGGTCCGGACGCCCGACGCCCTCGGACACCGGGCCGGAGCGGGCCACGAGCTCGGTGAGGTCGGTCGTGTACCAGGCGACCCGCTCCAGGGCCCGGAAGCGTCCGCCGTCCTTCTGGAGCCGCGCTCGCGACCCGCGCAGTGCACCACGGGGGTTGAGCCGGCGGCTCTCGTGCGCGATCGCCACCCGCGACCGCACGTCCGCGATCGCGCGGTCCAGGCGGTCCTGCTGGTGGTCCCACACCTTCTCGTCGCGCTTGCCCTCCTCGAGCACGGCCGCCAGCCCGTCGAGGTGGTCCGCCAGCACACCGTTCACCGCGTCGATGCGGTGTTCGGCGTCCCAGAAGTGCAGCGGCGGGAACACCAGGAAATTGACCAACAGTCCGATGACGACCCCCACGGCCATCTGCACGAGGTAGCCGAGCGAGTAACCCTCGGCGTTCGCGCCACCGACGAGCAGCACGAAGAGCGCCGCGGTGGACACCCACGAGCTGCCCTCCCCCAGCACACGGAACCCGCCGACCAGCACCCCGACACCGACCGCGAGCGCGATCGCGAGGAAGCCGGGGTCGCCGACCCACATCGTGAACGCGGCGATGAGGATGCCGAGGGCGATCCCGACCAGGGTCTGCACGCCACTCCGGATGCCCGCGAACACCGTGGTCTGCATCGCGACGACGGCGCCGAGCGGTGCGTAGTACGGGTACTCGGCCGCGACGCCCGGGATGTGCCGCGCCACGAACCACGCGATCACGGCGGCGGCGGCGGCCTTGCCGGCGTGCAGCAGGCGCGGCTGCGTGCCCGAGGTCCGGCTCCACCGCCAGACCCTCGTCCCCAGACCCGCAACGTGCTGGAACGCCATGACTTCCTTCCCTCGCACCCGGCCGGGGACGTTACGCCGAGCCGTCCGTGCCCGTGACCAGCCTCGGACGCGAGGAAGCCCCCGCGACCTGGGTCGCGGGGGCTTCCTCGTGGTGGTGCAGCGCCCCGGAGGGCACCGGACTACTTGGTGTCGGCGTCGTCAGACTTCTCGGCGGCGTCGGCCTCGACCTCGGCAGCAGCTTCGGTCTCGGACTCGGTCTCGACCGGAGCGGACTCCTCGGTGGTCTCGGTCTCCTCGACCGGGGCCTCCTCGGTGGTCTCGTCAGCGGCGGGCTCGTCGACCGGAGCGGCAGCAGCGGCCGGAGCCGAGTTGCGCTTGACCGGAGCGGGCGTGCTCGAGACGGGCTCGAGGACGAGCTCGATCGACGCCAGCGGGGCGTTGTCGCCCTTACGGAAGCCGAGCTTCGTGATGCGGGTGTAACCGCCCTGGCGGTCCTCGACCTGGGGGGCGATCTCGGTGAACAGCGTGTGCACGACGGACTTGTCGCGCAGGATGCTGATCACACGACGACGCGCGTGCAGGTCGCCGCGCTTCGCGAACGTGATGAGACGCTCGGCGACCGGACGGAGGCGCTTGGCCTTCGTCTCGGTGGTCGTGATGCGACCGTGCGTGAAGAGGGCGTTGGCGAGGTTGCTCAGGAGCAGGCGCTCGTGGGCGGGACCGCCACCGAGGCGGGGGCCCTTGGTGGGCTTCGGCATGTCAGTTCTCCAGTGGTGAAAGTGGTGCGCGCGGTGTCAGCGCGCTTGCGCGTGAGCGCGAGGTCAGTTGTTGGACTCGTCCTCGTCGTACCCGCTGTAGAAGTGGGCGCCGTCGAATCCGGGGACGGTGTCCTTGAGGGACAGGCCGAGCTCGGTGAGCTTGTCCTTGACCTCGTCCACCGACTTCTGACCGAAGTTGCGGATGTTCATGAGCTGCGTCTCCGACAGGGCGACGAGCTCGGACACCGTGTTGATGCCCTCCCGCTTCAGGCAGTTGTAGCTGCGGACCGACAGGTCGAGGTCCTCGATCGGGGTCTGCAGTTCGTTCGAGAGCACGGCGTCGACCGGCGCGGGGCCGATCTCGATGCCCTCGGCCGCCGTGTTGAGCTCGCGAGCGAGCCCGAACAGCTCGACCAGCGTGCGACCGGCCGACGCGATGGCGTCGCGCGGCGTGATGGCCGGCTTCGCCTCGACGTCGACGACCAGGCGGTCGAAGTCCGTGCGCTCACCGGCACGCGTCGCCTCAACGCGGTAGGTGACCTTGAGGACCGGCGAGTAGATCGAGTCGATCGGGATCTGACCGGCTTCGCTGAACTCGGAACGGTTCTGCGTCGCCGAGACGTAGCCACGGCCACGCTCGATCGTGAGCTCGAGCTCGAAGCGCGCGGTGTCGTTCAGGGTCGCGATGACGAGTTCCGGGTTGTGGATCTCGACGCCGGCCGGAGCGGAGATGTCCGCTGCGGTGACCTGACCGGCACCCTGCTTGCGCAGGTACGCCGTGATGGGCTCGTCGTGCTCGCTGGAGACGACCAGGCTCTTGATGTTGAGGATGATCTCGGTGACGTCTTCCTTGACACCGGGAACGGTGCTGAACTCGTGGAGGACGCCGTCGATGCGGATGCTGGTGACAGCCGCGCCGGGGATCGAGGAGAGGAGCGTGCGGCGCAGCGAGTTGCCGAGGGTGTAACCGAAGCCCGGCTCGAGCGGCTCGATGACGAAGCGCGAGCGGTGCTCGGAGATCGGCTCCTCGGTCAGGGTGGGGCGCTGTGCAATGAGCACTGTGGGATTCCTTTCGGCGAAGTGTCCGCTATATGACACTTGGCGGTACGACGGGGCCGCATGGGCCCCGACGGGTCTGTTGAGTTGTGATCACGCGCACACACGTGCGCGATCGAACGACCAGGAATGGCCGCGGGCCCTGCCCGCCCTCGCCGGAACGGATCCGCTCAGGGGACGAGCAGGGCGCGGCCGGTTGCTCCTCGCGTCAGACGCGACGGCGCTTGGGCGGGCGGCACCCGTTGTGCGCCTGCGGCGTGACGTCGTTGATCGAGCCGACCTCGAGGCCAGCGGCCTGGAGGGAGCGGATCGCGGTCTCGCGACCCGAACCCGGGCCCTTCACGAAGACGTCGACCTTCTTGACGCCGTGCTCCTGCGCCTGACGCGCAGCGGACTCGGCGGCGAGCTGCGCCGCGAACGGCGTCGACTTGCGCGAACCCTTGAAGCCCACGGCACCCGAGGACGCCCAGCTGAGGACGGCACCCGACGGGTCGGTGATGCTGACGATCGTGTTGTTGAACGTGCTCTTGATGTGGGCCTGGCCCACAGCGACGTTCTTCTTCTCCTTGCGGCGCGGCTTGCGCGCGGCAGTCTTGGGGGTAGCCATCGGGGTCTCCTATCGAGCCTTCTTCTTGCCTGCCACGGTGCGCTTCGGGCCCTTGCGGGTACGAGCGTTGGTCTTGGTGCGCTGACCGCGCACCGGGAGACCACGACGGTGGCGGAGACCCTCGTAGCTGCCGATCTCGACCTTGCGGCGGATGTCGGCGGCGACCTCACGGCGGAGGTCACCCTCGACCTTGAAGTTGCCCTCGATGAAGTCACGGAGGGCGACGAGCTGGTCGTCGGTCAGGTCCTTGACGCGGATGTCACCGGAGATACCGGTCTCCGTCAGTGCCTGGACGGCGCGGGTACGGCCGACGCCGTAGATGTACGTGAGTGCGATCTCCACGCGCTTCTCGCGCGGGATGTCGACGCCTGCTAGACGTGCCATGTGATGGCTGCTCCTGTTGTCGATGGAGGTGTGGCGCAGTACCGGTGCTCGGGCCTCCGCCCCGAGGTGTCCCCCGGCCGTCGTGCGACCGGGTTCTGGTACTGCGTTGTCGATCTTCAGTTGTGGGTCGTGCTCGAGCAGCCTGGTGTCCGAGGGACACCGGTGCCGGTCACGCGCCCGGGACTAGCCCTGGCGCTGCTTGTGACGCGGGTTGCTCTTGCAGATCACCATGACGCGGCCCTTGCGGCGAATCACACGGCAGTGTTCGCAGATGGGCTTGACGCTGGGGTTGACCTTCATGGTTCTTTCCTCGTGCTCGCTGGCTTCGTGCTCGGCAGGATTGCCGTGCCGTTCCTTTCCAGCTCGCGGATCACTTGTAGCGGTAGACGATCCGGCCGCGGGTCAGGTCGTACGGGCTCAGCTCCACGATCACGCGGTCCTCGGGGAGGATGCGGATGTAGTGCTGGCGCATCTTCCCGGAGATGTGCGCGAGGACCTTGTGTCCGTTCGTCAGCTCAACGCGGAACATCGCGTTGGGCAGAGCTTCGAGCACCGAGCCTTCGATCTCGATGACGCCGTCTTTCTTGGCCATAGCCTCACTGTCGCTTGGTTGTGGAACAGGTGTGATCCCCGAACCGGTCTGCGGGTCGGTCGCCACACCCGAGAGGGCATGACACACCAAAGATCGATCTTATGTGGTAAACCCGCAATTGCCAAGTGCGGACGCGGAACACCCCACGTCTGGGGCTTCCGGAACCGTGGCTGAGCGTTCCACAGTGGTTTGACGGCGCGCTCAGGGCGCGCACCAGCGCGCGAACCGTAGTTTGGCTCCGCAGCCACGTCCGCCGCACCAGCAGTTCGCGCCGGACCACCGAACGGAGAACACGTGCCCGACGCCACCCGACGCCCCTTCGCCAGCCACGGCAAGCAGGCCCGTCGTCGGGGTTGGGGCACGCTCGTCACCGTCGTCGCGGCCACCGTCGCCGTCCTGCTCGTCAGCGGCACCAGCGTCGCCGCGATCGCCGGGGCGCAGCTCGCCACCGCCCCGCAGACCGTCGCACTGAGCACCGACGACCAGAACACCGCCAAGACCGCGGACATCTCGGCGATCAAGGGCGGGGCGAACATCCTGCTCATCGGCAGCGACACCCGGGTCGGCCAGTTCGACTCCGACGAGGACGTCGAGGGCGCCCGCAACGACGTCACGATGCTCATCCACATCTCGGCGGACCACCAGCAGCTCACCGCGGTCAGCTTCCCCCGTGACCTGATGGTCCCGATCCCGGCCTGCACCAACCCCGCGACCGGCACGACCTACCCCGCGTCCACCTCGGCGATGTTCAACACCGCGCTCGGCAACGGCGGCGTCTCCTGCGTCGTGGACACGGTCGAGAACCTGACCGGCCTGAGCATCCCCTACGCCGGGCTCATCACCTTCGACGGCGTGATCGAGATGTCGAACGCCCTCGGCGGCGTGGACGTGTGCGTCGCCGAGCCGATCGACGACACGTTCACCGGCCTGCACCTCACGACGGGCTCGCACTCCCTCGAGGGCTCGGACGCCCTCGCCTTCCTGCGCACCCGCCACGGGGTCGGCGACGGCAGCGACCTCGCCCGCATCAGCTCGCAGCAGGTGTTCCTGTCGGCGCTCCTCCGCAAGGTCACCTCGGACGGCACGCTCTCGAACCCGATCACGCTCTACAAGCTGGCCGGTGCCGCCCTGTCCAACATGACGCTGTCCGACGGCCTGGCCCAGACCGGCACCCTGGTCAAGCTCGCCGCGGCGCTGCGGGGGATGAGCACGGCCAACATGCTCTTCGTGCAGTACCCGGTGGCCGACGACCCCGCTGACAGCGCCCGGGTGATCGTCGACCAGGAGACGGCCCACACCCTGAACGTGGCGCTGCAGAACGACGTCCGGTCCTCGCTGAGCGACTCGAGCACCGGTCGCGCGTCCGAGGAGTCGCCGTCGGGCGGCGGGACCTCGACCGGCACCGGGTCGTCCGGCACCACGGGTTCGTCCGGGACCCCGTCGACCGCCGGCACGCCGTCAGCGACGCCGAGCGCGACCGCCACTCGGACGCCGACCGCGTCGGCGACGCCGCTGCCCTCGTCGATCACCGGGCAGAGCGCCTCCGAGGAGACCTGCTCCGTCGGCAACTGACGCGACGCCAGGGCGTCCGTCCGGCACTGGTCGGGCGGGTCCGCGCGAGGTGGGCGACGCGTCGGACGTCAGCCGGGCCTCCCGGCCGTCGCGTCGCGCAGATGCGCGCGTCGCGCAGGTACGCCGAGCGTGGGCACCGGATCCGGACTGGAGGCCCGTCCTACGGGATCGGGACGGGCGTCACACCCAGCGGGGCCAGGCCCCGAGCGCCGCCGTCGGCGGCCGTGAGCACCCAGATCCCAGCCGCGTGCACCGCGACGCTGTGCTCCCAGTGGGCGGCGTCGGAGCCGTCGAGCGTGCGGACGGTCCAGTCGTCGTCGTCCGTCGAGCTGTCGATCGTGCCGGCCGTGACCATCGGTTCGATGGCGACCACCAGCCCCGGCTTGACGGCAGGTCCGGCGCCACGGACGCGGTAGTTGAAGACCGGCGGGTCCTCGTGCATCGACCGGCCGATGCCGTGACCGGTGTAGTCCTCGACGATGCCCCACGCGCCGGTCTCGTCGATCGCGTCTTCCACCGCGGAGCCCACCTCGTGCAGGTTCTTCGCGTGGGCGAGCGCGGCGATGCCGTGCCAGAGCGACCGCTCGGTCGTGTCGCAGAGCGTCTGCCGCGCTGCGGTGACCGTGGCGTCGCCACCGGGCACGACCGTCGTGAACGCGCTGTCGCCGTTCCAGCCGTCGACCTCGGCGCCGGCGTCCACCGACACGATGTCGCCGGGCGCGAGGACGCGCTCACCGGGGATCCCGTGCACGATCTCGTCGTTCACCGACACGCACAGCGTGTGGCGGTAGCCGGGCACGAGCTGGAAGTTCGGGACTCCACCGCCGTCACGGATGGTGCGCTCGGCGATCGCGTCGAGTTCGCCGGTCGTGATGCCCGGGCGGATCGCTGCACGGACGGCGTCGAGCGCCTCGGCGGTCAGCAGGCCCGGCCGGACCATCGCCCGGAGCTCGTCCGGGGTCTTGTAGATCGAGGGCTTCTTGAACCGCACCACGCTGGTCAGACGGTCGCGGAGAGCCCGCGGCCCGCCAGTGCCGTCTGGATGCGGTCGCCGACCTCGTCGATCGCGCCGAGGCCGTCGACGTCGACCACCAGGCCACGCTCGCCGTACGCCGCCACGATGGGCGCCGTCTGCTCGGCGTACACCTGCTGACGGCGACGGATCGTCTCCTCGTTGTCGTCGCTGCGACCCTGGTCCTCGGCACGCTTGAGCAGGCGGCCGACGAGCTCGTCCTGGTCGGCGACGAGCTGCACGACGGCGTCGATCGGGGTGCCCTGCTCGGCGAGCAGCGCGTCGAGGTACTCGACCTGACCGACCGTGCGCGGGTACCCGTCCAGCAGGAACCCGTGCTCGGCGTCGGGCTCCTGCAGCCGGGACTTCACGAGCTCGTTCGTCAGGGAGTCCGGCACGTAGTCGCCGGCGTCCATGATCGCCTTCGCCTGCACGCCGAGTGGGGTGCCCTCTGCCACGTTCTTGCGGAAGATGTCCCCGGTCGAGATCGCGGGGATCCCGAGGGAGTCAGCGATGCGGCCGGCCTGGGTGCCCTTCCCGGCTCCGGGAGGTCCGACGATGATGAGACGTGCGCTCAACGGAGAAGCCCTTCGTAGTGACGCTGCTGCAGCTGCGAGTCGATCTGCTTCACGGTCTCGAGACCGACACCCACGATGATGAGGATGCTCGCGCCACCGAACGGGAAGTTCTGGTTCGCGCCGAACAGCGCCAGTGCTGCCAGCGGGATGAGCGCGATGAGACCGAGGTAGAGCGAGCCGGGCAGCGTCACCCGGGTGAGGACGTAGTCGAGGTACTCGGCGGTCGGACGACCGGCACGGATGCCGGGGATGAACCCGCCGTACTTCTTCATGTTGTCGGCGACCTCTTCGGGGTTGAAGGTGATCGCCACGTAGAAGTACGTGAACCCGACGATGAGCAGGAAGTACAGGACCATGTAGAACCAGTTGTCACCCGAGGTCAGGTTGTTCTGGATCCAGGTCACCCACGCGGCCGGCTCGGAGCCGTCCGAGGGCTGGTTGAACTGCGCGATCAGAGCCGGCAGGTACAGCAGCGACGAGGCGAAGATGACGGGCACGACGCCGGCCATGTTGACCTTGATCGGGATGTAGGTGTTGTTGCCGCCGTACGTCCGCCGCCCGACCATGCGCTTGGCGTACTGCACGGGGATCCGCCGCTGTGACTGCTCGACGAACACGACGGCCATCATGATCACGAGTCCGACCAGGATCACGAACAGGAAGAGCTCGAACGACTGCGACTGCTCGATCGCCCAGAGCGCCGACGGGAACTGCGCCGCGATCGACGTGAAGATCAGGAGCGACATGCCGTTGCCGATGCCGCGCTCGGTGACGAGCTCGCCCATCCACATGATGAGGCCGGTGCCGGCGGTCAGCGTGACGACCATCAGCATGATGGCGTACCAGCTGTCGTTCGAGATGATCGAGGTGCAGGACGCGGAGGCGTTGGTGCCGAACAGGGCGCCGGAGCGGGCGACCGTGATCAGCGTCGTGGACTGCAGGACACCGAGTGCGATCGTGAGGTAGCGCGTGTACTGCGTCAGCTTCGCCTGGCCCGACTGGCCCTCCTTGTAGAGGGTGTCGAAGTGCGGGATGACCACACGCAGGAGCTGCACGATGATCGACGACGTGATGTACGGCATGATGCCGAGCGCGAAGACCGAGAGCTTCAGCAGCGCGCCGCCGGAGAAGAGGTTGATGAGGTCGTAGAGACCGCCGGAGGACGACGCGCTGGCGAGACAGCTCTGCACGGCGGCGTAGTCGACGAACGGTGCCGGGATGTACGACCCGAGACGGAACAGCGCGATGATCGCGAGGGTGAAGCCGATCTTCTTGCGAAGATCAGGGGTGCGCATGATGCGCGCGACCGCTCTGAACACGATGACTCCGAACTTGTGGGACCGGGGCCGTCGATCGCGGCCGGACCGGTTTCGGTCGGCAGGGCCGACCTGGCCGACGGATGCCGGCCACTGTCAAGGAAACCGTAACGGCGGCCCGTGCGCAAACGCACGGGCCGCCGACGGGGGTTACTGGGAGACGGTGCCGCCAGCAGCCACGATCTTCTCGGCGGCGGACGCCGAGACCTTGTCGACCGTGACCGTGATCTTCACGGAGATGTCACCCTGACCGAGAACCTTGACCTTCTCGTTCTTGCGGACGGCGCCCTTGGCGACCAGGCCCGCAACGGTGACGTCGCCACCGTCGGGGTAGAGCTCCGAGATCTTGTCCAGGTTCACGACCTGGTACTCGACCCGGAACGGGTTCTTGAACCCGCGGAGCTTCGGGGTGCGCATGTGCAGCGGCATCTGCCCACCCTCGAAGCCGACCCGGACCTGGTAACGGGCCTTCGTGCCCTTGGTACCACGCCCAGCGGTCTTGCCCTTCGAGCCCTCACCGCGACCCACACGGGTGCGGTCCTTCTTGGCGCCCTCTGCGGGACGGAGGTGGTGCAGCTTCAGCACCTGCACGCGCTCGTTCTTCTCGTCGCTCATGCGTCGACCTCCTCGACCTTCACGAGGTGCGCCACCGTCGCGATGTACCCGCGGTTCTGGGAGTTGTCCTCACGCTCGACCGAACGGCCGATGCGCTTGAGGCCCAGGCTGCGCAGGGTGTCGCGCTGGTACTGCTTCTCGCTGATAACGGACTTGATCTGCGTGATCTTCAGCATCGCCATCACGCACCTGCCTTCTCGGTCGCGGCACGCAGGGCTGCGGCCTCGGCCTGGAGCAGACGGGCCGGGACGACCCGCTCGACGTCGAGGCCACGACGGCTCGCGACGGCGCGGGGCTCCTCGAGCTGCTTCAGAGCCTCGACGGTCGCGTGCACGATGTTGATGGTGTTCGACGAGCCGAGCGACTTGCTCAGGACGTCGTGGATGCCGGCGCACTCGAGCACGGCGCGGACCGGACCACCGGCGATGACACCGGTACCGGGGCCGGCCGGACGCAGGAGGACGACGCCAGCGGCGGCTTCACCCTGCACCGGGTGCGGGATCGTGTTGCCGACGCGGGGGACGCGGAAGAAGTTCTTCTTCGCCTCTTCGACACCCTTGGAGATCGCCGTGGGGACCTCCTTGGCCTTGCCGTAGCCGACGCCCACGAGGCCGTTGCCGTCACCGACGACGACGAGCGCCGTGAAGCTGAAGCGACGACCACCCTTGACGACCTTCGAGACGCGGTTGATGGTCACCACGCGCTCGAGGAACTGGCTGTCGCCACCGCGGTTGTTGCGGTCGCGGCCCTGCTGACGGTCACGACCGCCACCACGACGGCCACGGTTGTCAGCGGAGTCGCGGTTGTTGGACGCGGAGCCCGCGGCGGTCTCGACCGGACGCTCGGCGACGGCAGGTGCCTCCGCCTCCTTGCCGGTCTTGGCGCCCTCGGTGGTCGCCTCGGCGGTTGCCTCGGTGGCCGTGGCCTCCGTGCTCGCCTCGGTGGTCTCCGTGGTCTCGACTGCCTCGGTCTCCGTGGCCTCGACGGCCTCGGTCTTGGCGTCTTCGTTGGTGTTCGCGTTGTCGCTCACAGGTTCAGCCCTCCTTCACGGGCACCATCGGCGATCGCGGCGACGCGACCGGCGTACTTGCTGCCACCGCGGTCGAAGACCACGGCCTCGACGCCAGCCGACTTCGCGCGCTCGGCGAGGAGCTCACCGACGCGACGGGCCTTGGCGGTCTTGTCGCCGTCGAACGAGCGGAGGTCTGCCTCCATCGTCGAGGCGCTGGCGAGGGTGTGACCCTTCGAGTCGTCGATGACCTGCACGAACACGTGACGCGACGAGCGGGTGACGGCGAGACGGGGACGAGCCTCGGTGCCGGTGATCTTCTTGCGGAGACGGTTGTGACGACGCGCCTTGGCGGCCGCCTTGCTCTTGCCTCGTGTCTTGAGGAGTCCCATGATCACTTACCTGACTTTCCGGCCTTGCGGCGCACGTTCTCGCCGGCGTAACGGACACCCTTGCCCTTGTAGGGCTCGGGCTTCCGGAGCTTCCGGATGTTCGCGGCGACCTCGCCGACAGCCTGCTTGTCGATACCGGCGACGGTGACCTTGTTGTTGCCCTCCACCGCGAAGCTGATGCCCGCCGGCGGCTCGACCGTGATCGAGTGGGAGTACCCGAGCGCGAACTCGAGGTTCGAGCCCTTGGCCGCGACACGGTAACCGGTGCCGACGACCTCGAGGCCCTTGGTGTAGCCCTGGGTCACGCCGATGATGTTGTTGGCGATGAGGGTCCGGGTCAGTCCGTGGAGCGAACGCGACTCGCGCTCGTCGTCCGGACGGGTGACGAGGACCTGGTTCTCCTCGACCTTGGCCTGGATGGGCTCCGCGATGACGAGCGCGAGCTCGCCCTTCGGGCCCTTGACCGCCACGTTCTGACCGTCAACGGAGACGGTGACGCCGGCGGGGATGTCGATGGGGAGACGTCCGATTCGTGACATTGTCGATCACCACACGTAGGCGAGGACTTCCCCACCCACGCCCTTCTGCTCGGCTTCGCGGTCGGTCAGGAGGCCGGAGGAGGTCGAGAGGATCGCCACGCCGAGGCCACCGAGGACCTGGGGGATCTCCGTCGACTTCGCGTAGACCCGGAGGCCCGGCTTCGAGACGCGCTTGATGCCGGCGATCGAACGCTCGCGCTCGGGGCCGTACTTCAGGTCGATGGTGAGGGTCTGCCCGACTCGGGCGTCCTCCACCTTCCACTCGCTGATGTAGCCCTCACGCTTGAGGATGTCGGCGATGTTCTTCTTGAGCTTGGAGCTCGGGAGCGCGACTGCGTCGTGGTGCGCGGAGTTCGCGTTCCGCAATCTGGTCAGCATGTCTGCGACCGGATCGGTCATCGTCATGATGTTCGTCCATTTCTCACCTGGTTTCGACACCCGTTCCACGAATGCCGACCTGAGCGATCGAGTGATCCCGGGGCGGTTCCCCGAGATCGGTGTGTTCGTGCGTGCGGGCCGGAGGACGTGAATCCTCCGGCCCGCACCGCCCGAAGTAGTTTAGACCGTCTGCTCGTTGGAGCGGAACGGGAAGCCGAGCTGGCGGAGCAGCGCGCGTCCCTCGTCGTCCGTCTTCGCGGTGGTCACGACAGTGATGTCGAAGCCGCGGACACGATCGATGCGGTCCTGGTCGATCTCGTGGAACACGGACTGCTCCGTGAGACCGAACGTGTAGTTGCCGTTGCCGTCGAACTGCTTGTCGCTGAGACCGCGGAAGTCGCGGATGCGGGGCAGTGCGAGCGTCACCAGGCGGTCGAGGAACTCCCACGCGCGGTCACCGCGGAGGGTGACGTGCGCGCCGATGGCCTGACCCTCGCGCAGCTTGAACTGCGCGATGGACTTGCGGGCGATGTTGACCTGGGGCTTCTGACCCGTGATCGCCGTGAGGTCCTTGATGGCCCCCTCGATGATCTTGGAGTCACGAGCGGCCTCGCCGACACCGGTGTTCACGACGACCTTGACCAGGCCGGGGACCTGGTTCACGTTCGCGTAACCGAACTGCTCGGTGAGGGCCGTCTTGATCTCGGCCAGGTACTTCTGCTTGAGGCGCGGCTGGATCTTGCCAGCGGGCGCAGCAGTCGTGTCAGTCATCAGAGCTTCTCACCAGACTTCTTCGCGTAGCGGACACGGACGGTCTTCTTGACGCCGTCCTTCTCCACCTCTTCGGTGCGGAAACCGACACGCGTCGGCTTCTTCGTCTTCGGGTCGACGAGTGCGACGTTCGAGACGTGGATCGAGGCTTCGTGCTGCTCGATGCCACCGGTCTTCGAACCACGCTGCGTCTGACCGACGCGGACGTGCTTCGTGACGAAGTTCACGCCCTCGACGACGACGCGGTTCTTGTCCTTGAGGACCTCGATGACCTTGCCCTGCTTGCCACGGTCGCCGCCACGCTCCTGCGTCGCGCCCGTGATGACCTGGACGAGGTCACCCTTCTTGATGTTCGCCATGGCTTACAGCACCTCCGGCGCGAGCGAGATGATCTTCATGAACTTCTTGTCACGGAGCTCGCGACCGACCGGACCGAAGATGCGCGTACCGCGCGGGTCGCCGTCGGCCTTGAGGATCACTGCCGCGTTCTCGTCGAACTTGATGTAGGAGCCGTCCTGACGACGGGTCTCCTTCTTGGTGCGAACGATGACCGCCTTGACGACGTCACCCTTCTTCACGTTGCCGCCGGGGATGGCGTCCTTCACCGTGGCGACGATGACGTCACCGAGGCCGGCGTAGCGACGACCCGAGCCACCGAGCACGCGGATGGTCAAGATCTCCTTGGCACCCGTGTTGTCGGCGACCTTCAGGCGGGATTCCTGCTGAATCACTGCTGTCTCCTATTCCGAAGCAGGCCGAGGCCTACTTGGCCTTCTCGAGGATCTCGACCAGGCGCCAGCGCTTGGACGCGCTGAGGGGACGGGTCTCGCTGATCACGACGAGGTCGCCGACACCAGCGGTGCCGAGCTCGTCGTGGGCCTTCACCTTGGACGTGCGACGGATGATCTTGCCGTAGAGCGCGTGCTTCACGCGGTCCTCGACCTCGACCACGATGGTCTTGTCCATCTTGTCGCTCGTCACGTAGCCGCGACGCGTCTTGCGGTAGCCGCGAGTGAGGGCGGCGGAGTTCTTCTCTTCGTTCGCCATTACTTCTCCTCGGCGGTCTCGGCCTCGGTCGACTCGGCCGGCTTGTCAGCCTTCTTCGTCGTCTTCTTGGCCTTGGGGGCGGTCTCGACGGGCGCGGGAGTGGCACGGATGCCGAGCTCGCGCTCGCGGAGGACGGTGTAGATGCGGGCGATGTCGCGCTTGACGGCACGGAGACGACCGTGGCTCTCCAGCTGGCCGGTGGCCGACTGGAAGCGGAGGTTGAAGAGTTCCTCCTTGGCCTTCTTCAGCTCGTCAGCGAGACGCTCGTTCTCGAACGTGTCGAGCTCCGTCGGACGGAGCTCCTTGGAACCGATCGCCATTATGCGTCGCCCTCCTCGCGCTTGATGATGCGTGCCTTGAGGGGCAGCTTGTGGATTGCACGAGTCAACGCCTCACGGGCGATCTCCTCGCTGACGCCGGAGAGCTCGAAGAGCACCCGGCCCGGCTTCACGTTCGCGACCCACCACTCGGGCGAACCCTTACCGGAACCCATGCGGGTCTCGGCGGGCTTCTTGGTCAGCGGACGGTCCGGGTAGATGTTGATCCAGACCTTGCCACCGCGCTTGATGTGACGCGTCATGGCGATACGAGCGGACTCGATCTGACGGTTGGTCACGTACGCCGGGGTGAGGGCCTGGATGCCGTAGTCACCGAAGCTGACCTTGGTACCACCGGTGGCCTGACCCGAACGCTTCGGGTGGTGCTGCTTGCGGTGCTTGACTCGACGGGGAATAAGCATGGTTACGCCTCAACTCCTGCGCCGGCCGGCGCGTCCTGCGGGGCCTGCTGCGGGCGACGGTCACCGCGGTCGCCGCCACGACGGTCGCCGCCACGGTCGCCGCGCTCACCGCGCGGGCCGCCACGACGCTCGGGGCGCGACGAACGCTGGTTCGCCTGCTCGCGAGCGAGCTCCTTGTTCGTGATGTCGCCCTTGTAGATCCAGACCTTCACGCCGATGCGGCCGAACGTGGTCCGGGCCTCGTAGAAGCCGTAGTCGATGTTCGCGCGGAGGGTGTGCAGCGGCACACGGCCTTCGCGGTAGAACTCCGAACGGGACATCTCGGCGCCGCCGAGACGGCCCGACACCTGGATGCGGACACCCTTGGCGCCGGCGCGCTGTGCACCCTGCAGGCCCTTGCGCATGGCGCGACGGAACGCGACACGAGCGGAGAGCTGCTCGGCGATGCCCTGCGCGACGAGCTGGGCCTCGGTCTCGGGGTTCTTGACCTCGAGGATGTTCAGCTGGATCTGCTTCTTGGTGAGCTTCTCGAGCTCACCGCGAACGCGCTCCGCCTCGGCGCCGCGGCGGCCGATGACGATGCCCGGGCGAGCCGTGTGGATGTCCACGCGGACACGGTCACGGGTGCGCTCGAGCTCGATGCGTGCAACACCGGCGCGGTCGAGGGTCTTCTTCAGGTACTCGCGCACCTTGATGTCCTCGGCCACGTAGTCGGCGTAGCGCTGACCGGCCTTCTTGCTGTCGGTGAACCAGTGCGAGACGTGGTCCGTCGTGATCCCGAGACGGAAGCCGTACGGGTTGACCTTCTGGCCCATTACTTGCTCGCCTTCTTGCTCGTCGCGGCAACCTCGGCCTCGTCGGGCGTCGCGAGGACGACCGTGATGTGGCTGGTGCGCTTGTTGATGCGGAAGGCGCGGCCCTGGGCGCGCGGCTGGAACCGCTTCAGGGTCGTGCCCTCGTCGACGAAGACGCGGCTCACGTAGAGATCGCGCTCGTCGAGGAAGCTGTTCGTCGAGTCCGCCTTGACCCGTGCGTTCGCGATCGCCGAGGCGACCAGCTTGTACACGGGCTCCGAAGCGCCCTGGGGGGCGAACTTCAGGATGGCGAGGGCCTCGTGGGCCTGCTTGCCGCGGATCAGCTCGATGACGCGACGGGCCTTCTGAGGCGTGACGCGGATGTGTCGCACGCGTGCGATCGACTCCACCATTTCGTTCCTCCTCTGCGTCGCCGCCTCAGCGGCGACGGCCCTTCTTGTCGTCCTTCACGTGACCACGGAAGGTGCGGGTCGGCGCGAACTCGCCGAGCTTGTGACCGACCATCGACTCGGTGACGAACACCGGGATGTGCTTGCGGCCGTCGTGGACGGCGATCGTGTGCCCGAGCATGTTCGGGACGATCATCGACCGACGCGACCACGTACGGATCACGTTCTTGGTGTTGGCCTCGTTCTGCGTGACGACCTTGCGGAGCAGGTGCTCGTCGACGAAGGGGCCCTTCTTCAGACTGCGTGGCATCTTCTGAACTCCTACTTGCGCTTCTTGCCGGCGTTACGGCGACGGACGATGAGCTTGTCGCTCGGCTTGTTCGGCTTGCGCGTACGGCCCTCGGACTGACCCCAGGGGCTGACCGGGTGACGACCACCGGACGTCTTGCCCTCACCACCACCGTGCGGGTGGTCGACCGGGTTCATGGCGACACCACGGACGGTCGGGCGGACGCCCTTCCAGCGCATGCGGCCGGCCTTGCCCCAGTTGATGTTCGACTGCTCGGCGTTGCCGACCTCGCCGATGGTGGCGCGGCAGCGTGCGTCGACGTTGCGGACCTCGCCCGACGGCAGACGAAGCTGCGCGTAGGGGCCGTCCTTGGCGACGAGACGCACCGAGGCGCCGGCGGAGCGAGCCATCTTGGCGCCGCCACCGGGGCGGAGCTCGATGGCGTGCACGACGGTACCCACGGGGATGTTGCGCAGCGGCAGGTTGTTGCCGGGCTTGATGTCGGCGCCGGGGCCCTGCTCGATGACGTCGCCCTGCTTCAGCTTGTTCGGCGCGATGATGTACCGCTTCGTGCCGTCCACGTAGTGCAGGAGCGCGATGCGCGCAGTGCGGTTGGGGTCGTACTCGATGTGAGCGACCTTGGCGTCGACGCCGTCCTTGTCGGAGCGACGGAAGTCGATCACGCGGTACTGGCGCTTGTGGCCACCACCGATGTGACGCGTGGTGATACGGCCGGAGCTGTTGCGACCACCGGTCTTCGGCAGCGGACGAAGCAGGGACTTCTCCGGAGTCGAACGGGTGATCTCAGCGAAGTCTGCGACCGACGAGCCGCGACGACCGGGGGTCGTCGGCTTGTAGTTACGAATAGCCATGATTTATCCCTCTGGTCCTCAGCCGACAGCCGTGAAGATGTCGATCGAACCGGACTTGAGCGTCACGATGGCGCGCTTGGTGTCCTTGCGCTTGCCGAGACCGAACTTGGTGCGACGGGTCTTGCCCGGGCGGTTCAGCGTGTTGATGCTCGCGACCTTGACGTCGAAGATCTTCTCGATGGCGAGCTTGATCTCGGTCTTGTTCGAGCGGGGGTCCACGATGAACGTGTACTTGCCCTGGTCGATGAGCGCGTAGCTCTTCTCCGAGACGACCGGCGAGATGATGACGTCGCGCGGGTCCTTGTTGAAGCCGCTCATGCGGTGATCTCCTTCGCGGTCTTCGACGCGATGAAGGCGTCGAGGGCGCTCTTGCTGAAGACGACGGCGTCCGAACGCAGCACGTCGTAGGCGTTGAGCTGGCCGTACGAGAGCGCGTGGACGTTCGACAGGTTGCGGATCGACTTGAGCGTCAGCTCGTCGTCCGTCTCGAGCACGACGAGCACGTTCTTGACGGGCGCGACCTTCTCGAGGAGCGTGCGGGCGGTCTTGGTCGACGGCAGTTCAGCCGCGACGAAGCCCTCCACAGCGGAGATGCGGCCACCGCGGGCGCGGTCCGAGAGCGAGCCGAGCAGAGCAGCGGCGATCATCTTCTTCGGGGTGCGCTGCGAGTAGTCGCGCGGGGTCGGTCCGTGGACGACGCCACCGCCGGTGTGCTCAGGAGCACGGACGGAACCCTGACGGGCGCGGCCGGTGCCCTTCTGCTTGAACGGCTTGCGACCGGCACCGCGGACTTCGCCGCGGTTCTTGGTCTTGTGGGTGCCCTGACGCGCGGCTGCGAGCTGCGCGGTGACGACCTGGTGGATCAGCGGGACGTTGGTCTCGACGTCGAAGAGAGCTGCGGGGAGCTCGACGGTGCCGGACTTGACACCCGATGCGTCGAGGACGTCGATCGTGGTTGCGGTCGTGGTGGCCATGATCACTTACCCTTCACGGCGGTGCGGACGAAGACGGAGCGGCCACGAGCACCGGGGACGGCGCCCTTGACGAGCAGCAGACCCTTCTCGGCGTCGACGGCGTGCACCGTGAGGTTGAGGACGGTCACGCGGTCGCCACCCATACGACCAGCCATGCGCATGCCCTTGAAGACGCGCGACGGGGTCGAGGAAGCACCGATCGAGCCGGGCTTGCGGTGGTTGCGGTGCGCACCGTGCGAGGCACCGACGCCGTGGAAGCCGTGGCGCTTCATGACACCGGCGAAGCCCTTGCCCTTGGAGGTACCGACGACGTCGACCTTCTGGCCCGCCGTGAACGTGCCGTCCACGGTGAGCTCCTGGCCGAGCGTGTACTCAGCGGAGTCGTTGGTACGGATCTCGGTGAGGGTGCGACGCGGGGTCACGCCAGCGGCCTCGAAGTGGCCAGCGGCCGGCTTGTTGACCTTGCGCGGGTCGATGGCGCCGGCGGCGATCTGGATCGCCTCGTAGCCGTCGCGCTCAGCGTTGCGGATCTGGGTGACCACGTTCGGGCCGACCTCGATCACGGTGACGGGGATGAACTTGTTGTTCTCGTCCCACACCTGCGTCATGCCGAGCTTCTTGCCGAGGAGGCCCTTGACGGTCTTGGTTGAGTTCGCCATTGGTCAGCCCCCTTACAGCTTGATCTCGATGTTGACGTCTGCCGGCAGGTCGAGTCGCATGAGCGAGTCCACGGCCTTCGGCGTCGGGTCGACGATGTCGATGACCCGCTTGTGCGTGCGCTTCTCGAAGTGCTCGCGCGAGTCCTTGTACTTGTGAGGGGAACGGATCACTGCGATCACGTTCTTCTCGGTGGGGAGCGGCACCGGGCCGACCACGGTTGCACCGGCACGGGTCACCGTGTCGACGATCTTCCGGGCCGACGTGTCGATGACCTCGTGGTCATACGACTTGAGCCGGATGCGGATCTTCTGTCCCGCCATGTGTCTCTTGTCCTCTCTGCGCCGCGCACCCTCTGGCCGCCTGACGCCGCTCGGTTCCGCATTCCTGCGGACCGTGCTGTTTTCCTGAACCAACCGGCCGCATCCACTGGGGATGACCGCTGTTCACCTGTCAACCTCGCGGGCGACCGTGGCCGTCCAGCGTGGGCAATCGACTGCCTCGTGCTCCGAGCGCAGCAGTGGTACACCGCGTCCGTCACATCTCGGGGAGTCGTGTTCTGCTGCCTGCGGCCCAACCCAGCCCTGCTGAACAAGGGGGTTGTGCACTGCCAGAGCAGTGATCCTGTGGGCGTACACCCACGGGGAATTCGGAACCGGACAAGTCTCGCATAGCCCCGCCCCACGTGCAACCCGGGCGTGTCGCGAATTGCCGGGCGTGTCCCGCCGGCTCGCTTCCGCGGATCCACGCGGATCGAACGGCCTGGAGGCCCGGCTCGGCTCCGCAACGCGACGCACCCTCCGGACGGGGTCCGGAGGGTGCGTCGAAACGGGTCAGGAGACCGTCACTCGGCGGTCACCGGGGGCACGAACCACGGCGGGAAGACGGCCACTCGCGGAGCGTGTCCGCCGTGGTCGGCGAGCACGGCGCGGACGGTCTGCCGAGCCTTGTCGTTCGGCACGCCGATGACCGCGACCGACGTGAACGGCACACTCGGACCGGCGAGCAGCTCGAGGCCGTGCATCTCGGGGTCGGTGAAGTCGGTGCGGCGGATCAGGTTCGTGCCGGCGTCCGGGCCGACGGCGAACCGGACGTCGTCGGCGTCGGCGTCCTGGTCGGCGACGATCACCGAGGCACCGAACGCCGAGACCGGCACGACGAGCACGACGTAGTCGATCGCCCTGGTACGGCGGGCGGCGTCCGACCAGCGCTCACCGTCGGCGCCCGTGCGGAGCTCGTCCCAGCGGGTGGCGTCGGGCGACAGCGTGAACGGCACGTGGCCGGCGATCGAGGAGCCGTCGGGTGCCTCGGCCTCGGCGCGGGCGGCACGGGTCTCGGCGGAACTGACGTCCACGACCGGCTCGGCCTGGTCGGACGCCAGGATCGCCCCGGCACCGACGATGCCGTCGAGGTTGTCGATGTGGGTCACGTGGTGGGCGCGGAGCGCTGCGAACTCACGTGCCTCGGGCAGGTCGGCTGACGACGAACGGAGCGACGTCGGCGACCGGAGCGACGTCCCGGGGCCGGAGGCCGGCGGGTCGACGCGCAGGTTGGTGGTGATGCGGGTCCGGCGGGGGGCCGGGGTGGCTGGGATCTCCGACGCCTCGCGCTGCCGGGGTGCGCAGATGTCGCAGAGCTCGGTGGGGAATCCGTGGATGCACTCGTCGGTCACGACTGTTGTGGGTCCTTCCGTGCCGTGTGGGGGTGGTCCGGCACGTCGACCAACGCTACGTCATCCGGACGGCCCCCGGGTCATTGTCGGTAGAGCAGTGCCCGGACCTCGGCCTCGGCGGACGCCAGGCGGTTCGGGTCGATGGTCTCCCCGTGGTCGTACGCGTCGAGCAACCGGGGGTCGATGTAGCTCTGTCGGCACACCGTCGGGGTGTTGCCGAGCTCGTCGCTGGCGGCCTTCACCGCGTGCGAGACGGCCTTCTTCCGCTTCGCCTGGGACGACTGCGGTCCGGTCTTGGCCAGGTCGACCGCGGCCGCGACCGTCCCGTGCAGGGTCCGGAAGTCCTTCGCGGTGAACTCGTCGCCCGCACGTTCCTTCACGTAGGCGTTGATGTCCTCGGCGGAGAGCGGCTCCCACTCCGCTCCGCGGCGCTCACGGAACGAGAGCAACCGCGCGTTGGGCCCGCGACGCTTCATGCCCGCGATCACCCGCGCCAGGTCGTGGTCGTGGATCGACGACGACCACTCCTGCCCGCTCTTGCCGGGGAAGTCGAGCTCGATGTCGTCGCCGGACACGTGCGCGTGCGCGCAGAGCAGCGTGGACAGTCCCCGACTGCCGTGCTCGGTGGCGTACCGCTCGGACCCGACCCGCAGGGACCCCTGGTCGAGCATCCGGAACGCTGCGGCCAGCGCACGGCGGCGGTCCGGCTCGGGGCGACGGAGGTCCTGCGTGACCCCGCGGCGGGCGACCGGCAACGACTCGGCCAGTGCCAGCGCACGGTCGTACTTGATCCGGTCCATCCGTTCGCGCCAGGACGGGTGGTACATGTACTGGCGACGTCCCGCGCCGTCCGTGCCCGTCGCCAGGATGTGGCCGTTCTCGTACGGGGAGATCCAGACGTCGTCCCACGCCGGCGGGATCACGAACTCCTCCAGCCGACGGCGTTCGTCCGGGTCCGTCACGGTGTTGCCGTCGGGGTCGCGGAACGAGAAACCGCGTCCGGAACGGACGCGGTGGTAGCCGCGACCAGAGGTCGCGGATCTGCGGAGGCGTGTCACGACGTCGAGCCAACTCCGTGACGCCTGTGACGGGTCACGGGGCGGACTGGAGGCCCGTGGCGGGCCCCGCCCCGATCCTCCTGTCCGGCGCCCTGTACGCGCGCCAGGGGCCGGACACGACGAAGCGGGGCCAGGCCCGAAGGCCCGACCCCGCTGTCGCAAGGAACCGGAGTTACTTGATGATCTTCTCGACCGTACCGGCACCGACCGTACGACCACCCTCACGGATGGCGAAACGGAGGCCCTCTTCCATGGCGATCGGCTGGATCAGCTCGACCGTCATGGCGACGGTGTCACCGGGCATGACCATCTCGGTGCCCTCGGGCAGCGTGATGACGCCGGTGACGTCCGTGGTGCGGAAGTAGAACTGCGGGCGGTAGTTCGCGTAGAACGGGTTGTGACGCCCACCCTCGTCCTTGGTCAGGATGTACGCGTTCGCCTGGAACTCGGTGTGCGGCGTGACCGAACCCGGCTTCACGACGACCTGGCCGCGCTCCACGTCCTCGCGCTTGAGGCCACGGATCAGCAGACCGGTGTTGTCACCGGCGACCGCCTGGTCGAGCAGCTTGCGGAACATCTCGATGCCCGTGACGGTGGTCTTCTGCGTCGCGCGGATGCCGACGATCTCGACCTCGGCGTTCAGGTTGAGCGTGCCACGCTCGACGCGACCGGTGACGACCGTGCCACGACCGGTGATCGTGAAGACGTCCTCGATCGGCATCAGGAACGGCTGGTCGGTGGCGCGCACCGGGTCCGGCACGTGCTCGTCGACCTGGGCCATGAGGTCCTGGACCGACTTGACCCACTTCTCGTCGCCCTCGAGCGCCTTGAGCGCCGAGACCTGCACGACGGGAGCGTCCTCGTCGAACTGCTGCGAGCCGAGGAGCTCGCGGACCTCGAGCTCGACGAGCTCCAGGATCTCCTCGTCGTCCACCATGTCGGACTTGTTCAGTGCGACGACGATGTAGGGGACGCCGACCTGGCGGGCGAGCAGCACGTGCTCACGCGTCTGGGGCATCGGGCCGTCGGTGGCGGCGACCACGAGGATCGCGCCGTCCATCTGTGCCGCACCCGTGATCATGTTCTTCACGTAGTCGGCGTGACCGGGGGCGTCGACGTGCGCGTAGTGACGCTTCTCGGTCTGGTACTCGACGTGCGAGATGTTGATCGTGATGCCGCGCTGGCGCTCCTCGGGAGCGTTGTCGATCTGCGCGAAGTCGCGGGCCTCGTTGAGGTCCGGGTACTGGTCGTGCAGAACCTTGGTGATCGCCGCCGTGAGCGTGGTCTTGCCGTGGTCGACGTGACCGATGGTTCCGATGTTGACGTGCGGCTTGGTGCGCTCGAACTTGGCCTTGGCCACTGTGGGTCCTCCTCAGGACTCGGAAGCGTCACCCCCGGCCGGCCCTGGATGGGCTCGGAACCGTTGGTGCGCGGTGTGTGTCTGTACTTTACTTGGTGGCGAGGGGCCCGTCGCCGGGCGCCCCCGCCTGTGGAGAAGCGCTGAGCGCTACTCCCCCGCGTTCTTCGCGATGATCTCCTCGGCGACCTTGGCCGGGACCTGGCTGTAGGTCTCGAAGGTCATCGAGTAGACCGCACGACCAGAGGTCTTCGACCGCAGGTCGCCGACGTAGCCGAACATCTCGGACAGCGGCACGCTCGCGCGGACCACCTTGACGCCCGAGGCGTCCTCCATCGAGGCGATCTGGCCACGACGGGAGTTCAGGTCACCGATGACGTCGCCCATGTACTCCTCAGGAGTACGGACCTCGACGGCCATGATCGGCTCGAGGATCGCCGGACCGGCCTTGCGAGCCGCTTCCTTGTAGGCGATCGAGCCGGCGATCTTGAACGCCATCTCGGACGAGTCGACGTCGTGCGCCGCGCCGTCCTTGAGGATGGCCTTCACGCCGACCGTCGGGTAGCCCGCGAGGATGCCGACCTGCATGGCGTCCTGGATACCGGCGTCGACCGACGGGATGTACTCGCGCGGGACACGGCCACCGGAGGTCGCGTTGACGAACTCGTAGACCTTCTCGCTCGTGACCTCCATCGGCTCGAGCGCGATCTGCACCTTCGCGAACTGGCCGGAACCACCGGTCTGCTTCTTGTGGGTGTAGTCGTAGCGCTCGACGATCTTGGTGAGCGTCTCGCGGTAGGCCACCTGGGGCTTGCCGACGCTCGCCTCGACGTGGAACTCACGCTTCATGCGGTCGACGAGGATGTCGAGGTGGAGCTCGCCCATGCCCTTGATCGTCGTCTGACCGGTCTCGGCGTTGAGCTCGACGCGGAACGTCGGGTCCTCTTCGGCGAGCTTCTGGATGGCCGTGGAGAGCTTCTCCTGGTCAGCCTTCGTGTTCGGCTCGATGGCGACCTCGATGACCGGCTCCGGGAACGTCATCGACTCGAGGACGACCTGGTTGGTCGGGTCGCACAGGGTGTCACCGGTGGTGGTGTCCTTGAGGCCGATGACCGCGTAGATGTGGCCAGCGGTCACGTTGGCGACCGGGTTCTCCTTGTTGGAGTGCATCTGGAAGATCTTGCCGATGCGCTCCTTCTTGCCCTTGGTCGAGTTGATGACCTGGGCACCGGACTCGATCGAGCCGGAGTAGACGCGCACGTAGGTCAGACGACCGAAGAAGGGGTGCACCGCGACCTTGAACGCGAGGGCCGAGAACGGCTCGGACGCGTCGGGCTTGCGGATGATCTCCTTCTCCTCGTCCTTGACGTCGTGGCCGATCATCGGCGGCACGTCGAGCGGGGACGGGAGGTAGTCGATGACGGCGTCGAGCATCGGCTGGACACCACGGTTCTTGAACGCGGAACCGCAGAGGACCGGGTAGAGCGTGCTGCTCACCGTGAGGGCACGGATGGCTGCCTTGATCTCGGCGACCGAGAAGTCGGTGTCGCCCTCGAGGTAGCGCTCCATGAGGACGTCGTCCGCCTCGGCCACGCGCTCGATGAGCTTCTCGCGGTACTCGGCGGCACGGTCCTGCAGGTCGGCCGGGATCTCTTCGATCTCGTACTTCGCGCCCATCGCGACGTCACCCTTGGCGTCGCCGCGCCAGGTGAGTGCACGCATCTGGACGAGGTCGACGACGCCTTCGAACGAGCTCTCGGAACCGATCGGCAGCTGGAGCACGAGGGGCTCCGCGCCGAGGCGGTTCACGATGGTGTCGACGGTGTAGTAGAAGTCGGCGCCCAGCTTGTCCATCTTGTTGACGAAGCAGATGCGCGGGACGTCGTACTTGTCGGCCTGACGCCAGACGGTCTCGGACTGGGGCTCGACGCCCTCCTTGCCGTCGAAGACGGCGACCGCACCGTCGAGGACGCGGAGCGAGCGCTCCACCTCGACCGTGAAGTCCACGTGACCGGGGGTGTCGATGATGTTGATCTGGTTGTTGTCCCAGAAGCAGGTCGTCGCGGCCGACGTGATCGTGATGCCGCGCTCCTGCTCCTGCGCCATCCAGTCCATCGTGGCAGCGCCGTCGTGGACCTCACCGATCTTGTGCGTGATGCCCGTGTAGAACAGGATGCGCTCGGTCGTCGTGGTCTTGCCGGCATCGATGTGCGCCATGATGCCGATGTTGCGGACCTTGTTCAGGTCGGTGAGCACGTCCTGTGCCACAGGGTTCCTCCGGAAGAGTTGTAGGAGAGGTTGGCGGCCGTCCGGGCGCCGGGGTTCTTGACCACCGGCGCCCGGACGGTGCCGGGACTACCAGCGGTAGTGGGCGAAGGCCTTGTTCGACTCGGCCATCTTGTGCGTGTCCTCGCGGCGCTTGACCGCGGCACCGAGACCGTTCGACGCGTCGAGGATCTCGTTCATGAGACGCTCGGTCATCGTCTTCTCGCGACGGGCCTTGGCGTACGAGGTGAGCCAACGGAGCGCGAGGGTGTTCGCGCGGTGCGGCTTGACCTCGACCGGGACCTGGTAGGTCGAGCCACCGACGCGGCGGCTGCGGACCTCGAGGGTCGGACGGACGTTGTCGAGCGCCTTCTTCAGCGTCACGACGGCGTCCTGCTGGTTCTTGGCGGAAACGCCCTCGAGTGCACCGTAGACGATGCGCTCGGCGAGGCCCTTCTTGCCGTCGAGCAGGATCTTGTTGACGAGCTGGCTGACGATCGGCGCACCGTAGACCGGGTCGGCGATGACGGGACGCTTGGGGGCGGGACCCTTACGAGGCATCTAACTCAACCCTTCTTCGCGCCGTAGCGGCTACGAGCCTGCTTACGGTTCTTGACTGCCTGGGTGTCCAGGGCGCCACGGATGATCTTGTACCGCACACCCGGGAGGTCCTTCACACGACCGCCACGGACGAGCACCATCGAGTGCTCCTGGAGGTTGTGGCCCTCACCGGGGATGTAGGCCGTGACCTCGGTGCCGTTCGAGAGCTTGACACGAGCGACCTTGCGCAGTGCCGAGTTCGGCTTCTTGGGGGTGGTGGTGTAGACGCGGGTGCACACACCACGCTGCTGGGGGTTCGCCTTCAGGGCGGGCGCCTTGGTCTTGGTGACCTTCGGCGTACGACCCTTGCGAACCAGCTGCTGAATAGTAGGCAACTGTTCTCCTGGTTCTTCGCTCGTGCTCTCTGGCCGGCGCGTTCCGCCGGCTTCCTCGTCCCACGCTGAGCACCGCCGGACGGCGGGTGTTCGAGTGGGGGACGGAGTGGTCCGGCTGGGCGATCCCGCTCGCCGGACTTTTCGGGCGCGCCCGAGGGCGCACACCCGGTAGAGACTACCCGCGTAACGGGACGAAATCAATCCGGGTCACCCCGGGAACCGACACCGTCATGAGCCGGTGTCGGAGGACCCGTTGCCCACCGCCGAGCGGAACGTGGCACCGTCGCTCGAGAAGCCGGTGACGTACCCGCTCGCGTTCACGTTGAGCGGCCCCGCGGACGCCGTCCCGGTGCCGGCGGCACCCGAGATGTCGGCCGTGTACTTCGCCCGTCCGAAAGTCGTCGTCGTGATCAACCAGCCGTTCGTCGTCCAGCTGCCGACCCGGACGGTGGGCCGCGTCTCGAGTGTCCACTTCTGGTTCGAGTACGTGTACGCGGGGTTCTGCCCGTACGCGTAGAAGCTGCACCCGGCGGGGGCGGCGTCGGTGGAGGCGATGCAGCCGTCCACCCAGTCGTCCACCGCTCGCTTGGCGGCCTGCTGCCCGGCGGCGGTCAGGGTCGTGGTCATCTGCACCGGGCTCGAGGTCGACCGCCCGAACCCGCTGACGCTCGCCGATCCCCCGCTGGCCGTGGTCCACTTGTCGCCGTCGAAGGCGACGTCGTAGGTCCCGGGCAGCGCGCGGAGGCTCACCGTGCCGTCCTTCGCGGTCTCCACGTCCCGGCCGGCGACGGTGACCCGAGCACCGGACGGACCCCGCACGGCGACGTCGACCGATCCGAGCTCCGGGGCCTGCAGCTCCCAGACCGGGAACACGCCCCAGTCCGTCCCGGTCTTGTCCAGCGTGAAGGTCGCGGCGACGTCCTGCCCGCCCTGGCGCAGGTAGGCGCGGACCGTCGCGGTGTCGCCCTCTGTCCGCGTCGCGGCGACGCGGTAGCCGGTGACTTTGTCCGATGCCTTCGCGTAGGCGGCTTCACCGAGGAGCACGTCGGTCTTCTCGCGCTCGATGCCCGCGTCGTCGAGGGCGTCGGCCACGCGTCCGGCCGTGAGGTCGTCGAGGAACGCCCGCACCGGACGGTCAGCAGAGTGCGAGGAGGAACCGATCGAGTACCCGACGACCCCGGCGACGAGCAGCAGGACGACCGCCGTGCCGCCCGAGACGATGCCGATGAGCTGGCCGCGGCGGAGCTTCCGGCGAGGACGCTGCGACACTGGCCCGGACATCCCGGGGGCTCCTGCGGCGGGCGTTCCGTCGGTGCCACGGATCGAGTCCACCGGCGGGACGGCGCCCCAGCCGCCCTGCTGGTCCGGATCCTGCGCGTGCTGGTCGCTCATCGTTCCCCCGTTGCGTGTGCGTCGTGCCCTGCGAACACTACCGTCCGGCGGGTTCCTCGCCCGCGTTCGTCCGGTCGCGCCCGGAGCGCTCGTCGGGGCCGTCCGGACGCGTCGCGGCACCGCCCGAGCCGCCGGCGGTCCGCGCCTGGTGTCGGGCCATCGTGATCCCGCCGAGCACCGACAGGAGCGCTACCACAACGGACCCGACCACGAACGGCCCGAGGGCGTACCCCGCGGGGAAGACGAGGAGCTCCGTCGCGTCCGAGCGGATGAGCGCGTAGCCCACGGCCCCGACGCCGAGCATGACCAGGTAGACCGTCGCAGCGGCCACCAGGGCCGTCACGCCGGGGTTGCCGTCCCGCGCACCCGCCGCAGTCGCGAGGAAGACCACCACCGCGGCGCCGACCACCATCGCGGGCCCGAGGTACGGGGTGGCGTCGGGCTGCGAGATGACCTCGACGTCGGCGAGCAGGGCTTCGAAGCCCGTGACGGCGATCACGAGCGCGATGAAGAGGACGGACGTCATCGTCGCGATCAACCACCGGGACATGCGCCGATCGTATCGCCGACCGGCTGGTCAGCGAGCGGGTTCGGCGTGGCCCGTGTCGTCCGCGTGCTCGCGACGGTCCGCCCGGGCGGACTGCTCCTGCGCGGCGGCGACCAGGGCGAGCGCGATCGTCGCCGTGATGATCGGGACGGTCTCCGTCATGGGGGCGGGCGCCTCCGGCACCGCGGCGGGTGCGGTATCCGGCATCGTCGCGTCCGTCGGGTCGTCGGACTGGAGGCCCGTGGCGGCGTCCGCCTCGACGTTGCCCTCCGGCTCGTGGTCACGCAGCGCCGGGCCGATGACCGGCAGGACCCCGGCGGTCGCGGCCGGTTCAGCGTGCAGGACCGGCGGCTCGGTGGACACGGACCCGTCGCGCTTCGCCGCGCGGCGCGCTCGGCCCATCTTCACCAGGACGACGACGGCGACGATCGCCCAGATCCCGTTGACGATCGTCGAGGGCACGGCGTGGTGCGCGGCGACGTTGATCGCCACCGCGAGGCCACCGACCAGGTTGAACAGCTGGTAGAGCGGGCCGTTCGGGATCTTGCCAGTCGAGAACAAGATGTAACCTGCCAGAACGGTTACGGCACCGAACCAACCGAGGAATTCCACGATTCCGACCAACACGCGCGACTCCGGGCACGACGAGGAACGGCCGGTTCGAGCCGACCGTTCGAGCGGGGATGAACAGCCGCGATCACGGCGTCTGGTGCATCGTAATCACAACGACGGGTGTCGCGAAGTGGGGTCGGCGTGGCGTGGCCGACCCCGGTCCGTGGGGGTGGGGTCAGCCCTTCGCGGCGGTGTCCGACTCGGCGAGGACGTAGACCGATCCGGAGAGCGACCACGCCTGCGCGTCCATCGGGCTCGCTCCCGAGTCGGAACTCGTCGAGGCGATGCCGGTGACCAGGAACAGCCGCTGCCCGGACTGCACCGCCTTCGTGAAGGCGAGCGCCTGGTCGTACGAGCCCTGCACCGCCACGGTCACCGGGATGACGACGAAGTTCGATCCGTTGATCGCAGCGTCTGTCCGGGCAGTCGGCGCCGTCGGGGTCGGCTCGGCGCTCGGCGTGGCACTCGCCGAAGCCGCCGGCTCCTCGGAGGCCTGGCCGGCTACCGGCTCGTAGGCCTTCGCGTCTCCGACGGTGATCGAGGTCACCGTGACGCCAGCGGCGGTCGCAGCGCCGTTCAGCTCCCGGAGGAGGGCATCCGTCGACGGCGTCGACGGTACCGAGGCGCGGAGCGCGTCCAGCTTCGTCTTCGTCTCGGCGAGTGCGTCGCTCGCCTTCTGGAGCCGAGCGAGCTCGGCCTGGTTCCGGGCGTTCGTGGCGTCGATGTCGGTCTGCTGCGAGGAGTTGTCCGCAGCCTGGGCGAGCTGCGGCTGCACCCCGAGGAACCACGCCCCGGCGAGCACTGCTCCGATCGCGACGAGCGCGACGACGAACGAGAGGCGGTTGCGGTTCACTTCGACTGCTCCTGGGTGTACTTGCCGTCGAACGCCCGTTCGCCGAGGTGGACCTGGACCGTCGCGGTGTACCCGCCGGAGTCCTCCTGCAGCGCGACGGACGTGATGGTCGAGTCCGCGTAGCCCTCGAGCTGCGACAGGCGAGCGGTCCAGTCGGGTACCGAGGGGATGGTCGGACTCGACACGGTCAGCTGCATCGATGCGACACGGGCCTTCTCGAGCGGGACCGCCGACTGTGCGAACGCCGTGGTGACGTCAGCGGAGTCGATGGTCATCGAGGTGATGACGACGCCGGCCGGCAGCACGTTCTCGAGCTGCGACAGCGTGCCGTTCCAATCGATCTCCGTCGACCCTCCGACGGTTCGTGCCGCTTCCAGGAGCTGGCTGTCCTGTTCGACCTGCCGGACGTCGGAGAAGCGTTGCTGCTGCTGCAGCAACGACGCGGTCTCGGCCTGCGCCGCGGTCAGTGACGATGCGGTGTCCAGCTGGTGGACCGCCGCTGCGCCGACGCCGAGTGCCGCGACGGCCGCCGTGATGAGGACACCGAGCCACGCACGACGTGCGACGGCCCGCTCGCGACGGTCGACGTGGACCTCGGAGGGCAGGAGGTCGACGCGGGGTTCACGACCGGCGATCGAGACCTGCGCGCCGCGAGTCCGTCGGGGACGCTCCGGTCGTGCCGCACCGACCGCGTCGACGGGTCGCGCTTCTGTGACGGTCATGCTGCTCTGCTCCCTACTGCCAACCCGAAGGCGACCGTGATCGCATCGACGTGATCGGCGACGTCGCCGGCCGGGATCGATCGTGCGAGTCCGACACCGTCGAACGCGGCGCCCATCGTGACGGGCAGGCGCGTCTGCTCCGCCAGCGCTTCCCGCATGCCCTGCAGCCGGGTCCCGCCACCGGTCAGCACCACCCGGGTCACGGGTTCCGACGGCCGGGTGTTGACGAAGTAGTTGATCGTGTTCCGCAAGCTCGACGTGAGTTCGTGGACCGACGCCGTGATCACCGCGACGGCACGGGCATCGTCCGGAGTCCGCGCCGATCCGCCGAGCCCGAGGTGGCGCTTCACGGCCTCGGCCTCGTCGAAGGTGATGTCGAGGGTCCCGACCAGCGCGCGGGAGATGTCGTTGCCCCCCATCGGGATGATCCGGACGAACTGCGGGATCCCGTCGGTCGCGATGACCACGCTCGTGGTGTCCGCGCCGAGCTGCACCACCGCCGCGGTCCCCGGGACACCCTGGCGCCCGAGCAGGACACGGGTGAGGGCGAACGGGATCATGTCGACCCCGATCGGGTTGAGTCCGGCGAGCTGCACCGCCTTGACGTTCGCCAGCACGGCGTCCTTGATGGCTGCGATCAGGAGGCCGTGGACGACGGGGCCGTTCTCGCTCTCCCCCTCGGACACCGGGTAGAAGTCGAGGATCGCGTCGCCGACCGGCACCGGGAGCATCTCCTGCACCTGGAACGGGAGGCTCTCGCGGATCTGTGCCATCGGGGCGAGGGGCACCGTGAGGTCGCGGGAGAGCACCCGTTGGTTCCCCATCCCCAGGACGACGTTCTTCGAGCGGAACCGCCCCGTCGACCACAGCTCGCGGAGGGTGGCCGCGACGGTGTTCGGTTCGAGGACCTCGCCTCGGCTCACCGCGTCCTGCGGAGTGGGGACCTCCGCGAAGCGCACCACCGTCGGTTGTGCCTTGTCGGCGTCGACGACCTCGACCGCGCGGATCGACGACCCCGCGATGTCGAGGCCCACGATGCTCTTGCCCATGATGCTGCTTTCGTTGGAGGTGGAGTGGTGGTCGTTCAAGCGACCCCGAGGACCTGGAGGTACCCGGTCCAGAGGAGGTCCCCGAAGACGATCCCAAGCCATGCCCCCACCAGCATCGACGGCCCGAACGGCAGCCCGCCGCGCCAACGTGCACGGCCGGCGAGGAGGAGCGCGATCGCGACGGTACCGCCCACCAGGAACGCACCGAAAGCACCCACTGCGAGGGGTCCCCATCCGAGGTACGCGAGGACGAGCCCGAGGACCACGGCCAGTTTGACGTCGCCGAGACCCATGCCGCCGGGGACCGCCAGCGCGAGACCGAGGTAGAGGGCACCGGAGCCGAGGGCCCCGATCGCCGCACGACCGAGAGCCGACCAGTCGCCGTCGGCAGCACTCGCGACGACGAGGAGCACCGCGAGGACGATCCCGGACGGGTAGACGATCGCGTTCGGGAGCGTGTGGGTGGCGATGTCGATCAGGGTGAGTGCGACGCTGATCGCCATCAGGTACAACAACGCGACGAGGACCACGACCTGCGCCACGGTGTCCTGGGTCGTCCCCGCAGGAGAGCGGCCCGCGATCACGAGGGCGGTGAGCCCGAACAGGACCGCGGTGGTGAGCTCGACGGCGGGGTACCGCCCGGAGATCGGCGCGGTGCAGTCACGGCACCGCCCGCGCAGGACGAGCCAGGAGAGCACCGGGACGTTGTCGCGGCGTCGGATCGTGTGCCCGCACGTCGGACATGCGCTGGGTGGCGAGACCACGGACTGGCCCGCTGGCACGCGGTGCACCACGACGTTGAGGAACGAGCCGATGAGCAGTCCGAACACGGCGGCGAGTCCGGGGAGGACGGGGCCGAGCGCCTGGAGACCGGTCATCGGCACCCACCACCGGTCGTGGTCGCGCACGAGCCGCCGGCGGTGTACGCGGCCTGGACCTCGACCTGCGTCGTGACCCCGTACGAGGTCGACACCGGCTGCAGGAACTTCGGGGGCGCCGTCGTCAGCAGGCGCTGGTCGTAGACGTAGTTCTTCGAGAACCCGGTGTTGCCGGTCGTCGCGACCGCCCCTCGCCAGTTCTGCGCGATCGAACCGATGACCTTGAGGGTGCCGAGCTTCGAGCCGATGTCGTAGTTCTGGTTCCAGAACGTCCCCGCGTTGCTCGCGATCGCCGCCGACACGGTGATCGATTCGCCTGGAGACCGGCTCAGCAGGCCCACACCCGAACTGTTGCAGCGCGAGGTGTCCGTCACGTACCCGACACCCCACTGGTAGGTCGTCGGGTACGAGGTGCAACGGGCGGGGTTCCAGATTTCGACGGCGTTCTGGCCGACGAGCCCGAGCACGTCGTTCGTGGCGCTGAGGTAGGTGATGTCGTCGGTGACCCACACGGTCCCGGATGCCGCGATCGTCATCGCCCCGCTGAACGCCCCGCTGACGAAGACGTCGCCCGCCGTGCAGCTGTACGCGTCGGACGCCGAACCCGTCTGGTACGAGGAACCCGACGATCCCCCGTTGATCCACTCACCTGCGGCCGGGAACCCCTGTCCGTTGTTGAACGGCTGGTTGCTCGTGTTCGTCGCCGAACCGTTCGGCCGCACGGTGACCGTGGTGGTGCAGTACGTGTTCGTGTACTTCGACGGGAAGGCCGCACCCCACGCGTTCACGTTGTTCGACGCGGACGGGATGTCCTGCACGTACATCAGGTTCGAGGGGAGGGTCGGGATGGTGGCACCGGCGGAACTCTGCAGATCCGAGACCGCCCCGCAGAGCGCTGCGGCCTTCGCTGCGTCGTCCGCGGCGAGGACCGCCCCGCTCGAGCTGTTGACCTTGATCTGCGTGGCCCGGGACCACGGCGACCACACGGTCATCTTGCCGTTCCCGAGGAACTTCACGCGGGTCGGTCCGGTGTACATGCAGCCGGGCCGCGGAACCGTCGTGGGGAGGTCGGTCCGCGTCTCCTGCGACATGTTCGTGTTCAGCGCGGGCAGACCGAGGTACGGAACCGCGGTTGCAGCACCGCCGTTGAACGTCCCCGCGCAGGTGCCGCTCGACGGGCGCACCGTCGTGTCGTGCTGTTCGACCGACCCGTTGAACACCGTCGAGCACGCCGAGGTGAAGACGTCGTTGGTCCGGATCGGCCCGTTCAGGGTGTCGGTGCCGGCGAACTGCACCGCCGTGCACTTCCCCGCGACCGATTGCCACTGGTAGGCGGTCGTGCAACCGGTCCCGGTGAGCGCGGGGTTCGAGGACTCGTAGTTGGTGAAGTAGAGGTAGTTGATGAAGCCGTCGCCCTTGAGGTTGGCCACGAGCGACCGGACGCTTGCCCCGGCCTTGCCGGTGACACGGACCCGCAGGACGCCCTTGCCGGAGTAGTCGGAGTTGTCGACCTCGTAGCGGAACCACTGGTCGCTCGAGCCGACGACCGGGGCCCAGTCCGAACCGGAGTTGGTGAAGGCGATGTTCTTGTCGGCGTTGACGAAGGTCGACCCACTCGACTTGCTGAACTGGGCGTTCGCGTTGCCGTAGAGCGCGTAGCCGTTGTCGTTCGAGAGCTTCGACTGGTAGTCGGCGAGCCCCGCGTACGCGGCCGCCATCGCGTTCTGGAAGTTGCGGTCCGACGCGGCCTTGACCGCGCCCGAGGTGGAGACGGCGATCATCGTCGCGACGAGCAGCATCATGACGGTGCCGAAGATGAGCACGTTGCCGAGGACCATGCCGCGCTCGTCGCGCTGGGCCCGCGCGAGGACCGCGCTGATGCGACGGATCATGATGAACCCGCTCCGATGCTGGTGCCGTAGACGACGTTGAAGAGGTACAGGGTGTTCTGCACGTGGGTGTTGCCGCTCGCACCGGCTGTGGTGGAGCCGAGTTCCAGGTTCACGCGGACGGCTCGCACGTTGCCCAACTGCGCGGTCGCCAGTGTTCCGTCCGGCTGGGTCGCGAGTGTCTTGCCGTCGGCTCCGAGGTACGAGAACAGCGCGACACCGTCGCTCGTCGGTGAGGCGATCGGACCACCCACCACCAGGCTCCGCGCCGGGGTCTGGGTCGTCGCCGGGAAGGAGTAGAAGCCGTTCGTCGCAGTGCCGTCCCACTGGTCCACGACGAGGCGCTTCGCGTCGTTCAGCGAGTAGCGGATCTGCACGGGCTTGTCGGTGCTGTTGCCGTCGAGGTTGATGTACGCGAAGAACACCACCTGCGTCGGGGCCGCCCGGGTGACCGCAGCGGCGTAGGTGCCGTCAGACTTCGGCAACAGACTCGCGGCGTGCACGTAGCGCGTGATCGAGTTCATCGCGATCGACGCCGTCCGAGCGTTCTGGTCGGAGGACGTGTTCGTCACCCCGGCGCGCAAGGTGGCCGTGAAGAACCCGCCCACGGCGACGAGGATGATCATCGACACGCTGACGGCGACGAGCAGCTCGGACAGCGAGATCCCCGCCTGCTCGCGGTGGAGGCGTCGGAGGGCCCGCATCACGACGTCTGCCCGCGAGGGTCGAGGGTCAGGGTGTTGTCGTAGTTGATGAGCACCAGCGCCGTCTTCTGGTTCACCATGCCGTTGGTCACCGGTTTCACGTTCGAGGCCTTCGACGCGATCTCGTTCTTCGTCGTCGACCCGAACGTCGTCCCGGAGTAGAGCGTCCACGTGCCGAAGGGCAGGGCGATGGTCGCGGTGTCGCCGGCGGAGACCGGGAACCTCATCGTCATGCCGGCGGCGCAGCCGGGGTCGCCGGCGGCCGGGTTCGCCGACGAGACGGCAGTGATGTAGCGGTCCTTCACACCGGTGACGGTCGCGACGCCCATCATCACGGAGGCCGACGATGGCTTGCCGGGAGCAGTGGCGACCGACGGCGGGCTCACACCGATCGCGTTGGCCGCGTTCGGTGTCGACCAGGCCGAGGGGTTCGGACTGAGGCAGCTCGTCGCACTCCCGGTGCTGTTGGAGTACGGGCCGGCGTAGACGGTGTAGCCCGAGGCGAACGGGAACACCGGCAACGACGGCTGTGAACTCGAGGTGATGTTGAGCGAGGTGCTGGCCAGGTCCCACGGCTTGACGACGTCCAGCCCGCCGGCCGTGCTCGACAGCGTCGTGGGCATGTTGGTCGGGATCATCGCCTTGGAGCCGGCTGCGTACTGCAGGGTCAGCTGACTCGACTGGTCGTACACGAACGGGACGGGCGAGCTCGCGCCGGCGGTCACCGAGATCGGCGACTGCACGGACGGCTGCTGCTGGTTCGTGTCGATGCCGCCGGTAACGCTCGCAGAGACCGCGTAGTCGCCCTGCGACACGTTCACCGCGTACGAGCAGCCCTGTGCGTCGGTCGGGAGGACCGGCGCCGTCAGCGCTGCACCGCCACCGCCGCTGACGGGGGTGATCGTGATCCCGACACCCTCGTAGGGCGCGCCCGAAGCGGTGGTGACCGAGATGATCACGGTGCCGTACCCGGGGTCGGTGACCGCGTCGCTCGGCGCGATCGCTGACGAGACGGACGTGGTGCTGGAACCGCCGTGCGGGTTCGGCCAGGTCACGGTCTCGACGACGCTCTTGTAGGCGAGCTTGCCGTTCGAGGTCCCGCACGCGCCGGTCGCGCCGTCGCTCTGCACCCAGCTGACCTTCCGGTCGATCGCGTACTCGACGCCCCCGATGGTCTTCGTGTTGTCCGGACCGGACTTGCTGAGGACTCGGAAGATGCCGCCGGTGGAGGCGGCCGCGGTCTGGCGAAGGGTGTCGATGTCCTGCGAGGCGAGGGCGACCGCGGTCTCGCGACCGCGATTGGTCTGCGTGAGCTGGAGGCTGTTCGCGATGCCGTAGGCGATCCCGATCGACATGACCGCGAACACCATCATGGCGACCATGACCTCGATGATGGAGAAGCCGGATTCGGCGTCGTGCCGGTACAGCCGGTCGTGCAGTCGCTGGAACATGGTCACCTCCTCGTGCAGCATCGGAGCAGAAGGGCGGCCCGTCGTCCGACGGGCCGCCCTCAGGAGCAGATCAGGATCAGCAGGTGCCCTTGGCGGCAGCCAGCGCGTCGGTGATCTTGAAGTCGGTCTTCGTGGCGCCGGTGCCCTGGATACAGAAAGCCGTCGTGGAGGTCGCCTTGTAGGTCAGTGCGTTGTCCTGGCTGCTGGTGTAGCCGTACTGTCCGAGCGTCGCTTGCGTGAAGTCAGTGGCGGCGGGCAGCTTGCCGTTGTTGTCCGTCTGGTAGGCGATGACCGCGGTCTTCGCGTTCGCGAGGTCCGACTTGACCGAGGCGTCCTTCGCGTTGTTCTGCACGTTCAGGTACACCGGGATGGCGATGGCGGCGAGGATGCCGATGATGATGACGACGACGAGGAGCTCGATGAGCGTGAAGCCCTTCTCCTTGTCCTCGAGGAGACCCTTGCGGCGAGCGTCGAGCTTGCCCATGAGAGCGAAGTACATGGTGGTTCCGTTCTTGGGGGAATGCGATGGGAGAATGTGCCGGGGAGTGCTCCGCCGCCGCTCACAAGAGTATTCAGCGGCGATTCGGGGTGGAATCCCGAGAACGGGGGGTCAGGGCCCTCCGAATTACCCCCAGTAACGGGGGTCTTCCATCGCGCTTCACCCCCACACGAGGGGCGATCCTTACTTCACCAACGACGTGATCTGGAAGATCGGCAGGTATAGCGCGATGATCATGCCACCGACGACGACGCCGAGGAATGCGATGAGGAGCGGCTCGATCAGGGCAGTCAGCGACTCTGTCGTCGACTCGACTTCGGAGTCGTAGAAGACCGCGATCTTCTCGAGCATGATCTCCAGCGAACCGGCGTCCTCGCCGACAGCGACCATTTGCGAGACCATTGCCGGGAAAATGCTTTCCCGGGCCAACGGCGCCGCAATTGATTCACCTTTTCGGACGTCTTCCGCAACGCGCTCGAGTGCTTTCTGGACCACGAAGTTGTTCGACACCTGACCGACGATCGACAATGCCTGCAGAATCGGCACGCCAGCGCCGATCATGTTCGAGAAGTTCCGCGCGAACCGCGCGATGACGATCTTGCGGGTCAGTCCACCGAACACCGGCAGGCGGAGCATGATCGGGTCGCGGAAGCTCCGGAAGCGATCCGTGTTCTTGTTCGCCCGGAACCACAGCCAGCCGACGATCACGGCGACCGCCAGGACCGGTGCGAGCCAGCGCATCGCGTGCGACAGGGTCACCAGGACCTGCGTCGGCAACGGCAGCTGCCCGCCGAGCGACGAGAACATGTCCTGGAAGATCGGGACGATGAAGATGAGCATGATCACGACGGCGGCAAGTGACATGCACAGCACCACCACCGGGTAGGTCATCGCCGACTTGATCGTCGAGCGGAGCTTGTGCTCCTTCTCGAAGTTCGTCGCGATGGAGTCCATGGCCTGGTCGAGGAAGCCGCCGGTCTCCCCCGCGCGGATCATGTTGATCATGATCGGCGGGAAGTCGACCGGGTACTTCGCGACGGCGTCGGAGAACGAGACGCCGCGCTCGACGTCGTCACGGACCTTGCCGAGGATGTCCTTGAGCTTCTTGTTCTCGGTCTGGTCGGACAGGATCGTGAGGGTCCGCAGCAGCGAGAGGCCCGAGGTGAGCATCGTCGAGGCCTGCCGCGACATGATCGCGAGGTCCTTGAGCCCGACGCCCTTCTCGAACCCGGGGATCTTGATCTCGGTCTGCAGCCCGGTGCCGGCCTTCGCCTCGGTGATGGCGATCGGCGAGACGCCCATCCCGCGGAGGCGCTGGACGACGGCCCCTTCGGACGCGGCGTCGAGGCGGCCCTTCACGAGCTTGCCTGCGCCGTCGCGCCCTCGGTAGTCGAACGCGAGTGACATCAGTAGCCTCCGGAGAACTTGTCGCCGAAGTCGATACCGCTGGCGGCGATCGCGGCGGCCGAGGAGTCGGACGGGGACTCGACGCGCTGGACGAGCCGGTCGAAGCCCTCTTCGTCGTGGACCTTCTCCATCGCGGCCTTGCGCGAGATGGTGCCGACGTTGACCAGTTCGGCGAGGTCCTGGTCCATGGTGTGCATGCCGAGGTCACGGCCGGCCTGCATGGCCGAGGTGATCTGGTACGTCTTGCCCTCACGGATGAGGTTGCCGATGGCCGGGGTGATCGTCATGATCTCGGTGGCGACGACCCGACCGACGCCGTTGGCCTTCGGGACGAGGGTCTGGCAGACGACGCCCTGCAGGGTGGCCGCGAGCTGGGTGCGGATCTGCCCCTGCTGGTGCGGCGGGAAGACGTCGATGACACGGTCGATCGTGCCGGGTGCGCTCTGCGTGTGCAGGGTGGCGAACACCAGGTGACCGGTCTCGGCGGCGGTGAGCGCGACGGAGATGGTCTCGAGGTCGCGGAGCTCACCGATCAGGATGACGTCGGGGTCCTGCCGCAGCACGTGCTTGAGCGCCGAGGCGAAGGAGTGGGTGTCGGCGCCGACCTCGCGCTGGTTGATGATCGACCGCTTGTGGTCGTGCATGAACTCGATCGGGTCCTCGACCGTCACGATGTGGTCGGCACGGCTCTCGTTGACCAGGTCGATGAGCGCGGCGAGGGTGGTCGACTTGCCCGAGCCGGTCGGGCCGGTGACGAGGACCAGGCCACGGGGCAGGCCGGCGAAGTCGCCGACGTGCGCGGGGATGCCGAGCTGCTTGAGCGTCTTGATCCTGGTGGGGATGATGCGGAACGCCGCGCCCCAGTTGCCGCGCTGCTGGTAGTAGTTCACGCGGAAGCGGTACTCCGGCGACAGCGAGTACGCGAAGTCGAGTTCCTGGTCGTGGTCGAACTGCCCGGCCTGTTCGACGGACAGCAGCGTCTTCAGTGCCGCGATGACCTTGCCACGCGACCACGCGCCTCCCGGTACGGCCGGTCGGAGCGAGCCGTCGACGCGGACGGTGGGCGGGGCGTCGGCCGTGACGTGCAGGTCGGAGGCCCCCTGGTAGACGACCTGCGCCAGTGCGGTGATGAGGTCGGGGTCGGCGACCTCGCGCGCGTGCCGGGCGAAGTCGATGTCACCGGCCGATGCCGCGGTGGGGGCGGGAACCGGAGCGGGTGCCGCCGGTGCGGCGTGGTGGGCGCCGCTGTAGGCGATGGCCGGCAGCTGCTGGGTCGCCGGCTCGGCGTACCCGTAGGTGGCGGTCGAGGACGGCACCGCGGCGGGCGGCGTCGCCGGAGCGGTGGCGGACTGTGCCACGGGCGCAGCGACCGGACCACCCACGGGCCCGGCGACCGGGCTGGCCACCGGCGTGCCGGTGGGCGCGGGCCACACCGCCGAGTCGTCCATCAGGTCGTAGACCTGCTCGGGCGGGGCGGCAGCAGCCGCGGCCAGACGCGCGGCACGGCGGGAGCCGACCTCGGCGCCGGGGGTGCCGGGGTGCCATCCGGCGACGGGCTCGTCGCCGGGCATGGTGATGTCGTACACGGAGTCGGTCATCTGCTCGTCCTGTTCCCCGGTCACGCGACGACGCGCAGGATCTCGTCGACGCTCGTCATGCCGAGCTTGACCTTCTCGAAGCCGTCCTGGCGGAGCGTGAGCATGCCCTGCTGCTGGGCGACGCGGCTGATCTCCGCGCTCGAGGCGCGACCGACGGCGAGCCGCTCGATCTCCTCGGTGACGGTCATGACCTCGTGCAGGGCGATGCGGCCGCGGTAGCCGGTGTTCGAGCACACCGCGCAGCCGACGGGGGCGAAGAACGCGGGCATCTCGTCGCCGGGGGCCAGGAACCCGAGTGCCCGGAGCTGCTCGATCTCGTACACGGCGGGCGCCTTGCACCGGTCGCACAGCCGGCGGGCGAGTCGCTGGGCGACGACGGAGTCGAGGGCGGACCCGACCAGGAACGGCTCGATGTCCATCTCGGTCAGGCGGGTCACGGCCGACGGAGCGTCGTTGGTGTGCAGGGTCGAGAGCACGAGGTGCCCGGTGAGGGACGCCTCGATCGCGATCTGCGCGGTCTCGTGGTCGCGGATCTCACCGAGCAGCACGACGTCGGGGTCGGACCGGAGGATCGAGCGGAGCGCGGACGCGAACGTCAGGCCGGCCTTCGGGTTGACCTGCACCTGGTTGATGCCGGCCATCCGGTACTCGACCGGGTCCTCGACCGTGATGACGTTGATCTCGGGCTTCGCCACGGCGTTGAGGGTCGTGTACAGCGTCGTCGACTTGCCCGAACCGGTGGGACCGGTGACCAGGATCATGCCGTACGGCTTCGAGTAGGACCGCTGGTACGCCTGGAAGTTCTGCTCGAGGAGGTTGAGGTCCTTGAGGGTCAGCGAGGTGTTCGTGTTGTCGAGGATACGCATGACGACCTTCTCGCCCCACACGGTGGGCAGCGTCGCGACGCGGAGGTCGATCTGCCGGCCGCCGTGGCGCACGGACATGCGGCCGTCCTGCGGCTTGCGGCGCTCTGCGATGTCGATGTCGCTCATGATCTTCAGGCGGCTGATCACGCCGTTCTGGATGTTCTTCGGCGCCGGCGCCATCTCGTGCAGCACGCCGTCGATGCGGTACCGGATCCGGACCTCGTGCTCGCCGGGCTCGATGTGGATGTCGGATGCGTGGTCCTGGATGGCCTGCGACACGAGCAGGTTCACGAAGCGGACGATCGGCACGTCGTCGAGGGCGCCGTCGGCGATGTCGACCTGCGCCTTCGAGGTCGTCGACGCTTCTTCTTCGAGCGACGACGTCAGGTCGTTCAGCTCGTCGTCGGCGCGCAGGTACCGGTCGAGGGCAGCGACGAGGTCACGCTCCTCGACCTGCAGCGGCTTGATCGCCCGGCCGGACGCCGTCCGGGCGTCGTCGATGGCGAGCACGTTCGTGGGGTTCACCATCGCGAGGATGAGCAGGTCGCCCTCGAACCCGACACCGAGCACGCCGTGGCGACGGCACAGTGCCGCCGGCAGGATCGACACCGCGGTGCCGTCGACGGGGTAGTCGCTCAGCGGCACGGTGCGGGAGTTGTTCGACGCGGCCCGGGCGGTGATGAACTGGGCCTCGCTCACGACGCCCTGGTCGACCAGGCCGCGGATGGCGCGCTCGTCGAGGTCCTCGTCACCCGTCATCGCATCGAGGTGCTCGATCGGCAGGGCGCCGTTCAGGATGAGGATCTCGGACAGGGTCGCCATGAGTCCCGTGCCTCCTTGGACTCGCGCACGGCGAGACGTCGTCGGGTGATGCGCCACCAGGGATGTGGCGCCCGACCACGCTACTTCTGGGGCCCTCGCCGACCGCAGTCCCAGAAAGAGGGGGCGGAGGGGGTCCGGTTGCACCCAGAACTGGGGTCCACGACCGGTTCGGCCCCGGTCCGGGGGACGTGCGCGCCGGGTCGCGGCGGTCGATGGTGGGTGCATGTCCGCCAGCCTCCCGGACCCCGCACCGATCGCGGAGTTAAGGCGAGCAGTCCGTGGAGAACGTCGGCGTCACACGGGGGTGTGGAGGAACAAGGCCACCGACCGTCGCGGGCCGGACAGCGCGGCACCGCGGAATCCCTCTCGACGCGCGCCCCCACCCGGGCACATGATGAGTCATGGACATCACGAGCGTGACCGTGGGGTTGCCCGTCAGCGACATCGAGGCGTCCTGCCTCTGGTACGGCGCGGTCTTCGAGCGCACCGAGCCGGACCTCGAGCCCGAGGACGGCGTCGCCGAGTACGAGGTCGGCGGCATCTGGATCCAGCTCTACGTCGACGAACAGGCCGAGGAGAACCCGGTCAGCGTCCGCTTCGGCGTCGACGACGTCGCCGCGCAGCACGCACGCATCGGCGCGCTGGGCATCGACATCGGCCCCGTCGAGTGCGTCGACGGGGCGGTCGACTGGTTCGACGTCCGCGACCCCGACGGCAACGTGCTGAGCCTGTTCTCGCTGGTCGACGAGACCGGTCGCGGTTCCGGCCGCGACAACGGCGCGGGCCGCGCGCTCTAGCCGCGACCCCACGGCGGACGGGAGGCCCGTGGCGGCCCCGCACCGCGCCTCCAGGCCGTCACGTGGTGACGACACGACGAAGGCCCCGCCTCCTTGCGGAGACGGGGCCTTCGTGGGATCACATCAGGCTCAGTTGTACGTGCCCGGCGTGAAGTCGTCCGACGAGAAGCTGTCGAAGTCGACGAAGCTCAGGTCGGCGTCCGAGAACGACGAGTCGTCAGCGAAGATGCGGTTGGGGTACCGCTCCGCCTTCGCCTCTTCGGTCGCGTTCACGTCCACGTCACGGTACCGGCTGAGGCCCGTCCCGGCGGGGATGAGCTTACCGATGATGACGTTCTCCTTGAGGCCGACGAGGTGGTCCTGCTTGCCCTCCATGGCCGCCTGCGTGAGCACGCGGGTGGTCTCCTGGAAGGAAGCGGCGGACAGCCACGACTCGGTCGCGAGGGACGCCTTCGTGATGCCCATGACCTCCTGGCGAGCCGAGGCGGTCTTGCGACCCTCCTGCAGCGCCGCACGGTTCAGCGCGTTGTAGCGCGACCGGTCGACGAGCTCACCCGGCAGCAGGTCGGTGTCGCCGTGGTCGACGACGGTGACCTTGCGGAGCATCTGGCGGACGATGACCTCGATGTGCTTGTCGTGGATCGGCACACCCTGCGAGCCGTAGACGTCCTGCACACCGTTGACCAGGTGCTTCTGGACCTCTCGGACACCCTTGACCCGGAGGACTTCCTTCGGGTCGACGGTGCCGGCGATGAACTGCTCGCCGAGCTCGACGTGCTGGTTGTCCTCGATGAGGAGCGTCGCACGCTTGAGCACCGGGTAGATGAACGGCTCGTCGCCGTTGTCCGGCGTGAGGATGATCCGACGACCCTTGTCCGTGTCCTCGACCACGACGCGGCCGGGGGCCTCGGCGATCGGGGACGCGCCCTTGGGGGTACGCGCCTCGAAGAGCTCCGTGACACGCGGCAGACCCTGGGTGATGTCGTCGGCCGAGGCCGAACCACCCGTGTGGAAGGTACGCATCGTCAGCTGGGTACCGGGCTCACCGATGGACTGGGCGGCGATGATGCCGACCGCCTCGCCGATGTCGACGAGGTTGCCCGTGGCGAGCGAACGGCCGTAGCACTTCGCGCAGACACCGACGGCGGACTCGCAGGTCAGGACCGAGCGCACCTTGATGCTCTCGACACCGGCTGCCAGCAGCTTCTCGAGGAGCACGTCACCGACGTCCTCACCGGCTTCGGCCACGACCGTGCCCTGTGCGTCCACGGCCTCGGTGGCCAGGGTGCGGGAGTACACGGTGTTCTCGACGCGCGGGTCGCGGACGAGCTTGCCGTCGGCGTCCACGGTCGCGATCGGCAGCTCGAGGCCACGCGTCGTGCCGCAGTCGTCCTCGCGGATGATGACGTCCTGCGAGACGTCCACGAGACGACGGGTGAGGTACCCGGAGTCCGCGGTACGGAGCGCGGTGTCGGCAAGACCCTTACGAGCACCGTGGGTGGCGATGAAGTACTCCGCCACGGTCAGGCCCTCGCGGTACGAGTTGATGATCGGGCGGGCGATGATCTCGCCCTTCGGGTTGTTCACCAGACCACGCATACCGGCGATGTTGCGGACCTGGAGCCAGTTACCACGAGCACCGGACGACACCATGCGGTTGATGGTGTTGTCGACCGGGAAGTTGTCGCGCATCTCCTGCGCGATCTCGTTCGTGGCCTCGGTCCAGATCTTGATCAGGTCGGCGCGACGCTCGGAGTCGGTGATCAGACCCTTGTCGAACTCGCCCTGCACCTTGGCGGCCTGGATCTCGTAGCCCGCGATGATCTCCTTCTTGCGAGGAGGCGTCACGACGTCCGACAGGGCGACGGTCACACCGGAGCGGGTGCCCCAGTAGAAGCCGGCGTCCTTGATCCGGTCCAGCGCAGCGGCCGTCTCGGTCTTGGAGTAGCGCTCGGCGAGGTCGTTGACGATCGCGGAGAGCACGCCCTTGTCCGTGACCTTCTGGACGAACGGGTAGTTCGCCGGCAGGGTCTCGTTGAAGAGCGCACGGCCCAGGGTCGTCTCGAGCAGTACGGTGTCGCCCTGCTCGTAGCCCTCGGGTGCTTCACCCTCGGCGAAGTGGACACCCGTCATGCGGATCTTCACCATCGCGTTGAGGTGCAGCGTGTGCTGGTCGTTCGCCAGGATCGCCTCGGCCACCGACGAGAACGCACGGCCCTCGCCCACGGCGCCCTCGCGGACGGTCGTGAGGTGGTGCAGACCGATGATCATGTCCTGTGCGGGCAGGGTCACCGGGCGGCCGTCGGACGGCTTCAGGATGTTGTTCGAGGCGAGCATCAGGATGCGGGCCTCGGCCTGGGCCTCGACCGACAGCGGCAGGTGCACGGCCATCTGGTCGCCGTCGAAGTCCGCGTTGAACGCAGCACAGACGAGCGGGTGGAGCTGGATGGCCTTGCCCTCGACGAGCTGCGGCTCGAACGCCTGGATGCCCAGACGGTGCAGCGTCGGCGCACGGTTCAGCAGGACGGGGCGCTCGCGGATGATCTCCTCGAGCACGTCCCACACCTGCGGACGCGAACGCTCGACCATGCGCTTGGCCGACTTGATGTTCTGCGCGTGCGACAGGTCGATGAGGCGCTTGATCACGAACGGCTTGAAGAGCTCGAGCGCCATCTGCTTGGGCAGACCGCACTGGTGCAGCTTCAGCTGCGGGCCGACGATGATGACCGAACGGCCCGAGTAGTCGACGCGCTTGCCGAGCAGGTTCTGGCGGAAACGACCCTGCTTGCCCTTGAGCATGTCGCTCAGGGACTTCAGGGCGCGGTTGCCGGTACCCGTGACCGGACGTCCACGACGACCGTTGTCGAACAGCGCGTCGACCGCTTCCTGCAGCATGCGCTTCTCGTTGTTCACGATGATCTCGGGGGCACCGAGGTCGAGCAGGCGGCGGAGACGGTTGTTGCGGTTGATCACACGACGGTAGAGGTCGTTGAGGTCCGACGTGGCGAAACGGCCACCGTCGAGCTGCACCATCGGGCGCAGCTCCGGCGGGATGACCGGCACGACGCCGAGCACCATCGCGGCCGGCGAGTTGCCGGTGGCGAGGAAGGAGCTGACGACGCGCAGACGCTTGATCGCGCGGATCTTCTTCTGGCCCTTGCCCTCGGCGATCTGCAGACGCAGTGCCTCGGCCTCGGCGGCCAGGTCGAACGCCTCGAGCCGGAGCTTGATCGCCTCGGCGCCCATGTAGGCGTCGAAGTAGATCCCGAACCGGTCCTGGAGCTCGTGGAAGACGGCGTCCTCGGGCTTGAGGTCGCCCACCTTGAGGTTGCGGAAGTCCTCCCACACACGCTCGAGACGGGTGATGTCCTCGTCGAACGACTTGCGGACCTGGGACATCTCCTTCTCGGCGGTGTCCTTGGTGCGGCGCTTGACGTCGGCCTTCGCACCCTCTTCCTCAAGGGCTGCGAGGTCGTCCTCGAGCCTCTTGAGGCGGTCGGCGATGATCGAGTCGCGCTGGCCCTCGAGGGTCTTGATCTCGAGACGCATCTCGTTCTCGAGACCCGGCATGTCCGCGTGACGGCCCTCTTCATCGATGTCGATGATCATGTACGCCGCGAAGTAGATGACCTTCTCGAGGTCCTTCGGCGCCATGTCGAGGAGGTACCCGAGGCGCGACGGGACGCCCTTGAAGTACCAGATGTGCGTGACGGGGGCAGCGAGCTCGATGTGGCCCATGCGCTCACGACGGACCGAGGACTTGGTGACCTCGACGCCGCAGCGCTCGCAGACGATGCCCTTGAACCGGACACGCTTGTACTTGCCGCAGGCGCACTCCCAGTCGCGGGAAGGACCGAAGATCTGCTCGCCGAACAGACCGTCCTTCTCGGGCTTCAGGGTGCGGTAGTTGATGGTCTCCGGCTTCTTGACCTCGCCGTACGACCACTGACGGATGTCCTCGGCGGTCGCGAGGCCGATCCGAATGGCGTCAAAGGAAGTTGCTTCGAGCAATGTTCTTCTCTCTTGCTGATTCAGGCTTCGATGTACGGGCGGGATCAGATGTCGTCGACAGAGGACGACTCGAACCGCGAGGAGATGTTGATGCCCAGCTCCTCCGCAGCGCGGAAGACCTCGTCATCGTTGTCGCGCAGGCTGACCGCCTGGCCGTCGGCCGAGAGGACCTCGACGTTCAGGCAGAGCGACTGCATCTCCTTCATGAGGACCTTGAAGGACTCGGGGATGCCGGGTTCCTGGATGTTCTCGCCCTTGACGATCGCCTCGTAGACCTTCACGCGGCCGAGGATGTCGTCGGACTTGATCGTCAGGAGCTCCTGGAGGGCGTAGGCGGCGCCGTACGCTTCGAGCGCCCACACCTCCATCTCACCGAATCGCTGTCCACCGAACTGCGCCTTACCACCCAGCGGCTGCTGCGTGATCATCGAGTACGGACCGGTCGAACGCGCGTGGATCTTGTCGTCGACCAGGTGGTGCAGCTTGAGGATGTACATGTAGCCGACCGAGACGGGCTCCGGGAACGGCTCGCCGGAGCGGCCGTCGAAGAGCTGCGCCTTGCCGGACGAGCCGATCAGGCGCTCGCCGTCGCGGTTCGGGAGGGTCGAGTCGAGGAGGCCCTCGATCTCGCGCTCGTACGCACCGTCGAACACCGGGGTGGCGACCTTGGTGCCGGGCTCGGCGCTGTGCGCTGCCTCCGGCAGGTTCTCGGCCCAGTCCTGGATGCCCTCGACGTTCCAGCCCTGCTTGGCGAGCCACCCGAGGTGGATCTCGAGCACCTGGCCGAAGTTCATGCGGCCGGGGACGCCGAGCGGGTTGAGGACGATGTCGACGGGGGTGCCGTCGGCGAGGAACGGCATGTCCTCGACCGGAAGGATGGTCGAGATGACGCCCTTGTTGCCGTGACGACCGGCGAGCTTGTCACCCGCGGTGATCTTGCGCTTCTGGGCGATGTAGACGACCACGCGCTGGTTGACACCAGAGCCGAGCTCGTCGTCGCCGTCCTGCGAGTCGAACACCTTGACGCCGATGATCGTGCCCTCTTCACCGTGGGGCACCTTGAGCGAGGTGTCGCGGACTTCGCGCGACTTCTCGTTGAAGATGGCACGGAGCAGACGCTCCTCGGCGCTCAGCTCGGTCTCGCCCTTCGGCGTGACCTTGCCGACGAGGATGTCGCCGGGGCGGACCTCGGCACCGATGCGGATGATGCCGCGCTCGTCGAGGTCGGCCAGCAGGTCCGGGCTGACGTTGGGGAGGTCACGGGTGATCTCCTCCTTGCCGAGCTTGGTGTCGCGGGCGTCGACCTCGTACTCCTCGATGTGGATCGAGGAGAGCGTGTCGTCCTTGATGAGGTTCTGCGACAGGATCATCGCGTCCTCGTAGTTGTAGCCCTCCCACGGCATGAACGCGACGAGGAGGTTCTTGCCGAGCGCGAGCTCGCCGTTCTCCGTCGCGGGACCGTCGGCGATGACCTCGCCCTGCTCCACGCGCTCGCCTGCGGAGACGATGACGCGGTGGTTGTAGCTCGTGCCCTGGTTGGAGCGGTCGAACTTGCGCAGGTAGTAGGTCTGCGTGCCGCCCTCGTCGAGCTGCAGGGTGACGGCGTCGGCCGAGACCTCGGAGACGACACCGGCCTTGTCGGCGGTGACGACGTCGCCGGCGTCGATGGCCGTGTAGCCCTCCATGCCGGTGCCGACGAGCGGCGACTCGGAACGGAGCAGCGGGACGGCCTGACGCTGCATGTTCGCACCCATGAGGGCGCGGTTCGCGTCGTCGTGCTCGAGGAACGGGATGAGCGACGTCGCGACCGACACCATCTGGCGCGGGGAGACGTCCATGTAGTCGACCTCGTCCTTGGCGACGAGTTCGACCTCGCCACCCTTCTTGCGGACGAGCACCTTGTCGTCGGCGAAGTGGAAGTCGTTCGTCAGCGGGGCGTTGGCCTGCGCGACGACGAAGTCGTCCTCTTCCGAAGCGGTGAGGTAGTCGATGGTCTTCGTGACCTCGCCGTCGACGACGCGACGGTACGGGGTCTCGATGAAGCCGAAGGAGTTGATCCGACCGAACGACGCGAGCGAACCGATCAGGCCGATGTTCGGGCCTTCCGGGGTCTCGATCGGGCACATGCGGCCGTAGTGCGACGGGTGGACGTCACGGACCTCGACGCCGGCACGCTCACGGGACAGACCACCCGGGCCGAGGGCCGAGAGACGACGCTTGTGCGTCAGGCCCGCGAGCGGGTTGTTCTGGTCCATGAACTGCGACAGCTGGGACGTTCCGAAGAACTCCTTGATCGCGGCGACGACCGGACGCACGTTGATGAGCGTCTGGGGCGTGATCGCCTCGATGTCCTGCGTGGTCATGCGCTCGCGGACGACGCGCTCCATGCGGGACAGACCCGTGCGGACCTGGTTCTGGATGAGCTCGCCGACGGCGCGGATGCGACGGTTGCCGAAGTGGTCGATATCGTCCACGTCGAGGCGCAGCTGCACCGGCTCGCCGTCACGGACGCCGTCGATCGTGGTGCGCTCAGCGTGCAGCGACACCAGGTACTTGATCGTCGCGACGATGTCGTTGACGGTGAGCACCGAGTCGGACAGCGGGGCGTCCATGCCGAGCTTGCGGTTGACCTTGTAGCGGCCGACCTTCGCCAGGTCGTAACGCTTCGGGTTGAAGTAGAAGTTGTCGAGGAGCGCACGCGCGGCCTCGGCAGCGACCTGCTCGCCCGGACGGAGCTTGCGGTAGATGTCCTTGAGCGCCTCTTCCTTCGTGAGGACGGCGTCCTTCTCGAGGGTCGACTCGATCGACGCGAAGCCCTGGAACTCGTCCATGATCTCTTCGCTCGTCAGGCCGAGGGCCTTGAGGAAGACGGTCACGGACTGCTTGCGCTTGCGGTCGATGCGCACGCCCACCTGGTCGCGCTTGTCGATCTCGAACTCGAGCCAGGCACCACGCGACGGGATGATCCGCGCCGAGTAGATGTCCTTGTCGGAGGTCTTCTCCTGCTGGCGCTCGAAGTACACGCCGGGCGAACGGACGAGCTGCGACACGACGACGCGCTCGGTGCCGTTGATGATGAACGTGCCGCGTTCGGTCATGAGCGGGAAGTCGCCCATGAAGACCGTCTGCGTCTTGATCTCACCCGTCATGTGGTTCATGAACTCGGCGTTGACGTACAGCGGAGCGGCGTAGGTCTTGCCGCGCTCCTTGCAGTCGTCGATCGAGTACTTCGGGTCTTCGAGCTCCGGCGCGGTGAACGAGAGCTGCATGGTCTCGCCGAGGTCCTCGATCGGGGAGATCTCCTCGAAGATCTCCTCGAGCCCCGAGTGCAGCGCGAGGTCGGTACGACCCTGCTCCTGCCCTTCGGCGAGGCGGGCCTTCCAGACGTCGTTGCCGACGAGCCAGTCGAAGCTCTCCGTCTGGAGTGCGAGCAGATCAGGAACCGTGAGGGTGTCCGTGATCTTGGCGAACGAGAGTCGCGAGTGGTTGCGACCGTTCTTGGGGTTGGTGGATGCGTTGGGCGCAGCAGCCAAGGGTGTGACCTCCGGTAGGCCCCGTCGGGCCGACACTGACGAGCAGTGTGTAGGTGAGTGGATTGATCGCTCGGCGAACCCTGAGATGCAAGCCCTGCGACCACGCCGACGCGTGCCTGACGCGGAACGTCGGTGCACGTGTGGGATGATCTCCGTGAGCGGTACCCGCCGCCATATACGGGTCCGGCTGCACCAGGGCGAGATGAGTTTCTGTCTCAGAACTCTGCGTCGACCGCAATATGACGACACGGATGCCAGGGAGCGCGAACTGTCATCATAGTTCGCTCCGTGGCGCGCTGTCCAGTCCCGGCTTGACCGGATTCGGCAGTGGCGTGTATAAGCCGCCACACACCGCTTCCATTCCCGTGCTCAGCCGGGTCCGTGCTCAGCCGAGCCCCTGATCAACCGAGACGCTCGCGCTCGACGTGATCCGCGCCTCCCGGCCCGCCTGGCAGCCCGGCCAGCGCACGGAACGCGTCCTCCGGTCGACGCGTGCGGACGAACGTGACCCGGCCCCGGTCGTCCGTGAGCTCGATCCCGAGCCCCGGCGTGAGGATGAGCGCACGCACGCCGCGACGGATCCGCAGGCCGACACCGCCGTAGGTGGCCGCGTCCGCCTCGACCAGGCGGACGTCGGTGATCCGCCGGCGCGGGATGCGCCGCGGCGGGAGCGGACGGAAGTGCAGGGTCACGTGCCGCTCGGTGACGGTGAACCCGGCACGCGCGAGCAGGAGCAGCGCCCCGAGGGCGACGGCGAGCAGGGCCGGCACCAGCAGCGCGACCTCCGGCGCGTCCCCGGGCCAGCCGAGCACGGCGGCGGACAGGCCGGCGCCGCCGACGAGCAGCGCCGTGCCGACGACCCGCATCCAGGTGGGCGCCGTCTCGCGGTCGGCGTGGAACGGCAGGGAGGCGCGCGACGGCCGGGAAGCGCGGGTAGGTCGGGAGGCCCGGATCACCCGGGTGGGTCGGGTGCCGGCCCGGCGGGTGTCCGGGGTGGTGGAACGAGCGGTGGGCACGCTCATGGTGTCGGCGGTCATGACGGAGGTCTCCTGCGGCGGATCAGCAGTGGTGCACTCGTCATCGGGTGCGGTGCGTTCGACGGCCAGCGCGCGCGGGTGGCCGGAGGGGTGGCGCGCAGCAGCACGCCGACGACGCGCGCGCTCGAGCGGTGGGGGCGCTCACGGGCACGTCGTGGTCACGGTGTCCGGGCGGACGCGTGGTGTGTGGGGCACACACGCATCGACGCTCTGGCGTCGTGACGACAGTCGTCAACGGTACGCAACGAGTCTTGGCGTCCGCTGGTTGTCCATGTGTACGCATTCACGTGTCCGCGGTGCGTCGCCTGGGGACGACGGGGTGCTGCTGACGGTCAGCGCAGGACGCGGGCGACGGCCTCGGCGCGGGTCCGGACCCCGAGCTTCGCGAACACCTGGTTCACGTACGACTTCACGGTGGGGACCGTCAGGAACAGCTCGGCGGCGATCTGCGGGTTCGTCCGGCCGTCCGCGATCCGCTCGAGGACGTCCAGTTCGCGCGGGGTGAGATCCGGGAACCGGGCAGCGAGGGACCGGCCCGGATCAGCTCCCGCCGGCGCAGCGGAACCAGCAGCGGAACCAGCAGCGGCCCCGGCATCGGCACCAGCACCACCGGCGAGGCGCGCCACCAGCCGCGCCCCCACGGTCGCGTCGAAGGTCGACTGCCCGGCGGCCACCGCCCGCACCGCGGTCGCGATCTCCGCCCGCCCGGCGTCCTTCGTCAGGTAGCCGCGCGCTCCCGCCCGCAGCGCGGTGACGATGGAGTCGTCGTCGGCGTAGGTCGTCAGCACCAGGACCGCCACCCCGGGGTGCTCGGCGACGATCCGCGCGGTCGCGGTCGGCCCGTCGACCCTCGGCATCCGCAGGTCCATCAGGACGACGTCGGGCACGTACCGGTCGACGGCGGCGATCGCCTCGGCACCGTCCGCCGCCTGCCCGACGACCTGCAGGTCGGGCACGAGCGACAGCACCGTCACCAGGCCGTCGCGGACGATGGCCTGGTCGTCGACCACGAGCACCCGGATCGTCACGAGCGGTCGTCCTCGGCGACGCCCGGAGCGTCCGCGGTCTCCGCATCGACCGAACCGTCGACGGGCAGGTGCATGGCGACGACGAACTCGTCGTCGGAACGCTCGGCCTCCACCGTGGCCTCGCTGCCGAGTTCCGCGAACCGCTCGCGCATCCCGAGCAACCCCTGTCCACCGCTCGGCAGCGGGTTGGCCACGACGACGTCCACGGCGTCGCCGTCCCGGATCACCGACAGGGACACGGGGCGGCCGGGAGCGTGCCTGCGGGCGTTGCTGAGGGCCTCCCGGACGACCTGGACCACGGCGGCCCGGTGGGCGTCGTCGAGGACCGCGAGGGCCGCGTCGCCCTGCACGACGACCTCGCCGCCGAACGAGCGGTGCGCGTCGAGCAGGGCCGTCAGGCCCGACGCCTGATCGGCGGACGGACTGGAGGCACGGGTCGGCTCCGGCTGGTCGGGCTGCGGTTCGTCGCGGAGCGCGTGCACCGCACGCCGCGCCTCGGCCAGGCCGACCGCGGCCAGCGCGCGGGCATCGCCGGCTCGGCGGGTGGCCTCGTCGACGCGGCCGGCCTCGAGCAGGGCCTCGACCGCGTCGAGCTGCAGCACCAGGCCGCCGAGCGAGTGGGCGAGGACGTCGTGGATGTCCCGGGACGCCCGCGACCGGTCGGCGAGGAGCCGTGCGCGCTGCTGCTGCCGCTCGGTCTCGCGGGCCTGCGCCGTCGTGATCCGGACCTGCCGACGGCTGAATCCGACGAGCACGCCGAGCAGCAGCCCGCCGCTGACGCCGAGGACGAGCTGCACCGACGCCTGCTCGAGCGTCGCGGTGACGGCGACGACCACGACGGCGGCGAGCGCGGCGACCGCGGCCGTCCAGACCGGCAGGCGGAGGTCGGCGCCGAGGACGACGAGCCCGACGATCACCGGGACGACCAGGAGCGAGTCGGTCGGCACCACGACGCAGGATCCGGCGGCGGTCATCACGCCGGCTGCGGCGACGAGCACGCGGGGCGTGCGTGCTCCTTCGCGGACGGCCCAGGCGGCGAGCGCCACGGCCCCGAGGACCCAGACCCACGCGGGGTGGTGGAGCAGGAGGCCGTTCCGGACGAACCAGAAGGCGACCACGGCGATCCCGACGGCGTTGAGTCCCCAGGAGAGCACCGAGCGGGACCGGACCCCGGCGGGGTCGGTCGGGTCCGGGTCGGTGGGCAGGCTCACCGGACCATCATGCCGCGGCGGGCGGCCTCCGACCGGTCGCCGCCGCGGGGGATGCGCTGGTCGACGACCAGGGCACGGGCGGCCCGGTTCAGGGCGAGCACGAGCAGGATCGTGCCGGTCGAGGTGAGCAGGTGCGCGCCGAGGTGGCCGCCGAGGACGTCGAGCCCGATGCGGGCGGCGATCAGGACGAGCCAGAGCGCGGCGCCGAGCCAGCCCGTGCGGGACTGCAGGGTGCGGCCCTTGGCGTCCGGCGTCGTGACGGTGCGGAACCGGGTCATGGCCCCCATCGCGAGGCCGACGCCGACGGTGAGCAGGGCCTCGAGGCCGAGGAACACGACGTCGGTGGTGGTGACGGTCGTCGTGGTCTGCGCGAGGACGACCACGCCGACGATCGCCATCACGAGCGGACCCCGCCAGATGCGCGCCGGGTCGAGGAACCGCCAGGTCGCCTGCCGGTACGCCAGGAGGCCGACGAGGGCGAGGCCGATGAGCACGTTCGCGAGGAGCTGGACCGACATGGTGTGCCTTTCGAGGTGGTCCGGCGGGGCGTTCCCGACCGGTGTGATCAGCCTCGTTCCGGGCGTCCCCCGGGCACACCAACCAGGGGTGGGGGCGCGGGTGGTGATCGCGGTGGTGTTCCATTGACGGCATGGCTGATGCGTTCGACGGGTTCCGGATCGGTGCGGGGTACTCGGTGGTGGAGCCGGACCGGCACCGACCGGGGTCCTTCACCCTGGTGGTGGACGGCACCCCGCAGTCGCACGTGGACCTCGAGGACCCGACCCACCTGGCGTTCGAGTACATCCGGCGGATCGGGCACGCGATCGACCTGCTGCCGGACGGCCCGATCACGGCACTGCACCTGGGCGCCGGCGCCCTCACCCTGCCCCGCTACGTCGCGGTGACCCGTCCGGGTTCGCGGCAGCAGGTGATCGAGCTCGAGCGTGACCTGGTCGAGCACGTGCGCGAGGCCCTGCCGTTCCCCCGTGGCGCGTCGATCCGGGTGCGGTACGGCGATGCCCGGGAGGTCCTCGGCAAGCTGCCCGCCGGGCTCCGCGGCACCGTGGACCTGGCGGTGGTGGACGTCTTCGGCGGTTCGCAGATCCCCGCACACGTGACGAGCGTCGAGTTCTACCGCGAGGTCGCCGCGTTCCTGTCGCCGACGGGCATCGTCGCGGTGAACGTGGCCGACGGCGCCGGGTTGGCTTTCGCCCGCGGGCAGGCGTCGACGCTGCAGTCGGTGCTGCCGTCGGTCGCGGCGGTGGCGGACACCGGGATGCTCAAGGGCCGGCGGTTCGGGAACATCGTGCTGCTCGGGTCGCCGACCGACCTGCCGGTGGCGGACATGCCGAGGCGGTACTCGTCCGACCCGATGCCGGCCAAGGTCGTGCACGGTGCGGAGCTCCGGTCGTTCATCGCCGGGGCGCCGATCGTCACGGACCAGACGGCGGTCGCGTCGCCGGAGCCGAACCGGAGCGTGTTCGGGGGCTGACGCCCGCCCACGGCGTCGCCGGGGACGGACTTCGGGCACTCGACGGGTCCGGCTGTCAGGATGGTCTGAACGACCGCGCAGCTGCGCGACCGAGCGATGGGAACCCTGATGACGAACGACGACCGGAACGACCAGGACCGGACGGGCGACGGCCAGGCGCCGCGCTGGGGCGACGCCCCGCAGCAGCAGCAGCCCGACGCCGATGCCCCGCGGTACGGCGAGCGGGTGGACCCGGCGCCGACCTCGACCCCGCAGTACGGCGAGCAGTACGGGCAGGGCCAGCAGCAGTACGGGCAGGGCGAGCAGCAGTACGGGCAGCAGCAGTACGGCCAGCCGTCGAGCACGCCGAGCTGGAACGACCAGCAGCGTCACGACCAGGGCCAGCACCACGACCAGCAGCCCTACGCCGCCGCGCCCGCGCACTCCGGTGCCCCGGCCTGGCAGAGCCACGACGAGCCGAAGCCCAAGAAGAAGAAGACCGTCGGCATCATCGCCTTCGTGCTCGGCCTGCTCGCGCTCGTGCTCGGCGTCGTCGGCGGCTACGTCATGGGTTCGGCCATCAGCAACAGCGGTGTGATCGACCAGATCACGCAGAACGGTTCGACGAACCTCACGCCCGAGCAGATGCAGAGCGAGGTCATGAGCGACCCGGACGTCCGCTCGCAGCTCGTGGGCGGCATCGCCGTGATCGGCATCGCCGCGTTCCTCGGGCTCTGGGCACTGGTGCAGGGGATCATCGCGGCCGTCGCCAAGCGCGGTCGTGTCTGGGGCATCCTGGCGATCGTCCTGGCGGTCGTCGCGACCATCGCGACGTTCGTCACCTACGCCGGCGTGGCCGCCGCCGGCGCGATGGGCGCCAACTCCTGATCGACCCCTCGACCGAACGGCCCGTCGCGCTCCGGCACGGCGGGCCGTTCGTCGTCCCGGGGGTACGCGCCCACGCCTGCACCCGCGCAACCTGAGCGCGTCGCACCGACCGCTCCCGGGAGACCGCGGCTACCCTCGAACCGATGTCCCTCCCGCCCGACGACCGCCAGCAGCCCGACCTGTCCGACCGTTCCCGTGAACCGCGCCACGCGGCTCCCGTGACGGCCGGAGTCAGCCCGGGCAGCACCTTCGCGCCCATCAGCCTGCGACCCGCGGTCGACGTCGACGCCGTGCACCAGCGGCTCCGTGACCTCGGTCAGAGCCGCAGCACCGACGCCCTCGCCGAACGGGCCGAGCTCCTCCGCCTGCTCGGCCGTCTGGACGAGTCGCTCGTGATCGCCGAAGAGGTGTTCCGCCTCGCGATGTTCACCGGGGAGCGCCAGGACAAGGTCGCCGCGCGGATCCGTCGTGCGCACGTCCTGCACGACCTCGGCCGGCATGACCGCGCCGCCGCCGAGGCCGCCATGGCCCGCGACACCGCCGCCACCGAGGAGTGGCCCGAGCTCGAGGGCGCCGCGGCCGAGATCGAGGGCTGGTCGCTGTTCGAGAACGACCGCTTCGACGAGGCCCGCGCCGCACTCTCGCGGGCGTACCAGGCCTTCCGGCAGGCCGGTGCGCCGTCCGAGCGCACCGACGCGCTGCGCACCGCGGTCGAGGCCGCCATGCGGGCATCGATCACGAACCCGGCGGAACCGTCCGACCGGCCCCGGACGGCCCGCGAGGTCGCCGCCCGCCGCGCCGAGGACGACGAACCCACGACCCGCGTCGCCGAGCCGGTGAAGCAGGTCCCGCCGATCCGCCGGCGCGTGCTCGGTGCGCCCGACGCCGCCCGGACCGAGGCCGACGACATCTGGGGCCGGATCGCGGCCCGGGCAGCGAAGAAGGGCCAGGCCGACCCGCGTTCCGAGCAGTGACCGCGCTCGAGACCGTCCGGCTCCGCGCCGAAGCGATCATCGCCGAACACCTCGGCGCCGGGACGTGGGCGTTCGGGTTCGACCACGCCAAGACCCGCGCGGGTCAGTGCGACTTCGCGCGGAAGCGGATCACGGTGAGCCGCCACCTGGCCACCCGGTTCTCCGACGACGACGTCGAACAGGTCCTGCTGCACGAGGTCGCGCACGCCCTCGCCGGCGCCCGGGCGGCACACGGACCGAAGTGGAAGCGCACGGCCGCGTCGATCGGGTACACGGGTTCCCGGCTGCACGACGGGCCGATCGCCAGCGAGCTCGCCCCCTGGATCGGCACCTGCCCCGCGGGACACGAGCACTTCCGGTACCGCACGCCCACCCGTCCCCTGGCCTGCGCCCGCTGTTCCCGGCGGTTCGACGCCCGGAACGTCATCACGTGGCGGCGTCGGACCGCGGACGACGACGCGGCCACGATGGCGTCGACTACCGCATGAGGTGCCCGACGCACGGAGGCGCGCCGGTAACCCGTTAGCCTGGGCGGATGCACACGGGGCAGCACATCCGCACGGACGCCGGTTCCTCCTGGTTCTTCGACGCCGGACGGATCGCGCTCGACTTCGCGCACACGGGTGGCTTCGCCGACGACCCCACCGGACGCCGACCGCGGTCGCAGCTCGGGGAGCTGCTCGCGAGCCCGGCCGACCTGGACGAGTGGCTCAGCGAGCACACCGAGCCGATCGACGTCGGTGCCAGTGCCCGCGAGCTGCAGGACGCCCGTGCCCTGCGTGCCGCGATCGCCCGGCTCGCCGTGGCTGCCGCCCCCGCGCCGGCGAGCACCGCCGCGGAGCGCACCGCCGTGGCGGCGGGCCTGCGTGCCGGAGCCGGCCGCACGCGCCCCGCGCCCGACGACATCGACACCGTCAACCTGTTCGCCGCCCTGCCGGACGTGCCCCCGAGCCTCCCGGGTGGCCGACGCCGCGCCGGAGCGAACCGGGTCCGCCTGGCGCAGGCCCTGTCGAGCGTCGCGCGCGACGCCGTCGCGCTCTTCACCGAGGTCGGCTTCGACGACGTCGAGGCCGACGGCCGGCCGACGCGCCTGAGCCGGTGCTCGGCCGAGGACTGCGGCCTGGTGTTCTACGACTCGTCGCGCGGTGGGACCCGTCGCTGGTGCTCGATGCAGCGGTGCGGCAACCGGGCGAAGGTCCGGGCGCACCGCGCTCGCCGCGCCGCCGAGTGAGCCCGAGCAGACACCTTCCTCTCGTCGTCCGGGAGGGCTCGAGTCGCGACACCCCGCTCACCTCCGCCGAGCGGTCTCCAACCGTCGCCCGACCGCGTCGCAACCGTCAGGTTGCGACCATCCGACGCGAAGCAAGCGACGAGTCGTGACCAGCCACCAGCCGGGAGGCGCGTGGCGGCGCCGCCACGGGCCTCCTGTCCGCCTTCTGCGAGCGGTCACGACACCCCGCGCACCTCGGCCGAGCGGTCACCGACCGTCTGCTGGCTGCGTCCCAGCCGACGAGTCCTGACCACCCGACACACGCACGCTCGAGCGGCGACCGGCCAGCACCACGACACGACGAATAAAAAGATTCGGTGAGCCGAATTCTCTGGCAGGATCGGTGCATGACCGACACTGCCGGCCCCCGGCTCGACGAGAACCCATCCGGTGCCCCGCGTCGTCGCGCAGCCGGGCTCACCCTGCTCGGCCCGGCCTTCGTGGCGGCCATCGCGTACGTCGACCCGGGCAACGTCGCCGCCAACCTGACGGCCGGCGCCGAGTACGGGTACCTGCTGCTCTGGGTGCTCGTGGCCGCGAACGCCAGCGCCGTGGTGGTGCAGTACCTGTCCGCCAAGCTCGGGGTGGTGACGGGCAAGTCGCTGCCCGAACACCTCGGCCTGCGGATGCGACGAACCCCGCGCCTGCTGTTCTGGGGCCAGGCCGAGATCGTCGCCGCCGCGACCGACATCGCCGAGGTCATCGGCGGCGCGCTGGCGCTCTACCTGCTCTTCGACCTGCCGCTCGTGGTCGGCGGGATCATCACCGGGCTCGTCTCGATGCTCCTGCTGACCCTGCACAGCCGCCGGGGCACGCGCCTGTTCGAGACCGTGGTGACGGCGATGCTCGCGATCCTGACGGTGGGCTTCTGCGCCGGGCTGCTGTTCGCCAGGGTCACACCGGCCGACCTGGTCGCCGGGCTCGTGCCGCGGTTCGAGGGCGCGGGGTCGGTGCTGCTCGCGGCCTCGATGCTCGGGGCGACCGTGATGCCGCACGCGGTGTACCTGCACTCGGCGCTCGCCCGGGACCGCCACGGGGACGTCCCCGCCGGGCCGGAGCGTCGCCGGGTGCTCGTCGCGACCCGGTGGGACGTCGGGCTCGCGCTGATCGTCGCGGGTGGGGTGAACATCGCGATGCTCGTCCTCGCCGCGGCCACCCTGCCCGGAGTCGCGGGCACCGACTCCATCCCCGGTGCGCAGCGCGCCATCGCCGAGAACGTCGGCCCGGTCGTCGGGGTGCTCTTCGCCGTGGGCCTGCTGGCGTCCGGCCTGGCCTCGACCTCGGTGGGCTGCATGGCCGGCGCGGAGATCATGAAGGGCCTGTTGCACGTCCGGATCCCGCTCGTGGCCCGGCGCGCGATCACCCTGGTGCCCGCGATCGTGCTGCTCGCGCTGAACGCCGACGCGACGATGCTGCTCGTCGTCAGCCAGGTGGTGCTGAGCTTCGGGATCGCCTTCGCGATCGTGCCACTGGTGGTCTACACGTCGCGACGGAGCGTGATGGGGACCGACGTGAACGCCGCGCCCACCCGCGTGGTGGCGTGGGTGATCGCGGCGGTCATCGTGGCGCTCAACGTCGCACTGATCGTGCTCACCCTGACCGGCTGAGGCGCAGCCGGTCAGGGTGACGGGCGGTCGTCACTCGACGACCTGGACGTCCTTCCAGAACGCGACGTAGCCCGAGTAGTCCTTGCCGACGCGGTCGAACGACGACGGGATCGGCGTCGGGTACGACCACGCGCGGTCCTGCAGCGCCTGTCCGTCGACGTTCACCGTGAAGTACTGGGTGTCGCCCTTCCACGGGCAGTGGTACTGGGTGGGGCTCTCGGTGAAGAGCTCGGTCTTCACGCTCGACGGCGGGAAGTACCAGTTGCCCTCGATCTTGATGAGGTCCTCTTCGGGGGCCTCCGCGATCACCGTGTCGCCGACGACTGCCTTCATGGCGTTGCTCCTTCGCTCGCTGGTTCCGTGACGGGGCGAACGCTACGCGCGCTCCCCCGATTCCCGCAGGACGGTCAGGTCCGGGCCCGCGGCGAGCGCCGCGTGCACGTCGTCACGGCTCAGGACGGCGGCTCCCTCGGACGCGCTGACCAGGTGCCGCACGGCCCGGCGCAGCCCCGTGTACGCCGCGCAGGCCGCGGCGGCCTCGGGTGAGGTGTGGTCGATGCCGACCTCGGTGAGCGCGTCGACGACGGCTCCCGCGGCGAGCAGGTCCTCGACGGCGAAGTCGGGTGCGTCGGCGACGTCGACGGACTCCCCCGCCGCCTCGGCCGCGTCGTCGAGGGCCGCGGTGTGGTGCAGCCCGGCGGCCACGATCGCGACGACGCACCGGTCACCGCGTGCGGCCTGGAGGCCCGTCACCCGTTCCGCCACCGCCGCCGCGTTGCCGAGGTGGCCGAGCACGACCTCCGGACCCTGCGGCAGCTGGGCGGTCACGTTCCGCAGCGCGCGCCGCTGTGCGGCGGCATCGGGAGTCGGCGGCAGGGCGTCGACCCAGACGAGCAGGTGGGTGCCGTGGGCGATGCGAGCCGCACCCCCAGGACCCCACGCGAACCGGACCTGGTACTTCTCCTGGGTGCGTTCTGCCACGTCCGTCACGATAGCCGCCCGGGCGATGCTGTCCCTCTCCACAGGGTCGCTGTCCGACCGGGTTCCACCAGGGTCGTCGACCCTAGGATGCATGGTCATGGAGATCGCCCCCGTACCCACCCTGACCGGCGACCGTGTGACGCTCGAGCCCCTCGGGCAGGAGCACGCGGAAGACCTGCGGGCGGCGGTCGCGGACGGCGATCTGTGGCGCACCTGGTACACCTCGGTGCCCGCCCCGGCACAGGTCGAGGCCGAGATCGACCGGCGGCTCGCCGAGCACGAGGCCGGCCGTATGGTGCCCTTCGCCGTGCGGGACCGCCCGACCGGCCGGGTGGTGGGTGCGACGACCTTCATGAACATTGACTCGGGCAACCGCCGTGTCGAGATCGGCAGCACGTTCCTGGCCAGGTCCGCGCAGCGATCGGGGATCAACACCGAGTCGAAGCTGCTCATGCTGTCGCACGCGTTCGAGGCGTGGCAGTGCATCGCGGTCGAGTTCCGCACCCACTGGCACAACCTGCAGTCCCGAGCGGCCATCGCGGGCCTCGGCGCCAAGCAGGACGGCGTGCTCCGGAACCACGCGATCGGCCGTGACGGCACCCTGCGCGACACCGTGGTGTTCTCCGTCATCGCGTCGGAGTGGCCGGCGGTCCGCCTCTCACTGGCCGAGCGGCTCCGGCGGCACGACCGCGCCGAGGGGTCCCGCCGTCGGTCGGCCCGGCACGCCTGAGGCGTCGCGCCAGCGTCGTCGCGCCAGCGTCGTCGCGCCGGCATCGTCTCGCCCGCCGAGCCACGGCGCGCCGTCCAGCCCGCGGGCGTAGCGTCACCGCCATGCACGTCGGCCTCCGGATCGTCCTCGATGCGCCGGTCGACGCCGTGCGCGATGCCCTGCTGTCCCCGTCCGTGATGGTGGCGGTGACGAAACCGTTCCTGGCGTACCGCTCGCTCGACCCCCGGGGCTTCCCGGAGCGCTGGGAGCCCGGGCACCCGCACCCGATCACCGCGGACGCCTTCGGCCTGGTGCCGAGCGGCGACACGCACGTCGACCTCGACCTGTACGAGGTCCGGGGAGTCCCCGTGCAGCGCGACAACGGCGGCGGCACGTCCGGGTTGTTCGGGCGGATGACGATGTCGCACCGGATGGCCGTCGTCCCCGCGCCGGGTGGCCGGACCCTGCTGCTCGACCGCCTGACCTACCGGATGCGACCGGCCGTCCTCGGGCTCGCCCTGTGGCCCGGCATGTGGGTCATCTGGCAGTGGCGGGCGTTCCGGATGCGCGCCCTCGCGCCCAGCTGGCGGACCGACGGCGAGTGACGTGACGCGGGTCGGGCCTCCCGTCCACCGCGGAGCGGGCGTAGCCTCGACCACGTGAGCCAGACGCGCCCCCAGGAGCCGACGACCGACGACCGCGTGCGCAGCACGCTGGCGACGACGGATTGGCGGCGGATGACGTTCGACCTGTACCGCCGCGTCCGCGCCACCCCGGACCCCCAGACGGCGCACGCGCTCTGGCGCGAGACCCGGGACGCGATGTTCGCGGAGCACCCCGCGTCGCCGCTGCTCGACGAGGACGCCCGCGACTTCGAGTCCCTGCCGGTGCCGGACTACGACCCCGCGTGGCGGTTCCAGGTGCGCATCGAGGCCACGGAGCCCGCCGAGTTCGACTTCGAGACCGGCACCGACGGCATCGTCCACTTCGACCGGCTCGGCCTCGTGCGGGTCCCCGGGGTCGGCACGCTCGACGTCTGGAAGCACGGCGGCTACGCGGGCGGGGTGTTCGTCCCGGTCAAGGACGCCAGCGCCGGCAAGGCCCGCGGCACCTACGGCGGCGGACGCTACCTGCTCGACACCATCAAGGGCTCGGACCTGGGCGGCGACGACCTCGGGTCGCTCGTGCTCGACTTCAACTTCGCGTACAACCCGTCGTGCGCGTACGACCCGGCGTGGGCGTGCCCGCTCGCGCCTCCGGGCAACACCGTGCCGGTCCCGATCCCCGTCGGCGAGCAGTACGACTTCTAGGGTGGAACGCATGACAGGACTCGTCGCCCTCGACGTCGGTGGCCGCGTGCCGCCGTTCGAGCAGGTCCGATCGCAGATCGCCGCGCAGATCACCGCCGGGTACCTGGTGGACGGCGAACGGCTGCCGAGCGTGCGTGGACTGGCGGACGAGCTCGGGCTCGCCGCCGGCACCGTCGCGAAGGCCTACCAGCTGCTCGAGGAGGCCGGACTCGTGCACACCGCACGGGGCGCCGGCACCCGTGTGGTGCGACCGGCGGCGGTACCGGACGCGGTGGCCGATGCCGCTCGTGCCCTGGCCGCTGCGGCCCGCTCGGCGGGGCTGTCGGCGGACCAGGCCGCGACCGCGTTGCGGGAGGCCTGGCCGGCGTAGCGCTGGCGGGCGTGCGGGCGCGGGTGGCTGGCTGGCGCAGGTGACTGGCTGGCGCTTCCGGGCGTACCCGGTCGTTCCGGCGTACCTGGTCGGAAGTTCTGACCCGGTACGCCCGATCCGACCAGGCATCGCAGGCGTTCTGGGAAGGACCGTTCCGAGCGCTCAGCAGTGCTCGTAGACGTACCCGTCGTCCGTCGGGGTCACCAGGTCGCGGTCGCGCAGGATCGTCATGGCCGGACGGCTCTCCAGCCCGCAGACCGACGCCCACGAGCCCTCGAGCGTGTCCGAGTACTCGACGTCGATGACCCGTCCGCCGTAGGCCTTCGTGTACGCGGCGCACTCCCGGTACTGCACGCACTCCTCGGCGACGACGAAGTCGAACCCGGTCTGCTTCCTGCCGGACGCCCCGAGCTGCGGGGTGTTCTTCTGCCCCACGGCCAGGCCGTGCCGGTGTCCCTCGGCGACGAGCGACTTCGCGAGCGCCAGGTTGCCGGCACGGGTCAGCCGCTTGCCGCTCCGGGTCCACGAGTCGAGGTTGTCGAACTCCACCGCGTCGAACCCGCGGTCACCGCAGCGGGCGACGCTCTTCGCGAGCACCTTCGTGATCAGGGCACGCTTCGCCGCGGTCCGGGTGTCGAGGAGCATCTCGTCCGGCCACCCCGGGTCCGAGACCGGCTTTCCCGCACGGTCGCGGAGGATCGCCGACGGGTACGACTTCTTCCACGTGCTGGCGGCCTCGGGCTGCGTCTGGAATCCGTTGACGTAGCAGATGTTGTACTTGCCCTTCGCCGGGCGGTCGGTGCTGTCGCGCTCGACGATCGTCACGCCGGAGGGCGGGGTGTACCCGCCGCCGAGCTGGTAGTCCACGCGACCCGAGGTCGGCAGGTTGCGGTAGCTCCCGGCCGCGCTGGTCGTGGCGGCCTCGGCGCAGCCGGCGGCGCCGAGGACGGCCACCAGGGCCATCGCGGTGGTCAACAGGACGGATCGCGTGCGCACCCCGGAATCCTCGCACGCCACGGGCGAACGACCCTGCCCTCGCCGTTCCGGGGATGTGCACGCTATGCTGGTCGTACTCGAGGCGCCGATCGCCTCGTGCGTCGTACGGACGCCCCGAACTCCCGACCAGCTGTCTCCAGACTCCGGTCGATGATCGAGCACCTCACGAAGGTGCCCAGGCTTCTCTGCTGCGGCGACTGCGCCAGCCACATCCGTTGGCGCGCATCCCGCCCGCGCGCTGCCTCAGAGCGCGCCCACAGCCGGACTGCTCCGGCTCGAAAGGTCACCATGACCACCGAAGACATCCGTTTCTCCGACCTCGGCGTCCCCGCGCCGATGGTCTCCGTCCTCGCCGACCAGGGCAAGGACATGGCGTTCCCCATCCAGGCGGACACCCTCCCGGACTCCCTGCAGGGCAAGGACGTCCTCGGCCGCGGCCGCACCGGCTCCGGCAAGACCATCGCCTTCGCGATCCCGCTCGTCGCCCGCCTCGCCGCCAGCGGCCGCAAGCGCCGCGCCGGCCGCCCCCGCGCCCTGGTGCTCGCGCCGACCCGTGAGCTCGCGACGCAGATCGACGTCGCCCTCGCCCCGCTCGCCAAGGCCATGGGCCTCAACACCACGACCATCTTCGGTGGCGTCGGTCAGGGTCGTCAGGTCGACGCCCTGCGCGGCGGCGTCGACGTCGTGGTCGCCTGCCCGGGTCGCCTCGCCGACCTCATGCAGCAGGGCCACGTGAACCTGGGCGACATCGAGGTCACCGTCCTCGACGAGGCCGACCACATGGCCGACATGGGCTTCCTGCCCGGCGTGACCAAGATCATGCAGGCGACGCCCGAGAACGGGCAGCGACTGCTGTTCTCCGCCACGCTCGACAACGGCGTGGACAAGCTCGTCAAGAAGTTCCTGCACAACCCGGTGATGCACTCCGTCGACGAGGCGAACAGCCCCGTCGAGGCGATGACCCACCACCTGTTCGAGGTCGCCGACGCCGACGCAAAGAAGCACCTCGTGAGCGCCCTCGCCTCGGGCAACGGTCGCCGCATCCTCTTCATGCGCACGAAGCACCACGCCAAGCGCCTGGCCAAGCAGCTCAGCAGCCAGGGGATCCCGGCCGTCGACCTGCAGGGCAACCTGTCGCAGGGTGCCCGTGAGCGCAACCTCGCGAAGTTCTCCTCCGGCGAGGCCCTCGTGCTCGTCGCCACCGACGTCGCCGCCCGCGGTGTGCACGTCGACAACGTCGAGCTCGTCGTGCACGTCGACCCGCCCACCGAGCACAAGGCGTACCTGCACCGCTCGGGCCGCACGGCGCGTGCCGGTTCGTCCGGTGACGTCGTCACGGTGACGATGCCCGCCGAGCGTCGCGACGTCGCGCAGATGATGCGTGCTGCCGCGATCAAGGTCACCCCGCAGCACGTCACGGCGACCTCCCCGGCCGTCACCGCGCTCGTCGGCGAGGTCGCTCCGATCCGCCACGTCGCCGAGGAGCAGCCCACCCAGCAGCGTCAGCCCAAGCAGCGCTCGGCCGAGTCCGCCGGTGACGGCGGCGGTCGTCGCCGTGGTCGCGGCGGTCGGTCTGGAGGCGCGGCGCAGCCCGCGCGCTCCGGCTCGGCTGGCGAGTCCGCCGGTTCGGCCGGGGGCCGTCAGGGCCGTCCGGCCCGTGGCGCACGGACCGAGGGTGCCGGGCGCTCCGGTGCCGCGGCCGCCGGTTCGACCGGTGGTCGCCGCAGCGGCGGCAACCGTCGCTCGGGCAGCAGCGACGTCGTGCGCGGCGGCTCGTCGGCCGTCTGGTCGTCCGAGGGCGGCTACGCCGCGGGTCGGTCCGGCAACGAGTCGGGCGGCAACCGTCGTGGTGGCTCGCGCCGCGCCTCCCGTCCGGCCGGCGCTGCCGACCGCCACTGACCCACGCGGTCTGACCCGCGCGGCCTGACCCCGTCGGGCTGAGCTCGTCAGTGCGCGCAAGACACCGGTGTTCACGTTTCGAACCCCCGCATCCCGCGGCGTGTTCCGTGAACACCGGTGTTTTGCGTCCGGGGACGGGCGAACCTTGGCGGGGGCTGGGGGTGGGGTACTCCGCCGGGCGTACGGTCTCACTCACCGGATGCCGCGCAAGCGGCTGACGGGGAACACGTCCGCTTCTGGAAGGAGTGCCTATGGCTGGCATCGATGACATCAAGAACGCCGCTGAGAAGGCGGCAGGCAAGGTCAAGGAAGCCGCCGGCAACGCGACCGGCAACGACCGGCTGAAGGCCGAAGGCCAGACCGACCAGGGCAAGGCCTCGGCGAAGCAGGGCGTCACCGACGTCAAGGACGCCGCGCACGGCGTCGCCGACAGCTTCAAGGACGACAAGCACTAAGCCGGTTCGCGACCGCGCTGCGAAGCCCCCGGATCCGATCGGATCCGGGGGCTTCGTCGTGCGCGGGGCGTGGACGCCCCGATCGGGCTAGTGCAGGGCACCGACCGATGCCAGGCCGGCCCGCAGCAGTGCGCCGCGACCGCCTTCCATCTCGTCGGCGACGGCGTCGGACGCGGCTTCCATCGGGCTCATCCACGTGAGCTCGAGGGCGTCCTGCCGGGGCTCGCACGTCCCCGTGACGGGGACGACGTAGGCCAGCGAGATCGCGTGCTGCCGCTCGTCGGTGTACACCGAGGCGCCGGGCAGCGGGAAGTACTCGGCCACGGTGAACGGCGTCGGGCTCGAGGGCAGCTGCGGGAACGCCATCGGCCCGAGGTCCTTCTCGAGGTGGCGGAACAGCGCGGTGCGGATCGACTCGCCGAACATCACCCGGCCGGACACCAGGGTGCGGGCGATGAGACCGCTCGGGGAGACACGCAGGAGCACGCCGACCTCGGTCACGACGCCGAGGCCGTCGGTGCGGACGGGGACCGCCTCGACGTAGCAGATCGGCAGACGACGGCGGACGTTCGCGAGCTCCTCGTCGGACAGCCAGCCGGAGTCGGGGTCGGGGGTGCGCAGCGAGGACATGCACCGTGTCTACCAGGGACGGCGGCGAGTTCGGCGGAAGGCGCGGGAGTTGGGGATGGTTAGCGTTGTCCACATGATCGATGCGAACCTGGTGCAGTGGACACGGAGTGCCGCCGACCGGAGGGGCACACCCCTGCTCGTGGCGATGCACGGGGTGGGCTCGAACGAGCACGACCTGCTCGGGCTCGCCCCCGCGTTGCCGCCCGCGTGGACCGTCGCGTCGCTCCGCGCGCCGATGCCGTGGGGGCCCGGCTTCAGCTGGTACCCGCTCGGCACGCCCGGCTCCCCAGCGCCCGAGGCGGTCGACGCCGCGGCCGCCGAGGTGCTCGACTGGATCGACTCCGTCGCCACCGACCACCCGCGGATCGGGCTGCTCGGGTTCTCGCAGGGCGGCTCGATGGCGCTCCAGCTCCTGCGCGCCCGGCCCGCGGCGTTCGCGTTCGCGGTGTCGCTGTCGGGGTTCGTCGTGCCCGGCGTCACGGACTCCCGCGACGAGGCCGTGTCGGCCGTGCGACCACGGGTGTTCCTCGGGCACGGTGACCTCGACCCGGTGATCCCGCCCGAGGCCACCGCCCGGACGCAGGCGTGGGCCGCAGCGCACACCGACGTGACCGACCGTTCCTACGCGGGCTTGCCGCACGCCGTGTCGACGGCGGAGCTGGCGGACGTGGCGGCCTTCGTCGACGCGGTGTAGGCGCACGACGACGGACAGGAGGCCCGGTGCCAGCTGGCACCGGGCCTCCTGTCCGTCATGGGTGACGTCCGTCAGTCGGCGAGGATCTGGAGCAGGTCCTTGCGGAGCTGGTCCACCTTGGCCGTGGCGGCCTTGGCCTGTTCCTCGGTCGCGGTGCTGCGGTACATCTGCAGGACGCCCATGGTCTTCCGCAGCGCCTCGAAGAACTCGCGCTGGGCGTCCGGGATGCCCGGGGCCCCGTCGAGTGCCGCAGCGATCTCGTCAGCCTTGGCCTCGGTCTCGGCCTTGCCGGCGTCGGTGAGCTCGAAGAGCGTCTTGCGGCCGTCGCCCGACGAGACCACGAGGTCTTCGTCGACGAGCTGCTGGAGCGTCGGGTAGACCGAGCCGGGGCTCGGCTTCCAGGCGCCGCCGGTGCGCTCGGCGATGGTCTTGATCACGGCGTACCCGTTCTGCGGGCCCTCGGCCAGCAGACCGAGGATCGCGAGGCGGACGTCACCGCGGCGACGGCGTTCGCGGCCGAAGCCGGGCCCGCCGAAACCGGGGCCGAAGCCCATGCCCGGGCCGAAACCGGGGCCGAACCCGCGACCACCGAAGCCGCGGCCGCCGTGGTCGTGGTCACCGCGGTCACGGCCGGGGAACCCGGCGCCGTGGTGCTGCCGCGCGCCGCCGAAGCGGGGGCCGCGCGGGCCGAACCCGCGCTGGTCGCGGGGGGACGTGTTGCTGTCGTCGTCATACGAGGGGCGCATGAGGAGTCCTTTCATCGTGCTGAGTCGGCTCGCGACCGGTCTGACCTGATCGTCTTCGTCGTATCGCGATGTGTTTACGATAGATCGGTAACTATCGCTCTGTCAAGGGGTACGTGCGCTCGGCCTGCTGTCGGTGGTGGCGGGCAGGATGGGACGGACCATGACGGACGTCTTCGAGCGCTTCTCCCCCGCGACCACCGAGTGGTTCCGCGGCGCCTTCGACGCACCGACGCCGGCACAGGCCGGGGCGTGGGACGCCATCTCGACCGGGCAGCACGCACTCGTGATCGCCCCGACCGGCTCCGGCAAGACCCTGGCGTCGTTCCTGTGGTCGATCGACCGGCTCATCAGCGCGACGGACCGCCCGCCGGCGAAGCAGCGCACGCGGGTGCTCTACGTCTCGCCGCTCAAGGCCCTCGGCGTCGACGTCGAGCGCAACCTGCGGAGCCCGCTCGTCGGCATCACCCAGACCGCTCGGCGCCTCGGCACCGAACCGCCGGACGTCACGGTCGGGGTGCGCAGCGGTGACACCCCGTCGTCCGACCGCCAGAAGCTCCTGCGCCAGCCGCCGGACATCCTCATCACCACGCCCGAGTCGCTCTACCTGATGCTCACCTCGCAGGCACGCGAGACCCTGGTGAACGTCGACACCGTCATCGTGGACGAGGTCCACGCGGTCGCCTCGACCAAGCGCGGCGCGCACCTGGCCGTGTCGCTCGAGCGCCTCGACGACCTGCTCGACAAGCCCGTGCAGCGCATCGGGCTGTCCGCGACCGTCCGCCCGCCGGAAGAGGTCGCGCGGTTCCTCGGCGGCCGTGCACCGGTGACGATCATCGCGCCGCCCGCGCAGAAGACCTTCGACCTGCGGGTCGTCGTGCCCGTCGACGACATGACCGAGCTCGGGGCGCCGCCGGTCGGCGCGGACGCATCCGAGTCGCCGACGAACGGGTCGATCTGGCCGCACGTCGAAGAACGTGTCGTCGACCTGATCGAGGAACACCGCTCGACCATCGTGTTCGCGAACTCGCGCCGGCTGGCCGAACGGCTCACGGCGCGGCTCAACGAGATCCACGAGGAACGCGTGCTGGCCGCCGCCGGTGACGGCGTGCTGGTGCCGGCGGGGGCGTCCCCGGACGACGACGGGCTCCCCGTGGCGCGGGGTCGACCACAGTCTCCGGCCCGTACCTCGGCGCACGCCGTCGCGCCCCAGGGGGCCAAGCGACCGCCGGCGCAGCTGATCGGCGGGTCCGGGCAGACGGGTGGCGGGGGCTCGGACGCCTCCGTCCCGGTGCTCGCCCGCGCACACCACGGCTCGGTGTCGAAGGACCAGCGCGCGATCATCGAGGACGACCTGAAGTCCGGTCGGCTGCGGTGCGTCGTCGCGACGAGTTCACTCGAGCTCGGCATCGACATGGGCGAGGTCGACCTGGTCGTCCAGGTCGAGGCGCCGCCGTCGGTCGCGAGCGGCCTGCAGCGCGTCGGTCGCGCCGGCCACCAGGTGGGTGAGATCTCCCGCGGCGTGCTGTTCCCGAAGCACCGGGCCGACCTCGTCAACAGCGCGGTCACGGTCGAGCGGATGGTCACGGGTCAGATCGAGTCGATCTCGGTGCCGGCGAACCCGCTCGACGTCCTGGCGCAGCACACCGTGGCCGCCGGGGCGATCGACACCCTCGACGTCGAGCACTGGTTCGAGCTCGTGCGGCGGAGCGCCCCGTTCAGCGGCCTGCCCCGGTCGGCGTTCGAGGCGACGCTCGACCTGGTCACGGGCAGGTACCCGAGCGACGAGTTCGCCGAACTCCGGCCACGGCTGGTCTGGGACCGCGTGCACGGCACCCTGACCGGGCGCCCCGGTGCACAGCGACTCGCGGTGACGAGCGGCGGGACGATCCCCGACCGCGGCATGTTCGGCGTCTTCATGGTCGGCGAGAAGGCGTCCCGTGTCGGCGAGCTCGACGAGGAGATGGTCTACGAGTCGCGCGTGGGCGACGTCTTCGCCCTCGGTGCGACGAGCTGGCGGATCGAGGAGATCACCCACGACCGCGTCGTCGTGAGCCCGGCGTTCGGGCAGCCCGGACGCGTGCCGTTCTGGAAGGGCGACGGCATCGGCCGGCCCGCCGAGCTCGGCCGGGCGACCGGTGCGTTCGTTCGCGAGGTCGAGGGCGCCTCGGACGACGACGCCCGCGCCCGCGTCGCCGCCGGTGGGCTGGACGAGCGCGCGATCACCAACCTGCTGACCTTCCTGCGCGACCAGCGCGCGGCCACCGGTCACGTGCCGAACGACACCACGCTCGTCATCGAGCGCTTCCGCGACGAGCTCGGGGACTGGCGACTCATCCTGCACTCGCCCTACGGCATGCAGGTGCACGCGCCGTGGGCCCTGGCCGTCGCCGCACGGCTGCGCGAACGGCACGGCATCGACGGTGACGCGATGGCGGCCGACGACGGCATCGTCGTCCGCATCCCGGAGACCGACGCCGAGCCACCGGGTGCCGACCTGTTCGTGTTCGAGCGCGACGACCTCGAGGCCCTGGTCACCGACGAGGTCGGCGGCTCGGCGCTGTTCGCCGCCCGGTTCCGCGAGTGCGCGGCGCGCGCCCTGCTGCTGCCCCGACGGAACCCCGGGCAGCGGTCGCCGCTCTGGCAGCAGCGGCAGCGGGCCTCGCAGCTGCTCGAGGTCGCGCAGAAGTACCCGACGTTCCCGATCGTGCTCGAGACCGTGCGCGAGGTGCTGCAGGACGTCTACGACGTGCCCGCGCTGCTCGGGATCGCCGACGACATCGCCGGACGCCGGATCCGCCTGGTCGAGACGGAGACCGAGCAGCCGTCGCCGTTCGCCCGGTCGATCCTGTTCGGGTACGTCGCGGCCTTCATGTACGAGGGTGACACCCCGCTCGCCGAACGCCGGGCAGCGGCCCTGTCGCTCGACTCGACGTTGCTCGGCGAACTGCTCGGACGCGCGGAGCTGCGCGAGCTGCTCGACCCGGCGGTCATCACCTCGGTGGAGCGCGACCTGCAGCGGCTGTCGCCGGACCGCCGTGCCCGTGATGCCGAGGGACTCGTGGACGTGCTGCGGCTCGTCGGCGCGCTCGACCTCGACGAAGCGGTCGACCGGAGCTGGCTCGCCGACACCGCCGACCGTCCAGCGGCCACCGCCGAGCTGCGGAGCACGCTCCAGGTGTTGGAGCGGGACCGCCGGGTGCTCTCGTTCTCGCACGCCGGCGCGACACGCTGGGCCGTGATCGAGGACGCCGCCCGCCTGCGCGACGCCCTCGGGGTCCCGCTGCCGATCGGTGTGCCCACGGCGTTCGTCGAGCCCGTGGCCGACCCCCTCGGCGACCTGATCGGCCGCTACGCCCGGTCGCACGGACCGTTCTCCGCGCAGGAGGCCGCCGGTCGCCTCGGGCTGGGCATCGCCGTCGTGCAGGACACCCTGCGCCGACTCGTCGCCGACCGCCGGGTGGTGGAGGGCGAGTTCCGCCCCGACCGCCAGGGCGCCGAGTGGTGCGACGCCGAGGTCCTGCGACGGATCCGCACGAAGTCCCTGGCAGCCCTGCGGCACGAGGTCGAACCGGTCTCGCCGGACACCCTCGCCCGGTTCCTGCCCGCGTGGCAGCACGTGCAGACCCCCGGGACCCGCGGTGGACTCCGTGGCGTCGACGGTGTCCTGCAGGTGATCGACCAGCTCGCCGGGGTCGCCCTGCCCGCCAGCGCCTGGGAGACCCTGGTGCTGCCGTCCCGTGTCACCGACTACTCGACGAGCATGCTCGACGAACTCACCGCCACCGGCGAGGTCCTGTGGTCCGGCGGGGGGACCCTGCCCGGCAACGACGGCTGGGTGCGCCTGCACCTGGCCGACACCGCGGCGACGACGCTCGCCGAGCCCTCCGGGGACGAGACGACCGAGCTGCAGCGGGACGTGCTCGGTGCCCTGGCCGGCGGTGGCGCGTACTTCTTCCGGCAGCTGGGCCAGGCCGTGGGCAGCAGCGACGACCAGGCGCTCACCACCGCGCTCTGGGACCTGGTGTGGGCCGGGCAGATCACGAACGACACGTTCGCCCCGCTGCGCTCGATGCTCGGCGGCAAGGCGAAGAGCTCGAGTGCTCCGCGGGCTCGGGCCTACCGCGGCCGTCGGCGTCCGACGATGCCGACACAGTCCGGGCCGCCGTCCGTCGGGGGTCGCTGGTCGCTCCTGCCGCTGGCCGAGTCCGATTCGACCGTGCGGGCCGCCGCGACCGCCGAACAGCTGCTCGAACGCTACGGCGTCGTCACCCGCGGAGCCGTCCAGGTCGAGGGCGTCCGGGGTGGTTTCGCCGGGGTGTACCGGGTGCTCTCGCGGTTCGAGGAGTCCGGCCGGGCTCGTCGCGGGTACTTCGTCGAGGGGCTCGGTGCCGCCCAGTTCGCCACCGGCCCGACCGTCGACCGGCTGCGCACCTACGCCCGCGAACTCGGCGACGACGAGCGCGACGATCCGGACCGGAAGCGCGAGGCGCTCACGCTCGCAGCGACCGACCCGGCGAATCCGTTCGGGGCCTCGTTGCCGTGGCCGACGGGCGACGCAGACCACGATGTCGCAGCCGACGACGCCGAACCCGCCCCGTCGGGGACTGCGGTCGGCAGCGGCGTGAAGACCGCGCGGGGCCACCGGCCCGGCCGGAAGGCGGGCGCACTGGTGACGACCGTCGACGGCAAGCTCACCGTGTACGTGGAGCGCGGTGGCAAGTCGGTGCTGACATTCACCGACGACGCCGCGGACCTCGCTGCCGCCGCCGCCTCGATCGCCGGCATCGTCCGGACCGGGCTGCGGAAGCTCTCGGTCGAGCGGGTCGACGGGGACTTCGTGCTCGAGACGCCGCTCGGCGGCGCGCTCCGGGCCGCGGGGTTCACGGCGACCCCGCAGGGGCTGCGGCTCCGTGTGTGAGGCGAGCCGCGCCTCCCGGCAGTGCAGCGACCACGTGCCGGACGCGACCCGTGCCGCCCGGACGGGCTGCGCGCACCCGTCGGAGGTGACCTGTGCCTGAAGGCGACACCGTCTACCGGGCTGCCCGCCGCCTGCACACCGCGCTGGCGGGCAAGGTCCTGACGAAGAGCGACTTCCGGGTCCCCGCCTTCGCGACGCTCGACCTGGTCGGCCGCACCGTCGACGAGGTCGTCCCCCGCGGCAAGCACCTGCTGCACCGCATCGGCGACCTGACCGTGCACTCGCACCTGAAGATGGAGGGCCGGTGGGACGTCTACGCGCCCGGTGACCGCTGGCGACGCCCTGCGCACCAGGCCCGGGCGATCCTGGACGCCGAGGGGGTCTCCACCGTCGGTTTCGCCCTCGGGGTGCTCGAGGTCGTGCCGCGCGACCAGGAGTCCGAGGTCGTCGGACACCTGGGGCCCGATCTGCTCGGCCCGGACTGGGACGCCGACCTGGCGCTCGCCAACCTCACCGAGGACCCCGAGCGCCCGGTCGGGCTGGCACTGCTCGACCAGCGGGTGCTCGCCGGGCTCGGCAACGTGTACCGGAACGAACTCTGCTTCCTGCGCGGTGTGCTGCCCACGCGTCCGGTCGGGCAGGTGCCGGACCCGGCGCGGACGATCACGCTCGCGAGCCGACTGATCCTGGCGAACCGTGACCGCAGTGCCCGCGTCACCACCGGCGTCGACCGCCCGGGGCGACGCTTCTGGGTCTACGGTCGTGCCGGCAAGCCGTGTCTGCGGTGCGGGACCCCGATCCGGCACGGCGAACTCGGCGACTCGGAACTCACCCTGCGCGACACCTACTGGTGTCCGCGCTGTCAGACCTGACGCGCGGGGTGCAGGCGCGACGAGGCGGTCGCACGGACGGCGTCGGTGACCCGTTCGAGGAGCGGTGACGCCAGGTTCCAGCGCTGCCACCACAGCGCCACGTCGGCGTGCCGACCGGGGGCCAGCTCGACCAGGACGCCGCGGTCGATCGCCTCGAGGCACTGCGCCTCGGGCAGCAGCCCCCACCCGAACCCGAGCGTGACCGCACGGGCGAAGTCGGCGGAGGTCGGGACGAAGTGGCGCGGGCCTCCGGGAGCGTGACCGAGGACCTGCCGCAGGTACCCCTGCTGCAGGTCGTCGTCGCGGTCGTAGTCGACGAGCGGGACCTCGTCGAGCCGCCGGAGCATCCGCCGCTCGGTGCCGGTGTCGCCGAGGTAGCGGGCGACGAACGCCGGGGACGCCACCGCCCGGTACCGGTCGATGCCGAGCGGCACCGACGAGCAGCCCTGCACCGGATCCGCCTCGGCCGTCACGGCACCCATCACCGTGCCGGCGCGGAGCAGTTCGGCGGTGCGGTCCTGGTCCTCGCGGTGCAGGTCGAAGACCACCTCGGTGTCGGCTCGGACGAGGGCGAGGGCGTCGAGGAACCAGGTGCCGAGCGAGTCGGCGTTCACGGCCAGCGGGATCGACGGCACCACAGATGATCCGCCGCCGAGTGCTCGGGAGGTCTCCTCGTCGAGCAGCCGGACCTGCCGTGCGTGCCGGAGCACCACTGCGCCGTCCGCGGTCGGGCGCACCGGGGTGGTGCGCTGGAGCAGGACCCGACCGACCTGCTGCTCCATGGACTTGATCCGCTGCGACACCGCCGACGGGGTGATCGCCAGCGCGCGGGCCGCCGCGTCGAGCGTGCCGTGGTCGACGGCGGCGAGCAGCGTCTCGAGGTGCTCGCGCTGGAACCGGGTCATGCAGTTGAGCTTACGGCGCTGCAGGAACGTGAGCTGTACTACACCGGGGTCGGGCCTTAGCGTCGGACCGTGACCACGCTCCTGCCCCTGCTCTCCGGCCTCGGCACCGGCCTCGCACTGATCGTCGCGATCGGTGTGCAGAACACCTACCTGTTGCGCCTCGCCGTGAGCGCCGGGCTCCGGGTGGTGGCCGCTGCCGTCGTGGTGTGCGCCGCTTCGGATGCGCTGCTCATCGTCGCCGGGGTGCTCGGGGTCGGCGCCGTGGTCGAACGGTTCCCCGTGGCGCTCCTGGTGGTCCGGTTCGTCGGTGCCGCGTTCCTGCTCACCTACGGGGTGCTCGCGGCACGGCGTGCGCTGCGGCCCTCGGGGGACGCGATGCGCGTGGCCGACGAGGCGGCCGACGACGGCGTGGTGGGCGCCAGCGCGGGCGCGGGCGCGGGGGTCGGCGCGACCACCGGCGCGACGGTGGCGGCGGGGCGGACGCGCACCGCGCCTCCCGGCCAGGTGGTGACCATGCGGACGGCGGTGCTCACCATGCTCGTCTTCACGTGGGCGAACCCGCACGTCTACCTGGACACGCTGGTGTTCCTCGGGTCGGTGGCGAACCAGCAGGGCGCGGACGACCGGTGGCTCTGGACGATCGGTGCCGTCACGGCGAGCTGCCTGTGGTTCGGTGCGCTCGGGTTCGGCGGACGCCTGCTGCGGCCGCTGTTCGAGAAGCCGCTGACGTGGCGGGTGTTCGACGGGCTGGTCGCCGTCGTGATGCTCGCGTTCGGCGCGCTCCTGCTCGTCGGCGCGTAGCGGCGCGCGGCGGCGCGCGGCGGCGGCGGGCAGCAAAACACCGGTGTCCACACGTCGAACCGCGTTGTGCGGGTGTGCAACGTGCGAACACCGGTGTCTTGCGGAACCGCCCTACTGCATGCGCTGGCCGACGCGGCTGTGGCGACGGCTGTAGCCGAAGTAGATGACGAAGCCGATGACCAGCCAGACGACGAACCGGAGCCAGGTCTCGACCTCGAGGTTCAGCATCAGCCAGAAGCACAGCACCGCCGAGATGATCGGCAGCACCGGCGACCACGGCACGCGGAAGGCCCGCGGGGCGTCGGGCCGCGACCGGCGCAGCACCACGATGCCGATCGACACCAGGACGAACGCGGACAGCGTGCCGATGTTGATCATGCCCTCGAGCTTGTCGACCGCGGTGAACCCGGCCAGCAGCGCCACGACGACACCGGCGACGACCTGCACGCGGACCGGGGTCTGCGTCTTCGGGTTGGTCTTCGAGAACCAGCGGGGCAGCAGGCCGTCGCGGCTCATCGAGAAGACGATGCGGGACAGGCCGAGCAGCAGCACCATGACGACGGTGGTCAGACCGATCAGCGAGCCGATGGCGATGATGCCGGCGGCCCACGGCAGTCCGACGATGTTGAACGCCGAGGCCAGCGACGGCGTCTTCTCCTCCGCCAGGCGCTGGTACGACACCATGCCGGTGATGACGATGCTGACGCCGACGTAGAGCAGGGTCACGATGCCGAGGCCGATGAAGATGCCGCGCGGCAGCGTCTTCTGGGGGTTCTCGGTCTCCTCCGCGCTCGTGGCGACGACGTCGAAGCCGATGAAGGCGAAGAACACCAGGGACGCCGCGGCGAGCAGGCCGAAGACGCCGTACTGGGCGGGCTCGGCACCGGTGAACCAGGACACGAGCGACTGGGTCCAGACGCTGCCCTCGGCGCCCTTGGCGGGCTCGGCCGGCGGGATGAACGGGGTGAAGTTGGCGGCCTTGACGAAGAACGCACCGGCGACGATGACGAACACGACGATGGCGACCTTGATGACGGTGATGACCGCCGACACCCGCGAGGACAGGCGGGTGCCGAAGGCGAGGAGCACCGTGAAGATCCCGACGATGAGCACCGGACCCCAGGTGAACGGGATCGGACCGAGCTGGGTCGTGCTCGGCAGGCCGACACCGAACACCTTGAACGCTTCGCTGAGGTAGATGCCCCAGTACTTCGCGATCACGGCACTGGCCGTGAGGGTCTCGAGGATGAGGTCCCAGCCCACGATCCAGGCGAGGAGCTCACCCATCGTGGCGTAGGTGAACGTGTACGCGGAGCCGGCGACGGGGATCGTCGACGCGAACTCGGCGTAGCACATGATCGCCAGGCCGCAGGTGACGGCGGCGAGCAGGAAGGAGATGATGACGCCGGGCCCGGCGAAGTTCGCGGCGGCGTTCGCGCCGACCGAGAAGATGCCGGCGCCGACGGCGACCGCGATCCCCATCGCGGCGATGTCGAACGTCTTCAGGGAGCGTTTCAGGGACCTGCCCTGCTCCTCGGAGTCGGCCAGGGAGGCCTCGATCGACTTGATGCGGAGCTTCGTTGCCATGGGGTGGATCCCGTCATCGGCTGGCGGCGGACCTCGGAAGGGTACTGGTGTACCACTGTGTCACGCAAAGCGTCCGCCCGGACGGTCGCCGGGTCCGTCGACGGCCAGGAGGCCCGGCACCGGTCCGGCACGCACCGCTCGGTCGGCCGACGGTGCGTCCAGGGCCGCGGCGCGACGGCGGGGTGCGGTTGCGGAGTGCGGTCGCAGAGTGCGGTTGCGGAGTGCGGTTGTGGTCGCGTCAGCGGCCGGCGCGCCAGTCCGCCAGGAACCGGGCGCCGGCCTCGTCGTGGATCACGCCGTCGGGGGCCGTGAGCACCGGGTACGGCGTGGTCGGCACCCCGTCGGCGGGACGGACGTCGACGTGGGCGACCTCGTGGCCGTGGGCGTGCAGCCAGTCCGCCATGGCGTAGTCGCTGCGGGAGTCCCCCACGGTGCGCCAGGTGACCGGGAGCTCGCCGTCCTGCCCGAGGAGCTCGAGCGAGCGCTCGGCCCCGAGGTCCTTGCCGCTGCGGTCGGACTCGACGTCGGTCGAGATGATCGTGGGGTCGATGCGCCACTGCACGGCGCCGTCGGCGTCGGGGCGGACGTCGTCGAGTCGGCGGACACCGAGCCCGCGACGCTCGAGCGCGGCCATGGCCTTCGCGTCGAACTCCGGCTGGCGGGCCAGGTAGGTGGCGTTCGGCACCTCGACACGCTGCTCGATCGACACCATGGCGCGCTTCGTCTCGTCGAAGAACACCAGGTCGGCGTACTCGTCGCGGACCAGCTCGCGCATCTCGTCGGCGTAGTCCCGCGGCAGCGCGAGGTCCTCGGCGACCGTCAGTTCGCCCATGCCGCCGTCGTACTGCGGACCGATCGAGCACCACACGGCGCCCTTCTCGCAGACCGCGTGGACCCGCCCGCCCTCGGCGAGGCCACCGGCGAGCAGCGGGCCGACGACCTCGGAGCGGATGAACGCGTCGCTGCGTCCGGTGTTGAAGACGATCGGGATGCCCTCGGCGGCGAGCGCGACGATGTCCGCGACGATGCTCGGGATCGCGATGGTGCGGGAGACCGGGCTGGCGATGGGCCCGTCGACGTCGAGCAGGAGACCGAGGCGGGGTGCGTTCACCCGCCCATCCTCTCGCAGTCAGCTGCTGGGCGAGACGATCCGGCTCCGGACGCGGTCGATCAGGGCTCCGAGGGCCGCCGGGGCGGGGACGTGTCCCTGCCCGGGCACCTCGGTGTACTCCGAACCGGGCACGGCGTCGACGAGGGCGCGGGCAGCACGACGCATCCACTCGAGTCCGTCGCCACCGGCGCCGACGAGCACCGGCACCCCCACTGCGGCAGCGACGCGCTCGGGCACGGCGAGGCCGTTCAGCACACGGACCTCGCGGCTGAGCACGTGGGCGTCGACGACCAGGGAGCGCCAGAGCGACCCCTTGAGCCGCAGTGCCGTGACCTGGCCCATCGGGACCCCGAGCACCTGGGTCAGGAACCCGCGGACGGCCTGGGCCCGGCGGCCGGCACCGACGTGTTCGTCGAGCAGGTCGGCGAACACGACGTCGTCGGCGTGGGGGTCGACCGAGGCGCGGTACGGCGGTTCCCACAGGACTGCACCGTCGACGGGCAGTCCGGTGGCGAGCCCGTGCAGGACGACGCCGGCGCCGACGCAGATGCCGACGGCGGTGGTCGGTGCGCCGATGCTCTCGACGACGGCGCGCAGGTCGTCGACCTCGCGCTCGATCGCCCACGTCGCGGAGTCACCGCTGGCACCACGGCCACGGCGGTCGTAGGTCACCACGCGGTGGGTCGAGCCGAGCTCGGCGACCACGCGGTCGAGGTACGGGGTCCCCCGGTGGTCGAAGGCACCGCCCACGACGACGACCGCCGGCCCGTCCCCCGCCTCGGAGACGGCGATGGTGGTGCCGTCGGAGGAGACGACCGTTCGGTCGACTGGAGGGAGCATGGGGTCCTTTGCGAGCTGTCGACGGCGATGCGTCGGGCCTCGGAGGGGACCGTGCGGATTACCGGTCCTCCGAGTGTCGCAGGCGTGGAAGCCCGTGTCTCCCCCCGCTTCCAGGGGCAGAACCCCGTCGCTCGACACCGGGGTTGTCGCCGTGCCATGCTGTTTGAGTACACCTGTACTCACACGATCACCGCCACTGCACGGGGAACCATGACACTCATCGCCATCGTCGCCTGCGAGATCGCCTTCTGGGTCGCGATCCTCGGCGGCCTGACCACCCGGTACCTGCTGCGACGGCCGCGGACGGGTGCGGCGATGCTCGTCGCGGCACCCGTGATCGACGTCGTGCTGCTCGCGGTCGTCACGGTCGACCTGCTCGGCGGTGGGACCGCGTCGTGGCACCACGGGCTCGCGGCGATCTACATCGGCTTCTCGGTCGCGTACGGGCACCGGATGATCGCGTGGGCGGACGTCCGGTTCACGCACCGGTTCGCCGGCGGTCCGGCACCGGAACGCCTGAGTGGACGGCGGTACACGGCCCGGTGCTGGGGCGACGTGCTGCGGACCGGGCTCGCCGTGCTGATCGCCGGTGGGATCATCGGCGGACTCGTCCTCGTCGTCGGCGACCCGGAGCGCACGGACGAACTGCAGGGCACGGTCGCACTGCTCGGGGTGGTCCTGGGCGTCGAACTGCTGTGGGCGATCAGCTACACGATCTGGCCACGCCGAGTCACCACCGCAGCCGCGGACCCGGCCAGCGCGTCGAGCCGGCCGTAGGCTGACCCGGTGCCCCGCCGTGTCGACCTCGAGGAACGGGGATCCCTGGTGGCCGCGGCCTGCCTGCGGATCCTGGAGCGGGACGGCCTCAGCGCACTGTCCGTGCGGAACGTCGCGGACGAGGCCGGCATCGCCCCGGCGTCACTCCGCCGCGTGTTCCCGACGCAGGACGCCCTGCGCGAGCACTGCCTGACGATCATCGAGGAACGGGTCACCGCTCGGCTCGCCGCCCTGCGTTCGACGGGTCGTGCGCTCGCACTGGACGTCCTCGCCCAGGTGCTGCCGCTCGACGCTGAGCGCACGACCGAGATCCTGGCGCAGGTGCAGCTCGGCGTGCTCGCGCGCACCGACGAACACCTGGCCGCGAGCGCCCGACGCCTGAACGACGGGGTCAGCCGGGTGTGCACCCGGGCGCTGGAGATCCTGCGCGAGGACGGCAGCTTCGGTGCCGATCGCGACCTGACCGATGAGGCGGACCGGCTGCACGCGCTGATCGACGGGCTGGCGATCGAGCACACGTGGGACCCGACGGCACGTGCGCCGGAGCGGGTCCTGGCGCTCGTCGAGCTGCACGTGGACAGCCTGCGCGGCGCGATCGGCTGACGACTGACGACTGACGGCTGACGGCTGACGGCTGCCGGCTCAGCGGTCCCGGTAGACCTCGCGCCGATGCCCAGCGTCGACGACCACCACGACGAGCTTGCCGTCGTCGATCCGGTAGATCAGTCGGTAGTCCCCCGAGCGGACTCGCCATCCGGGCCGGTTCACGAGCTTGCGTGCGGCGGGTGGCCGGGGGTGCTCGGCGAGGATCGCGAGGAGCCCCTCGATCCGCCGCCGTCCGTCGAGCGGGAGCTTGCGGATGACGCGTTGCGCGGCCGGGATGACCTCGACCGAGTACGTCACCCGAGGCCGAGTTCGCGCTTGAGGTCGTCCCACTTGACGTTCTCGCCACCGATGCGGGCACTCTCGGCGACGGCTTCGTCGTAGGCGACCAGGTCGTCCAGGTCCTCCGCCGCCTCGAGCAACCGGTCGAGGACGGCCGCGTCGACCACGGCAGCGACGCGCTTGTTCCGCCGGGTCAAGTAGACGGGTTCGTGACGGGCGTCGTCGATGATCGACGCCAGACGGCCACGGGCTTCGGAGATCGACACTTCGCTCACCTGTACATTCTAGAGTGTTTTGTACAAATCAGACGAGTGCCGTGGTGCCGACTGACTCCCGTTCGAGCAGGGAGCGCTTGACGTCGAGGCCCCACGCAAAGCCCCCGAGCGTGCCGTCCGAGCGCAGCACCCGGTGGCACGGGACGAAGAGCGCCGGGGCGTTCCGGGCGCACACGCTCGCCGCCGCCCGCACCGCGTCGGGCCGGCCCATCGCCGCCGCGAACCCGGTGTAGGTCAGGGTGCCGCCGGCGGGGATCCGGCGGAGCTGGCGCCACCCCTCGGTGAAGAGCTCGGTGCCGAACTGCCGGACCGGTACCTGCATGGCGTGCTCGACCTCGCCCGAGTAGAAGGCGTCGACGGCCTCGGCCGAGGCGACCACGCCGTCGAGCACGCGGTCGGGGCGGTGGCGGTCGGCCAGGCGGGCGAGGATCCGCTCGACGGAGTCGGTCCACCCGGAGGCGAGGACCCTGCCCTCGGCGTCTTCGAGCACGGTGAACGGCCCGTCGGGGGTGTCCAGGGTCTGGATGGTTGCGTCGGTCATCGGTCGTCCTTCCGGGGGTCCTCGGGGGCACGCGCTGCACGGGCGCCGGCGGTCGCGGTCATCGCGCGGTCGATGATCGGTCGCCAGCAGTGCATCGTGAGGTAGCTCCGCCAGGGGGCCACCTGCTCCGACCATAGGGAGAGCTCACGCGCCGTACCGGGCAGCCCGAGTTCCTGTGCACCGTTCCGCACGGCGAGGTCGCTGTGGAGGAAGATGTCGGGGTGGTGCCGGACCCGCAGCGCGACGTAGTCGGCGGTCCACGGCCCGATGCCCTTCACCGCGAGCAGTCCGTCGCGCAGGTCACCGAGGGACTGCCCACTGTCCACCACCAGGGACCCGTCGGCGAGCGCGGCGGCCACCCGCAGGATCGTGTCGACGCGGGCGGCCGGGCCACGCAGGACCTCGTGCCCGCGTTCGGCGATCACCGCCGCGGACGGGAACAGCAGCCCGCCGGGCCGGATGGCGTCCGGCACCGTCGCTCCGAGTGCGGCCACGAGCCGGGTCTGCGCGGTGCGCGCCGCGGCCACCGAGACCTGCTGCCCGATCAGGGTGCGGAACACGATCTCGTGCGCGTCCACCGCGCCGGGGAGCCGGAGACCGGGCACCCGGGTGACGGGTCCGGCGAGCTCGGGCACGGCCCCGAGGACGGCGTCGACGGCGACAGGGTCGGCGTCGAGGTCGAACAGTGCCCGGACACGCGCCACGAGGGCCGGCAGGTCGGAGAGGTCGGCGACCCGCACGCGCAGGTCGATCCCGGTGCCCCGCCCGGCCACGTCGGGGACGGCGGCCGACGCGGTGAACCAGCCCGGGCCTCCCGGCAGGTCGACCAGCCGCCCGTACGACGTGACGCGGCCGGCGGGGTCGGTGTCCACCTGCTCCGTGCCCGGCAGGGCGTGCAGCGCGTGCCAGTCGAGCAGGCCCTGCGCGTCGAAGGGTGCCCGGGCCGGCAGGTGGACGCGGAGTGCGCCGTCGCCGCCGTCCGTGGCACCGTCGACTCCCCCGGACCGGCGTGCGCGGAGCTCGGTCGGGGTGACGGCGAAGACCTCGCGAACGGTGTCGTTGAACTGTCGGACGCTGGCGAACCCCGCGGCGAACGCGACGTCGGCGACGGGCAGGTCGGACGAGGTCAGCAGGGTCCGCGCGGTCTGCGCCCGGTGCGCCCGGCTGAGCGCCTTCGGCCCGGCGCCCAGCTCGGCCGTCATGATGCGGTTGAGCTGCCGCTCCGAGTAGCCCACCCGCGCGGCGAGCCCGGGCACGCCGTCGCGCTCGACGACACCGTCGAGGACGAGCCGCATCGCCCGGCCGGCGACGTCCTCGCGCAGGTCCCACTCGGGGCTGCCGGGGGTCGCCTCCGGCAGGCAGCGCTTGCAGGCGCGGAAGCCGGCCAGGTGCGCTGCGGCGCTCGTGCGGTAGAAGGTGACGCCCGAGACCCTCGGCGTGCGGGCCGGGCAGCTGGGCCGGCAGTAGATGCCGGTGGAGTGCACGGCGGTGACGAACTGGCCGTCGAAGCGCGCGTCGCGCGAGGCGACGGCGCGGTGCCGTTCGGCGTGCAGCGCGTCGGGCTGCACGTCGGTGTCCGGGGTGGTCATGGGCTCAGCCTGACATGGGCCGCCGACGTCGACTGGCGGGAATCGGACGGAGCAGCGCACGGCCGGGAGGCCCGGCTAGCGTTGGCCGCGTGACTTCCGCAGACGACGTGGCCGGTCTCGACGACCTGCCGTTCCGGACCGAGGTCGAGGTCGCGCTGCTGCTCGTCTCACCGCGGCACCGGTACGAGGGGCGCCCGGCCGACGGCGCGCTGCCGATGGCCGCGGACGATCCGGACGAGTCACGCGACCGGATCGAGCTGCGGGCCGGGCTGGGCATCGTCGGCGACCGGTACTTCGCGGCCCGGGCGCACGTGCACGCCTCGGTCACGGTGATCGGCCTGGAGGGGCTCGAAGCCGTCGGTCAGGCGATCGGCGCCACCGTCGACCCCGCTGCGACCCGCCGGAACGTGTTCCTGCGGGGCGCCGACGTCGAGGCACTGCGGGGCGAGCCGTTCTCGCTGGAGAGCGTGACGCCGGACACGGGTGACGGACCGGTCCGGTTCCGTGGCTACCGCGCGGCGAACCCCTGCGCCTGGATGGACCACGAGGTGGCACCCGGGGCGTTCCGGGCGATGCGGGGTCGGGGCGGCGTGCGGTGCGACCCAGAGTCCGACGGTGTGCTCACCCTCGGACCCGCGGTGCTCCGCACGGCCCGCCCCGTGGCGCTCGGCTGACGCGGTCGCCGAGCGGCGAGACGCTCGTCGGCGCAGTGCTCAGGCGGTGAGGGCGCTCTCGATCGCGTCGACGAACGCCGGCAGGTCGTCCGGGGTGCGGGAGGTGATGAAGCCGCCGTCGACCTGGACCTCCTGGTCGACCCACTCGGCTCCGGCGTTGCGCAGGTCGGTCTGCAGCGACGGGAAGGACGTGACGGTCTTGCCCGACAGCACGCCCGCCTCGACGAGGGTCCACGGACCGTGGCAGATCGCCGCGACCGGCTTGCTCGCCTCGGCGAAGGCCTGCACGAGCGTCGCGGCGCGGGACTCCTGTCGCAGCGTGTCGGCGTTGATGGTGCCGCCGGGGATCACGAGGGCGTCGAAGTCCTTCGCGTCGACACCGGCGATGGTGGTGTCCGGCTCGAGCGTCTGCCCCGGGTCCTTGTCGCCGACCAGCGTCTGGATCGTGCCGGTCTCCTTCGCCGCCACGGTCACCGAGGCACCGCGCTCACGCAGCTGCTCGGTGGGGACGACGATCTCGTCCTGCTCCACGCCGTAGTTCGTCGTGATGACGAGGATCTTCTTGCCGTCGAGGGTTGCCATGATCGCTCCTTCCGCGGCCCGGTCGTTCCGGCCGCACACCCGAGGGTCGTCGGCGTCGGCTGGGCAGGCGTGCAGGGGCGGGTGGGGGGGTCCGGTCGGGCGGTCGGGCGGTCGGGCGGTCGAGCGGTCGGGCGGTCGGGCGGTCGCAACACCCCGCTCACGTCCGCCGGGCGGTCGTGGACCGTCGGCTGGCGGCGGCGCAGCCGACGGTTCCTGACCACTGGGCGCAGGCCGGGCGGGGAGTCCTGACCGACGGGCGAGGCGCCGTGGACGCGCCCACGGCCGGCCTGGAGGCACGGTGCCGGCCCGCCACGGGCCTCCAGGCCGCCACCGGCCGGTCGCAACACCCCGCTCACGTCCGCCGAGCGGTCACGAAGCGGCGGCTGGCGGCGGCGCAGCCGACGGTTCCTGGCCACTGGGCGCAGGCCGGGCGGGGTGTCCTGACCGACGGGCGAGGCGCCGTGGACGCGCCCACAGTCGGCCTGGAGGCACGGTGCCGGCCCGCCACGGGCCTCCAGGCCGCCACCCGGCCGGTCGCAACCCCCCGCTCACGTCCGCCGCGCGGTCGCAAAACGTCGGCTGGCGGCGGCACAACCGACGGTTCCTGGCCACTGGGCGCAGGCCGGGCGGGGCGTCTTGACCAGCCGGCGGGCCGACGCGCCAGGCAGGACGGGCGCCGCGCTCAGCCGCGGATGCGGAAGGCGTCACCGTCGCGCTCGACGGTCAGGCCGTCGTACCCGTGGACCCGGTGCAGGCCGGCCGTCACCGGGTGCTCGAGGGGCCCGACGACGACCGTGGTCGCGCCGGAGGCGATGGCGGACTCGAGTCCGGCCGGGGCGTCCTCGAACGCCACGCAGTCGGTCGGGTCGACGCCGAGCAGGGCAGCTCCGCGCAGGTAGCCGTCGGCGTGGGGCTTGCCGTGCTCGACGTCCTCCGAGGGGACGAAGGCCTCGGGCACGGCGAACCCGGCGGCCACCATCCGGCCCGCGGCGAGGTCACGCGGGGCGCTGGTCACGAGGGCCACCGGGACACCGAGTTCGACGAGTCGCTGCACGAAGGCGACGGCGCCGGGGATCTCGAGGATGCCCTCGGTGCTCGCGGTCTCCTCGGCCACGAGCTCCGCCGCGATCCGCTGCTGCTCGGCCAGGGGCAGGTCGGGCAGGAAGCGCCGCAGGGTGTCGATCGCCTGCCGCCCGTGCGAGAACGCGAGGATCTCGTCGGGGTCGATGCCGTTCGCGTTCCCGAACCGGGTCCAGGTCGCCTCGACCACCGCGGTCGAGTCGACGAGGGTCCCGTCCATGTCGAAGAGGACCCCGGACGCCACGATGTCGATCACGCGCCCGACCCTAGTCCACGGGCGTCAGCGCGCCCCCGACGCCCGCACGGGCGGTGTCAGCGCACCCGGACGTACCGGGTGAGCAGCACGCCGCCGGCGCCGAGCAGCACGTGCGCCGGTCGCATCCGCCGGAGCTCCGGCGACGACCCCCGGGCGATGCGCGGCCCCGCCCCGCCCTCGAGCGACGGGTCGATCGTCAGGGTCAGCTCGTCGACGGCGTCCGCGGCGATGAGTGCTCCGAGGAACGACGGCCCGCCCTCGCAGTGGATCATCCCGAGGCCACGGCCCGCCAACAGCCCACGGATCCGTCCGGCGTCCACCGAGTCCGGGTCGTCGTCCGCGCTGCACGCCACGACGTCCGCGACCTCGGCGAGCGCCCGGGCCTTCGACGACGCAGCCGCCGTCGCCGAGGTCAGGACGATCGGGCGCACCGGTGCCTCGGTGAACACCCGCGACGTCGGGTCGAGCGACAACGACCCGGTGACGATGGCGAACACGGGGTGGTCCGGCTTGCCGTGCGCCCGACGCCAGGCGACGTCGGCGTCGTGCAGGACCATCGGCCCGTAGCCCTCGTCGCGGACGGTGCCGGCGGCGACGAGCACGACGTCGGCCACCCGCCGGAGCAGGTCGAAGACGCGCAGGTCGTCGTCGCCGCCGAGCGACCCGGACACCCCGGCGGCCGAGGCCGAACCGTCCAGCGTGGCGACGAAGTTCACGCGGAGCCAGGGGGCCCCGGCGTCGGCGGTGTAGAGGTCGAGCAGTTCGTCGTCGGACAGGTCCGCGATCGACGGGGGCAGGACGTTCACGTGTTGTGCCTCGATTCCACGGGGGTGCGCCATCCGAGCGTGGCCTCGACCATGCGCATCGCGTCGACGCTCTCGGCGACGTCGTGCATCCGGACGATCCGGGCGCCGAGCATCGCGCTCACGGTCGCCACGGCGAGCGATCCGGAGAGCCGTTCACCGCGGGGGCGGCCGAGCGACTCCCCCACGAAGTCCTTGTTCGACACCGCGGCGAGGACCGGGTAGCCGAGCGCGACGACCTCGGGCAGTCGACGGGTGAGCTCGAGGGTGTGCACGGTGTTCTTGTGCAGGTCGTGGCCCGGGTCGACGATGATCCGCGACTCGGGGATGCCCGCGGCGAGTGCCCGGTCGACCCGTTCGCGCAGGAACGCGACGACCTCGCCCGCGATGTCGCCGTACTGCGGCGGCGCCGGCAGGGGCCGTCGGGGTTCGGCGAGCGAGTGCGTGATGACGACGGTGGCGTCGGAGTCGGCGACCACGGCGGCCATCCGCGGGTCGGACAGGCCGGTGGTGTCGTTGACGACGGTCGCCCCGGCCGCGATCGCCGCCGCGGCGACCTCGGGACGGAAGGTGTCGACGCTGATGACGACGTCGGACTGCTGGGCGAGCTGCTCGACGACGGGCACGACGCGGTCGATCTCGTCGGAGGCGGGCAGCTCCGGGCCGGGGGCGAACTTCACGCCGCCGATGTCGACCCAGTCGGCGCCCTGTTCGGCGGCGCGCACCGAGGCGGCGACGGCCCGGTCGAGCTCGAAGGTGGCGCCGCGGTCGTGGAACGAGTCGGGGGTGCGGTTCACGATCGCCATCACGGCGATGCGGTGGTCGAAGTCGATCGTGCGGCGGCCGAACGTCCGGACCGGGTGGCGCAGGTCCGGCACGACCCAGCCGGGTCCGGCCGTGCCGTCGGGGAGGCCCGTCATGCGTCCGCCCCGGCACTCGCGTCGTGCCCGGCGTCGGTCGCATGCCCCGCGCCGATGAGCGCGATCGCCTCGGCCCGTCCCGCCGTGTCGGCCAGCGAACCGGTCGCCGCCACCGTCACGGTCGTCGAACCGGTCTGGCGCTCCCCACGCGTCGTGACGCACTGGTGCTGCGCGTCGAGGACCACCAGGACGCCCTCGGCGCCGAGCCCCTCGGCGATGGTGGCGGCGACCTGTTCGCCGAGCCGCTCCTGCAGCTGCGGACGGGAGGCCACCGCGTCGAGCACCCGCGCCAGCGTGCCGAGCCCGATGAGGCGATCGCCCGGAGCGTACGCCAGGTGCGCGACCCCGAGGAACGGCAGCAGGTGGTGCTCGCAGACGGAGCGGAACTTGACGTCGCGGACGATGACGAGTCGACCGCGCTCACCGTCCTCGGCGTGCACGGTGCCGTCCCGGGCGATGGCGACCGCGTCGGTGCCGATCCCGGAGAAGAACTCGGCGTACGAGTCGGCGACACGGGAGGGGGTGCGGGTGAGTTCCGGGCGGTCGGGATCCTCGCCGATGGCGAGCAGCAGCTCGCGGACGGCGGCCTCGACACGGGCGCGGTCCATGGGTGACGTCACCCGCTCATCCAACACCAGCCATGGCCGGAGAACGCGGGCAGACGCCCAGCGCGAGGTGCGCGATCCGCGTGGAACGGGCCTCCCGGCTGTCACAACCTGTGAGACCGGTGTGACACGCCCGAAACCCAGCGTCCTTTAAACTCTCGTGGTGAGCGCCCCGCAGACCGACACCACGCCCCGGAACCGCTTCGCGACCGGCCTCGATCGATTCTTCTCCATCTCGCAACGCGGATCGTCGATCCCCCGCGAGGTCCGCGGTGGCCTCGTCTCGTTCGTGACGATGGCGTACATCGTCATCCTGAACCCCCTCATCCTCGGCGGGTTCAGCGCCGACCAGGCCGCCAAGGACGTCAGCGGCGGATGGCTCGAGAACGCTCAGGTGGCCGCGGCGACCGGTCTCGTCGCCGGCGTGATGACCATCGCGATGGGCATCATCGCGAACCTGCCGTTCGGCATCGCCGCGGGGCTCGGGATCAACTCGTTCCTCGCCGTCAGCGTCGTGCACCAGGTCACCTGGGCCGAGGCGATGGGCCTGGTCGTCATCAACGGTGTGATCATCGTGATCCTCGCGTTGACCGGCATCCGGACGATGATCTTCACCGCCGTCCCGGCACAGCTGAAGGCCGCGATCACGGTCGGCATCGGCCTGTTCATCGCGTTCATCGGGCTCGTCGACTCCGGCTTCGTGCGGTCCTCCGGGCTCGCGTCGCCGCCGCTGCAGCTCGGCGAGGACGGCTCCGTCGGCGCCCTGCCGACCATCGTGTTCCTGATCGGCCTGATCATCATCGGCACGCTCATGGCCCGCCGGGTCAAGGGTGCGCTGCTCATCGGCATCGTCGCGACCACGATCATCGCGATCATCCTGCAGGCGATCTTCCAGGTGCCGACCTCGGTCGACTCGAAGACCGGCTGGAACCTCAACGCCCCCGGCCTGCCGAGCGCACTGTTCGCCGTGCCGGACCTGTCGCTCGTCGGCCACGCCGACGTCTTCGGTGCCTTCACCCGCATCGGCCCGCTCGCCGCGTCGATGCTCGTCTTCACCCTCGTCTTCACGAACTTCTTCGACGCCATGGGCACCATGACCGGTCTCGCCAAGGCCGCCGGTGTCGCGAAGCCCGACGGCACGTTCCCCCGCCTGAAGTCGGCGCTCGTCGTCGAGGGCGTCGGCGCGATCGCCGGTGGTGGCGCGTCGGTGTCGTCGAACACCGTCTTCATCGACTCGGCCTCCGGCATCGGCGAGGGCGCCCGCACGGGCATGGCCTCGGTCGTCACCGGCCTGCTGTTCCTGGCGTCGATGTTCCTCACGCCGCTCACCCAGGTCGTCCCGCTGGAGGTCGCCGCCGCCGGGCTCGTCGTCGTCGGTGCGCTCATGGTCGCGCAGGTCGCGGACATCTCGTGGTCGGACTTCGGCTCGGCCCTGCCGGCGTTCCTGACGATCGTCGTCATGCCGCTGACCTACTCGATCGCCAACGGCATCGGCGCCGGCTTCATCAGCTGGGTGCTCATCAAGCTGCTGTCCGGCCGTGGCCGTGAGGTCTCGTGGCTGCTCTACGTCGTCGCCGCGGGCTTCCTGCTGTACTTCGCGCGGGGGCCGCTGGAGGCGCTGCTCGGCGTCGGCTGAGGCATTCGTCCGAGCTTGCTTCGGCACGGTTCGGTTCTGCACAACCGAAGACGGCTCGCGCCACGGGATCCCGTGGCGCGAGCCGTCTTTGGTTGTGCGACGGCGGGCGAGGGACGCGGCCGGCCGCGTCGGCCTGGAGGCCCGTGGTCAGTCCGGCAGGTCGCTCGGCGTGGCCTCGTGGTGGCGCTGGTCCTGGGTGCGACGGTCTTCCTTCATGCCCGCCTCGAACAGGTGGCGACGGCCCTGCACGAGCTCGTCGCGCGCCGTGCGCTCGAGCTCCTTGGCGAGGGCGTAGTAGCCGTCGTCGTAGTCCTCGACGATCTGGAACGTCCAGCGGCCCGCGATGACGTTGCGGCCCACGAGTTCGGTGTCGATGCGTTCGGCGAGTTCGGTGTGCCCGGCCTTGCGCAGCTGCTCGACCGCCTCACCGAGGTTCAGGTCAGCGGTGCCGGTCAGTCGGTGGAACCCGTAGAGCAGGCCGCGGGCGTGCTCGATGACCTCGACCGCGGCGGACAGGCTGCCGAGCGCCTCGACCGTGGCCTCGGACACCCCCTCGGGAACCTGGTGCTGCTCGTCGGGGCCCTGTGCGTCGTTCGTCATGGGTCCCGTCTACACGACGGCTGCCGAGGCCGAGCGCAGTCACTTCGTCTGGTTGGGGTGGTGGGTGTGCACGTCGGTGATGCACACCGCCCGGTCATCCACGTCGACCGTGAACCAGATCCGGGCGCCGCGCTTCAGCTCGAACTGACGACGCGTCCACTCCCGGCCGGAGTGCCGAATCACGCCGATTTCCCCGCGAAGGGCGTGGCAGGACAGGTCCTCGGTCAACGGATCCGTGGTCAGCCGATCCCAGGCGGCAGCGACTGCGTTCCGCTGCACCGCCACCACGTCGCGCCACCCTGTTCCGCGCCGCGCGTCCCGAAGACGATCGTGTACTCCGTCGAACGGATCGGCCGGGGGACCCCGCCGCGCCGGCCCGCTACCGCGTCAGGGCTTCTCGACGCGGATCGGCTCAGCGAGGATCTCCGGCTCTCCGGTGTCCCAGCCCGCTGCGATCGCCTCGGCGCTGTTGCGCCACGCCTGCATCTCGAGCAGGAGTCTGCGCGGCTGCCGGAGCGAGAACGAGCCACGGGCGACGTCGACGATCTCCCGGGCGAAGCGCTGCTGGTCTGCGGCGCTGAGGAGCTTGATCCACGGGTACGGGATCGCCAACCGATCGTGGAGTGGCAGTTGCTCGTTGAGCGTCACCGCTGCGATGAGCTGCGCCGCGATGTCCAGGACCGCCTCGTCGTCGTCGGACCGTTCCTTCGTGGTGAGGACGAGGGGCTTCCCGTCGCGACGGGTGACCTCGAGCGGGGCTTCTTCCGCGGCGGCGAACACCTGCTTGGCGTGGCGGGAGAGGTCAGAGGACTGCACCGACCGTCGGGATCGGGGCGGAGCAACGAGCGTCATGGATCGAGCCTATTCAGAACGTGTTCTGAACGCAACGGTCGGTTGCGACGTCGGAGGTCGACATCTACCATTCGAACACACGTTCGAATGAGGAGACCCGATGATGATCACCGACACGGCCGCCACGGTGTGGTGGGCCGAGGGCACGCCGACCCGGCTGGTGTGGGCAGGACGGCGCTGGCGGGTGAGCGACACCCCCACCCGGCTGACCGTGACGCGCGCTGAACTGCCCACCGCGATCACCCATGCGCCCGAGCGCACCGTGGGCGGGCGGTTCCAGGCGACCAGCGACGACGACGGCGAGGCCCTGGTGGTCGACATCGTGCCGCAGGGCACAGGCTGGGGCGTGGCCCGGACGTGGACGTGAGCGGCCCGGACCGCTACCGTCCGGACATGGACAGGTGGGTGGCGCTGCTGCGCGGCGTCAACGTGAACGGCATCACGATCCGGAGCGCCGAGCTCGCGGAGCTCTTCCGAGGGCTCGGGTTCGACGACGTCCGCACCGTGCTCGCCTCGGGCAACGTCGTGTTCTCCGCCGACGTGCCCGCCGAGCAGCTCAAGACGTCGATCGAGCAGGGGCTGCGCGACCGCTTCGGGAACGACGCCTGGATCGTGCTCGTCCGGCACGACGCCCTCGCGGCCGTGGTCGACGGTTTCCCCTTCGCGCGTTCCGACGAACGGCACGACTACGTCGTGTTCGGGTCCGACGACGGTGCGCTCGACGCGTTGGTCGGGGACGTCGAACTCGACGAGTCGGTCGAGCAGGTCGCCCACGGCGACGGGGTCGTCTACTGGTCGTGTCCGAAGGGTTCGAGCACCGACACTGCGTTCGCCAAGCGGGCCGGCGCCGCACGCTTCAAGCGCACGACGACGACCCGCAACACGAACACGCTGCGGAAGCTCCTGTGACGCTCGTGCACTCGAAGCGGGCCGAGACTCGCTCCCGCGGACGATCCGGGCGTTCCTGACCGCCCGAAGTGTCCGCCGCGCCGAGTCTCCGCCGACGCCGGGGTGGCTCAGGCCTGCGGCGGCTGCCCGTTGCTCGCCATGGTGCCGCCGTCCACGGGTAGGACCGCACCCGTGATGAACGAGGCCGCGTCGCTGGCCAGGAACAGGATCGCCTCGGCGACCTCGGCAGAGCGGCCCCCGCGGCCGAGGGCGATGCGCTCGGTGAACTTCGACTGCAGGGCCTCGTCCTCCGCCTGCTCCTGGGTCAGGTCGGTCCAGATGAGTCCCGGAGCGACGGCGTTCACGCGCACGCCGAACTGCCCGTTGTCGAGTGCAGCGGCCTTGGTGAAGTTCGTCACGCCACCCTTCGCCGCGTTGTAGGGGCTCATCCGCCAATCGGCGTCCTCACCGGAGACCGACGACGTGTTGACGATCGACCCCTTCGTCTCGCGCAGGAACGGCAGGGCCGCCCGGGTGCCGTAGAACACACCGGACAGATCGGTCTCGATGACCCGGCGCCACTCGTCCGTGCTGATGTCGGTGATGTCGCCCGAGCTGAAGGTCCCGGCGTTGTTCACCAGGACGTCGAGCCGGTCGAAGCGGTCGATCGCCGCCGAGACGACGGTCTCCCAGTCCTCCGGGCTCGCCACGTCGGCGTGCAGGGCGACGACCCGGTGCGTCGGCAGGGAGTCACCCACCGCGCGGACCTTCTCCTCGACGCTGTCGGTCAGCACGACCGACGCGCCCTCGTCGATGAGCGCCCGCACCGTCGCCTCACCGATGCCGGACCCAGCGCCCGTGACGATCGCGACCTTGCCCTCGAACCGCTTGCCCATGATGTCTCCTCTCGTTGCACGAACCGTGCCCGGGGAGACGCCATCGACCCGAGGGGCACGGCAGACCACGGTGCCCCGGGCCGACTGGACGCGTTCGGAGGCGCCGGGAACACCCCGGGGACGCAGGTCGCCCCGGCCCCGCGAGGCGGAACCGGGGCGACGTGCGACTGCGGCGCAGGGACGGGCGTCAGCCGGTCGAGTCGTCGAGGTCGAAGTCGCGCTCCAGTGAGATCGTCGGGATCGACGCGGTGATGACCGAGCCGTCCGCCCGCAGCGTGCCCTGGATGTCGCTGGTGGTCGGGGCGTGCCCGGACATGCGCGGCCCGTGGTGCGGCAGCGGCACCACGGTGGGCTCCCCGGCCTCGATGTCCCACTGCTGGTTGTGCACCCACACCGTGAAGCCCGAACCGGTCTCGACCGTGAGGGTCATGGCTTCCTGCTCCAGGTCCACCCGGACCCGCGACCCGCGCACGGTCAGACGGTAGGACAGCCGGTCCCAGTGCTTCGGCAACCGCGGGTTGAAGGTCATCCGACCACCGTGGTCGCGCATGCCCCCGAAGCCGTTGACGAGCGCACCCCAGATGCCACCGGTCGACGCGATGTGCACGCCGTCCGAGGTGTTGCCGTGCAGGTCCGCCAGGTCGACGTAGAGCGCGGTCTGGAAGTACTGGTCGGCCAGGTCGTGGTACCCGACCTCGGCCGCCATGATCGACTGGACGACCGCGGACAGAGTCGAGTCACCGGTGGTGAGTGCGTCGTAGTAGTCGAAGTCACGACGCTTCTCGGCCGCCGTGAACTCGTGCCCCTGCAGGAACAGCGCGAGCACGACGTCGGCCTGCTTGAGCACCTGGAACCGGTAGATCACCAGCGGGTGGTAGTGGAGCAGCAGCGGGCGCTTGGACTCGGGGGTGTTCTCGAGGTCCCAGAGTTCCTTGTCGAGGAACTGGGCGTCCTGCGGGTGGATGCCGCGGTGCGGGTCGAACGGGATCTCCATCGACTCGGCGGCGTGCTCCCACTCGACGAGCTCGTCCGGCTGCAGGCCGGTCCGGCGCACCATGCGGTCGTACTCTTCGGCGTCGTCGGCGGCGAGCTCGCGGCAGGCGTTGACGGCGAACCACAGGTTCGCCCGCGCCATGACGTTCGTGTACAGGTTGTCGTCGACGACGGTCGTGTACTCGTCCGGCCCGGTGACGCCGTCGATGTGGAACTTCTTGTCGCCGTTGGACCGCCAGAACCCGAGGTCGGCCCAGAGCCGGGCGGTCTCCACGAGCACGTCGATGGCGCCGCGCTTCAGGAACTCGCGGTCGCCCGAGGCCCGGACGTACTGCATGAGCGCATGCGAGATGTCGGCATCGATGTGGTACTGCGCGGTGCCGGCGGCGTAGTACGCGCTGGACTCTTCCCCGTTGATCGTCCGCCACGGGAACAGGGCACCGCGCTGGTTCAGCTCGCGGGCCCGAGCCCGTGCCGCGTCGAGCATGTTGTAGCGGAAGCGCAGGGCGTTCCGGGCGACGATCGGCGCCGTGTACGACAGGAACGGCAGGACGTAGATCTCCATGTCCCAGAAGTAGTGGCCGCCGTAGCCGGAGCCGGTGACGCCCTTCGCGGCGATGCCGTGGCCGTCGGTGCGGGCGGTGGCCTGCGCCAGCTGGAAGAGGTTCCAGCGGACGGCCTGCTGGATCGCGGGCTGACCGGCGATCTCGACGTCGCTGCGGGCCCAGTAGTCGTCGAGCCAGTCGCGCTGCTTCGCGAAGGTCTCGTCGACGTTCTCGGCGTGCGCGCGGTCGAGCGTGCGGTCGCACCGGTCGGCGAGCTCGCGCACGGGCACCCCGCGGGAGGTGTGGTAGACCACGTGCTTCACGAGCCGGATGGGCTGCCCCGCGCGGGCCTGCACCCGGTAGACGTGCTTCGCCAGGTCGTCCTCGATCGAGGACGACTCGTCCCAGCTGTTCTCGGTCTCGATGTGGTGCTCGACGCCGACGCAGATCGTCATGCCGGAGCTGGACGCCTGGTACCCCAGGACCGAACGGCCGCCGGTGCTGCGCTTGAGCTTCGGCACGAGCACCCGCTCGGTGAACGACTCGGCCTTGCGCGGGTCGAAGGCGTTCGCCGCGGCCCGCATGCCGGCGTGGTACTCGTCCTGCACGTCCTGGCGGTTGAGGATCTGGCTGGACAGCAGGATCGAGGCGTCCGCGTCGAGCACGGTGACCTCGTAGTCGATGACGGCGAGGTGCCGGTCGGTGAACGACACGAGTCGACGTGCCCGGATGAGCACCCGCTTGCCGGACGGCGTCGACCACTCGGTCTCGCGGAACAGGTAGCCGTCGCGGAACTCCAGCCGGCGGGTGTGCCGGAGGATGTCGGCCTCGGCCAGCACGAGCGGCTCGTCGTCGACGTAGAGGCGGATGACCTTGGCGTCCGGCGCGTTGATGATCGTCTGCCCGGTCTTCGCGAAGCCGAAGGCGTCCTCCGCGTGCCGGATCGGCCAGGTCTCGTGGAACCCGTTGATGTACGTGCCGTACTGCACGCCGCCACGGCCTTCGTCGAGGTTGCCGCGCAGGCCGAGGTACCCGTTGCCGACGGCGAAGTTCGTCTCGGCGACGCCCTGCTCGTCGGGGGTGTACTCGGTCTCGACGAGGGCCCACTCGTCGATCGGGTAGCGGACGCGGTCGAGGGGGTCCGAGGTGATGGGGTTCATGCTGCTCCGTGGGAAGGGAGGGAGATGGGTACGTCGGTGCGGCCGGCAGGTAGGGAGTGTCCGGCCGGGTGGCCTACGTCGTGCTGGTGGCCGGTGCGGGCAGCTCGTCGATGAGTTCGGCGAGGTCGGACACCACGACGTCGGCACCGTGCTCGCGCAGGGCGTCCGCCCCGGCGCCGCGGTCGACACCGACGACGAGACCGAACGAACCGTTGCGGCCGGCTTCGACCCCGCTGGTGGCGTCCTCGACCACGACGCACTCGGCGGCGGTGAGCCCGAACCGGGTCGCCGCGTCGAGGTAGGTGTCGGGCGCGGGCTTGCCGGTCAGGCCGTCCTGGCGCGCGACGAGCCCGTCGACGACCACCGGGAACCGGTCGAGGATGCCCGCCGTCCGGAGCACCGAGGTGGCGTTCGCCGAGCTCGAGACGACCGCGACGGACAGTCCGGCGGCGATCGCGGCGGTCAGGAACCGCAGCGAACCCGGGTAGGGCTCGACGCCGTGCTCGTCGAGCTCGGCGGTGAACTCCGCGTTCTTCCGGTTGCCGAGCCCGCACACCGTGTCGGTGTCGGGCGCGTCGTCGGGGGTGCCCTGCGGCAGGTCGATGCCGCGCGACTCGAGCAGCGAGCGTACGCCGTCGTAGCGGGGCTTGCCGTCGATGGAGGTGAAGTAGTCCTGCTCGGTGTACGGCGCCACCCCGTGCGCTTCGAGGTACGGCGTGAACAGTCGACTCCAGGCCCGCATGTGGACGTCGGCGGTCGGGGTGAGCACGCCGTCGAGGTCGAACAGGAGCGCGCGCTGGTCACTGAGTCGAGCGGGCGTGCGGTGGTCCTGCGTCGTCATCTGCGGTCCTCCGGGGACTGGTGGTGGACGTGTGGCTCCCGACGAGTCTAGGACCGCTCCAGTCCGGACGTTCCGACGCGCCGCACCCTGTGGAGAGAGTTCACCGGCCGCTCCGCTGTGCAGGGAGGACCCCCGCCACGGCGCACCTGTGAGGCCTCTGATACACACCCCGGCACGCTGACCCGGACGAAAGGCACCACCATGACCAGCGACACCACGGCCGCACCCCACGACGGCACGCAGTCGAAGCTCCGCCAGGCGATCACCGGCCCGCTGCTGTTCCTCTTCATCCTCGGCGACGTGCTCGGCGCCGGCATCTACGCCCTGATGGGGACGCTGGCGAAGGACGTCGGCGGTGCACTCTGGGCACCGCTGGTGCTCGCGCTCCTGCTGGCACTGCTCACGGCGGGCTCCTACGCCGAACTCGTGACGAAGTACCCGAAGGCCGGCGGTGCCGCGGTCTTCGCCGAACGCGCCTACAAGGCGCCCATCGTCTCGTTCCTGGTCGGGTTCAGCATGCTCGCCGCCGGCGTCACGAGCGCCGCCGGCCTGTCGCTCGCCTTCGCCGGCGACTACCTCGGCACGTTCGTCGACCTGCCGCCCGTGCCCACCGCGATCGTCTTCCTCGCCCTGATCGCCTGCCTGAACGCCCGCGGCATCTCCGATTCGCTCAAGAGCAACGTCGTGATGACGATCATCGAGGTCTCCGGCCTCGTCATCGTGATCGTCGTCGTGGCCGTGATGCTCGGCGGTGGCGGCGGTGACGTCTCCCGGATCGGCGCGTTCCCGTCCGAGGCCAACCCGGCCCTGGCGACCCTGAGCGCCGCGATCGTCGCCTACTACTCGTTCGTCGGCTTCGAGACGTCCGCCAACATCGCGGAGGAGGTCCGCGACCCCCGCCGCGTCTACCCGAAGGCCCTGTTCGGCGCCCTCGCCACGGCCGGCGTCGTCTACGTCCTCGTCGCCCTCGCCAGCGCGATCGCCCTGCCCGCTTCGGAGCTGTCCGAGTCCAGCGGCCCGCTGCTCGCGGTCGTCTCCGCCACCGGCGTCCCGATCCCCGACTGGGTCTTCAGCCTCATCGCCCTGGTCGCCGTCGCGAACGGCGCGCTGCTCACGATGATCATGTCGAGCCGCGTGACCTACGGCATGGCCGAGCAGCGGCTCCTGCCCGCCCTGCTCGCGAAGGTCCTGCCGAACCGGAAGACCCCGTGGACCGCCATCGTCGCCACCACGATCGTCGCGATGCTCCTGACCCTGGTGGGTGACGTGGGCGTGCTGGCCGAGACCGTCGTGCTCCTGCTGCTCTTCGTGTTCATCAGCACCAACGTCGCCGTCCTGGTGCTCCGCCGCGACCACGTCGAGCACGACCACTTCCGGGTCTGGACGTTCGTCCCGGTGCTCGGGGTGCTGTCGTGCATCCTGCTGCTGACGCAGCAGAGCGGTCAGGTCTGGCTCTACGCCGCGATCCTGCTCGCCGTCGGCGTGGTCCTGTACTTCGTCGCCCGGTTCACCGGGCGACGTTCCGGACGCGACCACGAGGCGGGCGTGATCCACTGACGGCACGTCCCACGGGCCTCCAGGCAGACCGTCTGGAGGCCCGTGGTGCGTCCGCCGGTCCACCCGCGTGGTCAGCGCAGGTCGCGCACCCAGGCCTCGATCGCGTCCGAGATCTGCTGGCGGGCATCAGCACGGCTGATGGTCGCCGTGCGGTCGCCCGGCTGGTCGCCGTAGGCGCCGAAGTCGGCGTGGTTCGAGCCCTGGATCTCGGTCATGGTGGCGGTCGACGGCAGCTTGTCCCGCGCGGCGTCGACCTTGGCCGGGGTCGACAGACCGTCACGCGAACCGGAGACGCTCAGCACGTCGATGTAGGAGCGGCTGATGTCGTTCGCGCAGTAGCTGCCGAGCAGCAGCAGGCCGTCGGCGTCCTGGGCGAGCTGGCACGCGCGGACCCCGCCGAGGGAGTGCCCGCCGACCGCCCAGCGGGTGACGGAGGGTGCGTGGGCCTCGAACGTGGCGAGCGGCCGGGTGTCGAAGAACGCGAGGTTCAGCGTCGGCTTCGTGATGACCACCGTCGTACCGTTGGCGACCACCTGCCGGAACGTGGCCATGTAGGCGTACGGATCGACCTTCGCGCCGGGGATGAAGACGATCCCGACCCCGTCGGCCTGGCCGGTCGGGGTCATCACCACCGAGTCACCGGCGTCCCGGACCGCGATCCGGTCGTCGCGCCAGACCTGCAGGGCGGCACTGCGGGTGCCCTGCATCACGATGTGGGCCCAGACGAGGAACACCACCGCGATCAGCACGACGACGGCGACGATCCAGGTGGTCCAGCGCAGCGCTCGGTTCATGTGGCCACCGTACGGCGCATCCGGACGGCGGCGTTCGCTTCGTGAGCAGGAATGGTCGGGTGCGACGTTCACACCCGACCATTCCTGCTCACGATGTCGCCCGGGAAGGGCGACCGGGACGCGCTACTTGATGGCGGCGCGGATCTCGGCGGCTGCTGCGCCGACGTCCGAGGCGCTGTAGATCGCGCTGCCGGCGACGGCGATGCGGGCACCGGCCTCCTGCACCGAGGCGACCGAGGACGCGTTCACGCCGCCCGCGATCGAGAACGGGACGCCCGACTCCTTGCCGGCGTCGAGCAGCGTCGAGAACGTGAAGCCCTCTTCGGCCTGCTCGTCGAGCCCGGCGTGGACCTCGACGAACTCGGCGCCGAGTGCGACGACCTCGCGGGCACGGGCGGCCTTGTCGGAGACGCCGATCAGGTCGACGACGATGCCCTTGCCGTGCTTCTTCGCGGCCTTGACGGCGCCGACGATCGTCGAGTCGCCGGCGACACCGAGGACGGTGACCAGGTCGGCACCGGCCGAGAAGGCGATGTCGGCCTCGAGCTCACCGGCGTCCATGGTCTTGAGGTCGGCGAACACGATCTTGTCGGGGTGTGCTTCCTTGATCGCGGTGACGGCGGACAGGCCGGCGCTCTTGATCAGGGGCGTGCCGAGCTCGAGGACGTCGACGTGCGGCGCGGCCGCGGCGGCGAGCTCGAGGGCGGCTTCGGTGGTCAGGGTGTCCATGGCGAACTGGAGCTGCATGGGTGTGCCTTTCATTCGAGGTTGGCGTGACGGGGCCAGAGGTCGTCGGCGGACTGCCCGCCTCGGGTCCACAGGGTGTGGAACACGGCGTCGCCCACCAGGGCGACGGCCTGTTCGAAGAGGCTGCCGGCGTACTGGGCCGAGGCCGTGCCGGAGCGGTCGGTCTTCGTCGCGGCGGGCAGCACGATCGTGACCTCCGCCAGCTCGGAGAGCGGGGAGTCGTCGGTGGTCGAGAGCGCCACGACGGCGGCTCCGACCTCGTGCGCGGTGCGTGCGGCCTGCACGATGCCGGTGGTCGTGCCGGAGCCGCTCGCGACGAGGAGCAGGTCGCCCGGTCGGATGGCCGGGGTGGTGACCTCGCCGACGACGTGCGCGTCGAGGCCGAGGTGCATGAGGCGCATCGCGGTCATGCGGAGGGCGAGTCCGGAGCGACCGGCGCCGTGGACGAACACCCGGTCGGCGCCCTCGATCAGGTCGAGTGCGCGCTGGGCCGGGGCGTCGTCGAGGCGGGCCGCCAGGTCGCCGACCTCGCGGACGACCAGGTCGAGCGCTGCGGAGACGGTGGTTGCTGCCATGCCCTCGATCCTTCCGTCGCGCGCCTCGGCACGCCGCTACCCGCCCCGGCAGGGACCCCATCCCATCGGGTGGGCCCGTCCGCTCGGGTGGGACGGGTACCGTCGCGTCCATGGACGCATCGGTCGACACCCTGGAGGCCCGGGGCGGCTCCGCCATCCGGCTCGCGGCCGCCGAGCACGCCCGCACGGTCGCCGAGCAGGCGGATCGGCACGCGCTGACCCTCGAGTCCGTCCTCGCCGTGCTCCGGTCGTCGCGGGTCACCGACGCGGCCGCCAGGGCCGAGGCCGTCGAGATCGCCTCGGCCGCCCTCGTCGACCTGCGCACCGTGACCGATCAGCAGCGGAGCACCCTGCTCGAACCCGTCACCGGCGCGTTCTCGCGGTTGCGCGCCGACCTGCGGCCGCTCGTGCGCTTCGGGGACCTCGACGTGCAGTTCGTCGAGCCGCCGGCCACCGGCCGTGCGCTCCCGGGTGACGTCGCCCACGCGGCCCGGGCGATCGTCCGGACCGCGGTGCTCGCCCTGGTCGACGACGGTGCGGCGAAGCGGGTGCGCATCCAGTGGGACTGCGACGGCCGGAACCTGCTCATGCAGCTCCGCGACGACGGCTCCGGCACGCTCGACGTGCACGACGACGCCATGCGGCCGATCGCGGAGCGGGTCGTCACGCTCGACGGGCGGGTGCAGGTCGCGAGCACGCCCGGCTGGGGGTCCGTGCTCGACATCTCACTGCCGCTCGACCCGCGGCCGACCGAGGTGGACGCGGTCGACGACGGCGACCTGACCCCGCGGGAGCGCGACGTCCTGCGGCTCGTGGCGACCGGTGTCGGCAACCGGGAGATCGCCGAGGGACTCGGCATCAGCGTCAACACCGTGAAGTACCACGTGGCGAACCTGCTCCGGAAGCACGGCGCCCGGACCCGGGCCGAGCTCGCGGCGTTCAGCTCCCGGGCGTGAACCGACGGGACCGCGACGAGGCGTCCCGACGAGACCGCGACAACGGGTACCGACGGTCGAGCGCGGGCTCGACGACGGTCGCCATCAGGAACTGGGAGAGCAGCCGCCCACCCGCCCAGTAGATGGGGATGACGAAGATCGCGGCACCCGGCCAGATGCGCGAACCGATGAGCGCCAGGGTGCCGAGCGTCACGACGATGCCGACACCGGAGTACAGGTACTGCCAGCCGCGCGAAGCAGCGTCGCGCTGCGCCTGCTCGCGCTCGGCGCGCTCGTCGAGACCGCGCACCCCGGGGTCGAGCGACGCCGGCTCCTCGGTGGCGAACAGGTCACGCACGGGGACCTCGAGGGCCGTGGCCACCGCGGACAGCGACTCGAGGCTCGCGTCGTTGCCGCTCTCCATCCGTTGCACCGTCCGCACGGCGATGCCGCTCGTCTCGGCCAGTCGTTCCTGGGTCCAGCCCCGCAGTCGTCGGAGTTCACCGATCCGCATCTCGTTCATGTCCTGAACAGTAGGGAACCGCGGAACGGCACACCACGACAGGGACCCGCCACCGACACGACAGCTTCCCGCCAGTTCCCCGACAGCGGTGGTCCCCTACGCTCCGGGGGCGAAGCGGTACCCCATGCCGGACTCCGTCACCAGGTAGCGCGGGTGCGCGGGGTCGGGCTCGAGCTTCCGCCGCAGCTGCGCCATGTACAGCCGCAGGTACCCGGAGTCGTTGCCGTGCGTCGGCCCCCAGACCTCGGTCAACAGCATCTCGCGGGTCATCAGGCGGTCGGGGTTCGTGACCAGGACCGCGAGCAGGCGCCACTCGGTGGGCGTCAGGCGGATCGCCGGACCCTCGGCCGGGGTGACCTGCTTCGCCACGAGGTCGACGAGCAGCGGTCCGATCGCGATCGTCGGGGTCTCCTCCGACGCCACCACCCGTCGCCGTCCGAGTGCCCGCAGCCGGGCGAGGAGCTCGTCCATCTGGAACGGCTTCGTCACGTAGTCGTCGGCACCTGCGTCGAGCGCGTCGACCTTGTCCGACGAGTCGGTGCGCCCGGAGAGCACGAGGACCGGCACCTGCGACCAGGCCCGGACGCCCTCGAGCACGCCGATGCCGTCGAGCCGGGGCATGCCGAGGTCGAGCAGCACCAGGTCGGGGCGCTCGGTGATGACGGCGTCGATCGCCTCGCGCCCGTCCCGAGCCGTGACGACGTCGTACCCGCGCGCCGAGAGCGTCACCGAGAGCGCGCGGACGAGCTGCGCGTCGTCGTCAGCGATCAGGACCTTCATCGGATCTCCACTCCCACGTGCCCGGCGATCGGCAGCCGCACCACGACGGTGAGCCCACCGCCCGGGGTGTCGTCGACCTCGATCGTGCCGCCCATGCCCTCGGTGAACCCGCGCGCCAGGGCCAGGCCGAGCCCGAGGCCGGTCTCGTTGTCGGTGTCACCGAGTCGCTGGAACGGCTGGAACACCTCGTCGCGGCGGTCCTCGGGGATGCCGGGGCCGTGGTCGGCGACGCGGAGTTCCACCCCGCCGGCGAACGCGCTCGCGGCGACCCGGACGTGGGTGCCGTCCGGGGCGTACCGGGCGGCGTTGGCGAGCAGGTTCACGACGACGCGCTGCAGCAGGACCGGGTCGGCGAGCACCGGCGGCAGATCCGCGGGCAGGTCGAGGTCGACGTCGTCCGGGCCGAGCTCCAGCTCGTCGAGGGCGGGGGCGACCACCGTCTCGAGCGCGATCGCCGCCGGGGTGACCGCGAGGACACCGGCCTGGACCCGGCTGACGTCCAACAGGTCTGCCAACAGCACCGCCAGCTGACCGAGGCTCTCGTCGGCGGTCGCGAGCAGCGCCTCCCGGTCGGCCCCGGACAGGTCGATGTCGGACGCACGCAGCGTCTGCACGGCGGCGGAGGCCGCGGCGATGGGGCGGCGCACGTCGTGGCCGACGGCCGCGAGCAGCGCGCTCCGGACCCGGTCGGCGGCGGCGATGCGCTCGGCGCCGACGGCGGTGCGTGTCAGTTCGCGGTGCTCGACGGCTGCGTCGAGCTGCTGCTCGACGACCCGCAACAGCCGGCGCTGGGTCGGGTCGTCGGGCGCGCCAGCGAACTCGAGCACGGCACCGGACGCCAGCGTCGTCGACGCGTCCGGCGTCGCACCGAACTCGCCGGAGGTCGCCGGCACCTCGTCGCCCTGGCGGATCCGGACGCCGGCGAAGCCGAACGCCTCTCGTGTGCGGTCGAGCAGTGCCTGCAGGGCGTCGTCGCCGCGGAGCACGCTGCCGGCGATGCCCATCAGGAGCCCGGACTCAGCCGAGGCCCGACGGGCAGCACGCGACCGCCGGGCGGACCGGTCGACCACGAAGCTGACCAGCACCGCACTGATCACGTACATGACCAGGGCGAACAGGTGCCACGGCTGCTGGACGGTGACCATGTAGAGGGGTTGCACGAAGAAGTAGTCGAGGCTCAGCCCGGACAGCACGGCCGTGAAGACCGCCGGCCACATCCCGCCCACGAGCGCCACGACCAGGACGAGCAGCTGGTACGCCAGTACGTCCACCGTGATGGCGTCCGGGTCGCTGCCGATCGACAGCACCCAGGTGAGCAGCGGCCCGACCAGGACCGACAGCACGAACGCGGCGACCACCCGGCCGCGGGACAGGCTGCCGCCGAGCTTGGGCAGGGTGATCCCGCCGCCGGCGCGCTCGTGCGTGACGACGTGCACGTCGATGTCGCCGGACTCGCGGATCACGGTGTTGCCGATCCCCGGACCGGTCATGGCGGCCGCGAGCCGGCTGCGGCGGCTGACCCCGATCACGATCTGGGTGGCGTCGATCGACCGCGCGAACCGCACCAGCGTGCTCGGCACGTCGTCGCCGACGACCTGGTGGTACGTGCCACCGAGCTGCTCGAGCAGGGTCCGCTGCTTGCCGAGCGCGCCGGGGTGCCGGACGCGCAGGCCGTCGTTCGTCGTCACGTGCACGGCGGCGAGTTCCCCACCGGCGCTGCGGGCGGCGATGCGGGCGCCGCGGCGCAGCAGGGTCTCGCCCTCGGGGCCACCGGTCAGGGCGACGAGCACGCGCTCCCGGGTCTCCCACCGGTGCTCGATGCCGTGCTCGGCGCGGTAGGCCTTGAGCGCGTCGTCGACCTCGTCGGCGAGCCAGAGCAGGGCGATCTCGCGCAGTGCGGTGAGGTTGCCGAGGCGGAAGTAGTTCGACAGCGCGGCGTCGATCCGGGCCGCCGGGTAGACGAGCCCGTCGGAGAGCCGTTCGCGCAGCGCTGCCGGGGCCAGGTCGACGACCTCGATCTGGTCGGCCGCACGCACCACGGCGTCGGGGACGGTCTCGCGCTGCACGGTGCCGGTGATCTCGCGGACCACGTCGCCGAGGGACTGCATGTGCTGCACGTTGACGGTCGAGATGACGTCGATGCCGGCGTCCCGCAGCGCTTCGACGTCCTGCCAGCGCTTCTCGTTCGGGCTCCCCGGGGCGTTCGTGTGCGCGAGTTCGTCGACCAGCGCGACCTCGGGTGCCCGGGCGATGACGGCGTCGAGGTCGAGGTCGTCGAGGTCGACACCCCGGTGCGAGACGGTGCGGCGGGGCACGACCTCGAGCCCGTTCACCAGTGCTGCGGTGGCGGCGCGCTCGTGCGTCTCGACGACGGCGACGACCACGTCGCGACCCTCGTCGAGCAACCGACGCCCCTCTTCGAGCATCGTGTAGGTCTTGCCGACACCGGGCGCCGCACCGAGCAGGACCCGCAGCTTCCCGCGCTTCACGTGCTCATCCTCTCGCGTGCGGGGGTCGGCGCGGGGGCTGGGCACAACCAAAGTGACCTCGCGCCGCGCGATTCCGCGGTTCCGCGCGACTTCGGTTGTGCGCAGCGCACTCGCGCCGGGCCACCCACGCTCAGGACGCCTTCGCCAGCGCCAGGTTCAGCGCGAGCACGTTCACCACGGGCTCACCGAGGAACCCGAGCTGCCGCGACTCGGTGTGCGACGCCACCAGCTGCTGCACGGTGTCCACTGACAGGCCGCGCGCCGAGGCCACACGGGCCACCTGCTGCGACGCGTAGGCCGGGCTGATGTCCGGGTCGAGCCCCGAACCGGAAGCGGTCACGGCGTCGGCGGGCACCTGCGCGGCGGAGACCCCGTCGGCCTTCGCCAGCGCCGCACGACGCTCCTCGACGGCCTTGAGCAGGTCCGCGTTGTTCGGCCCGAGGTTCGAGCCGGAGGACGCCCCGGCGTCGTAGCCGTCCCCGGCGGCGGACGGCCGCGACTGGAACCAGCGGTCGGCCTGCTTGCCCGTGAACGACTGCCCGATCAACGAGGAACCGACGACCTTGCCGGACGAGTCCGTGACCATCGAGCCGTTGGCCTGGTCGTGGAACGCCGCCTGGCCGACGCCCCAGACGGCGAGCGGGTACCCGACGCCCAGGACGACGGTGGCGACGAGGGTGAGGCGGATGGCCACACCGGCGGAACGGAAGGTGGAACGTGCAGATGCCATGACTAGAACCCCGGGATGAGACCGACCACGAGGTCGATCAGTTTGATGCCGATGAAGGGGACGACCACGCCGCCCAGCCCGTAGACGAGCAGGTTGCGGCCGAGGATCGACGACGCTGCGGCCGCGCGGTACTTGACGCCACGCAGGGACAGCGGGATGAGCGCCACGATGACGAGCGCGTTGAAGACGACCGCCGACAGGATCGCGGACGACGGGCTGTGCAGCCCCATGATGTTGAGCGCCGCGAGCCCCGGGAACGCCGCCTGGAACATCGCCGGGATGATCGCGAAGTACTTCGCGACGTCGTTGGCGATGGAGAAGGTGGTCAGGGCGCCGCGGGTGATGAGCAGCTGCTTGCCGATGCGGACGACGTCGATGAGCTTGGTCGGGTCGGAGTCGAGGTCGACCATGTTGCCCGCCTCCTTCGCCGCCGTCGTGCCGGTGTTCATCGCGACGCCGACGTCCGCCTGCGCCAGGGCCGGGGCGTCGTTGGTGCCGTCACCGGTCATGGCGACGAGGTTGCCGCCCTCCTGCTCGCGCTTGATGTACGCGAGCTTGTCCTCCGGGGTGGCCTCGGCGAGGAAGTCGTCGACGCCGGCCTCGTGGGCGATGGCGGCCGCGGTGCGCGGGTTGTCGCCCGTGATCATCACCGTGCGGATGCCCATCGACCGGAGCTCGGCGAACCGCGACGCCATGCCGTCCTTGACGACGTCCTTCAGGTGCACGACACCGAGCAGCGTGACCGCGCCCGTCGACGAGCGGCGACCGACGACGAGCGGGGTGCCGCCCTGGTCGGAGATCTCCGCGACGGTCGCATCGATGGCCGACACGACACCGGCTTCGGTGGTGTCCGCCCAGGCGAGCACTGCCGCAGCGGCACCCTTCCGGATCTGCGAGCCGTCGGGCAGGTCGAGACCCGACATGCGCGTCTGCGCCGTGAACGGCACCTCGACGGCGCCGTCCGGCAGGCCGACGGCGGCGCCGTCCTCGCGCGCCAGGTCGACGATCGAGCGCCCCTCAGGGGTCGAGTCCGCAGCACTCGACAGGGCTGCCGCTTCCATCAGCGAGGCCTCGCTCACACCCGGCACGGGCACCACGCGGGATGCCCGTCGGTTGCCGTAGGTGATCGTGCCGGTCTTGTCGAGCAGCAGCGTCGTGATGTCACCGGCGGCCTCGACCGCGCGGCCCGACATCGCCAGCACGTTGTGCTGCACGAGCCGGTCCATGCCGGCGATGCCGATCGCGGAGAGCAGGGCTCCGATGGTGGTCGGGATGAGGCAGACGAGCAGGGCGATGAGCACCGGCACGCTGACCGTCGCACCGACGAGCCCCGCGATGGGCTGCATCGTCAGGCAGACGATCACAAAGACGATCGACAACGAGGCGAGCAGGATGTTCAGCGCGATCTCGTTCGGCGTCTTCTGCCGTGCCGCACCCTCGACCAGGCGGATCATCCGGTCGATGAAGGTCTCACCCGGCGTCGAGGTGATGCGCACCACGATCCGGTCCGACAGCACCCGGGTGCCGCCGGTGACGGCACTGCGGTCACCGCCGGACTCGCGGATGACCGGCGCGGACTCACCCGTGACGGCCGACTCGTCGACCGACGCGATGCCGTCGATGACGTCCCCGTCGCCCGGGATGACCTCGCCGGCGACGACCACGACCACGTCGCCCTTGGCCAGGTCGACGGACGCGACCTCCTCGGTCTGGTTGCCGGTCGCGGCCGCGTCGGTCGTCGCGTACCCGAGCACCCGGCGGGCGCTCGTGGTCGAACGGGTCTTCCGCAGGGTGTCGGCCTGCGCCTTGCCGCGACCCTCGGCCACCGACTCCGCCAGGTTGGCGAAGACGACGGTGAGCCAGAGCCAGACGGCGATGGCGATCGTGAACGCGGACGGCTCGACGACGGCGGCCGCCGTCGTCAGCGCTGCGCCGACCTCGACGATGAACATGACGGGGTTCCGCCACATGAGTCGCGGATCGAGTTTCCGCAGGGCGCCCGGGAGGCCCGCCACCAGTTGGCGGGGTCCGAATGCGGACGAGCGGGTGGCCGGTTCCACGGCGGTGCGCGGTTCCGACTCCGTGGTCACGGGGGTGGTCATGACAGTCCTTCTGCGAGCGGACCCAGTGCGAGCACCGGGAAGTAGGTGAGTGCGGTGACGATGACGGCGACGCCGCCGAGCAGCCCGATGAACAGCGGGCGGTGGGTGGGCAGCGTGCCGGCGGTCTCCGGCACCCGGTCCTGCGCGGCGAGGGACCCGGCGAGCGCCAGGACGAACACCATCGGCACGAAGCGGCCGAGCAGCATCACGACGCCGAGCGAGGAGTTCATCCACGTGGTGTTCGCGGTGAGCCCGCCGAAGGCCGAGCCGTTGTTGTTCGCACCCGAGGTGAAGGCGTAGAGCAGCTCGGTCAGCCCGTGGTTGCCGGGGTTGAAGATCGACGTCCCGAGCACCTGTTCGCGGACCCCGGGGATCACGAGCGAGAGCCCGGTGGCCAGGAGCACGAGCGTCGGCGTGACGAGGATGTACAGCGCCGCGAAGGTCATCTCCTTGGCGCGGATCTTCTTGCCGAGGTACTCCGGGGTGCGACCGACGAGCAGTCCGCCGATGAACACCGTGATGACGGCGAGCACGAGCATTCCGTACAGGCCGGATCCGACGCCGCCGGGGGTGACCTCGCCGAGCATCATGTTGACGAGCGCCATCATCCCGCCGATCGGGGTGTAGCTGTCGTGCATCGCGTTGACCGCACCGGTGGACGTCGAGGTGGTCGCGGTCGAGAAGAGCGTCGAACCGAGGATGCCGAAGCGGCTCTCCTTGCCCTCCATCGCGGCCCCGGCAGCGTGTGTGGCGACACCGCCGCCGCCGAGCTCGGCGATCGACATGACCGACAGCGACACGAGGAAGATCGCACCCATCACGGCGAGGATCGCGTACCCCTGGCGGTCGTCGCCGACCAGTCGCCCGAACGTGCGCGGGAGCGAGAACGGGATGACGAGCATCAGGAAGATCTCGACGAGGTTCGTCCATGCCTGCGGGTTCTCGAACGGGTGCGCCGAGTTGGCGTTGAAGTAGCCGCCACCGTTCGTGCCGAGTTCCTTGATCGCCTCCTGCGAGGCGACGAACCCGTCGGGGATGTGCTGCGTGCCGCCGATGAGCGTGGTGACGTCGGTACCGCTCCCCCACGACTGGACGACCCCGCCGGCGACGAGGATGATCGCGAAGACGAACGCGCCGGGCAGCAGCAGGCGGCCGAGGCCGCGGACGATGTCCACCCACACGTTGCCGAGCGTGCCGGACTTGCGGCGGGCGAACCCACGCACCAGGGCCACGGCGACCGAGAGACCGACGGCCGCGGACAGGAAGTTCTGCACCGCGAGGCCGGCCATCTGCACCGAGTAGCCGAGGGTGGCCTCGGGCGAGTAGGACTGCCAGTTCGTGTTCGCGACGAACGACGCCGCAGTGTTGAACGCGAGCGAGGGTCCGACAGCGGGAAGCCCGAGGTCGCCGGGCAGGACGACCTGGATGCGCTGCAGCAGGTAGACGAGCAGGAGCCCGGCGACGCTGAACAGCAGCACGCCGCGCAGGTACACGGGCCAGGACTGCTCGGCGTCCGGGTCGACCCCGATCAGCCGGTAGACCCCGCGCTCGACCCGGTTGTGGCGGACGGGCGTGAAGACCTTCGCCATCCAGTCACCGAGCGGGCGGTACGCGACGACGAGCAGCAGGACGAGGGTGGCGACCTGGGCGATGCCCGCCCAGACGTCCGCGGCGCCCACTAGAAGCGCTCCGGACGCACGAGCGCCCAGACGAGGTACACGACTGCGGCGATGCCGAGGACGGCGGCCGAGATGGTGATGCCGATCACAGCCGTTCCACCCCCTTGGCGATCAGTGCCACCACGCCGAACACGGCGAGGACACCGGCGACGACGAACACGTCGAACACGAGGGACTCCAGAAGATCTGCGGTGTCCGCGCCGGGTGACGCGGACGGCACCATGTGTGGTGCCGAGACCGATGCTGGGTCCTGCGCCGCGCCTCCAGGCCGCTCCTAACGGATCCCTGACGCCGCCCTGGCGGACGCATGCACGCTCCTAACGCGTTCCGGCGTCCTACGATCGAGACGTGACGATCCCCGTGGTCCCCGCCCGTCCCGGTACGACGGCGTCCGTCGTGGCGGCCGGACTGCTGGCGGTCGCCGGCGTCGGGTTCGGTGTGCTCTGGGGGACGGTGTTCGCGCCGCTGTGGCTCTTCGGCGAACGGCGACAGATGCTGCTGTGGTTCTGGGCGGCACCGTTGTCCGTCGTGCCGTGGCTCGTGGCCGTCGCGGCGCTCGTGCTCGCCGCGACGGGGTGGTTCCGCGGTGGTGGCCGGAGCCGGGCGGCGTTGACCATCGGGTGCATCGCGTTCGTCGTGCTCGCGCCGGTGGCGATGTTCTTCGGCGGATCCATCACGGGCGACTGACGCGCAACCGGTCGACGAGGTCGGCCACGGCCTCGACGAGCTCGTCCGGACCCACGACGACGAAGTCGACCGCAAGTCCCGCGACCACGCCGGCGAGCCCGTCCCACGACCACGATCCGAGGGTGACGCGGGTCCGGTCGTCCTCGAGCTGCTCGACCAGGGCGTCCTCGGGCAGGTACGGCGTGATCCGCCGCGCATCGTCCGCCGTCGTGGTCAGCGAACCGGTGCACGGCCACACGTCGTCGACCGCGGACCCCTTGAACCGCGCGGACACGAACGCGGCCGCATCGCCACCGGGGATCGGTCGCGGCGTGAAGGGGACGCGGGTGCGCATCCGGGGCGTGATCCGGTCGATGCGGTGCGTGCGCCAGTCGTCGCGGTCGACATCCCGGTCGAGCAGGTACCAGCGACCGTTCCGGGCGACGACGGCGTGCGGTTCCACCCGGTGCGGGGTCTCGTCGTCGCCGTACCCGAAGCGGAAGACCTCCCGCAGGTGGACGGCCTCGCTCACCGCCACCAGGACCTCCGGGTCGGTGGTGGTCCGGCTCGCCGCGGTCACGGCCTGCACCGCGTCGACCCGGGACCGCAGCCGCGCGGGCATCACCTGCCGAACGGTCGCGAGGGCACGAGCCGCCGACTCGGCGACGTCCGCCCCCGAGGCCGGTGCCACGGCGAGCGCCAGGGCGATCGCCACCGCCTGGTCGTCGTCGAAAAGCAGCGGGGGCAGGTCGGATCCGGCCTCGAGCCGGTAGCCGCCGGCCGGTCCGCGGAGCGCCTCGACCCGGTACCCGAGCCCGCGGAGCCGATCGACGTCGCGGCGGACGGTGCGGGGACTGACGTCGAGCCGCCCGGCGAGCTCGTCCCCCGGCCAGTCGCGGTGCACCTGGAGCAGGGAGAGCAGCGCGAGCATCCGTGCGGAGGGTCCGGCCATGACGTCCATCTTCGTCCGAGAAGCGGACACGATCTGACCGCATTGCCCGACATCCTCGTCCCATGAGCATCGAGACGACAACCCACCTCAACTTCGACGGCGACGCCCGCGCGGCGCTCGACTTCTACGCATCGGTCTTCGGCGGCGAGGTCACCGCCGCCACCTACGGCCAGATGGGCGCCCTGGACGACCCAGCCTGGGCGGACCGGATCGTGTTCGGTCAGGTCTCCACGACCGCCGGCTTCCGCGTCATGGCCTTCGACGTCTGGCCCGGGCAGCCCTACGACCAGGGATCGAACGCCTTCTACGTGTTCGTGCACGGCGACGACACCGCCGAGGTCCAGCGGTACTGGGCCGCACTGTCCGACGGCGCCGAGATCCGGCAGCCCCTGGAACCCTCGGCCTGGGCACCGTTGGCCGGGCAGCTGCGCGACCGCTTCGGCGTGGTCTGGCAGCTCGACGTCGCCCCGGCTGGCGACTAGTCGGTCCTCACGGTCGCGGTCAGCGCGTCGGCGTCCACGTCGACACGGTGACCGCGGCCGTCACCGTCGCCGGCTCGAACACGGTGTCCGCCGCGACGTGGTGGTGACTCGGCCCCATGTGCACCACGTCGTGGACGTCCTCCGCCGACAGCTCCATGGTCCACGTCAGGTCCTCGGAGGACCGCAGCGCGAACGACGGCGTCAGGGAGTCGTGCAGCCGGCGCTCCTTCTCCGGGTCCACGCTGATCGTCGCCTCGGCGAGCTCCGCCAGGTGGCCGGTCCGCGGGGTCACCACCGCGAGCACGCCGTCGGCGTGCAGGACGCGGGCGTACTCGGTCTGGTTGCGGGGTGCGAAGACGTCGAGCAGGACGGCGGCAGCGCCGTCGACGACCGGGAGGCGCTCGGTCACGTCCCCGACGACGGCCCCCGCGCGCTCGTGGGCGCGTGCCGCACGCCGGATCGCGACGGCCGACAAGTCCAACGCGACCCCGAGACGTGGACCCGGCCGACCGCCGGCCGGAGCAGACGCGTCCGGCGCGGCCACGGGCCTCCCGTCCGGAACGTTCGCAGCGTCCAGCGCGTGCGCCAGGTAGGTCCCCGGACCGGAACCGACGTCGAGCACGACGCCGGGCGCGGCGGCGTCCGCGACGATCGCGGCGAGCGCCCGCTCGACGGGCGCGTAGTGCCCACGCCCCAGGAACCGCAGCCGCGCGTCCACCATCTCCGGGGTGTCCGCGGTCAGTGCGCGGCGCTTCGCGGGCAGGAGGGTCAGGTGGCCCTGCTTCGCCTCGTCGAACCGGTGCCCGTTCGGGCAGCCGACCTGGCCGCCGTCGACGCGGCCGAGGGGCTCGGCGCACACGGGGCAGGCGAGCATCGGCAGCAGGTCGTCACGCACCGGCCCAGCGTACGGGCCTCGGTAGCCTGACCGGATGTCGCTGCAGCAGCTCTTCGGCCTCGACGGCCGCACCGCACTCGTGACGGGAGGCAGCTCCGGCATCGGCCGAGCGATCGCCACCGCACTCGCCGACGCGGGTGCTCACGTCCTCGTCGCCGCCCGGACGCCCGCGACCATCGACGCCACCGTCGCCGGCATCCGCCAGGCGGGCCGCTCGGCCGACGGCGTCGTCGCGGACCTGTCCTCCCGCGCCGGAGCCCACGCACTCGCGGACTCCGCTGGCGACGTGGACGTGCTGGTGAACTCCGCCGGGATCAACCTGCGGCCGCCGATGCCCGAACTCGACGAGGCCACCTGGGACGCCACGATGGCCGTCAACCTCGACGCGCCGTTCGTGCTCGGGCAGCGGCTCGCACCCGGGATGGCGGCCCGCGGGTACGGGCGGATCGTGTCGATCAGTTCGCAGCAGGCCCACCGCCCCTTCGCCGCCAGCGGCGCGTACGGGGTCTCCAAGGCCGGCCTGGAGGCGCTGGCCCGGTCCCAGGCAGAGGCCTGGTCCGTGCAGGGGGTCACCTCCAACGTCCTCGTCCCCGGTTTCGTACGTACCCCGCTCAACGAGCGGCTCGGTTCCGACCCGGCGACGGTGGCGGCCCTCGCCGCACGGACGCTGGTCGGCCGGAACGGGCTGGCGTCGGACTTCGCCGCGGCGGCGGTGTTCCTCGCCGGGCCCGGGTCGGCCTACGTCACCGGGCAGTCCATCGCGGTGGACGGCGGGTTCTCCGTCCACTGACCTCGAGGTGCGCCGACGGCAGTGTGCTGCGCGGCAGTACGGTCAGGACATGGCAGTCATCGAGCAGGCAACGCTCCGCCCCTCCAAGGCCCAGGCGCTCGCCGCCTGGCTCCCTGACCAGGCGTGGAGCGGCGTCGTCGCGGGATCGCCGCTCCAGGTCGTCGGGCAGTTCCGGTTCGACGACCCCGCTGGCCAGGTCGGCATCGAGGTGCTCCTCGTCCGCACCGACGACGGCCGGGTCCTGCAGGCGCCACTGACCTACCGGGATGCACCACTGCCCGGCGCCGACGCGTTCCTGGTCACCGAGATGGACCACTCCGTGCTCGGGCGACGGTGGGTGTACGACGCCGTGGGCGATCCGGTCCATGCCGACGTCCTGCGCCGGGCGATCGTCACCGGTGGGCACGAAGCGGAGCTCGAGTTGGCCAACGGTGCCGGACAGCGGCCGAAGGACGCCTGGGCCCGCGGGAGCGGCTCGGCATCCGACTCCCCCACGATCACCTCGGTGCGAGCGACCGCTGCGGACGCCCTGACGTCGATCGCGAGCGACCATGGCACGATCGTCATCGCTCGGGTCGTCGGCACGGACCTGCCCGAGGGCGAGACGCTGGAAGGGACGTGGGTCGACGGCTCCGGGGTGCTCGCCGCCCTGCTGCCCGAACGCGCCTGAGGTACTGGCAGGGCCTGCCTGCACCGGGGACCGGCTGGCAGGATCGAGGGCGTGAAGACACTGGAGTTGCCACAGACAGACCTCACCGCTTCCGACGTCGTCGTCGGACTGATGCGGATCAACGACATGAGCGACGAGGACATCCGTTCGCTCTACAGCGCCTCGCGCGACGCGGGCGTGAACATGTTCGACCACGCCGCGGTGTACGGCGAATGGCACGGCTGCGAGCAGCGGTTCGGCGCGGCGGTCACGCTGTCGCCCGCGGAACGCGCCGAGATCGTGCTGCAGACCAAGGTCGGCATCCGACCGACGCCGAAGGGCGCCTACTTCGACTTCTCGTACGAGCACATCCTCGAGTCCGTGCACGAGTCGCTCGAGGCGCTGCAGACCGAGTACGTCGACGTCCTGCTGCTGCACCGCCCCGACGCCCTGGTCGAGCCGGAAGAGGTCGCGAAGGCCTTCGACGAGCTGCACGCCGCCGGCAAGGTGCACCACTTCGGCGTCTCGAACCACACCCCCGGCCAGGTCGACCTGCTCAAGAAGCACGTCCGCCAGCCGCTCGCGTTCAACCAGGTGCAGCTGAGCATCACGCACGCCAACGTGATCTCGCAGGGTCTGACAGCGAACATGGGTGGCCTCGAGCAGTCGGTTGATCGCGACAACGACATCCTCAACTACTCACGCATCAACGACGTCACGCTCCAGGCCTGGTCGCCGTTCCAGAAGGGCTTCTTCGACGGCGTCTTCCTGGGCGACCGTGAGCAGTACGCCGAGCTGAACGACGTGCTCGAGGAGGTCGCAGCGGCGCACGGTGTCACCCCGACCGGCATCGCGGTCGCGTGGATCACCCGCCACCCCGCGCACTTCCAGGTCGTCCTCGGCACGACGAACCCGCAGCGTGTGCGGGACTCGGCCGCCGGCTCGGACGTCGAGCTGTCGCGCGAGGAGTGGTACCGGATCTTCACCGCGGCTGGACACACCGTTCCCTGAGCGGGAACGGCCCGGTGGGGTCGGGCAGGGTGGGGTCGTGCTCCACGATCTCGCCCTGCCCGTCCGCCTGACCACACGCTCCGGCGAGGTGACGCTGCGGAACGCCACGGAAGCGGACCTCGACGCACTCATGACGCTGTTGTCCGACGACCCGATCAGCGCCGCGCGTGGAGACGTCGCCGCACCGGCGGACCGCCCGCAGTACGCCGAGGCACTCCGGTCGATCGTGGACGACCCGGCGAACGCGCTGCTCGTCGCCGAGGACCCCGACGGGCAGCTCGTCGGGACGCTGCAGCTCACCCGGATCCCCGGCATGGCTCGTCGTGGCGCCACCCGATTGCTCGTCGAGGCGGTGCGGGTCAGCAGTGCTCTGCGATCCGGCGGCATCGGGAGTGCCCTGATGCGCTGGGTGACCGACGTCGCGGCACCGGCCCTCGGGACCCCGCTCGTGCAGCTCACGTCCGACGCTGCACGGACCGATGCGCACCGGTTCTACGAGCGCCTCGGCTTCACCGGCTCGCACGTCGGGTTCAAGTACCGGGTCTCCGACCCTTCCGCCATCCCGCCTGATATGTCACACTGAGACCAGTCGCCCCATCGAGGTGGGTGCGGAAGTGATCCCCGGGAGCTCCTGCGGTATAGCGGGGCCCGGGGATTCGCGCGTTCACCGACGGTGTTCGTGGACGCTCAGCACATGGCCCAGCTGCTCGAGGTAGGCCGTTTCCCCTCGCCGAGCCAGCGCGACCACGCCGCACACCGCGTCCGCCGCCCAGAGAAGTGGCTCGCGGCCACCCGGCAGGTGCTCGAACGCCAACCCGTGCACCAACTTGCGTGATCGCAAGGCGTCGAGGTGCGCACGATCGTTCCGGTCCGAGGGCCCGCGAGATTCGAGGACGACTCGATCGACACCGCCCGCGCGGAGTTCCAAGATCAAGTGCTCAAGAGCGAGACGGCGACGACGCTCGCTCCGGACGGATGGGTCGGTCACGCTCACGACCCCGATGGCTGCGAACGGATGGTCGCACAGCATCCCGACGATCCCGGTGCGGTGCCGGGCGTCGCTCTCGGACCAGTGCAGCTTCCGCGCCGATCGTGGCTTGATGGCGCAGAGCGAGTCCTGGAACCGCTCACCATCGCTGTCGGCAACTGTGACCGCCCCGAGGATGTACGCGCCGGGGTCACGTTCGTCTCCGGGCTCGGATTCGTCCACGTACGCCGTCGGTACCATTCCGGAATACTACCGGTCGGATGGGACCGCGCGGCCGCTGCAGCCGGGCGCGCGCTAGTCGTCGGAGTCGGCGCCAGCAGACCTCGGCGTCGGCACGTTCACGTCGACCGGGGAAACCCCGGCGGGATCGGCCGAGGCACCACCCACGACGTCGAACGAGATCCCGAGCATCGCCGGGTCCTCGTCGAGCTCGAGCCCGTCCTGACGGACCTTGTCCTCCGGGATTGCACGGCCACCAGACGGGTCCCACGAGTTCGCGATCGACATGCGCACGAGCATGCCCGAGCCGCTTGGCAATCGCCCAAGAAACCCCGGAGGAACCCCGGAACGGTCAGAGGTCGTCCGGGTGCAGCCGCTCACCGGCCTGCGGACGCCGGAACACCGGGCCGCCGCCAGCCTCGTCCTCGTCGTGGTGGCTGACGGGCGAGACGCTCGGGTCGACGGAGTCGTCGCCGACGTCGGCGCCGCGGTCCTCCTCCATCTCGAGCTCGGACTCGTCACTGCCGTCCACGGGGATGGACCGGCCCTGCTGTTCGGGATCGAACGGTGCGCTCATCGACATGGGGCGAGCATGCTCCCGCTCGGTGAACGCCGGGTCAACGCTGTCCGTCGGCCGCGATGAGTTCGAGCTGCGTCAGTGCCAGGTCGGTGCCGGCGGTGAACGTGAACGACGAACCCCCACCGAGGATCCGGAACACCCGGGTCTGGCCGGCCCACGTGAACTCCGCACCGTCGACCGCGGTGACGGCGTCGTCGAGGCCGACCTGCCACGAGTAGGACCCCGGCGATGCCACCGTCACGGTGTACAGCGAGGCGGCGGCGCACGCCACGTCGAAGGACACGGACTCCCCCGCCGCGAGCGCCGTGACGGTGCGGCCGGTGTCGTCGGTGAGCGCCGAGGCCCCGACGGGCAGGACGTCCACCGGGGCGTCCCGGTAGCCGTGCACGTCGGAGGCCGAGACGGGGCGGGTGTCCGACGCCCATCCCTGCGGTTCGTCGGACAGTGTGAACTCGATCCGCGACGCGGCCACGACCACGCTGTGCGGGATGGTGACCGAGGTCCAGGGCGAGCCGTCGACCGTCACCGACGCCACGTACGCGCCTGCGGAGCCGGTGGCGATCTCGATGACGGTAGGCGATCCTCTCCCCACCGGCACGGCCTGCCCGCCGCTGGCGCGTCGGTCAGGAACCGGCGGCGTGGGCCCAGGCTGCCGCAGCACCGTCCTGCGGACCGACGGCGGCACGAGCACGTAGGTGCCGGTCGACGGCGCCAGCGGGTACAGCCCGATGGTCGCGAAGACGTACCAGGCGCTCATCTCACCGTTGTCCTCGTCGCCGGGGTAGCCCTGGCCGAGGTCGGACCCGACGAACAGGCGCTCGAGCGATTCGCGGACGATGCGGTGCGCGTCGTCGTGCCGCCCGGTGAACATCGGGAAGAAGGGGATGTGGTGCGCGGGCTGGTTCGACAGCCCGAGCATGCCCATCCGGACGTCGCGGGCCTCGGTCATCTCGTGGATCGGGAAGCCGTACGAGCCGGAGCGCGCCAGGGCCCCGGTCTCGGGGGTCGCGAAGAACGCGTCGAGAGCGGCGTCGAAGCGCTCGGGCCCGCCGTGCAGGTCGACGACGCCGGCACCGTCGTGCGGCGCCGTGAACGCGGTGCCCCACGCGTTCGTCTCGGTGTAGTCGTCGCCCCAGTCACGCGGGTCGAACTCGGTGCCGACCCGCCACGAGCCGTCCGGGTCGCGGCCGATGAAGAACCCGCGCTCGGAGTCGAAGACGTGCCGGTACTGCAGCGACCGGCGGGCGAACCACTCGGCCTCGGCCTCGTAGCGGGACAGGTCGGCGGGCGTCCGGGCCCGCGACGCGAGCAGGCCCGCCATGACGGCCAGACCCCAGTCGTTGATGGCCGCGTCCAGGGTCCACGACATCCCCTCGTGGGTCGCCGTGTCGACGTGGCCGCGGAAGGCGCCCGGGAGGCTCCCCTTGCGTCCGACGCGCTCGTCACGCGGCGGGACGGTCGCGTTCCGCACCGCGCTCCGGTACGCCTCGGCGAGGTCGAAGCCACGCACGCCCTTCACGGCCAGGTCGGCGAAGACGGTGTCGCTCGTGGTGCCGGTCATGCAGTCCTCGGCACCGGGGGCACTCCAGCGGGGCGTCCACCCGCCGTCGTGGTGGTGCTCGACGAAGCCCTGCGCGAGTTCGCCCGCGGTCTCGGGGGTCAGGAGTCCGAGGAGCGGCCAGGCCGTGCGGTAGGTGTCCCAGAAGCCGTTCGTGGTGGTGAACGGGCCCTCGACGATCTCCGGCCCGGGCTCGTCGCGGATCGGGTCCGCCAGCACGTCGCCGTACGGGGAGCGGTGCCGCGGGGTGCCGGTCAGGGCGGTCTCCCCGGCACGGTTCGGGTAGAGGAACAGCCGGTACAGGCCGGAGTACAGGCTCGTCAGCTGGTCGGGGCTCGCGCCGTCGAAGGACAGCGTCGCGAGCTTCTCGGTCCACAGCGCCTCGGCACGGGCGCACATGGCGTCGAACGAGCCGGCATCGTCGAGGTTCGCGCGGGCGTCCTCGATCGAGACGGTCGAGATGCCGAGCAGGACGTCGACCGGGCCGCCGGTGCCCCCGGGTTCCCCCACGGACAGCCAGCCGCGCAGCTCCTGCTCGCCGATCGTCGTGTGGTCGGCGGTGACCCCGGCGACCCGCAGGTGCACGTGGTGCGGCGGGGTGCCGGGGCGGTCGTCGAGGACGGCCTCGACCACGGCCGTGCCGTCGGTGATCGTCACGGAGACGTCGGACACCCGGCCGTGGTGGTCGAGCACGACGCTGCGGGTGCCGGTGAACCGGAACCCGAGGGCGAACTCCCCCGCGGTCAGCTCGGCCGTCACATCGTGCTCGAGGGCGACCCGGTAGCGGTGCGGGCCGTCCTGCTCGTCCTCGTGGTCGAACCCGAGCGCGCGGGCGGACCGGTCGACGTCGGGGGTGTCGAGTGGCGACGGCATCACCTGGAACACCCCGCGGTCGCCCATCCACGGCGAAGGGATGTGACTCGTCGCGAAGGCCTGGATCGCCGGGCGGAGCCGCCCCTGGCCGTCGAGCCGGTCGTGCTCCTGGTACGCGTACGGCCAGCGGTTGCTCGAGGCGTCCGTCATCGGCAGGCCGAACACCCCGCCGTGCGGGACACCGACCAGCGGGGCGTTGTTGCCGCGGGAGAACCGGGAGGATGCCTGGGTACCCCGGGTCGTCCGGACGTGGCCGAGCGGGGTCGTCGGGGTCGGACGCGCGGGACCGATCCGGACGGCGTCGAGCCAGCCGCGCAGTGCGGGACGCTCACCGTCGGCGGCCGCAGCCGGTGCGTCGGAGCCGAGCCGGGCCTCCAGGCGGTCGACGACCAGCCCCGCGAACGGCGTGAGGTCGACCGCGCGACGGTTCCACTGGTCCACCCACTGCTTGCGGGCCGCGTCCTGCGCGTCCGGGGTGACCGCGTCGCCGTACTGGTCGCGGACCCCGGCGTGGTCACGCAGCCGCGAGCCGTCGGTGAAGACGACGTCGACGGCGAAGGCCGTGGCGTCCCAGAAGTGCGGCAGGTCTGCTTCCGTCGGTTCCGACGCCCCGTCGGGCAGGGTCCGCTCGGGGAACCAGACCCAGGAGAGCTCGTCGCCGGTGGCGATGGTGCGTCCGGTGAAGCCGGGGACGATCGCCTCGGCCACCGACGTGCCAGCTGGTCGATCGACGAGCCAGCCCTCCGCGGAACCGAAGCCGACACCGTTCCGAGCGGCCACGGCCGTCGTCGGACCACCGCTCCGTTGCAGTTCTCGCACGGGGCGAGCCTATTTGCTCCAGGGACTGGACGAAAACCCCGGCGTGTCAGTCCTTGTTCTGCCCGGGGGCACTGCCGGACTTGCCGGGAGCGGTGTCCGACGTGGTGTCGACCGCGCCGGTGTCGGCGGCGCCCGTGCCGTCCTGCGGCTCCTGCACCGGGTTCGAGGCCGGGGTGCTCGGCTCCGGGCCGACGGGCGGGTCCTGCGTGGGCTGCTCCGGCTGGGTCGGTTCGCTCGGCTGCTCGCTGGGTTCCTCGGCGGGCTGCGAGGGCTGCTGCTCCTGTGAGGGCTGCTGCTCGGCCGGTTCGCTCGGCTGCTGTTCCTCGCCAGGGTCCTCGGACGGCTGCTGCTCGGTCGGCGCGGTCGACGTCGTGTCCGTCGGGGCCGGGGTGCCGTCGTCGTCGCCGTTGAGGGCGAACACCGCGACCCCGATGCCGATGAGCACCAGGACGATCACGATGATCGCGGCGATGAGTGGTCCGCGCTTCTTCTTCTCCGGCTGGTCCTCCGGCTGGTCGCCCCGGACCGGGCGGGGCGTGACCGGTGGCGGGGTCGGCCCGCTCGGGCCCGATGCGCTGCGGTCGGCTGCCTGGGCGCCGAGGACGGTCGTCGAGACGTCGTCGGCGGGGTTCGGGCGCTGGGTGTCGAGGACGCGGGTGGCGTCGTCGCCCGGACGCGCGCCGCCGTTCGGCAGTTCGCTCGCCGGCATCGCCTGCGTCCGGTCGTCGGCGTTCGCCGCTGCGGCGGCACCGGCGCCGACCGCGGCCCCCGCAGCGCCGGCAGCCGCGGCCGTCACCGCACCGGGCGCGCCGGGCAGCAGCTGCGTCGCGTTCGTCGGCTCGTCACGGCCCAGCGCGCGCAGGCGCTCGGCCGCCTCGGCTGCCGTCGGTCGCTCCGCCGGGTCCTGCGCGGTCATCACGTGCAGCAGGGTGCGCCAGGCCGTGGGCAGCTGCCGGTCGATCTCGGGCGGACGGGTCAGCCGGGCGGTGGCCGACTCGACCGCACTGCCCGGGAACGGCTGACGACCGGTCATGCACTCGAGCAGCACGAGCCCGAGCGAGTAGACGTCGGCCTTGCCGGTGATCTCCTTCGCCAGGACCTGCTCCGGGGCCAGGTACGCGGCCGTCCCCATCACGGTCCCCGTCCCCGTCACCCGAGAGGCGTCGCGGAGCAGGGCGATCCCGAAGTCGGCGAGCTTGACGTGCCGACCGTCGCTCTCGAGCAGGACGTTCGCGGGCTTCACGTCACGGTGGACGATCCCCTGCGCGTGCACGGCGGCCAGGCCGTCGGCGACCTGCGCGCCCAGGCGGGCGGCGGTCGCGGGGTCGAGCGGGCCCTCGCGCAGACGGGTCGCCAGGTCACTGCCCGGCACGAGTTCCATGACGAGGTACGAGTCGCCGTCGACGTCGTCGAGTGCAGCGTCGTAGAGCGTGACGAGCTCGGGGGCCCGCAGCGTCGCGAGGGTCTGGATCTCCGCCTCGGCGCGGGCGCGCTCACCGCGGTCGACGGGGCCGATGCGGAACACCTTGACCGCGACCTCGCGGCCGAGTTGCTCGTCGACCGCCCGGTACACGGACGCCATGCCACCGTGTCCGAGCGTGCCCGTGACGCGGTACCTGCCGCCGAAGACCCGTTCTTCCATGCCCGGCAACCTACCGGTCGCGGCTGACGGCGCTCTGCCGTTCGGGGCGCCGGCGGGGCGGGGCCTGGCGACTTCGTGAGCAGAAGATGTCGGGTGCGGGCGAGCGACCCGACGTCTTCTGCTCACGAAGTGATGCGGTCGACGTCCGGCGCGGGCTCGGCACCGTGGTGGAGCGCCGTCAGGTACAACCGGTGCGCCGTGATCACGAGGGCGAGCCAGGCGAGTCCGAGCGCCCACGCCGCCAGGACGTCGGTCAGCCAGTGGTGCCCGAGGAACACCCGCGACGCCCCGACCGACAGCACGAACAGGGTGCCCACGACGATCGTCCACACCCGGGTGACGACGCGCGACTGCCGCAGGAGCAGGAGGTACACGATGGTGCCCACGATCACCGTGGAGTTGAGCGTGTGGCCCGACGGGAACGACGGCGACGTCTCGTACGGCGGCACCGCGTCGGACAGCGGCGGACGGGCGCGACCGATCAGGTCCTTGCCCGCGATCGTCATGAGCAGCGAACCACCGCTCGCGGCGACCAGGAGCACCAGGGGCGTCCACGCACGGCGCTGGATCGTGAAGCCGACCAGGAACCCGAGCGCGACGATCGGCATCCCGATCGTGCCCGCGATGTCGGTCCACCAGGTGACGAGCGTGTCCGCCGTGGGTGATCGGAGTGTGAGCGCCCAGTCGAGGACGGGTCGGTCGAGCACCGCGACGTCGTCGGCTTCACGGACGGCGTCGTAGACCTCGGAAGCGATCCACGTGGCGAGGACGGCGACGCCCAGGCCGATGGCGAGGGTCAGCAGCAGGACGGGCATGGCGCCGAAGCGCCTGCCGAGCGCGGTCCACGCACCGGCGACGCTGCGGCCGGCACGGGAGCGCCAACGGGTCAGGTCGACTTCGCCGACGGTGCGGTCGGCGGCGTCCCCGTGTTCGGTGTGCATCCGTCCACACTGCCCGAAGCCGCCGGGAGCCGTCCCGGCCGTCTCAGTCCTTCGCCTCCGAGTACGCCCCGACCACCCCGACCGACAGCGGGAACGTCACCGGGAAGTCCTGGAACAACAGCCGTCCGGCATCGACGGCGGCGTCTCGGATCTGCTGCGCCACCCACTCCGCGTGCTCCGCCGGGGCGTGCACCACGATCTCGTCGTGCACGAAGAACACCAGGTGCGGCCCGTCCGTCACGGCTCCGGGGAACCGCGCGAGCAACCGCGACCGCAGGGAACCCATCCACGCGAGCGCCCATTCGGCCGCGGTCCCCTGCACCACGAAGTTCCGGGTGAACCGTCCCCAGCTCCGGGCACGGGACTCGACCGCACGCTGCATCGCCGGGGTCCCCTCGACCGTGTACGCCTGGTTCCGGGCCTCGAACCACGAGTCCTCGGGCACCGGTGACGTCCGACCGAGCAGCGTCGTCACCGGCTCGCCGCGCTCCCCCGCACGCGCGGCCCGTTCCACCATGTCGAGCGCCTGCGGGAACGCCCGGACCAGGCGTGGCACGAGCCGACCGCCCTCGCCCTGGGTCGCCCCGTACATCGCGCCGAGCATCGCCACCTTGGCCTGCTGCCGGGTCTCGACCGCCCCCGACGCCACCACGCCGTCGTACAGGTCGCGCCCGTCGCCGGCCGCGGCCATCGCCCGGTCGCCGGACATCGCGGCGAGCACCCGGGGCTCCAGCTGCGCGGCGTCCGCCACGACGAGCTTCCACCCGGGGTCGGCGATGACCGCGCCGCGGATGCCCTTCGGCAACTGCATCGCTCCCCCGCCGTCGGCCGCCCAGCGCCCGGTGACGACACCACCGACGACGTACTTCGGGTGGAACCGTCCGTCGCGGATCCAGTCGTCGAGCCAGGTCCAGCCGTTGGCGGTGAGCAGTCGCGCCAGGCGCTTGTACTCGAGCAGCGGCTCGATGACGGGGTGCTCGATCTCCTGCAGCTCCCACTTCCGCGTGCTCGTGACCATCAGGCCGGCCCGGCGCAGCGACTTCAGGACGTCGGCGGGTGAGTCCGGGTTGAGCCCGGGGTCGTCGAGGCGCTCGCGCACGACGGCGGCGATCTCCTCGAGGCGGCGCGGTCGCACCCCGTAGGGCACGCGCGGCCCGAGGGCGTCCTCGAGCAGCCGCTCGTGCACGTCGGCACGCCACGGCAGCCCGGCGTGCAGCATCTCGGCCGCCACGAGCGCACCGGCCGACTCCGCGGTGAGCAGCAGGCGGAGCGCACCCGGAGCGCTCGACCCCGCCACCGCGGCGAGCTGTGCCCGGAACTCCGCCACTGGATCGACCTCGTCGTCGGGCGCAGCGGCGGTGAACAGGGCGTCGTCGAAGAGCTGGGCCTGCGTCGGCCGGACCACGCGGGGTTCCGCGACCGGGGCGTCCAGGGCGTCGGCCGGCCGAGCGGCGAGCGCGGATCCCCGTGCCGCGAGCGCAGCCCGCAGGACACGACGACCGAGGCGTAGGTCGACGCAGCGTCCGACTCGCCCGCCAGCGGCGAGCACCGCCGGGTACCAGCGGGCGGTGTCGTCCCACACCCAGCGCACGCCCGGTGCGTCGTGGGCCGCGACGAAGGCCGGGAGGCCCGGCTCGTCCAGGCGGATCGGCTCGCCTCCGGCGGTCCCCGCGTCGGTCAGGGGCGTCGCGAGGACGCCGCCGTCGACGCGGCGGAGGACGAGGTGCACGACACGATCATGCCGTGCCCCACCGACCCCGGCGGACCAGGGCCGGAACGGGTGTCACTCGCCGGGTCGGACCGCCGCGGTGTCGGCGACGTCGATGCGGACGTCGCCGTCCTCGGCACGGGAGACCTCGACCCGCGGGTCGGCGTCGTGCTCGTCGGATCCGGACATGCGGCGGAACGTGTCCTGTCGGCGTTCCTCGAACGTCATGTCGACACCGTCGTCGAGGTGGTCGTGGTCGGGCTTCGTCATGCCGTGCACGGTACGCGGCCGCGGCTGCGGGCGGTCACGCGACCGGTGCCGTGCCGGTCCGCTCGGTCCAGTGCCCACCGCTCGCCCACCGGTCGAGCACGGCCGCGCGCAACCGACCGGACGGCGCCGCGGACCGTGCGGCGGCCAACGGCACCCCGAAGACGAACTTCGCGACGCTGGCGTCCCCCTCGGTCGCATCGTGCTCCCCCGGCGGGACGAGACGGAAGCGCCGGGCGAAGCGCACGAGGTTGGCATCGGGACCGAGCGCCGCCGGCAGGCCCGGATCGAGCATCCAGGAGCGGCACTGCCACCGATCCGCAGCGAGCTGCGGCGCGAAGCCGCGCAGGACCTCGGGTGCGCGGGCGAACGAGCGGTCGCAGGCCACCGGGTCGAGCGGCCCGGTCTCCGGCACGTGCACACCCCAGGCCGGCGTGCCGTCCGCCAGGTGGTCGCCGAGTTCGAACTGGAGGCGCCCCACGGCCACCACACGCCCGGTCACCACGGCGACGAGCCACTCCACCCCGGTGCCGTGCAGCCCGTAGCGTGCGAGCTTGCGGTCGACGTCGGCGACGGATGCCTCGGCGAGCGCGCGCGGGAGCCCACGCTCCGCGAGGGCGTCGGCGGTGTCCGGCACCGCGGCGCGGAGCGCCGCCACCAGCCGCGCGTCCCGCTCCGCGGACCCGGCGTCGGCGACGGTGGCGGCCAGTGCGGCCGCCACCGTCGCGGAGTCGTCCGGTGACCCCACGGCGGCGGCGAGGACCGCGACGGACGCGGGACGGGCCTCCCGGCCGGGGGTCACGGTGGTCACTTCAGACCGGACGACGCGAGCCCGTCCATCACCCGACGCTGCAGCACGACGAACATGATGAGCACCGGTGCCATCGCCATCAGGCTGGCGGCCATCAGCACCGGGTAGTCGATCGTGCGGTCGCTCGACAGCGTCGCGAGGCCGGCGGCGAGCGGCATGTCCTCGGCGCGGGTGGAGACCACGAGCGGCCAGAGCAGCTCGTTCCACGACCACAGCACGGTCGTGATCGCGAGCACGCTGATCGAGGGTCGGGCCAGGGGCAGCATGATCCGCCAGAACGTCTGGAACGGGTTCGCGCCGTCCATCCGCGCTGCCTCCTCGAGCTCGGGCGGCATGTTCAGGAACGCGGTCCGCATCAGGAACGTGCCGAAGGCGCTGAACAGCCCGGGTGCGACGATCCCCATCAGGGTGTCGAGCCAGCCGAGCCCCTGCACGATCTGGTACTGCGAGATCAGGTAGACCTGCGAGGGCACGAGCAGGATCGACAGCACGATCGCGAGCAGGGCTGCCCGACCGCGGAACCGCATCCGGGCGAAGGCGTACCCGGCGAGCGTGCACAGGACGATCTGCGCGAGCGTGCGGATGATCGTGACGTACACCGACGTGCCGAGCTGGCTGAGGAACGGCAGGCGTTCGAAGACCTGCGCGTAGTTCTGCCACTGCAGCTCCCCCGGCCAGAAGACCGGCGTGACGGACTGCACCTGCGCGTTCGTGGAGAGCGACATGATGATCTGCCACAGGAACGGGAACGCCATCGCGAACCCGCCGATGCCGAGCACGACGTGGATCCACCAGTGGCTGCCGCCGCGACGGCCGGGCCGACGCGCGGTCCGAGGCGGTGTGACGGTGGCGGTCATCCCTGCACCCACTTCCGTTGGACGCGGAACTGCACGAGCGTGACGATGCCGATGAGCAGGAAGATCACCATCGCGATCGCGGCCGCGAAGCCCTTGTCGTTGTCGACGAACCCGGCACTGTAGAAGTAGAAGACGAGCGACATCGTCTTCGGGATCACCGGGTTGGTGCTGCCGAGGATCGCGTACAGCAGGTCGAACAGCTGGAAGCTCGAGATCGTCGTGACGATCACCACGAAGAAGATGCTCGGGCTGAGCAACGGCACGGTGACCGAGCGGAACTGCCGCCACCGGCTCGCGCCGTCGAGCTCCGCGGCCTCGTAGAGCTCCGGCGGGATGTCCTTGAGCCCGGCGCCGAGGATGATCATCGAGAACCCGAGGGACGACCAGAGGCCGACCAGGCTCACCGCGATCAGCGCGAAGCCGGGGGTCGAGATCCAGTACGGGCCGTCGATGCCGAAGTTCCCGAGGAACCAGTTCACGATGCCGTAGTCGCCGTTGTACATGATGCGCCAGACCAGGGCGATCGCCGCGGGCATGGCGACGTACGGCAGGAAGAAGAGCACCCGGTAGAACTGGGCGAACCGCAGCCCCGGGGTGTTCAGCAGACTGGCGAGCCACACCGCGATCGGGATCCCGGCGAGGACGATCACGGTGTAGATCACCGTGTTGAGCAGCGACTGGTAGAGCTGCGGGTCACCGACGAGTCGGACGTAGTTGGCGACGCCGGTGAACGTGGCGCCCCCGAAGACGCCCCAGCTGGTGAACGAGTACCAGAACGTCTGGATGATCGGCCAGATGTAGAAGGTACCGACGCCGAGGAGCAGCGGGAGTACGAAGAGCCACGGCCACCAGCCGTCGGTCCGTCGTGGCGCTCGGCCGCCGTCGGCGCGCGGCGCGGGGGCGCCCCGCCCGGACGAACGCGTCGTCCGGGCGGGGGTGGCTGCGGCCGGGGGCCGCTCGGTGTTGATCGTCACGCGCGGGTCCTACTTTTCCTTGGCGAGGGCGGCGTCCATCTTCTGTGCGAGGTCCTCTGCCACCTGGTCGACGGGCTTCGACCCGTCGAAGGCGCTCGGCAGCAGGGTGGTCTCGAGGGTGTTCCACGCGGCGGTGTTCTTCGACACGGGCAGCGGCTTCGCGTAGTCCACCGCGTCGAGGAACACCTGCAGGTCGGCGTCGGGCATCGTCTTCGTGAAGGCGGTCTGCGTGCCCTCGTACGCCGGGATGACCGCGCCCATGTCGCCCTGCTGCTGCTGGGCCGTCTTGCCCGCGAGGTAGACCTGCAGCGCCTGGGCGGCTGCCTTGTCCTTGCTCGCCTCGGACACGACGTTCGAGACACCGTGGATGACGGTCGCCTGCTCCTTGCCCTTCGGCAGCGGGTAGGCGACGACGTCCTTCTCGAGCTCGGTGCCGGTCAGCGCGGAGCGGAACCAGCTGCCGCCCTGGTACATCGCGAGCTTGCCCGAGGTGAACCACTGGTCGGCCGTGGTGTCGGTGAGCTGCTTGATCGAGGGCGAAGCCCCCGAGTCGATCAGGTCGGTCCAGAACTGCAGGCCGTCCTCGGAGGGCTTCGTGGCGTACTCGGACTCGGTGCCGTCCGCGTTCACGACCGATCCCCCGGCCTGCAGGATCGTGTTGTAGTACGTCGTCTGGCCGTCCATGCCACCGGCTGCGCCGTAGGCGCCCTTCGCCCGCAGCTTCTCGGACAGCTCGGCGCCGGTCTGCTGGAAGTCGTCCCAGGTCCAGTCCTTGGAGGGCAGGTCCATGCCGGCCTGCTCGAACAGCGACTTGTTCACCCAGACGCCGATGGTGTCGAAGTCCTTCGGCACGCCGTACTGGGTGTCGTCGTACGTGTACAGGTCGTTGAGTGCGCTCGAGTACTTCGACGCGTCGATGTCACCCGACTCGACCTCGCCGGTGATCGGCGCGAGCTTGCCGTTGGCCGCGTACAGCTGGAAGTTCGGGCCGTTCATCCAGAACAGGTCGGGCAGGGTGTTGCTCGAGCCCTGGGTCTGCAGCTTCGTCCAGTAGTTGGCGAACGGCGTGACGTCGACGCTCACCTTGATGTCCGGGTACTCCTCGTTGAAGCCCTTCAGGTTGGCCTTGATGGCCTTGACCTGGTTCTCGTCCCAGACGGCGTAGGTCAGCGACGCCTTGGTGTCCTTCGGCGCGGCTTCGTAGTCGCCTCCGGAGCCGGACGCCCCGGACGACGAGGAGCAGCCGGCCAGGAGTGCGGCCGCGCCGAGGGCGGCGACGGCGCCGAGGAGGACGCGGCGCACGCCGGTTCCTCGGGTGGGGATGTGTGCGGTCATCGGGGTGTCCTTTCGCACGGCCGTCAGGAGCCGACGGTCTGGGCGGGATGCGGGGTGGAGGGGGTGGAGGGGGTGAAGTGCGCGATGGTGTCGGCCGGCAGTGGGGGGACGTCGATGGGGACGGACCCGTTGCGGAGCGAGCGCGTGGCCAGCGCGCCGGCGGCGACCGCGGCACGGGCCGCGATCGGGGAGAGCTCCGACGGTTCGCCGAACGCGACGGACCGCAGGAACTCGGTCATGGTGAGCAGGTCGGCGTCGGCGTGCCCGTCCTCGACGCCGTCGATCGGGTACTCGCGGTCCCCCGCTGTGTCCCATCCCCGGCGGTGCGTCCAGACCTTCACGACGCCACCACCGGTGTCGCCGATGTTCTCGAGGCGTCCTTCGGTGCCGATCACCGTGTAGTTCCGCCAGTAGTCCGGGGTGAAGTGGCACTGCTCGTAGCTGGCCTGCACCCCGTTGTCGAGCGTCATCATCACCATCGAGACGTCCTCGACGTCGACGACGGGGTTCAGCCCGGTCTGGGCGAGCGGCGGCCAGTTGTCGTGGGAGAACCAGTCCCCCATGAGCTCGCCGCTGCGGTCGCGCCGGTCGGTGACGTCGCCGTAGACCGACAGCGAGCCCATGCCGACGACCCGGGCGGTGTCGCCCCCGCCGAGCGCGTGGATGACGTCGAGGTCGTGGCTCGCTTTCTGCAGCAGCAGGGAGTTCACCTTGCTGCGGTCGGCGTGCCAGTCCTTGAAGTAGTAGTCACCGCCGTTGCCGACGAAGTGCCGGCACCAGACGGCCTTGACCTGACCGATCTCGCCGCGGGCCACGATCTCGCGCATCAGGCGGACGACGGCGGCGTGCCGGAAGTTGTGCCCGACGTACAGCGGCGTGCCGGTTTCCGCCGCGGTGTTCAGGACCTCGTCGGCGTCCTCGACCGTGATGGCCAGCGGCTTCTCGAGGTAGACCGCGATGCCCGCGCGGAGCAGGTCGATCGCGATCTCGGCGTGGGTCCAGTCCGGCGTGGTGACGATGGCCGCGTCGACGTGGCCGGTGAGGTCACGGTGGTGTTCGACCACCAGGGCGTCCGGGTACTCGTCGTGCCCACGATCCCGGCCGGCCGCGGTGACGTCCGCGACGGCCACGACCCTGGCCTGCAGCGACGGGTCGTCGGCCGTTGCCTCGGCCACGTGGCGCGCGATGGCGGACCGCTGGCCCATCCCGATTACCGCGACGCGGAGTCCTGCGTTGTCAGCGCCCATGCTCATCGCTCCCTTGCGTGAATGTGACGCCCATGATGCCGAATCGATCATGAATGCACAATAGGCGCTCACGGATCGCTCACGCATCCGTGCCGGGGAGGGTTTTACACGATCGAAACGTCCGGACCGTTCCGGGGTGGCCGCTGGGGGCCCTCAGTCGGCGACGACGAGCTCCACGCCTGCGCTGGCCAGGTCGGCGGCGAACGAGGCCGGCACCGGCTGATCGGTGACCAGGACGTCGATGCGGTCGAGCGGGCAGATCCGGGCGAAGGTCGACCGCTCGATCTTGGTCGAGTCGGCGACCACGACGACCCGTCGCCCGACCGAGGCGAAGTGGCGGCTGACCTCGGCCTCGCCCTCGTGCATGGTCGTCGCGCCGTACTGGCCGGTGAGCCCGTCGACACCGAGCACCACGAGGTCGAGGGCGAACTCGTCGAGGGTGTCCCGGACGAGCGGCCCGACGAGCTCGTAGGACTGCCGCCGCGCCACACCACCGGTGACCACGATCTTCACGTTGGCGCGGACGGACAGCTCGTACCCGACGTTCAGGGCGTTCGTCACGATCGTGATGCCGAACTCGCCGTCGGCGCGGATGAACCGCTCGCTCTTGCCGAGTTCACGCGCGACCTCGGTCGTGGTGGTCCCGCCGTTGAGCCCGACGGTCTCCCCCGGCTGCACCAACCGGGCGGCCGCGCGGGCGATCGCCGTCTTCGCCTCGGCCTGCCGGGCGATCTTGTACTGCAGCGGGAGCTCGTACCCGGCCCCGAGTGCTGCCGCTCCCCCGTGCGTGCGCGTGACGAGCCGCTGGTCGGCGAGGGTCGCGAGGTCACGGCGAGCCGTCGCGGCGGAGATCCCGAGCAGCTCCCCGATCTCGGCGATCGACACGTTGCCGCGTTCACTCACCAGTTCGAGCAGGGCGTTCAGCCGCTGTTGGGGGGTCATGACGGTCATCCTACGGCGTCACCACCGTCCCCCGGTGATCGGAAATGACGTTTTGCCCTTCCCTTGCGCACGATCGCTCGCTACGCTTCCTGATCATCGATCACCCGGATCGATCCGGACCCGGAAGGCTCCCATGACCGACACCTTCGTGAGCGCTGAACTGGCCTCGCAGCCGGAGACCTGGCGTGCAGCCGCCGCGCTCCTGCCGACCTTCGCCGATGCGCTCCCCCAGCCGGGCGAACGCGTGGCCGTGATCGGCTGCGGCACGAGCTGGTTCATCGCCATGAGCTACGCCGTCGCCCGTGAGCAGGCGGGCCTCGGCGTGACCGATGCCTTCGCCGGGTCCGAGTACCCCGCGTCCCGCGAGTACGACCGCGTGCTCATGATCAGCCGCTCGGGCACGACGACCGAGATCGTCGACCTGCTGCAGGCCCTGCCGTCGCAGCGGACCGTCCTGATCACGGCCGTCGCCGACAGCCCCGCCGCGGCCGTCGCCGACCAGGTGATCGCCCTGCCGTTCGCCGACGAGCGCTCGGTCGTCCAGACCCGCTTCGCCACCACGACGCTCGCACTGCTGCGGGCCTCCATCGGTGACGACGTCGACGCGCTCGCAGCCCAGGCCGAGACCGCACTGACGGTCCCCATCGACGACTTGCTCGACGCCGAGCAGGTCTCGTTCGTCGGTCGTGGGTCCGCCGTCGGCCTGACGTTCGAAGCCGCGCTCAAGACGCGTGAGGCAGCGCAGTTCTGGGCCGAGTCCTACCCGGCGATGGACTACCGGCACGGTCCCATCGCGATCGCCCAGCTCGGACGGCTCGTCTGGTCGCTCGGTACTGCGCCCGACGGACTGGCCGACGAGGTCGCCGCCACCGGCGCCCGCTTCGTCCAGCACGACCTCGACCCGATCGCCGGACTCGTCGTCGTGCACCGGTTCGCCGTCGCCCTGGCCGAGGGACGCGGGCTCGACCCGGACAACCCCCGGTCGCTCACCCGGTCGGTCATCCTCACCTGATGGGTGGCGCAGGCGCGGTGCTCGGGGTCGACGTCGGCGGCACGGGCATCAAGACCCGGCTGACGACCGCCGACGGTCTCGTCCTCGACGAGACCCGGGTACCGACGCCGCGCGACGACCCGGGCGCCGAGCGCCTCGCCGCCGTCGTCGCCGGACTGGCCGCACAGGCCACGCGACGGGTGCAGCTCGGAGCCATCGGGGTGGTGACCCCCGGCGTCGTCGACGAGACCCGCGGCACCGTGGACCTGTCCGTCAACCTCGGGTGGCGCGACGTCCCGGTGCGTGACCTCGTCCGCGCCGAGCTCCTGCGGCAGGGGATCGACGTACCGATCGCCTTCGGCCACGACGTCCGCGCCGGCGCCCTGGCCGAGGTCCGGGCCGGCGACCCGGCGCTCTCGCGGGGGTCGGTCTCGTTCGTGCCGGTCGGCACCGGCCTCGCGAGCGCCCTGGTGGTCGACGGCGGCGTCGTGTCCGGCGGTGGCTGGGCGGGGGAGATCGGACAGGTCCGGATCCAGGCCGGCCCGCACGCAGGCCACCGCGTCGAGGAGATCGCGTCCGCCGGGGGAGTCGCACGTCGTTCCGGCGTGCCGTCCGCTCACGCCGCCATGCTCCTGGTCCGCCAGGGCGACCCCGCAGCCCGTGCGGTCTGGGACGACTGCGTCGCGGTCCTGGCCGACGCACTCGCCTGGACCACCGCGGTCGCCGGGGTCCACACCATCATCGTCGGCGGGGGACTCGCGGAGTCGGGCCCGCTCCTGCTCGACCCGCTGCGCGACGCCGTCTCGGAGCGTCTGCAGGGCGTCCGTGTCCCCGTCATCGTGCCCGCCCGGCACGGTGACGCAGCCGGCGCCATCGGAGCGGGGCTCCTCGCACGCACGCTGCTCGAGACCGAGACCGGGGTCCTGCTGTGACCACCCTCGTCCGGGCCCATCGCATCGTCACGGCCCAGGCAGACCTGCACGACGGCTGGCTCGTCATCGGTGACGACGACACCGTTCTGGCGACCGGCACCGGGTCCCCGATGCGCACGGACACCGCCGTCACCGTCGACGGTGTGGTCGTGCCCGGGTTCGTCGACCTGCACGCCCACGGGGCGCTCGGGCACGACTTCGCCGGGTGCTCCGCCGAGGATGCCCGTGTCGCCGCCGGGCACCACCGGTCACGGGGCACGACCACCCTGGTCGGGTCCATCGCCACGGGCGAGCGCGCGGACACCGTGGCGGCCCTCACCCGGCTCCGGCCGCTCGTCGCGGACGGCACGCTCGCCGGGCTGCACCTGGAGGGGCCGTGGCTCGCGCCCGCCCGTCGCGGGGCGCACCGCGTGGACCTGCTGCACGCTCCGGACCCCGCCGAGGTCGACGCCTACTGCGACGCCGCGGGTGGCGCCCTGCGGATCGTCACGCTCGCGCCGGAGCTTACGGGTGCACTCGAGGCCGTCGCCCGTTTCGTCGAAGCCGGGGTCGTCGTCGCCATCGGCCACACCGACGCCACCGCCGAGCAGACCCGCCGCGCGGTCGACGCCGGAGCCTCGCTCGTCACCCACCTGTTCAACGGAATGCCCCCGCTGCACCACCGTGCGCCCGGGCCGGTCGGGATTGCGCTCTCCGACGACCGTGTGCTGCTCGAGTGCATCGTCGACGGCCACCACCTCGATCCCGTGACGGTCACCCTCGTGCAGCGCAGTGCTCCGGGCCGGATGGTCCTGGTCTCCGACGCCATGGCTGCGACCGGCTGCCCCGACGGCACGTACTCGGTGGCCGGATCGGCGGTGACCGTCCGCGACGGGCTCGCCGTGCTCGCCGACGGTTCGTCGCTGGCGGGCAGCACGATCACGGTCGCCGACGCCGTCCGCCGCCTGCTCGACGCCGGGACCGACCTGCCCGAGGTCGTCGCGGCGTCCGCGGGGCGTGCCGCACGCCTGCTCGGGGCTCCGGCACCGCTCAGCGTGGGCGGCCCCGCCGACCTGGTCGTGCTCGACCCGGAGCGCGGCAGCGTCCGAGCCCTGCCGACGGCGGTGGTCGCATGATCCTCGTCGTCACCCCGAACCCGGCCGTCGACGTGACCTACCGGGTCGCCGAACAGCGCATCGGCGAGACCCAGCGCGTGCTCGAGGTCCAGCGGCGCCCCGGCGGCAAGGGCCTGAACGTCGGGCGGGTCCTCGCCGCCACCGGCATGCCGACCCACGCCGTGCTGCCCCTCGGCGGCGACGGCGGGCGCTGGATCGCCCACGCCCTCGACGACCTCGGGCTCGTCCACACCGACGTCGCCGTCCGTGGTGAGACCCGCACGACCGTGACGGTGGTGGACGACCTCGCCCACCCGACGATGTTCGGCGAGCCCGGACCCGTGCTCAGCCCCGACGAGTGGGACACGGTCACCGCCGCGGTCGAGACACTGCTCGACGGCGATGCCGGCCGTACCGCCGGTACCGCCGGTGCCCCGCCCGCAGCCGCCCTGGTCGTGTCGGGCTCGCTGCCCCGCGACTCCGATCCCGCGGTCGTCGCCCGCTGGGTCACCGCCGCTCGCCACCGCGGTGTGCTCTCGGTGGTCGACTGCTCGGGCACCGCGCTGCTGGCGGCCGCCTCGGCCGGGGCAACGGTCTGCAAGCCCAACCGCGAGGAACTGCTCGAGGCCACGGGCACCGACGACGAGCGCTCTGGGGCGCTCCGGCTCCTCGGACTCGGTGCGACGGTCGTGGTCGTGTCCCGCGGATCCGACGGCATCGCCGCCCACACCGCCGAGCACGTGCTCGAGGTGCCGGCGGTCCCCGGGGTCTCGGGCAACCCGACCGGCGCCGGTGACGCCGCCACCGCCGGGCTCGTCGGTGTCCTCGTCGAGGTGCTCGTCGGTGACGGTCTCCCCTCGTCCGACGGCAGCGTCCGGGCCCTCGACGACGCCACCCTGCTCCGAGCCCTGCGGTCCGCCGCCGCACACGGGGCCGCGGCCGTCCTCCAGCCGGTGGCCGGCGCGGTCGACGCGGCAGACGTCCACCGCTTCCTGTCCACACCGCCCGATCCCGCCCACGACCGAACGAGGACCCCCGCATGATCACCGACCTCGCCCTCACCGGCCTGCTCGACACCGCCCGCACGGCCCGTCGCGGGGTCGGTGCGTTCAACGTGGTGCTGCTCGAGCACGCCGAGGCGATCGTCTCCGGCGCCGAGCTGGCCGGTCTGCCGGTGATCCTGCAGATCAGCGAGAACTGCGTCCGCTACCACGGCGGCCTCGCACCGATCACGACCGCGACGCAGGCGGTCGCACGTGCCGCCGACGTCGAGGTCCTCGTGCACCTCGACCACATCGAGGACCCTGAGCTGGTGGCGGCCGGCGTCGACCTGGGCGTCGACTCGGTCATGTACGACGGTTCGCACCTGGACTTCGCCGCCAACGTGGCAGCGACCCGCGAGCTCGCCGCGCGGTGTCACGCCGCGGGTGTCGCGATCGAGGCCGAGCTCGGCGAGGTCGGCGGCAAGGACGGCGTGCACGCGCCCGGCGTCCGCACCGATCCGACCGACGCCGCCGCGTTCGTCGCCGACACCGGGGTCGATGCCCTGGCGGTTGCGGTGGGGACCTCGCACGCGATGCAGACCCGCGAGGCCTCGGTGGACCGCGACCTGGTCGAGCGCCTCCGTGCCGCGGTGCCGGTGCCGCTCGTGCTGCACGGGTCGTCGGGCCTGTCCGACGACGAACTCCGCGGCGCCGTGCACGCGGGGATGACGAAGATCAACATCTCGACGCACCTGAACGGCCTCTTCACCCGTGCGCTCCGCACCGTGCTCGACGAGCGGCCGGACGTCGTCGACCCGCGCAAGTACGTGTCGGCGGGCCGGGACGCCATCGCCACCGAGACGGCGCGACTGCTGACGCTCCTGCACGCCTGACGCGCGAGCGGAGCAGACGAAGCGACCGAGCACGCGCGAACGAGCAGACGGAACCGCCCGACCGCGCCGCTCAGCAGAGCGGGACGTTCACCGCGAGCCCGCCCATCGCGGTCTCCTTGTACTTCGACGACATGTCCGCCCCGGTCTGCCGCATCGTCTCGACGACCTGGTCGAGCGACACGTGGTGCACCCCGTCGCCGCGCAGGGCCATCCGGGCGGCGTTGATCGCCTTGTTCGCCGCGATCGCGTTCCGCTCGATGCACGGGATCTGCACCAGACCGCCGATCGGGTCGCAGGTCAGCCCGAGGTTGTGCTCCATCGCGATCTCGGCGGCGTTCTCGACCTGCTCCGGCGTGCCCCCGAGGACCTCGGCGAGCCCCGCAGCCGCCATCGACGCCGCCGAACCGACCTCGCCCTGGCAGCCGACCTCGGCGCCGGAGATCGACGCCCGTTCCTTGTAGATCGACCCGATCGCCCCGGCGGTGAGCAGGAACCGCACGACGGCGTCGTCCCGTTCGGCGGCGGGGGCCTCGGCGACCGTGGGCACGTAGGTGAGCGCGTAGTACAGGACCGCGGGGATGATGCCGGCTGCGCCGTTCGTCGGGGCGGTGACGACGCGGCCTCCGGTGGCGTTCTCCTCGTTGACCGCCATGGCGACGAGGTTCACCCACTCCATCGCGAAGAGCGGGTCGTGGTCGGGGTCCTCGCGGGTGAGCTGCTCGTGCCAGGTGGCCGCGCGACGGCGGACGTCGAGCCCACCGGGCAGGCACCCACCTCTGCGGACGGAACGGTCGACGCACGACTCCATGACACCGTGGATGCCCAGCAGTCCGGACCGGATCTCGGCGTCCGTCCGGGTGACGGCCTCGTTCGCCAGGGCGACGCCGCTGATCGGCAGGCCTGAACCGGCACACGCGGCGAGCAGCTCGGCGCCGCTCGAGAACGGGTGGGGCACGGCGTCGTCGACCGGGATCGCGGCACCGGCGACCGCAGCCGACGCGTCCGCCGCGGGCTGGGCTGCCTCGTCCCGCGCGATGAACCCGCCACCGATCGAGTAGTAGGTCTCGTCGGCCAGATCGGTCCCGGCGGCGTCACGGGCACGCAGCCGCATGGCGTTCGGGTGCCGGGGGAGCATCGTCAGGGGGTGCAGGACGATGTCGGCGAGGCGGAACGGCACGCTCGCACCGCCGTCGAGCCGCAGGACACCGTCGCGTTCCAGGGCATCGAGCGCGAGGACCATGGCATCGGGGTCGACGGTCTCCGGGTGTGACCCCATGAGCCCGGCGACGACGGCACCGAGGGTGCCGTGACCCTGCCCGGTCGACGCGAGGGACCCGTACAGGTCGACCACCACGGACGTGACGGGCAGACCACGGACGAGGGTGGCGAACTCGGCACCGGCCCGCATCGGGCCGACGGTGTGCGAGCTCGAGGGGCCGACACCGACGCTGAACAGATCGAAGACGGAGACCGGCACGCCGCCACACTAACCCGCCCGGACGGACCGGTGCTCAGCGCCGCGACCCCGACCGCTCAGCGCCGCCGACCACCCTCGGGTGGCATCACGAACCACAGCACGACGTACGCGATCCACAGCGGCCCGGGGAAGAAGCTCAGGATGACCCAGACCACCCGGACCAGGGTGCGCGACAGGTTGAAGCGGTCGGCGAGACCGGCGCAGACGCCGGCCAGCAGACGACCGTTGCGGGGACGGGAGAGTGTGCTCATACCGACGACGCTACGCAACGCCGCCGGTCGAGCGCATCCGGGACGCACCCCGAGCGTGGTGGGGGAAACCCCCGGGCCGGCCCTGAGCGGCGCTGGGATCAGGGGATGAGGACGATCTTGCCGCGGGTGTGGCCCTGCTCGAGCTCCTCGAAGGCGTCCTGCACGCGGTCGAGCGGGTAGGTCGCGGCGACGGGCACCTCGATCGCGCCGTTCGCGACCTCGAGGGCGAGCGCCCCGAGGATCTCCGGGTCGGCGGTGTCCGCGCTGCCCGAGGCCTTCGCCCCGGCCTCGGCGGCCTCGTCGAACGCGATGATCGTCTCGATGCGGTCGACCGGCACCCCGAGGGCGATGCCGAGCCGGACGTACTCGGCACCGTGGGTGTCGATCACGGCGTCGACGCCGTTCGTCGCGAGTTCGGTGATGCGCTCCTGCAGCCCGTCGCCGTACGCGACCGGGCGTGCACGCTTGGAACGGAGCCACTCGTGGTTCGCCTCGGACGCGACGGCGATGACGTCGATGCCCTCGTTCGCGAGCAGCTGGGTGACGAAGCCGCCGACCCCGCCCGCGGCGCCGGACACCACGACGGTCTCGCCCGGACGCGGATCGACCGCGCGGACGGCTGCGGCCGCGGTGGTCGCGATGACGTCGAGGCCACCCGCCACGGTCCAGTCGAGCAGGCGTGGCTTCTGGACGACCTGGACGGCCGGCACGGAGACGTACTCGGCCTGGCTCGCGCGGTCCCACGACCAGCCGATGACCTCTTCGCCCTCGTCGACACCGTCAACCTCGGCCCCGACGGCCACCACGATGCCGGCGAAGTCGGTGCCCTGCCCGGACGGCAGGTCGCCGCCGAACGCACCCTGGCGGATGGCGGACTCACCGGGGTTGATGCCCGCGGCGCGGACGCGGACGAGCACCCGCCCGGGCGTCACCTCGGGAACGGGCACCTCGGCGACGTGCAGGACCGATCGGTCACCCCACTCGTCGAAGCGGACAGCGCGCATGGTCTCCGGGATCTCAGTCATCGGCACCGACGCTACCCCGGCGCGCGGCACCCGGTCTGCGTGGACCGCTCCATCCCTGCGAGGACGCGAAACGGAGAGGGTGCGAGACTGGGGGCATGCCCATCCTGAACAAGGACATGCAGGTCTGCATGTCGCTGGCCGCGCGACCGAGCAACATCGGCACCCGGTTCCACAACTACCTGTACGACGAGCTCGGCCTCAACTTCCTGTACAAGGCGTTCACCACGACCGACCTGCCCGGCGCCGTCGCCGGCATCCGTGCGCTCGGGATCCGCGGTTGCTCCGTGTCGATGCCCTTCAAGGAGGCGATCATCCCGCTGGTCGACCACATCGAGGACTCCGCCGCCGCGATCCAGTCGGTCAACACGGTCGTGAACGACGACGGCGTGCTCACCGCGTCGAACACCGACTACGAGGCGATCGCCGCCCTGCTCGGGTCCCACGAGGTCGACCCGGCTTCGCGCGTGCTGCTCCGCGGCTCGGGCGGCATGGCCAAGGCCGTCACGGCGGCGTTCCGCGGTGCCGGCTTCGACCGGTTGACGGTCGTCGCCCGCAACGAGCAGACCGGCCCGGCCCTCGCATCGCAGTACGGGTACGACTGGGTGGCCGACGAGCACGAGGCGGGGGAGACCGACCTGGTCGTCAACGTCACCCCGCTCGGCATGCGCGGCGATCAGCAGGACGCACTCGCCTTCGCGCCGGAACGGATCGAGGCGGCGCACACCGTCTTCGACGTGGTCGCGTTCCCGTCGGAGACCCCGCTCGTGCGGGCAGGCCGGGACACCGGCAAGCACGTCATCACCGGCGCCGAGGTCATCGCCCTGCAGGCAGCCCGCCAGTTCGAGCGGTACACGGGCGTCGCCCTGACCGACGACCAGGTGGCGCGGGCCAGCGAGTTCTCGCGCGCCGAGTAGTCGACGCACCCACAGGGCGGACGGGAGGCCCGTGGCGGCGCCGCCACGGGCCTCCCGTCGGTCTCGTGGGACGTCTCAGGCGTTCGCCGCGCGCCCGACGGCCACCCACTCGAGGCGGCGGAGCGTCTCGCGGTTGCGGATCCAGATGAGCGGCTGCATGAGGAAGTCGGGCACGTACGAACCCGGCCCGGCCACCGCGTTCTCGGTGATCGTGACCTTGCTGCCGTGCCGGTGCGGTTCGACCGTCAACTCGACGCGGGCCTCGCCGATGGGCCAGCCCTTCGGCTGGATGACCATGCGGTGCGGCGGCTCCCACACCAGCGACGTCGTGACGTCGTTGATGACGATCGGCCACGCGCCGAACGAGTGGTGCAGGTGGGTACCGACCTGCGGCCAGCCGGACTCCTCCTTGCGCATGCGCGAGGCCCCGACCACCCAGGTCGTGTAGAGCCACCCGTCGCCGAGCACGTCGAAGACGGCTTCGGGACGGCAGTGCAGGATGCGGACGTTCTTCGCCATGTGATCAGCCTTCCGGGGTGAGGTCGACGTCCTCCGGCAGGCCGAAGGTGTGCCGGAGTGCGCTCTTCGCCGCGTGCCACCCGGCCATCCCGTGCACGCCGGGGCCGGGCGCGGAGGACTCGGAGCACAGGTACATGCCGCCACCCATCCGCCACGGGTCGCTGGACAGGACGGGGCGCTTGACGAGCTGCCAGAAGCTCGCGGCACCGGCGGCGATGTCGCCACCGACGTAGTTCGGGTTGTACTCGCCCATCTGCACGGCGGTGCGGGAGCTCGACGACAGGATCGTGTCGCGGAACCCCGGCGCGAACCGCTCGATCTGGCGGGTGACGGCCTCGCTCGGGTCGACGTCCGACCCCGCGGGGACGTGCGCGTAGGCCCAGAAGACGTGCTTGCCGGCCGGTGCCCGGGTCGGGTCCACCACGGTCGGCTCCGCCCCGAGCACGTACGGGCGCTCGGCGTGCTGCCCGTGCGCCACCGCCCGTTCCGCCGCCGCGATCTCCTGGCGGGTCCCGCCGATGTGGACGGTCCCGGCCTTCCGCAGCGACTCGTTGGTCCACGGCACCGGGTCGGACAGCGCGAAGTCGACCTTCGCCGCCGCGTTGCCGAACCGGAAGCGACGCAGCGCCCCGCGCTTCGGCGTCGGGATCTGCTTGCCCGCGATCCGGAGCATGCCCGGCACGCTCGTGTCGAACAGCACCGCCTTCGCCGGGGTGAGGTCACCGAGCGACCGGACCTCCTGCCCGGTGACGATGCGGCCGCCGTGCGCGACGAGGTCGGCGGCGAGCGCGTCGACGATCGCCTGGCTGCCGCCGATCGGCACCGGCCAGCCGCGGGCGTGCGCGTACGAGCCGAGCGACAGTGCCGCCGCCGCGGTGGACAGGGACGGCAGGTGCTGGATCGAGTGCGCGGCGACGCCGGACACCATCGCCGGGGCGGCCTCACCGCGGAAGCGCAGATTCCACGCGGCGGTGCCCTGCTCGAGCGCCCGCAGGCCGAAGCGCAGGACGGTCAGGGGGTGCCGCGGCACGTGCAGCAGCGCGTCGGTCGCGAAGTCGGCGACCTGGTCGGCGTTCTCCGCCAGCGGGGCCATCAGCTGCTTGAAGGCCGGACCGTCGACCCCGAGCTCGGCGGCGGTGCGGTCGAGGTCCTGGTAGGCGATGCCGGCGCGGCCGCCGTCGAGCGGGTGGCCGTACTGCACCTCGGGCAGGCGGAGTTCGATGCGCTCCTCCATCCGGAACAGCCGGAAGAACTCCGACTGCAGGGCCATCGGGTGGACGGCGGAGCAGACGTCGTGCAGGAAGCCGGGCAGGGTGAGCTCGGCCGTGCGGGCGCCGCCGCCGATCGTGTCGTTCCGTTCGACGACCTCGACCGACAGTCCGGCGCGTGCGAGCGTCACCGCTGCCGCGAGCCCGTTCGGTCCCGCTCCGACGACCACCGCATCAACCATGCACCGAGCCTAGGGACTCGTGACTGCGTGTGGGGTCGGTCAGATCACCGAGGCGCCTGTCGACACCGCCATCCGCTTCCGAGCCAGGACGTCGTCGATACGGTGCGCACCGGTGATGAAGGCCGCTGCGTCGGGATCGATCGCTCCGGCGATCGCGACGATGTCGTCGCGGATGGCCGCCAACGGCGCGTTGTGGATCGGTTCGTGGTGGGCGAGCCGGTTCCGGAACCTGCGCACCGCATCGAGTCGCCGGTGCAGCTGCTTGCGTCGGACCGCCCCCAGGCCGGGGAACGCGTGCACGAGCCGCGGCTGCCAGAGCGTCGTCTCGTAGCTCCAGATCGGGCCTCGGGGGATGCCCGCATCGGTGAGGCCGACCCAGAAACCGAAGCTCGTCGCGGCGACCACCTGATCCGGTTCGGGATCGGCGAAGCCCCGTCGACGCAGGGTTCGAGTGGCGTCGTCGACCGCTCGACGTTCGCGTTCCAGCAGGTGGACTGCGGCGTCGTTCCACCAGTCGTCACGACGCCCCCGGCGGAGTTCGTCGTGGAGCGCGTTCCGGACGACCACTTCGAGGCAACCGACGGGACCCCGGAACGCCGACGCGATCTCTGAGTTCCAGGCGTAGAGCCGGGCAGCGAGGTCGGTACGGCCGTCGTAGCGGGCCGCGTACCGGTCGAAACGCGCTGCGCTGAGCAGCCTCGGGAGTGCCTGCAGCGTGGCTGGATCGATCATCGCGCCCCTCGTCGCACTCCTCTGAGACAGCAATCGCCCCAGGAGTCCGGCGAGCCGAATGGTCCTGGGGCGTTACTCGATGAGCGTATTGAAGTCGAGGCGGTATATCAAGTACCGGTCAGGTGCGCGAAGTGTCGGGATCAGCGGGGTCCGACTCGTCCTGGTCACCGTCGGCGTCGTCGGGCTCGTCGGCGTCGACCGGGGTCGATCCGACGGGGTGCTCGGCGAGCAACTCGGCGAAGTCCTCGTCGAGCATCTGCTGCAGTCGGTCGTCACGGCCGATCTCGTAGTCGTCCGCGGGGCGCTGGGCCCAGCCGAGGCGCCCGACGACGGTGGTGCCGATGTCGTCCCAGGCGCGGGCCCGCGCGGCGAGCACGATGCCGTCGACGAAGTGCTGGTCGTCGCGCCGCTTGTCGAGCATGGTGGCGAGCTGCTCGTAGGTGGCCTCGCGCATCCGGAGCTTCAGGTCGTCGCCCCGCCGGTAGTCGTGCTGGTGGCGGGAACGGCCCTTCTGCTTGCTCGAGGTGGAGCGGATCTCCCGCATGCGTGCGGCGTCGCCCCGCTGTTCCTCGGCCATGCGGTGGAGTTCCTCGCGCGTGGCCTCGGCGATGAGCGCGTGGTCGAAGTACCCCTGGTCACGCAGGGCGTTCGTGATGATGCGGTTGGCCACCGCGATGGTGACGGCGGCCTTCGCGATGAGGAAGCCCTCGTCGACCGCCCGCTTCAGTTCGACCTGGCTGATGGGTCGATCGCGCACGTCGGGGTTGCGTCGTCCGAACAAGGCCATGCTCCGACGATACCGGCGACCGGTGTCGGTCGGCCTGCACGACGGTCGCGCGGGCACCCGGTGCCGACGCGCCGCGCACAACCGAAGTGCCGTCGAACCGGCGGTCGGCGCGGTTCGGATGGGCTTTGGTTGTGCGGCGCTGCGGCACACCGGGAGCGCGGCCAGCGGCCAGCGGCCGTCGGCCGCGGCCGGCGGCCTGCACGACGGCGACGGGCGTCAGAGCAGCAGGCCGTACACGGCGACGTCAACACGCTCGGGGCCGAGGGGCAGCGCGCCGCGCAGGGTGCCCTCGTGCTCGAAGCCGAGCCGCTCGGCGAGCCCCCGGCTCCGCGCGTTGTCGACCGCCGTCCGGATCTCCATCCGTGCGGACCCGCGCGCCCGGGCGACCCCGATCAGCACGGTGGCGGCCCGCCGGACGACACCACGGCCCTCCTGTCCGGCGTCCACCCAGTAGCCGAGCGATGCCTGGCCCAGGTACGGATCGAACGTCAGCGAGGCCACCCCCACGATGCGGTCGTCCGCCCGGATGACGCAGGGCAGCGCGCGGTCCATCGCGAACTGACCGAGCAGCCGCTCGGTGTGCAGGGCGATGGCCTCGCGGGTCTGGGGGTCCCAGGCCCAGGGCTCGGCGGCCCGCAGACGATCGGTGTTGGCGTGCACGAGTGCGAGCACCGGGTCGACCGTCGTCAGGTCGCGCAGCGTCAGCGTGTAGCCGTCACCGAGGTCGCGTCCGAACGTCGTCACCGTCCAGACACTAGGCACCCCTGCCTGTCACTCGTACCGGAGCGCCTCGATCGGGTTCTGCCGTGCCGCTCGTCGTGCCGGCAGGGTGCCCGCCAGGAACGCGATGAACATCACGACGAGGATGATCGTGGCGACGGAGCCCGGCGCGAACTGCATGATCTGCAGCCCCGGCAGGTCCTTGAGGAGCGTGCCGGCCAGGACGTTCGAGATCCCGGTGCCGAGCAGGATCGCGACCCCGGCGCCGATGGCACTGCCGAGGAACCCGATGAACACCGCCTCGAGCGAGAACAGCGTGTAGACCTTGCCGCCACCCATGCCCATCGCCTTCATGAGGCCGATCTCGCGGGTGCGCTCCTGCACGCTCATGAGCAGGGTGTTGATGATGCCGAAGCCGGCGGCGACGAGCGCGATCACGGCGAAGGCGTTCAGGACCCCGACGATGCCGCTGATGACGGTCTGGAACTGGCCGAGCTGGTCCTGGATGGTCTGACCGAGGAACCCGTCGTCGGCCAGGGACTTCTTGACCGTGGTGACTGAGGCGTCGGAGTCGAGCGTCGCGGTGGCGCTGGCGTAGGACGTGGCGATCGAGTCGGGCTTGCCGATCTCCTGCGCGGCCTGCATGGCGTCGGTCAGTGCGGCGTTCGCCCCGGCACCGCTGCCGAACAGCGACTCGTTCTGCACCCCGACGACGGCGGCGGTGAGCGTGTGCGGCTTGCCCTGGTAGTCGTCGACGGCGATCGTGAGCTCCTTGCCGACGGCGGCCGAGGCGCTGCCGAGGCCCATGTTCTTCAGGTAGTCGGTCGGCAGCATCACCTGGTTGGCGTCGGTCTCGTCGTCGAGCTGCTTGCCGCTCGCCAGGTCGGCGTCGAGCTCGCCGGCGTTGGCCGTGAGCGACACGACGTACTTGCCCTGGTCCCCGTACTCGGCGTACTTCGGTGCGAGGGCGACCGCGGGGCGGAGGCTCTTGATGCCGTCCGTCTTCTTGATCGCGTCGACGTCGGACTGCGACAGGTACGAGAACGACGCCGGGCCGCGGTCGACGCTCTGGCCGGACTCGTCCGGGTCGTACTTCGCCGGGCCGCTGTCGGTCGAGGTGCTGTCGACCGCCTTCGTGATGGTCAGCGAACCGGTGTCGCCGATCGAGGAGACCTGGCTGTCGATGTAGTTGCTGACGCCCGTGCCGATCGCCGACGTGAGGGTGATCGTGAAGGCGCCGATGAAGATCGCGATGACGGTCAGGGTCGTGCGCAGCTTCGAGCGGAAGGTGTTCGAGACCGCGGTGCGCAGGAGGTCGAGGAAGTTCATGCGGAGTGCCTTCCGTGCGTGGCAGACGCGTCGACCACGTCATCGGGTCCGCCGACGATCAGGCCGTCGCGGACGTTCACGCTGCGGTCGCAGCGCGCGGCGAGCTCTTCGTCGTGCGTGACCACGACGAGCGTGATCCCCCGCTCGCGCTGCAGCCCGAACAGCATGTCCTCGACCACCTGTCCGGTGTTCGTGTCGAGGTTGCCGGTCGGCTCGTCGGCGAAGATCACGCTCGGCTCGCCGACCAGCGCCCGGGCGATGACCACGCGCTGCTTCTGGCCGCCGGACAGGTCGTTGGCGTCGTTCTTCGCCTTGTCGGCCAGCCCGAGCGCATCGAGCGCCGCCATGCCCCGGCGCTTCCGCTCGGCTCCGGAGACACCGGCGATCTTGAGCGGGAGCACGACGTTGTCGAGCACCGAGGTCTTCGGCGTGAGGAAGAACTGCTGGAACACGAACCCGAAGGTGCTGTTCCGGGTGCGGTTGACCTGCCGCGCACCGAGCGTCGCCGCGTCGGTGCCGTCGAGCAGCACCTGTCCGGCAGACGGCTTGTCGAGCAGTGCGAGCAGGTGCATCAGCGTCGACTTGCCGGAGCCGGACTTGCCGACGATCGCCAGGCTCTCGCCCTGGTGCACCGCCAGCGACACCCCCTTGAGCGCGTCGAACCGCGTCGCGCCGCGGCCGTAGGTCCTGGCGAGGTCACGGGCCTCGAGCACGGGAGTGGTCATGGGTTCACCGTAGTGTCCGATGCACGACTGCAAGTTTGCGTTTGCTGTAGATCATGTGACGTTCCGGTTACAGTCGGGCCATGCCCGACTCCGCGACGTCGTCAGAACTCGGTCTCCGTGACCGCAAGCGCATCGAGACCCGCAACCGCATCGCCGAGGCGGCTCGGTCCCTGGCCCTCGAGCAGGGCGTCGACGGCACCACGATCGAGCAGATCGCCGCGCGGGCCGACGTCTCCCCGCGGACGTTCTTCAACTACTTCGAGAGCAAGGAGGACGCGGTCCTCGGGCACACCGAGCTCGACCTCGAACCCGCCACTCTCGAGGCGCACCTGGCGACCGTCGCGGGGGAGCCGGCGGCGCAGGCCGTCGTGGACCTGGCGTTCCTGGTGTTCGGGTCGTCGTTCGGCGACGAGCACGAGCGGCTCGAGCGCAAGGCCGTCATCGTGCGGTTCCCGCAGCTGATGCGTCGGCAGGTCGCGCGGATGACCACGGTCGCCGAGGCGATGACCGGCGCCGTGCGCACGATCCTCGAACGCGACCCGGCCTGGGGCCCCGAGGCGGCGACCCCGCAGGCGGCCGAGATGCTCCTCGGAATGTGCATGACGGGCCTCCGCAGTGCCGCTCGGCACGAGGGTTCCGACCCGGAGCAGGTGCGGGCGGCGGTGGTCGCGTCGATCCGCGACACGGCTGCGCGCATCGCCGCGGCCTGAGACGCGACCACGAACGCAGGGGAGGCACGGTGCCAGCTGGCACCGTGCCTCCTGTCCGTGACGTGGATGCGTCGAGAACGGTCAGGGCTTCGTGATGAAGCCCTCCTTGACCATCCAGTCGAAGGCGACGTCGGCCGGCTCACGCCCCTCGACGTCGACCTGACGGTTGAGCTCCTGCAGCACGGCGTCCGTGAGCTTCGGCGAGATCTGGTCGTAGATCCCCTCGAGCTGCGGGTACTCCTTGAGCGTCTTCGAGTCGATGACGGGCGCGACGTTGTACGCCGGGAAGAAGCCCTTGTCGTCCTCGAGCACCGTGAGCCCGAGCGACTTGATGCGGCCGTCGGTGGTGAAGACCTCACCGAAGTTGCACTTGCCGCGGTCGGTGGCCGTGTAGACCGTGCCGGTGTCGAGGATGCTCACGTTGCTGCTCGGCACCCCGTTCGACCCCGAACCGCCGAGCTCCAAGCCGTACTTCTTGAGCATCGGCTTGAAGCCGTCGGCACGGGAGTTGAACTCCGACTCCACGCAGAACGTGCGCTGGTCGACCGGCAGCTTGGTGATGTCGGAGAGCGTCTTGACGTCCCCGAGCTCCTTGACGGCCTCGTTGCGGACGGCGAACGCGTAGGTGTTGTTCATCGGCGCCGGCTTGAGCCAGGTCAGTCCGTTGCCGGCGTCCTCCTTCTTCACCGCCGTCCACTGCTCGGTCTTGTCCGGGATCCCCTTCGTGTGACCCATGAAGGTCAGCCAGGCGGTACCGGTGTACTCGTACGTGAAGTCGGCGGCGTGCGAGGTCATCAGCTCACGGACCGCGACGCTGCCGGGCACGTTCGTCTCGTCGGTGACGTCGAACCCGGCGGCCTTGGCGGCGAGCACGGCGATCTTGCCGAGCACGAGCTGCTCGGTGAAGTTCTTCGACGTCACGGTGATGTGGGCGCCGGCCGGCAGGTCGTCGATGCGCTGGATGGAGCCGGCGCCGGCCTCGGGCACGAACGACGTCGCGGGCTGCAGGCCGCACCCGGTCAGGACGAGGGCGGTGGCACCGGCGACGAACGCGGCGGCTCCGACCCGGGTGCGGGTGCGGCGGGTGCTGCGTGTGCGGCGGGTCATCGGAGTCCCTTCGGTCGTGCGACCGTCTCGACCACGCGGCCGAGCCAGTCGATGGAGAGGGCGAGCAGGGCGACGAGGAGGGCCCCGGCGACGAGCACCTTCGGCAGGAACAGCGTCACGCCCGTCGTGATGAGCAGACCGAGTCCGCCCGCACCGACGAAGGTGGCCAGGCTCGCCGTGCCGACGAGCAGCACGAGGGCGGTCCGGATGCCCGAGAGCATCACGGGCACCGCGAGCGGCAGTTCGACGCGCATCAGCACGCTGAAGGCGCTCATGCCCATGCCGCGACCGGCCTCGACCAGGCGGTCGTCGACGCTCTGCACGCCGATCATGGTGTTCCGGAGCACCGGCAGGATCGCGTAGAGCACGAGCGCGATGACGGCGGACGAGCTGTTCAGGCCGAGCCAGGCGGCGAGCAGCACGATGAGGCCGACGGCCGGGGCCGCCTGCCCGAAGTTCGCGACGGCGAGCACGTACGGGCTCGCCCGGCGCAGCGGCCCGCGGGTGAGCACGACGCCCAGCGGGATGCCGATCACGAGCACCAGGACCGTCGACTGCAGGGTCAGCACGAGGTGCTGGCCGGTCAGGGCCAGGATGTCCGCCGGGTTGAGCGTCGTGCGCTCCGTCGGGGTCAGGTCCGCCGTCGCGAGCCACACCGCGAAGCCGGCCAGGACGACCAGGATCGCGATCGGCTGGAACAGCAGGCCCTTCCACGAGGTGCGTGCACCGGTGGCGGGGCCGGCGACGGCGACTGCGCTCACAGGTCTTCTCCGGTGGGCATCGCCGACACCGGTGACGACGGCATGGTCTCGATCGGGTTCGTGTTGGTGCCGACCGGCGTGTAGGCCTGGTCTCCGGCGGCGGTCGCGCGGGAGCGGGTGATCGCCTCCATCACGGTCTCGACGGTGATCACGCCGCGGAACGCGTCACGACGACCGGTGACGAGTGCGGCTCCGGCGCTCGAGACGAGCATGGTGTCGAGCGCGTCGTTGAGGGTCGCTGCCTCGCCCACGACGGGCAGGCCGGGCTCGACGCCGTCGGGGATGCGGTCGAGACGCTCGAGCTGGCGGCGCGACGGCCACCCGATCGGACGCTGGCGGTGGTCGACGACGACGGCGTGCTGGTGCCCACCGGCCTCGTTCATCCGCTGCAGCACGGCCTTGACCTCTTCGCCGGGCGAGCAGGTCACGGCCGACTCGACCTCGACGTCGCGCACGCGGTTCAGCGTGAGCTGCTTCAGGCCGGCACCAGAACCGATGAAGTTCTCGACGAACTCGTTCGCCGGCTCGGCCAGGATCCGCTCCGGGGTGTCGTACTGCACGATGTGCGCACCCTCGGTGAAGATGACGATCCAGTCGCCGAGCTTCACGGCCTCGTCGAAGTCGTGCGTGACGATGACGATCGTCTTGTGCAGTTCCTCCTGGATCCGCAGGAGCTCGTCCTGCAGGCGCTGGCGGGTGATCGGGTCGACCGCACCGAACGGCTCGTCCATGAGCAGGACGGGCGGGTCCGCCGCGAGCGCACGGGCCACGCCGACGCGCTGCTGCTGCCCACCGGAGAGTTCGCGGGGGAACCGGTCGCGGTAGGTGTCGGGGTCGAGCGAGACCAGGTCGAGCAGCTCGTCGACGCGCGCCGCGATCTTCTCCTTCGACCAGCCGAGCATCTTCGGCACGATCGCGATGTTCGCCGCGACCGTCATGTGCGGGAAGAGACCGCCGGCCTGGATCACGTAGCCCATGCGGCGGCGGAGCTCGTCACCGTCGATGCCCGTGACGTCGTCGTCGCCGACGACGATCCGGCCCTGCGTGGGCTCGATCAGGCGGTTGATCATCTTGAGGGTCGTCGTCTTGCCGCAGCCGGACGGGCCGACGAGCATGACGATCTTGCCGGCCGGGATCTCGAGCGTGATGCCGTCGACGGCGGGCTTCGACTGCCCGGGGTACCGCTTGGTGACCTCGTCGAGCAGGATGCTGCGCCCGGTGACGTCCCCGTCGGGCGCGGTGGTGGTGGCGGAGTCAGTGCTGGACACGGATACCTCTCGAGATGGTCAGGCGGCCGAGGCCGATGAGGAGCAGGTCGAGGACCAGGGCGAGCAGGACGACGCCGACCACCCCGACCACGACGGAGAACAGGGCGTTGGCGCCGCCGAGGCGGGACAGCCCGGAGAAGATGAAGCCGCCGAGCCCGGGACCGAGCGCGTACGCGGCGATGGCGGCGATGCCCATCACCATCTGCGCGGCCACGCGCACGCCGCTCAGGATGATCGGCCAGGCCATCGGCAGTTCGACCTGCAGCAGGGTGCGGAACCGGCTCATGCCGATGCCGCGCGCCGACTCGACGACTGCAGGCGGGATCTCGGCGAGACCGACGACCGCGTTGCGCAGGATCGGCAGCGCGGCGAAGAAGACGACCGTCACGACCGACGGCAGGACACCGAAGCCGAGCGGGACGATGAGCAGGCCGATGACGGCGAACGACGGCAGGGTCAGGCCGATGGCCGACACCCCGTTCGCGAACGCGGTCAGGCGCGGGCTGCGGTAGACGAGTGTGGCGAGCACCACGGCGATGACCGTGGCGAGGACGACGCACTGGACGACCAGTGAGAAGTGCTGCCACGATGCGAACCAGATCTGGTTCCATCGCTCCACGACGTACTGGAACACGGGTGGGCGCTCCCCTTCCGGTCGGCTGAACTGCCCACAGATCGGGGCACGAGCTCGGCCAAAGCTACGCAGCAGCCGGACCGGTTGTACAACGCAACCCCGCCTGCACGACGGTTTCCCTTGCGGTTGCGAGGTGGACAACCCCTGGTCAGCGGGGGTTTACCAGGGCGAGGCTGGGAGAACGGTAACGATCGGTCTGCCTGCTCGGCTATGCGTCGAGGTCGCGCAACCCTGATCGCTCCGCGATGTCGACGAGCTGCTCACGCCACCGGACCCATTCCTCCGGGGACTTGTCGGCCAGGTTGCCGTCGCCGTCGCCGGCCAGGCCGTCGAGCATCTCGCGCACGATGTCGGCGTGACCCGCGTGCCGGGCGGTCTCGTACGCCATGTGCACCAGGATCCGGTGCAGGGTGACGTCCCGGTGCCCCTCCGGCCACCACGGCACGGTCCCGGTGGCGGTGAGGTCGAGCGCTTCGATCGTGGCGTCGGCGTGGGCGGCACTCCGGTGGTGGAAGGCCACGATGTCGGCCATGGTCTCGTCGAGCGAGGCGTACATGTCCTCGCCGTCCTCCGACTCGAGCCAGGCGGGCTGGTCCGGCAACGGCCGCCCGAACACCTCGCCGAAGTAGCCGGCCTGCACCCCGGCGACGTGCTTCACCAACCCGAGGACGTTCGTGCCCGTCGGCGTCACCGGCCAGCGGGCCTGCCGCTCCGCGAGCCCGTCGAGCTTGGCCAGCAGGGCCGCGCGGTGCTTCTGCAGGTACCGGTGCAGCGTCCGCTTCACCGCGGCGTCGGCGGCAGCGGCGTCCGCGACCGCGCCGTCCGCGGCCGTCGTGCCGTCGGGGTTCCGCGTGGACCCTTCGTCCGACAGCAGGGCGTTGCCGCTCGCGGCCAGGGTGCTGGTGCTCGCGGGGTGCACCTCGGGGACCGCTTCGACGTCGCTCATGCCCCCGATCGTGCCACCCGGAGCTCCTGCAGGCGCGTCGACTCCTGCACGGCCACCCGTTCGGCGGTCAGCAGCAGCCCGGCGACCTCGGCGCCGGTGCGTGCCGGGGCGTCGTTCCAGCTCGTCAGGTCACGCACCCGGCCCATCCGGATGTCCGGCGCGGGGCACCAGAGCACGGGCTCGCCCTCGTCGCGGGCGAGGGCGTGCCACACGACGTCGAGCGCGTGCTGCACCCGGGGCGCGTGGACCGCGTGCGGCCCGCCGGCGGCGGACACGACCGCGCCGACCAGGCAGGCACCGACGAGCGGCCGGCCCTGCAGGTCCATCGCGGCGGCACTGGAGGCCTTGCGCTCGCGGCCGTGCTCGTCGAGGTAGGCGAACCAGGCGTGCTGGACCCACCCGCGTTCGACGACGGCGCGGGCGTCGGAGAGCAGGTGGACGAGTTCCCCGAGTTCGCGCACCCGGTCGTCGACCCGTCGCGCGCGGGCGGCGGCGCGGCGTTCGGACAGACGGTCGAGCAGGCCGCGGAGACCGCGTCGCTCGGGTCGGACGGGGGCGGGGGAGGCGTCGGTGGCGACGTCGTGCTGGACGCGGAGCTCGAGGGTCATGGCGGCCCCTCCGATCGGCTGTGCACGGATGGTGCGGTCACGATAGCCCCGCGGGGACTCAGTCGTCCAGCACCGCGTCGATGCTCCGTCGCGCGACGCTCCGGAAGGCGCGTTCGTCGGCGGTCGCCAGCGCGGACGCGAGCGCGACCACCCACCCGCGTGCGCGCAGCCAGGTGGCCTCCGGGGCCGCGACCCGCGCGCGGAATGCCCGACGCCCCGGCCGGTCGAGCGTCAGCCAGGCGGTGGCGAGGTCGACGGCCGGGTCGCCCGCGGTGACGTCCCCGAAGTCGATCACGGCCGACAGACGGTCGACACCGTCCGACGGGTCGACGAGCAGGTTGAAGGGGTGCAGATCGCCGTGCACCCAGACGGGAGGCCCGGCGTGCGCGGGCACGGCCGCTGCGGTCCGCCACAGCGCGGCCAGCTCTCCGGCCCGGTGCACGCCGTGGTCGTCGAGTCGCGCCAGCACGGCCTCGCTCCGCGACGCGAGCGGCACCGCACGGAACGGGTTCGCCGGGGCGTCGTCCGGGGCCAGGACGTGCAGGAGCCCGACGAACGCGGCGAGCGCCTCGGCGACGGGGACCCCGGCCGCCCGTTCACCGATCGCCGTGCCGGGCAGCCACGGCACGATGCTCCACGACCACGGGTACCCGAGGGCGGGGCGGCCGGTCCGCACCGGGGCCGGCACCGGGACGACCGATCCGACCCGGGCGGCGATGTCGGGCAACCAGCGCTGTTCGTGCTCGACGAGGCGTGCGGCCAGCTCCCGACGGGGGACCCGGACGGCCAGGTCGTCACCCAGGCGCAGCACCACGTTGTCCCAGCCGTTCGCGACGACCTGGAGCGGGAGCCCGGCCAGGTCTGGGTGCTGGTCGCGCAGCAGGGCCCGGACGAGCGGGACGTCGACGTCGACCTCGGCAGCGGGTGTGGGCACGGCGTCAGGCTAGTGGGCCGCCGGACACACGCCCGCGAACTGGGGCCGGTGGCGCGACACCCTTCTCGCTAGTCTCAGAGGCGAGGTGACGTGGGTGTTTCCCTGGGGGGACCCGCGTCACTCCGGAGCGATGAGCGCGACGAGCCTCGGGATCTCCGGACGCAGCCGTTCGGTGACGAACGCGTCCAGCAGGACCGTCCAGAGTTCCCGCAGGCCCGCGAACAGGTCGGCCCGGCGGGTCATCACGTCCGAGACGGTCTGCACGCCGGTGTAGGCGCGGACGACGACCCGGCCGACCAGGTCCGGGTCCCACCGCTGGTCGAGCTCACCCACCTCGACGGCCTGCCGTGCGAACCCGGCGACCACCGTGGTCCAGTCGGTGTACGGGTCCTGCCGCGCGATGTCGCTCGCGGCCACGTCGGTCGACAGCCGCACCCCGGCGCTCACGACGACCTCGGACGTCATCTGGACCGCGAGCCCCTGGCACAGCCACATGATCGACTCGAGCGGGGTGGTGCCCCGGGCCACCGCGGCCTCGCCGTACCGGCGGGAGATCGCGTGCTGCTCGGCGACGACGGCCCCGGCCATGTCGGCCTTCGACGTGAAGTGGAAGTACAGCGCACCCTTGGTCATCCCGATGCGTTCGGCGATGCCGTCCATCGAGGCACCGACGTACCCGCGTTCGTCGAACTCCGCGGCCGCGCCCTCGATGATCGCCGTGCGGGTCGCGAGCGACCGCTGTTGCCGGGTCGGTCGGTCCTGCGCCATGGGGTCCGATCGTAGTCAGCGCACACTGCCGCCGGGGTCCACTGGCCGCATTCGGCAGGCGTTCGGCCGGGTGCCCTACGGTCGGTCGCCATGGACGGATGGCGGAACCCTGCGCGCTGGGCACGGACGGGACGGTGGCTGCTGCTGCCGATCGCGGTGCTGGACTGGGTCGCGCTCGCGCCGCAGACCATCGTGGTGCTCGCGTTCCTGCTCGCCGTCGTCGGGCTCGCCGGCATGGGTGCGGCCCTCGTGGTGCACATGCTCCGCCGGTCCCGTGGGGCGATGGCCGGCCTCGGGGTCGTCCTGCTGCTCGGTGGCCTCGTCGTGTTCGGCCTCGATCCGTTCCCGGGCTCGTTCCCGCTCATCGAGTCGTGGTGGCCGGAGTCGATCACGCAGCCGCAGCACGTCGGCAGCGCGTACTGGCAGCTCGCCGGCCTGGGCATCGAGCTCGCCGGGTTCGCCCTGCTCGCCACGCTGCTCGTGGTCGCGCTGACCGGAACCCCGCGGCCGCGGCCGGACCGCTTCCGCTCCTGACCCACCGCGGGCAGCACGCCACGCCTGGGCGGCGGACCCCGCTCAGTGCCGTGTGAGCACCACCAGCGTGACGTCGACCGCGGCGTCCGTGGGGATCGCCGTGCGCACCCGTTCGACCGCCGTGGCGCCGTCCGGAGCCGAGAGCACCAGCGCGGCGAGGTCGTCCAGGTGCCGGAGCCCGTCCAGCGTCAGGACGCCCTGGGTGCAGATCGCCAGCCGGTCTCCGGGTTCCAGGTCGAGCGCCCCGGGCGACCGCGGGATCGACTCCGGCTGCAGCCCGAGCGGCAGGTCGAGCGGGTGCAGGACGCGGGCCGGACCGTCGGCGGGGACGAGCACCGCCAGGCCGTGGCCGGCGTCGCCGAAGTCGACGTGACCCGACGTGGGGTCGAGCCGCAGGTGGAAGAGCGAGCCGACGGCGGCCGCAGCCGACAGGTCGGCGGTGACCTGCGCCTCCAGGCCGACGATCGCGTCCGACATGGCCGAACCGGTCCGTGCCGCCACGGCACCGCGGACCGCCGCGGCGAGCAGGCCCGACGCCGGGCCGGCCGCGCTCACCCGGCCGACGGTGACGTGCAGTGCACCGTCCGGTGCGACGCGCCAGTCGGCGATGTCACCCCCGCCGTCGTCGTGCTGTGCCACCAGGACGTCGAGGTCCCACCCCGGCACCGCGACCGGGTCCGGCACCAGGCCGTCGAGCACCCGACGGACCCGTCCGCGGTCGATGGCGACGCCGAGCTCGCGCTCCGCCCACCGGGCCAGGTCACCCAGCAGGGCGACGTCGTCCGGCGAGAACGTGCGCGGCACCGCGTCCATCAGGCACAGCGTGCCCACCCGGGTGCCGTCGACCATGGTCAACGGTGCGCCCGCGTAGAACCGGATGCCGTGCTCCGCCACCGCCGCCGTGTGCGCGAACCGGGCGTCGAGCGACGCGTCCGGGATCACCATCGGTTCGCGGGTGAGCACGGTCGACGCGCAGAACTGCTCGCTGGCGGGGACACTCGATCCCTGGTGCCAGCCGAAGGTCGACTGCGTGGTGACGAGGTCGTGGTGGACGAGGTTGAGGAAGGTCAACGGGACGTCGAACGCCTCGTGGGCCATGCGGGTGATGCGGTCGAAGCGCTCCTCGGGTCCTGATCCCAAGATGGCGAGCGCCTCGATCACCGCGGTGCGCCTGTGCGCACCGTCGAGATGGTTGGTCACCCGACCTGTCTACCCCTATCGTCCGACAGGAACCAGTCCCGCGGGTGGGGGTCGGCGGTCAGTTCGCGGCGCTCGGAGACCGGGGCTGCCCAGGCGGCGGCGTTCGACAGCACGCGCTGGATGTCCGGGTGGTGGTACACGGGGTACTCCTGGTCGCCGGGCGAGAAGTAGAAGACCTTGCCGAGCCCCCGGCGGTACGCGACGCCGGAGCGGAAGACCTCGCCGCCCGCGAAGGTCGACAGGAACACCTCTTCGTCGGGGCGCGGGATGTCGAAGTACTCGCCGTACATCTCCTGTCGGTCGATGACGATCGGGTGCGGGACCCCGGCGGCGATCGGGTGCTCGGGCGCGACGGTCCAGACGAGTTCGCGCTCGCCGTCGTTCCGCCACTTCAGCGAGCAGGTCGTGCCCATCAGGCGCTTGAACGGCTTGGAGTAGTGGCCGGAGTGCAGCACCACCAGGCCCATGCCGGCGTGCACGGCGTCGACGACCAGGTCGACGACGGCGTCGCTCACCTCGTCGTGGGCGGCGTGGCCCCACCAGAACAGCACGTCCGTGGTGGCCAGCCGTTCGGCGGTGATGCCGTGGTCGGGTTCCTGCAGGGTGGCGGTGGAGACGTCGGCCCCGGGCTGCAGCTGCCGGAGCGCCTCGGCGATCACGGTGTGCATGCCGTCGGGGTAGTGCCCGATGACCGTCGCGTCACCGCGGGTCTCGTGCACGTTCTCGTTCCAGACGACGATGTTCAGGGGACGGTTCTCGGTCGACGGCGACATGCAGGCAACGCTACCCGTGCTCGGTTCGCGCATCCACTGGCGTTTTCTGATCGTTTGCCCTACCTTCAGATCACATTCGCGCAGGACGGCAGCGCCAGGGGGCGCCGATCACCGTCCGCGCCGAGGACAGGGGCTCGTCCGATGCAGCACCGCACCATCACCACCGTCGCACTCGCGGCGGCACTCGCACTCGCCGTACCGACCACCGCGTGGGCGTCGTCGCCCACCGGCCACCACCCGACACGGACCGCGACCACCTCGACCGTGACCTACACGGCGAGCGACGCGGTCATCCCGAACCCCTCGCGCGGGTTCGACCACACCACCGAGACGCACTACCGCGCCGACGGCACCGGGTACACGCCGCTCGACGCCGCGACGCTCCGCGGCTACCGCGCCGAGGGGGTCACCCAGGTCGTCCGGGTGTTCTACATGGAGGCGTTCGTCCAGCAGCGGCAACTCAGCCCGGCCTGGCTGCGGCTCGTGCAGCGCGACTACGACACCGCACGTGCGGCCGGGGTGGGTGTGATCACCCGGTTCGCGTACGTGCAGGGCGGCGCGTACCCGTACTCGGCGCCCTACGGCGACGCCGACCTGCCGACCGTGCTCGCGCACATCCAGCAGCTCACCCCGACGCTCCGCCGGAACGCCGACGTCATCCCGACCCTGCAGCAGGGGTTCATCGGGCTCTGGGGCGAGGGCTACTACACCGACCACTTCGCCAGCGACCCGGCGAACCCGGGCGTGCTGACCGAGGCCGACAAGGACGCCCGACGGCAGGTCCTGCAGGCCGAACTCGCGGCCCTGCCGTCCAGCCGCTCGGTCCAGGTCCGCACGATGCAGATGAAGCAGGACGCACTCCGCACACCGTCCGGCACGGCCGGGGCACTCACCCCGGCGCAGGCGCACGACGGGTCGGCAGCGTCGCGGATCGGGCACCACAACGACTGCTTCCTCGCCTCGCCGGACGACTTCGGCACGTTCCTGAGCGATCCGCTGTCACTCGACCAGGACTACCTGGCCGCCGAGTCGCGGTACGTCCCCGTCGGTGGCGAGACCTGCGCCGTGAACGCGCCGCGGTCCGAGTACCCGTCCGCCTCGGCAGAGATGGCGAAGTACCACTACAGCTACCTCAACCTCGACTACAACAGGGACGTCCTGGCGACCTGGGGCGCGGACGGCATGACCGACGCGGCGAAGAAGCTCGGCTACCGCTTCACGATGACCTCGAGCACCGTCACCACCGGTCGCACGCCGTCGGTCGCGGTGTCGGTGCGGAACGACGGCTGGGCGGCGCCGTACAACAGCCGCCCGGTGCAGCTCGTCCTGACCGACGGGCACCGCAGAGTCACCGTGCCGGTTCGCGCCGACGCGTCCTCGTGGCAGCCGGGACGGACCGTGACCGTCCGGGCGTCGCTCGCACACCTGCCGAAGGGCCGCTGGGACGTCGCCCTCGCGCTGCCGGCGCCCGAGCGCTCGGTGGCGTCGAACCCGGCCTTCGCGATCCAGACCGCGAACACCGGCACGTGGGACGCGCGCGCCGGCGTGAACCGCCTGGGCCAGACGGTGGTCGTGCGGCGCTGACCCGACAGCAGAGGACGCCCCGGGTCGATCGGCCCGGGGCGTCCTGCTGTCCGTGGGGTGCCCCGAGGGTCGGGCGTCCTGCTGTCTGTCAACCGGGTCCGCCACCATGGAGGCCATGACTCCGCGCTCCCTGTTCCGCGCCGCCGCGGTCGCCGAACTCGTGACCTGGACCCTGCTCATCCTCGGGATGGTGCTCAAGTACGGCTTGGACGCCGGCGACTGGGGCGTCCGCATCGGCGGTGGGGTGCACGGCTTCGTGTTCCTGGCGTACCTGGTGGTCACGACGGTCGTGGCGGTGAACCAGCGGTGGTCGTTCGGGGCGCTCGTGCTCGGCTGGGCCAGTGCCGTCGTGCCGTACGCCACGGTGCCGTTCGAGGTCGCGGTCGCCCGCCGCGGCATGCTCGAGGGCTCCTGGCGCCGCTCGCCGGACGCCCACTCGGGCTTCTGGGACCGTCTGCTGTTCTTCGTGGTGCGTCGGCCCGCCGTGGCCGCGGGCATCGGGGTCGTGGCCGTCGCCCTGGTCTTCACCGGGTTGCTGGCCGCGGGCCCACCCGTGCCGCCCCGCGGCTGACGCCCCGCGCGTCCCCTGTCACTTCCTGAGCAGGAATGGTCGGGTTCGTGGTGCGGACGCGACCACTGCTGCTCACGAAGCGCGGCCGTGGTCGCGACCACGGACGGACGGGAGGCCCGGTGCCAGCTGGCACCGGGCCTCCTGTCCGGGGGTCGGTCGCTGCTAGAGCGCTGCCAGCGCCGCGTTCAACGTGGCGGACGGACGCATGACCGCGCTCGTCTTGGCGTCGTCGGGGCGGTAGTAGCCGCCGATGTCGGCCGGGTGGCCCTGCACCGAGACGAGCTCGTCGACGATGGTGTGCTCCTGCTCACCGAGCTTCGCCGCGAGGTCCGCGAACGACGCCGCGAGCTCGGTGTCCTGGGTCTGCGCCGCGAGCTCTTCGGCCCAGTACTTCGCCAGGTAGAAGTGGCTGCCGCGGTTGTCGATCGAGCCGAGCTTGCGACCCGGGGACTTGTCCTGCTCGAGGAACGTCCCGGTGGCCCGGTCGAGGGTCTCGCCCAGGATCTTCGCCCGCTCGTTGCCCGTCACACCGGCGAGGTGCTCGAGGCTGACCGCCAGTGCGAGGAACTCGCCCAGGCTGTCCCAGCGCAGGTAGTTCTGCTGCACGAGCTGCTGCACGTGCTTCGGCGCGGAACCACCGGCACCGGTCTCGAACAGGCCGCCACCGCCCAGCAGCGGGACGACGGAGAGCATCTTCGCCGAGGTGCCGAGCTCCATGATCGGGAACAGGTCCGTCAGGTAGTCGCGCAGGACGTTGCCGGTGACCGAGATGGTGTCCTCGCCGCGGCGGATGCGCTCGAGCGAGAAGCGCATGGCGTCCTCGGGCGCGAGGATCTCGATCTGCAGGCCGTCGGTGTCGTGCTCGCCGAGGTACTCGCGGACGAGCCCGATGAGGTTCGCGTCGTGCGCGCGGGTCTCGTCGAGCCAGAACACGGCGGGCGTCGCGGAGGCACGGGCGCGGGTGACGGCGAGCTTCACCCAGTCGCGGATGGCGACGTCCTTGGTCTGGCAGGCGCGCCAGATGTCACCGGGCTCGACGTCGTGCTCGATGACGACGTCGCCCGAGGCGGTCGTGACGCGGACCACACCGGCGCCGGGGAGCTCGAAGGTCTTGTCGTGCGAGCCGTACTCCTCGGCCTTCTGCGCCATCAGGCCGACGTTGGGCACGGAACCCATCGTCGACGGGTCGAAGGCGCCGTGGGCGCGGCAGTCGTCGAGCACGGCCTGGTAGATGCCGGCGTAGCTCGAGTCGGGGATGACGGCGAGGGTGTCGTGCTCGTCGCCGTCCGGGCCCCACATGTGCCCCGAGGTGCGGATCATCGCGGGCATCGACGCGTCGACGATGACGTCGCTCGGCACGTGCAGGTTCGTGATGCCCTTGTCCGAGTCGACCATGGCGAGCTCGGGGCCGTCGGCGATGCCCTGCTTGAAGGCACGCTCGATCTCGGCGCCGTTCGGCAGCGCAGCGAGGCCGGCGAGGATCGAGCCGAGGCCGTCGTTCGGGGTCAGGCCTGCGGCGGCGAGGTCGGCGCCGTAGCGCTCGAACACCGACGGGAAGAACGCCTTGATGACGTGCCCGAAGATGATCGGGTCCGAGATCTTCATCATCGTGGCCTTGAGGTGCACGGAGAACAGGACGTCCTCGGCCGCGGCGCGCTCGATCTGCTCGCGCAGGAACGACTCGAGTGCGGCCACGTGCAGCACGGTGCCGTCGACGACCTCGCCCTGCAGGACGGGGATCGACTGCTTGAGGACCTGCTCGCCGCCGTCCTCGGCCACGAAGGTGATCGTCAGGACGTCGTCGGCGGGGGCGATCCAGGACTTCTCGTTCGAGCGGAAGTCGTCGACGCCCATGGTGCTGACGTTCGTCTTCGAGTCACGCGACCAGGCGCCCATGCGGTGCGGGTGCTTGCGGGCGTAGTTCTTGACCGACAGGGGTGCGCGGCGGTCGGAGTTGCCCTCGCGCAGCACCGGGTTGACGGCGCTGCCCTGGACACGGCCGTAGCGGGCGCGGACGTCGCGCTGCTCGTCGGTCGTGGCCTCGTCCGGGTAGTCGGGCAGGTCGTAGCCCTGCGCCTGCAGTTCCTTGATCGCGACCTTGAGCTGGGGGATCGACGCCGAGATGTTCGGCAGCTTGATGATGTTCGCCTCGGGGGTCTTCGCCAGGTCGCCGAGCTCGGCGAGGGCGTCGTCCAGGCGCTGCTCGTCGGTGAGCCGCTCCGGGAACTGGGCGATGATCCGGCCGGCGAGCGAGATGTCGCGGGTCTCGACGTCGACACCCGCGGTGCCGGCGAAGGCCTGGATGACCGGGAGGAAGGAGTGGGTGGCGAGGAACGGCGCCTCGTCCGTGAGGGTGTAGATGATCTTGGCCATGCTGGCGGGTACTCCCTTGTTCGACCGTCGGTACGTCCACGGTACTCGTGGCGCAGGATGTCTCGACATCAAGATACATGGCCCCCGCTTCCGCGCGGCAGATGCTCGGCCGACACCCTGGAGGCGCACTGTCGACACATAGGAACGGTGCGTGGACTGGTCTTCCGCGGCACCAGAGCGAGGGAGAGCGCGCATGACCACCACACGGCAGACCCCGGACGACTTCGGCTGGAGGGCGGAGGACCTGCGGTCGGCCTACGCCTCGGACGGCAGCGGCCCCTACCGGTACGCGCCGGACGGCTCCGGCCCGTTCTCGTACGACACCGACGGCTCCGGTCCCTGGCTCGTCGGCCCCGAACCCCGGCGGAGCACGAAGCGGTTCGCACCGCGTCAGCGTGGCAGCCGATCGCGGTTGCGGCAGATCGGGACGGCCTGCACCGCCGGAGCGCTGGCGCTCGTGCTCGCCGTCGGCAGTGTCTCCGTCGTCGCGCACGCTGCTCCTCCACACCGGTCGGTGCAGGCGAGCGCCGCGCAGGGCTCCGGACCCGACGGAGCCTGATCCGCCCGGTGGTGCCACCCTGGACCCGTGACCGAACTCCTCGTCGTGGGTGTCATCGCCCTGATCGCCATCGCGGGCGCCGCCGTGCTCGGCCCCCGCATCGGGATCGCGGCACCGCTCGTGCTCGTCGTCGTCGGGATCGTCGCGAGTCTGCTGCCGTTCATCCCCCACACGGAGATCGAACCGGAGTGGATCCTCGCCGGGGTCCTGCCGCCCCTGTTGTACTCGTCGGCGGTGTCGATGCCGTCGATGAACTTCCGGCGCGAGTTCGGCGCGATCAGCGGCCTGTCGGTCCTGCTCGTCGTCGCGTCGAGCCTGGTGCTCGGGCTGTTCTTCGCCTGGGTGATCCCGGGCCTCGGTTTCTGGTGGGGCATCGCCCTCGGCGCGATCGTCAGCCCGACCGACGCCGTCGCCACCTCGATCGTCAAGCAGACCTCGGTGTCACGCCGGGCGATCTCGATCCTCGACGGTGAATCGCTGCTCAACGACGCCACCGCGCTCGTGCTCCTGCGCACCGCCATCGTCGCCGCCGCCGCGTCGTTCTCGTTCTGGGGCGCTCTCGGCGACTTCGCGGGCGCCGTGGCCATCGCTGTCGTCATCGGGTGGTTCGTCGGCTGGCTGAACGTCTTCGTCCGCGCGCGCGTGCCGGGTGCCGCGGTGAACACAGCGCTGTCCTTCGCGGTGCCGTTCGTCGCGGCGGTCCCCACCGAGCACCTCGGCGGGTCCGGACTCGTTGCCGCCGTCGTCGCGGGCCTGTTCACCGGGATCGTCGGGCCGCGCAAGCTCCCTCCGGGGCACCGGCTGTCGGACGCTCAGAACTGGCAGACCATCGAACTCGTGCTCGAGGGCGCGGTGTTCCTGACGATGGGACTCGAACTCGCGACCATCCTCGGCGACGTGCAGGACGAGCACACGGGTGTCGGACCGGCACTCCTCATCGCCGTCGGTGCCCTCGTGCTCACCGTGCTCGTGCGGGCCGCGTACGTCGTCCCGCTGCTGCTCGCCCTGTCGGCGAGCGCCAAGCGCGGCAAGCGGATGCAGGGGCGCTTCGCCGAGATGCACGCCGGTGACCGCGACGCGATGAGCGAGGTGATCCGCGAGCACCGACCGGGCAACCGCGCCCCCTCGGAACGAGAGCTCGACCGGTTCACGACTCGCGTCCGCCGCACCTTGGCGGACATCGCGTACTACACGAAGGCACCGCTGGGCTGGCGCGAGGGCACCGCCGTGGTCTGGGCGGGGATGCGTGGGGCCGTGACCGTCGCAGCTGCGCAGACCCTGCCGGAGGGCACCCCGCAGCGTTCTCTCCTGGTGTTCGTCGCCTTCGCGGTCGCACTGCTGTCCCTGGTGGTCCAGGGCGGCACGATCGGTCCCCTGCTCCGACGCATCGCCGCCCCCGCGCCGGACACTGCCGCAAAGGACACCGAGGAACGACAGCGTCTGCTCGAGCTCATGCGCAGTGCGGCCGAAGAGGTACCGCGCACCGGTGAACAGCCCCCGGGCTCGCGCGAAGAACTCGAGGCGGCGGACCCAGCCGAGCTCCGCGCCTGGATGGGGCGTGAGAAGGCGCGGCGTCTCGCGGTCCTCCAGGCGCAGCGCTCGGCGATCCTCGACGCCCGCGACGACGGCACGTTCGACGCCGAGGTGCTCGAGTCGATGCTGCAGAACCTGGACGCCGAGCAGATCGCCCTCGAACTGCGGGGCGCGCCGACCCGGTGACCTGCTCCGCGTCCGCTCAGTCGCCGATCGAGACGCGGAACACCCGGACGCCGGCGGCACGGAGCCCGGCGAGCCCGAGCCGCATGCGCAGGGGCCGGAAGGGCCGACGGAACCCGGACGACGCCGACGCGGCATCGATCTGGTGCAGGACCTCGGACGTCAGGGTGCGTTCGAGCTTCGGCGCGAGCCGGGTCACCCCGGACACCGTGACGACGATGCGGACGGCGTGCGGCGCGAGCATCGGTGCGATGAGCTCGGCAGCCGCCTGCGCCCGGTGGAACGCGGGGTCGTCACCGGGGCGGCGGATGGCGATGACGGCCAGCGCTGCGTCCCAGGTCTCGTCGGGGTCCGGCAGGTCGTCGACCCCGATGACCCGCATCCGCGCGGCGTCGATCCCGGCGCGCACGGCCGCAGCCCGGAGCACGGGCAGGAGTTCCTGGGTACCGGCCAGCACGACGTCGGCCGACGCCAGGTCGACCGTTCCGTACCGCTCACGCGGCGATCGGGCCATGGTGCGGGTCCTTCCGTCGCTTTCCCCTGACCGTACCGATGCGAAGGGCTCGGGGGACGCTTCCGCCCGTGGTGGTCAGGCGCCTCCCAGCGCACTCGGTAACGAAAAGATCACGAAAAGGCCTGTACAAAGCGACAGAGTCGTGCAGAATGGTGGGCGGCCATGACGACTGCACCCGAACCAGACCAGCACCCGGCGACGCCGGTGGTGCACCTGTCCCGACGCGCCGCCCTCGAGGCCGAGCGCGCAGCCGCCCGCGGACCACAGCGTCGCAGCAAGACGGCCCCGGCCGCGAAGGTCGCCAAGCCCGAGAAGCCGGCCAAGGCCGCGAAGGTCGCCAAGCCGGCCAAGGTCGCGAAGCCAGCCAAGGCACCGAAGGCCGCGAAGGTCGCCAAGCCGGTGAAGTCCGTCGTGCTCGCGACCGCGTCCTCGGCCACCGAGCCGGCCGGCCGCCGCTCAGCAGCCGCACGCGCCACCACCGAGCACGTCGACGACCGCATCCAGCGCGTCGTCCGCCGCCCCGCACCCAGGGTGACCCGCGTCGCCAGCGCACCCCGGGCCTCCCGGTCGGCCCGTGCCGGACGCATCACCCTCACCAGCGCCGCCGCCGCCATCGCGATGTTCGCCGCCTCGGCGATGCCCGCACACGCGAGCGCTGGCACCTCGATGGCCACCTCGACCATCGCGCCCATCGTGCGCACCCAGGACTACGCCGTGACCCAGGCGGTCACGTCCGCCGGGTTCGACCGTGACGGGTTCACCGTCGGCGGTGGCTCGACCGTCACCACGACGACGGCTGGTTCCGCCGACACCGCGGCGATCGCCGGAGGCGCCGTGTCGTTCGGCGGCGCGGTCCGCTCGCCGTTCCCCGGCCCCGTGCAGATGAGCTCCGGCTTCGGGTACCGCTCGGCACCGTGCGGCGCGTGCTCGTCACTGCACCAGGGCCTCGACTTCACCCCGGGCATGGGCACGCCGATCGGCGCCGTCGCCGCGGGCAAGGTCCGGGTCTCGGGCACCTACTTCTCGTACGGCAACGCGGTCATCATCGACCACGTGGTCGACGGCCGACAGGTCTCCACGCTCTACGGCCACATGATCCCCGGCTCCTCGCCGCTCAAGGTCGGCGACACCGTCGCTGCCGGGCAGTTCATCGGGCTCGTCGGGTCCTCCGGCGTCTCGACCGGTGCGCACCTGCACCTCGAGGTCCTGATGGACGGCGTCACGCCGATCGACCCGGAGGCGTGGCTCGAAGCCCGCATCGGTCGCTCGCTCACCCTGTAGCGACCGTTCTCCGTCACGACGCGGGATCCACAGCCGCTGTCGAGCGGCAGCACGGTGATGTCCCAGTCTGCCTGTGCAGACTCACAGGCATGGACGATCCCCACAGACCGCCCGCCCGTCGTCGATCCGAGGCGGCTGCCCGCTGATGGGCGCCGACACCTGGATCGCCTTCGGGCTCGTCATCCTCTTCGTGCTCGTCGGCGGGGTCTTCGCGGCAGCCGAGATCGCGCTCGTCTCCCTCCGCGAATCCCAGCTGCAGCAGCTCGAACGCCGCGGCCCTCGCGGGATGCGGGTCGCCGAGCTCGGCCGTGACCCGAACCGGTTCCTATCCGCCGTGCAGATCGGCGTGACCGTCGCCGGGTTCTTCTCCGCCGCGTACGGTGCGTCCTCGATCGCACCCGACGTCGCACCGCTGTTCCAGGGACTCGGCCTCGAGCAGGGCACCGCCGAAGCCGTCGCGCTGGTGCTGATGACCCTCGTCATCGCGTACCTGTCGCTCGTGTTCGGCGAGCTCGTACCGAAGCGCCTCGCCCTGCAGCGCGCCGAGGGCTTCTCGATGGCCGTCGCCCCGACCCTGGAGCGCTTCGCGGTGCTGATGCGGCCGGTGATCTGGCTGCTCTCGAAGTCCACCGACACCGTCGTGCGACTGCTCGGTGGCGACCCGGACGCCCGCAGCGAGTCGATGAGCACCGAGGAGCTCCGCGGCCTGGTCGACGAGCACACCGGCGTCGACGAGCAGGGACGCCGGATCGCCCGCAGCGCCCTGGACGCCGGTGACCGCATCCTGCGCGAGTCGATGCGCCCCTGGTACGACGTGTCGACACTGGACGCCGGCCTCTCCGTCGCCGACGCCACCGACCAGGCCATCGCTGCCGGGCACACCCGGTACCTCGTGACCTCCGGCGGGCGCGACGAGGTCCAGGGCTTCGTGCACCTCCGTGACCTGCTGCGTCCGGTCGACCCCTCGGCCCCGGTCGCCACGCTCGTCCGGCCGGTACTCGCCCTGCCCGAGACGAAGTCGCTGTCGAGTGCGATCGCGGACATGCGCACCGACGGCCACCAGATCGCCCTGGTGGTCGACGAGTACGGCGGCAGCGCCGGCATGGTCACGCTCGAGGCGCTGCTCGAGGACCTCGTCGGCCGCATCCGCGACGAGTGGGACTCCACCGAGTACGACGAGTCCGTGCTGGCGCACGACGGCGTCGACGGCGCCACCGTGCTCGAGGACCTGGCCGCGGACGGCGGCCCCGTCCTGCCCGACGGTGACTACGAGACCGTGGGTGGGCTCGTGCAGGTGCAGCTGGACCGCGTGCCCGAGGTCGGCGACGTGGTCCTGGCCGGCGGACACCGCCTCGAGGTGACCGCCATGGACGGTCACCGCGTCGCGCGCGTGCGCATCGGAGCCGACGCCGCGTCCTGACCGCGGCCCCACGGCGGTCGGGAGGCCCGTGGCGCAGGCGGTCGCAACACCCCGCGGGACGCCGGCGAGCGGTCACAGGCCGTCGCCTGCGGCGCCACCAGCCGACAGGTCGCGACCACCCGGCGGGCGGCACGCGACGTGTCGCGACCGGTCGGGCACGGCCGGTCACGCAACGGAACGCGACCAGACGGCGTACGGGAGGCGCGTGGCGGGGCCGCCCCGCGCCTCCCGTCCGCCCCGGGCGGTCGCAACACCCCGCCAAACGCCGACGAGCGGTCACAGGCCGTCGTCTACGGCACCACCAGCCGACAGGTCGCGACGGGACGGCGCACGGCACGCGACGTGTCGTGACCAGTCAGCGACGTCGTGACCAGTCAGCGACGGCCGGCGGCCCCGCCGCGGCCCTCCCGCCTGCCGGACACACGGCCCGGGCACGTACGCTCGTCGCATGGGTATCGACGTGCGCAACGAGATCCGCGACTTCCTGTCCTCCAGGCGGGCGCGGCTCACCCCCGAGCAGGTCGGCATGCCGTCGTTCGGCGGCGGGGTCCGACGCGTGCCCGGGCTGCGTCGGCACGAGGTCGCCATGCTCGCCGGCGTCAGCGTCGACTACTACACGCGACTCGAGCGCGGCTCGCTCAAGGGCGTCTCGGACAGCGTGCTCGAGGGCCTGGCGAGCGCCCTGCAGCTCGACGAGGACGAGCGCGCGCACCTGTGGGACCTCACGCGCCTGGCGAACTCCGGCGCGAAGGTCATGCACCGGAACGTGCCGACCCGCGTGCGCCCCGGCGTGCAGCGGCTGCTCGACGCCATCACCGGCGCACCGGCCTGGGTGCGGAACGAGCGCGGGGACGTCGTCGCGACGAACGAGCTCGGCCGCGCCCTGTACGCACCGCTCTTCGCCGGCCCCGGACGCCCGGTGAACACCGCACGCTTCACGTTCCTCGACCCGGCCGCCCGCGACTTCTTCCCGGACTGGGCGCAGACCGCGAAGGACGCCGTAGCCGTGCTCCGGACCGCCGCGGTGTCGAACCCCTGCGAGCCGGGGCTCATCACGCTCGTCGGTGAGCTCTCCACCCGGAGCGAGGAGTTCCGCGGTTGGTGGGCCGCCCACGACGTCCGGATGCAGCGCACCGGCAAGAAGCGCATCGACCACCCGATCGTGGGGGAGCTGCGGCTGTCCTACGAGGCGCTCGACCTGGTCGCCGACCCCGGTCTGACGCTTTTTTCGTACTCGGCCGAACCGGGCAGCGAGTCCGAGCGGTCGCTCGCGCTGCTCGGCAGCTGGGCCGCGACGGAGCGGGCCGAGCAGTACGCGGCCCTGCGCGAGTCGGAGTCCGAGTCCGAGTCGGTCGACTGACCCGGCGCCCGCGGGTTCGTAGGGTGGGGACGTGACGAGGACCACGGACGGCTCAGCAGGGGATGCGGACCGCCGGCAGCACCGCCGGCCCGAACCCGCGTTCGCCCGCGCGGTTGCGAAGGCACTCGGAGACGCCCGGACCGTGCTCGACATCGGTACCGGTGCCGCTGCCCGTTCGTACGCGCCGACCGATCGCGACGTGACCGCCGTGGAGCCCGCCGGAGACCTGCCCTTCGCCGACGACACCTTCGACGCCGCGATGACGACCTTCTCGATGCCCGAGTGGCACGACCTCGAACGCGTGCTCGCCGAGGTGCGTCGCGTGACCCGGGGCCCCGTCGTGGTCCTGACGTTCGACCCCGACTGCATCGAGCGCTCCTGGCTCGCCGAGTACGCGCCCGAGGTGCTGTCGGCCGACGCCCGTCGCCACCCGGCACTGCCGCGGATCGCCGACGCACTGGGCGACGACACCGTGACGAGCACCCCGTTGCCGATCCCGTTCACGTGCGTCGACGGGTTCGCCGAGGCGTACTACGCCCGCCCCGAGCGACTGCTCGACCCCGGGGTGCGCCAGGCGGACCCGGCGTGGGGCCTGGTCGACGAGTTCACCGTCCGGCGGTCGGTGGCAGCGCTCCGGACCGCGCTGGAGTCGGGGGAGTGGGACCGGCGGCACGGGTCGTTGCGGATCCGCCCGACGTACGAGGGCTCGGTCGTCCTGGTCACGGCGACACCGAACCGGCCGCAGGCGGACCGGGCCGGGGTTGACACCCGGTCGTAGGCTGGTCGGGTGAGCTTCCAGGAGGTGGTCGGCGCCCGTATCGCCGGCATCAGGGCGTGAGGCCCTCGGTCGTGCCCTCGGGTGCGGCCGCCCTCGTCGAACCCTGACCTCCTCCGCCCGGTGCGGTGTGCGTCCGCACGCCCCGGGCCCGCACGAAAGCGATCACCCATGCTCCCCATCGTGGAGAAGACCCTCCGCACGTCCTTCGTCAACGCCTCGCGCAAGGAGGTGTCCGACCTCACGCTGCCCGCCGACTTCGAGACACTCGACTGGGACGCGCTCGACTACCTCGGCTGGCGCGACCCGAAGATCGGGCGGCGTGCGTACGCCGTCGTGCCGACCCTGGACGGCGACCTGATCGGCATCCTGTTCCGGCAGGCCGAGGCCTCGCCCCGCTCCCGTGCCCAGTGCTCGTGGTGCCAGGACGTCAAGCTGCCGAACGACGTCGCGTTCTACAGCGCGAAACGGTCCGGGCCGGCCGGACGGAACGGCAACACCGTCGGCACCCTGGTGTGCCAGGACTTCCAGTGCTCGCGGAATGTCCGGAAGCTGCCGCCGCCCGCCTACGAGGGCTACGACGTCGAGGCAGCGCGCCTCCGGCGCATCGAGGACCTGCAGGTCCGGGCCGCGTCCTTCGCCGCCGAGGTCTGAGACGCCGGCGTCCTCGGAAGACGCCGCCGAGTCAGCGAAACGCCGCCGGATTCGGAGGCGTCTCGCGCTGACGCCGGCGTCTCGCGTCCGCAAACGCGACTGACGACGGACGGGAGGCCCGAGACGGATCCGCCACGGGCCTCCAGGCCGTCATCCGGTCGCGTCTACCGACCGATGGTCGACATGTCGGGGTAGCGGTCACCGGTCGGGACCGGCAGCGCCGACAGGCGCGACAGCTGGTCCGCCGTGAGGGTCAGGTCGGCTGCGCCGACGTTCTCCTCGAGGCGGGAGACCCGCTTCGTGCCGGGGATCGGGACGATGTCGTCGCCCTGGGCCAGCAGCCAGGCGAGCGACACCTGCGCCGGGGTGGCGCCGGCCTCGGTGGCGATCTCCTTGACCGCGTCGACGATCCGCATGTTCTGCTCGAACGCCTCCTGCTGGAAGCGCGGGTTCGCCAGGCGGAAGTCGTCGGAGTCCAGGTCGGACGGCTTCGTGATGGCACCCGTCAGGAACCCGCGGCCGAGCGGCGAGTACGGCACCAGGCCGATGCCGAGCTCGCGCAGGGTGTCGAGCACGTCGCCCTCGGGGTCCCGCGTCCACAGCGAGTACTCGCTCTGCAGCGCGGTGATCGGGTGGACGGCGTGGGCCTTGCGGATGGTCTCTGCACCGGCCTCGGACAGTCCGATGTGCCGGATCTTGCCCTCCTGCACGAAGCCGGCGAGCTGCCCGATGACGTCCTCGATCGGGACGGCCGGGTCGACGCGGTGCTGGTAGTAGAGGTCGATGTGGTCCGTGCCCAGGCGACGGAGTGAACCCTCGAGCGCCTCGCGCACGGACTCGGGCTTGCTGGAGATCCCGCGCTGCTGCGTCGGCGTCTCCTCACCGGCCTCGTGGTGGTACAGGCCGAACTTGGTCGCGATGACGACGTCGTCGCGACGGCCCTCGAGCGCACGGCGCAGGAGTTCCTCGTTCGTGTAGGGGCCGTACGCCTCGGCGGTGTCGAACAGGGTGACGCCGAGGTCGATCGCGCGGTGGATGGTGCGGATCGACTCGTCGTCGTCGGTGCCGGCGCCCGTGTAGAAGGCGCTCATGCCCATGGTTCCGAGGCCGATCGGGCCGACCTCGAGGTCTGCGAGCTTGCGTGTCTGCATGCTGCAGGTCTACTCCCGGTACCCCTGACGGCGGGAGGCACTGGCTGTACCCGCCTCCGCACCACTACGCTGCGAGGGACGGGGCAGACGCCCCGGGCTCGGGGGAGTGTCATGGTCGTCATCTGGATCGTCATCGCCGTGGTCGTCGTGCTCGGCACCCTGCTCGTCGTGCTCGAGGTGCAGAACCGCCGTCGGCGGCAGGCGCTCGAAGCGATCGAAGACCTGTCGGATCCGCGTGACAGCGCACGCGCCGCGGCCGAAGCCGAAGCTGCGCACTCCAGGACCGAGGGGCTCGCCAAGTCCGCGCACCCTGGCATCACGGGCGCCGGCGGCGGCTTCCCCGGCTGAACCGCCCGACCCCACCGCCCGCCGATTGTCGGGAGCGGCTGGTGGTGTGTCGGCGGACGGCCGCGCGCTTCGTGAGGTTCCTCCAAGGTGCTCGCACGATTGCTCCGCGCACTGGTGTGATCGTCCCGTGAACCTGTACTTCCGACTGCTCCTGCTGCAGCTGCGCACCCGTCTGCGCGCTCGGGCCGGTGGACGCCGCCGGGCGTCGCTCTGGGACGAGGTGCGGACGCCGTTCCGGGTGGTCCCGACCGACCTCGACCCCCTGCGGCACGTCAACAACGGCAAGTACCTGTCGATGCTCGACCTCGGTCGGCTCGACCTGATGCTCCGCTCCGGGTACTGGGCCGCGCTGTCCGAGCACGGCTGGTACCCCGTCGTCTCGGCGCAGACGATCACGTACAAGCGGTCGCTGACGCTCGGGCAGCGGTTCGAGCTCCGCACCCACGTGCTCGGGGTCGACGACCGTGCCGTGTACCTGGAGCAGACGTTCGTGCGACAGGGTGCCGTGATGGCCCGCGCCGTGGTGCAGGCCCGGTTCCTGCGGCGTTCCGGCGGGACGGTGCCGACCGCGGACCTGCTCGAGGCCGCGGGTGGCGCGGACCGCGACCTGACCGTGCCCGACTGGGTGCACGACTGGGCGAGTGCGACCCGGATCAGCAGTGGCGCGGCGTAGACAGGTCCGGTGACCGAACCAGCAGGCTCCCCCCGGACGACCGCCACCTCGCGCCGCGCGCTCATCGCCGGCGGGGTCGGTCTCGGTGTCGCCGGCATCCTCGCCGCCTGCAGCAGGCCGGGGCCCGAGCCCAGCCGGTCACCGAGCGCCGCCCCGACGCGCTCGCAGACCCCGGACCCTGCACCGAGCGACTCCCCGGACCGCGGCCCGGACTCGTGGGATGCCCTGGCCGCCGCGGTGTCCGGCACCGTGCTGCGGTCCGGCGCGGCGGGGTGGGACGACGCCCGTGTGCTCGAGAACCCGCGCTTCGACGACGCCGACCCGCGGGGGATCCTCCGGGCGGCGGACACAGCGGACGTGCAGGCCGGCCTCGCCTTCGCCCGGACCACCTCGACGCCGGTGGCGCTCCGGGCCGGCGGGCACTCCTACACGGGGTGGTCGGCCGGCGGAGCGCCCGGCACCGGTGTGCCGCGATCGCTGGTCATCAGCACGCAGGACCTGGACGGCATCGACCTGCACGACGACGGGACCGTCACGATCGGCCCGGGTGCCCGGCTCGGCGACGTGTACGCCGAGCTCGCGAAGGCCGGACGGGCGATCGGCGCCGGCTCGTGCCCGACGGTCGGCATCGGCGGACTGACCCTGGGTGGTGGAGTCGGCGTCCTCGTCCGGTCCTTCGGTCTGACCTGCGACCAGCTCACCGGGGCCACCCTCGTCACCCCGGACGGGGTCGTGCACCGGGTGTCGACGTCCCGCGAACCCGACCTGTTCTGGGCCTGCCGCGGTGGGGGCGGTGGAACCGTCGGCGTCGTGACCGCACTGACGTTCCGGACGCACGCCGCGCCTCCCGTCCTGCTCTTCACGATCACGTTCGCGTGGTCGGCCGCCGCTGCCGTGGTGCGTGCCTGGCAGGACTGGGCACCGACCGCCGACCGGAAGCTGTGGTCGTCCCTGAAGCTGCTGAACGGCAGTCGGCACACCGCGCCGACCGTCACGGTGACCGGTGTCTGGACCGGATCGAAGACCGGCGCCGACACCTCCGTCGACGGTTTCATCGCTGCCACCGGCGCGAAGCCGCTCGCCCACACCGGGCGGGTGCTCACCTACGGCGCCGCGATGTCCGCGTTGGCCGGGAAGCCGCAGCGGGTGTCCGAGGCGGCGACGTCGTCGGTCGGATCAGCGAAGCTCACCGACCGGCAGATCGACGTGCTCGTCGCCCAGGCGGCCGCGGCGGGTGACGTGACGGGCAACCTCGAGGGTGGGGTCGCCCTCGATGCGCTCGGCGGCGCCGTGGCGGACGTCGGCGCAGGGGACTCGGCCTTCCCCTGGCGGTCGGCGCTGATGACCGTGCAGTACACGGCGGTGTTCGCGGACGGGGCGGATCCCGCGCCGTTCGATGCGTACGTGCGGGGGTTCCGGAAGGCGATGCGCCCGGCGTGGGGCGACGCGGCGTACGCGAACTACTGCGATGCATCGATCACCGACCCGTCCGCGTACTTCGGCGACAACACCACGCGTCTGCACCGCATCGCCGAGCAGGCCGACCCCGCGGGCGTGCTCGCGCAGCCGCACTGGGTCTGACGTCGGCCCGGGCACGGTGCGCGCGGTCCGGGTTTCGGCCCCAGCGACACTGCACGCGTCCCGCACCCCGTGAACTGTCGCTCAGCGCGAAACTCGACCGGCCCACGGCGGACGGCCCCCGGCCCACTGCAGGCCGGTCCTACGATGACCGCATGGACATCGTCGACCTGGTGCTGCCGGACGTCGCCGCGTGGCGCGCCTGGCTCGACGACCACGAGCACGAACCCGACGGGGTGTGGCTCGTCCTCGCCAAGAAGGGCGTCACGGAACCGACGACGCTGACCTACGACACGGCCCTCGACGAGGCACTCTGCTCCGGGTGGATCGACGGGCAGCGGCGCGGGCGCGACGACACCACCTACCGTCAGCGGTTCACCCCGCGCCGGAAGGCCTCGCTGTGGTCGCAGCGGAACCTCGGCCTGGTCGCGGCACTCATCGCCGAGGGGCGGATGCGGGAGCGCGGGCACGCCGAGATCGAGCGCGCCAAGGGTGACGGGCGGTGGGACCGCGCCTACGCCGGATCCGCCACGGCCACGGTGCCCGAGGACCTGCAGGCCGCGCTCGACGCCGCCCCCGCAGCCGCCGCACTGTTCGCCGAGCTCGACGCCACGAACCGGTACGCCGTCCTGCACCGGATCACGACGGCCCCGAACGCCACGGTGCGGACGAATCGGCTCACCAAGCTCGTCGGCGGACTCGAACGCGGCGAGACCCCGTACCCGCGGCCCACCCGTCCGTAGTCCCTGCGAACCCGGAAAGCGGTCGGGGGACACCGACTCAGGGACCGGCAACGCACCGGGCGTAGACCGGGGACATGACCACAGGCACTGACACCACGAACCGTCCGGCCGCGTCCTCCGGCACCTTCCGCATCGGCGGCGACCTCGAGGTCAACCGGCTCGGCTACGGCACCATGCAGCTCACCGGCCCCGGCGTCTGGGGACCGCCAAAGGACCACGACGAGGCGATCCGCGTCCTCAAGCGCGCCGTCGAGCTCGGCGTGAACTTCTTCGACACCGCCGACTCGTACGGCCCCTACGTCGCCGAGGAGCTCCTCAAGGAGGCCCTGCACCCCTACGGCGACGACGTCGTCATCGCCACGAAGGCCGGCCTCACCCGCACCGGCCCGAACGTCTGGCCGCCCGTCGGCCGCCCGGAGTACCTCCGGCAAGAGGCGGAGATGAGCCTCCGCCGCCTGGGCCTGGAGCGCATCGACCTGTTCCAGCTGCACCGCATCGACCCGAAGGTCCCGCTCGAGGACCAGGTCGGCGAGCTGAAGAAGCTGCAGGACGAGGGCAAGATCCGCCACATCGGCCTGTCCGAGGTCTCCGTCGACGAGGTCAAGGCCGCGCAGGAGATCGCCACGATCGTCTCCGTGCAGAACCTCTACAACCTGCAGAAGCGTGACGCCGAGGAGCTGCTCGACTGGTCCGAGGAGCAGGGCATCGGCTTCATCCCGTGGTTCCCCCTGGCCACGGGTGGCCTGACCGGCGAGGACTCGCCGCTCACCGAGATCGCCGAGCGCAAGGGTGCCACCCCGGCGCAGCTCGCGCTCGCCTGGCTGCTCAAGCGCTCCCCGGTGATGCTGCCGATCCCCGGCACGTCGAGCGTCGCGCACCTGGAGGACAACCTCGCGGGTGCCACCGTCGAGCTGACCGACGACGAGTTCGAGGAGCTCGCGAAGCTGGGTCACTGACCCTGAGGACGCGACCGCGGGTCGCGAACGCGACCACCGGTCGGACGGGAGGCGCGGTGCCAGCTGGCACCGCGCCTCCCGTCCGTTTTCTCGCCCTGTCCAGATCCGTGCTTGCGCAGGCATACCGGGTATGTGCATACTCAGTATGGCCACGGTGGCCCGGGACAGGGGAAGTGTCATGAGCGTTCGGATGGGCGTACTCGCGCTGCTGGTGGGGGGACCCGGCTACGGATACCAGCTCCGGGGGGAGTTCGAGCACCGCACCGGCGGCAGCTGGCCGCTGAACATCGGCCAGGTCTACACGACCCTGGACCGCCTGGAACGCGACGGCCTCGTGGCCCGCGGTGACGCCGACGACGACGGACACGTCGTCTACACGGCGACGGACGCGGGTCGCGCCGAGGTGGCGCGCTGGTTCAGCGAGCCCGTGCCGGCCAAGCGTGGCCGCGACGAGCTGGCGATCAAGTTCGCCCTCGCCGTGACCGTCCCCGGGGTCGACGTCGCCCGGCTGGTGCAGGTGCAGCGCGGTGCCGCGATCCGGAACCTGCAGGACCTGACGCGGCTGAAGCGGACGACCGACCCGTCGACCGACCTGGCGTGGTCGCTCGTGCTCGAGTCGATGGTGTTCCAGGCCGAGGCCGAGGTGCGCTGGCTCGACCACGTGGAGTCGAGTGTCGCGCGGTACCGGCCGGACGAGCACCCCGCGACGCCTGCCAGTGCCGACGCTGCCGCTGCCGCTTCGCGGAGCGCACGGTGACCGCCGCACCGCTCCTGCAGCTCGACGCCGTGAGCGTGCACTACGGCTCCGGCGCGAAGGCCGTCACGGCCCTGGCCGGCATCGACCTGCGGGTCGAGCGCGGCGAGATGGTGGCCGTGATGGGCACCTCGGGGTCGGGCAAGTCGACGCTGCTCGCCTGCGCCGGCACCCTGCTGCCGCCGACGAGCGGTGAGGTGCTGATCGACGGCGCCTTCGTGTCCGACCGTCCCGCCAAGGAGCTCGCAGCGCTGCGCCGCCGACTCATCGGGTTCGTGTTCCAGGACTTCAACCTGATCCCCTCGCTGACCGCGGTCGAGAACGTGGCACTGCCGCTCGAGCTCGACGGGTGGAAGGCCTCGCAGGCCCGCCGCGCCGCGGAACTCGCGCTGGACAACGTCGAGCTGTCGCACCGCGCCGACGCCTACCCGGACGACCTGTCCGGCGGACAGCAGCAGCGCGTCGCGATCGCCCGCGGCGTGGTCGGGGAGCGTCGACTCGTGCTCGCCGACGAGCCGACCGGAGCCCTCGACTCGCAGACCGGCGAGGTCGTGCTCCGCATGCTCCGTCGCCACGTCGACGCCGGAGCCGGCGCCCTCCTGGTGACGCACGACGCCCGGCACGCGGCCTGGGCGGACCGCATCGTGTTCCTGCGCGACGGTCGGGTGGTCGACGAGACCGTGTACTCGGGCGTCGAGGCGGCACTGACGGACCGGACCGCCTCGTGAGCCGGGGTCGGCGTGCCGGGACCGGCCGGACGCCGTTCGCCCTCCGACCGGCGCTCCGTCTGGGGCGTCGTCTGGCGTTCGCGAAAGCGGGCCGTGCGGCACTGATCATCGCGCTCATCGGGATCCCCACCGCCGGGTTCGCCGCCGTCGCCGTCGTGGTGCAGTCGACGCAGCCCACGGTGACCGAGCAGCTCGACCACGACCTCGGCCAGGCATCGGCGCAGATGCGGGTGTCCGGCCCGGACCTGCCCGGCATGGTGCAGGACCCGGTGCAGTGGCAGTTCACCGACTCGAAGCGGAACAGCCCCGTCACCAAGTCGGACGAGGACTCACCGTTCGCGAACGTCCTGGCGCACGTGCCCGACGGCGCGCTGGCGATCCCGGTCGGCGGCACGCCCGTCGTGGTGCAGGGTGCGCACGGCCCCGTCGGACTGACCGCGGTGGAGGGCAGCGTCTGGGACCCGTCGCTCGAGGGCCACTGGCACGTGCTCGACGGCTCCAGGCCGACCACGCGCAGCGAGCTCATGGTCACGCCGGCGACGCTCGACCGCCTCGGGGCGCGGATCGGTGACACGGTGGACCTGACCGACCCGGTCACCAAGCGCTTCACGATCACCGGGACCATGACCGACCTGGGGACGGACCCGGGGACGCAGGGGGTGTTCCTGCCCTGGGGCACGACGCTCTCGACGACCGACACCACCGACGACGTCGGGCTCGACGACGTCACCGTGTACCTGCCGTCGGACGCCCCGACGTGGTCGGAGATCCGGCAGCTCAACGCGCACGGCATCATCGTGCAGTCGCGTCCGGTCGTGCTCGACCCGCCCGACGCCCGGCTCTCCGGTGGGCAGCTGAACTCGACAGTCGGCTGGTACCTCGGGGCGATGGGGTTGCTCGGCGTCTTCGCGATGTTCGAGGTCGCCCTGCTCGCCGGGGCAGCTTTCCTGGTCGGCACCCGGGCGGACACCCGCTCGTACGCCATCGTCACGAGCGTCGGCGGTGACAAGCGGTTCGTCCGCACGATCGTCGCCGGGTCGGGCCTGGTGCTGGGGCTCGTCGGCGCGGTCCTCGGGGTCGCCGCCGGCACCGGGATCGGCGTGCTCGCGTTCCGGCTGGTCGACAACGGCAACGTGGTGTCGTTCCCCGGGTTGCACGTGCCGCCGCTCCTGCTGCTGTCGATCGCCGCCGCCGGGGTGCTCGCCGGACTCGTCTCCGCGCTCGTCGCCGCACGGTCCGCCACCCGGATCAACGTGCTCGCGGCGCTGCGGGGCTCGCTCCGTCCGGTGCCCGTCAGCCGTCCGGCCCGCCGTCGTCGGCGCATCTGGGGACCGCTGCTCGTGGTCCTCGGCGCCGTGATGACGCTGGCGTGCGGTGTCGGGGTGCTCATGCTCAACGACCGCCCGGTGCAGCACGACCGGTGGGCCTACGTCGTCGGTGCCGGGGTCGCGATCGGGCCGTGCCTGATGCAGCTCGGCATCGCCATCTGCTCGCCGTGGCTGCTCGCCCTGGTCACCCGGCTCACTTCCCGCGCGGGGCTGTCCGCACGGCTCGCCGCCCGCGACGCCCGCCGCAACCCGGTCCGCACGGTGCCGGTGCTGGCGAGCGTGATGAGCGTCGTGTTCGTGGCGTCGGTCGTGATCACGTGGAGTGCGTCGAGCCAGGCCCAGTACGTCCGCGGCTACGAGTACTCCACGGCGGTCGGGGTCGCGACGGCCGAGGTGCAGACCGAGACGAAGGACGGCGGCAGTACCGGTCGCCACGACGCGGACCTGACGGCCCACGCCGCGAAGGTGGTGTCCGGGGTCTTCGACCAGGACCGCATCCGGGTGCTCGGTGTCGCCCAGGGGCAGCCGGGCGACACCCCCTCGACCGTCACGATCCCGCACCGCTGGAGCGCGTACGACTGCCCCGCGAACGACACGATGAGCTGCTCGTACTACCTGGACACGGCGAGCGCGTCGAGTCCGCACATCTGGACCGGGACCGTCGACGACTACGCCGTGCTCACCGGGCACCGGCCGTCCGCCGCCGTCCGGAGCGCGCTCGAAGGCGGTCGGGCGGTGTCGCTCTGGCCCGAGTACGCCCACGACGGCGCGGTCCGCGTCGACACCTTCCACGACCGGACGTGGGAGAGCGAGCCCATCACCGAGCGGAGCAGACCGGCGGCCAGCGTCTCGATCCCCGCCGTGCTCGACGTGCAGACCCCGCGGATCCAGGTCGGCGTCTTCATGACGAAGGCGACCGCCGAACGGTACGGCGTCCCGGTGGTCGACGGCATGCTCGTCACGACGCTGCCCCACGACATCCAGCCGGCCCAGTGGGACGAGCTGAGCTCGGCGTGGCAGAGCTTCGGCGGCGACGACCGTGCACGGTGGAGCGGCCCGTCGTTCACCTACGAAGCCGGTCCGGTCGACAACGAGGCGATCATCCGGGCGATCGTGCTCGCACTGGCGGCGGCCGTCACCATCGGTGCGACGGCGGTCGCGATCGGACTCGCACGGTCCGACGGCCGGCGGGACGACGAGGTGCTCGACGCCATCGGTGCCGCACCACGCCTGCGCCGAGGGGTGTCGACGTGGCAGGCGGCGATCCTGGCCACGGTCGGCTCGGTGATCGGGACGCTCCTCGGACTCCTGCCGATCCGCGCCCTGACCCTGCGGTTCACCGAGAGTCCGGTCGGGGTGAACCACATGCCCTTCGTGCCGGACTGGCCGGTGCTGGCCCTGCTCGCGGTCGGCCTGCCCCTCGTGGTGACGGCCGGGGCCTGGCTGACCTCGCGGGGTCGACGGCGGGTGGCGGTGCGACGGGCGCACTGACGCCACTGGAGGCCCGTGGCGGCGTCGCCACGGGCCTCCAGTCCGCCACATGGTGAGCAGGAATGGTCGGGTCGCTGTGCCGGACCCGACCATTCCTGCTCACGAAGCGGCGAGCGCCGCGCTCACGCGAGCTCGGGCAGCGCCTCCGCGTAGGTGCGGAAGTCGCCGCGCTCCGTGTGGATCGCCCACAGGCGGTCGGCGATGGACTCCCCGGAGTGCTCGGGCTGCCCGTCGTCGATGCCGAACGGGATGATGAGCTGGCCGACGTGGACGTCCTCGTCGCGGACGGCGTCGTGCAGCAGCTGCGCGTAGGCGCTCTCGGCCGCGAAGGCGACGGAGGTGCCGGTGACGCGGGCGCCCGGTCGGACCGCGCTGCCGCCGTTGACGAACAGGATCGTGCCGTGGCCGATCGCGCGCATGCCGGGCAGCACCTGGCGGACGGCGTTGACCGAGCCGTAGACCGAGAACTCGATCGGGCCGACCAGGTCGTCCGCCGTGGTCTCGAACACCGGGCGCATGTACTCCTTGGCGGGGAGCGGGCTGTACTGCAGGACCTCGATGGGGCCGAGCCGCTCGGTGGCGCGCTCGAGTGCGGTGCGCAGGGAGTCCCCGTCACGGACGTTGGCGGCGAACCCGGCGGCGGTGTGGCCGCGCTCACGCAGTTCGGCGGCGAGGCCGTCCAGCCGGTCCTGGTTGCGGGAGATCAGGGCGACGGCGAAGCCCTCACGGGCGAAGCGCTCGGCGACGGCGAGGCCGAGGCCCTTGCCGGCCCCGACGATGGCGATGGTGGTCATGCGGTGTACTCCTCGTCGCTCACGTGCTCGAGCCAGGTGGTGGTCGTCGCCGGGTCGTCGGCGGCCTCGAGCATCGCGAGGTGTTCCATGGAGTCGGTGGGGGTCGCGCCGTGCCAGTGTTCCTCGCCGGCGGGCGTGTAGACGGTCTGTCCAGCCTGCACCTCGATGACGCGGCCGTCCCGGGTGCCCATTAGCGCGACGCCCTCGGTGACGTGCAGGGTCTGGCCCTTGGCGTGCGAGTGCCACGCGGTGCGGGCGCCGGGCAGGAACCGGACCTTGGCGACGGTCATCGTCTGACCGGGCTCCTTCGGCGAGGCGATGGCGTCGAGGTACACGTCGCCGGTGAACTGCTCGGGCGGGTTCTTGACGGTCGGCTGCTTCGGTTCGATCTGCATGCCGACGACGGTAGGCCGCCGTGCGCACCGTCGGGAGGTGCCGTCAGACCCCCTCAGGGGTTTCCCGAACGCAGCGTGTGTGATCGACCCACGACCCCGGGAGGATCATCGTGGACACACCCGCCGGAACGCCCCGCAGCCGCCGCCTCTGGTCGGTGGCCGGCCTCGCCGCCGTCGCCGCACTGGCCCTCACCGCCTGCACGAGCGGCGACGGAGCAGAGCGGGACGGCTCCGACCGGGGCGGTCCGTCGGCGCGCGCGACCGCGCCCGCCGACCTGTCGGCCGGTCAGGTGGCGCTCGACGGTGACACCACCAACGTGGTCACCGGCCTGGAGGCCCCCTGGTCGGTGGTCCTGACGGGTGACGACGGCGACGCGCTGGTCAGCGAGCGTGACTCGGCCCGGGTGCTCGAGCTGCGGTCCGACGGCACCACCCGCCAGGTCGGCACCGTCGACGGTGTCAGCCACGGCGGCGAGGGCGGACTGCTCGGGCTCGCGCTGCACGACGACGACCTGTTCGTGTACTCCACGGCCGACGACGGCAACCGGATCCAGCGGTACGAGCTGACCGGTGACACCGGGTCGTGGGGGCTCGGGGACGCGACGACGATCATCGACGGCCTGCCGAAGAACACGTTCCACGACGGCGGCCGGATCGCGTTCGGGCCCGACGACATGCTCTACGCCAGCGTCGGGGACGCCGGTGCGAGCACGGACGCGCAGGACGAGGACTCGCTCGCGGGCAAGATCCTGCGGCTCACCCCGGACGGCGACGTCCCCGCCGACAACCCGATCGACGGGTCGCCGGTGTGGAGCCTCGGGCACCGCAACGTGCAGGGCATGGGGTGGTCGTCGGACGGCACGATGTTCGCGTCGGAGTTCGGTGAGAACACCCACGACGAGCTCAACGTGATCGAACCCGGGTCGAACTACGGCTGGCCCGAGGTCGAGGGCACCGGTGGCGAGGACCAGGGCTTCGTCGACCCCGTGCAGCAGTGGTCCACCGACGAGGCGTCCCCCAGTGGCCTCGCCGTCGTCGACGACACGGTGTTCGTCGCGAACCTGCGGGGCGAGGTGCTCCGGTCGGTCCCGGCCGATGACCCCGGCACCGCGACGGAGTACTTCGCGGGTGACTTCGGGCGCATCCGCACGGTGCTCGAGGGCCCGTCGGACACCCTCTGGTTCGTCACGAACAACACCGACGGCCGCGGGACGCCGTCGAGCGGGGACGACCGGATCGTCTCCGTCCCGTTCACGCGCACGTGAAAGGGGTTCCCGCAGCCCCTCGCTCGCGCCGGACGGGGCGAAGTACCGTGACGGCATGAACCACCGCGACGAAGCGCGCGACTTCCTCTCCAGCCGTCGCGCCCGCATCACCCCCGAGCAGGCCGGCGTCGAGACCTTCGGCACGCGGCGTCGCGTCACCGGGCTGCGTCGCGAAGAGGTCGCACGCCTGGCCGGCGTCAGTATCGATTACTACACGCGGCTCGAGCGCGGCAACCTGCAGGGAGTCTCGGACAGCGTGCTCGACGCCATCGGCCGGGCCCTGCAGCTCGACCCCGCCGAGCAGGAGCACCTGCGCGACCTGTCGCAGCACCAGAACGAGACACCGCGGCGCGCCGGTCGTGTCGTGCCCGTCGCTGCCGTCCGACCCGAGCTGCAGTACCTGCTCGACGTGGTCACGGACGCCCCGGCGATGATCATCAACAACCGGCAGGACATCGTCGCCGCGAACGCGCTCGGCTTCGCGATGCACTCGGACCTGGTCGCGGCACCGGCGCGGCCGATGAACTTCTCGCGCTTCATCTTCCTCGACCCGCAGGCGCGGAACTTCTACCAGGACTGGCAGCGGGCCGCGCACACGAACGTCGCGATCCTGCGCCGCGAAGCGGGCCGGACGCCGAACGACAAGGACCTCGCCGCGCTGATCGGCGAGCTGTCGATGCGGAGCGACGACTTCCGCGGCCTCTGGGCAGCGCACGACGTCCGCCGCCACTACGCCGGCGTGAAGTCGTTCCGGCACAGCGTCGTGGGGCCGCTCGAACTCCACTTCCAGACGCTCGAACTCGCCGAGGACCCGGGGCTCGCGCTCACGATCTACCCGGCGACACCGGGCAGCCCGACGGCCGACGCCCTGCGGGTGCTGGCCTCGTGGGCGGCGACCGAGGGCATCGCGGAACGGGCGCGCCAGCTCGCCTGAGGCGGTGGTGGCGACCACCCCACTGACGGGCGCGGCCCGCTCAGCGGTGACGCGCCAGCGTCATGCGGGCCGCGCCGACCGAGCCTGCGAGGGAGGACGGCGCGGGCGGGCACCGCGCCTCCCGTCCGCTCGTGGTCGCGTCAGATCTCCGGGATCACCCGGTCGAACCGGCTCGTGTCCGTCCCGTCCGGGTCCGGGCCGTTGCGACGGCCGGTGTCCAGGGCGTCGAGCCGCGCGAGCTCGTCGTCCGTCAGCGCGAAGTCGAAGACGTCGAAGTTCTCGGCGATGCGACCGGGGTTCGTCGACTTCGGGATCGCGTTCCGCCCCTGCTGCACGTGCCAGCGGAGCATCACCTGCGCCGGCGTCCTGCCGTGCGCCTCGGCGATCGACCCGATCGTCGGGTCGTCCATCACGCTGACCCGCTCGTCGCCCCAGCCCGGGTAGAACGTGATGCCGCCGATGGGGGACCACGCCTGGTCGAGGATGCCGTGCTCGGCGTCGGCCCGCTGGACGTCCGGCTGGGTGAAGTACGGGTGCAGCTCGACCTGGTTGAGCGCCGGGATGACGTCGGACTGGTCGAGCAGGGAGCGCAGGTGGTGCGGCATGAAGTTGCTCACACCGATCGCGCGGACCCGGCCGTCGGCGTACAGGCGCTCGAGGGCCCGGTACGCCTGCACGGTCTGCTCGAAGCGGTCCGGCGCGGGCTGGTGCAGGATCAGCACGTCGATCGTGTCGAAGCCGAGCTTGCCGGTCGCCTTGTCGAAGGCGTGCAGGGTCTCGTCGAAGCCGTAGTCCGAGACCCAGATCTTGGTCTCCACCACGATCTCGTCGCGGTCGACGCCCGAGGCGCGGATGCCCTCGCCGACCTCGCGCTCGTTGCCGTACGCGGCGGCGGTGTCGATGTGGCGGTACCCGGTCTCCAGGGCCGTGTGGACAGCGTCCACGGTCTCCTCCGGGGCGCTCTGGAACACGCCGAAACCGATGGCTGGGATCTCGAGTCCGTTGTTCAGGGTGACTGTCTCCATACCGACGACGCTATGACCGCCGACCCCCTGCTGACGGGTACCAGCAACCCCTGCTTGCGGCACCCGGCCGGCCGTACCGTGGACGCATGGACACCAGAAGCGAAGTGCGTGACTTCCTCCGCACACGCCGCGAGCGGGTCACGCCGCAGCAGGTCGGTCTGCCCGACTTCGGTGGGGTCCGCCGCGTCAAGGGACTGCGGCGCGAAGAGCTCGCACTGGTCGCGGGGATGAGCGTCGACTACTACGTCCGCCTCGAGCGCGGGAACCTGACCGGGGTCTCCGAGAGCGTCCTCGAGTCGCTGTCCCGTGCGCTGCGTCTCGACGATGCCGAGCACGCGCACCTGTTCGACCTGGCCCGTCTGCAGAACGCTTCGGGTGCCTCACGCCGGACGATCCCGACGTCGAAGGTCCGGCCGAACGTGCAGCGGGTGCTCGACTCGATCAGCGCCCCCGCCTGGGTCCGCAACGGCCGGTTCGACTTCCTCGCCGGCAACGCACTCGCCCGCGCGGTGTACTCGCCGCTGTTCCTCTCGCCCGCCGGCACCCCGAACACCGCGCGCTTCGCGTTCCTCGACCCGCGCGGCCAGCAGTTCTGGCGCGACTGGGACGCGGTCGCCGGCGACGTGGTCGCCGCCCTGCGCGCCGAGGCCGCCCGCTCGCCGTACGACAAGGGACTGACCGACCTGATCGGGGAACTCTCCACCCGCAGTGACGAGTTCCGGCGGCGCTGGGCCGCACACGACGTGATGCGGCACCGGAGCGGTGTCAAGCGCGTGCACCACCCGGACGTGGGCGATCTCGACATGAGCTACGAGACGATGGAGCTCGTCACGGACTCGGGGCTGACCATGGTCGTGTACGGCACGGAACCCGGGTCGGCGTCCGAGGAACGGCTGCAGCTGCTGGCGAACCTCGCGGCGACGAGCGCGACCGGTGCGGCCGGTGCGACCGGTGCGACCGGTGCGGCGGCTGCGTCGGCTGCCACTTCCACTTCCACTGCGGCGGCGGAGGACGCGTGAACGAGACCGAGTCCGTCGAGACCGTCATCACGGCTCCGTCGACCGGGTTCGTCAGCCGACTGCGGTTCCGGCTGCGCGCCGAGCAGGAGATCCACGAGCTCACCCGTGACCGCGAGCTCGAGGAACGGGTTCGAGCCGAGGCAGCCGTGCGGCTCGCGCCCGGGCCGTGGCACCTGGGGGAGCTGTTCCGTCGGCGGTGACGGCTGAGGGGGGAGGACAGCACCTGTCACGGCCCCGCGGTCGGCCCTAGCGTCGAGGACATGATCTTCGCCGACACCGACCCCGAGTTCGCCCGGTACCACGCCGACTTCGTGGACGAGACCCTGCGGAACGCCTCACTCAGCGAGCACGACCGTGTGGTCGTCCAGCTCGGTGCGACGATCACGGCCGGGGCACCGACGGCGTTCCGCGACCTGCTGGAGGCGGCGCTCGACGGCCCGCTCTCGCCCACCGAAGCGAAGGAGATCGTCTACCAGGCGGTGGCATACGTCGGCTCCGCACGCGTCGGTGACTTCCTGTCGATCACCAACGCCGTGCTCGACGCCCGCGGGGTCGCTCTGCCGTTGCCCGGGCAGTCGACGACGACCCCGGCGGACCGGCTCGAGCGCGGCCGAGCGGTGCAGGGTTCCGTCGTCGGTGCGGCCCGCGTCGACGCCATGTACGAGAACGCCCCCGCGGACGCCGTGCACTTCCAGCGGTTCCTGTCCGGCAACTGCTTCGGGGACACCGTCGGCCGGGACGGTCTGTCGCTGCCCACCCGTGAACTCCTGACCTTCGCGCTGCTCGCGGCGCTCGGCGGGGCCGACGCGCAGGTGCAGGGGCACGTGGCCGGCAACCTGAACGTCGGGAACACCCGCCAGCAGATGCTGGACGTCCTGACCGTGCTCGTCCCGCTCATCGGCTACCCGCGCACGTTGAACGCCCTGGCCGCCGTGAACGAGGGAGCACCCGCAGCATGAGCACGGACCACTCGATGTCGAGGGGCCGGACCCTGCTCTTCGCCGTCGCCGGGGGAGCAGCGGTCGGCAACCTGTACTGGTCGCAGCCGCTGCTCGACGACATCGCATCGTCGCTCGGCACCTCGGCGTCGCTCGCCGGGCTGCTCGTCACGCTGACCCAGGTCGGCTACGCCCTCGGCATCCTGCTCGTGGTGCCGCTCGGGGACGTCCTCGACCGCCGACGCCTCATCCCCTGGGTGCTCGTCGCCTCCGCCGTCGCGCTGCTGCTCGCCGCGATCGCACCGACCTTCGCGACGCTCCTGGTCGCCCTGGCGCTGGTCGGGCTGACGACGGTCGCGGGGCAGCTCCTCATCCCGCTGGCCGGGGACCTCGCCGACCCCGCGCAGCGCGGACGCGTCGTCGGCACGATCGCGTCCGGGGTGCTCACCGGCATCCTCGTGTCGCGGACGATCAGCGGCCTGGTCGCGGACGCGTTCGGGTGGCGCGCGATCTACGTCCTCGCCGCCGTCGTCGCGGTCGTCCTCGCCGTGTTGCTGCGGCGGGCCATCCCGGAGCTCGACGCCCGCGGCAAGGTGGCGTACCCGCAGCTCATCCTGTCGGTGTTCCGTGCCGTCCGGACCCACCGGACCGTCCAGGTCACGCTGGTGATCAGCTCGTCGGTGTTCGCCGTGTTCACGATGTTCTGGACCGCCCTGACGTTCCTGCTGAGCAGCGACCCCTACGACTTCTCCACCAGCAGCATCGGGTTGGTCGGCTTGGTGGGGCTCGCGGGTGCCGTGGCGGCGCAGCGGGTCGGGCGACTGCACGACCGGGGGTTGTCGGTACCCGTCACCGGCGGAGCGATCGTGCTCCTGCTCGTCTCCCTGGTCGTCGCCGGGATCGGTGCGCACTCGATCGTCGTGGTGCTGCTCGCCGTGCTGCTGCTCGACGTCGCCGTGCAGGCCGCGAACGTGCTCAACCAGACTCGGCTCTTCTCCGTCGACCCGGCCGCGCGGAGCCGGCTCAACACGGCGTTCGTCACCTCGAACTTCATCGGCGGCGCGATCGGTTCGGCCCTGGCGTCGGTGCTGTGGAACGCCGGGGGCTGGACGGCGGTCACGATCGGCGCCGCGGTGCTGGCGGGGTTCGCCGCGACGGTCTGGGTCGTGCACCGGAACCGCGGGCTCGTGGTCGAGCCGGAGCGGGCCTGAGTCAGATCGTCAACTCGACGTCACGGCCGTTGACCGTGACGATGATGCGTGGGTTCTCGGCACCGGTCGCGGTGATGTAGTTCCGGAGAGTGGAGAGCAACATGTCCTCGCGCCGTTCCATCTGCGACACCGCCCCCTGACTGATACCGAGCTCGTGTGCGATCTCGGCTTGCGTGCGCTTCCCCGCTTCACGCACCATCGCCAGGCTCATCGCGTGGACTCGGTCCAGGTCGTCGGCCTCGGTCTCGAGCGCGGCAACAGCGTCCGCGATGTCCGGCTGCCTCAGGAGACGCTCGACGCGGTCGTTCCCGCGGACGAAATCCTTCTTGCCCATCATCGTTCCTTCGTTTCGTCGAGCCAGCGGTCGATCAGTCGGTCGGCTCGGGTACCCACAGTGTCGTAGAAGACGTCGCCCATCGATGCCTTGTCGCCCGAGAACAGCGCCACCACGACCCGGTCCTGAGTGGGCGGGAACCAGCAGATGACGCGCAGGGCGACACCGGGAACGTAGGGATGCGAGACACGCCACACGAGGTGCTTCCGTGACTGGCGGACCCGCTTGATCATCGCCGTGTCCTGGACCGGTGCCTCCTCGAGATCTCGGAGTCGCTTCAGCATGAACGTCAGGAGCTGCAGGCGCTTCCGTCCACGCGGGCTCGTGTCGGCCTCGAGACGATCGAGCTGGTCGTTGAACTCGCGCGGCCAGTCGATCTCCAGGCGCTGACATTACCCACAACTCATAATAGCTGCAACTAATAACATCCGCAGGGGTTCCGCAGGGCCCGGACCCCGGGGCTCAGCGGACCAGGGGGTTCGTGACCTCGAGCTCGCCGTGGTCGACGAGCCAGCGCACGGCGTCCAGCACGGTCTCCTCGGCGGTGAACGCCGGAGCGTAGCCGAGCAGACGACTCACCTTCTCGGTGCTGAAGACCTGGCTGCGGGACAGGTGCTCCCAGCTGGCGTCAGCGTGTTCCGGAGCCGTGGTCTCGCGGAACCGGTCCCAGGTGACGGAGTCGAGCCGGGCCTCCTGGCCGAACCACGACGCTGCCAGGTGGGCGTACCCGCGCACGGTGAGCGCCGTCGGAGCCGTGACGAAGAAGTCCTCGCCCGCCGCCGCATCGCGGTGCTCGACCGCGAGCTGGAACGCCTGCGCGACATCGTCGGCGTGCACGTGGGCCATCGTCTCGGCGCCGAGACCGGGGACCTCGAGCGGTTCGCCGGCGGACAGCTTCGTCAGCACCGAGGTGTCGAGGTTGCCGAGCGGACCGATCGGCGTCCAGCCCGGACCGCTGATGTGACCGGGGTGCAGCGACGTCGTGACCAAACCGCCTGATGCGGTTTCTTCCTTGAGCATCCGGGCGATGGCGTCCTTCTGGACGCCGTAGTCGCCGAACGGCGGGGTGGCGTCCTGCTCGGTGATCGGCAGCACGTGCGAGACACCGGCGCGCCAGATCGAACCGCAGTGCACCAGGTGCGTGCCGGTGCCGCGGAGCGCGTCGACCAGCGCTGCGGCCGAGGACTCGGTGAAGCAGACGAGGTCGACGACGGCGTCGGCACCGAGCGCGGCGATGCGGCTGCCGAAGGTGCCGTCACGGTCCTCCTGCTCGCGGTCGGCGGTGATCCGCTCGACCTGCTGCCACTCCGGGGCGTCGGCGTACGGGGTGCTCGTGCCGCGCGTGACGGCGACGACGCGGTGCCCCGAGCGGACGAGACGGGGGACGAGGAACGAGCCGATGTGGCCGGTGGCTCCGATGACGACGATGTGCATGAGGGCCACCGTAGGCCGAGGCGTGCGGATCGTGAGCAGGAACGGTCGGGTGCGGCGGTGCGACCCGACCGTTCCTGCTCACGAAGCGCGCCCGCGGCGAGCAAGCGAAGCGCGCCCGCTGCGCGCCCGCGGCGAGCAAGCGAAGCGCGCCCGCAGCGCGCCCCCGGCGCTCAGTCGGCGGTGATGACCTTCACGGAGCCGGCGATGGTGGCGGCGTCCTCGGCGAGCGCGACGACGGGGTCGGGCAGGCCGGCGCCCCCGAGGGCCTTGCGCACACCCCAGCCGACGAAGCTGCCGACGAGGGCACCGACGCCACCGAGGATCGCGCCCTCGATCCGCAGGTCACGCTTGCCCGTGGTGCCGAGTGCGGCGCCGGCGAGGGCACCGGACGCGACACGTCCGAGCAGCGCCGAGGGGGCGATGCGGTTCGGGGTCTTCGGCAGCTTGTCGCCGATGAGCTCACCGACGGCGGAGGCGACGAGCAGCCCACGGCCGACCGGGGTGCTGAAGACCTTCCACTGCTGCCACGAACCCTTCAGCGAGGACCGGTCGTGGTTCAGTGCGAGGACGGCGAGCGGGGTGGCGCTCCGGCCGCCGCTCATGATGCCGAGGACCAGGGTGCGGACCAGGGTGTGCTGCTCGTGCTGCTTGCTCATCGTGACTCCTGTCGTGTTGCCCCCGACGGTACGCACGGTGACCTCGGGTGTTCCGAGCATCGCGGGCGATCGCCGGGCGGACGTCCGGCGTTCCCCGGGTACGGAGCCTCCCCGAGTAGCGTCCGGCGCATGAGCAACGTCATCGTCCTCGGCGGCCACGGCAAGGTCGCCCTCCTCGCCACCCGCATCCTGTCCGAGCGCGGACACACGGTCACCTCCGTCATCCGGAACGCCGACCAGTCCGACGAGATCCGGGCGCACGGCGGCGAACCGCACGTCGCGGACATCCAGCAGCAGTCCCTGAACGACTTCGCCGAACTGGTCCGCGGGCACGACGCCGTGGTGTGGTCGGCCGGTGCCGGTGGCGGTTCCGTCGACCGGACCTGGGCCATCGACCGCGACGCTGCGGTGCTGTCGATCCAGGGGGCGAAGCAGGCCGGCGTCGACCGCTACGTGATGGTGTCGTGGTCCGGCTCGCAGCTCGACCACGGGATCCCGCAGGACCAGGACTTCTTCGCGTACGCGCAGTCGAAGATGATCGCCGACGCGGTGCTCCGCGACTCGGGGCTGCAGTGGACGATCGTCGCCCCGAGCACCCTGACCGACGACGAGCCGACCGGCTCCGTCGACTGGGACGGCTCGTCCACCCAGGTGCCGCGCGGTGACGTGGCGCACGTGGTCGCCGACGTGGTCGAGAACCCCGGCACGGCCGGCAACACCTTCCGGTTCAACACGGGGTCGACCCCGGTGGCGGAGTTCCTGCGCGCCGACGCGGTCTGACCAGGACCGGCAGACCACTGACGGACGGGGTCGCGACGGTCCTCCCGCCGCGACCCCGAGCTGTCCGTCGCGTCGCCGCGGCGCTCAGGCCATCTGCGCGTAGAAGCGCTCCGGTGCATCGGCGAGCGACGCCTTCACCATCCGGCTCCAGTCGTCGACCAGCACCTCGGCCGCGCCGCGCTCCACACCGTCGAGTGCCGCACGGGCCACGTCCGTCGGGTCCGTCTTCGGGCCGTCGTAGTCGCCCATCATGTCGGTGTCGGCCGCACCGAGGTGGAGTCCCTGCACGCTGATGTCCCGGTCGGCGAGCTCCAGGCGGACGGCGTTCGTCATGTTCCACTCGGCCGCCTTCGCCGCGGCGTAGCCACCGGCGCCGGGCGCCGCGAACCAGGACAGTGCCGACAGCACGTTGACGATCGCGCCGCCGCCGTTCCGCTCGATCACCGGCGCGAAGGCACGGATCATCGACAGGCTGCCCCAGAAGTGCGTGTCCATGGCCTTCCGGACGATGGTCAGGTCGTCGGTCACCAGGGAGCCCTGCGTCGAGATGCCGGCGTTGTTCACGAGCAGCGTCACGTCGCCCGCGGCTGCGACCACCGCGTCGACCGAGGCCTGGTCGGTGATGTCGAGGGGCAGCGCGACGACGCCCTCGACGTCGACGAGTTCGGGGCGGCGTGCGGTCGCGTAGACCTTCGACGCCCCGCGCTCCAGCAGCTCCAGGGCGAAGCGGCGTCCGATGCCGCGGTTCGAGCCGGTGACGAGTGCGACCGATCCAGCGATGTCCATGGTGTCTCCTCCTGCCGCGCGGGTGTCTCCCGCGGCGGCTCGGCTACGCTAAGACCTCACATCCATGTCAGGGGCAAGCCCGGATCGGAGCACACATGCGCATCGGCGACCTCGCGGCCGAGACCGGCGTCAGCGTCCGCTCGCTGCGGTACTACGAGGAGCAGGGACTGCTCACCGCGTCGCGCACCGCGAGCGGGCAGCGGATCTACACGGACGCAGCCGTCGAGCGGGTCCAGCTCGTGCAGCAGCTGTTCGCCGCCGGGCTCGCGAGCCGCACGATCGTGCAGCTGCTGCCCTGCGTCGACCGTGGGGAGTCGACGCCGGAGTCGTTCGCGCTGCTCATCGCGGAGCGGGACCGGATCACCGCGCAGCTGGCCGAGCTCGAGGCGGTCCGGGGGCGGCTCGACCAGGTCATCGCGATCACCGAGCACCCCACCGCCGAGCACTGCCCGGCGCTGCGTGACCGGCCTGCGGAGCCGGTCGCGGCCTGAGACGCGACACCGGGACGGACGGGAGGCCCGTGGCGGGTCCGCCACGGGCCTCCAGTCCGCCTCCCGGTCCCGACCAGGGCCGCAGGTGCGGCGTCAGGGTTGGAACACCTGGATCTGGTCCAGCTCCGCGAACCCGGTCCCCTTGGTGAAGGTGAGCGTGTTCGCGCCGGCCTTCAGGGTGACCGTCTTCTGCGCCCATCCGAACCGGCCCCAGTTGACGGTCGGCGCGTAGCTGACCGAACCGGCCGAGGTCCCGTTGACCGCGAGTGCGTGCGTGCTCGTCGCACCCGTGCCGTTGTCGTACCGGACGTTCACCGTGTACGTCCCCGCGGTCGCGGCCTGCACCGTGAACTGCACGGAACTCGTCGCGTTGTTGATGTTCCCGACCTTCGCGCCACCGACGGCGTCGGCCTGGGTGACGGTGCTCGTGTCGTTCCGGACCGCGGACTCGGCCTCGTACCGCTGCGCGTTGATCGGGATCGACCCGACCCGCACGTCGTTGTACGTGGTGGTGAGGTTCTCGACGTTCGTCGCCTGGTACAGCGTCTTGCCGTCGGCGCTTGAGTCGAAGCCCTGGGCGAAGCCGCTGAACGTCCCGCCCTCGGCGTCCCGCGCGTCGTACGTCACCGCGTACGGGAGCTGCTCCCACGAACCCGTGCCCTGGTTGCGGTTCACGACGAAGTTCTGGCCACCGTCGATGTTGCCCGCGCTGTCGAGGGACCACTTGGACGAGACGACGATCATGCCGTTGGCGTTGCCCGCGGTCGGCACCCAGCGCACCTCGGGCGACGACCCGACGCCACGGCCGTCCGGCAGCGCGATCTTGGTGCCGATGCTCGTCTCGGGGCTCCAGTTCAGGCCGTCCGGTGAGGTCTTGAAGTACACCGGTGCCGTGTTGTTCGTCTGGCTCGGCCGGTTGACGACCTCGAAGGTCGCCACGTAGTTGCCGTTCGGGATCCGCGTCACCGTGATCATGCCCGGACGGTCGCTCTTGTTGGTCGGTGCGGACACGTTGACCAGGCCGCCCCAGGTCAGGCCGCCGTCCGTCGAGCGCCGGTAGCTGACGGCCTGCAGGACGTTGTTCGCCTTCTGCCGCTCGTCCGAGAAGTAGGTGACCAGCCCGCCGTTCGCATCGACGGCGACGGACGGCTCCCACACCGTCGAGGTCGTCGAGGTCGGACTCGGGTCGTAGGTGGCCGGACCGCCGGTGTCGACGGTGCTCACGAAGGACCAGGTCAGCCCGTGGTCGAGGCTCTTGTACATGACCAGTCGGCTGCTCGAACGGTCGGTGGGCATGATCATGCCGCTCAGCAGCAGCGTGCCGGCCGGCATCGTGCCGAGCTGGATCGGCGTCTCGTACAGCGAGGGCTGCGCGGTGCGGGTGAGCGTCGGGAACTGCGTGCTCGGCTTGACCGTGGCGACGCGGCTCCACGAGGTGCCGTTGTCCGTGCTCCGGTAGATCGGGTAGACCTGCACGCCGTTCTCGAGCACGAGCTGGTCGAAGGTGACGAACTGCTGGCCGTTGGCCGATCCGCTGTTCTTCAGGACGATGTTCTTCGCGTAGGTGGTACCGGCAGCGCGGCCGCCCTCGGGGTTGAACGAGGAACCCGCTGCCGGCGAGTACACGAGGGCTCCGTTGCCGGTCGTGACCGCCTGGGCGGGGAGGGGGCCGGCGAAGCCGGCGACGAGGGCTGCCGCGGCGGCGGCAGCGGTGACGACGAGCGCGAGCGTTCGGCGTCGACGAGGCGCCGGAGCGGCGCCGAGGCGGAGGGACATGGTGCTCCGTTCGGTTGGTGGTGCAGTGGTGGTGCGCGGAGGCGGACTGGAGGCGCGGGACCGACCCGACCCGCGCCTCCAGACCGTCACGGGGTCGCGGACAGGGCCGCTGCCACGGCCCGTTCCTGTCGCGTGTGCGCGGCGAACGCGTCGGCGACCGGGTTGCGACGACGGTCGAGGCCGCCGGCGCCGTCCTCGACGAGGTCGAAGAGGCCCATCGTGAGCAGGTGCTCCTGGCGAGGCGCGTCCGTGTGCCGCCAGGTCCACTCGTACATGTCGAACAGCGGCCACCAGGTGTAGCCGACGACCGGCACCCCCTCGTCGCGGAGCTCCCGCACGGCCGTGACCGACGCGTCCAGCCAGCCGATGCGCTCCTCGACCGAACCGGTGACGCACGTCTCCGTGAGCATGACCGGGGCACCGTAGCGCTCGGCGTAGGTGGTGAGCACGTCGCGGAGCCCCTCGACGCCGGTGTCCTCGTAGGGCCGCGGGTCGGCGAACCCGCCGCCGTGGTGCACCCCCGCCTCGAACACCTCGGTGGAGTGCAGCGGGTAGTAGTTGACGCCCATCACGTCGGGCCGGACCGCGTGCTGCCGGAACCAGTCGAGATCGGCGTCGGTCACGCCCCCCGACCGGAGCCGTCCGACCAGGGGGTGCGCGTCGTCGACGCCCCCGGTGACCAGGTCCTCGACCAGGAACGTCTGGGCGCGCAGGCGGGCGACCGTGTCGCGGTGTTCCGGGGCGTCGACGTCGCCGACGTACCGGATGCCGGCGTCCACGTGCACGAAGGTGGCGGCGTCGCCGAGTTCGCGGGTGATCGCGTGCTGCGTCGAGACGAACCCCTTGGCCAGGGCGGACGCGATCCGGGCCGACCCCTCGGCGCCGGTCAGGTACGGGGGCCAGTACCCGTACTCACCCGAGAACAGGGCGTGGATGACGGGCTCGTTGACGGGCGTGTAGTCGGTGGCGACGTCGCCGTACCGCGCCGCGAACCGGGCGGCGTACTCGGTGACGTGCGCCGGGTAGTCGGGGTGGGCGAACTGCCCGTCGAGCCAGAGCGGTGTGCCGTAGTGCAGCAGGTCGACCACGGGCCGCAGGCCGGTCTCGCGGAACCGCGCCATGACGCCGTCGACCCACGACCAGTCCCAGACGCCGGGCTCGGGGGCGACGCGGTACCAGGGGACGCCCCAGCGCAGGAGCTCGGCGCCGACGTCGACCGCCAGCCCGAGGTCGGCGGCGTACTGCCGGTAGTGGTCGGTGAGCTCGTACTCGTCGATGGGCCGTTCACCCGGTCGGGCCTGCGGGACGAAGGTGTCCTCGATGCCCAGGGCGAAGTGCAGCCTGCCGTCGTCGGACCAGTGCATGGTGTCTCGTTTCGTGGTGGGCACGGCCGCTCCGGGCTCGTGCGGTGTCGTCGTCACTTGAGCCCGGTGCTGGCGACGCTCTCGATGAAGCGGCGTTGCACGAGCAGGAACATGACGGCGAGGGGCAGCACGGCGATCAGGGCACCGGCCATCATCACGCCCTGCGGGATGATCCCGCCGGGCCCGGTCAGCAGGGTGAGGCCGGACGTGATGGTCCCCATGTCCTGGTCGGTGGTGAACACCAGCGGCCAGAGCAGGTCGTTCCAGTTGTTGACGAAGGTGAAGATGCCGAGGGTGAGCAGGGCGGGGACGGCGTTCGGCAGGACGACGCTCCGGAAGATCCGCCACTCCGATGCCCCGTCGATCCGCGCCGCGTTGTCCAGGTCGCGGGGGAGCGACACGAAGAACTGCCGCAGGAAGAAGATCCCGAAGGCGTCGGCCGCCCGAGGAGCAATGAGCCCCGCGAACGTGTTCACCCACCCGAGGTCGGACACCAGTTGGTAGATCGGGATGAGCGTCGCCTGGAACGGGATCATCAGGCTGGCGACGATCACGATGAGCAGCACCTTGCTGCCCCGGAAGTCGAGCCGTGCCAGGGCGTAGGCGGCGAGCGCGTCGAACGCCAGCGCGAACACCGTCACACCGCCGGCGAAGGCGAAGCTGTTCAGGATGAGCCGCCCGAACGGCAGCTGCGTGAAGATCGCCCGGAAGTTGTCGAGCGTCCAGGTGTGCGGGAACAGCGTCGGCGGATAGGCGTTGACCTCGCTCGCCGGCTTGAACGCGGTGAACACGATCACGAGCACGGGGAGCAGGACCGCCAGGGTCACGACGGCCACGGCTGCGAAGCCGAGCCAGCGCATCGACGGCTGTCGACGGGCCACGGTGCTGCGTCGGACGACGGTCGCGGGACGGGGGAGTGCGGTCATGATGCGGTGTCCTCTCCGCGCTTCCCGAAGAACAGGAACTGCACGAGGCTGAGCAGCAGGGTCGCGATGAGGAGCACGTACGCCAGGGCGCTCGCGAACCCGAGGTCGAGGTCCTTGAAGCCGGACTGGTAGATCTGCATGACGATCGTCTCGGTCGACCGGTACGGACCACCGCCGGTCAGGACGTAGATCTGGTCGAACGCCTGCAGCGCGGCGATGAGGGCGACGATCACGACGAACGCCATCGTGTTGCTCAGCATCGGGAAGGTGACGTTCGCGAACCGCTGGCGGCCGTTCGCCCCGTCGAGCTGTGCTGCCTCGTACAGGCTGGTGGGGATCTCCTGCAGCCCGGCCAGGAAGATCACCATGTAGAAGCCGAAGTTCTTCCACACGGCCACGAGCACCACGGTGGGCATCGCGAGCGTCGGGTCCTGCAGCACGTTGCCGAGCCGGATGCCGACGAGCTGCAGCCAGTGGTTCAGCAGGCCGATCTGCGGGTCGAGCAGGTACGACCACGCGAACGCGGCGACGGCCAGGGACACGATGAACGGCAGGAACAACGCCGACCGGAAGAACCCGCGGAACGGCAGGGCCGGGTGGTTCAGCACGAGGGCGAGCACCAGGGCGACGACGATCGCGACGGGGGTGAAGAGCACCGAGTAGAGCGCGGTGTTGCCGATGGACCGCAGGACGTCGGGGTCGGTGAAGACCCGGACGTAGTTCGCGAACCCGATGAACGACGGGTCGCCGAACCCGCTGGCGTCGGTGAACGACAGCCGGAGCGCCGAGAGCATCGGCCAGAGCACGAACGCCCCGAGGATGACGATCGCGGGTGCGAGGAACCCGACGATGGTGGCGCGGCGGCGGAACGTGCCGTTCAGGGGCGATCGTCCGCCGAGCTGGCCCGGTGGTCGGTACCGACGGCGTCGGCCGAGTTGCTGCGTGGTCACGAGGGTCCTCCGAGGGCCGCTGCTGCTACTTCAGGGCCGACTGCACGTCGGCGTCGGCGGTGGCGAGGAGCGATCCGGGGTCCCCGCCCGCCATCGCCTTCTGGGTCGCGGTGTCCACGGCGGTGAGCACGTCAGCGCTGTCGACCACGCCGGGCAGGAGCGGGATCGTGGTGCCCGGCAGCCCGGTGAGCGTCGCGACGGTCGGGTTCTCGTCGACGTCCGCGGCGGTGACGTCGGTGCGGAGCGGCGGCCAGCCGGACCCGAGGGCCCACTTCGTCGCGACGGACTGCTTGTTGAAGTAGCGCAGGAACCGCTCGGCCGCGGCCTGCTTCGCGTCGTCGGTCTGGGCCGTGACACCGAGCGAGATGCCGATGGCCGAGGCCACCTGCGCTTCGGGGCCCGCCGGGATCGCGGCGATGCCGTAGTCGATGTCCGAGGCCTCGGCGACGCCGGCCATCCAGGGGCCGCCGATCTCCATGGCGGTCTTTCCGGCCGTGAAGAGCTTGTCCGCGGCGATGCCGTCGACACCGGTCGGCGAGATCTTGTCGTCGCGCACCGCCTTCGCCCAGTACTCGAGCGTCTCGGCGTTCGCGGCGGAGTCGATGGTGGACTTCGTGCCCGCCTCGTTCGTGATCGATCCGCCGTTGCCGGCGAACAGGCTCGGCCAGATGCCGTTGCCGACGGTCTGGTGGTCCGGCAGCACGAGCCCGTACTGCTCGGGGGTGCCGTCGCCGTTCTCGTCCTTCGTGAGCTTCTTCGCGTCGGCGACCCACTCGTCCCAGGTGGTCGGGAAGGAGTCGATGCCGGCCGCTGCGAACAGCTTCTTGTTGTAGATCACGGAGAGCGGGACGAACCCGCTCGGCACCCCGTACTCCTTGCCGTCGACCCGCTCCATCGCGACGGCCTGTTCCTTCAGGTCCCCGGTGTTGTTGGCGTCGTCGGCGTAGAAGTCGCTGAGGTCGACCAGCGCCTTCTTCTGCGCGTAGACCGGCAGCCGGTCGGAGGTCATCGCGACGAGGTCCGGGCCCTTCTTCGCGGACAGGGCGGGGAGCATCGTGTCGTCGATCACGGCCCAGGTCTTCGTCTGGGTCGTGATGGTGACCTTGTCCTGCGAGGCGTTGAAGTCCTTGACGATGCCGTCCAGGACCTTGCCGTCGGCCTCGGTGTAGCCGTGCCAGAACGTCAGGTCGACGTGGCCGCCGTCACCCGACGACCCGGGGGAGCCGGCGCACCCGGCGAGGGAGAGCGACGCCGCTGCTGCGAGCGCGACGACCGCGATGTGCTTCTTCATCGAAAACCTGCCATCCGTCCGGCACGTCGGTGTGCGGACCTCGTCCATGCCGGATTTACACCGGTGTAAATGTGGACAGTAGCCGGTGCTCGACCACCCGGTCAAGGGGTCGGGGAGCACCCGAGGTCACCGGGTCAGGCAGAGACCGAGCGCAACGGTCCGGACGACGCCCGGACGACGAGTGCGTGCGGCGAGCGCAGCACCCCCGGTGTCGCCGGGGCGCCCTCCTCGAGCTGGGCGACGAGCACCCCGACAGCCGTCGCCGCGACGCGGTCCAGGTCGGCCGACACCGTGGTCAGCGCCGGGGTCGAGTACGCCGACTCCTCGATGTCGTCGAACCCGACGACCGCGACGTCGTCCGGCACGGTCCGGCCAGCGAGCTGCAGGGCACTCATCGCCCCGAGCGCCAGCGCGTCGTTGCAGCAGACGATCCCGTCGACCGGCACGCCGGCGTCGAGGAGTTGCCGTGCAGCCGCCGCCCCCTCGGCCCGGTGCCACAGCGCGGTCGGCACCACCCGCTCGGGTGCGAACGGCACGCCGTGGTCGTCGAGCGCCTCGCGGTAGCCCCGCAGTCGCTCCTGGGCCGTGCGCACGGGGCCCGACGGGTCGGAGCCGATGAACGCGATCGACCGCCGACCGGCGTCGAGCAGGTGCGCGGTCGCGTCCCGCAGCGCGTCCGCGTTCGACATGGCGATGAACGGCACGGGGGCGTCCGGGATCGGCTCACCGAGCACGACCAGGGGGAACTTCACCTCGAGCGCGGCGGCGTCGCTCGGACGGACCGTCAGGGGGCTGTAGATGATGCCGTCGATGGAGTGCTCGCGCATCCGCGTGATCGCGTCCGCCTCGCGCACGCCGCTCGCGGTCTGCTCGATGAGCACCGTGTAGCCCACGGCTCCGGCAGCGCGGATGACGGCGTCGGCGAGTTCGGCGAAGTACGCCTGCCGCAGTTCCGGCACCGCGAGCCCGAGCACCTTGGAGCGTCCGGCGCGGAAGTTCCGGGCCGAGACGTTGAGCTCGTAGCCGAGCTCGTCGACGGCAGCCATCACACGGTCGCGGGTGCGGACGGAGACGTGTTCGTAGCCGGACAGCACGTTCGAGACGGTCTTCTTCGAGACACCCGCCACGGCGGCGACGTCGCTCATCGTGGGCGGAGAGCGGTGCCCCTGCGCCATCGGGCGCCCCCTCTCACGTGCGGACTGCGTTCCGCAGGAACCTACCGCACCAGCGTGGTGCGGACCGGACGGGAGGCCCGCGGCGGGCTGGCCGCGGGCCTCCCGTCCGGTCCGTCGGCCCGTCCAGGGCCCCGCTCAGTCCGCCAGGAACCGCAGGACCGCGAGGACCCGCCGGTTCTCGTTCGGCGTCGCCTCGAGCCCGAGCTTGGTGAAGACCGCGGTGACGTGCTTCTCGACGGTCCCGCCGGACAGGAACAGCGTGTCCGCGATCGCGGCGTTCGACCGACCCTCGGCCATCAGGCGCAGCACGTCGGTCTCGCGGGCGGTGAGCGAGTCGAGCGGACCGCTCGTGGCACGCGGCGCCTGGACCAGTGCGGCAGCCACCTCGGGGTCGAGCACGACGTTGCCCGCGGCGACCTGGTGCAGTGAGTCGATGAAGGTGCCGACCTCGGCGACCTGGTCCTTCAGCAGGTACCCGACCCCGACGGTGGCGACGTCGAGCAGCGCCCGAGCCCACTGCGCCTCGGCGTACTGCGAGAACAGGAGCACCCCGACGTCGGGCCGGACGTCCTTCACCCGCATGGCCGCACGGACGCCCTCGTCGGTGTGCGTCGGCGGCATCCGGATGTCCATCACCACGACGTCGACCGCGCCGTGCGCGACCGCGGCCACCGCGGCGTCGCCGTCCGACACCGGCACGACCTCGTGCCCGCGACCACGCAACAGGGACGTCAGCCCCTCGCGCACGATCGTGTTGTCGTCGGCGACGACGATCCTCACCGTTCGGCTCCGCTCGGCATGCGCATCCGGATGCGGGTCGGGCCGCCGGCGGGGCTGTCCACCTGCAGGTCCCCGTCCACGGCGCGCAGCCGTTCGAGCACCCCGGCCAGGCCGGTGCCGTGACCGTCGGGGGTGCCGAGCGCGACGTGTGCCCCGCCGTGGCCGTCGTCCTCCACCTCGACGAGCAGGTCGGTGCCGAGCATGCCGACCCGGACGGCGGTGGCCGAGGCTCCGGCGTGCTTCGACACGTTCGTCAGCAGCTCGAGCACCCCGAAGTACGCGATCCCCTCGACGACGCGGGACGGCCGGACGGGCAGGTCCACCGACAGCGCGACGGGGAACGGGGTCCGGGAGCACGCCGAGGTCAGCGCGGCCTCGAGCCCCTCGTCGAGGACGGGCGGGTGGATGCCGCGAGCCAGGGCGCGGAGCTCGACCAGCGCCTCTTTCGTCGACGCGTGTGCCCGGTCGACCAGCGCGGTGACCGCGTCCGGGTCGGCGCCGGTCTGCAGGCGGTCGCGGGCGTCGCCCAGGGTCATCGCCAGGCCGACGAGCCGGGCCTGGGTACCGTCGTGCAGCTCCCGCTCGATGCGGCGCAGGGTGGTGTCGGCGTCGAGCACGGCGGCGTCGCGCGAGGCCGTGACCTGGCGGAGCCGCAGGTCACGGGCGGTGGCACCGAGCAGGGCGCGGATGACCACACGCTGCAGTGCAGCGAGCCCGTGGTTCACCGCGGGCCAGAGGAACAGCACGATGAGCAGGCCGAGCACCGCGAACGCGACCTGCAGCGGCGGGGTGTCGACGTACACGCCGAGGAACTGCGCACCGCTGTGGAGCTCGCCGTCCGCGCCCCGCTGCGCCGGCAGGAAGTGCCCCCACGCCGCGTGGGTCATCGCGCCCAGACCGCTCACGAGCACAGCGGTCGAGACGGCGAACGTGGTGGTGGTCAGCACGAACCCCGCGAGCAGGTACGCGAACGCCCGCCAGGTGGGGCCGTCCGACAGCCGGGCGAACGCGGTGCCGAGCGGCGTCGAACCTGCACGGGGCGGTGCCGGGGCGACGACGACCTGCCCGAGCAGCGCGGCGGACATCCGGCGGGTGACCGCGGCGAACCAGTGCGACCCACCGAGCAGGAACGCGGCGACGACCAGGCCGACCCAGGTCAGCGACACCGGGATGCCGACGGCCAGCACCACGACGAACCAGGCCAGCGCGGCGATCGCGATCGGCAGGTGCGCGGCGTGGAACGCGAAGGCCCGCCAGGTGCTGCCGTCGGCGACGGCTCGGAACGGTCGGAACCGGGGGACGGTGGTGGGTGCGCCCGGGGTGGCGACGGCGGTGTACATGCGGACCTCTTCGTGTCGGTGACGAGCTTATTGCCCGACACCAGCCTCGCCGCGGGGGTCCGCCCGCACACCGGTGCTGCCCCCCGTGGTCGGTGGGGAAACCCCGCGATCGTCGTCAGCCGGGTCCGCTCAGGCGCCGGTCTGCTCCGTCGGCGCGGCCACGGGCTTCGACTGGCTCGACCCTCGTTGCCGCAGGGACACGGTGGCGATCACCATCACCGAGATGACCAGGAACTCCGACTGCCAGTTCTGCATCGACTCGAACCAGAACTGGCTCGTGCCCAGGTAGCCCCACGCCGTGACGACATCGCCGCCGTGTTCGAGCTGCTCCTCGTTGTAGGCCGCCGCACCACCGATCAGGTGCCCCACGACACTGCCGAGGAACAGCACCGCGAACAGGATCAGCAGGGAGTTCTCGTACAGCACGAGCACGATCCCGCCCCGGCGCACCGGCCACGGGGCCTTCGGGTCGTCGGCGTGCTCCCGGGGGTCCTCGTCCTGCGGGCTCTGTTGATCCAGGGGCTCGGACTCGCTCGACCCCTTCTGGAACAGGAACACCGTGAACACGATGTACGCGCCCATCTGCAGGAATTCGCTCTCCCAGTTCTCGAAGGTGGCCTCGGCGAAGTCGCCGCTCGTCAGGAAGCCCCAGAGCGACACGGCCGCCTCACCGTGCTGGAGTGCGTCCGCCGCGGACACCCGCCACCCGGCGAACACCATGCCGACGAAGCACACGACGAAGACGGCGACGTTCGCGAGGAGCAGGCCGTGCCGTCGCACACGCTGCCACCCACTCGTTCCGTTGTGCAGGCCGAGGGTCACCGGGTCCTCCGTTCTTCGCGTCGAGCCCATCCTGGTCCGGACGCCACGAACGCCTTCGCAGGAGCACCCGACCGGTCGCGCCGGTCCGTCAGCGACTCAGAGCGTGACGCCGGTGGCCGTCGCCAGCGCGTCGAGCAGTTCGGTGCGGAACCGCTGGTCGGCGACCGCCGGGTGCGGCTCCTGCCGCTCCCCGTGGAACCAGTAACCACCCGTCACGGTTTGGTCCGGGTCGGTCGCGAGCGTCTCCTGCGTGCGGTGTCCGAGTTCGAAGTCGTCCGGAGCGCCGGCCCCGCCCATCTTGGTCGCCACCCAGCCCGGGTCGACGGCGTTGCTCAGCACGCCCGGGCGTCGGAGCGGCACCTCGGCGGCGAGCGCCGTCACGAACAGCTTCGTGTCGGAGTACGAGTTCGTCTCCGAAGCGCCGGTCCAGTCGACGGTGTCCAGGCGCGGACGGCCGCCCCGGTGCATCCCGCTGCTCAGGTACACGTGCCGCCCCGGCGAGCGGAGCAACGCGGTGAACAGGTACGGCGCCACGACGTTCACGGGCACCAGGGAACGGCCGGAGATCACGCCGGCGTTGTGCACGAAGGCGTCGAGCGGGGTGCCGGCGTCGAGCTCCCGGGCGGTGGCGATCACGGCGTCGCGGTCCGCCAGGTCGGCGACGACGAGTTCGGCGCCGCGCTCCACCAGGTCGGCGACCGCCTCGGCGCGGGCCCGGTTGCGCGCGTGGACGACGACGTCGTGTCCGCTGCGGAGCAGCGAGTCGGCGGTTCCCCGCCCGAGGCCGTCGGTGGATCCGGTGACGAGGATGCGTGCCATCCGCCCATCATGCGCCCGACGGCTGCGGCGGGTCCGGCAGGTGGACCGGGAACGAGCGGACGGGAGGCGCGGTGCGGGCCCGCCACGGGCCTCCCGGCTGTTCACGGGCCGGCCACAGGGCCGCGGTACGGTCGCTGCATGAGCAGCTTCCTCGAGCCCATCGACGCCGTCGGCGTCGGTGACGCGACGATCGTGCCGGACGCCACGCGACCGGTCGCGGCGGTCGTCACGGGCGACGACGTGCGGTGGGTGACGTGGCCGGACGCCCCGTTGCCGGACGGTGCGGTCGACGAGGTCGGGGTCCTCGCGACCGACGGGGGCGCCTGGGTCGTCTACGGATCGCTCGAGGAAGTGGGCGACGACCTCGACGAGATGTCCCGGACCGCCGTGCACGTCACGCCGACCGGGGTGACGTGCACGGTCGACCTCGGTGATCGACGCGTGCTCGGGGCGGACGTCGAGGGGCTGTGGATCGGCGACCCGCGTGACGCGTCGATGTGGATGGGTGAGGACGAGGACGAGGACTCCGAGGACGAGGGCCTCGAGGGTCCGGAGGACGACGACGGGGACTCGGACGACCCGCTCGACGGCGTCGACCCGAAGACCCTGCCGTGGGCGCCGTCGGAGCCGTTCTGGCCGTCGCCGGAGGAGTGGGCCGCGACGCTGGCGGCCGGCGAGGAGCCGGAGGACGACGACCCCGAGCTGCTGGACGACGACGACGCGGACGATGACGGCCCCCGCTACTCCTGGGGTGCCGGATCCGACGCCGACGACGACGAGGACGACTTCCCTCGTCGGTCGGGAGCACCGGCCGTTCCCGCGCCACCCCTGCCGACCCCGCCGACCGACCTCGTGCTCGTGCGGACCGACGGCAGCCGGACGACGATCGCCGTCGACCACCTGGTCGAGGACGTCCGCCGTACCGGCTCGGTCCTCACCATCCGGTACGCACCGACCGGTCCGCGACTGGAGCCCGACGCGTCCGTGTTCCGGAACGTCGTCTACGTCTCCCGCGAGGTCGACCTCGACGTGACCGGTGGCCTGCCCGCCACCGTGACCACGGGGGACCTGCCGTCCCGCCCCGCGATCGACGAGGACGAGACGTCGTGGGAGGACGAGCAGGACCGACAGGAAACGGCCCTCGCACCGTGGACGGAGCGGTTCGACGTGACCGACGTCGAGGGCGCGCGCTGGCCGCTGCACGACCTGGACGCTGCCGCACGGGAGCGCGCGGTCGCGGACCTCGTGGGCGTGTTCGAGGCACTCGACCAGCCCGACATCCGGTGGACCCGCGACCACCCCGAGCCCCGCCGGTCGGCGAGTGCCTACCGGGCCGTCGAGGTCACCGTCGAGGGGGAGTGGCCCGCGACCGAGGTCGTGGTGTCGTTCGAGCACAGCGCCGTGCCGTACCTGCGGCTCCGTCGGCGCTACCGGGTGTTCGACGATGCCGGGCACGTGCAGGACCGGCCGTACGTCGGCGTGCACCTGGACGAGGACATCGACAGCGGGCACATCGCCGACCGAGCGGACGCGGTGGACGGGGTGCTCGACATCTGAGGGGTGCTGCCCTGCCGGTCAGTGCCGCATCAGACCTCGGCGACGGCCCGCAGCTCGAGCGCCACGGCGTTCAGGTCCCCGATCAGCCCGTCCGCCCGGTCGGCGTACTCCGGAGCAGGTGCCCCCGCATCACGCCCCTTGCCGTTCGGCCACGGTGCCCGCACCGGCGCGGCGACCGTCAGCAGGTCGTCACGGTCCCAGCCGTGCTCGAGCAGCCCACGCGCATGGTCCACACGCTCCTGCACCCGGACGACGTGGGGGTCGTCGTGCTCGGTGAGGAACGCGACCAGCCGGTCGCCGCGGATCACGTACCGCCGGAGCTGGTCACGTCGGTCCCGCTCGTCGTACCGGCCGCCGTGCAGCAGGTGTCGGCGCAGCCATCCCATGCTCCGATGATCCCACCGCACATCGCGGCCCGTTGGTCCTGTACGTTTCCTGTGTAGACATCCCCCTGATCAGAGAGGACGCGGCGCCATGAGTGACGGCACGCCCCAGTACAACCAGCAGAACCCGAACCCCTACGCAGCTGGCGGACAGCCCTACGGCGCTCCGATGCAGCCCTCGTCCGACCGCTTCAACGTCATGGCGATCGTCGGGTTCGTCCTGGCCTTCGTGGTGAACATCGCCGGCCTCGTGGTGTCCATCATCGCGCTCTCGCAGATCAAGAAGACCGGAGAGCGCGGCCGCGGCCTGGCCCTCGCCGGCGTCATCATCAGCGCCCTGTCGCTCGTGTTCGGCATCTTCTGGATCATCTTCGTGGTCACGGTCCTCGCGAACACCCCGACCAGCACCACGGGCGGGTACTGACGCCCACCAGCACCAGACCGGAGGCCCGTGGCAGCTCGCCACGGGCCTCCCGTTCGTCCGGTGTCGGTTCTGACCGCGGCCTCAGCCGATGACGCCGGTGTGCTCCAGCACGATGTTCAGACCGATCAGGATCAGGACGACACCGCCCGCGATCTCCGCCGGCTTGCCGAAGCGGGCACCGACACGGCGACCGACCAGGACCCCGACGAACGACAGCACCGCGGTCGTGATCCCGATGAGCAGCACCGCGCCGCCGATCGAGACGGGCAGGAACGCCAGGGTGACGCCGACCGCCAGGGCATCGATGCTGGTCGCCACCGCCAGCACGAGGAGCTCCCGGATCGGCAGCCGATCGGTGTCCTGCTCGGTGTCCTCGTGCTTCGAGAACGCCTCCCACAGCATCTTCCCGCCGATCAGCGCGAGCAGCCCGAACGCGACCCAGTGGTCGAAGGCCGCGATGTACTGCGCGAACGCCGACCCGAGCAGCCAGCCGAGCAACGGCATCACCGCCTGGAACACCCCGAACGTGAGCGCGATCACGATCGCGTGCCGCACGTCGAAGCGCTTCATGTGCAGGCCCTTGCCGAGGGCCACGGCGAAGGCGTCCGCGGAGACGCCGAGCGCGATGAGGAAGAGGGCCCAGAAGGACATGGGGTGGCGCCTTTCGAGACGGTCGGATGGAGACTCCGACGTCTCAGGACCTGACGATCCTGGCACGGCCCGGGGCACGAAAAGGCCTGATCAGCGGGATTCGTCGGCCCGAATCCGCGGGTTGGTGGGCCCGGTCCGCCAACCCGGCCCACGTCGTCGACGTGACCAGGGGACGGACTGGAGGCCCGTGGCGGGCACGGCCACGCGCCTCCAGGCCGGCAGTCAGTGCGTCAGGAACCGGCGGCCGCGTGCGCGGCGACCTGACTGGCCGTCAGTTCGGTGCCGTAGACGGCGGCGTACCGCATCGACCCGGTGAAGTACGGGTTGTTCGTGGAACCCGGCCACCCGCTGACGACGTCGTAGCCGACGCGGAAGTACCCGGTGAAGTTCTCGGGGCTCTTGAAGGCCGCGTTCGACGCGACGAGCGTGCCGTCGACGTACAGGCGCATGCCGTTGGTGGGCGACATCGTGGCGACGGTGTGGTGCCAGGCGCCGTCGGTGTAGGCCTTCGGCGAGGTGAGGACCTGCGTGGTGCCGCTGAACGTGCCGAACGCGAGCTGGCCGCTGGTGGTCACGTAGAGTTTCCGGTCGTGCTGGCTCGACGCTCCGGTCTGGCTGCTGCCGAAGCCGATGAGCATGCCGCCGGCGACCGTGGTGCGGAACCAGACCTCCTCGCTGAAGGTCGTGGGGTTGGCGTACGAGCGCGGGGTGGAGACGTAGCTCGTGGACCCGTTGAGCGCGTAGGCGCTCCCGCTGTCACGCGGGCAGGCGTTCGGGCTCGGCGTGGTCGCGGTCATGGCGCCCTGGTAGGTGCCGTTCGCAGCACGACCCGACCAGTCGGTGGCCGTCTTCGAGCCAGAAGCCTCGGTCAGGCGGTAGGCGAACAAGGCGTTCACGGTGTCCGCGCCGACGGCGCCCGTGCACGTGAAGTACGGGGCGGTCGCCGCCGTGTTCGCGCTGTTGGTCACGCGGGCGGTGTACGCCGAGCGGGTCGGGGCGAACTGGTTCAGCAGGACGACGACGGCCAGGGCGACCACGAGGAGAACGGCGACGACGCGACCGTCGCGCAGGCGGCGGAGGATCACGAGGGACGCACCGCCTCGACGCGGCCGACCGCCAGGCACGCCACGAGCGGCACGAGGCACACGGCGATCAGTGCGACCCAACCCAGGGGGTCGAGGTCGATGTTCGACATGAGCTGGTAGTGCCCGTTCTTCGTCAGCTCGTGGATGACGACCCGGCCCATCTCGCCGTCGACCAGGTGGACGCTGTTGCCGCCGTGGGCGTCGACGCGGACCGGGAAGATCCCCGACGAGATCACGGTGGCCTCGACGCCGGCCGGGCTCGAGGTGTTCGTGATCGTCGTCACGTTGACGAACGGCTTGAACACGAACGCCGCGTACGAGACGGTGAGGGCGCTGCCCGCGATCCGCAGGCAGGAACGGGTCACCCGGTCGGTGAACGCGCTGGTCAGGGTCAGGATGATCAGCGTGCCGATGAGCAGGATCGGGGCGGCACGGAGCAGCCAGCCGATGCGCGGGACCAGGAGCGCGGGGGTGCCGATCACGTCGGCCTGGGTGAGCGTCCACGGGTCCGTCGCGCCGTTGACGTCACCGCGGGTGTGGATCCCGCCGTCCGCGTCGATCGAGACGATGCGGTGCGTGTAGACGACGTCCGGGTTGGCGGAGGTCTCGAACGAGACGATGTCGCCCACGCTGAGCGTGGCGACGTCCACCGGCAGGTCGAGCACGAGGGTGCCGACCGGGGCGGCTTCGCCCATCGAGGGGGTCTCGACGACGAACCAGCGCCCGCCGGCGGAGAGGAACAGGACGGCGGCGGTGAGCAGCAGTGCGGCGATCGCGGCGACCGACCAAGCGAGGACCGTCTCGGAGCGGGTGACCTGACGGCCCCGGAGGACCGGGCGGTCGAGCATGCCGCTGAGCGGGATCGCTGCGGTCTGGCTCATGGGCTCTGCTCCGGGAGGTCGGGGTGGGGCGGGGGTCTTGCTGGTCTTGCTGGTCTTGCTGGGGTGGCGACGCTCGGCCGGAGGGGGGTCGGCCGAGCGTCGCCGGTCTGGGGGAGGGGTGATGGGGGTGGATCAGGCCGGATCAGGCTGGATCAGGCCGTGAAGGTCCAGGTCATCGGGACCGAGGCAGCGAGGCCCTGGTAGGTGTTGCCGGCCGAGGAGTCCAGGGTCACCGCGAAGTTGAACGGGACGCTCGCGCCGGCGGCCGGAGCCTGCGGCATCGTGAAGGCCGACGCCGCCGCACCCTTGAAGCTGGCGAGGGTGCCGCTGAACACGGTGGTCGAACCGGAGGTGACGACGAGGTTCATCTTGGCGCAGAGGTCGGTCGCGGTGCCGTTGGCCGAACCGTTCGCCGACTGGGTGCACGTGGCGCCCGGGTTCAGCGTGAAGGTGCTGGCGTTCGCGGTGCCGGTGTTCTTGATCGAGATCGCGGTGTTGACCGTGTTGCCCGGGGTCATCGTCGTGCTGCCGCCGAACTTGTTGATCGTCGAGCAGGTCGCCGAGTTCGTCGAGACCGAGCCGCCGTCGGTGCTGAGGCAGGTGACGGTCGCGCCGGCGTTCTGCTCCTGCATGATCAGCGTGCCGCTGCCGGCGGTGTTGCTGCTGTTGGTGATGCTCGCGGCGAACCCGGAGAGGGTGCCGGTGAGCGAGAGGGAGAGCAGGACGGCGGCGAAGATACCCGCGAGGAGCGCCACGGGGGCGAAGCGGATCCGCTTCAGTGCGGAGGTGCGGAGCTTGGTGGACACGGGGTACCTCTTCGTTCGGTGGTGGTTTCAGGAAGTCGGGGGAAGCAAGACCTTCGGGCTGTTTTACTTCGATGGTTAAGATAGTCAGTGATTCACCAAGTTGACCACTCGTATACTCACCCCAGTGAGGGGGACGCACCTTGTCCCCCGGTCCCCGACACGGAAGAAGGCCCTCGTGGCAGCAGCACCGAACGACGACGACGCCGCCGATCTCATGGCCGCGTTCACCGCCGTCGTCCGTGCGAACGCCAGCCTGGTGAGCCAGCTCAGCGCCCGGGCGGGCGTGCACGAGAACGCCCTCCGCGCCCTGGTGCTCATCAGTGACACCGGGTACTCCACGCCGACCGAGGTCGCCGGGTACCTGGGGCTGACCTCGGGCGCGGTGACGAACATGATCGACCGGATGAGCACCGCCGGCCTGCTCGAGCGCGCACCGAACCCGGCCGACCGCCGGGGCTCACTGCTGCGGCTGCTGCCCCCGGGCCACGTCGTCGTGTCGGACTACCAGGAGCGGTACGCAGCGATGCTCCGAGCCGTCGACGGGGCGCACAAGGGTGAACTGCACGAGGTGCTCAACGACCTGGCGACGAGTCTGTACGAGCAGGCTGCCGCTGCGACCTGATCTCGCTCGTGCGGACCGCGCGTCTACCTGGTGTGGATCGCCCGTTCCGCTGTCGCGGTGAGGCCGGCACGGCGTTCCCGATCCGTCCCGCGGGCACGCTCGTCCTCGAGCACCCGCACGACGGTGTCCCGGAGAGGTCGGGTCACCCCGCCGGCGTCCGTGAACGCCACCGCGGAGCGCTGCGCGAACCCGGCCTCCGACACCGGGATCCACAGGGGGAGTGATCGCGGTCCGGCCCAGTAGGCCACGTCGTGTGCAAGCAGGACGTCGTCGTCGACCGTGACCAGCTCGTCGTCGAAGCCGGTGACCTCGGCGACGCACCGGAAGAAGTCCTGCATCGGCGTCGGAGCGCCCACGGCGTTGACCGTACCGACGAACCCGTCGCGCCCGGCACGGACGAGCCAGGCGGCGAGGTCTGCGACGTCGATCACCTGGACGAACCGCTCCGCCGTCGTCGGCACCAGCACCGGCCCACCTCGGTCGAAGCGTGCCGGCCAGTACCCGAACCGGTCACTGGGGTCGCCGGGCCCGACGATCAACCCCGGTCGCGCGATGAGCAGCCGCGATCCGAGGCGGAGCCGGGTGGTGCGTTCGGCGAGGACCTTCGCGTCGGCGTAGGCGGACGGGTCCCTCGGCTCCACCAGTCGAGCGGACTCGTCGGCGCCCGGCTCGTCGTTCTCTGCGTACACCGAGACCGTCGACACCAGGGTCCAGTGCGCGGCCCGGTGGGCGAGGGCGTCGAGCGCCGGGGCGACGAGTTCGGGGGCGTGGGCGAGCTCGATGACCTCGTCCCAGTCGCCGGTGGCCTGTTCGTAGGCGCCGGGCAGGGTTCGATCCGCCTGGACGAACCGCGCTCCCTCGGGGACGCTGCCGGTGGTGCCCCGGGCGAGGCAGGTGACGTCGGCGCCCTCGGCCAACAGCTCGTCGACGATCGTCCGTCCGAGCCAACCGGTGCCACCGAGCACCAGGACGCGTCGCACGCGCTGGGTCATCAGACGGGCTGGAGGGGTCGTCGTTCGCCGTCGGGGAGCTCGACCCGGATGCGATCGCCCGGTCGAACCGTGCCGCCCGTGAGCACGACGCTCATCACGCCGCCCTTGCGCTCGACCGTGCCGTCCTCGGCGCGCCCCAGCACGGCACGCAGGAGTCCCGGCTCGAAGCCGTTGATCTGCTGGCACGGGTTCCGCAGGCCGGTGACCCGGACGGAGGCGTCGTCACCGAGGTGCAGCACCGCTCCCTCGGGCAGTCCGAGCAGGTCGACGCCGCTGGTCGTCACGTTCTCGCCCATCTGGCCCGGCTCGACGCTGAACCCGGCTTCGGCGACCTCGTCGAACAGCTCGGCGTGCAGCAGGTGGACCTGGCGCAGGTTCGGCTGCGAGGGGTCACGGGCGACCCGGGAGCGGTGCTGCACGGTCGTGCCGGCGTGGGCATCACCCTCGATGCCCCACCCCGCCACGAGCGTCACCGCGTCGACCAACGGCTTGCTGAACCGGTGCTCGCCGTCCTTGCTCACCGCGACCACGCGCGGCTGATCCATGTCGTCCCCGCTCATGGGGCCGATTCTGCCCCATGGCCGCGGCCGCGCGAGTGCAGCGCCGATCAGCGGCGCTCGCGCAGGCCGGTTCAGCGGCGCTTGCGCAGCGCGTTCGTGGCCCACAGGGAGACGGCGATGAGCACGGGCTGGAACAGCAGGCGGACGAAGCGCTTGGTGTCGGTGTCCAGGCCGAACCCGTCGCGGTGGTGCATCCACTGCGCGATGTTGCCGGGGAAGACCGCCAGGAAGAACACCGCGACGACCCACCCGACCGTCACCTGACGCCGAGCCAGGAGCATCAGCGCAGCCCCGAGCGAGATCTCCACCACGCCGGAGGCGATCACCGTGACGTCCGTCGGCAGCGGCACGAACTTCGGCACCTGCGCCTGGAACTCCTCGCGGGCCACCGTCAGATGGCTGATGCCGGCCCAGGTGAGCAGCGCGCCGAACAGGATGCGGACGATGGTCCGGGGGCGGGTGGAGCGGACTGCGGGGGTGCGGGTTGCCATCGGGGTGGTGCCTTTCACGGTCGTGGTGGGGTTCGGTGGAGTGGGGGAGCCGAGGTCAGCGGCTACGGCTGCGGGGGACTCGGCGTCGGCGTGCGGCCTCGAACGTGATCGCGGCAGCAGCGGCACCGAGCGTGAGGATCCGGGCGACAGGACGGCCGCGGGTCGAGGCGGCCAGACGCAGTGCGCCGACGAGCGCGAGTGCCCCGGCAACACCGGTCGTGGTCGTCGCCTGCCGGTCTTCGAGGTCGATCACGAGCCGGGTCCCGCCGAGGGCGGTCGCCGCGATGGTGGCGCCGGTGCCGATCAGGTCACTCCCGGGGGCACGGCGGACCGCTGCAGCGGCGAGTCCGAACCCGGACAGGACTTCCAGGGCCGGGATGCCGAGTGCGTGCGGGACGCCCGGCTCGAAGCCCCGGCGCTGCATCCGCTGGGCCCTGGCGCGCAGCGGGGTGCGGCGAACCGTGGCGAAGCCGTGCCCGGCGAGCAGGCCACCGGTGACGAGGTCGATCCAGCTGGTCAGTTTCACGTGGTGCTCCATTAGGTTGTGCACAACCTAACACGTCGGGGACGATGTGTCGTCGTGACGGCCATGAGTGCGAGTGCACGAACACGTTGCGGGTGTTGTTGTGTGTACGCCAACGCGAGCGAGGTTCCCCAGGAGATCCCGGTGATGACCCAGGCGTCGATCCCGCTTCTTCATGGCGTCCCCGCACCCGACGCTGTAAATCGACGGGCTTCCCACGACGCCGCACCGGTGACTCGCCGCCGGGAAAACCGCAGCGGACCATCGTCGCCCTGCTGAACGGGCGCCGCTGGTAGCCGACCATTACCCTCAAACTCATCGGCACTCAGGGTTCGCCGGCCGGGGCGCTCGAACTGCTCCGTGTCCTCGAGCCGGAGCGGCCGGAAGAACTCTGGTACCGCGACAACGACACCGGCCCGCCGGATACGAGGTCCTCCGCTCGTACCGGGACGCCGAGGAGGTGGTCCGTTCCCGGAGCGACCACAGCCCGTGGGCATCGATCTACCGCGACGTCGGCGACGACAACGACCCCGACTGGTGGCGGTTCTGCTTCGAAGTCCTCAGCAGTGGCGATCGCATTTTCATCTGCGGTTGCGTCGAAGTGCCTGGCTCAACCTGGTTCTGGTCGAATTGGCCACGACCGGTCGACTTCGGCACCTTGACGTCGGCGACGGTCGGTCCCGCGTGGTACCGCGGCGAGGTATGGGAGCAGCAGCTCCGTCCAGCACTGAACGCAACCCGCTTCGAGGCCGACCAGTTGTGGGGGTACCGGTGGCTGAACCGGTGGAACGACCGGTCGCTGCTGGAGCAATTGCGCACGCCGCTCTCTGATCCGACTCCGCTTTCGGGTTAGCCGACGGCGGTCAGTGCCGGCAACATCGTCGAGGTACCGCTCTCACCCCATGCGCGGAGGCGTTCTTCTCGCGCTGGGTCGACGTACCGGAAGCTCTGTGGTGGTTCGAGCCCGATTTCGCTCCGGAGCAGTGCCAGCGGCATGGCCTTCGGCCACCGGATTGGCGAGCGCACACGCAGGATGGCAGCGTCGTTGACGTTGTCGAGGTACTCCTCGAGCGGTTGCCGATGAATCTGGATCTCATGCCGGTACAAGTCCCATACGGACGACGCGGCAGGGCGGTCGATGCCTTCGAGCTCGATGGTGCCGAGGACTGCGCGGTCCGGGGTGCTTGAGTACACGTAGATCGTGGCGGGCGTTGCGACGGCGGGAAACCGTCGTCGAACCTCGGCGGTCTTCGTGCCCTCCAGCAGTGCGTGTGCGAAGGCGGGCCGCACTGAGAGCAGGATCGATGTCAACGTGCGCTCCTGCCTTGGCTCTGGATGAGGTCGTCAAACAGCGTGGACGGTACCTGCCGGAACGAGGGTATCGGGTGCTTCACGTCGTGCTGCTCCAACAGTTCGGCAAGTTCGGGACCCCCGATCCGGCGGCCTAACAACTCAGTGTCCTCGAACCGTATGACAGTGACTCGTCCGCGCTTGTCGGCAGCTGAGCGCACGTCCCGACGCTTAAACACCCCGACCTGCTTGTGTCTGCGAAATGCCTCGTCGGGTGATGTGCGCTCGTAACCGAGGCTCCTGGAGTAGGCAACGATGCTCCGAATGGTTTCCGTGTCGTCCGCAGAGGCGTACCAGAGGATGCGAGCGCCAGGTGGGGGAAGCGCTCGACTGCTCCCGCTGTAATACACGTGTTCTCGCGAGAGGCCCAGCGCCAACGGTCGGTCGTCTCCCCAGAGCGCTTGCCTCGGGATGCCGAACAGCGGGTAGACGAAGCGCGGCTGGATGGGCGCGATGTATGTCGGTGCCCCTGCCCGCAAGAGCACCACGGGCCAGAACCGGTGCTCAATGTCTCGCAGCTGCGCTGCGGTCTGGAGTACCTCTGTGGGGTGGTCGGCGAGGAATCGCGATGCAGGTTCTGCCCGATCGATCACTTCGGCACACAGCTCGTCGTCGAAGCCCTCTGTCCGGAGACCGTCGCGGACGACATCGGCGACTACTGGGTCGGTGATCTCGACGACGGGCAGCTGGTTCTGACGGGCGACGTGGCGCGTGTGACGAGCGAGCTGGAGCGCGACCGTCGTCGTTTCGCGACGGCGTGCGACTCGCAGGAGCGGAATCACCAGCATCTCGTCGCCAGGATGTTCAGCGAGCATCGCCCAGGGTCGTTCCCGTTCGTCGATGAGAACTCGGGTGGACCTCGGGTGGGATGCGATTGACGCGCGGATGAGCCGTCGTAGATCGCTGCCTCGTTCGTTCCGCTCGTGGGTGAGGAACGTGTCGACCAGCTGGTCGATCGTGAAAAAAGTTGCCGGAACCCAGCGCAGGTCGATGTCCTCGATGAGTCTGGACTGGAACACGGGTTGCCCGAGCCGTTGATCGACCTGCTGTATTAGCTCATGCGGACGGAGAACGCGAAGCTGGGTGTCGACGGGGAGGTAGGAGTCGGCAAGTCGCAGCAAGCGGGTGTCGTTCGTGACGAAGAACGCCGCGTGTGCGGCAAGCGCGTCAGCGATGTGATTCAGGTCGTCGCGCAGCGACGGGTCTGCCGCGAGCTCTTCCGGGCCGATTCGTTGCAACAGGACGTCGAGCACTGAAGTATCTTCACGGCGAATGGACCGCAACCGAACGAGGTGGTCCGCTCCGGAACGTTGTCGGGAGCGTTCGTCTTCGTCATCAATGCGGTCGATTTCGACGTCAACCTGCGGAGAGACGACCGCAGTGATCTCCGCCGCTATCCAGTCTGCGGTGAGGCCAAGGGACGCATCGCGATCAGCGCGATCGAGTTCGGAGGAGCCGTAGAGGTCGGCGACGATGTTGGTGTCGTACACAACCAGCGGCAGCCCTGCCCCGAGCGCCGCATCTTCGAACAGGTCAAGCTCTCCGAGTGGCATCCACCAGCGCGTCAGGGTGGATCCGGCGGCCGCCCGGCCGGCTCGTTCGCCGCGGGGCGACAGTCCCACAGCCGCCCAAAACCGATCCAGCCCGTAATCGCGACGACAGTAGGCGACAACGCCAATGGCTTCGGGGTGAGCCTGCACCGCGGCATCAACGAGCAGCTTCCCGATGCCCGTCCCGCGGAGACCGACGCAGACGTGCACCAGCTTGATGTAGCCGGCGCGTGGGACGTCGTAGATGCAATACCCGACGATGTCTCCGCCGACGCGGGCGATGACGACGGTGCCGCGTCCGAGACGGTCCTCGAACGCGGAGTCCGTTAGGAACCCGAGCGTGGCCCGGTTCGCTTTCGCAAGCAGCAGTAGTTGGTCCCAATCGTCCGGCTTCGCGCTGACATGCTCGAGAACGACGTCGTGTTGCCCATCCATGGTGGTCTCATCGTGCCGATCACTAGACGTGAGTAGGACTCGACGCGCCGCTCGGCGCGTGAGGTTGTCAAGGTCAAGGGATTCCCAATCGCCGCTCGGGTCCCCGTCAAGCCCCCCTGTCGAATGGAGGACGCGGACTTGAGGGCGTCCGGAATGGCCCGTGTTGAAGACCAGGCGGGTCAGCCGTGCGTCACATAACGGAGTTCCGGTTCTGACCCACGCCCAGGCTTCGCAACGCTTAGGTCCGGTGTGAGTGGGCATCACTGACGCGCGGCGCTAGATGTTGATGATCTGCGCCAGGCTCTGCTCGGGCGCGTCGGGCGTGAGCCGCCAGAAGATGGCGATGTTGATCGGGCCGCTGAGAGTGCCGCGTTCTACGACTACGAACTCGAATGAACCGCCTTTCGGGACTTCTGTCCAGTCGTCCTGCCCGGAGCGCATCCGCGCCCGCGTTCTGTCGTCGTTGCCTTCGACGTGAGCCCACGCCCTGTGCCCCGTCCGGTTGAGTGCCATCCACCGCTCCGCGCCTGCGTAGTGGAACTCCCACTCGTCGAACGCGGCGGTCCGCGCCGCCATCTCGACTTGTCGCTCCTGGGCCGTGGCGCTCCGTTCGCCGACCGTGTGGCGCTTCGGTCCGTTCGAAGCGAGATTCGCTCACTGGGCTCGTCAGAAGGTTAGACCACCGCAGTGCTTCAGCCCGCCACTGGGAGGAGTCCAGTTACCTCGGTGCCCGGAGCGTTTGCAGCATTCGCGCGTTCATGACCGACGGCCAGGCCCTTCCGCACCGACAACTGTCGACGGACGCCTTACCTGTCCGCATAGCCGCGCCGCACACGCTCAACTTTGACTGGTTGTCCGGACTCGCTGCCAATTTACTTGTCCCAATCGGCCGACCGCCTCGCGCGACTCACCACGGACAACTCGGGGGTTCTCCTCAGGGGCTGCAGGTCACCGTCACGACCGCTTGGTTCCGCACCGCACTATCAAGAAATGTTAGGAACTCCCGCACTTGGCCCGCAGACGTGGGGACCGGATCCAATGCAAGCTTCGTTTGCAGAGCCGAAAAACTCAACCCTGGCTGCACGACCGAGATGCGACATTCAAGCGTCGGCGCACGATCAGCCAAACTCTCATCGCTGCGCAGCGGATCACGCCCACATAAGGCTCGAAGGTCGCCAAGGGCACCAGCAATCAAAATCGCCCTGGGATTCTCCTCGCCGTCGATCCGCCGTCCCAACCTTTTCCAGAACTCACGATCCGTGAAGTGTCGACGGCTCTTAGCCGCCTGCTGAGTGACTACCTGAAGGTCATCGACCCGCACGGACGGGGTTGCGGTTTGTGAGTACTTCGAGTGCCAGAATTCGACTCGAGGTCTGTTCCCCGGCGAATATTCAATAACTATGTGGTCAGCTATTTCGCCAGGTCCGTCGTTACAGAGGACCCACCGCATCGTCCCTGGGTCAGGCACCACCGCAGCCAGTTGAGCCTCGACCCAATCGTGGATCGTGTCAGATCGACCGTCAACCTTTGCTTCCTTCTTGATATCGATTCCAGCCCAGTCGACCTTGTCGAAATCCACGTCAGGCAGACTACTACTCGTTCGCACGGGAGCGTACGTCATCGATCCGAGGATCGTCTCACCATTCAGCAGGTAGATGGTCGGTGGAAGAAGCAGGAAAAGCTCCTCGATATTCGCGATTTGGCCAGACCCGCGGCTAAGCATCGGGTCGCCTAATGTGGTGCGAAAGCGACCGGAGGTATCCTGAGCTCCGCGCCACAGCACGATGTCTGGGGCCTCTGGGGCGATAATCTGGATCTCGAGTTCGGTGGCAGTGAGCGACCCCTCCACACCCTCGACATCAACGGCGTCGAGGGTTTGGCCTCCGCTGAACTGCCATCCTTCACCTCGGACAGCCGGGTGCAATTCTGCGGCAACAATGTCAGTATCGGACGCGAAAACTTCCGTCCGGACACCTTTCGCGACATCAGGGAGCAAAGGGCCGGAATTAGTTTGTCGAGGGAACCAATAACGGGCCGCAAGGTCAACCGTAAACGCCTCATACTCGCGCAGTCCCAAGTACCGGGTTTCCCAATACTTAGTCTTCCCAGTCGCGAGGCCTGCAGTGACCGACGAGCCACCGGGGACTTCCACTTGTGCCATCGCGTGTCCAAGAGCGCGACTATTCGTGTCAGCGTCTCGAAGACCTCTTTCTATTCCACTGCCGGCAAACATAGCGTACGACGGAGTTCCAGGGGTTCCAGCGAAAGTATTCCTCACCCCCACAGAGGACACCGAAAGTCGCTCCTGACTGTCGAAAGCGTCCTGCAAGGAGCGCGGGTCGCTTGATCGCAGTTCGCTAGTGGGATCAATCAGGTCGCGTATCGCTGTGGCCATGCCATCGTCGTGGCTATTGACAAATAGGAGGCTTGGCCGGTCGGTTCTCTTCGACTCATGCCAGCTCACGATATGCAGGTCAAATACGGGCCGCGTGAGCCCGTCGTCGCCGGCATACCAACGCGGCGTCTCCAGCTGATACGTGACGAGGACGAGATGCGTATGAGATTGGTTCAAGCCCGCGTAGGCAACAGTTTCGGGGCCAATACGAGCGCCGCCTCGCAGCTCCTCGGGAACCTCGCCCAACAAAAAAGCGGTTGGAACCCACGTCGCCTGGGTGTTAACTTCGAAGATCTGAGCCCGAGCCAAAGGCCGGAGAGCCGCCAGCGAGATTTCTGTTGGCGCGACATCAAATGCTGCTAAATACTGCTCATCTAATTTCCGCGTATGTATCTCATCATCAATGAGGCCGGGCAATAGCGTCGCCCATTCCGCATCTTCGGCATAGAGCTTCCACAAAGCCGCCTTGAGAGCCGGGTAGATATCCTGATCCCTCGCGGTGATAAGAACAGATCGCTGCGGGTGTAAAGCGCTGACACGCGCTAGCCTGCCAATGAACTGCATTGTGATGGGCACCGACTTGTGCTTGTCGTGATAGCCCACTATACGGAGACTGGGTAGGTCGAAGCCTTCGGCCAGCATGTCGACCGTGACGACCGCGCGAAGCTCGCCTTCACGCCACCGCTTGATTATTTGGTCTCTCTGCGCGCTGGGCACCTTGGATGTCAGTATCTCGGCGTCCAGTCCGAGGTCGCGGTAGAGCGTCTGAAGAGTCGAAGCGCGCGCGACGCTGCTTGCTCGAATGAGAACGGCTGAGTGCTCGTGCGCCTGCTCGTGCGCCGTGTCGACGACCGCCCTAGCGATAGCATCATCCCGCTCACCGAGTGTCGAGTCCTCAGCTGTTGCGAGCACCAGCGGCTCGACGACTTGATAAATCCCGTCCGTGATCGCGCGGCGTAGCGGATAGTGGAAAACGTGACTACCCGGAACGCGACGACCGTCAGCACGAAGTGGAGTTGCGGTCAACAAGACTGCGCGCGCATCTCGGTAGTGATCAAGAATCGCCGTCCAGGTTGGCGCAGGTGCATGATGCGCCTCATCAATGATGATAAGGTCGAAAAACTCCGGATCCGGTCTAGATTCTTCGTCAAAATGAACGGGACTGATGGATTGCGGCAGAGCTATCACAACATCAGCCAGCGCGAGCCGATCCCAATCGACCTCGCGGCCCGTCACAGTCTCGACTACGGGCCGCAGGCGAGTCGTCCCGAGAGCGCCTATCTTCCGAAGTACGTCCTCGCTTCGAAACGCCTCGGCCAACTGGGTCCGGAGTTCTACGCTCGGAACGACAACGAGCACCCGCTCGGCGCCCGCGAGGTAGGGCAGCGCCGTCTCCACAGCGGTCTTACCCGCGCCCGTCGGCATCGACACCAAGATGCGCTCAGTCACATCAAGCGTCCACTGCGCAACTACAGCAGTAAGCGCTCCGATCTGGGGGTCCCGCCACCGCGGCGATTCAGGACGACCGAGCAACACAAAGGGAGAAGTACCGGATTGGTAGTGAGAAGCGCGCGCCACTAGGTCAGCATATAGCTGAGTTAAGGTCAAGCCCAGCCCCGGGGCCAATGAAGATAAGTCCCGTTTCCAGGGGCGCGCCTTTCTCCTCCTGCTCGCCATCGTTAGGCGAAGCCTCCGCCTGCTGCCCCGGCCCTAGGCTGCCAGGACTCATCATCGGCGACGAGGCAGGCGAGTGATCCGACCTTCACTGTCGGGCGGTGCTTCGAGACCCTCCCGAGGAGCCAACGTCGTAATCGTTGCTGTCCTCCGTACCGTCCCGGACGGAGACCAATCGAGCCAGCGCTGGAGATACTTGAGAAGTTTCCGCCAAGGTCGACTGTGAGCATGGCTGATCATCGCAGAGGTCTTGCAGGCCGCCTCAATCGAGCAGGAGCCGCCCCGTGGTTGATCGCAGCAGTGACCGTGCCGCATCGGCTGCCATCTCGCGCGTGGCTACTCGTTGGCGCAACGCGAACAAGTCGCGCGCCTCTATAAGGCACCCATGGTGCTGAGCGCCGAACGCAGCAACATCGTCATCGCGCCCCGCCAACGCCAGCGTGCGTTGCGCCGGGTCGGTTCCCCGTTGTGCGTTTGGGATGTACCAGAGAGCTGATGGGGCTGCGCCATGGTTGATCGCGAAGGTCACGGCCGCGGCAGCGATTTGTTGCAGATCATTCGACTTCGCCGAGCCGGCGTATCCTTTAACCTCGACGAGGGCGATCCAGTCACCGTCTACGACCCGTAGGTCTTCTCGTTTACGGTCCTTGTGCTCCGGGAGTGAATCGGAATCGACGACGTCAAATCCTAGATACTCGAATGCGCTGCGAACGGCCGATACGAGATCGTCTCCGGTCTCGCGGAGCATCTGTCGCCAGCTCTCACCGCCCCGTTCAGCCGCCGCGACTTCGTCGGTGAGAACGGAACGCTGCTGACCTGCCGCTAAGCGGCGAGCTTCTTCTTCTCGGTCGAACGCGGCCAGCCGCTCGCGTGTCGTGGTCTCCTCTGTAGAGGCCCATCGAGGCGCCCGTGCCCACTCAACCGTCTCTGGGAAGACATCCGGTGCCTTCGTGCGCCAGTAGGCGGTCGCCGCGGCCAGCCATTCGCGGAGGCCCGACCGAGCCATGTCGGGAAGCCAGAACACAGAGCTCTTCCCGTACGAGTCAGACGGGGTTTCGAACAATCCAGCGAGCATGAGTGGATGCGACAGGTTCTCGTACAGAAAGGCCCGCGTGCGTCTCCGTGGGTTAAGTGGTTCGCTGAGGCCGGTGTAACTGCCGACGCTCGGCACGCAAGTTCGTTGCACCAATGATGTCAACCCCAGTTCACCGGCGTCAGCGGTGGTGAGGAAATCGCGGGCTGGCTTGTTCTGCGTCGAAACCCGAGTGAGGGAGGATGAACCTCCCCAGCCGCTGGTGGCGATGCCTTGGTTGGGGTCGGGAAGGGGGGCGAAGAGGAGCTGGTACGCGAACAGGTCGTTCCCTGTGTAGTAGTTCACCCCGACTGTTATAAGGACGTCGTGTTCCTCCGGGTGGACCTCCGACATGTCTCAAGCGACCCGGACGTCCCCGGCAAAGTCTGCAACCGCTGCGTTCTCCGCATCGGAGAGCCCGATGGTCAGGAATCGAGGGCGCGGGGCGACAGGAACACTCTGCATGGTTTATCTTCTCGTGCTTTTTGGCTGCCCCCAATATCGACCCGCTCAAACGATCGTTTGTGCGGGCGCTCCCGAGGAGCATCCGGAGCGCCCGCAAGCTGGGAGTTCCCATCCGTCAGAACTCATCTGCGAGCAGCTTCGCTCTGCGTCGTCTCAGTCGCCGCGATCAGTGTCGCGATCGCGTCCGCAAGCCGATCCATCCGTCGGCCCGGGGCGCTTCTGAGGGCTTCGGACTCCTACAGCCCCGCGCTGGAGCGAGCCCCGTCTCACATAGGTGGTCGGCGAACTATCTCAGCGCACGCATGTCGAACGGACGCTTCGCGACGCACGAAAGCGGAGCTCACCCGAGTGATGATGCTGATCGCCGCTGCCAAACAACTTGTCCAACCCCGTATTTCAGGACACGTTGTGTGGCAGTTGGACAAGTTAGCTGGCGGACGACAACAACAAGCTGCCTACTGCGGCATGTCGACGAACCGCGAGAACATCCCGTGGAACGCCACGGTGATGGTGTCCGTCGGTCCGTTACGGTGCTTCGCCACGATCAGGTCCGCCTCACCCTGACGCGGGTTGTCCTTCTCGTACGCCGACTCGCGGTGCAGCAGGATGACCATGTCGGCGTCCTGCTCGATGGAGCCGGACTCACGGAGGTCGGAGATCGCCGGCTTCTTGTCGGCACGCTGCTCCGGACCACGGTTCAGCTGCGACAGGGCGATGACCGGCACCTGGAGCTCCTTGGCCATCAGCTTCAGGGCACGCGAGAACTCGGAGACCTCTTGCTGGCGGCTCTCGACCTTCTTGCCCGAGGTCATCAGCTGCAGGTAGTCGATCACCACGAGCTTCAGGTTGTGCTGCTGCTTGAGTCGACGGCACTTGGCGCGGATCTCGACGAGCGTCATGTTGGGGGAGTCGTCGATGAAGAACGGGGCGTCGTTGATGCGACCGCGGGTCTGCGCGATGGTGGTCCAGTCACGGGAGTCCACGGTGCCCTTGCGCATGTTCTGCAGCGGCACGCTGGTCTCGGCGGAGAGCAGACGCATCGCGATCTCGGCGCGACCCATCTCGAGCGAGAAGAAGGCGGCGGTCTGGTCGTGCTTGATCGCGGCGGCGCGGCAGAGGTCGAGCGCCAGCGTCGACTTGCCCAGGGCGGGGCGCGCGGCGACGATGATGAGCTGTCCGGGGTGGAAGCCGTTGGTCAGGCCGTCGAGCTGCGCGAACCCGGTCGGCACGCCCGTCATCTGGCCGTCGCGACCCTTGGCGGCCTCGATCTCGTCGAGCGCGGCGGAGATGGCGTCGGTCAGCGGGACGTAGTCCTCGGTCTGCACACCACCGGCGACGTTGTAGACCTCGGCCTGCGCGCTGTTGACGAGGTCGGTGACCTCACCCTCAGACGCGTAGCCCATCTGCACGATGCGGGTACCGGCGTCGACCAGACGACGGAGCACGGCCTTCTCGGCGACGATGCCGGCGTAGTAGCCGGCGTTCGCGGCGGTCGGCACCATGCTCGTGACGCTGTGCAAGTACTCGGCGCCGCCGGCACGGGACAGCAGCCCGGTCTTGGTCAGCTCGTCGGTGACGGCGATGACGTCGGTGGGTTCACCGTGCGAGTAGAGCGACAGGATCGCATCGAAGATGACCTCGTGCTTGGGGACGTAGAAGTCCACACCGCGGGCGGTCTCGATGACGTCGGCGACGGCGTCCTTCGACAGGAGCATGCCACCGATGGTCGACTGCTCCGCGAGCATGTCGTGCGGCGGGGTGCGTTCCATGCCGCGGTCCGCGTAGTCCTGCGGTGCGGGCTCAAGATGTGCGATCGACACACGCTCTCCTCTGTTGACGACACGGACCTGAACCGGCGGGACAGCACCCACCGGCCGGAACCCGCACCCCTGTTTCTACCCCCGGCGACCGACATCCCCGAGTCGCTCGCCCAAGCTACGGCCCCAGAGTTATCCCCAACAAACGGCCCTGTGGATAACTCTGTGGAGAGGCTGCGGAACACGCCGGAACGCTGTGTGGAGAACTGTGGACGAGCCTGTGGAAAAAGCGGCGTACGAACACACTTTCGACCACTTGACCTGGGGTTTTCTGTTGCACACCGTGTGTGGAAAAGTGGGGTTCAAGTACCCCTTGAAGGTTCCGATTTGACACGTTTCCACTGTGTAAAACGACTTGACAAGCACCCCTCCTGTGGGGAGAGTTCTCGGCCCGTTCCCAGCCAGCGTGACCCCGTCTGAACCGTAACCAGCCAGCCCGAGTCGAGCCGCGCCTCCAGGCCCGTGACCATGTCGGCGACAGCCGTAGGACAAGCCGCGCGACCGCCCCCGGAACGCAACGACGGGCGGGCCTCCCGGAGGAGACCCGCCCGTCGTGGAGCGGAACGTCAGTGCTACTTGGCAGCGACGACCTTGAGCGAGATCACGGCAGTGATGTCCTCGCGCAGGCGCACGGTGGCCTCGTGGTCACCGACGGTCTTGATGGTCGCGGGGACCTCGACCTTGCGCTTGTCGAGCGAGCCGACGCCCTGCGCCTGGACGGCGTCAGCGACGTCGCCCGGACGGACGGAGCCGAACAGACGACCGTCCTTGCCGGCCTTGACCGACAGCGTGATGGTCGCGTTCTCGAGCTTCATCTTGAGGTCCTGTGCCTCTTCGATGGTGGCGAGCTCGCGCGCGGTACGCGCGGCACGGATCGACTCGACCTGCTTCTCGCCGCCCTTGGACCACGCGACAGCGAAGCCCTGGGGGATGAGGTAGTTGCGGGCGTAGCCGTTCTTGACGTCGACGACGTCACCAGCGGAACCGAGGCCGGAGACCTCGTGGGTGAGGATGAGCTTCGACATGTGTCGACCTCCGATCAGCGGCCGGAGCCGGCGTAGGGGAGGAGCGCCATCTCACGGGCGTTCTTCACGGCACGGGCGATGAGGCGCTGCTCCTGGACGGAGACGCCGGTGATGCGACGGGCGCGGATCTTTCCACGCTCCGAGATGAACTTGCGAAGGGTCGCAACGTCCTTGTAGTCGATGACGCCGACCTTGATCGACTTCGCGGGAGCAGCGTTCTTGCCGCCCTTGCCGCGAGGCTTCCGGCGGTCGCCGGTGCTCTTTCCAGCCATAGTGATTTGTCCTTAGAAGAAAAGTTGTGTGTCCGTCGGAACGCTGAGGATCAGAACGGGGTCTCGTCGTCGAAGTTGCCGCCGGGGGTGCTCCACACGTCGTTCGACTGTGCGTTGCCGCCACCCTGCTGGCCACCCTGGGGAGACCAGGGCGCGTCCGACTGACCGCCACCGTTGTTGTTCCAGTTGCCGCCGCCGTTGCCCGCGGGGGCGCTGGCGCCGCCGCCGACCTGGCCACGACCGCCGCCACTGCCACCCGCTGCACGGGTGATCTGTGCGGTCGCGTAGCGGAGCGACGGGCCGATCTCGTCGACCTCGAGCTCGATGCTCGTGCGCTGCTGGCCCTCACGGTCCTGGTAGGAACGCTGACGCAGACGACCCTGCGCGATGACGCGCGAGCCCTTCGTCAGCGACCCCGCCACGTGCTCGGCGAACTCGCGCCACACACTCGCGCGGAGGAACAGCGCATCGCCGTCCTTCCACTCGTTCGCCTGACGGTCGAACGTGCGAGGGGTCGACGCGATGGTGAAGTTCGCCACGGCGAGCCCGTTCTGCGTGTACCGCAGCTCGGGGTCCGCGGTGAGGTTGCCCACCACCGTGATGACGGTTTCGCCGGCCACGGGTTACTCGGCGCTCGCGGTCGCGGTTGCGGAGGCGTTGGCGGCCTTGCGGGCCGCGCGAGCCTCGTCACGCTGCTTCTGGGCGGCGACCTGCGCGATGCCCTCTTCAGCGCGGAGGACCTTCGTGCGGAGCACGGCCTCGGAGAGACCGAGCTGACGGTCGAGCTCCTTGGCGGCCTCGGGCGACGACGTGAAGTCGACGACGGCGTAGATGCCCTCGGACTTCTTCGCGATCTCGTAAGCGAGCCGGCGACGGCCCCAGACGTCCACGTTGTCGACGGTGCCACCCGCGTTGCGGATCACGGCCAGGAACTTGTCCAGGCTGGGAGCGACGGTGCGCTCATCGATCTCGGGGTCGAGGATCGCCATCAGTTCGTACTGGTGCATGCGGAACCCACCTCCTCTGGTCTCAGCGGCCCCGGGCGGTTCCCGGGGCAGGAGGGTTGATGCATGTGCCCCAGACCACGCAGGTGCGCGAGGGGCAACCTGGGTAGCCTACCGGACTGCCTGGAGGCGCGCCACCGGCCTGTGGAGAACGGTCCCGCCCGTCAGGCGGTCGCGTCTCAGGCGCCGGTGTCTCAGGCGCTGGCGTCGCCTCGGGCGCTCCACCACTCGCGCAGGCGCTCCTCGGCCGTCTCCGACCCGAGGGGTCCTTCGTCCATCCGGGCCTCGAGCAGGAACCGGTACGCCTCGCCCACGGCACGCCCCGGCGGGATGTCGAGGATCCGCATGATGTCGTCGCCGGTCAGATCCGGACGGATCGACTCCAGTTCCTCCTGCTCGGAGAGGGTCTTGATGCGGTCCTCGAGGTCGTCGTAGGCGAACGCCAGCCGGTCGGCCTTGCGGCGGTTGCGGGTGGTGACGTCCGAACGGGTGAGCTCGTGCAGCCGTTCGAGCTGGGGTCCGGCGTCGCGGACGTAGCGGCGGACGGCGGAGTCGGTCCAGGCGCCCTCGGTGTACCCGAAGAAGCGCAGGTGCAGCTCGATCAGGCGGGAGACCGCGGCGATGGTGTCGTTGTCGAAGCGGAGCGCACGGAGTCGCTTCTTCGCCATCTTCGAACCGACCAGGTCGTGGTGGTGGAAGCTCACGGCGCCGCCGGGCTCGAGCTTGCGCGTCGCGGGCTTGCCGATGTCGTGCAGCAGCGCCGCGAGCCGCAGCACGGTGTCCGGGGGATCCCCGGCGTGCCGCTCGGCCTCGTACCCGATGGCCTGCTCGAGCACGGTGAGCGAGTGCTCGTAGACGTCCTTGTGGTGGTGGTGCTCGTCCACCTCGAGCCGCATCTCGGGCAGCTCCGGCAGGAACCGCTCGGCGAGTCCGGTGTCGACGAGCAGCCGGAGGCCGGGGACCGGATCGTCCGTGTTGAGCAGCTTGACGAGCTCGTCGCGGACCCGCTCGGCGGACACGATGTCGATCGACGCGACGAGCTCCTGCATCGCGGCCCGCACGTCGTCGTCGACGGTGAAGCCGAGCTGGGAGGTGAACCGTGCGGCGCGCATCATCCGCAGGGGGTCGTCGCGGAACGAGACGACCGCGGTCTGGGGCGTCCGGAGCCGTGCGGCGAGCAGGTCCTCGACGCCGCCGTGCACGTCGACGAGCTCGCGGGCCGGCAGCCGCAGGGCCATCGCGTTGACGGTGAAGTCGCGACGGAGCAGGTCGTCCTCGATGGTGTCGCCGAACGCGACCTCGGGCTTGCGGGTCTCTCCGTCGTAGACGTCGCTGCGGTACGTGGTGATCTCGACCTGTTCGCCGGCGACCCGTGCGGCGATGGTGCCGAACTGGCGACCGACGTCCCACGTGGCGCTCGCGATGGGCTCGACGATCCGCAGGATGTCGTCCGGCCGGGCGTCGGTGGTGAAGTCCAGATCGGTCACCGGACGGCCGAGGAACGCGTCACGGACGGGGCCGCCGACGAGGGCGAGTTCGTGTCCGGCGTCGGCGAAGGCCCGAGCGAGGAGGTCGACGGGCTCGGTGGTGGCGAGTGCGTCGAGTCGTTCGACGGCCTGGGCAACGGACTGCATGACGGTGCTCATCCTCCCAGATCGAGGCCCCGAGTTCTCCACAAGCCGCGCGCGCACGGGACCTGTTCATGGTCGCGCCTCATACACTCGTGCTCGGCCCGAACCGACCCCGTGGCCCGCTCCCCGTATGCAGATGCTCCGCACCACGCTCGCCGCAGCCGCGTCGACCCTCGTCGCGCTCGGCCTGGTCGTCGCGCCCGTCACCACCGATCACGCCTCGGCGTCCACGGCATCAGCCGCCAAGAGCCAGGTGGCCGATCCCGCCGCCGCCGACGCGGGCAAGGCGACCATCTCCATCGCCCCGGCGAATCGAGGCGTCGTCCAGCGCGACCAGGACCTCACCCTCTCGGTCACCGTCACGAACGACACCGACGCGGCCCTGCCCGCCGGGACCGCAGACTTCCGGATCTTCCGGTCGGTGAGCACGCGCGACGTCCTCGCCGGCTGGCTTGCCGACACCACCACAACGGGTTACCTCGGCGCAGAGATGGACTCCGTGGACATCCCGGCGATCCCGGCACACCGTTCGGTCTCGATCGACTCGGTGGACATCGTCTCCGGCAACGTCGCCCTCGGCGGGTACCCCTCGTTCGGTGCCCGCCGCATCGCTGCCGAGTACACGGCGGGCGACGCCTTCGCCGTGGACCGCTCCGCGATCACCTGGTACCCGGACTTCGAACAGGCCCCGGTCAGCGTCTCCGTCGCGATGCCGGTCACGGTGCCCAAGTCGACCGACGGCGTCCTCACCGCGCCGGTGCTGGCCGCCGCGACCTCGGTGGACGGCACCCTCACGCAACAGCTCGACGCGGCCGAGGACCACAACGTCGCCGTGGCCGTCGACCCGCGGATCATCGCCTCGATCCGGCTCCTCGGCGACAACGCCCCGTCGAGCGCGACCACCTGGCTGCAGCGTCTCGAAGCACTGCGCAACGAGACCTTCGCACTGTCCTACGCCGACGCTGACGTCACCGGCCTCCGCCAGGCCGGGTCCGACGGCATCCTGTCGCCGATCTCCCTCGACCAGTCCGTCGACTCCGAGAACTTCCCCGGCGCCGAGACCCCGGCCCCGACACCGACGGCCACGCCGGGGCAGACCTCGTCCCCGGCACCCACCGAGACCTCGACCGACGGCGCCACGACCGGCGACGCCGCCGACCAGGCGCAGGAGACCCTCCCGACCACGGAGTCCCTGCTCGACTTCCCGTACTCGATGGACTCGATCGCCTGGCCGACCGAGGGAACCGTGTCCTCCGCCGACCTGCCCGCACTCGAGCGTGCCGGCACGAAGACCACCATCGTTTCGAGCGGCAACACCTCGGCCGGTGCGGACACCACCATCACGGCGTCCGAGAAGATCGGCGACGACCACGTGCTCGTCTCCGACCAGTCGATGTCGTCGATGCTCCGCCGAGCCGCGGCCGCCACCGACCGGCAGACCTTCTCGTCGGCGATGTCCGAGCTCACCGCGACGCTGGCCACCTCGGCCCGTGCAGCGACCGCCACGGGCCCGATCCTGCTCACCCTCGGACGCGAGTGGCCGTCTGACTCCACGCGGCTCAGCCAGGCGCTGGACGCCCTCGAGAGCACCGCCTGGGTCGCCCCGGCCGACCTCTCCACCGCTTCGAAGGCCGTCGCCGGGTCGCTCACGCTCGCCAGCGCGTCCACCGGCGAGGCCCGCATCGACCAGCTCCGGCGACTCGTGCGCGGAGAACAGGGGCTCTCCGCGTTCGCGACGATCCTCGACGACCCGAACCAGCTGACCGCCCCGGCCCGGCTCCGTCTGCTCGCGCTCGCCTCGAACGCGTGGCGCGACGACGACCAGGGGCTCGCCGCCGCGGTCGAGGCCCGCACGGCCGCCTGGGCGAAGACCACCACCGAGGTCGGCATCGTCGACTCGAGCAGCCTCACCTTGCTCGGCGACCGGTCGTCCCTGCCGGTGTCCATCCGCAACAGCTCCGACTACCCGGTCACGGTGCACCTGTCCGTGCAGCCGTCCAACTCGGCGCTGCGGGTCGTCCGCAACGACATCGTCGTCGAGATCCAGCCCGACTCCTCCACCCGCGCCACCGTCCCCGTGCAGTCGGTCGCGAACGGCAAGGTCGAGCTGACGATGTCGCTCTCGAGCCCGACCGGCGTCGCCGTGGCCCAGCCCGCGACCGTCGAGCTGAACGTGCAGGCCCAGTGGGAGACGGTCATCACCGCGGTCGCCGCGATCGCCCTGATCGGCATCTTCGGCTTCGGCATCTTCCGCAGCATCCGCAAGCGCATCCGCCGCCGCAACGGCGAGCTCGACGAGGACGACGACGACGACCCGAACCGCCCCCTGGCGGTCCAGCCGACGGTCGGGGGCACTCAGGCGGCCGCCACCCGGGCTGGAGGCACGGATCACCCCTCCGGAGCGGCCCCCGCACCCAGCGTGGCCGCGTCCACTGCCGCCGTGGCGACCGCAGCGCCGGGTGCAGCGCCGGCCGCTGCGCCGCCCGCGGCGGTGGACCAGGGCCCCCTGCAGGACGCCATCGCGCGTGCCGGAGCCGAGCCGGGCCTCCCGTCCGACCCCGCACGCAGCACCGTCGCGGACGACCGCGACCCCGAGGAGCCGACCATCAGCGCCACCCAGCCCCAGCCCGACGTCGACGCCGAGCCGGTCGCCGAGCGCAGCCTCGGCCGGGCGAGCGCGATGCTCGCCGCCGGCACGATGGTGAGCCGCATCCTCGGTTTCGCGAAGACCTTCGTCCTGGCGTACGCGATCGGGCAGAACGCGAGCCCCTCGGCCAACGCGTTCGCCGTCGCGAACCAGCTGCCGAACAACATCTACGCACTGATCGCGGGCGGCCTGCTGTCGGCCGTGCTCATCCCGCAGATCGTCCGCGCGATGAAGGCCGGCACCGACGGCGGGCAGGCGTACGTCAACAAGATCGTGACCCTCGGTGGTTCCGTCTTCATCGTCATCACGATCGTGGCGACGGCACTCGCCCCGCTGCTGGTGCGGTTCTACACCAGCAACTCGGCGGACTCCGGTCCAGCCGCCACCGACCTCGCCGTCGCCTTCGCGTTCTGGTGCCTGCCGCAGATCCTCTTCTACGCGATGTACTCCCTTCTCGGCGAGGTCCTGAACGCGAAGCAGGTCTTCGGGCCGTTCACGTGGGCGCCGCTGCTCAACAACGTCATCGCCATCGCCGGGCTCATCGTGTTCATCGCCCTGTACGGCACCAGCGGCAGCGAACTCGACCAGTGGACGCCGGCGAAGATCGCACTCCTGGCCGGCAGCGCATCGCTCGGTGTCTTCGCCCAGGCTGCGTTCCTCCCGTTCTTCTGGAAGCGCGCCGGCCTGTCGTTCCGCCCCGACTTCCGCTGGCGTGGGGTGGGCCTCAAGTCCACGGGGACCGCCGCTGGCTGGCTCTTCGCGATGATCCTCGTCACCCAGATCGCCGGCATCGTGCAGTCACAGGTCGCGTGGCTCGGACGGGATGACGGTCCGGGCAACGCCGTGCTCGGCAACGCGTGGCTCATCTTCATGCTCCCGCACTCGATCATCACGGTCTCCATCGCGACGGCGTACTTCACCCGGATGAGCCACGACGCCGAACGCGGCGACCTCGGCGCGGTCCGCCGCAACCTGTCGCTGTCCCTGCGCATCGTCGGGCTCTTCACCGTCTTCGCCTCGGTCGCGCTGATCGTCGTCGCCGTCCCGTTCGGCCGCCTGTACGAGGGCACGTTCGAGAGCGCCCTGCAGGTCGGCGCCGTGCTCGTCGCCTACATGCCCGGACTCGTCCTGTTCAGCATGCTGTTCGTGATCCAGCGGGTCTTCTGGGCGATGCACGACCACCGGACGCCGTTCCTGATGCAGTGCATCCAGTCGGTGCTGTTCGTCATCGGCGCCCTTGCGGTGTCGACGTTCCCCACCTCGGTCATCGGCATCGGGGTCGCCGCCTGCACCACCATCGCGGGGTCGGCGCAGACGATCGTCGCACTCGTGCTCGTCCGCAAACGGCTCGGCAGCATCGAGGGACCGGTCATCACCCGGTCGCACGTCCAGTTCGTGATCGCCGCGCTGATCTCGGGCGTCGTCGGGCTCCTCGTCGTGAACTTCTTCGGCGCGTTCTCAGAGGCCGGGTTCGCGATGTCCGACCGCACCGGTGCCCTCATCACGATCATCCTCACCGGCGCCGCGATGGTGGCCGTGTACTTCGGAGCCCTCGTCGTCGCGAAGAACGGTGAGATCGGCAACGCCGTCCGGATGCTCCGCAGCAAGCTCGGCCGCTGATCCACCCGCGCACCACACGCTCACGGGTCGTGTGGAATGCCACGCCGGTACGATGGGTTGACCCGGTCAGACGCAACGGAAGGGCAATCAGGCATGCGCCAGCTCATCATCATCGGTTCCGGCCCGGCCGGGTTCACCGCCGGCATCTACGCAGCGCGCGCAGAGCTCAAGCCGCTCATCGTCGCCTCCAGTGTCGAGACGGGCGGTGAACTCACCAAGACGACCGAGGTCGAGAACTTCCCCGGCTTCCCCGAGGGGATCCAGGGCCCCGACCTCATGATCAAGATGCAGGAACAGGCCGAGAAGTTCGGTGCCGAGGTCCTGTACGACGACGCCGTCTCCGTCGACCTCACCGGCAAGGTCAAGAAGGTCACCGTCGGCTCCGGCGAGACGTACGAGGCCCTCGCGGTGATCTACGCCACCGGCTCGGCCTACCGTCACCTCGGCCTCCCCGACGAAGAGCGCCTGTCCGGCCACGGTGTCTCGTGGTGCGCGACCTGCGACGGCTTCTTCTTCCGGCAGAAGAACATCGCCGTCGTCGGTGGTGGCGACTCCGCGATGGAAGAGGCGACGTTCCTTACCCGCTTCGCCGACAAGGTGACGGTCATCCACCGCAAGGACTCCCTGCGTGCGTCGAAGATCATGCAGGACCGCGCGATGAACGACCCGAAGATCGAGTTCGCCTGGAACAAGGAAGTCACCGGCATCACTGGTGACTCCGCGGTCGAGGGCGTCACGCTCACGGACACCGTGACGGGCGAGGAGTCCGAGCTCGCGCTGGACGGCCTGTTCATCGCCATCGGCAACGACCCGCGCACGCACCTGATCCACGGCCAGATCGACATCGCGCCCGAGGGCACGATCGCCGTTCAGGGCCGCTCGTCGAAGACCAACCTGCCGGGTGTCTTCGCCGCCGGTGACGTCATCGACCCGACCTACCGTCAGGCCATCACGGCTGCGGGTTCGGGCACGGTCGCCGCGCTCGACGCCGAGAAGTACCTCGCCGAGCTCGACGACGCACTGACGGACGAGGCCGAGGGCGTCGCCCCGACCGAGCCCGCGATGGTCGACGTCATCGCCGCGCGGGCCTGACCCGCCTCGGAATACCACGACGGCATCGCCGTTGTACCCCCTGAACGACTTCTCGAAGGAGCACACATGTCCAACGCCAAGGCTGTCACCGACGCCACCTTCTCGGACGAGGTCCTCAAGTCCGACAAGACGATCCTCGTCGACTTCTGGGCCGAGTGGTGTGGCCCGTGTCGTGCGGTCTCGCCGATCCTCGACCAGATCGCCGAAGAGCACGCCGGCAAGATCGAGATCGTGAAGCTCAACGTGGACGACAACCCCCAGTCGGCCATGAACTACCAGATCACGTCGATCCCGGCGATGAAGGTCTTCAAGGGCGGCGAGGTCGTCAAGACCGTCATCGGCGCCAAGCCGAAGCCCGCGCTCGAGGCCGACCTCGCCGAGTTCCTCGCGTAGGTCGCCCCACCCGAACGGCCCCGCTCTCCCCGGAGAGCGGGGCCGTTCTCGTCCGGAGCCACCGGATGACGATCGGCCCCGTCGCGGAACCCTGGTTCCCCGGGCCGATGTCGTAGTGTGGCGGGAATGTCCCACTGAACGGAGCACTCGATGACGAACGGCAACAGCCTCGACCCCTGGTACGACTCCTACGCCCAGCGCACCGCCGGGCTGAGCGCCTCCGAGGTCCGAGCCCTGTTCGCCGTCGCCTCGCGGCCCGAAGTGGTCTCGCTGGCCGGCGGCATGCCGTTCGTCTCCGCGCTCCCCAGAGAGCTCGTCACGGGCTCCCTGGACCGTGTCATGACCGAGCACTCCGCCATGGCCCTCCAGTACGGCGGTGGACAGGGCCTGCGGTCCCTCCGCGAGCACATCGTGGACGTCATGAGCCTCGAGGGCATCCGGGCCAGCGCCGAGGACGTCGTGGTCACCACGGGCTCGCAGCACGCCCTCGACCTCGTCACCCGGCTGTTCATCGATCCGGGCGACGTCGTGCTCGCCGAGTCGCCGTCCTACGTGGGCGCGATCGGCGTCTTCCGGTCGTACCAGGCCGAGACGGTACACGTGACGACGGACGAGCTCGGTCTCGTCCCCGAGGCGCTGCGCGAGGCGATCGCGAACCTCCGCGCCCAGGGCAAGCGGATCAAGTTCCTCTACACGATCCCGAACTTCCACAACCCGGCCGGCGTCACGATGAGCCGCGAGCGCCGCATCGAGGTGCTCGACATCTGCCGGTCGAACAACATCCTCGTGCTCGAGGACAACCCGTACGGGCTCCTCTGGTTCGACGAGCCCGCGCCGCAGGCGATCCGATCGATCGACGAAGAGGGCGTGGTGTACCTCGGCTCCTTCTCGAAGACCCTCGCACCGGGCTTCCGCGTCGGCTGGGCCCTCGCGCCGCACGCCATCCGCGAGAAGCTCGTGCTCGCCAACGAATCGGCCGTGCTCGCGCCGAACTCCTTCGGCCAGTACGTCGTGAACGCCTACCTCGACGCGGCGGACTGGAAGGGCCAGGTCGACACCTTCCGGGGCATCTACGCCGAGCGCCGTGACGCCATGCTGTCCGCACTGGGGGAGTTCCTGCCCGACCTGTCCTGGACCAAGCCGAACGGTGGCTTCTTCGTGTGGCTCACCCTGCCCGAGTCCCTCGACTCCAAGGGCATGCTGCCGCGCGCGGTCAAGGAGCTCGTGGCGTACACCCCCGGGACGGCCTTCTACGCCGACGGACGCGGAGGCGGACACATCCGTCTGTCGTTCTGCTACCCCACGCCGGAGCAGATCCGGGTGGGGGTCAAGCGCCTGGCGAACGTCGTCAACGACGAACTCGAACTGATCGAGACGTTCGGCCCGACGACCCGACCGAACACCGTGGTCCGCCAGACGTCGTCGGTCAGCGCACCGCCGCCGAACATCTCCTGATCAGCGCTTTTCCTCAGTGCTGCTCGCACAGCACCGCAGTTCCACACCGGAGGACCCCGCATGGCCGAGCTCACCCGTCGTCACGTCGTCGTCGTAGCCGGAGGCATCTCGCACGAGCGCGACGTCTCCCTCCGCTCCGGCCGTCGGGTCGCCGACTCACTGACCGGCTACGGCTGGCAGGTCGACCTGCGCGACGCTGACGCGATGCTCCTGCCGGCTCTCGCCGAATCACGCCCGGACGTCGTGTGGCCGGCACTGCATGGCGCCTCCGGTGAGGACGGGGCCCTGCGGGGCATCCTGGAGGCCGTGGACATCCCGTTCGTCGGCTCACGTTCGACGTCGGCCCGGTTGGCATGGGACAAGCCCACAGCGTCAGCGTTGGTCGCCCGCGCCGGCGTCCGCACCCCTCGTTCTGTGACGCTCTCCCACGACGTCTTCCGTGAGCTCGGTGCCGTCGGTGTCCTCGAGGCCATCGCGACGGAGCACCCTGTGCCGCTCGCGGTGAAGCCGGCGCGAGGCGGGAGTGCACAGGGCGTCACCCTGGTCGACGACGTCAAGGACCTGCCCCGGGCCATGGTGACGGCGTACACGTACTGCGACGACGTCGTGGTCGAGCAGCTCATCTGCGGCACCGAGGTCGCCGTGGGGATCATCGACACCGGAGACGGCCCCGTGGCGCTCTCCGCCGTGGAGATCGTGCCGCGGAACGGCATCTACGGGTTCGAGGCTCGCTACAACGCGGGGGAGACGACCTTCTACACGCCCGCGCGGCTCTCGGACGAGTTCGCCGGAGCAGCCGCGGAGGCTGCGGTCGCCGCGCACGAGGCTCTGGGACTCCGCCACCTGTCCCGCGTTGACCTGATCATCGACGGGGCCGGGACGCCCTGGTTCCTCGAGGCGAACGTCCTCCCCGGGCTCACCGAAACATCACTGCTGCCACAGGCGCTGTCGGCTTCCGGTTTCGATCTCGGATGGACCTACGCCGAGCTCGCCGAGCAGGCGATCCGCGACCACCGCGCCTGACCCTGCAGCCGGTGTTCCACGTGGAACACCGGCACATCGTGTCCCGCCTGTTCTGCACGCGAGCATCCATGTTCCACGTGGAACGTCGCGTCACTCGCCGAAGCGTTGGGTGTCGAGCAGACGGGCGCTCGGCGCGTCCGCCACGTTCCACCGGAACAGCATCAGGCGCCAGAGGCCCAGGCTCTTCCGCGAAGGGTCGATCAAGCCGTTCGCCCCGACTTCGATGAGGCGGCCACGCACCGTCCATGACCGAGGCGTCCCGCCGCCCTCCGCGATCCGCTGCCGAGGAGCCAAGGCGTCCTCGAGGTCGATGCCGACTGCCCCCAAGGCGCTCACATCGCGCAGGTCGACAATGGCGGACGCTTCGACGTCGATCGCGACGATCTCCACCGCCTCGGGCCGGACGTCATTGTGGGCGACCATCGCGGAACCTTGGGTCAACCGCCCGGTAGAACGTCCCTCGGACCGATGGCACGAAGGGTGAGCCGGAGTTGGTCACGACACCACCATCTCACCCGAGGCCGACTGCGGTCAGCCCTGTTGCAACCGCGCCCGAGCGAGCTGCGAAGCCGCTGGAGTCGGCGAAACGGCGTACCCTCATCCGGACCCAGCCTGGCCGTTACAGGCGCTCAAACCGCCGCACACGGCCGCACAGCGATGGATTCAGCCCTCGAGGTCCTGCACTCCGAGCTCGCCGAGGATCCGATTGAGGTCGTCGCCGTTCGCGAAGTCGATCGTGACGGAACTCTTGCGAGCACCGACCGCGATCTTCACCCGCGTGTTCAGGCGGTCGCCGAGCCGCTCAGCGAGATCGTTGAAGTGTGCCTGGCGCTTGGACGGCTCGACCTTCGGCTTCGCCGGCGGCGTCTTCGCGGAGAGTTGCTGGGCGATCGCCTCAGCAGCACGGACGGACAGGTCCTCGTTGACGATCTTCTCGGCCAGGTACTCCATCGCCTCGGCGTCCGGGGCGGCGAGGATGGCACGAGCATGTCCGGCAGAGAGCACGCCTGCGGCCACTCGCCGCTGCACGGGGGAGGGGAGCCGCAGGAGTCGGATCGTGTTCGTGATCTGCGGGCGCGATCGACCGATGCGCTGTCCGAGCTGTTCCTGGGTGATCCCGAAGTCCGCGAGGAGCTGCTGGTACGCCGAGGCTTCCTCGAGCGGGTTGAGCTGCGCACGGTGGAGGTTCTCCAGCAGTGCATCGCGCAGCATCGCGTCGTCGGGGGTGTCCTTCACGATCGCCGGGATCGTGCTCAGGCCGAGTTCCTTCGTGGCACGCAGACGACGCTCACCCATGATGAGTTCGTACTGGGGCTCGGTACCCGTCGCGCCGGGGATCGGCCGGACGACGATGGGCTGCAGCACGCCGATCTCACGGATCGAGTGGACGAGCTCCTGGAGCTCCTCTTCGCGGAACTCCTTCCGCGGCTGCTGCGCGTTGGGGATCACGTCGAGCGGGTTGAGGTTGGCAAGTCGTGCTCCCGGCACCGCAACCAGATCGTCGGCCGTCGGCGCGGATGCCGGCGAGCCTCCGGTCGGGAAGAACACGTCGACGGGACGGTCCTGCTGATCGGTCGCGGTCGGGATCAGGGCGCCGATGCCTCGGCCGAGTCCGGTTCGCTTCGGTGCCATCAGTGCTTCGCTCCTCGTGCTGCGATCTCGGCGGCCGCTTCCAGGTAGGACAGCGACCCGGTGGAGTTCACGTCGTAGGCGACGACACTCTGGCCGTAGCTCGGTGCTTCGCTCACTCGGACGGAGCGGGGGATCATGGCCTTGAGCACCTGGTCGCCGAAGTGCTCACGGACGTCGTTCGCCACCTGGTTCGACAGGTTCGTGCGGCTGTCGTACATGGTCAGCAGGATCGTCGAGACTCGGAGGTTCGGGTTGAGGTGCCGTTCGATCAGTTCGATGTTCCGAAGCAGCTGGCTCAGTCCTTCGAGTGCGTAGTACTCGCACTGGATCGGGATGAGTACCTCTTGTGCGGCAACGAAGGCGTTGATCGTCAGGAGGCCCAGCGACGGCGGGCAGTCGATGAAGACGTAGTGGTAGGGCTCATCCAGCGACTGCAGGTACATGTCGAGGGCGGTCCGAAGGCGCTGCTCACGGGCCACCAGTGACACGAGTTCGATCTCGGCGCCCGCAAGGTGGATGGTGGCCGGCACACACCAGAGCGTGTCCGACTCGGGGGAGGCTTGCACGGTGTCGGCCATCGGTGCCTCATCGACGATCACGTCGTAGATGCTCGCGACCTCCGCCTGGTGGTCCACGCCGAGCGCCGTCGAGGCGTTGCCCTGCGGGTCGAGGTCGATCACCAGCACCCGAGCGCCGCCATGCGCGAGACCAGCGGCCAGGTTCACCGTCGTCGTCGTCTTGCCGACGCCACCCTTCTGGTTCGAGACGGTGATGATCCGTGTCTCGGAAGGCAGCGGGAACTGCTGCGTGGCGATCGCGCGCCGGCGACGGTTCAGGTCGGCGATCTCGCGAGCGAGCGGTGTCGACGCGTCGTAGTCGGTCGATGAACTCAACGAGTGCCTCTTCCCCGGTTCGATGTTTCACGTGGAACGCGGAGCCACTGGCGGCCGGATGTCCCGGCCCGAGCCGCAGCGTCAGTCAACTGTAGCCCGGAAGACGCGGGTGGTCTCGTCGACCACACCTTCTCCGAGCTCGAGCACCTCGACATCAGAGAGGCGCTTCCGAAGGATGACCTTTCGGGCCTTCTCGATCTCTTCGTCGACCCGCGCACCCTTCATCAGGATGAGCTGCCCGCCCGATCGCACCAGGGGCACGGTGAGCGGGATGAGCTTCGACAGGGCACTCACGGCCCGTGCGGTGACCTGGTCGACGACGACGTCGTCAGCGACGTCCTCAGCACGCCCGCGGAGCACCGTGACGTTCTGCAGGCCGAGCCGATCGGACTCGGCACGAAGCCAATCCGTCCGACGCTCCATCGGCTCGATGAGGACGAACTCGACGTCCGGACGGGCGATCGCGAGCAAGAGACCCGGCAACCCTGCCCCGGAGCCGACGTCGGCAACGCGACCACGGGCCTCCAGGAGCGGTGCAAGCAACGCCGAATTGAGGATGTGTCGTGTCCACAAGCGCGGAAGCTCGAGCGGGCCGATCAGGCCCAACTCCTCACCCCGTCGCGCAAGTTCGTTCGTGAACGAGCGAGCACCCTCGATCTGGTCACCGAAGAGTGCTGCGGCCGCTGCAGGCTCAGCTTCGAGAACCGGTGCGGCCTGCGTCGGGACGGGTGCGTCCGTCATCGGGTGACGACCGTGTGGCGGTCCCGACCCTCACCCTCGGACTCCGAATGGAAGCCCTTCTCAGCGACCAGGTCGTGTACGAGCTTGCGCTCGTAGGACGACATCGGGGGGAGTGCAGCCGACGACGAACCGGCTTCGATGCGCTCGACGGCGGTGTCCACGAGCCGCTGCAGCTCGTCAGCACGGGCGTCCCGCGAGCCACCGACGTCGAGGATGAGCCGGCTGAACTCGCCGGTCTCTGCCTGCACGGCGATCCGGGTCAGCTCCTGCAGTGCCGTCACGGTGTCGGGCTTCGACAGCACGCGGAGTGCCTCGCCGTCATCGGTGACCGACAGGTACACACGACCGGCGCGTTCCTCGATCTCGATGTCGCCATCGAGGTCGCAGATGTCGAGGAGTTCCTCGATGTAGTCCGCCGCGATGTCCGCTTCGTCGCGGGCGTCCTCGGTCTCGGTGTCCGTCGTCTCGACGGCGCCTGCGGTGTCCTGCTCGGTCACTTACTTCTTCCCGTTCTTCTTCTGGCGCTGCTTGCCGACCGGCTGCTGACGCTGGGTGGTGACGCGCACGGGCTCGATCTCCGTCGCACCGGCGCCGGCACCGGCCTCGGCGAGGACCGGGGTGGCGGTCCCGCGACGCTGTGCCTTCTTGGCCAGGCGGGCTTCACGAGCCAGAGCGGCTTCGGAGCCGGGAGTCGGCATGCTGCGGATGACGAAGTACTGCTGCGCCATCGTCCAGAGGTTCGAGGCCAGCCAGTAGAACATGACGCCGAGGGGGAAGCTCAGACCCGAGATCACGAAGACCAGCGGGAGGATGTACAGCATCATCTTCTGCTGGCGGTACATCGGAGACTCCTTGGTCTCCGGCGACATGTTCTTGGCGACGAGCTGCAGCTGCGTGATGAACTGCGACGCCGTCATCACGACGATCATGAAGCCCGCGATCGCACGGACCTCCCACCCGGACGCGTTCGTGAACGTCTCGTGCAGCGGAGCGCCGAACAGGGCCGCGTTGCCGAACGACGCCGCGAGGTCGTTCGTCAGCAGGCCGATGCCCGTCTTGTTGATCTGGGCCTCGTGCAGCACCGAGTACAGCGAGAAGAAGATCGGCATCTGCAGCAGCAGCGGCAGGCAGGAGCTGAGCGGGTTGGTCCCGGTCTCCTTGTAGAGCGCCATGGTCTCGCGGCTCATGGCCTCACGCGAGAACTGGTCCTTCTTGCCCTTGTACTTGTCCTGGATCTTCTTCAGCTGCGGCGCGACCTCGAGCATGCGGCGCTGCGACTTGATCTGCCGGACGAAGATCGGGATCAACGCCGCGCGGACGACGAACGTCAGGAAGATGATCGAGAGCACCCACGTGATGCCCTCGTTCGGGTCCATGCCGATGTTCTCGAAGATCCAGTGGAAGCCGACGAGGATGGCCGAGACCACCCATTTGAGCGGCCAGAGGATCGTTCCGATGATGTCCATGGGGACGGCTACGCCTTTCGAGTGCGCTGGGGGAGCAGGACCGGCCGAACCGTTCCGACCGCGGGGTGCGGCTGCTGCGGGATCGGCGCGAGGACGAACCCGAACCGGGTGACGACGAACGGGTGACGGCGTTCCTTGACGTCGTCGATACCGCCAGCAGCCCAAGGGTTGCAACGGGCGATGCGCCAGGCGCCCATGGCGGATCCGCGCACGACGCCGTACTGCTGGATCGCCTCGAGGGCGTACCGGGAGCACGATGGGTGGTAGCGGCAGACGTTGCCGTACAGCGGGGAGATCACAGCACGGTAGGCCCGGAGCACGACGACGCACGCGTTGCGTGGGAGCAACGCGATGACCCAGGCAAGCCGGGTCCACAGAGTGCGGTTCATGCTGCCTTCTCCACCCCGCGCGCGAAGGAGCGCGTGACGTCTTCGAGCAGGGTAGGCCATCCGGCCTGCGATGCGGCTGGCAGTACACGGACCACCACGTCGAAGCCCTGAGGGCACTCGACGAGCAGGTCGTGCGCGATCGCCTTGAGCCGCCGCCTGACCAGGTTCCGGGTCACGGCGTTGCCCACCGTCTTCGCGACGATGAAGCCGAACCGCGTCGGTCCGTTGCGATCCGCCGGCTGACGGACCACGGACACGACGACGTGCGCCGTGGCGCTCTTGCGACCACGACGCACGACGTTCCGGTAGTCATCCCCGCGCACGATGCGGTTGGCGCTGGCCAACACTGCGACGCCGGGGTCAGACCGAGGACCGGATCAGGCGATGAGCCTGATCAGGCCGAGAGCTCGGTACGGCCCTTGGCGCGACGCGCCGACAGGATGGCGCGGCCGGCACGCGTCCGCATGCGGAGGCGGAAGCCGTGCTTCTTGGCGCGGCGGCGGTTGTTCGGCTGGAAGGTGCGCTTGCTCATGATGTTCTCCACACGGCTGCTCGCGGCGAGCCGTCACGTATGTGTAGCCGTCCGGGTGTCGAACGACGCAGATGGGCGCGACCAAAGGGCCGCAGTCAACTGGTTAACGGTACGTGACAGCGGCGAGCAGGTCAAACCCCGCTCGGAGCGGTCGCGCCGTCGCCGCCGGGTCCGGCGCCCCTCGAGCCCATTCTCCACATTGGGGACAACTTCCGTTCGGTGGGACTCGGTCCGGTCCTTTACAGTGGTGTGATCGATCCCCCCGATGGCCGGTACGACAGGGAAGTACTCCTGTCGGACGGCTCGAGGTGGTCGTGGACAACACTGTGGACAACCCTGTGGGAACCTCCGCGGCAACGAGGCGTCGACGAAGCCCCCGGAGCCACCGACGATCCGCCGGCGACGACCTGGTCCCGAGTGCGGTCGCCGAGGACGCCACGGCATGTCCGACCCCGCAGGACGCACCCTCGTCCGGCAGCGAACGCACGACACGACCCCTGGAGACGAGCGCGACATGACGATGCCGGCCGACCCCGTCGAGGACCTCTGGTCATCCGTACTCGGACTCCTCGCCGAGGACCCCCGCATCACGCCGCAGCTCCACGGGTTCCTGAACCTCGTCGAGCCGAAGGGCGTGCTCGCCGGCACCCTGTACCTCGAGGTACCGAACGACCTGACCCGGGGCATGCTCGAACAGCGCATCCGCATCCCGATCACCGAGGCGGTCGCGCGCATCGGTGACGACTCGGTCGCGAACTTCGCGATCACGGTCAACCCCGACATGGCCTCGGAGCCGCGGGTGGACCCGAACGTCCCCGAGTACGCCGAGCCCGTGCAGGAAGCCGTCGAGCAGAGTGCCGCGCCGCGCCAGTACATCGAGGCGCCGTTCGTGCCGAGCCAGATCGACTCTCCCGGCACCAGCGGGCGCCCCGAGTCGCGGCTCAACCCCAAGTACAACTTCGACAACTTCGTCATCGGATCGTCGAACCGGTTCGCCCACGCCGCAGCGGTCGCCGTCGCCGAGGCACCGGCCAAGGCCTACAACCCGCTCTTCATCTACGGGGACTCCGGGCTGGGCAAGACCCACCTGCTCCACGCCATCGGGCACTACGCCGAGAGCCTCTACCCGGGGATCCGCGTCCGGTACGTGTCGAGCGAGGAGTTCACCAACGACTTCATCAACTCGATCGCGAACAACCGATCGAACCAGTTCCAGCAGCGGTACCGCGACATCGACATCCTGCTGATCGACGACATCCAGTTCCTGCAGGGGAAGGACTCCACGCAGGAGGCCTTCTTCCACACGTTCAACACGCTGCACGACCACAACAAGCAGGTCGTCATCACGTCCGACGTCGCGCCGAAGCACCTGACCGGGTTCGAGGACCGGATGCGATCACGCTTCGAGTGGGGCCTGATCACCGACGTGCAGGCACCCGAGCTCGAGACGCGCATCGCGATCCTCCGCAAGAAGGCACAGTCCGACCACCTGCAGGTGCCCGACGACATCCTCGAGTTCATGGCGTCGAAGGTGTCGAGCAACATCCGCGAGCTCGAGGGCACCCTGATCCGGGTCACCGCGTTCGCGAGCCTGAACCGGACGGCCGTGGACATGGCCCTGGTGCAGACGGTCCTCAAGGACCTGATCACCCTCGACGAGGACAACGTCGTCGCGCCGACGGACATCATCAACCACACCGCGGAGTACTTCAAGCTCTCCGTCGACGACCTGTACGGGTCGTCCCGCTCCCAGGCGATCGCCACCGCACGACAGATCGCGATGTACCTGTGCCGCGAGCTGACGAGCCTGTCCCTGCCCAAGATCGGGCAGCTGTTCGGCAACCGCGACCACACCACCGTGATGTACGCGAACAAGAAGATCACCGAGCTGATGAAGGAGCGTCGGTCGATCTACAACCAGGTCACCGAGCTCACCAGCCGCATCAAGCAGGACCGCCGCTACCGCTGAGATCGGCCCGCTCCCGGCCCCATCCACCATCTGAGACGGTTCCATGGGCCGGAGTTCTCACAGTGTGGATAGCCTGTGGATAACTGTGGAGGACACGCCGCCCGGTTGTACACAGGTGGGGGGTCACCTGTGGAGACTGGGGATGGAAGTGGATAGATGAGATTCATTCATCCCGTTAACGCTCACACACCGCTCACAAGTCACAAGCGTGTAGTTCCCTACTGCGGAGCGGGATGCACAGGGTTATCCACAGTGTGCACAGGCGTTAACACCATTACTCCTGGTTAACGATCAATCTCTGCGGGACAACCTTGTGGACGGCGGGATGACAAGAAATCCGGCCCCCGTCCGCCTGTGCCAGAATGGGGCGGCCGGACAGTCCAAGCCGATCGACAGGGGTTCCAGCTGTGAAGTTCGAGGTCAACCGGGACGTCTTCTCCGAAGCCGTCTCCTTCGCAGTGAAGCTCCTCCCGCAGCGCACGACCCTCCCGATCCTCTCGGGCGTCCTGATCCACGCCGACGGAGATCGTCTGACGCTCTCGTCGTTCGACTACGAGGTGTCGGCGCAGACGTCCATCTCGGCCCAGATCGACGAGCCGGGCACGGTCCTGGTCTCCGGTCGCCTGCTGAACGACATCGCGAGCCGGCTGCCGAACGCCCCCGTGTCGTTCACCACCGAGGACGCCAAGATCTCCGTCTCCTGCGGCTCGGCGCACTTCACGTTGCTGTCCATGCCGGTCGAGGAGTACCCGACCCTGCCGGAGATCGGGCCGCAGACCGGTGTGATCCCCGGCGACGCGTTCTCCGAAGCGGTGTCCCAGGTCGCCGTCGCCGCCAGCCGCGACGACGTCACCCCCGTCATCACGGGGGTGCAGCTCGAGGTCGGCGACAACGACCTCTCCCTCATCGCGACGGACCGCTACCGCGTCGCCGTCCGCACCATCGCGTGGGACTCCGGCCGAGTCGGCTCGGACCCCCTGCACGCACTGGTCCCGGCCCGCACCCTGCAGGAGGTAGGCCGCACGTTCGGTTCGGCGTCCACGGTGTCGGTCTCGATCAGCGGCAACTCCGACCGCGAGCTCATCGCGTTCCACGCCGACGACAAGACCGTGACGTCGTTGCTCATCAAGGGCAACTACCCGCCGGTCCGCCGGCTCTTCCCCGAGACCGTCAACGACCACGCGGTGATCAACACCGCGGAGCTCGTCGAAGCGGTCCGACGGGTCTCCCTCGTCCTGGAGCGCGAAGCGGCGCTCCGGTTCTCCTTCACGGTCGACGGGCTCACGCTCGAGGCGATCGGATCCGAACAAGCGCAGGCGTCAGAGTCGATCAGTGCGTTGTTGACCGGCGAGGAAACGGTGGTCTCGTTGAAGCCCGCCTTCCTCCTGGACGGACTGAACGCGGTGCACTCCGAGTTCGTCCGCATCTCCTTCACCAAGACGGAGAACCCCAACAAGCCGGGCCCGGTGCTGATCACCGGCCAGACTTCGCAAGAGGCCGCAGCGACCGATGGATACCGGTACCTGCTGCAGCCGAACCTGCTGCTGCGATAGGCGCAACAGGCAACCTGCGCTGGCGCACACCACCGGCAGCATCAGCGCGACGACGAACAGAAGAGGAAATCATGCACATCGGTCTTGTCGGCCTTGGTCGCATGGGCAACAACATGCGTGCCCGTCTCCGCAACGCAGGTATCGAGGTCACCGGGTACGACGCCAACCCCGCCGTCTCGGACGTCGCCGACCTCGGCGCCCTCGCCGCTGCCCTCCCGGAGGGCAAGCGTCTCGTGTGGGTCATGGTCCCGCACGGCAAGATCACCGACGACGTGATCACCGACCTGGCCGGCGTCCTCGGCGAGGGCGACCTGGTCATCGACGGTGGCAACTCGAAGTGGCTGGACGACACCACGCACGCCGAGCAGCTCGGTGCGCGCGGCATCCGCTACATGGACGTCGGCGTCTCCGGTGGCGTCTGGGGCAAGGACAACGGCTACGGCCTCATGGTGGGCGGTGACGCCGCGGACGTCGAGTTCGCGATGCCCGTGTTCGACGCCCTGCGCCCTGAGGGTCCCCGCGAAGAAGGCTTCTCGCACGCCGGCCCGATCGGCGCCGGCCACTACGCGAAGATGGTCCACAACGGCATCGAGTACGCGATCATGCAGGCGTACGGCGAGGGCTACGAGCTCCTCGAGGCCAAGGACCTGATCACCGACGTCCCCGCCGTGTTCGCCGGCTGGCAGCGCGGAACGGTCGTCCGTTCCTGGCTGCTCGACCTGATGGTGCTCGCGCTGAACGAGGACCCGAAGCTCGACGAGCTCGAGGGCTACGTCGAGGACTCGGGCGAGGGCCGCTGGACGCTGGAAGAGGGCATCGAGCTCGCCGTGCCGATGCCGGCGCTCTCGGCGTCGATCTTCGCGCGCTTCGTCTCGCGCCAGGGCAGCGCCTCGCCGACGATGAAGGCCGTCGCGGCGCTCCGCAACCAGTTCGGCGGTCACGCCGTCAAGAAGTCCTAGGACTTCCCGGGGGAACCCGGACTCGGCCCGCGTGCACGTCGACCATCTCCAACTGACCGACTTCCGGAACTACCGGGAGGCGGACGTCGACCTCGCACGCGGGCCGAACCTGTTCGTCGGGCGCAACGGACAGGGCAAGACCAACCTGGTCGAGGCGATCGGGTACCTCTCCACGCTCGGCTCGCACCGCGTCCCCACCGACGCGGCCCTCGTCCGTCAGGGATGCGACGCCGCGATCGTCCGGGCACGGCTCGCCCACGAGGAACGCAGCATCCTCGCCGAGGTGCAGATCAACCGCACCGGCGCGAACCGTGCGCAGGTGAACCGCTCCGCGATCAAACCGCGCGAGCTGCCGCGCTACTGCACGAGCGTGCTCTTCGCGCCGGAGGACCTGGCGCTCGTCCGAGGCGAGCCGGCCGGTCGGCGCCGGATGCTCGACGAGCTGCTCGGCCAGATCGCGCCTCGGATGCAGGGCGTGCTCGCCGACTACGACCGCACGCTCCGCCAGCGGAACACCCTGCTCAAGTCAGCCCGTGCCACCGGCGCGAAGGCGAACGCCCTGTCGACGCTCGACGTCTGGGACGACCGGCTCGTCGGACTCGGCGCCGAGATCGTCGCGGCTCGTGACCACCTGACCCGGAGGCTCGCACCCTTCGTGGCCGAGGCCTACGCGACCGTCGCCGGCGAGCACCACGACGCCTCGATCACCGGCGTGCTGTCGATCCGCGGTGGCGACCCCGAGTCGGCGGCGGCCACCGATCCCGTCCTCGGGACCCCCGACGAGCCCGTCACGGTCGCGTCGGCGGCCGAGGCCTTCGCAGCCGCGCTCGAGCGCCGTCGTCGGGATGAACTCGATCGCGGGCTCACCCTCGTCGGACCGCACCGGGACGACGTTCTGTTCCAGCTCAACGGGTTACCGGCCCGGGGGTACGCCAGTCACGGCGAATCCTGGTCCTTCGCGCTGGCCATCCAGCTCGCGAGCGCCTCGATCTTGCGTGCGGAGTCGAACCTCGGCGACCCGATCATCATCCTCGACGACGTCTTCGCCGAGCTCGACGAATCGCGTCGGGAGCGACTGGCGAACGCCGTCGCCGACTACGAGCAGGTGCTCATCACGGCCGCGGTGTTCGGCGACGTGCCCCCGAAGCTGGCGGCGCACACCGTGCGGATCGAGGCGGGCACGATCGTGACCGACGAGGCGGACGCGATCCGGGCCTCCAGTCCAGCGACGGACCGGACGGACGCCACCGACCCGACGGACGCCGCCGGCGCGACGGACCCGACCGACCGGACGGACGCCACCGACCCGACGGACCCGACCCCCGCCGGAGCCGACGCCTGATGCCGAAGCCCCGCAAGCCCACCGAGCCCTCGCAGGTGTACCGGCACCTGCGCGCGGTGTTCGGCGACCCGTCCAAGCGCGGCACCGATGCCCGCCGCCGCCGTGCCCGCGAGTTCGACGCCGACACCGTGCCGTACGGGCGCGGCCGCGAGCCGAAGGGCCTCGCCGACATCGTCGGTTCGCTCGCCCAGGAGCTCGGCTGGACGGAACCCCTCGCCCGTTCCGAGCTCTTCGTGGACTGGCCGAGCGTGGTCGGCGAGGAGCTGGCGAAGCACTCCCGGCCGGTCACCATCGAGGACGGTGCACTGGTCATCCGGTGCGACTCGACGGCCTGGGCGACCCAGCTCCGACTCATGCGCGCGACGGTCACGACGACCATCGCGGAACGGCACCCGGAAGCCGGGGTCGAGTCGATCAGGGTTTCCGGCCCGGACGCCCCCACGTGGAAACGCGGCCCCAGGACGGTCCAGGGGCGCGGTCCTCGCGACACCTACGGTTGAGGCGACGAAATCATCCTGGAGTGCCAGAAAAGCCCGTCTGAGGGGCAGATGAGCCCTCGAAAGAGGGGGCTCTGCGGTAGACTGGGAGGTGCAGTGCGCGGGCGTTCCGCGCGCAGGCAGGAGCACGCTCGACATGGCAGTAGAATCTGAAGACGACCGGCAGAACCCGCTCGGCGCGGAGACCCCGCAGAGCGAACCGTCCTACGGCGCAGACCAGATTCAGGTGCTCGAAGGGCTCGAGGCCGTCCGCAAGCGCCCCGGTATGTACATCGGTTCGACGGGGCCCCGCGGTCTGCACCACCTGGTCCAGGAGATCGTCGACAACTCCGTCGACGAAGCCCTCGCCGGGTACTGCGACACCATCGACGTGAGCATCCGTGAAGACGGTGGCGTCCGCGTCGTCGACAACGGCCGTGGCATCCCGGTCGACGTCCACGCGGCCGAAGGGGTCTCGACCCTGCAGGTCGTCCTCACCGTCCTGCACGCCGGCGGCAAGTTCGGCGGTGGCGGCTACGCCGTCTCCGGTGGTCTGCACGGCGTCGGTTCATCCGTCGTGAACGCGCTGAGCTCCGAGCTCGACGTCGAGGTCCGTCGGCAGGGCCACGTCTGGCGCCAGAGCTACACCGACGGTGTCCCCGTCGCGCCCGTCTCCCAGGACGAAGCGACGGACGAGACCGGCACGACGATCACGTTCTGGCCGAACGCCGAGATCTTCGAGTCCGTCGTCTTCGACTACGAGACCCTGCGCACCCGGTTCCAGCAGATGGCCTTCCTCAACAAGGGCCTGCGGATCAACCTGCGCGACGAGCGCACCCCGGAAGAAGGGGAAGAGGCGCGCAACGACACGTTCATGTACGAGCGCGGTCTCGCCGACTACGTCGAGTACATCAACGCGCAGAAGAAGGCCGACCTCGTCCACCCCGACGTCATCGGCTTCGAGTCCGAGGACCCGGAGCGCAAGATCGCGCTCGAGGTCGCGATGCAGTGGAACACCTCGTACCAAGAGAGCGTCCACACCTTCGCGAACACGATCAACACGCACGAGGGCGGCACCCACGAAGAGGGCTTCCGCGCCGCGCTCACGACCCTCGTCAACCGCTACGCGCGCGAGACGAAGATCATCAAGGAGAAGGACGACAACCTCACGGGTGACGACATCCGCGAAGGGCTGACGGCCGTCATCTCCGTGAAGCTCGGCGAGCCGCAGTTCGAGGGCCAGACGAAGACCAAGCTCGGCAACACCGAGGCGAAGTCGTTCGTGCAGCGCGTCGTCGGCACCGAGCTGACCCACTGGTTCGAGAGCAACCCGACGCAGGCGCGCGACGTCGTCCGCAAGGCGATCCAGGCGTCGCAGGCACGTCTGGCCGCCCGCAAGGCGCGCGAGACCACCCGCCGCAAGGGGCTGCTCGAGTCGGGCGGCATGCCCGGCAAGCTCAAGGACTGCCAGTCGAAGGACCCGACGGTGTCGGAGATCTTCATGGTCGAGGGTGACTCCGCCGGTGGTTCCGCCGTGCAGGGCCGCAACCCGATGACCCAGGCGATCCTGCCCCTGCGCGGCAAGATCCTGAACGTCGAGAAGGCCCGGCTCGACCGCGCCCTCGCCAACCAGGAGATCCAGTCGATGATCACGGCGTTCGGTGCCGGCATCGGCGAGGACTTCGACCCGGACAAGGCCCGGTACCACAAGATCGTGCTGATGGCCGATGCCGACGTCGACGGCCAGCACATCACCACGCTGCTGCTCACGCTGCTGTTCCGCTACATGCGTCCGCTCATCGAGCACGGCTACGTGTACCTCGCGCAGCCGCCGCTGTACCGCCTGAAGTGGTCGAACTCGGCGCACGAGTACGTCTTCAGCGACCGGGAGCGCGACGCCCTGATGCAGGCGGGCCTCGCAGCCGGCAAGCGCATCCCGAAGGACAACGGGATCCAGCGCTACAAGGGCCTCGGCGAGATGGACTACAAGGAGCTCTGGGACACCACGATGAACCCGGACACCCGCACGCTCCTGCAGGTCACGCTGGAGGACGCGGCTGCGGTGGACAGCGTCTTCTCGACGCTGATGGGTGAGGACGTCGACGCACGTCGCCAGTTCATCCAGCAGAACGCCAAGGACGTCCGCTTCCTCGACATCTAACGGCCAGGAGGCGCGGCGTGAGCCGCGTCGACCAGTCCTGACCACCTGTGGTCGCGCCCGGCGCGACCAACGGAACCACAGCCTCCAGGCTGTCCAGAAAGGGAACGAAGCCACATGGCTGACGACAACGAGAACGGCGCCGACGAGCTGCCCGAGATCGTCCACGGCGACAGCGGGGACATCGTCGTCTCCGGTGACCGCATCTCGCAGGTCGACCTGCAACTCGAGATGCAGCGCTCGTACCTCGACTACGCGATGTCGGTCATCGTCGGTCGTGCCTTGCCGGAGGTCCGCGACGGCCTCAAGCCGGTGCACCGCCGTGTGATCTACGCGATGTTCGACGGCGGCTACCGCCCGGACCGTGCGTTCTCGAAGTGCTCCCGCGTCGTCGGTGACGTCATGGGCCAGTTCCACCCGCACGGTGACTCGGCGATCTACGACGCCCTGGTCCGCCTGGTGCAGCCGTGGTCGCTCCGCTACCCGCTCGCGCTCGGCCAGGGCAACTTCGGTTCGCCGGGCAACGACGGTGCCGCCGCCCCGCGGTACACCGAGACGAAGATGGCGCCGCTCGCGCTCGAGATGGTCCGCGACATCGACGAGGACACCGTCGACTTCCAGGACAACTACGACGGCCGCACCCAGGAGCCGGCGATCCTGCCGGCCCGGTTCCCGAACCTGCTCGTCAACGGCTCGGTCGGCATCGCAGTCGGCATGGCGACGAACATCCCGCCGCACAACCTGCGCGAGGTCGCCGAGGGTGCCAAGTGGGCGCTCGACAACCCCGACGCCACCCGCGAAGAGCTCCTCGCCGCGCTCATGCAGCGCATCAAGGGCCCGGACTTCCCGACCGGTGCGCAGGTGCTCGGCACCAAGGGCATCCAGGACGCCTACCGCACCGGCCGTGGCTCGATCACGATGCGTGCCGTCGTCTCGGTGGAGGAGATCCAGGGTCGGACCTGCCTCGTCGTCACCGAGCTGCCGTACCAGGTCAACCCGGACAACCTGGCGATCAAGATCGCCGAGCTCGTCAAGGACGGCAAGCTCGCCGGTGTCGCCGACATCCGTGACGAGACCTCGGGCCGTACCGGGCAGCGCCTGGTGATCGTGCTGAAGCGCGACGCCGTCGCCAAGGTCGTGCTGAACAACCTGTACAAGCACACCCAGCTGCAGGAGAACTTCGGCGCGAACATGCTCGCGATCGTCGACGGGGTGCCCCGCACCCTGCCGCTCGACGGCTTCATCTCGGCGTGGGTCGCGCACCAGGTCGACGTCATCGTCCGCCGGACGCAGTTCCGTCTGCGCGAGGCCGAGAAGCGCGCCCACATCCTGCGCGGCTACCTGGCTGCGCTCGACGCCCTCGACGAGGTCATCGCGCTCATCCGTCGCTCGCCCGACGTCGAAGAGGCCCGCACCGGCCTGATGGACCTGCTGTCCGTCGACGAGATCCAGGCGCGCGCGATCCTCGAGCTGCAGCTCCGTCGTCTCGCCGCCCTCGAGCGTCAGAAGATCCACGACGAGGCCGAAGAGCTCGAGCGCAAGATCGCCGACTTCCAGGACATCCTCGGGTCGGAGAGCCGTCAGCGGTCGATCATCCGCGACGAGCTGAGCGAGATCGTCGACCGCTTCGGCGACGACCGCCGGACCGAGATCATGTTCGGTTACGACGGCGACATGTCGATGGAAGACCTGATCCCCGAAGAGGAGATGGTCGTCACCATCACCCGCGGTGGCTACGTCAAGCGCACGCGCAGCGACCAGTACCGCTCGCAGCACCGCGGTGGCCGAGGTGTCCGCGGAGCCCAGCTCCGCGCCGACGACATCGTCGAGCACTTCTTCGTCACGACGACGCACCACTGGCTCCTGTTCCTCACCGACCAGGGCCGGGTCTACCGCGCGAAGGCGTACGAGCTGCAGGAAGCCGGCCGCGACGCGAAGGGCCAGCACGTCGCGAACCTGCTGGCGATGCAGCCCGACGAGCAGATCCAGCAGGTGCTCGACATCCGCGACTACGAGGTCGCGCAGTACCTCGTCCTCGCGACCGAGCACGGCCTGGTGAAGAAGACCGCGCTCACCGAGTACGACACGAACCGCACCGGCGGCATCATCGCGATCAACCTGCGCGACGGCGACAAGCTCCGCCAGGCGCTGCTCGTCGACGAGCACGACGACCTGCTCCTGGTGTCCCGCCAGGGCATGTCGCTCCGGTTCACGGCGACGAACGACACCCTGCGTCCGATGGGTCGCTCGACCTCGGGCGTGAAGGGCATGTCCTTCCGCGACGGCGACTCCCTGCTCGCAGCCCGGGTCGTGTCCGACGACGGCTTCGTCTGGGTGATGACCGAGGGCGGCTACGCCAAGCGCACCGCGGTCGACCAGTACCGCGTGCAGGGCCGTGGTGGTCTGGGCATCAAGGTGGCCAAGTTGGCGGTCGACCGGGGCGACCTTGTGGGCGCTCTCATCGTCGGCGAGGACGACGAGGTGCTCGTCGTGCTGCAATCGGGCAAGGTGGTAAGGTCTGCCGTGGCCGAGGTCCCTGCCAAGGGCCGTGACACGATGGGCGTCGTCTTCGCGAGGTTTGCGGAGAACGACCGGATCATCGCGGTGGCCCGGAACACCGAGCGGAACCTGGACGACCAGGACGACGCCGAGATCGAGCCCGCGGGCCCGGTGGAGACGGTCAGCCCTGCCGAAGCGGCCCCGGATTCCACTGATCCCATCGACACCGAGCCCGTCGCAGACGAGGCCGGAGAGGACCAGTCAAGCAATGAGTAGTGTCGCCGAGAAGCTCCAGAAGAAGGCGAAGCGACCCGTCGGCACCCGCCAGGTGCGGTTGCGGCTGGTCTACGTCGACTTCTGGTCGATGGTGAAGCTGAGCTTCCTCATCGCCCTGGCCGGCAGCATCGTGATCGTGGTCGCCACGGCACTGGTGTGGGTCATCCTGAACCAGACGGGTGTGTTCACCCAGGTCGACGCCCTGTTGAAGGACGTCACCGGACAGAACAGTTACTCGATCATGGACCAGTTCTCGCTGGGCCAGGTGCTCGGGTTCTCCATCGTCGTGGGCATCCTCAACGTGGTCGTCGGCACCGTACTCGGCGCCATCGTGAGCGTGCTCTACAACCTCAGTGTGCGGATCACGGGCGGTCTGCTCGTGGGCTTCACGAACAACTGACACACCCGGGTCGGATGGGCCCACTGCTCGATTTCGTTCCGGCGGCATCGTACGGTAGGCTTTCATCCGGTCTGAGGGGCTATAGCTCAGGCGGTTAGAGCGCTTCGCTGATAACGAAGAGGTCCAAGGTTCAAGTCCTTGTAGCCCCACCAGTTCTCCGGAACAGCACGACAATTCCATCCCGTCGCCGATCACCTCGGTGGCACTCGGGGCCTTAGCTCAGTTGGTAGAGCGCCTGCTTTGCAAGCAGGATGTCGGGAGTTCGATTCTCCCAGGCTCCACTCCCTCTGCACGAGTGCTGCTTCGCTCGTTCCTCGCTACGCCGGTCTCGGTCGTCGTGCTTGTATGCGTGCCTTCGGCGACGCGCCGCTCCGCGGTGGTCGGGTCCGCTACTCCGGGTCGCTTTGGTCAAGTGGTCACGACATCCGCGTCATCGTCGTTGAGTGGTCACGACTTGCCGCGTGCGTGGTGGCGTGGTGGCGTGGTGGCTGGAACTGTCGTCTGCGGGCCGTCTGGACGACAGGTTGCGACCTCTCGGCGGCGTTCCCGGGGCGCGTGGCGTGACTGCGCGGCGGACGGGAGGCGCGGGGCCAGGCCGGCGCGGGCCTCCAGGCCGGTGGGTGGGCGCGTTCAGGGCACGCGGCGTGTGGGGCGACAGAATGAAGCCCGAGAACGACGAAGGGCCCCGGCGACAGCCGGGGCCCTTCGTACGAACCGGGAGGTCAGGCGGCGGGCTTCTCCGCCGTGTCGGCGTCGTCGGCGACCCACAGGTCATCGTCGGCGCGGAGCGTCTGGTACGCGGCGTACGCAGCACCGGCGACGGCGACGACGCCGACGATGATGAGTGCGACTCCGCCGAAGCCGAGACCCTTCTTCTGCTGCGACGGGACGTACTTCGCCGCGGCCTTCTTCGCGCTCTTGCTCTTCTTCTGCGCGTTCTTCACGATCTTCTTGACCCGAGGGTCCTTCGCGAGATCGGTCACGCTCAGCACCGAACCAGCGGTCGAGACGAGTCCGGGGACCACCTCGGACTGGAACTTGTGCGAAGCGCTCTGCGCTGCCGAGGTGGCAGCGTGCACGCCGGTTGCGAACGCGGGACGGATCCCGTTGTCGATCGCGTTCTGCACGCGGGGTGCGATGTCCTTACGAGCTGCGTCCGCGGCGTTCGACCGGGCCTCAGCCAGGATCGCGTTCGCGTGCTCGAGGACCTTGCGCTGCTCGCCGAGGAGCGAGGCGGTCTGGCCCTTGAGCTTCTTGATCTGCTTCCGACGCTTTCGCGGGATCTCGATCGTCGTCATCTGGTACCTCCATCGGATCGGCGTGCCCCCATCCTGCCACCACACTGCCTGACAGGTCACGGAACCGCAGCTGTGCAATCTGTCCGCGGTCAGGAGTACATGCGAGAATCGGAACATGTCTCTGCACACCGCTGTCGCAACGATCCACACCAACAAGGGCGACATCCGCGTCAACCTGTTCGGCAACCACGCACCGAAGACCGTCAAGAACTTCGTCGACCTCGCCACGGGCCAGCAGGAGTGGACCCACCCCGGCACGGGCAAGGTCTCGACCGACAAGCTCTACGACGGCGTGATCTTCCACCGCATCATCAAGGACTTCATGATCCAGGGCGGCGACCCGCTCGGCCAGGGCATCGGTGGCCCCGGTTACCGCTTCGACGACGAGATCTCCCCGGAGCTCACGTTCCAGAACCCCTACATCTTCGCCATGGCGAACGCCGGCATCCAGGGCGGCCGCGGCACCAACGGCTCGCAGTTCTTCATCACCACGGTGGCGACGCCGTGGCTGCAGGGCAAGCACACCATCTTCGGTGAGGTCGCCGACGACGAGTCCCGCGCGGTCGTCGACGCGATCGAGGGTGTTCCGACCGACGGTCGCGACAAGCCCGTCGAGGACGTCGTCATCCAGAGCATCGACGTCGAAGGCGTCTGACTCTCACGTGACCGACCAGGCGTACAACCCGAACAACACCTGCTACCGGCATCCGGACCGGCAGAGCTTCGTCCTCTGCCAGCGCTGTGGGCGGACGATCTGCCCGGAGTGTCAGACGCCGGCGGCGGTCGGGGTGCACTGCCCGGAGTGCGTGCGTGAGCAGCGCGCACAGTTCGCAGCGAACCGCCGAGCGTCCGGAGCCCCGAGTGGGTTCACGGTCGCTCGGCGGCGCTTCGCCATGCTCGACCAGAAGGCTACGGTCGTCATCATCGCGATCTCGGTCGTCATCTGGCTGCTCGACCAGGTGAGCGGGCGGGCGCTCACGAGTTGGCTCGCCTTCTACACGCCGGCCATCGGCACGCAGCCGTGGCGACTCGTGACCGGGTTGTTCGTGCACTCGTCGTTCCTGCACATCGCCTTCAACATGTTCGCCGTCTTCATCTTCGGACGGATCCTCGAGAACATGCTCGGGACGTGGCGGTTCCTCGCCCTCTACTTCCTCGCGGGACTGGGCGGTGATCTCGCCGTGGCGTGGCTGACTCCCGGGACGCCGGTGGTCGGTGCCTCCGGAGCGATCTTCGGTCTGTTCGCTGCGTTCTTCATCATCCAGCGCAGCCTGGGCTACAACGCGGTCCAGCTGCTCGTGGTGATGGGCCTCAACCTCCTCATCGGGTTCCTGCCCGGGACACAGATCTCGTGGCAAGCGCACGTCGGTGGGATCGTCATCGGCTTCGTGACCGGGTACGTGTTCTCGAAGACGCGCAACGTGCGGAAGCGAGGGCTGCAAGCCGGACTCTTGATCGCCGAGGCCGTCGTGCTGATCCTGGCGATCTACGCCGCGTTCATCAGCATCGGTGGTCTCGGCGTGTGGGGCGTCTGACAGATCCCTTCGAACGCCTCGTCGCACTGCGGCGGGGCGTTCGTCGTTCCCGGGGCGCACCGCTCCTGCTCATCCACAGCTCTCCACAGCGTCCCCGGGAGTTATCCACAGGTGTGGAGAAGTCGGTGAGTTACACCAGTGTGATTATCCCCACTGTGGACTCAGCTGTGGATAACTCCGGGGTGCGGGTGTGGATGACCGTGTGGAGAGTGGGGAAAAGTGTGGAGAACGGCCGGATCATCGAGGATCTGCGTTCCTCTGGTGCTCGACCTTGTGGAGAACGACAACGCCCGCCGCACCTTGCGGTACGACGGGCGTCGAGAGAACAGCGGGCTGGGGGTCAGCGCCACCGGGTGGTCATGAGGAAGCCGACGAACATGATGCCGAAGCCGATCACGATGTTCCACGAGCCGAGGCTCGGAACCGGCAGCGTGGCGTTCGAGATGTAGAAGACGATCACCCACACCAGACCGATGAGCATGAAGCCGAACATGACCGGCTTGAACCACACCGGGTTCGGGGCGTCCCCCGCGGTGTCGACCGAGTCAGCTCGGGTCGTCCGGGCGGGCTTGGTGCGGTCCTTGTCCTTGGCCATGGCCGGTATCCTACCGTGACCACGTGTGTGGATCGGCCCGCGGACCGCCGCACACATCCCCCACGAGTACGGTGAACCGCCATGACCAGGATCCTCGTCGTCGACAACTACGACAGCTTCGTCTACACGCTCAACGGGTACGTGCAGCAACTCGGCGCCGAGACCGACGTCGTGCGCAACGATGCCTTCCCCGAGTCCGAGATCGCCGACCGGATCGCCGAGTACGACGGCGTGCTCCTGTCCCCGGGTCCGGGAACGCCAGCGGCTGCGGGCGTCTCGATCCCCACGGTGCACGCGGCCATCGCTGCCGAGACCCCCCTGCTGGGTGTCTGCCTGGGGCACCAGGCCATCGCTGAGGCCCTCGGTGCCACGGTGACGCACGCCGAGGAGCTCATGCACGGCAAGACCTCCGAGGTCGACCACGACGACAGCGCGCTCTTCGCCGGTGTCCCGCACCCCTTCACGGCCACGCGGTACCACTCGCTCGCCATCGTCGACGGCACCGTCCCCGACGAGCTCACCGTCACCGCGCGCACCGAGGGCGGGGTCATCATGGGCGTCCAGCACCGTGCGCACCCCGTGTTCGGCGTGCAGTTCCACCCGGAGTCGGTCCTGACCGAGGGCGGCTACCGCATGGTCGGCAACTGGCTCGAGACCACCGGCCTGACCGGAGCCGCTGCGCGCGCCGCTGAACTCGGGCCACTCATCGCCACGCACCGCGCCTGACACACCTGTCCGCCGTACGCGGACCTGGCGATCACGCTCGGGGCTCTGCTGTCTGACCGGTCGTAGGCCCGGCGGACGGATCAGCGTCCGTCGTCACCGTCACCGCCGCGGTCGCCCTTGTCGCCGCTCGGGGTCGGGTTCTTCGCCGGCTCGTTCGGTGCCGCGCAGTAGGCCAAGGTGACGGTGCTGCCCTGGGCGATGTCGCCCTGCGGGGTGCTCTGCTGGGTGACCAGGCCGCCCGTGCACGAGTTCGACGGCGCCGGAGCGACCGTCAATCCGAGTTGCTCGAGGGACGCCTTGGCTTCGGTGTACGGCTGGTTCGTCACGTTCGGCAGCTGCACCTTGCCGTTGGAGACCGTGAGGTTCACCGCGGAGCCCTTGGTCTGGATCGAGCCTGACGCCGGGTCGGAGCTCATCACGGTGCCGGAGGGGACATCGGGCGAGTATCCGGACGTGATAGCGCCGAGCGTGAAGCCCGCACTGTCCAACGCCTGCTGTGCTGCTGCCTGTGACTGGCCGCTCAGCTCGGGGACGGCAACGGGTTCCGGACCCGAGGACACGATGACGTTCACGCTCTGGCTGCGTCCGACGTTGATCCCTGAACCAGGGTCGGTGCGGATGACCGTTCCCTTGTCGACGTCGTCGGAGTTCTCCTCGACCTGGACCGCCTTCAGGTCGCGCTTCTCCAACGCGGCGGCGGCGGCGTCGTAGGACAACCCGGCGACGTTCGGCACCGAGACCGAGGACGACACCGGCGGCTTGCCCGGCTGCAGGTTCGCCACGAAGAAGACGACCCCGACGACGACGGCGACCGTCAGCAGGACGCCGACCCAGATCCACGCGACGGGCGGGCGGTTCTGCGTGCGCTGCGGACGGTGTTCGGCGGTGTCGTCGTCGAGCTCACGGAAGGCCGACGCGGCGTTCGAGGTCATGCGCGGATCAACCCCGAACAACACCGTCGAGGCGTCGTTCGCGGCGTTCTGCTGCAGCTTCTTCGTCGATGCCGGGACGTGTCCGGCTGCGGCCTGCTGCAGATCCGAGCGGAACTCGGCGGCGTTCTGGAACCGGCGGGTGCGGTCCTTGACGAGGGCGTGGAGTGTGACCGCGTCGAGCGCCGGGGAGACCGCGGGGGTGATGGTGGACGGCGCGACGGGCTGCTCGCTGACGTGCTGGTACGCGACCGCGACCGGGGTGTCACCGAGGAACGGCGCACGACCGGTGAGGAGCTCGAAGAGCACGACGCCGGTCGAGTACAGGTCGGTCCGGGCATCCACGGTCTCGCCGCGGGCCTGCTCCGGGGAGAAGTACGACGCGGTACCGAGGATCGACGTGGTCTGCGCGACCGTGGCCGAGGTGTCGGTGATGGCTCGCGCGATGCCGAAGTCCATGACCTTGACCTGGCCGCTGTGCGTGACCATCACGTTGGCCGGCTTGATGTCGCGGTGCACGACGCCCGCCCGGTGCGAGTACTCGAGCGCCGTGAGGATGCCCTCGGTGATGCGAACGGCCTCGTCCGGGGCGACGGCACCCTCGGCGATGATGTCGGAGAGCGGCCGCCCCTCGACGTACTCCATCACGATGAAGGGGACCTGCACCTCGGCACCCGACGGCTCGGACACCGTCTCTTCGCCGGCGTCGTAGACGCGGACGACGGTCGGGTGTGCCATGCGCGCAGCGGCCTGGGCTTCCTGGCGGAACCGCGTGCGGAAGACCGGGTCGTTCGCGAGGCTCGGCTTGAGGAGCTTCACCGCGACCTTCCGGCCGAGGCGGGTGTCGTTGCCGAGGTGCACGGTCGCCATGCCGCCTCGACCGATGACGTCACCGATCTCGTAGCGATTCGCGAGGAGCGTGATCCCCGCGGTCACACCTTCTGGCACGTACTCCTCCGTCTGTCGGTCCGGGCTAGTGTACGGCAGCCCCACCTGGTGAGAGGCTGGTCACCGCGCGCTCGACCGAACCGTTACCGAACGGTGTCGACAGTCCCCGTACGGGGGGCGTTCAGTTCGGGTCCTGCGGACCCTGGCTGGGGTTGTTGCCCTCGGTCGGGTCGGTGGTCGGCTCGTCGGTGGCCTCCCACGTGGCGCTCGTGGTGGACGAGCTCGGCGAGGTCAGGTCGCCGCACTTCGCCGTGTACGAGAGCGAGATCGTGCCCGGTTCGGCGCCGGTGACCTCGATCGAGGTCGTGGTCACGGTGCCGGTGGACTGGTTCTTCCCGTCGGTGCCGTTGTTGATCGTGTAGTTGTACCCGCTCAACGAGTGGCCGGCCGGGCACGCCGTGAAGGCGTTCCACGAGAACGTCACCTTGCCGTCCGACGAGACCGTCCCGGCGGTCGGGGCATCGGGTGCGGTCGTGACGGTCGGCACCGCGGTGTACGCCTTGATGGTCACGAGCGTGCCGGGTTCGAGGTTGCCGGTGGGGTCGAGTGACTGCACCGTGCCGACCTGACCGGTGTTGGCAGCCGGGTCGCCGTCGACGATCGTCGCCTCGAGCCCGAGCTGCTGCAGGCGCGCCTGGGCCTCCGTCGCCTGCACGCCGGTGTAGTCCGCCAGGGACACCGTCACCCTGCTCGGTGAGGGCGTGGGGGTCGGCGTCGGCGTCGGGGTCCGGCTCGGTTTCGGAGAACTCGAGCTCTTCGTCGGAGCGGGCTCCGGGTCGCCTGCACCGTTCAGGGCGACGGCTCCGATGACGGCTGCGATGGCGAGCACGACGACGACACCGACGACCCACCAGATCCAGGCGCGCTTCTTCTTCGGCTCGTCGGAATCGTCGGAGACGGGCGAACCGGGGGTGCCCGGGCCGCCGGCCACCGCGCCGGCCTGGGTGCCGATGAGTGCGGTCGCGGCGTCGTTCCCCTGGCCCTGCGGCGGGTTGAACGCGACGGTGCCGTTCTGCGCGATCGCGGGGACGGCCACGGTGGCTGCGGCCACGTCACCACGACGGAGCGCCTGTGCGGCACGGGCGAGGTTGGCGGCCGTCGCGGGACGGTCGGCGGGCTTCTTCGCGATGCACGAGATGACCAGGGCCGAGACGGGCTCCGGGATGTCCCCGGGCAGCGGCGGCGGCTGCTCGTTGATGTGTGCCATCGCGATCGCGACCTGCGACTCACCGGTGAACGGACGACGACCCGCCAGGGCCTCGTACGCGACGATGCCGAGCGAGTAGATGTCGGTCGACGGTGAGGCGGGGTGGCCGCTCGCCTGCTCGGGCGACAGGTACTGCACCGTGCCCATCACCTGACCGGTCGCGGTGAGCGGGACCTGGTCGGCGATGCGGGCGATGCCGAAGTCGGTGATCTTGACGCGCCCGTCGGGCGTGATGAGCAGGTTGCCGGGCTTGATGTCGCGGTGCACCAGGCCGACCGCGTGCGCGGCCTGCAGGGCGTTCGCGGTCTGCGCGACGATGTCGAGCACCTTGTCGACCGGGAGCGTGTGCTCGCGCTCGATCATGGTCGACAGGGCCTCGCCGGGGACGAGCTCCATCACGAGGTAGGCGCTGCCGTCCTCCTCGCCGTAGTCGAAGACGTTGGCGATGCCCTCGTGGTTGACGAGGGCAGCGTGCCGGGCCTCGGCGCGGAAGCGCTCGAGGAAGCCGGGGTCACCGAGGTACTCGTCCTTGAGGATCTTGAGTGCGACGGTTCGGCCGATGACGAGGTCGGTCGCCTGCCACACCTCGCCCATGCCGCCGATGGCGACCCGGGAGGAGAGCTGGTACCGCCCACCGAAGGTGAGTCCGCTGGTGGGTCTCATTTGTTCAGCACCGCCTCCATGACTTTCTTCGCGACCGGGGCCGCGACCGTGTTGCCGACTCCGGACTGCCCGAGCCCGCCGCCGTTGCCGACGACGACCGCCACGGCGACCTCCGGGTCCTTCGCGGGGGCGAACCCCGTGAACCAGAGCGTGTAGGGATCGCCGGTGCCACCTTCGGCCGTGCCGGTCTTGCCGGCGACGTCGACACCGTCGATCTTGGCATTGGTACCGGTCCCCGCGTTCACGACGCTCTGCATGGCCTCGGTGAGGTCAGCGGACTCGGAGGGTGACAGCGGATCACTGTACTGCTTCGGGGAGAAGGACTCGACCGTCTTCAGGTCGCTCGTGGTGATCGAGTCGATGAGCGACGGCTGCATGACCTTGCCGCCGTTCGCGATGCCGGCCGACACCATCGCCATCTGCAGCGGGGAGACCCGGACGCTGGCCTGGCCGAAGGCGCTCAGCATGAGCTGGGCCGTCGAGTCGACGTCGGGGTACTGGCTCGCGGTGGCAGCCATCGGGACCTCGATCGCGTCGCCGAAGCCGTACTTGTCGGCCATGCTCTTGATCGCGTCGTACCCGAGCTTCTGGCCGAGTTCGGCGAAGGGGATGTTGCACGAGTACTGGATGGCCGTGCGGAGTTTGACCTTGTCGCCACCGCCGCAGGTGCCACCCTCGGCGTTGTTGATGTAGGAGCTCGTCCCGGGCAGCTGCAGTCGCGACGGGTTCGGGAACGTGGAGTCGAGGTTGTACTTGCCGCCCTCGAGAGCCGCGGAGGCCACCACGAGCTTGAACACCGACCCGGGTGTGTACAGGTCACCGCCGATGGCGCGGTTCTGCAACGGGGCGGTGTCGGCGCCGAGCAGGGCGTCGTACTGCCGCTTGACCTCGGCCGTGTCGTGCGAAGTGAGCGAGTTCGGGTCGTAGCTCGGCTTCGAGACCATCGCGAGGATCTTTCCGGTCTTCGGCTGGATCGCGACGACGGCGCCGCTGTTGGTGCCGAGCGCGTCGTACGCGGCCTGCTGCACGTCCGGGTCGATGGTCAGGTTGACGTTGTCGCCCTGGACGTCCTGGCCGGTGAGGATCGAGTTGAGGTTCTGGAAGAACGAGGCGTCCGAGTTGCCCGAGAGCACGGTGTTCTCCGCGCTCTCGATGCCGGTGTTGCCCTGCCCGATCGTGAAGTACCCGGTGACCGCGGAGTACAGGTCGCCGTTCGTGTACTTGCGCTGGTACTGGTACTGGTCGTCCACCGGGGTCGACTCGGCGATCGGGCTGCCGTCCACGAGGATCGCGCCACGCTTCGTGGAGTAACTGTCCAAGATGGTTCGGGAGTTCCGGGAGTCGGCGCGCAACGAGTCGGCCGCGAAGAACTGGATCGACGTCGTCGACACGAAGAGTGCGACGAACATGAGCACGATGACGGTCGAGACACCGCGGAGCTGTCGGTTCATCGACGACGCTCCTTCCTGGTCCGCCCGCTCGCGGCGGGCAGCGCGCCCTGCTGGACACGCTGTTCGGCGGGGATCGAGTCGGTCAGGCGCAGCAGCATCGCGGCGATGATCCAGTTGGCGATGAGGGACGAACCACCGGCGGCCATGAACGGCGTCGTCAGGCCCGTCACCGGGATGATCCGGGTGATGCCGCCGACGACCACGAACACCTGCAGGGCGATGATGAAGCCGAAGCCGACACCGAGCAGCTTGCCGAAGTCGTCCTGCGCCATGAACCCGACGCGGATGCCGCGCGATGCGAACACGATGAAGAGGGCGAGGATCGCGAAGACGCCGATCAGGCCGAGCTCCTCACCGAGCGACGCGACGATGTAGTCGGCGTTGGCGACCGGCGTGATGTACGGCCTGCCCTGCCCGAGCCCGGTTCCGGTGATCCCGCCGTTCGCGAACCCGAACAGGCCCTGCACGAGCTGGTAGCTCGCCTGGGTGTCGCGGCTGAAGACCTCTTGGTTGAACGGGTCGAGCCACTGTTCGAAGCGGCCGCGCACGTACTCCAGGACGCTCTGCGCGACGAGGGCACCACCGATGAACAGCGTGAGACCGATCGCGACCCAGCTGATGCGTGCCGTGGCGACGTAGATCATCACGAGGAACAGGCCGAAGTACAGCAGGGCGGTGCCGAGGTCGCGCTGGAACACGAGGACGGCCATCGCGGCGCCCCACATCACCAGGATCGGACCGAGGTCACGGGCACGCGGGAACGTCATGCCGAGGAACTTCTTGCCGACGATCGACAGCGAGTCGCGGGCGGTGACGAGGTACCCGGCGAAGAACAGCGCCATGGTGATCTTCGCGAGTTCACCGGGCTGGAACGAGAACGGGCCGATCTTGATCCAGACCCGCGCGCCACCGATGTTCGTGCCGATGCCCGGCAGCATCGGCAGGAGCAGCAGGACGATCGTCAGCGCCATGAAGATGTAGCGGTACCGCTGCAGGAACCGGTGGTTGCGGACGGCGACGAGCGTGATGATCGCCAGGACCATCGCGAGCATCGTCCAGACGATCTGCTTCACGCCGATGGCGTCCCAGCCGGACAGGCCGTTGTGGACGTCGATGCGGTAGATCTCGGCGATGCCGATGCCGTTCAGGACGAGCGCGATCGGCAGGATGAAGGGGTCGGCGTTCTTCGCCACGACCCGCAGCACGACGTGCATGACGAGTGCGAGCCCGAGGATGCCGCCGCCGACCCAGAGCACCGACTGGTCGAACAGCCGGCCCTTGGTGCCGAGCTGCACGAGCACCATCGCACCCGCGCAGATGCCGCACGCGATGACGAGCAGGAAGAGCTCGAGGTTCCGCGCGCGGGCGGGCTCCCGGAGCTTGATCGTGATCGCCTGGGTGAAGGACTGGGCGGCCGTGGCGTTGCTCATCGCGGGCTCCGCGTCGGGCTCGGAGACGGCGATCGGGTCGGCGAGGGCGACGGTGACGAGCTGGCGTCGCCGTCCCCACCGGTACCGGCCTGGTCCTCGCCGGTTGCGGCGGCCTTGCGCAGGCGGTCGACGATGTCACGGGCGTCGGTGAGGGACTGCGCGTTGATCGTCGAGCGGACGTTCTCGCGGGTGTAGTCCGGCAGCGACGAGACCGTGATGTCGGTGTCCTCGTACACGTCGGACAAGGCCAACGGCCCGATCGACTGCTGCACGCCCTTGTAGATTGCGACGGTGCCGCGGTCGGTGCCGACGTAGTAGTGGTCCTGCGTGATCCGCCAGCCGACGAACACCGCGCCGACGAGCACGGCGACCGCGACCACGAGCGCGACGGTCCAGGACACCCGACGGCGGATGCGGCGACGGCGGTCCTCGGCGATGAGCTCGGCGAAGAACTGGTCGGACTCGGGCTCGAAGTGCGAGTCCTCGGGCGCGGTGGTGACCTTGAGCGGGTGCAGCAGGATCGTGGGGAGGCGGATCGGCTTGCGGCCGGTCGACGCCTCGAAGGTGAGCGGTGCCGCAGCGGAGCCGACCGTGGTGGCCGCGTCGTCGTCGTCCTCGGGTTCGGTGTCCGTGACGTCCATCACCACGACGGTGACGTTGTCGGGGGCGCCGTGGTCGAGCGTCTCCTTCACCAGGCGCTGCGTGACCTGGTTGGCGTCCATGTTCGAGGCCAGGGCGTGGCGGATGCGCTCTTCGGCCAGGTACGAGGACAGGCCGTCGGAGCAGAGCAGCCAGCGGTCGCCCGGCTGGATGTCCATGATCGCCGTGTCGACCTCGGGGGCGGCGTCGACGTCACCGAGCACGCGCATCAGCACGGAGCGACGCGGATGGACCGCGGCTTCCTCCGGCGTGATCCGGCCGCTGTCGACGAGCCGCTGGACGAAGGTGTGATCGGACGTGATCTGCTGCAGCTCGCCGTCGCGGTGACGGTAGATGCGGGAGTCACCGATGTGCGCGATCGCGATCTGTTCGCCGACGCGGATCATCGCGGACACCGTGGTGCCCATGCCGGTGAGCTCCTGGTGCTCGAACACCGTCTCGGTGATCAGCTGGTTCGCCGCGATGAGTGCCGACTGCAGCGCGAACTCGGCGTCGTGCGCCGACGGGAACTCGCGGTCGACCTCGCGGATGCGCCGGATCGCGATCGCCGAGGCGACGTCACCGCCGGCGTGGCCGCCCATGCCGTCCGCCACCGCGAACAGGTGCGCCCCGGCGTAGCCGGAGTCCTGGTTGTTCGCGCGGATGCGCCCCACGTGGGACACAGCGGCGCTCAGCGTGCGAGCGGTCATGCCGGGTTACCGCCGCAGCTCGAACGTCGTCGTCCCGATCGTGATGGGCGTGCCCTCTGCCACGAGGACGGGAGCGCTCACCTTCTGACCGTTGACGAAGGTGCCGTTCGTGGACTCGAGGTCGGTGAGGAGCCAGCCGTCGGCGCGGAGGTCGAGGCGGGCGTGGTTGGTCGAGGTGTAGTCGTCACGGATCACGACGTTCGACTCGCTCGAACGTCCGATCGTGATGGGGCCGCCACCCAGGGGCATCTCCATGCCCTCGCGTGCACCCTCGGTGATGACCAGGCGGGACGCCGCCGGCGAGGCGGGCCGTTGCGCACCGCCGGGTTGCCCGATCACGTCGGTGAACGCACCGCTCGAGGCGGGGCCGGGGGCCGCCGCAGCCGGGACGGTGGGGGTGCTCGGTCCAGACGGCGCCGACTTGGGATCGGTCGGGATCGTGCGGACGCGCTGGCCGAAGAGATCACTGCGCAGGGCGAACACGATCACGAAGACGAACAGCCAGAGCACCGCGAGGAACGCGAAGCGCAGGACGAGCAGGGTCAGGCCTGTGGTCATCGAGCACCTCCGTCGTTCTCCGGGATCACCCGGAACACCATACGGGTACGACCGATCTCGATGGTGGAGTCCGGCTCCACGATCGCCTGCTGGAAGTGCTGACCGTTCAGCTTCGAGCCGTTCGTGGAGCCGAGATCGGTGGCCTGGGCGTGCTTGCCGTCCCACAGCACCTCGACGTGCTTCCGGCTCGTCCCGGTGTCCGCGATGGTGATGTCGGCGTCGCTGCCGCGCCCGATCACCGTGCGCCCGCGGTGCAGTCGGTGTCGCTGCGAGCCGATGTCGAGCACCGGGATCCAGGCCACGTCGCGCTGCACGGTGGTGGAGTCGACCTGCAGGATGCCCGTCGAGAGCGTGCCGTCCTGCTGGAGCCGGATGGTGACCGGGCCGGAGAACGAGTAGTTCTGCGCGACGGCGTGTTGGTGCACCATCTGGGTCAGTTCGTCGATGAGCGGGCGACCGACGTCATTCATGCGCGTGAAGTCCGGCGGTGCCAGACGCACGGTGAACTCGTTCGGCACGAGGATGCGCTCGCGGGAGACCACTGCAGCCTTCGTGTCGAGCTCGCGCCGCAGGGCGCTCGAGATCTCGACGGGCTGCACCCCGGAGCGGAAGGTCTTCGCGAACGCGCCGTTGACGGCGCGTTCCAACCCTCGCTCGAAGTTGTCCAGCAGGCCCATGCGTCTCCCGTGTCGTCGGTCGTCAACCACTGCATGGTAGTGGTTGGCGTTGACACCCGTCTGTGCGTGGTAGTGTTTCGGGGCTGGCGCGAGTGGCGGAATTGGTAGACGCGCACGGTTCAGGTCCGTGTGCTGGAAACGGCGTGGGGGTTCAAGTCCCCCCTCGCGCACCAGGCGAAGAACAGGAAAGGCCCCGGAGGAATCCGGGGCCTTTCCTGTTTCTTCGGAGTCGTCCGCGGTTCGCGGCTGTCAGGCCCGGTCGGCGTCCGTCGTGTGGTCGGCATCCGGCCGGGAGGCACGGCCCGGCCTCGACACGCCGGTTCCGTCGAACCCGTGGTCGGCGATCCGTCCTTGCTGCGAGGCGAAGAACGGGCGCGCGCTGGGCAGGAAGAGCAGGACCGCGGCGACGACCGACAGCGCGATCGTCAGGACCGCGAGTTCGCCGCCGGTCAGGCTCAGGACCGCGCGGAAGGCCGCGACGACGACGAGCACGATGCGCGCGACGCGAGAGCCTCCGGCCATCCGGAACACCGCCCACGTCACCAGGGCCCAGAGCGCCAGGGCGACGATCCCGGCGAGGACCGGTGCCTGGCCGACCGCGGCGTCCGTCGCGAAGAACTGGAGCACGGTGGCGACGACGCAGGCTGCCACCCACACCAGCCACAGCACGAAGGACACGGTGACCACCTGCGGTCGGTCCGGTCGTCGGAGGATGAACGTCCTGGTCATGCTGCACCGCCCTCTGCCGCTCCCTGGTGCGGCACGTCGAGCGTACCGAGCGGACGGAGTCCTGCCGAGGTGCCCCGCTACGGTGACCGGGTGACCGACGAACGCGCGACCGCTCCCCGTCCCGGTGTCGACGTCCCCGACGACCGCGGTCGCATCGGACTCGACGCCGTGGGCCGTGCCCTCGACCGCAACCCCGACGTCGTCGTGCGGGACGTCGAGGTGGTGTCGAACGGCTGGCACGTGCTCCGCCGCACGACCCTCGACGTCCGGCGCCGTGACGGTCGGTGGGACCGGCAGCAGCGCGAGACCTACGACCGCGGCAACGGTGCGACGGTGCTGCCGTACGACGCCGAGCGCGGCACCGTCCTGCTCACGCGGCAGTTCCGGTGGCCGGCGTACGTGAACGGACACCCGGACGGCATGTTGATCGAGGCCGCGGCGGGACTGCTCGACGAGGACGACCCCGAGACCGCGGTGCGGCGTGAAGCGGTCGAGGAGCTCGGCATCCGGCTCGGTGCGCTCGAGCACCTGGGCGACGTGTTCATGAGCCCCGGTTCGGTCACCGAGCGGGTGCACTTCTACCTCGGCGCGTACACCCCGGCCGACCGGGTCGAGGCCGGTGGCGGCGTGGAGGACGAGGGCGAGGACATCGAGGTGCTCGAGGTGCAGCTCGACGAGGCGCTCGCGATGGTGGCGGACGGTCTGATCGCCGACGGCAAGACGATCATGCTGCTGCAGTGGGTGGCGCTGCGGCGGGGGTCACCCCGACAGGGCTGACCCGTCCAGGCCCACCGCTCGCGCGATCGTCGTGCGGACCAGGCCCTCGCGGGTCGGGCGGTCGAGGTAGTCGACCAGGGCGTACCCGTTGGTGGCGTCGACGAGCGCGAAGAGCAGGCGTCCGACGCCGTCCGGGTCGTCGGTGTGCAGTACCCCCGCGCGCACCCCGTCGCCGACGACCGTGGTCGCGAGGAGCTGCCAGTCGTCCATGACGTCCCGTGCCGCAGTCGCCAGTGCCGCGTTCGTGCGGCCGATGCTCCACGCGTCGGCCCACAGGGTGGCGACGTCGTCGCGGGCGGGATCGGCGATGCAGTCGAGCAGGGTGCGGAGGCCGGAGACGGGGTCGGGCGCAGCGGCGACGATCGCGCGGACCTCGGCGACCTCGGCCACCGCGACGGTGCGGAACGTCTCGCCGACCAGGTCCTCCATGCTCGGGCGGTAGTGGGCGACGAGCGAGGGCGCGACCCCGATCACGGCGGCGACCCCGCGGAGCGTCACCGCCGCGAGGCCCTCGGCACGCGCCAGGTCGACGGCGGCCGCCGTGATCTGGGCTCCGCGTTCGGCCGGGCTCAGGCGCCGGCGGGCCGGTGTCGACGGCATCGTCCCACCGTATCCGCGCGTCACGCGCCGTCGACCACGAAGGCTGCCCAGAGGTCGGCCCGGGTCGAGAAGACGGAGAGGTCACGGTCGAGGAGCCGACCGGCGTGCTCCACCCGGGCGCGGGCGGTGTGCCGGTGGATGCCGAGGACCCGTGCGGTGCGGTCGTACTCGCAGTTCTCCTGCAGCCAGGTCCGGACGGTGCCCGTGAGCTCGGTGCCGGCCGTGCGGTCGTGGTCGAGCAGCGGGGCGAGGAACGCGCGGGCGACGGCACCGGCGTCCACGTCGACGTGGGCGAGGTGGGCGAGCACCCCCTCTCGGGCGAGATCGCCGAACTCGGTGGTGCCCGGGCGTCCTTCACGGCGTCGGTCGAGTGCCTGCACGGCCTCGGTGCGGGCGCGTCCGAACGACCGGTACGCGGCGCCGTCGGACAGGCCGGCGCGCAGGTCGAAGCGGTCGACGAGTTCACCGACGATCCCGGTGTCGTCCGCGTTCACGCAGAGGAACAGGGCGTCGTCGACCGCGAAGAACAGGTGCCCCGGACGGTCCTGCACCCACAGTTCGAGCAGGTCCACCACGGTGTCGAGGTCGTGGTCGGGGACGTCGACGGCCGCGATCCGGACGGGTTCGGCGGGCAGCGGCCCCCACACCTCGCGTGACGTCGCCTGCACCACCTCGGGTTCGCCGACGGACAGCATCGTGAGGAGTCCGGTGCGCAGGAGTCCGCGGGCACGGGCGAGCTCACGGTTCTGCTGCAGGGCGAGGCCGGCCAGGGCGATCACGGCCGTGACGACCTCGCGTCCGGCCCGGTCGAGGGCTCCGCCGTTCGCGATCGCGAGGACGCCGCTCAGGTGCCCGCCGCTGCCGAGCGTCTGCAGGGTGTACCCGACGCCCCGGTCCGTGGCGACCGGCAGGCTCGCTCGCTGCCCGGAGCGCAGCAGCCGCAGCGCCTCGGTCCGCAGGAGGTCGAGGTCGGCAGCGGGCAGCCCGTCGGCGGGGTGTCCGCGGTCGAGCCGCCCGGAGACGTCGAACAGGCCGACCCACCCGTCGAGCTGCCGGGACAGCTCGGCGATGGTCGCGCCGAGTCCGTCCGGTCGCATCGCGGCGAGCGAGATGGCCCGTTGCGCGGCGAGGGCCCAGGCACCGCGTGCGTTGGCGTCCCGCGCGACCGCTTCGGCGTTGGCCTGCGCGACCGCGATGAAGGAGGTCTCGTAGGGCACCTCGAACAGCGGCAGTCCGTTCCGGGTGCAGGCGGCGACCAGGGCATCGGGGGTGCCGGCCCGGACCACCTCGGTGCCGAACCCGAGCGCCACGACACCGCCGTCCACGAGCCGCCGGACGTAGGCCTCGGCGACGTCGTCGCGCACCTCGGCCTCGGCGCCGAACTGCGTGCCGGTCGTGAGCAGTCCCTGTCCCTCGGCGAGGAACGGCGTCGGGTCCTCGAGGTCCGAGCTGTGCAGCCAGGACAGCGGGGCATCGAGGGCGTGCTCGTCCGCGTCGGTGAGCGGGCGCAGGTGGAGTTCACGCCGGTGCAGCAGGGAGCGCAGCGTTGCGGGCATGCGGTCACCCTATCCACCGGGTCGATCTGGCCGGGGGCCGATGTACGCCGTGGACAGTACGAGTGCGCGGTGGTGGCTCCTACCATCGCGGCATGTCCTCCACCGCAGCGTCCGCGACCCGAGCGACCACCGGCGGCCCCTCACTGCCCCAGGAACGACGGCTCGTCACCGCCGTCCCCGGCCCGCGATCGCAGGAGCTGCTCGCCCGGAAGGCCGGTGCCGTCGCGGCCGGGGTCGGCGTCGCCGTGCCCATCGCCGTCGTCGCGGCCGGTGGCGGCGTCGTGGTCGACGCCGACGGCAACTCGTTCGTCGACCTCGGGTCCGGGATCGCCGTGACGTCGGTCGGCAACGCCCACCCCGGTGTGGTCGCTGCGGTCACCGAGCAGGTCGCCGCCTTCACGCACACGTGCTTCACCATCGCCGCCTACGACGGGTACGTCGCCGTCGCCGAGGCACTCAACCGTCTGACCCCCGGCGACCACGAGAAGCGGACGGCGCTGTTCAACTCCGGGGCCGAGGCCGTCGAGAACGCCGTCAAGATCGCCCGGAAGCACACCGGTCGGCAGGCCGTCGTCGTCTTCGACCACGCATACCACGGCCGCACGAACCTGACGATGGCGCTGACCGCGAAGAACCAGCCCTACAAGAACGGCTTCGGACCGTTCGCACCCGAGGTCTACCGCGTCCCGATGTCGTACCCGTTCCACGACGGGCTGTCGGGGCCCGAGGCGGCGAAGCGTGCGATCAGCCAGATCGAGAAGCAGGTCGGCGCTCTGAACACCGCCGCGGTCCTGATCGAACCGATCCAGGGCGAGGGCGGCTTCGTCGTCCCGGCACCGGGGTTCCTCACCGCACTGTCCGAGTGGGCCACCGCGAACGGCGTCGTGTTCATCGCCGACGAGGTGCAGACCGGGTTCGCCCGCACCGGCGCGATGTTCGCCAGCGAGCACGAGGGGATCGTGCCCGACGTCGTCACGACCGCGAAGGGCATGGCCGGCGGACTCCCCTTGTCAGGTGTGACCGGGCGTGCGGCGATCATGGACTCCGCCCACGTCGGCGGCCTCGGCGGGACGTACGGCGGCAACCCGATCGCCTGCGCCGCAGCCCTCGCGGCCATCGACGCCTTCGAGCACGACGGACTCGTCGAGCGCGCCGGGGCGATCGGCACGGTCCTGCTCGACGCCCTGCGCAGCGCGCAGTCCGACGACCCCCGCATCGGCGACGTCCGCGGCCGCGGTGCGATGGTCGCGATGGAGCTCGTCGACCCGGCCACCGGTGATCCCGACCCCGGGCTCACCGGACGGGTGGTGCAGCACGCGTTCGAGCACGGCGTCATCGCCCTCACGGCCGGCACGTACGGCAACGTCGTGCGCTTCCTGCCGCCGCTGTCGATCGACGACGACCTGCTCCGCGACGGCCTGACCGTCGTCCTCGACGGGCTGGCCGCGTCGTGAGCGCCACGATCCCCGCCACAGCGTGGCCCAGCGTCCCCGACGCCACCGGACCAGCCGCCGAACAGGCGGTGCTCGACCGCGTCCCCACGGGCCTCCTGGTCGACGGTGTCTGGCAGCCGGCGGCCGACGGCGGTACCTTCGCCGTCGTCGACCCTGCGACCGGCGAAACACTCCTGCACATCGCCGACGCCTCGCCCGAGGACGGCCGGAAGGCGCTCGACGCCGCCGTCGCCGCACGGCACGGCTGGGCGACCACGCCCCCGCGGCAGCGCGCCGAGGTGTTGCGCCGCGCCTTCGACCTGCTGCAGGAGCGACGCGAGGAGTTCGCGCTCCTGATGACGCTGGAGATGGGCAAGCCCCTGGCCGAATCTCGCGGCGAGGTCGCGTACGGCGGCGAGTTCCTCCGCTGGTTCTCCGAGGAAGCGGTCCGGATCGGTGGTTCGTACGGCACCAACCCCGAGGGGACCGGCCGCGCCACCGTCTCGCACAAGCCCGTCGGACCCGCGTTCCTGATCACGCCGTGGAACTTCCCGTTGGCGATGGCGACCCGCAAGATCGCACCGGCGCTCGCCGCAGGCTGCACCGTCGTCGTGAAGCCGGCCGAACTGACGCCGCTGACCACCCTGCTGTTCGCCGACCTGCTCGTCGAGGCCGGTGTGCCCGCCGGCGTCGTCAACGTCGTCCCGACCACCCGGGCCGCCGACGTCTCCGCACCCGTGATCGCCGACCGGCGCCTGCGCAAGCTGTCCTTCACCGGTTCCACGCCGGTCGGACGCACACTGCTCGGCCAGGCGGCACAGAACGTGCTCCGGACGAGCATGGAACTCGGCGGCAACGCCCCGTTCCTGGTGTTCGCCGACGCCGACCTCGACCTGGCGGTGGAGGGCGCGCTCGCCGCGAAGTTCCGGAACACCGGCCAGGCCTGCACCGCCGCGAACCGGTTCCTGGTGCACGAGGACGTCGCCGACGAGTTCACCCGCCGGGTCACCGAGCGGGTCGCCGCGATGCGGGTCGGCCGGGGGACCGAGGACGGCGTGGCCATCGGGCCGCTCATCGACGCCCGAGCCGTGGACAAGGCGCACCGCCTGGTCACCGACGCGGTCGAGCGCGGGGCGACGCTCCGGACCGGCGGACACCCGGTCGACGGGCCCGGCACCTTCTACGCACCGACCGTCCTGACCGACGTGCGACCCGGCAGCGCGATCCTCGACGACGAGATCTTCGGGCCGGTGCTCGCCATCCGCACGTTCCGCTCCGAGGACGAGGCCGTGGCCGCCGCGAACGACACCGAGTACGGTCTGGTCGGATACGCGTTCACCGAGGACCCGGCACGCGGGCAGCGCCTGATGGAGCGGCTCGAGACCGGCATGCTGGGGCTGAACACCGGGGTCGTGTCGAACGCCTCGGCCCCGTTCGGCGGCGTGAAGCAGTCCGGCCTCGGTCGCGAGGGCGGCGGCGAGGGCATCGCCGAGTACCTCGAGACCATGTACACGCTCACCCCGGACCCGTTCCGGCACACCGACAGCACCACGACCGCACAGGGAGCAGCTCGATGATCGAGAAGGACGTCGTCGTCATCGGAGCCGGTGTCGCCGGTCTCACCGCCGCGAACCGCCTGCGGGCCGCCGGCCTGCGGGTCGCCGTGCTCGAGGCCCGCGACCGCGTGGGGGGCCGCACCTGGACGAACGACATCGACGGGGTGACCCTGGAGATCGGCGGGCAGTGGGTCTCGCCCGACCAGACCGCACTGCTCGAGACCCTCGACGAGCTCGGCCTGCAGACCTACGACCGGTACCGCGAGGGCTCCAGCGTCTACGTCGACGCCGACGGCACCCGGACCGAGTACACCGGCGACATCTTCCCCCTGCCCGAGGCCACGGCGAACGAGATCGAACGGCTCGTCGCCGTCGTCGACGAGTACGTCGCGAAGGTCGACCCGGCCCGCCCCTGGGAGACCCGGGACGCGGCCGCGCTCGACGAGGTCTCGTTCCGCGCCTGGCTGCACGACCTCAGCCCGGACCGGGTCGCGACCGACAACGTCGAGCTGTTCATCGCCGGCGCGATGCTCACGAAGCCCGCGCACGCGTTCTCGGCGCTGCAGGCCCTGCTGATGGCGGCGTCCGCCGGGAGCTTCACCAACCTGGTCGACGCCGACTTCATCCTCGACAAGCGGGTCGTCGGCGGCATGCAGCAGGTGTCCGAGCGGCTCGCCGAGCGCCTCGGCGACGACGTGCACCTGAACGCGCCGGTCCGGACGCTGCGGTGGGGTGACGACGGGGTCGTCGCGCTCGCCGACGGCGGCATCGAGGTGCACGCCCGACAGGCACTCGTCGCGGTCCCACCGCCCCTGTACTCGCGGATCTCGTACGAGCCGCCGCTGCCCCGACGCCAGCACCAGCTGCACCAGCACCTGTCGATGGGCTTCGTGATCAAGGTGCACGCCGTCTACGACCGTCCCTTCTGGCGTGCGGCGGGCCTGTCCGGCACCGCGTTCAGCCCGTACGAGGTCGTTCACGAGGCGTACGACAACACCTCGCACGGTTCGGAGCAGGGGACCCTGGTCGGGTTCGTCTCCGACCAGCACGCGGACGACCTGTTCGCGCTGTCGACCGAGGAACGCCGGGCCCGGGTGCTCGCCTCGCTGGCGCACTACTACGGCGACGGGGCCCTGTCGCCCGTCGTCTACTACGAGAGCGACTGGGGCACCGAGGAGTGGACGCGCGGCGCCTACGCGGCGAGCTTCGACCTGGGCGGGCTCGTCCGCTACGGCGCCGACCAGCGCGCCGCGGTCGGTCCGATCCGGTTCGCCTCGAGCGACCTGGCCGGGCAGGGCTACCAGCACGTCGACGGTGCCGTGCGCATCGGGCGCGAGGTCGCCGAGGAGATCCTGGCGGTCGTTCCACAGCCCACTGCGGCACGGTAATCACCTCGGCGGGTTACGGCTGGGTGCCCCGTCCAGGCGCCGACGCGTACCGTCCGGGCCATGAGTGACGCAGCGAACGGGTCGAGCGAACCCACCAAGGACCAGGAGCAGTACACCGAGGACCTGCCGGACGGGTCGCCCACGGGCGACGCGACGGAGGACCCGCAGCAGGACAGCGACACGGACTCCGGCGGCGAGCCCGCCGACCCGCAGCAGTAGCGGCGACCCACGGACGGACGGGAGGCGCGGTGCCAGCTGGCACCGCGCCTCCCGTCCGTCGTGGGGCCGGCTGCAACACACCGGCGTCTTGATCGGACGCAGTCACGTCAGCGAGACGCCGCCGGATTCGGCGGCGTCTCGCGGAGACGCCGGCGTCTCCGCGTCGGTCAGCCGATGCGGATCAGCTTCTTGTTCACGAACTCGTCGGCCCCCAGGGGCCCGAGCTCGCGGCCGAAGCCGCTGCCCCTGACGCCACCGAACGGCAGCTCCGGGCTGTCCGCGCCGACGATGTTCACGTAGACCATGCCGGCCTCGATCCGGTCGGCGACCCGGAGCGCCTGGTCGGCGTCGGTCGTGAACAGGTACGAACCGAGGCCGTACGGGGTGTCGTTGGCCAGGGCGATCGCCTCGTCCTCGTCGGCGACGCGGTACACGGCGGCGACGGGGCCGAAGAACTCCTCGCGGTAGGCGTCGTTGTCCGGTGTGACGTCGGTCAGGATCGTCGGCAGGAAGGCGTTGCCCTGGCGGTCGCCGCCCGTGACGACGGTCGCACCCTGCTCGACGGCGGCAGCGAGCTGTTCCTGCAGCCGGTCGGCCGCGGCCGGGGACGACAACGGACCGAGTTCGGCACCGGGCACGCTCGGATCGGTCGGTTCGACCGCCGACATCGCCGCGGTGAACTTCGCCAGGAACTCGTCGTACAGGCCGTCGACCACCAGGAACCGCTTCGGGGCGTTGCAGACCTGGCCGTTGCCTTCGAGCCGGGTGGTGACTGCGGACTCGACGACGGCGTCCAGGTCGTCGGTGGACAGCACGATGAAGGGGTCGGAGCCGCCGAGTTCGAGCACCACCTTCGTCAGGTTCCGGCCGGCGATCTCGGCGACCGCGGCACCGGCGCGCGCCGAACCGGTGAGCGAGACGCCCTGCACGCGCGGGTCGGCGATGACGTCGGCGACCTGGTCGTTCGTCGCGAACACGTTCGTGTAGGCGCCGTCCGGGAAGCCGGCATCGTGGAAGATCCGCTCGATGGCCAGGGCGGACTCCGGGCACTGCGGTGCGTGCTTGAGCAGCACGGTGTTGCCGATGACCAGGTTCGGTCCGGCGAACCGGGCGATCTGGTAGGCGGGGAAGTTCCAGGGCATGATGCCGAGCACGACGCCGATGGAGGCCTTGCGGATGAACGCGGACCCCTCGGACCCGTCAGCCAGGGTGATCGGCTGGTCGGCCAGGAACGCCTCGGCGTGGTCCGCGTAGTAGTCGTAGATGTCGGCGCAGAAGTCGACCTCGCCCTCCGCCTGGTCGATCGGCTTCGCCATCTCGCGCACGATCGTGGCGGCGAGCTCGGCGTGCCGCTCCCGGTACAGGTCCGCGACCCGGTGGAGCAGGGCCGCGCGGTCGGCGACCGTCGTCGTCCGTGACCACTCGGTGTGGGTGCGGTCGGCGGCTGCGACGGCGTCGTGCAGCTCCGCGTCCGTGATGGTCGGGTAGGTCTCGAGGGTCGTGCCCGTGGTGGGGTCGGTGACGGCGTACATGGCGTCCTCTCGTGGTGGCGGTCAGGCCTGGTCGGTCAGCTGCTTGTTCACACCGGTGACGGGCTGGTTCTCGTCGAAGCCCTTCGGTGCGACCCGGAAGCCCTTGGTGATGACGAGCAGGTAGACGAACCCGATCGCCGCCCACACTCCTCCTGCGATCAGGGCGTCGGCATGGAGCTGCGACCAGAGCACCCCGGTCAGGAGCATCGCGACCCCCGGCAGCACGATGTAGCGCCAGCGGTCGCCCGCCGTGTGACGGCGTCCGTTCCGGATCGCGAAGTGCACGATCACGGTGGCGTTGACGAAGGTGAACGCGATGAGCGCGCCGAAGTTGATGTAGGCCGCGATCGTGTCGAGCGAGAAGCTCATCGCCAGCAGGGTGACCGCGCCGACGAAGACCACGTTGAACACCGGGGTGTGCGTACGGGGGTGCACGTAGCCGAAGACCCGCTTCGGCAGCACGTTGTTCCGGCCCATCACCATGAGCATGCGGGCGACGCTGGCGTGCGACGCGAGACCCGAGGCGAGTGCGGCGACGAACCCGGCCGACACCAGGACCGCCTGGAACACCGGGCCGCCGACGAGCAGGCCGATCTGGGGGAGCGGGTCGTCGGTGAACTCGCCGAACGGCGCGTTGGTGGGGAAGCGGAGCTGGGCGAAGTAGGCGGAGACCAGGAAGATCGCGCCGCCGAGCAGAACGGTCAGCATGATCGCCTTCGGCATGATGCGGATCGACTTCGCCTCTTCCGTGTACATCGTCACCGCGTCGAAGCCGATGAACGAGAAGCACACCACCGTCGCCCCGGTGAGCAGGGCCGACATCGTCACGCCGTCGTGGACGAAGGGTTCGGCGCTGACGATCGTGCCCGCACCGGCACCGTGGGTGAGCTCGATCACGGTGAAGACCACGAACGCGATCATCGCCAGGACCGCACCGATGAGCAGCACCATGTTGAGGTTCGACGTGCCGCGCATCGACAGGCAGATCACCGTCGTCACGAACACCGTGTACACGACGACGGTCACCCACGGGGGCAGCCCCGGGAACACCTGCTCCAGGTAGAGCCGGATGATCAGGGCGTTCACCATCGGCAGCAGCAGGTAGTCGAGCAGTGACGCCCAGCCGACCATGAAGCCGAGGTTCGGGTGCATCGACTCCCGGACGTACGTGTACGCGGAACCGGCCGCGGGGTAGACGCGCACCATCTTCCCGTAGCTGACCGCGGTGAGCGCCATGATGACGAGTGCGATGAGGTACGCGCTCGGCACCGCGCCGTCGGTCTGCCCGGAGACGATGCCGAAGGTGTCGAACACGACCGTCGGGGTCATGTAGCCGAGGCCGAGTCCGACGATCGCCCAGAGCCCGAGGCTCCGCTTCAGCGACCCGCCGCGCACCGGTGCTGCCGGCGCGGTGACCGCGATCGGTGATGCCATGTGACTTCCCTGCTCTTCGGGGCCGGGCAGCGTCGCCCGGATCAGTTCGGAGCACCATACCGACGGGTCGGCAGTGGGCGGACCGGCCGCGGTGTACAGGTGATCGGCACCCGCTGTACACCGCGGCGGTGGTTCAGGCCACCGGTTGCTGCTGCGTGATGCAGTGCAGCCCACCACCGCGTGCGAACACCTGTCGCGCGTCGATCGAGCGGACCCGTCGGCCCGGGTACGCCTCGGCGAGGATGCCCCTGGCGCGGTCGTCAGCGACCGGGTCGCCGAACGCGCAGGCGATCACGGCACCGTTCACCACGACGTGGTTCACGTAGTTCCAGTCCACCGGTCCACCGTCGTCCGACAGCGTCGAGGGGGCGGGCAACTCGATGATCGTCGCGTCGGTCGCCTGCTCGAGCGCACGCCGGATCTGGGGCACGACCAGGTGGTCCGGGTGGCCCGCATCCGGCTGGGCGTGCAGCAGGACCGTGCCCGGGTCGGCGAAGGTCGCCACCATGTCGACGTGCCCCCGGGTGCCGAAGCCGTCGTAGTCGCGCGTCAGACCGCGGGGCAGCCAGATCACCCGTGTGGCGCCGATCGTGCGCGCCAGCTCCAGCTCGACGCGCTCCCGGTCGGCGTACGGGTTCCGGCGCGGGTCGAGCTGCACCGTCTCCGTCACGAGCACGGTGCCGGTGCCGTCGACGTGGATCGCCCCGCCCTCGTTGACGAGCAACGACGGGTTCCGTGTGGCTCCCGCAGCACGGGCGACCGTCGCGGCGACCTCGGCGTCACGCGTCCAGGTCGACCACGGGTTCGCCCCCCAGCCGTTGAAGACCCAGTCGACTGCGCCGAGTCGCCCGGTGTCGTCGTCGACGACGAACGTCGGACCGATGTCGCGCATCCAGAAGTCGTCGAGGGGCGCCTCGAGCACGTCCACGCCGGACGACAGCAGGTGAGCGGCATCCGCGCGGGCGACCGGGTCCACGATGACGGTCACCGGCTGGTGCTCGCTGATCGTGTTGGCCGTGGTCGCCCACGCCGTGCGCGCGGCCTCGGCACTCGCCGCGTCGTCGCCGAGCGTCAGGCCGGGGCGCGGGAACGCCATCCAGGTGCGTTCCTGCGGAGCCGTCTCGGGAGGCATCACCCACGTCATGCGCGCGCCTCGCGCCCGGCGGTGGCCGGTTCCACGGCCAGGGCCGCGTCGATCGCGTCGCGTGCGCCGTACGCGTGGCGTTGCTCGTCGACGGGGTCGACGAGCCCGGCGTACAGGTCGGGTCGCCGGGTCAGGTAGAAGGGGAACAGCCGGAGCCACTCCGTCCGGGCGTCGAGGTCGAGGTCGGCGACGAGCACCACGCTCGCGTCACGGGGCGCCTCGACGAGCACCCGGCCGAACGGGTCCGAGATGAAGGACGAGCCGTAGAACGTGATGTCGCCCTCGTCGCCCCACCGGTTCGGCACGACCATGAACTGTCCGGCGGTGATGCCGTTCGCCACGATCACCCGCTGCCAGATCGGCGCGGTGTCGAAGTCGGGGAAGGTCGGTTCGGAGCCGATCGCCGTCGGGTACACGAGCACCTCGGACCCGGCGAGGCCGTAGGACCGGGCGACCTCGGGGAACCACTCGTCCCAGCAGGTCGGCAGCCCGAGGCGCGCGCCGAGTCCGGCGGGCTCGTACACCGGGAAGGCGTCGTCGTCCGTCCCCGGGCGGAAGTACGTGTCCTCGTGGTAGCCGGCGCTGATCGGGATGTGGGTCTTCCGGGTCCGGCCGACCAGGGTGCCGTCGGGCGCGACGAGGATCGCCGTGTTGTACCCGCGCGGGTCGTCGGGCTGGTCGTCGTCGTCCGGCCGCTCGTACAGGGAGGCGTGCACGAACACCCCGTGCTCGATCGCCTGGGCACGGGCGAAGGCAACGGTCGGACCGTCCTGCAGCGACTCGGCGAGGTCCTTCGGGGTCCCGCTCGCCGGGGAGTCGCCCGGGTAGCGGCGCAGCGTCAGTTCGGGCAGGAACACCGCGGTGGCTCCGTGCGCTGCGGCGGTCGCGATGCCGTCGGCGAGCTGGGCCCGGTGCTCGTCCGGGTCGGGGAGCCACCGCACCTGCACGAGGGCGACGCGGAGGGACCGGCGGGATGCGCCGGTGTCGGCGTGCAGCGGCGACGGGAGCGAGGGGGCGGTGACGACGTCCATGCGCCATTGTTGATCACACGATCAACTACCGCAAGGCCTTCAGCTGATGATGTTGACCGCGCGCGAGATGACCAGTGCCAGCAGGATGAACCCGCTGAGCGCCTGGTAGGCCATGATCATCTTCGCCCGGACGGTCATGGGCATCGTGTCCGTCGGGCTGAACGCCATCATGTTCGTCATCGCCACGTAGAGGTAGTCGAGGTAGACCGGCCGCCAGTCCGCGGTCTTCGGGTCGGTCTCCTGCGGGAACTGGAAGTCCGCCTCGGCACCCGCCCACAGCTCGGGGCGACGCCGTGCCACCGGACCCCCGCGGTCGAGCTCCCAGTAGACGAGCCCGAACACGATGATCGTGCTCACCCAGACCTGCAGCGCGGTGAGCAGCACGGCCGCACCGTCCGCGTGCCCGCCGAGCAGCTCGGTGATGGTCCGGATGACGGTGAGCTGGCTGGCGACGGTGAGCAGGGCCGCGAGCGCGAACGACAGCCAGCGTGACCAGGTGGTCTCGCGCGTCAGACGCCGCGGGTTGAAGACGATGAGCGGGGCGAGCAGCAGGACGCCCAGGACGGGCACCACCCATGACGGGAAGAACAGCACCTCGTCGGGCAGGAACAGGCTCAGCGCCAGGTTCACCAGGACCGCGACGGCGACCGGTGCCCGGTGTTCGTGTCTCGGTCGGGTCCTCGTCGGGGTCACCGAGCGAGTGTCGCACGGGCCGACACCCGCGGGGGTGTGGCGCTCAGGGCGTGGACAGCGGGTCGGCGAGCGAGAGCGGCTCGAGCTGGGTGTCGAGCAACCGCCCGGCTGCCCGCAGCCCGGACAGCAGCGCACCGTGCACGGTCGCCGGGTCGTCGCTCCAGGTGGCCTCGCCGGCGAGCTGCACCCGGCCGGACGGGGTGCCGAGCAGGTCGTGGTCGTCGGGTGACGCCCCGACGTGCAGGTACGAGTACGAGCCCCGCGAGAACGGGTCCTCGGCCCACCGGGTGATCCGGAACGCGTCGGGCCGGGGGACGGACGCGCCGAACATCTTCCGCAGCGCCACCACCCCCTCGTCGACGACCATGGCGTCCGGCAGGGTCTCGAGTCGACGGGCTCCGGCACCACCGACCAGGGCGGCGAGCACCGGCGCACCGGTCACCCGGGACATGTCGTACCAGGAGTGCCAGTCGACCCCGGCGGACCCCTGCTGCCGGACCACCCACGAGTCGCCCCAGAACCGTGAGGGGAACCGCAGGAACACCTTGTCGTAGGTGCCCATCCCGAGCCGGTCGAGCGCTCCGGTCACCGGCGCGGACAGGGGCGGGTCGAAGACCACGTCGCCGGCCTGCAGCACCCCGAGCGGCACCGTGACGACGACCTGCCGTGCCACCACGGTGGCGCCGTCGGTGAGCCCCATCGTCACCGAGTCGCCGGCCTGGGTCACCGACCGCACGACCGACGACAGCCGGACGTCGAGACCCTCGGCCAGCGCGCGGGCGTACTGGGCGTAGCCGCCGGGGAACACCACCTCGTCACCGGGGACGTGCTCCTCGTCGAGGCCGTGCGCGTCGAGGACGGTCACGGGGGCACCGCAGAGGTCCTCGGAGCGGTGGGCCGTGTACTCGCGGACCCGTGCGGCCCGGTCGCCCTGCCACTGCAGCGACCGCAGCACGGTGTCGACGGCGGCCGCGTAGGTCGAGGGCGGGGGCGCTTGCGCGACGACGGCGTCGAGGGCCGCGTCGACGGTGTGCAGGTCCGCCACGAACGCCGACGTGTCCTCGGCGGAGAGTGCGGCGCCGGACGGGTCGTGCCACGCGATCGGCCGGCCGTCGAACTGGAAGCTGCCGACCGTGAACTCCACGGTGTCGATGCCGAACGCCGACGCCAGGGCCCAGAGCGGGTTGCCGTCGACCCCGTGGATCCACGAGGCGCCGAGGTCGACCGGAACCCCGAGCGACGAATCGGTCCAGGTGCGCCCGCCGATCCGGTCGCGGGCCTCGAGCACGACGACCCGCTGCCCGCCGAGTGCGAGCGCCCGGGCGGCGGCGATCCCGGCGATCCCCGCCCCGACGACCACGACGTCGGCGTCGAGACCAGCAGCCATCAGTGTCCTCCGGTCAGCGGTGCCATCAGCCGGGCCGCCAGACTCGGCCGCCCGGTCAGCGCTTCCTCGCGGTCGGCAAGGTCGGTCGCGACGAGTCCCGCGTTCGCCCCGAGGAACCGCAGCGGCTCGGGCTCCCAGTCGGGCGATCGGTGGTTCACCCACGGCAGTGCGGTCAGTGCCGTCGACTCGCCGCGCACGAGGTCGGCGAGGGTCCGTCCGGCCAGGTTCGTCGTCGACAGGCCGTCCCCGACGTACCCACCGGCGCTGCCGACGTGTCCGTCCCAGGTCACCGAGGCGCACCAGTCACGCGGGACCCCGAGCGGTCCGCCCCACGTGTGGGTGACCGGGGCGTCCGCGACGACGGGGAACAGATCGACCAGGGCCCGCCGCAGGTGCTCGAACACCCGCGGTACCCGGTCGTACCCGGGCGTGATCGCGGATCCCCAGTGGTAGCGGGCTCCGCGGCCGCCGAACGCCAGCCGGTCGTCGGCCGTGCGCTGCCCGTACACGAGCAGGTGCCGGTAGTCGGAGAACGTCTGCCCGTGCTCGAGCCCGATGCGCTCCCACGCGGACGCCGGCAGCGGGGCCGTCGCGATCATGAGCGAGTACAGCGGCAGGATCCGCCGCTTCGTCTGCTCCAGCTGGGCGCCGTACCCCTCGACCGCGATCACCACGGCGCCCGCCGTGACGGTGCCGCGCGACGTGACCACACGCCCGCGATCCCAGGACGAGACGGGCGTGTGCTCCGCGATCCGGACGCCACGGGCCTCCAGGGCGGCCGCGAGGCCACGCACCAACGCGGCGGGCTGCACGCGCGCGCAGTCCGGGGTCCAGGCGACACCCGCCGATCCGGCGGCGTCGCCCGCTCGAGCGGGTCGCCACGTCATGTCGTCGCCCCATGCCGCGGAGGACGCGACCTCGTCGTGGGCGGCGCGTTCCTGCACGGCGGAGCGTGCGTACAGGACGGTTCCGCCCTTCACGTAGTCGCAGTCGACCTCGGCTTCGGCCGCGGCGCGGCCGACCTCGTCGACGGTGTCGCGCATGGCGGCCCGCAGCGCCAGTGCGGCGTCGCGCCCGTGCTCCTCGGCGATCGCGGAGGCGGACCGCGGGAACAGCGCCGAGCACCAGCCGCCGTTCCGACCGGACGCGCCGAAGCCGGCGATCTCGCGTTCCAGGACGACGATCCGGAGGCCCGGGTCGGCCCGGTGCAGGTACCACGCGGTCCAGAGACCCGTCAGTCCACCGCCCACGATCACGACGTCGGCCGTCGTGTCGCCGTCGAGCGGCGGCCGGGGCGTCAGGTCGTCGCGTCCGGTGGACGCGAGCTGGTCGAGCCAGAACGAGGCGCCCCGGTAGCCGCCCACGGTCAGATCTTCGTCCAGGCCTCGGACAGGACGCTCCGCAGGATCGACGTCATCTCGCGGAACTCCGGCTGCCCGATGGTCAGCGGCGGTGCGAGCTGCACGACGGGGTCACCGCGGTCGTCGGCCCGGCAGTACAGCCCCGCGTCGAACAGTGCCTTCGACAGGAACCCGCGCAGCAGCCGCTCGGACTCGTCGTCGTCGAAGGTCGTCTTGGTGGCCTTGTCCTTGACGAGCTCGATGCCGTAGAAGTAACCGTCACCGCGGACGTCCCCGACGATCGGCAGGTCGAGCAGGGTGTCGAGCTCGGCGCGGAAGAGCGGGGCGTTCTGCTGCACGTTGGCGAGCAGCCCCTCTTCCTCGAAGATGTCGAGGTTCTCCATCGCGACGGCGGCCGACACCGGGTGCCCGCCGAACGTGTAGCCGTGGTAGAAGGTCGTGTCCCCCTTGGAGAACGGCTCGAACAGGCGATCGCTGATGATCGTCGCGCCGATCGGGGAGTACCCGGAGGTCATCGCCTTGGCGCACGTGATCATGTCCGGCACGAAGCCGTAGGTGTCGCAGGCGAACATCGTGCCGATCCGGCCGAAGGCGCAGATGACCTCGTCCGAGACGAGCAGCACGTCGTACTCGTCGCAGATCTCGCGCACCCGCTGGAAGTACCCGGGCGGCGGGGTGAAGCAGCCGCCGGAGTTCTGCACCGGCTCGAGGAACACCGCGGCGACGGTGTCGGGGCCCTCGAACTCGATCATCTCGCGGATCCGCTCCGCCGCCCAGAAGCCGAACTGCTCCTCGGTGCCGCCGGGGAAGCCCATCTCCTCGGCGCGGTACGAGTTCGTGTTCGGTACCCGGAAGCCACCGGGGGTCAGGGGCTCGAACATCTCCTTCATCGCCGGGATGCCGGTGATCGCCAGGGCGCCCTGCGGGGTGCCGTGGTAGGCGACCGCACGGGAGATCACCTTGTGCTTCATCGGCTTGCCCTGGAGCTTCCAGTAGTACTTCGCGAGCTTGAAGGCGGTCTCCACCGCCTCGCCGCCGCCGGTGGAGTAGAAGACCTTGTTGAGGTCACCGGGGGCGTGCTCGGCCAGCCGGTCGGCGAGCTCGATCGCCGCGGGGTGCGCGTAGGACCAGATCGGGAAGAAGCTCAGCGTCTCCGCCTGCTTCGCGGCCATCTCGGCCAGGCGCTTCCGCCCGTGCCCGGCGGCGACGACGAACAGGCCGGACAGCCCGTCGATGTACTCCTTGCCGTGGCTGTCGTAGACGTGGTGGCCCTCACCGCGCACCATGATCGGCACGTCGGCGCCGGCCTGGTTCGCACCGTGCCGGGCGAAGTGCATCCACAGGTGGTCCCGGGACTTCCGCTGCAGGTCGGCGTCGTCGACCGGTGCGAACGGGTCGTACGAGCCGAGGCGGGTGGGCTGTTCGGTCTTCTGGTCGGAGATGGTCATCGCGTTCCCCAGTCGTAGAGCTGTTTGCGGAGTTGCAGGTAGACGAAGGTCTCGGTGCCGGCGACGCCCGGGATGGCCCGGATGGTGCCGTTGAGCAGTTCGATCAGGTCGTCGTCGTCCTCGCACACGACCTCGACCATCAGGTCGAAGCTGCCGGCGGTCATCACGAGGTAGTCGACCGCCGGCAGCTGCTCCAGGGCATCGGCGACGGTTCGGGTGTCGCCGCTGACCCGGATGCCGATCATCGCCTGGCGGTGGAAGCCCAGTTGCATCGGGTCGGTGACCGCGACGATCTGCATGACGCCGGTCTCGGTCAGCTTCTGCACGCGCTGTCGGACCGCCGCTTCACTGAGACCGACGGCCTTGCCGATCTCGCCGTACGGGCGGCGCCCGTCCGCCTGGAGTTGTTCGATGATCCGCTTCGAGGTGTCGTCGATCGGTCCCGGACGTCGTGGTGCTGCCGCCATGCCGGACAGCATGGCAGCGAGGTTCGGGGCGCGCAAGGGATTCCGTTGTGAACACCGTGTTTCGCGACGATTTCCGTTGTTACGGTTCTCCACAACCTCCGGATCCTTCTTCCGCGCCGTCGGAATCCGTGTCAGTATCACCGCCATGCTGGACGCACAGAGCACGGCGACGGCGGACACCGACACCCGGGTCCTGCGGAACTTCGTCGGGGGTGCCTCGATCGAGTCGACCGCCGACACCACGTTCGACCTGGTCGACCCGACCGACGAGCACGTCTACGGCACGTCCCCGGTGTCCACCCCCGCCGACGTCGACGCCGCCTTCGGTGCGGCCTCTACCGCGTTCGAGTCCTGGCGCCGCACCACCCCCGGCGAACGGCAGCTCGCCCTGTTCCGGATCGCCGACGCGATGGAGCAGCGGGCGTCGGAGTTCGCCGACCTCGAGTCGCTCGACACCGGGAAGCCCCGCGCCTCCCTGGTCGAGGACGAGATCCTGCTCTCCGTCGACCAGATCCGTTTCTTCGCCGGGGCCGCCAGGAACCTCGAGGGCCGGAGCGCCGGCGAGTACCTGGCCGACCACACCTCGTTCGTCCGGCGTGAACCCATCGGTGTCGTCGCCCAGGTCACCCCGTGGAACTACCCGCTCAACATGGCGGTGTGGAAGTTCGCGCCGGCGCTCGCCGCGGGGAACACCACCGTGCTCAAGCCGAGCGACACGACACCCCTGTCGACCCTGCTGCTCGCCGAGGTCGCCGCCGAGTTCCTGCCGCCGGGGGTCCTGAACGTCGTCGTGGGGGACCGCACCACCGGCGCCGCGATGATCGACCACCCCACCCCGCAGCTCGTCTCCATCACCGGGTCCGTCCGCGCCGGCATGGAAGTCGCCCGTGCCGCCGCCGGGGACCTCAAGCGCACCCACCTGGAGCTCGGCGGCAAGGCACCCGTGATCGTGTTCGACGACGCCGACATCCCCTCGGCGGTGGCCGGGATCGTCGCCGCCGGGTTCTTCAACGCCGGACAGGACTGCACCGCCGCCACCCGGCTGCTCGTGCAACAGGGCATCCACGACGAGTTCGTCGCAGCGCTCGCAGCAGAGGCACGCGTCAACGCGAGAACCGGGTCAGACGGTCACTACGGCCCCGTCAACAACGCGAACCAGCTCGCGCACGTGCAGTCGTTCCTGGACACGCTGCCCTACCACGCGACGATCGAGCTCGGCGGCGCACGACAGGGTGACCGCGGGTACTTCCACGAGGCCACGATCGTCGCCGGCCTGCGCCAGGACGACCGTGCCGTGCAGCAGGAGATCTTCGGCCCCGTGCAGACCGTGCAGCGGTTCTCGACGGAACAGCAGGCCCTGACGTGGGCGAACGGCGTCGAGTACGGCCTGGCGAGCTCGGTGTGGACGACCGACCACGCGCGTGCGATGCGCTTCGCCCGCGACCTGGACTTCGGTTGCGTGTGGATCAACACGCACATCCCGATCGTCGCCGAGATGCCGCACGGCGGGTTCAAGCACAGCGGGTACGGCAAGGACCTGTCCCAGTACGGCTTCGACGACTACACCCGCATCAAGCACGTCATGTCCTACATCGGCTGAGGCCGACCACCCCCTGGAGGCACCATGGCAATGACCGGAACGTTCGCCGAATCGGGAGCCGATCTCCGGCTCGACCAGATCACGAAGTCCTTCCCCGGCCACACCGCGGTGGACAGCCTCGACCTGACGGTGCCCGCCGGCTCGTTCTTCGCGTTGCTCGGCCCGTCGGGCTGCGGCAAGACGACGACCCTGCGGCTCGTCGCCGGGCTCGAGGAACCCACGAGCGGCACCATCACCATCGGCGGCCGGGACGTCACCGAAACGAAGCCGTACCAGCGGCCCGTCAACACGGTGTTCCAGAACTACGCGCTGTTCCCCCACATGAGCGTGCTCGACAACGTCGCGTTCGGGCTGAAGCGCCGCCGGATCCCGGACCCGATGACGAAGGCCAAGGAAGCGCTGCGGCTCGTCGAGCTCGAGGGGTCGGCGTCGAAGCGGCCCGCCCAGCTCTCCGGCGGCATGCAGCAGCGCGTCGCCCTGGCCCGCGCGATCGTGAACCGGCCGGCCCTGCTGCTGCTCGACGAGCCCCTCGGCGCCCTCGACCTGAAGCTCCGCCACCAGATGCAGCTCGAGCTGAAGACGATCCAGGCCGAGGTCGGACTCACGTTCCTGCACGTCACCCACGACCAGGAAGAGGCGATGACGATGGCCGACACGGTCGCCGTCATGAACGGCGGCCGGATCGAGCAGATGGGCAGCCCGCAGGACCTGTACGAGCTGCCGCGCACCGCGTTCGTCGCGAACTTCCTCGGCCAGTCGAACCTGCTCGAGGGCGAGGTCCGCGGCACCGATGCCGGCCTGCTCGTCGTCGCCACCGCGGCCGGCTCCATCGCGGTGCCGGCCGACCGAGCCGTCGCCACGACCGGTCGCGTCGTCGTCGGCGTCCGGCCCGAGAAGCTCAAGATCCGCACCGCCGAACCGACCCCCGAGGCCGGACGGAACATCCTCGGCCCCGGTCGGGTCGTGGACGTCTCGTTCTCCGGCGTCAGCACCCAGTACCTGGTCGACGTGCCGGGCGCCGGGCGCGTCTCGGTGTTCGCGCAGAACTCGAAGGGCGGGCCGCGGATCGCGACCGGCACCGAGGTCTGGCTCACGTGGGGCGTCGACCACGGGTTCGGCCTGGAGGCGCACCCCGCGTCCGACGCGACCGTCACCACCCAGGACGACCCGGGCCTCCAGTCCGTCCCCGCCACGGCAGGATCGCTCGCGTGACCGGCGCGGTGCCCGGTCCGGACCTGCTGCGGGGGCTGACGTCGGCCCGCGTGAGCCGACGCGGCCTGCTGGCCGGCGGCGGGGCCGCCGCGCTGGCCGCCCTGCTCACCGGCTGCAGCATCAAGGGCTCCGCCGCCGCCGGCGCCGAGGACACCGTCGACTGGGCGGCGTTCTGGAAGGACGCGAAGGCGACCGGCATCCTGAACTTCGCGAACTGGCCGCTGTACATCGACTCCGACCACGGCAAGTCCGAGTCCCTGGCGCTGTTCAAGCAGGAGACCGGCATCGCGGTCGACTACCAGGCGGTGATCCAGGACAACGCGACCTTCTACGCGACCGTCTCACCGATCCTGCGGGCGCACGGTGCGACCGGCTACGACCTCGTCGTCATGACGAACGGGTTCGAGCTGACCCAGATGATCAAGAACGGGTTCGTGTGCGAACTCGACCACTCGCGGCTGCCGAACTTCGCCGCGAACGCCTCGGACTCCGTCAAGGACCCCATCTACGACCCGGGCAACAAGCACTCCGTCGTCTGGCAGACCGGGTTCACCGGGCTCGCCTACAACCCGAAGTACACCGGGCGGAAGATCACCTCGCTCAAGGACCTGCAGGACCCGGCCTTCGAGGGCCGCATCGGACTGATGAGTGACAACACCGAACTCGGGTCGCTCGGACTGCTCGCGCTCGGCATCGACCCGGAGACCTCGACGCCCGCCGACTGGCGGAAGGCCCAGGCCTGGCTGCGCGAACTGCGGCCGAGCGTCACCGGCTTCTACGACCAGAGCTACATCAACCGGTTGGAGAACGGCGACACCTGGATCACCCAGGCGTGGTCGGGCGACGTGTTCCAGGCGCAGCAGTCCGGGTTCCCCGACCTGGAGTTCGTCACGCCGGAAGAGGGGCAGATGACCTGGCACGACAACATGCTCATCCCACGGCAGGCCGCGAACCCGGTGTCGGCGCTGGAGTGGATGAACTTCTACTACACGCCGAAGGTCGCCGGGATCGTCGAGGACTGGGTCAACTACGTCTGCCCGGTGCCCGCGGCCGAGGACTACGTGCGGGACGAACTCGACGACGCCACCGTGGCGGACAGCCCGCTCGTGTTCCCCTCTGCGGACGTGCTGGAGCAGTCGCACGAGTTCCGGGTGTTCGAGAACTACGACGAGTACTCGGAGTGGAACGGCATCTTCAACGCGGTGGTGCAGTCGTGAGCGCGGTCGGAGTGACGCCGGGGCTCGCTCCCGGTGGTTCCGCCGGCCCGGCGCCGGTGCGGCGGGGACGCCGTCGGAGCACACCGTTCTTCCTGGCGCTCGTCGGCACCGCGTACCTCTGCGTGTTCTTCGTCATCCCGCTGGTGTCCGGGCTGATCGTCTCGCTCATGACCGGCAACCCGGACGACGGCTACACGTTCACCTGGAACTTCGGGATCTACGGCTCGCTGTTCGTCGACCCGCAGGTGCCCTACCTGACGTTCCTGCTCCGGTCGCTCTGGTACGGAGCCGCCGCCACGATCGCCTGCATCGTCGTCGGGTACCCGGTGGCGTACTTCATCGCCTTCCGGGTGTCCCCGCGGTGGAAGAACCCGCTGCTCATGCTCGTGTTCATCAGCTTCCTGGTGTCGTTCATCATCCGGACCGACATGTGGGCGTTCGTGCTCGCGTCGCAGGGCCCGGTCGTCACGACGCTGCAGGCGCTCGGGCTGGCCGGCAAGGACTTCCACATCCTCGGCACCGGCGGCGCGGTCATCTTCGGCGACGCCTACAACGACCTGGCCTTCATGGTGCTGCCGATCTACGCCGCCCTCGAGCGCATCGACCCACGACTCGGCGAGGCCGCGAACGACCTGTACGCCGGCAAGTTCCGGGCGTTCTGGCACACCACGCTGCCGCTGTCCCGCTCGGGCATCTTCGCCGGGGTGCTGCTCGTCTTCATCGACAGCGTCGGCGACCCGGTGAACTCGGCCCTGCTCGGCGGCACGAACACGTACACGATCGGTCAGGCGATCCAGGACGCCTACTCCGGCAACCAGCAGTACAACGTCGCCGCAGCCCTGTCGACCGTGCTCATGGTCGTGCTCGGCATCATCCTGTTCATCTACGCCCGCGTCTCCGGCACCGACGACCTCGAGGACCTCGTATGACCGCCGTCGCACCGTCCCGATCCGCCGCCGCTCCGGCCTCGCCCGTGACCGGTTCCGTCGCCGGCCGTCCGCGTCGTCACGGGGTGAACCGTCGTGGGCCCTGGCTCGCCATCGTGTACTGGGTGACGATCGCGATCACCCTGGTGCCGATCGTCTACATGATCGTGTACTCGTTCAACGACGCCCCCACCAACCGGCTGTCGTTCGCCTGGAACGGTTTCACGACCTACTGGTACGCGAACCTGGTGAACGTGTCCGGGCTCGGGGCGGCGTTCGTCACCTCGGTGCTCGTCGCGTTCCTGGCCGCGATCATCTCCGTCGCGATCGGGCTGCCCCTCGCGCTGGCGCTGGAGCGGTACCGGTTCCCGGGTCGCGGAGTCGTGAACACCGTCGTGTTCGCCGACATCGCTGCACCGTCGATCGTCGTCGGTTCCGCGTCGCTCTCGTTCTTCCTGTCGGTGGGGCTCGGCACCGGGTTCCTGACCGTGCTCATCACGCACGTGGCGTTCGACGTCGCCTACGTGGTGGTCGTGCTGCGGGCCCGGATCGCGGGGACCTCGCGGGCGCTCGAAGAGGCCGCGGGTGACCTCGGGGCGACGCCGTTCCAGGCCTTCCGGCTCGTCACCCTGCCGCTCCTGGCGCCGGGCATGCTCGCCGCCGGGCTGCTGGCGCTGGCGATGTCGATCGACGACTACGTGATCACCTCGTTCGTCGCCGGGCCCGCGGTGACCTTCCCGCTGTTCGTCTACGGCGCCGCGAAGGCGGGGATGCCGCCGCAGGTGCTGTGCTTCGGGACGCTCGTGTTCGCGGTGGGGCTGCTCGTCGCGCTGCTGAACGGGGCGCTCAACCGGCGGCTGGCGCGCACGCGGGGGTAGGGCTGCGCGCGCTGGCGCTCCGGCGCTCTGGTGCGAGGTTCCGTCCTCGGTGCGAGCCCGCGCGCCTCGCACCGAGTACGGAACCTCGCACGGAAACACGAGGCCGGGGTGATCAGGACGCAGTGTCGGCGAGCTGCGGGCCGAGTGACCGGCGTCGGGCCTGCAGCACGGGGTTGACGGTCGCGACGAGCATGATCAGCAGGCCGATCGCGGTCACGAACGGCACCGGCCGGAGTGGGGTCGCGGGCGGGCACCGGCACGGTGTCGGGTGCGTGGTGCGCGCTTGTAACCGGGCACGGTGCTTGGAAGCTCGCACGGGGTGAATAGGTGCGCACGGTGCGGACGGGAGGCGCGTGGCGGGCTGGCGCCGTGCCTCCAGACTGCGGGTGGTGCGTCCACAGCACGGTGCGGCCTTCGCGGGCCGGTGCGCGATCGGCGCGAGTCGCACGGTGCGGGCGGGAGTGCAGTGGACGTGACGACCGGTGGACAGGAGTGTTACGGGCACGAGTCGGGCGGTGTGCCGCGGTGCGTGCCACAGGGCACACGCGTAGGTTCCAGCCATGAGTGCAGAGCTGACGCTCGGCGCCGAGGAAGAGCTGCACCTCATCGACCTCGAGTCCGGCCGACTTTCCGCGAAGGCCCCGCGCCTTCTGCCCAAACTGCCCACCGACCGCTTCGGCGCCGAGCTGCAGCGCACGACGATCGAGACGAACACCCCGGTGGTGCGGACCCTCGACGACCTGCGGCGGGTGATCGTCGACCTGCGCAGTGAGCTCAGCGCCGCGATCGCCCCGGCCGGCGTCACCATCGCGGCCGTCGGCACCGCGCCGAGGTCGGAGTACGCCGACTTCGAGCTGAGCTCCGGCGGTCGGTACGGCCGGATGCAGGAGCAGTACCGGATGCTCGTCGACGAACAGCTCATCTGCGGCCTGCAGGTGCACGTCGGGGTGAGCGACCGCGACCTGGCGGTGCTGATCGCCCAGCGGGTGGCGCCGGTGCTCCCGGTGCTGCTCGCCCTGAGCGCGTCGAGTCCGTTCTGGAACGGGCAGGACACCGGGTACGCCTCGTTCCGCAGCATCATCTGGCAGCGGTGGCCGTCGGCCGGCAGCTTCGGTCCGGTCGAAGACGCCGCCGAGTACGACCGGGTGCTCGACGACCTGATCGCCTCGGGCGTGATCGCCGACAAGAAGATGGCCTACTTCGACGTGCGGCCGTCCTCGCACGCACCGACGCTCGAACTCCGGGTCTGCGACGCGACCCCGGTGGTGGACGACGCCGTGCTCATCGCCGGACTCTTCCGCGCCGCCGTGCGCAAGGCCGAGAAGTCGGTCGTGTCGGGCGCCGAGTGGCATCCGCGCAGCGAACCCCTGCACCGTGCGGCGATGTGGCAGGCCGCCCGCTCCGGGTTGAGCGGGGAACTCGTCGGCCTCGGACAGCACCCCGAACGCCTGCCCGCCGAGGTCGCGGTGCGCCAGCTCGTGTCCCGCCTGCGCCCGGAGCTCGAGGAGCTCGGCGACTGGGGGACGGTGACGGAGCTGCTCGACGCGACCCTGGCCCGCGGCAACTCCACCGACCGGCAGCGCACCGCGTACGCCGAGCGCGGGGAGATGGACGACGTCGTCGCCCTGGTGGTGGAGGACACCGCGGGGCTCCCGTCCGGACGCGACGAGGACCCGGTGGTCCCGATCCACGGGTACCGCGTCCGCGCCGGCGACGAGGCGGTCGGCCCCGGGGCACGCCCTCGTCCGGCGTTCCGTGACCTGGCGGCGTTCTTCGACGGCTGGGACGCCGAGACCGCGATCGAGCGCTGCATCGCCCGCGACGTCTGGACCCGCGAGCACCACGTCGGCTTCGTGGTGGACGGCGGGGCGCAGGAGTTCGGCTGCGACCTGGTGCCCCGGACGATCAGCGCGTACGAGTGGTCACAGCTCGAGCGTGGCCTGGGGCAGCGTGCCCGCGCGATCGAGCTGTTCCTGCGTGACGCGTACGGCGACCGGCGGATCGTGGCCGACGGCGTGCTGGACGCGGACCACTTCGTCGGCGCGAAGGGCTGGGACCCGGACGCCACCCGGCTGCCGGCGACCGCCGTCCGTGCGCCGGTGCTCGGGTTCGACCTGGTGCGCAACGAGTTCGGCGGCTGGCGGGTGCTCGAGGACAACGTCCGCTCGCCCTCGGGCGTCGCGTACGGCATCGCCCTGCGCGAGCTGATGGACGACGTCGTGCCGGACGCCCCGCGGCCGGCGCACCTGCGCGACCCGCACAGCGTGACCGACCGCCTCCGCCGGACCCTCTGCGCGAACACCTCCGCGGTGACGGGCGCGACCGACCCCGTGATCGCGCTGGTCAGCGACGGCCCCGCCGCCGGCGCGTGGTTCGAGCACCGCAGGCTGGCCGACGGGGCCGGGTTGCGCCTCCTGGCCGGGTCCGACCTGGACGTCCGTGACGGACGCGTGGTCGACGCGACGACGGGCGACGTGCTCGACGGGCTGTACCTGCGGATCGACCGCGACGTCAGCGCGCTGACCGCGGAGCACGCTCCCGACCTCGGCGCGCGGATCCTCGACGCGGCGGAGGCAGGACGCGTCTACCTGGCGAACGCGCCGGGCAACGCGCTGGTCGACGACAAGGCGATGTACGTCACCGTGCCGGACCTGATCTGGTACTACCTGGACGAGAAACCCCTGCTGGCATCGGTGCCGACCTACCGCACGAGCATCGAGGTCGAACGGCTGTCGGTCCTGGACCGCGTCGGGGAACTCGTGACGAAGCCGGTCGACGGCGAGGGCGGCCGCGGGGTCCTGATCGGACCGAGCGCGAGCGCCCCCGAGGTGGCCGAGCGACGGCGGGAGATCGCCGCGGACCCAGCCGGGTGGGTGGGGCAGGAGGTGGTGCAGCTGTCCTCGCACCCGACGATCGGACCCGCAGGTCTCGACCCGCGGCACGTCGACCTGCGGGCCTTCGTCTACGCGACGGGGACCGGACCGGACGACGTGCACCTGGCCGACGTCGCCCTGACGCGCGTCGCGCCCGAGGGCAGCATGGTCGTCAACTCGTCGCAGGGCGGCGGCGCGAAGGACACGTGGATCGTGGGGAACGCCCCGGCGGACACCGAGGGAGAGCGCTGATGTGTGGACTCGCGGGCGAGATCCGGTTCGACGGCCGAGCGCCGGACGTCGGGGCGGTCGCCCGGATGACCGGCTGCATGACGCACCGCGGCCCGGACGGCGACGGTCTGTGGGCTCGCGGCCCGGTCGCGCTCGGGCACCGACGGCTGTCCATCGTCGACCTGTCCACCGCGGGCGCGCAGCCGATGGTGCTGGCCGAGGCCGGGCTGACGATCGCCTACAACGGGATGGTCTACAACTACCGGCAGCTCCGCGACGAGCTGCACGGCAAGGGGCACCGGTTCGCGTCGACGTCGGACACCGAGGTCATCGCCCTGGCGTACGCCGAGTGGGGCACCGCGTTCGTCGACCACCTGATCGGGATGTTCGCCATCGCCATCTGGGAGCACGGCAGCGGCCGACTCGTGCTCGCGCGGGATCGGCTCGGCATCAAGCCGCTCTACGTCGCGCCCGTCCCGGGCGGCCTCCGGTTCGCGAGCTCGCTGCCGGCGATCCTGGCCGGCGACGCCGGCAGCAGCCGCACGAGCGGCAGCGGTGGCACGGGCACCGGCACCAAGGAAGTCGACACGTCCATCGACCCCGTCGCCTTCGCCTCGTACATGAGCTTCCACTCGATCGTCCCCGCGCCCCGCACGATCCTGGCCGGCGTCGGCAAGCTCCCGCCGGCGACCGTCCGGGTGATCGAGCCCGACGGCACCCCGCACGACACCGTCTACTGGGAGCCCCGTTTCGAGCGTGACCCCGCCCGGGCCGACTGGTCCGAGCGGGACTGGGAGCAGGCGTTCATCGGCTCGCTCCGCACAGCCGTCGAGCGCCGGATGGTGGCCGACGTCCCCGTCGGGGTGCTGCTCTCCGGCGGGATCGACTCCTCGCTCGTGGTCGGGCTGCTCGCCGAGGCCGGGCAGCAGGACCTCGCCACGTTCAGCATCGGGTTCGAGGCGGCGGGCGGCGAGTCCGGCGACGAGTTCGAGTACTCCGACCAGGTCGCTGCGCACTTCGGCACCGACCACCACCGCATCCACATCCCCTCGTCGCGCCTGCTCGACGGCATCGACGGTGCGGTCGCCGCCATGAGCGAGCCGATGGTCAGCCACGACTGCGTCGCCTTCTACCTGCTGTCGCAGGAGGTCTCGCAGCACGTCAAGGTGGTGCAGTCCGGCCAGGGCGCCGACGAGGTGCTCGCCGGGTACGACTGGTACCCGCCGCTCGCCGACGTCCCGCGCGACCAGGCCGCCGAGGCGTACCGCTCCGTGTTCATGGACCGCCGGTGGTCCGCGCTGCAGGGCCTGCTCGGGGAGCGGTGGAAGAGCGACGACGACACCCCGTCGGCTTTCGTCGACCGCCAGTTCGCACGGCCGGGCGCGGAGACGAGCGTGGATGCCGCGCTCCGCAGCGACACCACGATCATGCTCGTCGACGACCCGGTGAAGCGCGTCGACAACATGACGATGGCGTGGGGGCTCGAGGCCCGCGTGCCGTTCCTGGACCACGAGTTCGTCGAGCTCGCCGCCGCGATCCCGCCGTCGATGAAGCTCACCGACGGCGGCAAGGGCGTGATGAAGCGCGCCTCGCGTGGGATCGTGCCCGACGCCGTGATCGACCGCAGCAAGGGCTCGTTCCCGGTCCCCGCCATCCGGCAGCTCGAGGGCCCGTACCTGGAGCGCGTCCGCGACGCGCTGCACGCACCCGAGGCGCGGGAGCGCGGGCTCTTCGACCCCGCCACCGTCGAGCGGATGCTGCAGGACCCGAACAGCACCAGGACCGCGATCGGCGCGAACGCGCTCTGGCAGCTCGGCCTGATCGAGATGTGGCTGCAGCAGCAGGGGGTGCGGTGACCGTGGGTTCCGTCCGGACTGGAGGCGCGCAGGGCGTCGCGTCGTCGGCCACCGTCGAGCCGTCGGTCACCACCAGGGCCGCGGCCGACCTGGGTGCGCGCCTCACCGCCGCCTGGGGGTCGTGGGGACCGACCATGACCCGGAACGCCCGGCGGGTGGCGTTCGTGAGCGACCGGCACGGCACCCCCGAGGTCTTCGTGCAGGACGTCGTCGTCGACGGCGAGCTGCCGGAACCGGTGCGGATCGCGCTGTCCGACGATCCGGTGATCCGGGTGTCGTGGTCGTCCGACGGGGAGTGGCTCGCCGTCGCCATCGCGACCGACGGCGGCGTGAAGCAGCAGGTCTGGGTGGTGCGGCCGGACGGCTCCGACGCCGCGCAGATCGCCGGCTCGCGGTACCAGCACGCCGAACTCGGACCGTGGAGCCGCAGCGGACACCGGGTCGTCATCACCCTGCCCTCGACCGAGCCCGAGCAGCCGGCCCGTGCGTACCTGGTCGACCCGGTCACCGGGGATCGCGACGACCTGGCCGTGGGGGAACTCATCCACATCCTCGACCTGTCGGTGGAGGAACGGCTCGTCGTGCTGAGCGACGGCCAGCGCGGCCAGGAGTTCGTCGTGGTCGTCGACCGGCTGACCGACGAGAGCCACGCCCTGTTCGCCGACGACCCCGACGGGTCCGCCGAGATCGCGTTCCTGCGACCTTCGCCCGCGAGCGAGACCAGCCCGCTCGTCGCCTACGTCGCCACCGAGGCCGGACTGCCCCGCCGCGGACTCGTCGCGCAGCCCGTCGGGCCGCACGGCTGGCGCGGCACACCGCGGCGGATCGTCGAGCGCGACGACGCCGAGCTCGAGTACCTGGACGCCGACGACGCCGGCCGCACCCTGCTGCTCGTCTGGAACGTCGACGGTCGCAGTGAACTCGACCTCATCAACACCCACGACGCCTCGCGCACCCCCGTGCCGGACCTGCCCGGGTACGTCGTCACCGACCCCGTGCTCAGCCGTGACGGCCGGAGCGTGCTGCTCGCCGTCGAGGGACCGACCCGGCCGCGCGAACTGTGGCGACTCGACACGAACGCGCTGACCTGGAGCCGGGTCACCGACGTACCGGTGCTGCCGGACGTGCAGCTGGTCGAGCCGACGCTCGAGCGGTTCGCCGCCCGCGACGGACTGGAGCTGACCGGGTGGCTGTACCGGGCCGTGGAGCCGACCGCGTCGGCGGCGCATGCCGACCCTGGTGCTGGTGCCGCGCCTCCCGGCCGCGCAGCGCTCGTCCACCTGCACGGCGGACCTGAGTCGCAGGAACGACCCACGTTCTCGCCGCAGCACCAGGCGCTCGCCGCCGCCGGGGTGACCGTGTTCGCACCGAACATCCGCGGGTCCTCCGGGTACGGCCACGAGTTCGTGCACGCCGACGACCTGGCGCTGCGGTGGAACGCGCTCGCCGACGTCGTGGACTGCGCGCGGTTCCTGGTGACCAACGGGTACGCCGAGCGTTCCCGGGTCGCCGTCGAGGGACGCTCGTACGGTGGGTACGCGACGCTCGCGTCGTTGGCCTTCACGCCCGACGTGTTCGCGGCCGGGGTCGCGGTGTGCGGGATGAGCGACTTCGCGACCTTCTACCGGGACACCGAACCGTGGATCGCGGCCGCTGCCGCCACGAAGTACGGCCACCCCGTCGAGGACGAGGCCCTGCTCGCGGCACTGTCGCCGATGCGCGCGATCGACGACGTCACGGCGCCGCTGCTCGTCGTGCACGGTGAGCTCGACACGAACGTGCCGATCGGTGAGGCGCACCAGGTCGTCGCGGCGCTGCGGGAGCGGTCGCACGACGTGGAGTACCTGGAGCTCGAGGGTGAGGGGCACGAGTACCGGCGGGCGGCGTCGCAGGCGCTGCTGGTGCGGCGGATGGTGGAGTTCGTGGCGGCGCGGCTGGGGTGAGGCCTGGCGGGGCGGGGCGCTCGGTCTGGCGCTCGGTCTGGTGCGAGGTTCCGTACTCCGTGCGGCGCACGTGCCCTCGCACCGAGTACGGAACCTCGCACGGGGCGTGGGCCCCTTCGCACCGTGCGAGCCGCGGCTCGGCGTCACCGGGTGCAACGATGCGCCGGCGGCGCTCGCCGCGGGCGGAGAATGGTGGCATGACGACGACTGCGCCGACCTCGACCGCGCTGCCCCGACCGGGAGAGGTCCTCGTGGCCTCGGCAGCGGAGGTTGAGCAGGTCGTCCACCGTGCCACCAACCAGTACGCCTCCGGCGTCGTCGCGGACACCGCCGGGTGGGCGGACGGCGATCGTCGGCGGATCGAGGACCTCGGGTTCCGTGGTGGTGATGCCCGCGGCGAGGCGCTCCGGACCCTCGACCTGACGATCGCCGACGACGGAACCCCGACGCGCATGCTCGACGCACCCGCGATGGCCGCGCTGAACAGCCACCACGCGCGGTTCGCCGAGCGGCGCGGCGACGTGGTCCGCTACCAGACCGACGTGTCGGTGTGGACGGGGATCCCCGAGCGACCCACCGCGCAGGACTGGGAGGACGTCCGGGCGCTGCTCGGGTCGGGCGGGATGCTCGGCGTCGGTGCGGCTGCCGTCCTGCCCGAGGGGTGGGAGCTCGTCGAGGGTGCCGGCGGCGTGCAGCTGACCGGTGAGGCGATCGAGGGTGCGCCGGACGACGAAGCCGTCGTGCTGACGCCCGACGACGTGCCGGAGATGACCGCCCTGGTGGAGCGGACGAAGCCGGGGCCGTTCCTGCCGCGCACGATCGAGCTCGGCACGTACCTGGGCATCCGGCGGGACGGGCGGCTCGTCGCCATGGCGGGGGAGCGGTTGCACCCGCCCGGGTGGACCGAGATCAGCGCGGTGTGCACGGACGAGGCGTACCGGGGGCAGGGGTTCGGGCGTCGGTTGGTGCTCGCCGTCGCGCACGGGATCCGGGAGCGTGGGGAGACCCCTCTGATGCACGCGGCCGCCGGCAACACCGGGGCGATCGGGCTGTACCAGCACCTGGGGTTCCGCCTGCGGGACCGTGGGGCGCCGCGGTTCGTGCGGGTGCCGGACGGGAGCGATCGGCCGGCCGGGAGCGGCAGTTCGGGGGGTTGACTGCCCCGAGTGGCGCTCCGCACACTGTCTTGGTCGCCGGGGGACCTCGGCGCGTCATGACAGGAGAACCATCATCGTGAGGACGTCGTCGTGGACCGCAGGTGCGGTCACCCTCGGTATCGCGCTGGCCGCGGTCGTCGTCTCGACCGGCCCGGGTTCACCGGCGGTCGCAGCGCCGGCGTGCAAGGGGGACCGTGTCACCCTCGAGCAGCTCGCGAGCGGGTGCGCCGTGGCCACGCCGACGATCGTGCTGCCCGACGGCCGGCAGTTCGTCGTGCCGGAACCGGGCACGACGGTCTCCGCGCTGCCGGTGGCCGCGTCGGGCGTCGACGACGGCGGGGACGTGTCGATCACGAACACCGGCCGCGCGGGTGTCGCGGTGCGCGTCGACGATGCCTGGTCCGGGTCGGCGGCCGCCGTCCGGCAGGAACGCCAGGCGCTGCGCGACCGGGTGGCCGCCGCGGTCGTGACGCGCGGAGCGGCCACCACGTCGGCCACGAAGGCGGCCACGAGCTGCACCAACACCTCGTACACCCGGCTCGGGTTCCGCTGGGCGGGCCCGGTGAACTGGAGCTACAACCCGAACAACCAGAAGGTCACCGGTCCGTCGGCGATCGGGGCCGGAGCCGACGCCTGGACCGGGCCGGTCTCGTCGTGCGGCCGGACGATCACCTCGACCGCCGACCAGAAGCACCTCGGGGTGCTCAAGCAGGCGATGGGCGTCACCGCGACCGGTGGCTGCGGAGCCGCGAACGCGTCGAGCGTGGTCGGGTGGGGGTCGCTGCCGAAGGACACCCTCGGCGTGACCTGCGTGTGGTCGCGCTCCGGCACGGCCGTCGAGACGGACCAGCGGTACTCGACGTCGGTCAACTGGTCCGCCGCCGCGACCTGCTCCGGGGCACGGTTCGACCTGCGTGGCGTCGCCACGCACGAGTGGGGTCACGCCTACGGGCTCGGGCACACGGCCGCGAACAGCGGCCTGGTGATGAAGCCGTCGGTGTCGACGTGCGAGACGAGTCAGCGCGGCCTCGGCCTCGGCGACCTGCTGGGGATCGACGCGATCTACTGATCGGGACGCCTTCGTGGATTCTCTAGGATCGACCCATGTCCACGACCATGCCCGGCTTCGGGACGGAGCGCATCACGCAGCTCGGTCTGCGTGATCGCGTCTACGACCGGGTGCTCGAGGTCCTGATGGGCCACGACGTCGAACCGGGCATGCGGCTGTCGATCGACGGCCTCGCTCGCTCCCTCGGGGTCTCGCCGACCCCGGTGCGCGAGGCGCTGGTGCAACTCGAACGCACCGGCCTCGTCACCCGTGAAGCGAACAAGGGGTACCGGGTCTCCCCGCCCCTGGCCGGCGACCAGCTCGAGGCCCTGTTCGACGCCCGGCTCATCGTGGAGAGCGGCGCCGTCGAGCTCGCGGCCCGCGGTGACGTCGACGGCCTGCGCGAGCGACTCGCGGCAGCGCTCGACGAGCAGGCTGCGGTGGCCGTAGAGGTCGCGTCCGTCGGGGCTGCGCACGCCCCGGAGGAGCTGATGGCCCGCTTCTTCCGCAGCGACTGGCAGTTCCACCAGCTGATCTTCGACGCGACGCGGAACCCGTTCCTCGAGGAGATGTCCGAGATCATCACGACGCGCGTGCACCGCATGCGGCAGATCGTCGAGGGTGGTGGGGACGACACCGATCGCGCCGTGCAGGAACACCGGGCCATCCTGGAGGCGCTGGCTGCGGACCCGACGTCGGCCGTCGCCGCGATGCGGCTCCACATCGACGCCGTCCGGTTGCGTTCGCGCGCGGACGCATCCCACACCAGCTGAGGCAGAGGGGTTGCGATCTGGCGACGTGCGAGTATCTTTCCTATAGGAAAGAGGTTCATCGCCGAACCACCACGACATGCAAGGGAGCATTCCGTGACCACTCCACAGGACTGGGTCGACCAGGATTGGGACCCCACCACCTGGACGTCGGAGACCTGGCCGATCGCCGCGTGCCTGCACGGGTTCGCGCAGGTCACCCGCGACGGGACGGCCTTCCACGACGCCCCCGCCGAGGTGTGGGACGAGGTGTTCGGGCAGATCGAGGCCGTCGGCTTCTCGCTCGCCGAACTCGCCGACAGCCACATCCGCCCCGCAGACCTCGAAGCCTCGCGCCGCGACGAGCTGTTCGCCGTCGCGAAGTCCCACGGCGTCGGGATCCCGTCCGTGCACCTGCAGCGCAAGAGCGTCATCCAGCCCGGGCACGAGGAGGAGAACCTCGCCTACGCCCACCGCACCATCGACGCGGCGGCCGAGTGGGGCATGCAGGTCTTCTCGACCGGGCTGCACCAGCCGTTCACCGACGCCCAGAAGCGCGCGCTGTGGTTCTGGACGGCACCGGGCCCGAAGGACCCCGACGACCCCGAGGTCTGGGCCGCCGCGGTCAAGCGACTGCGGGAGCTCGGCGAGCACGCTGCGAGCGTCGGGCTGCCGATGGCGCTCGAGCTGTACGAGGACACGTACCTCGGCACCGCCGACAGCGCGGTCCGTCTGGTCGAGGAGATCGGGCTCGACAACGTCGGGCTGAACGCGGACGTCGCGAACCTCATCCGGCTGCACCGTCCGGTCGAGGACTGGCGGGAGCTCTTCGCGAAGACCATGCCGTACACGAACTACCTGCACGTGAAGAACTACACCCGTGACGAGGCCGGCGACGGCAGCCGGGCGACGAGTGCGCCGAGCACCATGGAGACAGGCCTCATCAACTACCGCCAGGTCCTGCGCGACGCCGTCGCCGACGGGTTCCGCGGGATCGTCATGACCGAGCAGTACGGCGGGGACAGCCTCGGCGTCTGCGCCACCAACCAGCAGTACATCCGATCCGTCCTCGCGACGACGAAGCTCGACGCGACGGCGACCCCGACTGCAGCAACCAGCACCGAAGGAGCAATCCGATGAGCACCCTCGACATCGCCGTCGTCGGGTCCGGCTACATGGGCGGCGGGATCGCCCAGGTCCTCGCCCTCGCCGGCCACACCGTCCGGATCGCCGACGTCTCGGCCGAGATCGCCGCGTCCAACCGAGCCCGGCTCATCGCAGAGACCGAGCAGTTCGTCGCGGACGGCCTGTTCCCCACGGACGCCGTGGCACGCGTCGAGGCCCACCTCAGCGCAGCCGCCTCCATCGAGGAAGCGGTCGCCACGGCGGACTTCATCGAGGAGGCCGTGCCCGAGAAGCTCGAGATCAAGCACGCCACGCTCCGCCGCATCAGCGAGGCCGCCCGCCCAGACGCCGTGATCGGCTCGAACACCTCGACGATCCTGATCGAGTCGCTGGCCGAGGCGGTCGTGGGTCCGGAGCGGTTCCTCGGCGTGCACTTCTCGAACCCGGCACCGTTCATCCCCGGCGTCGAGCTCATCCCGCACCCGACCACGAACGAGCACGCGATCGAGGTCGGCGAGACCGTCGTCGCCGCGACCGGCAAGCAGTCGGCGCGGGTGAAGGACTCGACGGGGTTCGTCCTGAACCGCCTGCAGTACGCGCTGTTCGAGGAGGCCACGAAGATCGCCGACGAGGGCATCGCGAGCCCCGACGACATCGACACCATCGTGCGGACCACGTTCGGGTTCCGCCTGCCGTTCTTCGGCCCGTTCGCGATCGCCGACATGGCCGGGCTCGACGTCTACGCGTTCTGCTTCGAGTCGTTGCAGACCCGCTGGCCCGAGCGCTTCGCCACCCCGCCGTCGCTGCAGCAGCACGTGGACGCCGGTGAGCTCGGCACGAAGTCCGGCGCCGGGTACCTCGAGGTCCCCGCCGACCGCACGCCCGAGCTCGTCGCCTACCGGAACAAGGCGTACGTCGCGATGCAGAAGCTCCTCGACGAGCTCGGCCCGGCACCGATCCACTGAGGCGGGAGGGACACCATGAGCGACCAGAACCAGTCAGCCGGCCAGCACCAGGACCGCACCGTCGTCCTCACCGGGGCCGCCTCACCACGGGGCATCGGCCGCGCCACCGCCCATCACCTGGCCGAGGCCGGGTGGGACGTCGGGATCATCGACCTCGACCAGACGGCGAGCGAGCAGGTCGCCGCCGAGATCCGCGAACAGCACGGCGTGCGGGCCGTCGGCGTCGGGGCGAACGTCGCCGACGAGTCCGCCGTCCGTGCGGCCTTCGACACGATCGAGGCCGAACTCCGGCCGATCACCGCACTGGTGAACCTGGCCGGGGTCTCGTCCGCGCACGCCTACCTCGACCTGCCCGAGGGGGAGTGGCACCGGGTGCTGTCGATCAACCTCGACGGTGTGCACTTCGCCAGCCTGCGGGCGGCGGAGTCGATGGTGCGTTCCGGCTACGGGCGCATCGTGAACCTGTCGTCGGTCTCCGCCCAGCGCGGCGGCGGCACCTTCAGCAAGACCCCGTACACGGTGGCGAAGGCCGGCGTGATCGGCCTGACCCGTGGCCTGGCGCGCGAGCTCGGCCCGCGCGGCGTCACGGTCAACGCGATCGCCCCCGGTCCGATCGACACCGACATCATGGGCGGCACCCTGTCCGAGGAGCGGAAGGCCGAGATGGCCGCCGACGGCGTGCTGCCGCGCATCGGTACCCCGCGGGACATCGCCGCCGCCGTCGCGTACCTGATCAGCGAGGACGCCGGGTTCGTCACGGGCCAGACGCTCAACGTCGACGGCGGCCTGTACATGCACTAGGGCCAGCCGCCCACGGAACGCGCGCCGACCGGGCGACGCGATCCGTGCCTCCCGTCCGGACGACCGAACCGACCGCCGGACGCCAGAACGACCGCACCGTGCTCGCAAAGGAGCGAACCCGTGTCACTACCCCCTGCCCCCGCGCTCGGGTCGACGAACGACCCCGGCCTGAAGTCCGCCATCGGCAAGGCGACGAAGCACCTCATGCCGATGCTCGTCATCCTGTACTTCGTCGCGTTCCTCGACCGCACGAACGTCGGCTTCGCCGAAGAGGCCCTGCGCGTCGACCGTGGCATCTCGGACGCCGCCTTCGCCCTGGGCGCCGGCATCTTCTTCATCGGCTACGCGATCTTCGAGATCCCGTCGAACCTGCTGCTCAAGCGGTTCGGTGCGCGCTTCTGGCTCGCCCGCATCGCCGTCACGTGGGGCATCGTCGCCGCACTGTTCGCCTTCACGACGAACGACACGATGTTCATCATCCTGCGGTTCATCCTGGGTGTGACCGAGGCCGGGCTGTTCCCGGGCGTGATCATGTACCTGTCCGAGTGGTTCCCGAACAAGGTGCGCGTGCGCATGTTCGCGATCTTCTACCTGGCGCAGCCGTTCTCGCAGATGATCGGCGCCCCGCTGTCCGGCGGCCTCATCAGCGTCGGTGACCAGGTCACGCCGTTCCACGGCTGGCAGGTCATGTTCGCCGGCGAGGGGATCCTCGCGGTGCTGGCGGGCGTCGCGGCCCTCGTTTTCCTGACGAACAGTCCGCAGCAGGCGAAGTGGCTCGAACCGGGCGAGAAGGCGTCGCTCACCGCGGCCATGGAGCGCGAGGACACCGCCCGCAGCGAGGACGGCCCGAAGGGCATCTGGCGCGCGATGGCGAGCGGGCGCGTCTGGTACTTCACGATCATCTACTTCTGCCTGCAGGTCGCCGTCTACGGCACGACGTTCTACCTGCCGCAGCAGGTGTCCTCGCTGCTCGGGCAGGACGTCGGCTGGCAGGTCGGTCTGGTGTCCGCGATCCCGTGGCTCGTCGGGCTCGTCGCCTGCTACCTGATCGGGTCGCGTGCGGACTCCGTCGGTCGCCGTCGTCGCTGGGGCACCCTGTTCTACGTCACGACCGGCCTGTCGATCCTCGGCTCGGCGTGGGCGGGTGCGAACGGGCAGCCCGTGCTCGGCATCCTGTTCATCACCCTGGCCGTCGCGAGCTTCCTGGCCGTCGGCCCGATCACCTGGGCGTACCCGACGGCGTTCCTGACCGGTGCCGCAGCCGCCGCGGGCATCGGTCTGATCAACTCGCTCGGCAACCTCGGCGGGTTCGTCGCCCCGATCATGCGCACCGCGATCAACGAGGTGGTGCCCACCGACAGCGGTGCGTTCGGCATCGTCTCGCTCGGCGTCCTGGCGTTCGTCGCCGCGGTGATGATCTTCTGCACCAAGTTCTTCCGCGGGGCCAAGGCCGACGAACTGCTCGACACCTCGCACGTCCGCACCACCGACCCGAAGGGCAGCAAGCGATGACCAGACTGTTCAACGACCCGGCGGACTTCGCCGACGAGGCGACCGACGGCTTCGTCGCCGCGAACGAGCGGTGGGTGCGCGGGGTGCACGGCGGGGTCGCCCGCTCCACCACGAGTCCCGACGGCACGGTCGCGGTCGTGATCGGCGGGGGTTCGGGCCACTACCCCGCGTTCGGCGGGCTGGTCGGACACGGCCTGGCCGCCGGTGCCGCGATGGGCAACCTGTTCGCCAGCCCCAGCGCGCAGCAGGTCACCGGGGTCGCGAAGGCCGTGGAGCACGGTGGCGGGGTGCTGCTCAGCTACGGCAACTACGCCGGTGACGTCCTGAACTTCGACGCCGCGGCCCGCACGCTCGAGGCCGACGGCATCCCGGTCCGGACGGTCCGCGTCACCGACGACGTGACGAGCGCCCCGGCTGACGACCGCGCGAAGCGCCGCGGCATCGCGGGTGACCTCTGCGTCTTCAAGGTGGCCGGCGCCGCCGCCGAGCGCGGGGACGACCTCGACACGGTCACCGCCGTCGCCGAACGGGCGAACGACCGGACGCGCAGCTTCGGCGTCGCGTTCTCCGGGTGCTCCCTGCCCGGCGCCGAGGAACCCCTGTTCACGGTGCCCGAGGGCCGGATGGCGGTCGGCATGGGCATCCACGGCGAGCGTGGCATCGACGAGACGGACGTGCCCACCGCCGACGGTCTGGCCGAGCTGCTGGTGTCCCGTCTGCTCGACGAACTGCCCGACGGCGTGGCGCTCGAGGGCCAGCGGGTGGTCCCGATCCTGAACGGCCTGGGCTCGGTCAAGTACGAGGAGCTCTTCGTCGTCTACCGCTCGGTGCAGCGGCGCCTGACGGACGCCGGGGTCGTCATCGTGGAGCCCGAGGTCGGCGAACTCGTCACGAGCTTCGACATGGCCGGGGTCTCCCTGACGCTGTTCTGGCTCGACGACGAGCTCGAGGAACTCTGGGCAGCACCCGCGGACACGCCCGCCTACCGCAAGGGCGGTGCGGTCGCCGAACAGCGGGTCGACCCGTCCACCGTGGCGGCGGACGCCGAGGGCGTCGGCGTCGGCCCGGCGACCGACGAGTCCCGTGCGGTCGCCGAGCAGGTCGCCGCCGGGTTCGCCGCGGTCCGCGCCGTCCTCGACGAGCACGCCGACGAACTCGGGCGCATCGACGCCGTGGCCGGTGACGGCGACCACGGCATCGGGATGCAGCGCGGATCGCACGCCGCCGACGTCGCGGCCGCCGACGCGGTCACCCGCGGTGCCGGTGCCGGCACCGTCCTGCTGGTCGCTGCGGACGCCTGGTCCGACAAGGCCGGCGGCACGTCCGGTGCGATCTGGGGTGCCGCCCTGGAGGCACTGGGTCGCGTGGTCGGGGACGACTCGCGTCCGTCGGGTGCCACCGTCGCGCAGGGGGTCCGCGCGGCCACCGAGGCCGTGCTCGCGTTCGGCGCCACCGTCGGTGACAAGACGATGGTGGACGCCCTGGTGCCGTTCGACGAGGTGCTCCGCACCCGGCTCGACGCCGGGGCGGCGCTCGCCGAGGCCTGGGGCGACGCCGTCCGCGCCGCCCGACAGGCAGCGGACGCCACTGAGTCCCTGGTGCCGAAGATGGGCCGGGCACGGACCCACGCCGATCAGGCCGTCGGCACCGCGGACCCCGGTGCGCTGTCCTTCGCCCTCGTCGTGGAGACGGTCGCCCCGTGATCACCGTCGGGGTGTCGCTGAAGACGTACTTCTCGCACGCCCGGACGCTGTCGTGGGCGGCCGAGGTCGCCGACATCGCCCGGCGACACCCCGCGGTGCGCTCGGACGCGGCGTCGCTCTTCGTGGCGCCGACGTTCCCGGCCCTCGTCCCGGTGCGTGACCTGCTCGAAGGCACCGGTGTGCAGCTCGCCGCGCAGGACCTGTCGTGGGCCGACGCGGGCGCGTTCACCGGCGAGGTCTCCGGCGCCGAACTGCGGGAGATCGGTGTCGACCTGGTCGAGATCGGGCACGCCGAACGGCGCTCCCTCTTCCACGAGGACGACACGACGATCGCGGGGAAGGTGCACGCGGCCTTCCGGAACCACCTGCGTCCGCTGGTCTGCGTCGGGGAGCCGGACCGGGCCTCCGATCCGACCGAGGCCGTGGCGGCGGTGACCGCGCAGCTCGACCGGGCCGTCTCGACCGCCGTCGCGGACGGTCTCGCCGGGCCCCTGACCGTCGCCTACGAACCGGTGTGGGCGATCGGCGCACCGGCACCCGCACCGGACGACCACATCGTGGCGGTGCTCGCCGGGGTCGAGCAGCACCTCACCACCCGGCCCGAGCTGCACGGCAGCACCGTCCTCTACGGCGGCAGTGCCGGACCGGGTCTGCTCACGCGGGGGCAGGGCCGGATCGGCGGCCTGTTCCTCGGACGGTTCGCCCACGACCCCGCAGCGGTCGAGGCGATCCTCGACGAGGTCGTGGCGCTCAGCTGAGCTGGTCGCGGACCCGCCGTGGGGCGCGACCGAGTAGTTCGCCGAGCAGCGGGTCGGTGCCGGCGAACAGGCCCCGCTCGGCGGCCTGGTACATGCCGAGCAGGAACGCGACCATGTGCGGGTCCTGCCCCGCTGCCAGCGCACGGGCACGCCACTCGTCCTCGCCCAGGGCCTCGAACCCGATCGTCCGACCGGACACCTCGGACGCCTGCCGAGCCAGGTCGGCGAAGGTCGGCGCGTCCGGAGCGGTGAGCGTCACCGGTCCGTCGAACGGCTGGTCGGCGAGCAGGATCGCGGCGGCCGCCTCGGCGGCGTCCTCGCGGGCGGTCCACGACACCGGGCCGTCGACGGGGACGGACACCGTGCCGGTCTCCTGCCACGGGCCCGTCATCCAGGCGGCGCTGTGCGCGTAGAAGCCGTTCCGCAGGCTCGTCCACGGCAACCCGGAGTCGCGGAGCAGGTCCTCGGTGGCGGCGTGGTGCGCTGCGGGCACGAAGGGCGAACCGTGCGCGGCGCCCTGGTGGCTCGTGTACAGGACCCGGCCGACGCCGGCGTCCACGGCTGCGTCGACCGCGGCACGATGCAGCGCGACGGCGTCGGCGGCCGGGTCGCTCGACGAGACGAGCAGGAGCTGATCGGCGCCCGCGAAGGCTGCCGGCAGGGTCTCCGGTTCGGCGTAGTCGCCGCGGCGGACCTCGACACCGCGGTCGGCGAACCGCTGTGCTCGGGCCGGATCACGGGCCACCACCGCCAGATCGGACGGCGCGAGGTGCTCGAGCAGGTGGTCGGCGGTCGCGCCGTTGAGGGCTCCGGTGGCACCGGTGATGACGATCATGACTTCTCCGTATCGGTGGAAACAGCGAGTGGATATCGCTGGTAACACAGTGATAGCACAGATCCGTTATCGTTGTTCCGTGATCGAGCAGGGAAGCCAGCGCGACGAGACGCGTTCGCGCATCGTCGAGGTCGCCGGCACCATGTTGCGCGACCGCGGTGCCGCGGCGGTGACCACGCGGGCGGTCGCGGACGGCGCAGGCGTCCAGGCCCCGACCATCTACCGGCTGTTCGGCGACAAGGACGGTCTGCTCGAAGCGGTCGCCGAGCACGCGATGGCGACGTTCTCGGCGATGAAGGCCGACGCCGTCCGGGCTGCTCGTGACGAGGCAACCGACCCCGTCGAGGACCTGCGCACCGGGTGGTCGATGACGATCGGCTTCGGGCTGGCGAACCCCGACCTGTTCGTGCTGTTGAGCGACCCGGAGCGCGGCCGTCGGTCGGCAGCCGCCCGCGCCGGTACCGCGCTGCTCGCCGAACGCATCCGGCGGGTGGCCGAGGCCGGACGACTGGCCGTGCCGGAACACCGCGCGGTCGAGCTCGTGCACGCGGCCGGCACCGGTGCGGTGCTCGCGATCCTGGCCGCTCCGGCGGACGAGCGGGACCCGTCACTCGCCGATGACGTCCTCGACGCGGTGCTCGGGCGGATCCTCGTGCCGAGCGGGCCGACGACGGACGACGGTGGCGCGGCCCCAGGTGGTCGCGGTCGGGGGACCGACGCCGTGACGAGCGCCGCGATCACGCTCCGTGCCGCAGCGCCCCGGCTCGATCGACTGTCGGCAGCCGAGCGGACGATGCTCGCGGAGTGGCTCGACCGGATCGCCGCGGACTAGTCCTCGCGGGCGCCCGCCAGGCCGTGGTCGTGTGCGTAGACGACGAGCTGCACCCGGTCGCGCAGTGACAGCTTGCCGAGGATGCTCGAGATCTGGGTCTTCACCGTCGACTCGGTCACGTACTCCCTGGTGGCGATCTCGGCGTTCGAGAGCCCACGGGACGCCCACCCGAACACGACGCGCTCCCGCTCGGTCAGGGTCGCGAACTCCGGCGGCTGCGGTGCGGGGGCCCGCGCCACGTCCATGCCGAACAGCTGCGCGAGGTCGTTCGGTGCGATGACCGAGCTGCCCTCGTGCACGGCCCGCACCGCGGCGAACAGGAACGGCGGCGTGGTGTCCTTGAGCAGGAACCCGCTGGCGCCGAGCCGGATCGCGGTCGCCGCCGCCGGGTCGAGCCCGAAGGTGGTGAGCACGACGACGCGGGGCAGCGGGCCCGGGACGGCGCCGGAGTAGAGCTGGCGGACGGTCTCCACGCCGTCCATGCCGGCCATCCGCATGTCGAGCAGCACCACGTCGGGGCGCACCTCGGGGATGAGCGCGAGCGCTTCGGCGCCGTCGGAGGCCTCACCGACCACGCGCATGTCGTCCTGGGCGTCGAGCACCACCCGGAGCCCGGCGCGGAACAGCGCCTGGTCGTCGGTGAGCAGGATCCTGATCGGTTCGGTCATCGGACGGGTCCCCCTTGGACGTCGAACGGGATGCGGGCGCGTGCCGTGAACACGTCGTCCAGCACGGCGGCGTCGAACGACCCACCGAGGGCGCCGAGGCGCGAGTCCATGCCGTCGATCCCGCGGCCCGAGCCGGCGGTGGTGCCGTCGCCGGCGACGTTCTCGACCTCGAGCACCAGGTCGGCGTTCCGCCAGGTCTCCCGCACGACGACCGGGTTGCCGGGGGCGCCGTGGCGCAGGGCGTTCGTGAGCATCTCCTGCAGCACGCGGCGGGCGGCGGTGCCGGTGTCCGGGCGCAGGGCCAGCGGGACCCCGCGCACCGTGCGGTCGACGTCGACCCCGGCGTCGCGGATGCCCTGCACGATCTCCTCGAGCGAGCCCGGGCCGGTCGCCTCGGCGGAGCCGTCGATGTGCCCGAGGACCTGTCGGACCTCGACCAGGGAGCTCCGGGCGGTGCTCGCGATGGTGGCGCTGACCGCTCGGATGCGCGCCTCGTCGTCGAGGAACGGCACCGAGTCGGCCTGAGCGATGATGACCGCGAGCGAGTGGCCGACGACGTCGTGCACGTCGCGGGCGATGTCCGCGCGGATGCGTTCGGACTCGGCGACGTCGATCGCGCGGGTGGCGGTGGCCTCGGCCTCGGTGGCGACGGCTTCGGCACGTGATGCTGCGGCCTCGGCGTCGGCACGGCGCTCCGACTCGCGGTCGCGGGAGCGGAAGGCCCGGACGGCGACCCCGCCCGCCCAGACCCCGAGCAGCGCGGTCACCGGGGCGGCCATCGCCAGGAAGGCCTGGTCGCGCGGGCCGTTGATGAGCACGAGGAACCGGAAGCCGGTCGACGCCAGGTAGACCGTGGCACCCGCCCCGGCGACGACCGCGAGTACGCCCGAGACGACGACCTCGGTGCGGGTGCCCACGACGGCGGCGGTGCCGATCACGACGAAGAGCGCGAGGTCCACCAGCGACGGGCGCTCGCCGCCGCCGACCTGGATCACCCCGAGGACGACGACCATCGCCATCGCGGCGGACGGGGAGATGCGACGCAGGGCGATCGCCACCGAGGCCGACAGCACCGCGGCGAGGCTCGCGTGCTCGAGCTCGAGGTCGATGGGCAGCAGGAAGACGAACGCCGCCAGGGCCGCCCAGGCCACGTCGACGGCGATCGACCGGGTGGCGAGCGGCCGGAGGAACCTGCCCCGTTCGGTCACGAGAGCGATCCTCCCATGCCGTACCGGCGTCACGCGGGCGGGGTCATGGCCATGAGTGCGATGACGGTGGCGACCACGATCGCCGCGCAGAGCAGCAGGGTGGCGATCGTGTGCTTGGTCGAGGTCTGCATGCTCCCAGCCTGCGCAACCGGACGGCCGCGGGCATCGGGCGGTCGACCGAAGGGACTCGTCCTGCCGGGTGAAGCCGACGGTGGACCCCGACCCGTCGAACGGCGCATCCGGGACACCCTCTGCGTGATCCGGCCACCTTGGGCGGCCGCTCAGTGCCCCCGGCGAACCATCGGCCGTGCAATCGCTCGATCGACACGAAGGAGCACGATTTGTACTTCCACAAGCAGGAACTCCAGTTCACGGCAACGCCCGACAAGCCCGACGCGATCTACGCCCGCAAGCTGCAGGAGGTGCTCGGCGGCCAGTACGGAGAGATCTCCGTCGCCATGCAGTACCAGTTCCAGGCGTGGAACATGCACATCCCCGGCAAGTACCGCGACATGGTGTTCGGTATCGGCGCCGAGGAGATGGGCCACGTCGAGATGCTCGCGACGATGATCGCGCAGCTGCTCGAGAAGTCCCCGCTCGGCATCACCGAGGACGCGCTGCAGGACGACCCCACGGTCGCCGCGATCGTCGGCGGCACGGACGTCCAGCACGCGATCGTCGCCGGTGCGGGTGCCCGTCCGGTGGACAGCAACGGCAACCCCTGGCAGGGCTCGTACATCACCGCCAGCGGCAACCTGCTCGCCGACTTCACGGCGAACGAGAACGCCGAGATGCAGGGTCGTGTGCAGGCCGCCCGGCTCTACCACATGACCGACGACCACGGCGTGCGGGACCTGCTGTCCTTCCTCATCGCCCGCGACACCATGCACCAGAACATGTGGGCGACCGCTGCCGCCGAGCTGCGCGAGAAGGGCGTCGAGGGCTTCCCCGTGCCGAGCAACTTCCCGCAGTCGAAGGAGAACCAGGAGGTCAACTACCAGTACCTCAACTTCTCCGACGGCGCCGAGGCGAAGAACGGCCCGTGGGCGAGCGGCCCCTCGTTCGACGGCAAGGGCGAGTACTCGTACCACGACGGCCCGACCACCTCGGTCCCGATGCCCCCGCCCACGCACCCCGACGTCCGGCTCTACGGCACCACCGAGCTGCCGAACGTCGTCGAGAAGACGGCCGGCCTGGTGCAGGACAAGCTGAACAAGGAGTAGTCCCGACGGTCGCCCACGCGACCCACGGACGACAGGAGGCCCGGCGCACGACGTGCACCGGGCCTCCTGTCCGTCAGGTGGTCACCGCACCGACGGGGCGGACCCGCCCACGGTCATCAGCGCCCCCGTCTCGGGTTCTTCGTCGCGTGGTGCCTCGAAGATGCCCGAGTAGGCGCGGACCGCGCTCCAGCCCGCGATCAGCAGGGCCGTGCCGAGGACCGCCGCGACCCAGGGCGCCAGGAGCGACTGCTCGAACAGCCGGGGCGCGGCGACCCAGGTCAGGAACGTGCCGGTCAGGCTGCCGGTGGCCCCGAGGAGCACGGCGGTGCGCCGGTCCAGACTCGTCAGCGCGAGCGCTGCGGTGACGACGAGGACCGCGACCACCGCGTTCAGCAGGACGGACGTCATCGCTCAGCTCCTCACTCGGCGGCGCCGGAACCGGCGGCACCGGAACCGACCGCGAGCTGCTCGGACGCGCCACCGACGGTGACCGCGATCTTGCGCGGCTTCGCGGACTCCTTGACGGGGATCGTGACGCTCAGCACTCCGTTGTCGTACCCGGCGGTGATGCGCTCGGCGTCCAGGCCGTCGCCGAGCGTCAGCTGCCGGACGAACGTGCCGGGCTGGCGCTCACGCGTGAGCCACTGCGAGCCCTCGGGCGCGCCCAGGGTGCGCTCGGCGCGGATGGTCAGGACGGAGCCGTCCACGTCGATGTCGACGGAGCCCGGGTCGATGCCGGGCAGGTCGACGTCGAGGACGTAGTGGTCCCCGGTGCGGTACAGGTCCATCGGCATCGAGCGCGGACCGGCTGCGGTGCCGAGGAGCGAACCCGCGAGTCGGTCGAGCTCGCGGAACGGGTCGAAGTTCATCGTCATCGAAATCAACTCCTTCGTGGTTCTCGTTGAGTCCCCTCGACTCAACTGCCACCGTTTTAGCACTCGACCCTGGTGAGTGCCAAGAGATCGCTCAGAGGACGCCGAGAACTCAGCCGAGCAGGGGCTCGAGCCGCGCGACCGCCGTTCGCAGGTGCACCAGGGCCTCGCCGGGCGACTCCACCCGGGCCGCGGGCGCGGACAACGTCAGCCCCGCCACGAGCTCACCGCACTCGCCGCGGACGGGCAGTGCCAGGCACCCGAAACCCCGCACGAAGGCACCGACCTGCGACGCCGAGGCGCCGCCGGCCGCGTGCAGCCGCCCCATCGCGCTCGACCCGGGTGCCGATCGCAGGGCGGTCGCGTCGAGGAGCGGGAAGTCCGGGTCGACGTCGACGTCGCAGATCCCGTCGGCGTCGTACCGGGCCAGGTGCACCCCGGCGCGGACTGCCGAGCGCACGTCGGACAGCACGGACCGGACGGCGCGGGGGAGTGGTGGGACAAACGGGGCCGCGGCCGGGGCGACACCGGCGAGCTCCGAGACCTTGTGCCCCAGTGCGAAGCCACGCAGGTCCGGCAGCCGCACCAGGTACTCGTCCTCCACGAGCAGCGTGATGAGCCGGTAGGTGGTCGCCCGCGGCATCCCGAGCGCGTCCGAGATCTGCTGGGCGGTGACGCCGGGCCCGGCGTGCGCGACCGCCTCGAGCACCGCGAGGGCGTTCTGGATCGCCTTCGGCTGCCGCGCGCGGAGACCGGGTTCGCTCACCGCACCCCCGTCCCGTGGCCGGGTCCGGCGGACGACCGGGAGGCGCCCAGCAGGTCCGCCTCGACCGGCACGTCGTACACCGCCCGGCTCCGACCCCGTCGCCAGGGTCGCCGACGGGTCGCCACCAGGAACGCGACGACGACCGCGGTGACCGCCCCGACGGCGAGGACGACGGCCGGCCACCGGGGCGATGCGGCCTCGACCCCGGCGTAGGTGAGCAGCACGGCGGTGAGCAGGACACCGGTCGTCACCGCGGTGGTCGCCACCCCGGTCGTCAGCTCGCCGATGCGTCGCAGGAACACCGGAGCCGCGAAGCACGTCATCGCGTACGCCGTCAGGTACCCGAGTGCCGCGACGACGAGTTCGGCCTCCATCAGGGACCAGGTCGGGATGCCGGTGAGGAGCCCGAGGACCGGCAGCGCGGTCAGCACCGAGCATGCCAGCACCCCCGCGACGAAGGGTGTCCGGAACCGGGGCGACGCCCGCCCGAGGGCGGCCGGCAGCACCCCTTCACGGCCCATCGCGAACAGCACCCGGACGAGCGCCGTCGTCGAGGCGATCGCGCACGCGGCGAACGAGGCGGCGATCCCGAGGTCGAGCGCCCACCCGACCCACTGCATGCCGAAGGCCGTGGCGAGCTCGTTGACCGGCGACGCGCTCGTGGCGAGGTCGGCGCCGATCGCGGCGAACCCGGTCTGCTGGGCGGCAGCGCTCACGACGTAGAGCACGCCCGCGACCAGGACGGTCCACGAGATCGCGCGGGGGATCGCCTGGAACGGACGCCGGGCCTCCACGCCGAGCACCGACGCGCTCTCGAACCCGACGAAGGCCGTGACCGCGAGCGCCGTGCCCACCGCGAAGGGCGCCGGTGCGGTCGGGCCGAGTGCGAGGGCGGACGTGTCGACGGGCTGCAGCCGTGCGACCAGGGCGACGATCAGCACGACGATGACGGCGACGGACAGGGTCTCGACGAGCAGGGTGAGGCGCGTGGACAACCGGACCCCGAGGGCGATGACGGCGAACACCGCGGCACCCATGGCGGTGATCACCACGACCGTGACCAGGGAGCCGGTGCCGGCCGTCGGGACGAACCGGGACAGCAGGTAGTCGAGGTAGTAGCCGCTGCCGGTGAGCGAGAACATCGCGATGAACCCGTAGCCGAGCAGCAGTGCGGCGCCCGCGACCACACCGGCCGCCGGCCCCAGGCCGAGCGAGACGTAGGTGTAGAGCGAGCCGGTGCCCGCCACGCGTCGGACGAACTGGTTCACGGTGCGTCCGACCAGGAACGACAGCGCCATCGCGGCGAGCAGGGACCACGTCGCGCCCTGCCCGGCGACGGTCGCGACCAGCACCGGGATCGTGGTGGCCGCCGCCGACGGTGCGACCGCGGACACCGACTGCGCCAGCACGTCGACCGGGCCGATGCTCCGCCGGGACAGCCCGTCGACGGGGGAGCGCGTGCCGATGCCCGGCACCCGTGGCGGGTCGGCGATGGCACGGTCGAGCGCGGTCATGCGGCAACGGTACGGGGGCTGCGTTGCCCCGGTGTCTCGGTCGTGTTTCGCGGTGGTCTCGGGCAAATGAGACGCCTCGCCCGGGCCGTCCCATTCGGGTGCGTGCGGGTTTCACACCCGTGGAACGGGGGCGCAACCCCAGCGCGGGACCGTGGTCCCACCCCGACCCAGTCACCCGAACCGGAAGGCCACGATGTCCAGCATCACGAAGGACCCCGCGTCACTCGGAGCCGTACCCGCACCGCAGCGGACCATGCGCGGCTCGCTCGGCGTCACCGCGATCGTGTTCATGGTCGTCGCGGCCGCCGCCCCGCTCACCGTCGTCGGCGGTGCCGCCCCGCTGGGCATGCTGCTCGGCAACGGCGTCGGGTTCCCGTCGCTCTACGCCGCGTCCGCCGTGATCCTGCTGCTGTTCTCGGTGGGTCTGGCGGCGATGACCCGGCACCTGCCACGACCCGGCGCCTTCTTCACGTTCGTGGGCCACGGGCTCGGTCGTCCGGCCGGTGCGGGGGCGGCCACCCTGGCGCTGCTGACCTACACGACGATCCAGGTCAGCGTGCACGGCTACATCGGGTACCTGCTCGGGGTGACCGTCACGGGCCTCGGTGGGCCGGACATCCCCTGGTACGTGTGGTCCCTGGTCGTCGTGGCGCTCGTCGGGGTGCTCGGCTACCGGCACATCGACCTGTCGAGCAAGGTCCTCGGCGTCCTGCTCGTCGGCGAGGTCGGGATCGTGCTCGTTCTGGTCGCCGCGATCGTGTTCCGCGGCGGTGCCGACGGGCTCTCGCTCGCGCCGTTCGAACCGACCCACGTCATGTCCGGCTCACCCGGCGTCGGCCTCATGTTCGCGATCGCGGCGTTCATCGGGTTCGAGGCGACCGCGATCTTCCGCGACGAGGCGAAGGACCCGGAGCGCACGATCCCCCGGGCCACCTACACCGCCGTCATCGGCATCGGCGTGTTCTACACGCTGGCGTCGTGGGGACTCGTGATGGCCTGGGGTCCGGACGGCGTGCTCGCCGAGGCTGCGAAGGACCCGGGCGCGCTCATCCTCACCACGGCGGCGCGGTACATCGGCACCGCGGGCGAGGCCGTCATGAACGTGCTGCTGCTCACGAGCATGTTCGCCTGCGTCCTGTCCTTCCACAACGTCATCACCCGGTACCAGCACTCGATGGCGAACGCCTCGCTCCTGCCCGGTCGTCTCGGCACCGTGCACCGCAAGCACGAGTCGCCGCACACCTCGAGCGTCGTGCAGACCGTCACCGCCGCCGTGCTCATGGTCCTGTTCGCCGTCCTCGGCCTCGACCCGGTCCTGCAGGTCTTCAGCTGGTTCGCCGGGGTCGCCACCCTGGGCGTGGCGATCCTGATGGCCGCGACGAGCCTCGCCGTCATCGTCTACTTCCGCCGGAACCGCGCCGACCGCCGCATCTGGAACACCGTCATCGCCCCGGTCCTGGGGTTCGTCGGGCTCGTCGCCTCGGCCGTCCTGATCTGGGCGAACTTCCCGACGCTCGTCGGTGACGTCGACGGTTCCGGAGCGAGCGTCTTCGGTGTCGTCAGCACCGTGCTCACCGGCCTCGTCGTGGTCGTGCCCGCCGTCGGCGTGCTGCAGGCCGTGGTGCTGCGCCGGCGCGACCGCCGCCGCTACGACCAGATGCTCGACCGTCTCGCCAGCGACGGCTGACCGACCCACCCGACCCGCGCCTCCAGACCGAACCGAAGGAACCACCAGCATGACCCTCACCGATCCCGTCACCACCACCACCCACCCGCTCGCGAACCTGAGCCCCGACGAGTTCACCGCCGTCCGCGACGTCGTCACGGCGCAGCCGGACTGGACCGACACCACGCGCTTCGTCTACGTCGGCCTCGACGAGCCGCACAAGCAGCAGGTCCTGGCCTGGCAGGCCGGCGACGGTCCCCTGCCGGACCGCCGTGCCCGCGTGATGCTCCTCGACATGGCGACCGGACGCTCCACCGACGGCGTCGTCTCGATCACCGACCGGATCGTCCTGTCCACCGACGTGCTCGACGGGTCCCGTGGACAGCTGCCCGTCCTCATCGAGGAGTTCGACGCCGTCGGCGAGATCGCGAACGCGGACGAGCGCTGGGTCGCCGCCCTGGCGAAGCGCGGCCTGACGCCGGACGAGGTGAAGTGCGTCCCGCTGTCGGCCGGGTACTACGACTACCCCGAGGAGGAGGGGCGCCGGATCCTCCGCGTGCTCGCCTTCCGCCAGGACCACCCCGCCGACCACGTCTGGGCGCACCCCGTGGACGGCCTGTCCGTGTACGTCGACGCCGCCAACCGCGCGGTGACCCGCATCGTGGACGTCGCGGAGATGCCCGTGCCCGCCACGTCCGGCAACTTCGACGACCCGGCGGTGCAGGGCGAACCGCTCGACCTCAAGCCGATCGTCATCACGCAGCCCGAGGGGCCGTCGTTCTCGGTCGACGGCGAGTTCGTCGAGTGGGCGAACTGGCGGTTCCAGGTCGGGTTCGACGCCCGAGAGGGGCTCGTGCTCCGGCAGCTGTCGTGGCAGGACGGTGCGCGGCTGCGGCCGATCGTCTACCGGGCCTCGATCGACGAGATGCTCGTGCCCTACGGCGACCCGTCGCCGGTGCGGTTCTGGCAGAACTACTTCGACACCGGCGAGTACCTGTTCGGACGCTTCACCAACTCGCTCGAGCTCGGTTGCGACTGCGTCGGCGAGATCAAGTACTTCGACGCCGTCCTGGCGGACGAGCTCGGCAACCCGCAGACCATCCGGAACGGCATCTGCATGCACGAGGAGGACTTCGGCACGCTGTGGAAGCACGGGGACATCTACACCGGGTCGCAGGAGGTCCGGCGCTCCCGTCGGCTGGTGATCTCGTTCTTCACCACCGTCGGTAACTACGACTACGGGTTCTACTGGTACCTGTACCTCGACGGCACGATCGAGTGCGAGGCGAAGCTCACCGGCGTCCTCTTCACCTCGTCGTACCCGGGTCGGACGGAGTCCGGTGCGGACTACCCGTACGCCTCCGAGGTCGCGCCCGGCCTCGGCGCCCCGTACCACCAGCACCTGTTCTCGGCACGGCTGGACATGATGGTCGACGGGCTGTCGAACGCGGTGGACGAGGTCGACGCCGTCCGGGTCCCGGTCGGCCCGGGCAACGAGCACGGCAACGCGTTCACGAAGTCGGTCACCCGTCTGTCGTCCGAGTCCACCTCCGGCCGTCTCGCCGACGCGTCGAAGGCCCGGACGTGGTTCATCTCGAACACCGAGGAGCGCAACCACCTCGACCGCCCGACCGGGTACGTGCTGTACCCGCAGGACGCTCCGGTGCTGCTCGCGGACGACTCGTCGTCGGTGGCCGCACGCGCCGAGTTCGCGCGGAAGCACCTGTACGTGACGCAGTACGACCCGGCCGAGCGCTTCGCCGCCGGTGACTTCGTGCACCAGAACCCCGGCGGGGACGGCGTCGCCCGGTACGTGCAGGGGGACCGTCCGCTCGACGGCGAGGACATCGTGCTGTGGCACACCTTCGGTCCCACGCACTTCCCCCGGCCCGAGGACTGGCCCGTCATGCCCGTCGACTACGCCAAGTTCACGCTCAAGCCGTACGGGTTCTTCCCGCGGAACCCGGCCCTGAACGTGCCGGCGTCGATCGGGGTGTCGGCCGGGTCGCACTGCTCGCACCACGTCTCCGGCGCCGTCGAGGCCGCACACGACGCAGCCGAGCACCAGCACGACCACGGGCACGACCACGGGGACGGGCACTGACGTGACCGACCTGCTCGGGCTCGCGGCCATCGTGCCGGCGTCGGCCGGGGCCTGCTGCACGGTCGGGGCCTGGCGCCCCGGCCGTGCGGTCGACGTCGTCGCCGCGGTCGCGATGGTGGCGGCGATGGTCGACGGAGCGTTCGGACCCCGGGTCCTGCCGGGTGTCCTGTGGTTCCTGGTGCTCGCGTTCCTCGCCGTGGTGGTCGCCGGGGTGCACCGGTTGCAGTCCACGTCCGCCTGGAGGCGCGGGTCGGCTCAGCCGCCCGGCGCGGCCTCGGCGCACGGCCGGTACGGGCGGCTGCACGCTGCCCTGGGCCTGCTGGTGATGGGTGCGACGGGAGTCGGCATGGCGCACGACGCCGGCGCCGCGGGGATGCACCAGCACCTCGGGGTGGTCGCGGTGACGTGGCAGGTGGTGCTCGGCGGGTTGACCCTCGGGTACCTGGTGCTCACTGTCCACATGCTCCGTGACGGCGTCCGGCGACGATCACGTGCGCTGCCGCTGGTCGAGACCCTGGCGATGGGTGTCGCGGTCGCGGTGATGTCCGCGGCGATGGTCTGAGGCGCTCGCCGGTCGCCGGGTGCCGCGTGCCGATGGCGGTCCGTCCTGCTCAGCGCGCCAGGAACGGGTCGATGACCGCCCATGTCGACTCGGGGGCCTCGAGGTGGGGCAGGTGCCCGGCCGCCGGGACCTCGGCGAACACCGCACCCGGCACGGCCGCCGCCACCGCGCGACCGTACGCCGGGGTCACGACCCGGTCGCTCGCGCCGAACACCACGAGCGTCGGCACCCGCACCGCCCCGAGTCGACCGAGCAGGCTCGGGTCGCTCATCGACCGGCCGGCGACGACCGCCATGGTCTGCCCGTTCGAGCGCTGCACCGCGCGCCGTTCCTCGGTGACGGACGCCGGGTCCTGGTAACCCCGCTCGGGATCGTGCCAGGCGACCTCGGCCAGCCCGCGGGCATCGAGGGCGAAGAAGTCGGCGATCGGTTCGCCCTCGACCACCGCACCCACGCCGTCGATGTCGACGACGGTGCCGACGACCCCGGCGAACCGGTCGTCGGCAGCTGCCTGCACGGCCATCTCGAGGGCGATCCAGCCGCCGATGGAGGACCCGACCACCACGACGTCCTGCTCCCCGGCGGTGACGAGCTGCTCGAGGTACGCGGTCGCCAGGGCCGGGACGGAGTCGATCCCGTCCGGGCGCGGGGTGCCGTCCCAGCCCGGGTGTGTGGGAGCGACGACGTGGAAGGCGGGTGCGAGGTGCGCGACGATCGGTGCGACGGTCCGGGGGCCACCGCCGCCGTGCAGGACGAGCGCGGTGCGGGTGCGGGTGTCGGTCATGGGGTCTCCGTATCAACATGTTTATGTACGAGTGTTGATACCGTAGCACCATGCCGACCGACCTCGAAGCCCTGGGCCACGCCGTCAAGCGGGCGCAGTACCGCAACCACCGCACGATGGACGCCGCCCTGCGCGACCTCGGCGTGACGCTCGTGCAGTGGGACGCCCTGCGCGCGATCGACCGGATGCCCCGCGCCTCCGGGCACGACCTCGCCGTCGCGACGTTCCAGAGCGACCAGGCCTTCGGCACCCTCGCGAACCGGATGCTCGACCGTGGTCTCATCACCCGGACCGCCGGGCGCGGCCGCCGGATCGAGCACACCGTCACCGAGGACGGGCGGCGGGTGCTCGACGAGGGGCACCGCATCGCCGAGGAGGTGCTCGACTCCCTGTTCGCACCCCTCGACGAGCCGCGACGGGCGGCGCTCCTGCAGCTCCTGACGACCCTGACGGATGCCGCCGAACCGTTCGGCGCGCAAAACGTACACAGTGCGAATGGTTCGTTGAACTGATCGTTCACTTCGTGAAAGAGTTCAGGCGTCCGCAGGGGACACACGGCAAGCGAGAAGGGCGGGACACGACATGCACAGCACGTACTCCGGGATGCCTCGGACGGCACGGATCGGTGGCAGCCACACGCGCGTCGGTCTCACCGACCCGGCGATCATCGACGCGTACGTCGAGCGTCGCATCCAGGACCCCTCGCTGCTCGCCGGTCGTTCCGAACCGTCCTACGCGGACTTCTTCAGCACGCCTGCCGTTTAGCAAGGAGCGCATGACCCCATGCCGTTGACCGTCGTCCGTCGAGAGCACGTCCACCTCTACGCCCGCGAACCCGAGTCCGGGGTCGCGAAGACCGCCGTCGACGCGCTGCTGCGCCTGCAGCACGCCGAGGACCAGCAGATCGAGTCCGCCCGCATCGAGAGCGGCCTGTCGAAGAACGAGTTCCTCGCCGTCCGGTACATGCTCCAGGCGCACCGGGACGGCCGGACGATGGGCCCGAAGGACCTCGCCGTGATGCTCGCCGTCTCGAACGCCTCGGTCACCAAGATCGTCGACGGGCTCGTGCAGAAGGGCCTGCTGTCGCGCACGGCGCACCCCACCGACCGTCGTGCGCAGGTGCTCGCCCCGACCGACCAGGCCGCCGAGAAGATCGACGCCTCGTACGCGCGCTTCCACGCTGCCGTCGTCGAGGTGCTCGAGCAACTCCCCGACGCGGACAACGCCGTCCTCGCCGACTCGCTCACGAAGATCGTCGACGCGCTCGCCGCGGGCACGCCCGCGCCGGTCGACGAGTACACGGTCGACGACCAGGACTGACGCGAGCGCACACGGCTGACGCGACCCGGCGGGTGCGACGCGACCCCGAAACGGACTGGAGGCCCGTGGTGCGCCCGCCACGGGCCTCCAGGCCGGACGGTGGCGAGAAAACCTTCCAGCGGTAAGTTGGGTGCATGACCCACCCCGCGGACGACGCCGACGCGGCCCAGCCGCGCCGCGGCGGGTACCGCAAGGGCGCCGAGCGACGCACGCAGATCCTCGACGAGATGATCCGCATGGTCGCGGAGCAGGGGGTCGACGCATCGTCGCTCCGCTCGGTGGCCGAAGCCCTCGGGATCACACACGCGGCACTCCGCCACTACTTCCCCAGCCGCGACGAACTGCTGCTCGCCGTCTACCGGGAGCACGAGGTCCGCGAGCAGGGCGCGCCCGACCGGATGAAGTCGGCGATCGGCGACATGCGCGAGAGCGCATCGCGCAACCGGGCCGTGCCGGGGCTGGTGCAGCTGTACACGACCCTCGCGGCCGACGCCGTGCAGGAGGGCCACCCGGCCACACGCGACTTCATGCGCGAACGCTTCGCCCGGCTGCGCGCCGAACTCGCGGAACTGATCGAGGCGGACCAGGCGAGTGGCCGGATCCGCGCCGACCTGGACCCGGTCGACCTGGCGAGCCTGAGCATCGCGGCATCCGACGGACTGCAGGTCCAGTGGCTGCTCGACCCGGACGCCGTCGACGGCGAGCGGGTGCTGCGGCTGCTCGAGCAACTCGTCCCGCCGGTGCGCTGAGCGGCCACGGGGTACGCCTCGCTGCCGGTGGCACAGCGACCGGCCGGTAGAAGGGCAGCATGACCACTTCCACGCGCACCCCGCTCGGCGTCACGCTCGTCGACGGGGGCGCCAACGTCGCCCTGTTCTCGAGCACCGCCGAGCGGGTCGAGTTCTGCACCTTCGACGACGACGGCACCGAGCACCGCACCGAGCTCCGCAACCGCACCGGCTACACCTTCCACGACGTCGTCCCCGGGGTGAGGGTCGGCACCCGCTACGGCTTCCGCGTGCACGGCGCGTGGGACCCGGCGAACGGCCTCCGCCACAACGGCGCGAAGCTCCTGCTCGACCCTTACGCCACCGCGATCGACGGCACCTACGAGTGGGGCCAGGCGCTCTTCGGTCACGACATGAACGAGCCCGAGCAGATCGACGAGACCGACTCGGCCAGCGCGATGCCCAAGTCCGTCGTCGCCGACCGGTCCTTCGACTGGGACGGTGACACCCTGCTGCGGACCCCGCTCGCCGACACCGTCGTGTACGAGGTGCACGTCAAGGGCTTCACGAAGCAGCACCCGGACGTCCCCGAGGAGATCCGCGGCACCTACGCCGGTATGGCCCACCCGGCAGCGATCAAGCACCTCACCGACCTCGGCGTCACCGCGGTGGAGCTGCTGCCGACGCACCAGTTCGTGCAGGACTCGACGCTCCTCGACAAGGGCCTCCGCAACTACTGGGGCTACAACAGCATCGGCTTCTTCGCGCCGCACGACGAGTACTCGTCCGCCGGCACCGCCGGGCAGCAGGTCGCCGAGTTCAAGGAGATGGTGAAGGCCCTGCACGCCGCGGGGCTCGAGGTCATCATGGACGTCGTCTACAACCACACCGCCGAGGGCAACCACATGGGCCCGACGCTGTCGTTCAAGGGGATCGACAACCAGTCGTACTACCGGCTGGTCGAGGGCGACGAGGCGAACTACTTCGACACCACCGGCACCGGCAACAGCCTGAACGTCGGGCACCCGGCGGCCCTCGGACTCATCATGGACTCGCTCCGCTACTGGGTCGAGGAGATGCACGTCGACGGCTTCCGGTTCGACCTGGCCACGACGCTCACCCGCCAGGACGGCGAGGCCGAGAAGCACTCCGCGTTCCTCGACATCATCCACCAGGACCCCGTGCTGCGCGAGGTCAAGATGATCGCCGAGCCGTGGGACACCGCCGGCTACCAGGTCGGCGGGTTCCCGGCCGACTGGTCCGAGTGGAACGGTAAGTACCGCGACGACCTGCGTGCCTTCTGGCGCGGCGACGAGGGCGCCCTCGGCGACGCCGTCCAGCGGGTCCTGGGCAGCCCGGACGTCTACGAGGGCTCGCGGCGCTCCCCGTTGTGCTCGATCGACTTCGTGACCGCCCACGACGGTTTCACCCTGGCCGACCTGACGATGTACGCCGACAAGCACAACGAGGCGAACGGCGAGGACAACAACGACGGCGAGAGCGACAACACCTCGTTCAACGGCGGCATCGAGGGCCCGACCGACGACGGCGCGGTGAACGACTACCGCGACCGGCAGCGCCGCAACTTCCTCGGCACCCTGCTGCTCTCCGCCGGCGTACCGATGATCCTGGGTGGCGACGAGCTCGCCCGGTCACAGGGCGGCAACAACAACGCGTACTGCCAGGACGACGAGATCTCGTGGTTCGACTGGGCGGCCGCCGACCAGGACCTGCTCGCCTTCACGACGGCGGCCATCGCGTTCCGTCGGCAGCACCAGGCGCTGCGTCCGGAGTGGTTCCGCACCGCGCCGGGTGACTCGGAGTCGACGGTGACCGTGCTCCGTGCCGACGCCGCCGGGTTCGAGGACGGCGACTGGGCGGACGGCGGCAACCGGGCCGTGACGCTCGTGCTGCACCAGGGCGACGACACCGTGGCCGTGCTGCTGAACGCGTCGGACACCACGGTGGAGTTCACGCTGCCGGAGCGTCCGGGTGGGGGCAGCTGGTCCCTCGGGCTGTCGAGCGACCCCGACCAGGCCGTGGTGGGCGACGCGGCGACGCTCCTCGTGCGCGACGCGTCCTTCACCGCGCTGGTCTGACGGGTTCGGGCTCGCGCGGGGGCGTCGTTCGCGTCGCTCGTGTCGTGGTCTTCGCTTGGTGAGCAGAAATGGTCGGGTCCCCGTTCGGGACCCGACCATTGCTGCTCACGAAGTGGTGCGCGTGGTGCGCGCGGCGCTCCTAGGCGTTCGCGCCCGCGGTCAGCACGGCTGCCGCGGGGTCGAAGTCCTCGGGGAGCGGCGGGATCGCGTCCACGCTCGACGTGATGTCGACGGCGGAACCCGACTCGGCGGCGTCACGGATGCCGAGCAGCACGTCGAGCACGTGCAGCGCGACGGCGCCGGAGGCACGCTCGGGGCGGTCCTCGGCGATGGCGCGGGCGAGCTCGACGACACCGGTGCCACGACCCCAGGTGGAGCCGACCGCCTCGAGCGTCTCGGGCTCGTCCTGCCCGTAGCGCCAGAGCTGCGACGAGCCCTCGAACGTGTTCGGGTCCGGCAGCGAGATCGTGCCGAGCGTGCCGTTGATCTCGACGAAGCCCATGCGCGGCAGGGCGTGCTGGAACGAGAACGTCGACTGGGCGGACTGCCCGCCGGCGAACTCGATCAGGGCCGCGTGGTGCGTCGGGACCTCGACCGGGAACGTCTCGCCGGCGCGGGGGCCGGACGCGATCGTGCGACGGTCGAGCGACTTCGACGAGACGGCCTGCACGCGCGAGGCGGTGCCGAACGCGTGCACCAGGGTCGTCACGTAGTACGGGCCCATGTCGAACAGGGGGCCGGCACCGGTGGCGAACAGGAAGTCCGGGTTCGGGTGCCACGCCTCGGGGCCGGGGACGTGGAACAGCGTCGTCGCGGACAGCGGCTCGCCGATGTCACCGCGGGCGATGGCCCGGAGCGCCGTCTGGATGCCCGCGCCGAGCACGGTGTCCGGAGCGGTCGCGACACGCAGGCCCTTGGCCTTCGCCGACTCGAGCACCGCGGCGGCCGACGCGTGGTCGGTCGCGATCGGCTTCTCGCTCCAGACGTGCTTGCCGGCGTCGATGATCTGCTGGTCGACCTCGGCGTGTGCGGCCGGGATCGTCAGGTTGATCACGATCGAGATGTCGTCGCGGGCGAGGAGCTCCTCGACCGATCCCGACGAGGCGACGCCGTACGCCGCCGCCTGCTCAGCGGCACGCTCGAGCAGCACGTCGGCGACGAAGCGGACCTCGACGTCGGCGAACTTGGTCAGGTTCTCGAGGTACTGCGTGGAGATGTTGCCGGCACCGATGATGCCGATCCCGACACGGCTCACTTGTCGTTGTCCTTGAGCCAGGTGAGGGACTCGGTGATGCCCTCGAAGACGTCGCCCTTGTACGCGTCGAACTCGACCACGCGGATCGCCTGCGGTGCGGCGGCGAGGATCGCGGTCACGTCGACGTCGCCCTGACCGGCCGGCGTCTGGTTCTCGAAGGCGCGCTGCAGCGCCTCGGGCACGATGAGGGCGCTCTCGGACGAGGGCAGCGCGGTGCGGATGTCACCGTCGACCTTGCCGTCCTTGACGTGGATCGCGACGACACGGTCGCCCAGGCCCTTGAGCACGGCGGGGGCGTCGGCGCCACCGACGGTCGCCCAGAAGGTGTCGACCTCGAGGACGGTCTCCGGCGACAGCTGCGACACGAAGAGGTCGTAGACGGTGCGGCCGTCGACCTTGTTCGTGAACTCCCACTGGTGGTTGTGGTACCCGAACTGCAGGCCACGGCCGGCGGCCTCGGCGGTCAGCTCGTTGACGCGCTCGGCGATCTTCGCGACGTCGTCGGCGGTCTGCCAGCGGTCGGTCGGGATGAACGGGTCGATGACGGTGCGGATGCCGAGGCGTTCGGCGGCGTCCCAGATCGGCGCGGTGTCCTCGGCGTCGATCACGGCGACGTGGCCGGACGGAGCCTTGAGGCCGGTGGCCGCGAACGCACGCTCGAGGTCGGTGGCGCGCTCGACGAACGCGTAGGGCTCGACGTTCTCGTACCCGATCTCGGCGACACGGGCGATGGCCTTGTCGAGGTCTTCGGCGATGGCGTCGCGCAGCGAGTACAGCTGCACAGAAGTGGTGGGCATTGCAGAGGCTCCTTCGATCCTGTCTGGGTGTCGCGGCCCGTCGAGGAGCGATGCTCCGCGGCGAGATCGATGACGACGCTACCCCAAAAACCACCCGGTGTGTAGTTTTTGCTGCCCCGTGTGACGACCCTGGTGTTGCAGGCAACACGTGTCGATGTATGCTCGCGTCGGAAAAACCTTGTCAGGCAAGGTTTTCATCGACTCAAGGAGGCGTCATGAGCACACCCGAACCCGGCAGCCCGGCACTGCTCAACCCGGAAGAGGGCATCACCCAGCCCGTCAGCACGGTCAAGGTGGGCATCGGCTACCAGATCGCCCTGTTCCTCGGGCAGTTCGGCCTCTTCGTCGCGCTCATGGCGCCCGTCTACGTGAGCATGCAGCTCAAGGCGCAGGCCCTGGTCGGCGACGACGCTGCGAACGTCATCGGCTCGGTACTGCCGATCGGCGCGTTCGGTGCGCTCATCATGAACCCCCTCGCGGGTGCCCTGTCCGACCGCACCCGCACGCGCTGGGGCCGTCGTCGCCCCTGGCTGCTCAGCGGTGTCGTGGTCTTCGCGATCGCCCTCGCGTGGATCGCCTACTCGCCCGACGTCCTGAACCTGACGCTGGCCTGGCTGCTCGCCCAGCTCGCCGCGAACGCCACCCTCGCCACCCTGCTCGCGAGCTTCGCCGACAACGTGCCGCAGCTGCAGCGCGGCCGGTCCTCGAGCATCATCGCGCTCGCGCAGAACATCGCCGTGCTCGCCGGCACCTACCTGTCGGTCTTCTTCGTCGCGAACCTGCCCGTGCTGTTCATCGCGCCCGGCATCCTGGCGATCATCCTGGTCGCCGTGTACGCCGTCGTCGCCCGTGACGACCTGCCGACCTACACGCTCAAGAAGTTCACGTTCCTGAACCTCGTCGCGTCGTTCTGGACGAACCCGGTCAAGAACCCGGACTTCGCGTTCGCGTGGTGGTCGCGCTTCCTCATCATCCTCGCGACGTTCATGTTCACGACGTACCGGCTGCTCTACATGCAGGAGCACATCGGCATCGAGAAGCCGAAGGACGCCACGGCCGCCGTCGCCTTCGGCGTCCTGCTGTACACGATCGCGCTGCTGGTCAGCGCGGCCCTGTCCGGCTGGGCGTCGGACAAGCTCGGTCGCCGCAAGGTGTTCGTCGGCGGGTCGACGGCGATGTTCGCGGTCGGGCTCGTCGCGCTCGCGCACGCCGACACGGTCACCGGCTTCTACGTCGCCGAGGTCATCATGGGCTTCGCCTACGGCATCTACTCGGCCATCGACACGGCGCTCGTCGTCGACGTGCTGCCGAACGCCGACCGGCCCGGCAAGGACCTCGGTGTCATCAACATCGCGAACGCGCTGCCGCAGTCACTCGCGCCGGCGATCGCCCTGTTCTTCCTGAAGGTCGGGTCCGACGGAGCCGCCGACAACTACGAGCTCATGTGCTGGGCCGCCGGCGCGATCGCCCTCATCGGCGCACTCGTCGTGATCCCCATCAAGCGGGTGCGGTAGCGCCCGTCTCGCAATGCGACCATCCGTCGCGCAACGCGACGAAAAGAGGACGGGAGGCCCGTGGCGACGCCGCCACGGGCCTCCCGTCCGTGTGCCTGGTCGCGTCAGCGGGCCCCGATACCGTGAACCCCATGCTCGCCGCCGCCCCAGCCCCGTTCGACACCCCCGCCGGCCGCATCGTCGGGACGCTTGACGGCGACGTGGTGCGGGTGCTCGGGATCCCGTACGCGCAGGCCGAACGGTTCGCCCCGCCGCAGCCGATGCCACCGATCGAGGGCGAGCTGCACGCGTCCACCCCGTCGCCGGTCGCACCGCAGCCGCACGAGGAGTTCGTCGACCTGCTGCTCAACCCGATCCAGGGCATCGAGGTCGACGAGCACTGCCAGCGGCTCTCGATCACCCTGCCCGCCGACGTCCGTCCGGGGGAGCAGCTGCCGGTGATGGTCTGGATCCACGGCGGCTCGTACGTCATCGGCGGTGGCGACCTGCCGATCTACGACGCCCGCGACCTGGTGACCGAGCAGCGCGTGATCGTGGTGTCGGTCACGTTCCGGCTCGGCGTGCTCGGGTTCCTCGGTGACGGCGAGACGATCCCGGCCAACCTCGGGCTCCTCGACCTGGTCGAGTCGCTCCGCTGGGTGCGCGCGAACATCGCCTCGTTCGGCGGCGACCCCGACCTGGTCACCGTCTTCGGGCAGTCGGCCGGCGGGGACGCGGCCGCGCACCTGATGATCAGCGCCGGTGCCGAAGGGCTCTTCCGTCGCGCGATCATCCAGAGCGCTCCGCTCGGGCTGTCCCGCCGTCGGGCACGGATGAACCGCGCGATGGTCCGGGCGGTCGGCACCGTGCACGCCGACACCCCGCTCGAGGACCTGCTCGACCGTCAGGCGCTCGGCACCCGGGCCGCCGCGCCGTACGGACTCGCCGCCGGCATGCCGTTCGGCACCCAGTACGGGTTCGCGCCGCTGCCCGCCGAGCGTGACCTCGACGCCGCGTGGAGCCGGGTCGCGCCCGACGTCGACGTCCTGATCGGGTCCGGCTCGGACGAGGCCGGCATGTACGTGCCGCTCGTGCCCGGCCTGCGTCGGGTCACCCGGTCGCGGGTGCTGCGGTCGGCCCTGCGGTGGTGGGTCGTCCGTCCGCTGTCCGACGTCATCTACGGGCGCGACGCCCGACGGTTCACCGAACGGCACCGACGCGCCGGCGGCCGCGCGACCTCGTACCGACTGCACCGCGGTGTCACGAGCGCCCCGACCGGAGCCGTGCACATGAGCGACCTGCCGCTGCTGCTCGGTGGCCGCGAGGCCTGGGCCGGCACCCGGTTCGTCCCCGAACGCGACTGGCCCGAGGTCGAGCGCCGCGGCCGGGCCTTCCGGGCGATTTGGGCCGACTTCGCCCGCACCGGCGAGGTCCGGGCCCCCGACGACGAGACGCTGACGTTCGACCGCGGCTGACCCAGAGCGGGTGACGGTGGCCGCGCCCCCTGAACTGGCGGTCGCGGGCCGCTGACCGGCCCCGCACAATCGTCAGCATGCCCACGACCGACGTCGACCTCCGCGCACGCATCATCGCCGGGGCGATCAGTGCCTACCGAGCCGGGGACTTCCACCGTGTCGGGCCCGACGAGGTCGCCGAGCACGCCGGGGTCACGGCCGACGAGTTCCATCGGGCGTACCCGATGTGGGAACTCCTGGTGGTCGCGGTCATGGACAAGTGGAACAACGGCAGCCGGCGCCAGCTCTGGCCGATCGCGGAGCGGGACGGCACGGTCGCCTACCTGCGAGCCCGGCTCGCCGCGGGCGTCGAGGACCCGGCCCTCGTGCGGCTCCGGGTCGCGGTGCTCAGTGCCGCCTCGAACCCCGACCACCCCGCCGCCGGGTGGTTCCGCACGCAGTACACGCGGGCGTTCGAGGACGTCACCCTCGCCCTGGTCCGTGACGTCGTCGCCGGCCGGGAGTCCCGTGGCGCCTCGCCCCGGCACGCCGCCGAGCAGCTGATGGCCCTGTACGAGGGGCTCCAGCTGCAGTCCGTCATCCGGGACGACGGGGAACCGCTCAGCGCCTTCGACCGGGCGGTCGCCCGGATGCGCGTGGGCTGGGCGGCGGCACGCGTCGACGCCTGATCCGGGTCGGGCGACCACGTCGGGTCCGGTCGGCACCATGCGGGCCCGGGGCCTCGAGCGGCGAGCGGTCACGACTCCCCGCGCGTGCAGCGTCGCGTGGTCGTGTTGCGGCGTCTGGCGGTGCCGCAAGCAACGGTTCGTGACCGCTCGGCGGGCAGCCATCGGGGTGTCCTGACCGCGCGTCTGCGTGGACGTCCCGGTGGCACGCCGGACGGCCGGGAGGCCCGTGGCGGCGGCGACTCGCGCCTCCCGGCCCGCGGGGTGGTCGCGACACACCGCACGGGCTGCCTCGCGTGGTCACGTTCCGTCGTTTGCGGGCGGCGGGGCCGACGGTCTGTGACCGCTCGGTGTGCAGGCCGCGGGGGGTCGTGACCGGTCGGCGGGCTGGTGGAGCGCCCGAACCACCCCGGTCCACGGCCTGGAGGCCCGGCGCGGCTGGCAGACGTCGGTGCACCCACCTGGCATGGTCGGCCCATGGAGTACACGGACTACGACACCCGGCTCGCCGCCTACGGCGTGATCACGGACGGTGACCGCGTGCTCCTGGCGAAGCTGCGCCACCCCGATGCGGGCACGTGGACCCTGCCGGGCGGCGGGGTCGAGTTCGACGAGACCGTCGAACAGGCCGTCGTGCGCGAGATCCGCGAGGAGACCGGGTACGAGGCCCAGGCCGGTGCCCTGCTCGGGGTCCGGCACCACATCGTCCCCGCAGAGCGCCGCATCCACGCCAACGGCCGGCCGATGAAGGCCGTGCAGGTGGTGTTCCGGGCGACCATCACCGGGGGAGCCTTGCGGCACGAGCTCGACGGCTCGACCGACGAGTCGCGGTGGATCTCCGTCGCCGAGCTCCCGCACCACCGCCACGGCCTGCTCGTGCCGATCGCTCTCGGCTGGGCGGGTGCCCTGTCCCGCTGACCGCATCACCCGGCGGTCAGACGGCGAACTGCTGTGGGACGTGGGCTGTTGCTGCGCTGCCTATGTGGCCTGCCCGTTCATCGCTCACCCAGCAGGGCGGAGATGCTGTCAAGCCAGTTCTGCGTGAGGTACTCGTCGGTGAACAGGTCGCGCCACTGCTCGGTCGGCGCGAACTCCCGCTCGTCCAGGTTCCACTCTGCGCGGACGCGTTCGCGCTCGGCGAGGAGTTCCTCGCGGGTCCATTGCCGTCCCAGCACCTTCGTCATGGCCGTCCTCTCGTCGGTGAGAGGACGGTAGGACGATCAGCAGCGCCGGCGCGAGCTTTCGGAATACAACATGTTCACTCCTCGATGACGCTGAGGACGTTGCCCGACGGGTCGGTGAACCAGGCGATGAGCGGGCCGCCCTTCCGGTTCACACCCCGGTCGTCGGTCATCCCCTCGTACTGCAGGAACACGACGCCCTTCGCGGTGAGCTCGTCGACCGCGGCGTCGATGTCCGGCACCGGGAAGTTCAGCACCGTGAAGGCCGCCGGTTCGTGACCCGGGCCCTTCGGGTAGACGAGCACCTGGTGTCCGCCGCCGAGCTGCAGGAAGAGCATGCCGTGGTCCTCGGTGACCTCGACCCCCAGGACGTCCTCGTAGAACGCCTTCGCCTCGGGCACGTCGCGCACCGAGAACCCGCTGAACGCCTTCGTCGCATCGACCATGCGGCAAGTGAACCACTGCGGTCCGGCGTCGGTGCGCTCTGCGAGGATGAAGCCGTGAGCGACTCCGGCACGACCGTCGACCAGGCCGTCGAGCGCGCCGTCGAACTGGCCCGTTCGAGCCACCGCACCGTGCTCGGGATCGCCGGAGCGCCTGGTGCCGGCAAGTCCACGCTCGCCCGTCGCATCGTCACCGCCGTCGACGAGCGCCTGGGTGCGGGCACCGCGGTGCAGGTCCCGATGGACGGCTTCCACCTGTCGAACGCGGCGCTCGACGCCCTCGGTCGGCACGACCGCAAGGGCGCGGCGGACACCTTCGACGCCGACGGGTACGTCGCGCTCGTCCGCCGACTCGTCGCCGCCGACGAGGACGTGGTGTGGGCACCGGACTTCGACCGTCGCGTGGACGAACCCGTCGCCGGCAGCATCGCGGTGCCCCGCGCAGCCCGACTCGTGGTGTCCGAGGGCAACTACCTGCTCGACGACACCGCTCCGTGGTCGGCGCTGCCCGCACTCTTCACCGAGACCTGGTTCTGCGCCGTCGCCGACGACGTGCGGCTCGACCGCCTGGTCGGCCGGCACATGCGGCACGGCCGCGACCACGACGCCGCCCGCGCGTGGGCGGTGGAGGTGGACGGCGTGAACGCCGCGAGGGTCGCGCCCACGGTGATCCGGGCCTCCAGGACGGTGTGGACGTGACCACCGACCACCACCACGCGACACGACACGAGGAGCGACCATGACCATCGCCATCACCGGAGCGACCGGCAACATCGGGGGCGCCGTGAGCGCGGCGCTCGCCGCGGACGCCGTGCCGTTCCGGATGCTCGTGCGCGACGCCTCGCGTGCGCCGGAGCTGCCCGGCACCGAGGTCGCCGTCGCGACCTTCGCCGACGTCGACGCGAGCCGAGCGGCGCTCGAGGGCGTCGAGGTGCTGCTCATGGTCTCGGCGGCCGAGGCCCAGGACCGCCTCGACCAGCACCGGGCGTTCGTCGCCGCGGCGGCCGACGCGGGCGTGCGGCACGTCGTCTACACGTCGTTCCTCGGCGCGGCTCCCGACGCGACCTTCACGCTCGGACGCGACCACTGGGCGACGGAGCAGGCGATCCGCGAGAGCGGGATGGCGTTCACGTTCCTGCGCGACAGCTTCTACCTGGACTTCGTCGAGGACCTGGTCGGCGAGGACGGCGTGATCCGCGGCCCGGCCGGCGACGGTGCCATGGCCGCGGTCGCCCGCGCCGACGTCGCCCGTGTCGCGACCGCGGTGCTGCACGACCCGGACGCCCACCGCGACCAGACGTACGAGCTGACCGGCCCCGAGGCGATCACCCTCGCCCAGGCGGCGGCGATCGTGTCCGAGGTCCGCGGCCGCACGGTCAGCTACCACCCGGAGACCCTGGACGAGGCGTACGCATCACGTGCGCGGTGGAACCCGGAGCCGTGGCAGGCCGACGCCTGGGTGAGCACCTACACGGCCATTGCCGAGGGGGCGCTCGCGCACGTGTCCGGCGACGTCGAACGCATCACCGGCCGTCCGCCGATGTCCCTGCGCGAGGTGCTCGCCGCGGGCTGATCCGCGCGCGCGGCGCCCGTGCCGACGTCCTCGGTCAGGACACCCGTCGCGCGGCGAACGTCCCGACGACGCCGAGGGTGAGCACCGCGACGAGCACGACGAGCAGCGGTGCCGTCCAGGTCCCCGTCGCACCGTGCAGGGCACCGGCGACGAGCGGCCCGGCCGACCCGAGCAGGTACCCGCCGCCCTGCACGAACGCGGACATCCGGCGGGCGTCGGCGTCGCTCGAGACGATCCGCACGATCACGATGAAGATCACGGTGATGCCGCCACCCTGGGCCGCACCGCCGAGCACCGACCACAGCAACCAGAGCTCCGGGGCGAACAGCAGCCCGAGCGGCATCGCCAGCCACAGCGTGCCGACCAGGGCGATGATCGCCGCCGGACGCCACCGGGTCGCGAGCAGCGGGACACCGAGCGCCCCGACGACGGCCAGGATCTGGAACACCGACGAGCTCGCGCCCGACGACGCCTTCGAGAAGCCGATCTCGTCGTGCAGCAGCGTCGGGATCCACGCGGTGAGGGCGTAGTACGAGAACGCCTGACCGCCGAAGGCGAGCGTCAGGCCCCAGGTGATGAGCCGTCGTGCCGGTCGGATGGGCTCGGCGGCGGCGACCCGTGCGGCCTCGGCGGCGCGGGCGGTCCGGATCGCCCCGGTGTCGAGCACCTGGTCGATGGGGCCGGTGACGGGCAGCGGTTCGTCCCGCTCGGACGGCAGCGGGCGACGCCAGGCGTCCCGAGCGCCGACCGCGTAGGTCCAGGCAGCGGCGGCGATGAGTGCGAAGACCGCCCAGATCGCGATCGCGACCGGCCAGCCCCACAGGGCGGCCAGGGGAGCGGTGCCGAGCGACGTGATCATCGACCCGACGTTGAGCGCCGACGTGTACACGCCGGTGACCAGGCCGACGCGTTCCGGCGAGGTGTCCCGCCGGATGACCACCGGGATCACCACGTTGCCGATCGTGATGCCGATGCCGATGACCGCGGTGCCGATCAGCAGCGCCGCCGACGAGGGCATCGAGCGCACGACGGTGCCGGCGAGCACGATGACGAGCGACAGCGAGACCGCGCGCTCGGGGTCCGCCTTCGCGATGACCCAGCTGGCGAACGGCGTCGCGAGGGCGAAGCACAGCACCGGGATCGTCGTCAGCAGCCCGGCGATCGTCGCGGTCAGGCCGAGGTCGGCGCGGACGTCGCTGATGACCGGGGCGGTCGCGACGATCGGGCCGCGGAAGTTCAGTGCGATCAGGACGATGGCCGCCGGCAGCAGCCAGGCGGCACCGCGGAGCCCCCGCCGGACGACGTCGCCGCTCATGCGGACGGCGTCGCGGACGGCAGCAGGATCGGCAGCAGGTCGAGCGGGGTGGCGGCGCGGGCGATGGTGCCCTCGGCCTCGTCGGGGGAGCCGTAGCCCCACTCGGCGAAGACGACCGGGACGCCGTGCACGGTCGCGCCCTCGACGTCGTGCTTCCGGTCGCCGATCAGCACCGGGCGGCTGATGTCGAAGCCGTGGGCCTCGAGTCGTCGCAGTGCCTCTTCGACGACGTCGGCCTTGCTCGACCGCACCTCGTCGTCGCTCGCACCCGTGATGATGTCGATGTCCCCGGTGAGCCCGTAGTGCTCGAGGATGTAGGTCGCCGGGGTCTCCGGCTTGCTCGTCGCCGTCGAGATCGGCAGCCCCGCCTGGTGCAGGGTGCGCAGCACGACGTCGATGTCCGGGAACATCTCGGAGTCGAGCGCCCCGTGCGAGAAGTAGTGCTCGCGGTAGACGGCGAGGGTGCGGTCGGCCAGTTCGTCGTCCATGCCCATCGCGACCCGGAACGTGTCCATGATCGGCGGGCCCACGAACGACATCAGGGTGTCGTGGTCCGGCACCGGGACGCCGACGGTGCGGAAGGTGTGCGTCAGGCTCTCGAGGATGCCCGGCGCGGAGTCGCTGATGGTGCCGTCGAGGTCGAACAGGATGGCGGAGAACGGGCTGGTCATGTCCTGTCCACCCTAGCCGGGCCGTGGCGGCGACCATCCGGGATCCGTCGGCGGCGGGGCGGGGGTGCGCCGTGCCTCCAGGCCGGACGGCCCGACGCGGATCAGAACAGGCGGGTGTGGCCGCCCTCGATGCCGCGCATCGCGTCGTAGTCGAGCACGAGGACGCGGATACCGCGGTCCTCGGCGAGGGTTCGTGCCTGCGGTGCCACCGTCTGCGCCGCCAGCACGCCCTGCACCGGACGCAGGTGCGGGTCGCGGTTCATGAGCTCGAGGTACCGGGTGAGCTGCTCGACCGCGTCGATGTTGGCGTTGCGCTTCATCTCCACTGCGACGCTCGCTCCCGCATCGTCGCGGGCCAGGATGTCGACCGGCCCGATCGCCGTCATGTACTCGCGGCGGACCAGGGTGTGGCCGTCACCGAGGAGCTCGATCTGCTCGGCCAGGAGCTGCTGCAGGTGCGCCTCGACCCCGTCCTTCACCAGGCCCGGGTCGGCGCCCAGGTCGTGGGTCTCGTCGGACACGACCTCGTACAGCGAGACGATGAGCTTGTCCTGCGTCTTCTTCTGGGTGACCGTCCACACCTGCGTGATGCCGGCGCTCGACTGCTCGTCGTCCGGCTCGGTGATCTCGATCGAGCAGGGCGGGCTCATCCAGTTCAGCGGCTTGTAGCTGCCGCCGTCGGAGTGCACGAGCAGGGAGCCGTCCGCCTTGAGCATGAGCAGGCGGGTCGCGAGCGGCAGGTGGGCTGAGAGCCGGCCCGCGTAGTCGACGGAGCACCGGGCGATGACGAGACGCACCCCGGAAGCCTAACCGGCGTGGTGTCGTCGGCCGGACGAGGCGCGCGGCCCGTGCAGCGTGCACGGATTCACATGCCCGTAACGACGTTCTGCACATGTACCGCAAACCGATGCCGTCCTACCGTGGCTGACACCCCGATCGGCCCACGCCGACACCCCTCCCCGAGGAGCCACGATGGCCAGCGAGACCGCAGTGTCAGCACCACGAACCCCCCGTTCCGAGTCGGTCGCCGTCGACGACTACTCGCTCAGCCGAGTCCCGATGTCCGCACGCTACGGCTGGTTCCAGGTCGCCGTGCAGCGCTTCGGGCAGATCTCGGCCCTGTCCCAGTTCCTGCTCGGTGCGACGCTCGGCTTCGGCATGAGCTTCTGGGACGCCTTCTGGGCGATCACCCTGGGCGCCGTGATCCTGGAGATCGTCTCGGTGCTCGTCGGCGTCATCGGCGTCAAGGAGGGCCTGAACACCTCGGTCATCGCCCGCTGGACGGGCTTCGGCAAGGCCGGCTCGGCGCTGGTCGGGCTGGCGATCGGGCTGAGCCTGATCGGCTGGTTCGGCATCCAGTCGGGCGTCTCGGCGGCCGGCCTGGTCTCGATCCTGCCGATCCTGCCCGCCTGGGCGTGGTCGCTCGTGTTCGGGCTGCTCGTCACCGCGATCGTCCTGCGCGGGTTCCACTCGATGCAGTGGCTGGCGAACGTGACCGTGCCGCTGTTCCTGGTGCTCGTCGGCTGGGCGGTCATCGTCGAGCTGAGCCGGCACTCGATCGCCGAGCTCGCCGCGCGTGCCCCGGCCGGTCCGGAGCTGAGCTTCGTGGCCGGCACCACCCTGGTGGCCGGCGGGTTCATCGTCGGTGCGGTGATCACGCCGGACATGACGCGCTTCAACCGGTCGGTCGGCGACGTCGTGAAGCAGACGCTGCTCGGCGTGACGCTCGGCGAGTACGTCATCGGCCTGGCCGGTGTCCTGCTCGCCCACGCCGTCGGCTCCGCGGACATCACCCGCGTGATCACGTCGAGCGTCGGCTGGGTCGGCATCCTCGTTATCCTGCTCGGCACGTTCAAGATCAACGACTGGAACATCTACAGCTCGAGCCTCGGCGTCACGAACTTCATCGACGCGGTGTTCGGCAAGCAGGTGAACCGCGGGCTCGTGACGCTCGTGATGGGCGTCGTCGGCTCGGTGCTCGCCGCGGTCGGGTTCCTCGGGGCCCTGACACCGTTCCTGTCGGTGCTCGGGGTCGTCTTCCCGCCCATCGCCGGGATCATGGTGGCGGAGTACTTCGTCGTGAAGCGCTGGCGCCGCGAGCTGAGCGACGCCGAGAACATCCCGGCGACCTCGCCCACCTGGGTGCCGGCCACCCTGGTCATCTGGGCGATCGCATCGCTCATCGGGTACTTCGTCGCCGTCGGCATCCCGTCGATCAACTCCGTGGTCATCGCCTTCGTGCTCTACGTGGTCGCCGGCAAGGTCGGGCTGATCCGCGGCGTCGGAGTCAGTCGGACCGAGGCCGCGCCGGCTGCATCGTCCGCCCCGGTCGCCGCAGCGCCCGCCGCACCGGCCACCCCGGCCGCCTGACCCGGGCGCTCCCCGAACGGCCGGTCGCGTCGCCGCACCCCTGATCCGCGCGACGGCGCGGCCGGTCCCCACGAACCAGCACCACCCCACGAACCAGCACCACCCCACGACCCAGCACCACCCCACGAACAAGCACCACCCCACGACCCAGCACCACCCCGCGAACACCCCACGCCCGCACCACCGCACCCCGCACCCGCACCACCGCACCCCGCACCCGCACCACCGAAGGGAACCCCCATGCGCATCGGCATCGACGTCGGCGGCACCAACACGGACGCCGTCCTGATGGACGGCAGCACCGTCCGTGCGGCGGTCAAGCGGTCCACCACCCCCGACGTCACCTCGGGCATCGTCGCCGCGCTCGACGGCCTGCGCGAGCAGCACGCCTTCGGCCCCACGGACATCGACGGCGTGATGATCGGCACCACCCACTTCATCAACGCCCTGGTCGAGGCACGCGGCCTCGCCCCGACCGCCGCGGTCCGCCTGGGCCTGCCGGCGACGGCGTCACTGCCCCCGTTCACGGACTGGCCCGGGCACCTGGTGTCGGCCGTGCACGCCCAGCCGTTCCTGGCGCACGGCGGCCACGAGTTCGACGGCCGCGTCATCTCCGAGCTCGACCCCGAGGAACTCAAGCGGCACGCCGGTGCCATCGCGGCCGCGGGCATCCGTTCCGTCGCGATCTCGTCGGTGTTCTCCCCGATCAACGACGAGTTCGAGCAGCGCGCGCAGGAGATCATGGCTGCGGAGCTCGGGCCGGACGTGGCGTTCTCGCTGTCGTCCGAGATCGGTCGCATCGGCCTGCTCGAGCGCGAGAACGCGACGATCATCAACGCGGCGCTCCGTGAGCTCGCCGACCGCATCGTGGACGGCCTGTCCGGGTCGGTCACGGGCAGCGGCATCGACGCACCGCTCTTCCTGAGCCAGAACGACGGCACCCTGATGGACGTCGAGTACGCCCGTCGCTACCCGGTCGCGACGTTCGCCTCGGGCCCGACGAACTCGATGCGTGGTGCAGCCGTGCTGTCCGGCTTCGACACCTGTGCGGTCGTCGACGTCGGCGGCACGACGAGCGACGTCGGCGTCCTGACCGCGGGCTTCCCGCGTGAGGCCACGGGCGAGGTCGCCGTCGCCGGCATCCGCACGAACTTCCGGATGCCCGACGTCCTGTCCGTCGGCATCGGCGGCGGCTCCCGCATCCGCGAGGACGGCAGCGTCGTCGGGCCGGACTCCGTCGGGTACCGCCTGACCGAGGAGGGCCTGGTCTTCGGCGGCTCCACCCTGACCGCCACCGACGTGGCCGTCCGCGGTGGCCGTGGCGCGATCGGGGACCCGTCGCTCGTCGCCGGGGTGCCGGCCGAGGTCGCCGCCCGTGCGCTCGACGTCATCGCGGAGCGCGTCGCCGACATCGTCGAGCGGATGCGCACCTCGTCCGACCCGCTGCCCGTTGTGGCGGTCGGCGGCGGCTCGGTGCTGCTGCCCGACACCCTGCCCGGACTCGGCACCGTGCACCGCCCGGAGCACTACTCGGTCGCCAACGCCATCGGCGCGGCGATCGCGCAGGTGAGCGGCGAGGTCGACAAGGTCTACGCGATCAGCGACGGCCGCCGGTCCGCCGTGGTCGACGAGGCCCGGCAAGAGGCAGTCGACCGTGCCATCGCGGCCGGCGCCGACCCCGGCTCGGTGGACATCGTCGACTTCGACGAGGTCCCGATCCCGTACCTGCCGGGCAACGCGACGCGGATCCGCGCCAAGGCCGTCGGCGACCTGGCACTCGGGGCGCTGGTCCGATGAGCGCCACGCAAGCCGCGCCGACAGCACCCCCACTCACCTCCATCGGCGCCGACTGCTCCGCCCTCGCCCGCGGCGCCGCGATCCTCGGCACCGGCGGCGGCGGTGACCCCTACATCGGCCGCCTGCTCGCCGAGGCCGCCGTCCGCGCCCACGGCCCGGTCGAGATCGTCCAGGTCGAGGACCTGCCCGACGACGCCGTGGTGCTCTCGGTCGCGATGATCGGCGCTCCCACGGTGATGGTCGAGAAGCTGCCGTCCGCCGGCCAGTTCGCCGAGGCCATCCGCAGCCTGTCGGCGTTCCTCGGGGTCACCCCCACGCACCTGGCCTGCATCGAGGTCGGCGGCGTGAACTCGACGACCCCGATCGTCGCCGCTGCCGAGCTCGGCCTGCCCCTGGTCGACGGCGACGGCATGGGCCGGGCCTTCCCCGAGGTGCAGATGGTGCTGCCGACCCTGTCCGGGGTCAGCGCGACACCGATGGCCCTGGCCGACGAGAAGGGCAACACCGTCGTCTTCGACACGGTCGACAACCGGTGGGCGGAACGGCTCGCCCGCACGGCGACGGTCGAGATGGGCTGCTCCGCGATCACGGCGCAGTACGCCATGTCCGGCGCGCAGGTGAAGGAGTCGTTCGTCCGCGGCAGCCTGTCGCTGAGCGTCCGGCTCGGCGAGACGCTGGTCCGTGCACGCAGCGAGAACGCCGACCCCGTCACGGCGGTCACCGAGGTGCTCGGCGGCACGGTCGTGTTCGAGGGCAAGGTCGCCGACATCGAGCGCAAGACCGTCACCGGGTTCGCCCGTGGCACGGCCCGCATCGCCGGTTCCGGCAGCGACACCGGCCTGGAGGCGGTGCTCCGGTTCCAGAACGAGCACCTGCTGGTCGAGGTGGCCGGCCAGGTCCGCTCCACGGCTCCCGACCTCATCATCACGTTGGACGCCGAGACCGGCGAGCCGATCACCACCGAGTCCCTGCGCTTCGGCGCCCGCATCCGGATCGTCACGGCACCGGCCGACGAGCGCTGGCACTCCCCGGACGGCCTGCGCCTGGCCGGCCCGCGGTACTTCGGCTACGACACCCCCGCGGTCCGCCACGACGGCACCACGAGCGCGGGCGAACTGGGCACGGGTGGCACGAACACGGGAGCGCACCGATGAGCTGGATCCTCGACGTCGACGACCTGCCCGACCTGGCCCGCGGTGCCGCGCTGCTCGGCACCGGCGGCGGAGGCGACCCCACCATCGGGATGCTCCTGGTCCGTGCCGCGATCGAACAGCACGGCCCCGTCACGATCCTCGACCCGTCCGAGGTGCCCGACGACGCCCTCGTCATCCCCACCGCGCAGATGGGCGCACCGACCGTGGTGCTCGAACGCATCCCGGCCGGACCGGAACCGCTCGGCGCCCTCCGTCGGCTCGAGGCCCACCTGGGCCGGACGGCGACCGCCACGATGCCCATCGAGTGCGGCGGCATCAACTCGATGATCCCGCTGCTCGTCGGTGCCACCGGTGGCCTGCCCGTCGTCGACGCGGACGGCATGGGCCGTGCGTTCCCCGAGCTGCAGATGGAGACCTTCTCGGTCTACGGGGTCCCCGGCAGTCCGCTCGCGATCAGCGACGAGAACGGCCACGGCGTCATCATCGAGACCGGCACGGACAACAAGAAGATGGAGTGGCTCGCCCGCGGGGTCACCATCCGGCTCGGCGGCGTCGCCTACATCGCCGAGTACGCCATGTCCGGCCGCCAGGTGCAGGAGACCGCCGTCCCGCGCACGCTCTCCCTGGCACTCGCCGTCGGTCGGGCCATCCGAGTTGCCCGTGAAGCCCACCGCGACCCCATCGACGCGCTCGCCGAGGCCCTCGGCACGACGATCTACACGCACCTGCGCGAGCTGTTCGACGGCAAGGTCGTCGACGTCGAGCGCCGCACGGTCGACGGGTTCGCCCGCGGTCGTGCCACCGTGCAGGGGACCGACGGCTCCGAGCTCGAACTCCGGTTCCAGAACGAGAACCTGGTCGCCCGGCGGAACGGCCGCCTCGTCGCCGTCGTGCCCGACCTGATCTGCGTCCTCGACGCCGAGACCGCCGAGCCGATCACCACCGAGCGCCTGCGGTTCGGGCAGCGCGTCCGGGTGATCGGCATCTCGACCCCCGACCTGATGCGGACCCCGGAGGCGCTCACCGTGTTCGGGCCGTCGTGCTTCGGACTCGACGAACCGTTCGTCCCGATCGAGGAGCTGCACGAGCACGTCCGCCCGGCCGCCCCGGCGGCCGGCTGACGAACGGGCCGCGCGCCGACCCCGGCGCCCGGCCCGTGCACCCGACCCCCGGCCCCCGGCCCCGGGCTCCGGCCCCGAAACCCGACCACGGCAGCAGAATGGACCCATGGACCAGGGTGAGCGGCGGGGCGGCGGTGTGGCGGGCCTCCAGGCCGACGACGCGACCGTCTTCGGACGCGGCACCGCCCTGCTCGGCTGCGGCGGTGGCGGCCGCGTCGACCACATGGTCAGCGCGCTCCGCTTCGCACTCGGCGACCACAGCGTGCCGGTCGTCGACCTCGACGACCCCGCGCTCGGATCGGTGGTGGCCGTCGGGCTGATCGGGTCGACCACCGTGCTCGAGGAGAAGATGCCGAGCGGTGAGGAGCTGCCGGCCGCGCTCGCGGCGGTCGAACGCTGGACGGGCACCCGTGCCGACGCCGTCGTCGCCGCGCAGATCGGCGGCGTGACCGGACCGGCTGCGGCCCTCACCGCACACGCCGCCGGACTGCCGCTCGTCGACGCGGACCTGGTCGGCCGCGCGGTCCCGCGCATCGACCAGCTGTCGGTCTTCGTCGGCCCGACCACGACGGTCACGGCGGCGGCGGCCACCACGAGCGGCCTGCGGATCGTCGTCGACGCCCGGCACCCCCACGACGTCGAGACCGTCTGGCGCGAGGCTGTCTCGCACAGCGGCGGCTGGGCGGCCTTCGCGATCGGCCCGGTCCCGGTCGCGCTGCTGCGCGAGCGGGCCGTCGTCGGCAGCGTGCAGCGCGCGCTCCGGATCGGACGCGCAGCGGGTGGCGCACGCGACGCGGCGGAACTCGCCGCGCTCATCGGCGGCCGGGTCGTCGCGCAGGGCCGGGTCATCGACGTCCAGCGCGAGGGGGACGCGCTCGCGTTCGTCCGCAGCAGCCTGGCCATCCGCGACGCCGGCACCGGTGCGGTCGCCCGGGTCGAGGCGGGCAGCGAGTACGTGCACTGCCTGGTCGACGGCCTGCCGGTCGCCAGCACCCCGAGCGTCATCACCGTCGTCGACGCACGCTCGCTCGCGCCGGTGGCGACCGACCGCACGCGGGTCGGCAACGAGCTCGCGGTGCTCGTGCTGCCGTCGGCACCGTGGTGGTGGGCGGACCCCGACCGCACCGCGCGCATGGGACCGCGGGCGTTCGGCATCGACGCGGACGTCGTGCCCGAGGCCGTGGGCCAGGTGCTCGCGTGAACGCCGTCGGCGACCTGCTCCCGCTCCTGCCGCCCGGCACCCGCCTGCTCGTCGGCGCCGGCAGCACCGCGGTCCGGAGCGTCCGCGGGGTGGTGGGGACCCCCGACCAGGTCGGCCGGTCCCTGTCGCAGGGCGACGACGTCGTCGTGCTGCTCACCCCCGTCGACCGCGCGGACGCGCGCTTCGACGTGCTGCTGCGCCGGGCGTCCGCGGCCGGCACCACCCTGCTCGTCGTCGACGGGGCACTGGAACTCGGCCCCGGCACCACGACGCTCGCCGACCGGCTCGGTGTCGCCGTGCTCGCTACCCCGGACCCGTGGGCGACCTCGGTCCGGCTGCACGAACTCATCGGCACCGGGATGGGTCCGGCGGCCCGGGCAGCCCTCGACGCCTCCCGCGTCGCGCTCGACGCCGGCCCCGAACTCGACGACCTGTTCGCCCGGCTCGACCGCTCGCTCGGCCACCCGGTGCGGTTCCTCGACGCCTCGGGCCTGGCGCTCCGCGGAGCCGCCGTCGACGACGCGGCCCGCGCCGTGCTCGTCCGCCGCGCCGGCACGAGCGACGTGCTGACCGCCGAGGGCGTCGACGAGACGCTCGTGGCGATCCCGGTCGGCACCGGCATCGGACCGCGCGCCTGGCTGGCAATCGGCCTGCCCGTCCCGATCGCCGCCGAACAGCAGGTGGTCGCGAGTGCCCTGCAGGTGGCCGCCGTCGCCGTCGGGCACCGGCTGCTGCTCACCCGGCTCGACGACGAGCGCGACGCCCGCTACCGGATGGCGATGCTCGACGAACTCCGCGCGGCCGACGGGGCGCCCGCCCCGCAGCTCGTGCAGCGGACGATCGCCGCCGGGTGGCGGCTGGACGCCTGGCACGTCGGCGCGCGCGTGGTCGCGCGGCAGGGCGTCGACCTGGTCGCGCTCCGCCAGCAGGTCGACGCCGCGGTGCGCGCCGAGGGACTCGACGCGGTCGTCGTCGAACAGGCGGACGGCTGGGTGCTGTGGCTGTCGGAACCCGACGAACCCGGCCGGGAGGCAGTGGCCGACATCGCGGGTCGGCTGCGGCGCGCGCAGAACACGCTCCGCACCACCGTGGAGACCAACGTGGGCGTCGGCAGTCTGCAGGCGGGCCCTGCCGGGCTGGTCCGGACGCTCGGTGAGGCGGGCGACGCCGCCCGCCTGGCCGCCAGCCGTCCGGAGTCCGGGCACTTCGTGCACGTCGACCGGCTCGGGCTCGCGCAGCTGCTGCTCGCGTGGACGCAGACGGACACGTTCCTGCCGGCCTCGCGGCAGTTGCTCGCACCGCTCGAGCGCGGTGGCGGCGCGCTCCTGACGACGCTCGCCGCCTACCTGGACGCGGAGTCGTCGATCGCCGAGACCGCCGCGGTGCTCGGCGTGCACCGGAACACCGTGTCCGACCGCATCGCGCGGGTGGAGCGGCTGCTCGGGGTGGACCTGTCCGACCCGGAGACCCGGCTCGCCCTGCACCTGGCGACGCGGGCGCGGGCCGGCGACGGCGGCTGATTCAGTTCCTGTTGCTGGACTTCTCGGTCTCGCGCTTCGGGGTCCCGCTCGTCTTGGCGGTCCCGCGGGCGGGCCGGGCGGCGGCGCCGGTCTCGCGCGCCGCACCCGAGGCCAGGCCGGCCGCGACGATGAACACGAAGACGATCAACAGCGCACCGAGCAGGCCGATCTCCTCACCGAGGAACCCGATCAGCGGCGGCCCGGCCAGGAACGCCACGTAGCCGATCGTCGCGACGGCGCTGACCTTGGCGGCCGCGGTGCGGGGGTCGTCGGCCGCGGCGGACATGCCCATCGGGAAGCCGAGGCTCGCGCCGAGGCCCCAGAGCACGACGCCGACGATCGCGAGCGGCACGTTGTCGATGAAGATGAGCATGCCGAGGCCGACCACCGCGACGGCGGCGCTGATGCGCAGGATCGGCACGCGGCCGAACTTGTCGATCAGCGGGCTGCCGGCGACGCGGCCGGCGGTCATCGCGGCCAGGAACACCGTCAGCACGGCAGCACCGCCGGCGTTGTCGAGCCCGTGGCCGTCGATCATCGCGAGGGGCAGCCAGTCGTTCGCGGACCCCTCGGCCAGCGCCATTCCGAGCACGATCACGCCGATGAGCAGCGTCGAGGGCTGTGCCCAGACCTGCCAGCGGGTGAGCGGGGTCGCGACCGGGCTGGTGTCGGTCGACACCGGCTGCTCGAAGCGGTGCTCGTCCTGGAACTTCGTGACGGCGACGAGCATGGCGGCGCTCGTGACGACGACGAGCACGATGAAGTGCCACGAGACCGGGATCTCGAACCGCTCGGCCAGCGCACCGAGGCCTGCACCGGCGAGCGTGCCGAGGCTGAACGCGGCGTGGAACAGCGGCATGATCGTGCGTCCGCCGGCCTTCTCGGCGGCGGCGCCGGAGACGTTCATCGACACGTCGCACAGGCCGTTGCCGAAGCCGAACGCGATGAGCGCGATCCAGATGGCGGCGAAGCCCCACCCGAGCGTGACCGCGACCCCGGCGAAGATCATCCCGACCGCCAGGCACGCCGCAGCCACCTGCACGCCCCGACGGGCACCGAGCTTCGCGACGATGTGCCCGGCGAACGTCAGACCGCCGATGGAGCCGACGGCCATGCCGAGCACGAGCAGACCCATCTCGAACGTGCTCGCCCCGAGGGAGTCGCGGACGCTCGGGATCCGTCCCAGCCACGTCGCGATGTCGAGCCCGGACAGGGTGAACACCACGAACACCGCGATGATCCAGGCCTTGGTGGTCGGGACGGTGCGGGTGGACGGCGTCGTCATGGTGGTTCCCATCGTGCTGCGGCGCGCTCGGTAGTGCGCGTTCTGGTGCGTGTCAGTGCTGGTCTTGCGGCTGTCGAATCGATTCGACTGCTCGTTCCGGCTACGCTAACGGGCGATGGACGAACCGGCAACAGGACCCGGCGCGTCGCCTTCCCGCGGCGGCGCCACACGTCCGTCGCGCCCGACGCTGGCAGCGGTCGCCCGTGCTGCCGGTGTCGCGCCGTCGACGGCCTCGCTCGCCTTCAGCGGTCTCGGCCCGGTGTCCGAGGACGCGAAGGCCCGCGTGCTGGCCGCTGCCGCCGACCTCGGTTACGGCGGCCCCGATCCCCGTGCCCGTTCGCTGCGCCGCGGCCGTTCCGGCGTCATCGGCGTCGTGATGGACGAGCGCCTGAGCGATGCGTTCCGTGACCCGGTCAACGTCCTGACGCTCGACGGCATCGCCGAGGTCGCCGGTGCTGCCGGTGCCTCTCTGCTGCTCGTCCGGAGTCCGCTCGACGACGAGCAGGGCGCCGGCCCGCTGGTGGATGCCCCGATGGACGCCGTCGTGCTCGTCGGGTGCAACGTCCGGATCGACCCCGCCGTCGCGGTGCTGCGCCGTCGGCAGATCCCCGTCGTCGCGATCGAGGCGGACGAGATCGAGGGCGCTGTCCCCGTCCAGCTCGACAACCGAGATGCCTCACGCCGTGCTGCGGAGTACCTGCAGGGGCTCGGCCACCAGGACGTGGCCGTCGTGACCCTGCCCCTCGATGCCGCACGCCGCCGTGGCCCGATCGACGCAGCCCGGCAGGCCGAGGGCATCGCCTTCACCACGCTCGAACGCCTGCGTGGTGTGCGCCAGGTCTACCCGGACGCCGTCGCGATCGAGACCGCCGGCAGCTCGGTGGAAGAGGGACGTCTCGCCGGCACCGAGCTCTTCGCGCCGGATGGCCCCCGTCCCACCGCCGTCATCGCGCAGAGCGACCTGATCGCGGTCGGCGTGATCTCGGCCGCACTCGACACCGGACTCCGTGTGCCCGAGGACGTCAGCGTCGTCGGGTTCGACGGCATCACGGTGGACGACAGCCTGCTCCACCGCACCCCGATCCGGCACCTGACCACCCTGGTGCAGCCCTTCGTGCAGAAGGGCCAGGCCGCCGCACGTGCCGCTCTGGCCATGCTCGAGGGGGCGGAGCCGCAACCGGCGTCGTTCACGTCGGAGTTGCGGGTGGGGGACACGACCGGGCCGCCGCCGGGATCAGACACCCGCTGACACGGGCACCGTGTCGCTCCGCCAGCGGGGTGCAGGACCGCTGTCATCCGTCGGCGTCGAGCCGACGAGCGACGCGCAGCCCTGCGGCGACGGCAGCGAGGAGTCCGGCTCCGGAGAAGAGCAGGGAAGGCAACCACGGCCCTGCGCCGTCCGCTTGGCCGCCGACCCAGATGAGGACGGATTCCGCCGTGACGGCGACCGTCGACGTCACCACGACGGCGGCCGGCACAGTGCTGTCGGCGGGGACGAGGACCCCGGCGAGGTACGCGATCGCGGCGGCCGCTGCCAGGACCGCGAGGTGGTGCACGAGCGCCGCTGCCGTCGGAGGCGCCCCGACCGCCGTGTAGAAGACGGCCGAGAGCAGCAGCGCCGGCAGCGCGCCGGCCCCGAGCTGGGTCGCGACGATGTGCGTCGCGCTGATCCCGGTACTCCGGTACATCCACGCCCACCGTGCGACCCGTGCCCATGCCAGTTCCAGCGGCGCGGCAGCGACCATGCCGGCAGCGACGACGGCGGTCGCGAGCGGCAGCGCCCCTCCGCGTACCGCGATGCCCAGGAGGACGATCGCCGCCAACGACACGGTCCCGGAGATCTGCGCGAGGGGCTGCCTGAGGGCCATCGCGGTTTCCCGGCCGAGCCACCCCACGTGCGTCGGCAGCGCGTGCCGCAGCGTGACGAGCCGGTGCGGCTGACTGATCGGTTCTGTCGGTTGCGCGAACCGGGTGCCGAGGACGCTCGCCGTCAGGACCGCGGCGGAGAGGCCCGCGAACGCCGTCGCAGCTGCGGACCCATCGACACCGTGCCCGCCGGTGACCGCGTCGACCCAGGTCGCTGTGGACGGCGTGCGGTTCTCGCGGGCAGACGCGGTCGAGTCGTACACGGCGAGGGCCACCAGGGTGACGGCCGCGAGCACCACCCCGAGTTGCGACGTCGCGGCGGCGAGCCGGGCGCCCGTGCAGAGCAGCCGCACCAGTTCACCGACGAGCACCACCGCGACGGCGGTGGCCGCGTTCACCCCGAGCAGGATGGCGAACGACAGTGGGCCCTTGCCGACCAGGGACGTCAGGTACGCGGCCGGTCCGATGGCGAGCAGCAGCGATGCGAGGACGACGAGGAGGGTGAACGGCAGCGACTCCCCGACCCGTGCATGGAACCGTCTCGCTGAGAGCACCTGCGCGGCGGTCCGGAGCTCCGAGTGGCCAGGTGCCACGATGAGGACGAGGACCGCGATGCCGCCCGCCGTGGTGACCTGTGCCGCGGTGAACGCGTCGACCAGGACGTCACCGCTGATCAGGGAGGACGTCGGCAGGTCCGCGGGCAGGAACCGGGTGAGGAATTCGTAGGCGAAGAAGTTGTACGAAACCACGGCGATGCCCAGCAACGACGCCAGCAGCCAGGCCGCCAGCCGCCCGCCGACGCTCTGCACCAGGTGTCGCCGCAGGACCAGGACGGTCGTGCGCGCGACCGCGACGGTCGCCTTCATCGCCGCGACCGCTCCGCGCGGGCGAGCGCGTCGATGAAGAGCCTGCTCGACCGGGCAACGGACTCCTGGATCCCGGTCATCTCGAGGAACACGTCCTCGACCGATCTGCCGTGCTGTGTCATGGCGTCGACGCGCTCGTCCATCCGGAGCCGGCCCTGCTGGAGGATCAGCATCCGGGAGGCGATCGACTCTGCAGAGGCCAGGTCGTGGGTCGAGAGCAGGACCGCGCCTCCTTGGCGTGCGAACTCGCCGATCAACGCTCGCAGGAGCGCGGCTGACTCCGGATCCAGACCGCGCAGCGGTTCATCGAGGACCAGCAGGCTCGGGGCCCGCAGGAGCGCCGCGAGCAGTTGGAGCTTCCGCTTCATCCCGTGGCTGAACGTGGACACGAGGCGAGCCGCAGCGTCCTCGAGGTGCAAGCACTCCAGGAGTCGTTCACGGTGCCGTCGCCCCACGCGGGATCCGTGCAGGGCCTCTGCGAAGTCCAGGTACTCGTGTCCGGTCAGCAGCTCGGGCATCGGCAAGTCGTCAGGACAGAACCCGATGCCCGTGTGTCCACCGGCCGACACGGGCACGCCGCTGACGAGGACCACGCCAGCGGACGGCCTGGTCAAGCCGGTGACGATGTGGATGAGCGTGCTCTTCCCTGCACCGTTCGGACCGGCGAGCGCGACCACCTCGCCGGCGTTCACAGTGCCGGAGACGTCCCTGAGCACGGCGTGCCGCCCGTACGACTTCGAGACGGCCTGGAGGTCAAGCATCGGGAGCTCCTTGCAGTGCGGTACGGAGTTGGTGCCCGTCTGGAGCGCTGCGGGTGAGGCTCAGGAGGTGCACCATGAACAGTGCTGCGATCGGATAGGCGATGAGGTAGGGCAGGGGCAGCGCGAGGACGAAGAACCCGGATGCCGTCGCCGCGAGCGGCCCGGCGATCGCGACGAGGCCGTCGTCGGTCCGGGGCAGGGTCCACCGGATGATCTGCCCGGAACCCCACCGGCCGACGCCCACGACGATCGACCGCTCCCGGTCAGCGAGAGCGACGTGCGCCGCGGCGTGTGCGAGCTCGTGGATGAAGGGCGACAACGCGAACAGCATGAACGACAGCACCAACGGGATGACCGTCCCGCTGCCGAAGGACGCCGCGGAGATGATGGAGATCGTGGTCGCTGGCAGGAGGACGACACCGGACACGGCGACGACCAACCGCCAGGAGGCCTGGGTCGCGGCGGTCACTGCCGCGACCCAGGCGTCGGACCGTGCTGCGAGCACCTACCCGAGCGGAGCGACAGTGCGTCGGGCACCGCGTCGTCGGGCGGCCAGCCCTGCTCCGACGGCGCCGAGGAGCGCGAACCCGAGTGGCAGGATGAGCAGTCCCGGTCCACCGACCGCGGTGACCGCATCCGCCGATCCGGAGACCTCGACGATCGGTCCGAAGGACGTCGGCCCGTCGCCGTTCAGAGCGGACGCGAACGCCCACAACCAGATCGCGCCGTCGACGACAGCGCCGAGGACGAGACCGAGGAGGCCCCCGAGCGCCGCGTACAGCCCTGCACGCTTGGCTGCTACAGCTTGTGGCATGTGACCCGCACCTCCCACGAGGACAGGTTGACGACCGAGTCGAGGACCCCGCCGTTCGCGGCGCACAGCGCGACCGCACCGATGACCACGGTCGCGCCGAGTGCGAGGAGCACGACGATCGCGACCACGATGATGATCGGGATGACGCTGTTGGTCCGGACGGCCGGGTGGGAGGATCGCCAAGCGTCCGTCAGGGAGAGACGGGCGGCGGTCGCGTGTGGTGACAAAGCGGTCATGACATCTCCTTCGTTGACTGACATGTCACACACTGCACCCCGAGTGCCACGCTGTCAATCAATGGAGTCAGGTATCGCAGATCGCGATCGCCGCCGCACCCCGAGCCCCACCACCGCGACCAGGTTCACCGCACTCCCCACCAAGAACCCCGTGGTGCCACCCGCGACACCGGCGACGGGTCCGAGCACCGCCATGAGCCCAGCCCCGACGACGAACCCCGCGACCGAGGCAAGGGCGACCTGCCGTGAGCGTCCAGCGGCGAGCAGCAACGCGGCGGGCACGAGCCCCACGGTGAACACCCACACGGCGACCATCAGGTACCGCAGGTCCGCGACGGCAGCGGCACCCTCGGCGGGGTAGACGATCGGCAGGAACCACCCGGCGAGCAGGGCGACCAGGCCGAACACGACGGCGGATGCCGCAGCGAACCCGACGACGAGCAGCAGGGCCCCGCGGGAGCGCAACGATCCACCGTCGGTCCGGTGCGCGAACGCCGGCACGAGCACCTGCCCCAACGCCTGCCCGAGCATCGACGCCGGCGTCGCCAGGGTGAACGCGGCGGCGTAGACGCCGGCGTCGTGCGCCGACGACGTCACCTGCGCCGAGATCATCGTCAACTGCAGCAACCCGTTCGAGGTCACCACCGCCAGCACGTTCCACGCTGCGAACCCGAGCACCCCGGCGGCGGGTTCACGCGAAGCAGACGCGAAGCCGTTGCCCCGCGGCCAGCACGCGATCGCGAACACCGTGTACCCGATGGCCAGGGGCAGCAGCACGAAGGGCTCGAGCCGCGCGACGCACGCCACCACGAGCAGCCCGAGCGCCAGGACGCTCGTCACGGAGTCCCAGAGTGCGACCCGGGGTGCCCGGTCGTAGCCGAGCTGCGCGCCGCGGGCGTAGCAGTAGAGGCCGTAGCCGACGACGACCGCGGCACCACCGAGCACCATGCCGGGGCCGTTGCCCCAGGCCAGCGCGATCGGCACGGTGACCGCTGCGAGCACCACGCTCGACACCAGCATCGAGACCCCGAGCAGCCGGTTCACCGCGGCGTCCGACCGCCGACCCCGCAGCGCGATCGCCAGGAACCGTGACGCGGTGTTGCCCGCGGCGTTCGGCCAGAGCAGCGCGACGAACACCGAGAGCGACAGCAGCGCCGTGGTCTGCCCGAGGGTCTCGGTGCCGAACACCCGACCGACGACGACGGTCACGAGCAGCTTCGCGACACCCTGCACCCCGATGCCGACCGTGGCGAGCACGGCCGACGAAGCCACCGAAGACGACGGGCCCGCAGAAGCAGCAGGCCCGCTCACCGCGCCAACGCCTGTTCCACCCAGCCGCGCCGGTGTGCCCGCACACCGAGCGTCACCGCCCGGACCCCGATGTAGCCGAGGGCGAAGGCCGCCCACAGCCCCGCGAGCGTCCCACCGGTCCACCAGAGCAGCGGCAGGTACACGACGAGGTTCAGGCCTCCGGCGGTGGCCAGGTACCGCGCGTCCCCGGCGCCGATCAACACTCCGTCGAGCACGAAGACGTACCCGGCGACGGGCATCCCGACGGCGATGAGCACCAGCACGACGGGCAGGGCGTCCCGCACCGCCTGCGAACCCGAGAACACCGGCCCGAGCACGCCGCTCACCGCCAGGGTCAGCACCCCGAGCAGCACACCGCCGGCGATCCCGAGCAGCACGAGCCGTCGCGTCACCAGTCGCACCCGCTCCGGGTCACGTCCGCCGAGTCCGTGCCCGACGAGCGCCTGCCCGGCGATCGCCAGGGCGTCGAGCGCGAACGCCAGGGTGGAGAACACCGTCAGCCCGACCTGGGTCGTCGCCAGCCCGGTTGTCCCCAGCCCGGCAGCGGCCCCGACGGTCGCGAGCATCGCGATCCGCAGCGACGCGGTCCGCAGGAACAGCCATGCCCCCGACCGCAGTGCCCGGGCGACGCCCGAGGCGCCGGGTCGCAGCGGTGCCCCCGACGACCGAGCGGCCCGCACCGCGATGCGCACGTAGACGACGGCCATCGCCCACTGCACGATGACGGTGCCGGCGGCGGATCCCTCGACGCCCCAGCCGGCGCCGTAGATCAGGACGGCGTTGAGCAACCCGTTCGCGACGAACCCGATGGTCGCGACGACGAGCGGGGTCTTCGTGTCCTGCAGCCCACGCAGCAGTCCGGTCGAGGCGGTCACCACCAGGATGCCGGGCAGCCCGATCAGCGAGATGGTCAGGTACGCGGTCGCCGCCGCCGACACCTCGGCTGAGGCGCCGAACAGGTCGACGAGCGGTCCGGCGAGCGGCCACCCGACCAGCGCCAGCACCACCCCCAGCACGAGCGCGAGCCACATGCCGTCGATGCCCGCGTGCACGGCTCCGCGACGGTCGCCACCACCGAGCGCCCGTGCCACGGCCGGGGTCGTCGAGTACGCCAGGAACACCAGCAGCCCGGTCACCGTCGACAGCACGGCACTCGCGAGCCCGACAGCCGCCAGCGGCGTCGCCCCGAGGTGCCCGACGAGCGCGGTGTCGGTCAGCAGGAACAGCGGCTCGACCACGAGCGCTCCGAGCGCCGGCACCGCCAGCCGCACGATGTCGCGGTCGACCGCGCGCCGCTCAGCGGTCACAGCGGGTCGCGTCGGTCGGTGCACCGACCCATTCTGTCGGCGATGCCGACCCGTCGTGGTCGCCGGGCGGGGTGGACGCGACCCCGTGACGGACTGGAGGCCCGTGGCCGTGTCCGCCACGGGCCTCCAGTCCGGTGGTCCCACGTCGTCAGGCCGGACGCGTGTTCCGGCCGACCACTCGCGTCAGTCGGCGCGCGGTTCCGCAGGGACGGCGCCGGTGGCGGCGTGTGCGGGGTCGGCGGCCTCGGTCGACGGCTCGTCGGTGCCACGGGCCCGGCCGATGACGTCCATCACGTGGTAGACGACGATCGCGGCGATCGTGCCGACGATGATGCCGCCGAAGCTCGCCTGGCCGAAGCGGAACGTGAAGTCGGCGATGCCGATGATCAGGGCGATGCCGGCCGTCAGCTGGTTCTTCGGCTTCGAGAAGTCGACGCGGTTCTCGACCCAGATCCGGATGCCGATGACGCCGATCAGGCCGTAGAGCGCGGTGGTGGCGCCGCCGAGCACGCCGGCCGGCACCGAGGAGATGACGGCGCCGATCTTCGGTGACAGACCGAGCAGGACGGCCGCGATGGCGGCGACCCAGTAGGCGGCGGTCGAGAAGACGCGGGTGGCGGCCATGACGCCGATGTTCTCGCCGTAGGTGGTGGTGGCGGAGCCGCCGCCGACGCCCGCCAGGACGGTCGAGATGCCGTCGGCGAAGAGCGCGCGACCGGTGAGCGGCGTGAGGTCACGGCCGGTCAGCTGCCCGACGCCCTTGACGTGGCCGACGTTCTCGGCGACCAGTGCCAGGACGACCGGCACGAACGCCAGGTAGATCGCGAGCTGCGACGGGTCGAAGGCGGGAGCGGTGAACTCCGGCAGACCGATCCACGGTGCTGCGTCGACCTTCGAGAAGTCGACCTGGCCGCCGATGAGCGCCGCGACGTAGCCGACGAGCACACCGATGACGATCGACAGCCGGCCGATCAGGCCCTTGAACAGGACCGTGACCAGGATGATCGCCGCCAGGGTGATGAGCGCGATGACCGGGGCCGCCGTGAAGTTGTCGCGGGCCGCCGGAGCCAGGTTGAAGCCGATCAGGGCGACGATCGCGCCGGAGACCACCGGGGGCATCAGCCGGTCGATCCACCCGGCACCGGCCAGGTGCACGACGAGCCCGACGATCGCGAGCAGCGCGCCGACGACGATGATGCCGGACAGGGCGAGCGGGATGCCGCCGATCTTGGTCGCCGCACCGATCGGGGCGATGAACGCGAACGACGAGCCGAGGTAGCTCGGCAGGCGGTTGCCCGTGATGAGCAGGAACAGGATCGTGCCGATGCCGCTGAACAGCAGCGTCGTCGACGGCGGGAACCCGGTCAGCAGCGGCACCAGGAACGTGGCGCCGAACATCGCGACGACGTGCTGCACCCCGAGTCCGATCGTCCGGGGCCAGGTGAGCCGTTCGTCGGGTGCCACGATCGTCGTCGCGGAGACGGTCTTGCCGTCTCCGTGCAGCTTCCACGGAAGTCCCATGCGAAGACCGTACCGGCAGCCGTGTTCCGGTGACGACCCGGATCGACCTGCCCCATGGGGTCGGTGGCTATCGTGGACCGCATGACCGACGTCGCACGTGCCTCCGGCATCCACACTGACGAACTCGACCCCGCGGTGCGCCCCCAGGACGACCTGTACCGCCACGTGAACGGGACCTGGATCGAGGCGACGCCGATCCCCGACGACAAGGCCCGGTACGGCTCCTTCACGGTGCTGGCCGAAGCCGCCGAGATCGCCGTGCGCGACATCATCGAGCGCTCGCAGCAGGCCGCCCCCGGCACCGAGGAGCGCAAGGTCGGTGACCTCTTCACCTCGTTCACCGACGAGGCACGGCTCGAGGAGCTCGGCACCGCACCGATCGAGCACCTGCTCGCCGAGATCACCGAGATCCAGTCCGTGCCCGAGGTCATCGCCGCCGTCGGACGCTTCGAGCGCATCGGCCTGCCGAGCTTCCTGCAGCTCTTCGTCGACAACGACCCGGGCGACCCCGAGTCCTACGTCGTGTTCCTGGAGCAGTCCGGCCTCGGGCTGCCCGACGAGTCGTACTACCGCGAAGAGCGCTTCGCCGACATCCGCGAGAAGTACCGCGAGTTCGTCGCGGCGATGTTCCCGCTCGCCGGCCTCGACGACGGCGGCGCCCGCACCGAGCACGTCATCGCGCTCGAGACGGCGCTCGCCGCCCAGCACTGGGACAACGTCACCACGCGTGACAGCCAGAAGACCTACAACAAGCTGCCCTGGGCCGAGGTCGCCGCGCTCGCGAAGGGCGTCGACCTGCAGACCTGGTGGCAGGCCATCGACGCCCCGGCCGGCGCGTTCGAGACCGTCGTGGTGCGCGAGCCCTCGTTCATCACCGGCCTGGCCGACCTGCTGAACGACCAGCCGCTCGAGGTCTGGAAGGACTGGCTGCGCTGGCAGGTCATCCGTGGGTCCGCGGCGTACCTGACGAGCGCGTTCTCGGCCACGAACTTCTCGTTCTACGGCACCGCACTCACCGGTGCGCCCAAGCAGCGCGACCGCTGGAAGCGCGGCGTCTCGCTGGTCGAGGGCGCGATGGGCGAGGCCGTCGGCCGCATCTACGTGCAGGAGCACTTCGACGAGACCTCGAAGGCCAAGATGGACGACCTCGTCGCCAACCTGGTCGAGGCGTACCGGCAGAGCATCACGGCGCTCGACTGGATGACCGACGAGACCCGTGCCCGTGCGCTCGACAAGCTCGACAAGTTCACGCCGAAGATCGGCTACCCGGTGAAGTGGCGCGACTACTCGGCGCTGCCCGTCCGTGCCGACGACCTGGTCGCGAACGTCCGCGCGGTCGCCTCGTTCCAGGTCGACCGCGAGCTCGGCAAGATCGGCAAGCCGATCGACCGTGACGAGTGGTTCATGACCCCGCAGACGATCAACGCGTACTACAACCCCGGCTTCAACGAGATCGTGTTCCCGGCCGCCATCCTGCAGTTCCCGTTCTTCGACGCGAACCGCGACGCCGCCGCGAACTACGGCGCGATCGGGGCCGTCATCGGCCACGAGATCGGCCACGGCTTCGACGACCAGGGGTCGCAGTACGACGGCGACGGCAAGCTCGAGAACTGGTGGACCGAGGCCGACCGCGCGGCGTTCGAGGAGCGCACGAAGGCCCTCATCGCCCAGTACGACGCCCTGGTGCCGACCGAGGTGCCCGACAGCCACGTGAACGGTGCCCTGACGATCGGCGAGAACATCGGTGACCTCGGTGGCCTGTCGATCGCGTGGAAGGCGTACCTGCTGTCGCTCGACGGCCAGGAGCCCCCGGTCGTCGACGGCCTCACCGGTGCCGAGCGCTTCTTCCTGAGCTGGGCACAGGCCTGGCGCATGGCGATCCGCCCGGAAGAGGCGGCTCGTCTGCTGAGCATCGACCCGCACTCGCCCAACGAGTTCCGCTGCAACCAGGTCGTGCGGAACATCGACGTCTGGTACGACACCTTCGGCGTGACCGAGCAGGACGCGATGTACCTCGACCCCGCCGAGCGCGTCGCGATCTGGTGATGACGGAGCCGGACGCGGCCCGGTCGTCGCGCCGCCGGCGACCGGACGACCGCCCAGCAGGTGGCGGCCGCGGTCGTGGGCGGCACAGCGGCCGGTCCGACGACCGCTTCACCGCCACCACCGAGGCCCTCGGCGCCCTCGCGCTCGAGGGCGCCGGGGTCAGCGCCTCGGTGATCGACACCTCCAGCGGCAAGGCCCTGCTCGCGATCGACGACACCCTGGTGCAGCCGGTCGCGAGCCTGGGCCGCGTCCTGCTGCTCATCGAGGTCGCCGCCCAGCTCGAGGACGGCCGCCTGCACGGTGACCGACTGCAGCGCATGGCCCGTGACACCGCGACCGGTGCCGGCCTGTGGCAGTTCCTGCAGGAGCCGACCATGCAGGTGCCCGACCTGGCGACCCTGGTCGGGGCCACCGCCGACGCCTGGGCCATGAACGCACTGCTGTCGACCGTCGGCATCGACGCCGTCCGCGAGCGTTCGGAGTCCCTGGGCATCGAGCGCACGGCGTTGATCGACCGTGTGCGGGACCGCCGCGGACCGGATGACGCCCCCGACGCCTCCGTCGCACCGACCGGGGAGCTGTCGTGGGTGATGCGCGGACTGGCGCTCGGCGAGGTCGTCGACGAGGCGGTGTCCAACCGCGTGCTCGGCTGGTTGTCCCTGGCGAGTGACCTGAACCTGGTCGCCGGGTCCTTCGGGCTCGACCCCCTGGCGCACCGTGCGCTCGACCACGGGCTGCAGGTCGTCGCGGTCACCGGGTCGAGCACCGGTGTGCGGGCCGAGGCGGGGATCCTGCGGGGGCCCGGGTCGTCGGTCAGCTACGCCGTGACGGTGACCTTCGACGACGCCTCGTTGCAGCGGCGGTTGGCCGTCGTCGAGGCGCTGCGGACCATGGGCACCGAGGTGCTCGAGGCGGTGCACGCCCCGGCTCGTCGCTGACGCCACTCGCCGCTCGCCGCCGTCGCTCAGCGCAGGAGCATGAAGGAGCGCAGCGGCTGTGGGTCGACGTCGTGGGCCTCGACGAGCCCACGTGACTCGTAGAACGCCCGCTGCCCCGGCTCATCGTCGGTGAGCAGGACCGTCTGGCGAACGCCGGCGTACCGCTGCAGGACGGCGTCGAGGAGTGCACCGCCGATGCCGGACCGGTGCGCGGACGGCAGAACGAGGACGTCCTGCACGTACACGATCGTCACCCCGTCGGAGACCGTGCGGAGCAGGCCGAGCAGGTGTCCGTCGCCGTCGCGGGCGGTCAGCACGGTGTGCGAGCCGGCGATCGCCGCTGTGAGGGCTGCGGGGTCCTGCGTGTACGCGGTCCACCCGACGGCATCGTACAGCGCCACCAGCTCGTCCATGCCCGGTCGTTCGTCGCTGATCGTGGTGGTCACGGTGCCCATCGTGCCCGAGCCGGACGAATCATGCGGCCTCGGGATCACACCGGGGTGACCGTCAGCGATCGGCGGAGTCCGCTCCGCCGGACTCGACCTCGCGCAGGTACGCGGTGATGTCGATCGGTCGGGTGTCGGGGAGCGTGATGTCCTCGGGGCGGATGGGACGCATGCTCACGCTTCCTCGTGGTCGATCACGCGTCGGGCGCCGGCTTCGACGCCCATCGCGACGAGCAGGGTCATGAACCCGGCGAAGCGGACGACCTCGGAGACACCCATCAGGGCGGCCCACGCGGTGAGCTGCGGTGCGCGGGTGAGGGAGTGCCGTCGCGCCGTCGGTGCGGAACGGGGAGCGGTCGTCGTCATGGGGTGCCTTCCGGTGGGGTTGGTGCCAATCCTCCGGATCGGGACACGGTGCGTCGTCGTCGTCGCGGATCGTCGAACCTACTGCGTCCGCAGTACGTGCCGGTGGGGTGGAGGCAGGAGACTCGGGGGATGACGAACGACGGCGATCTCGTGCTGCCACCGAACCCGTGGTGGCTCCGGTCCCCGGCGCTCCTGCCCGAGCTGGCCGCGGGTCTCGCCGTGGCCGGTGCAGCGGTGGAGATCGTCCGAGTCGTCGTCGCTGGCGCTGGTGTCTTCCCGTTGCTCGGTGTGCTGCTCGGCATCGCCGGTGTTGCCGTGGCTCGTCGGTACCCGTGGCCGGGGGTGCTGCTCACCGTGATCGGCTGTGCGGTTGCAGCGGTGCAGGGGTGGGACCCGATCGTGGGGTGGACGATCGTGGTGTTCGCGCTGTTCTCCGTCACCCTCCGCGGTGCGGCCCCGTTCCGCATGGTCGTGGCGACCGCGCTGCCGCTCTACCTCGTGGTCGCGGTGGAGTCCGGCGCGGGTCTGGTCAGTCCCGACGCGTTGGCGGCGGTCGCGGCGTGTGCGGCGGCCGGAGCCACGGGGGCTGCGGTCTGGGCACAGCTCCGGTACTGGTCGGCCCTGCGGGAGCAAGCCCGCGAGGCGATCGCGTCACGGGACCTCGAAGCCCGCCGACGCGTGGACGCCGAGCGGCTGCGCATCGCCCGCGACCTGCACGACGTCGTCGGTCACCAGATCGCGGTGGCGAGCATGCACCTGGGTGCGGTCGAGGTCACCGTCGACCGCGACCCGGTGACGGCAGCACGCGCCGCAGGTGACGCGCGAGAGGCGTTGCGGATGGTCACCGCCGAGACGCAGCAGATCCTCGAGCTCCTCCGGTCACGGGACACCGCTCCCGACCAGACGGTCGCCGGACTGGGCTCGCTGCCCGCGTTGGTGTCGTCGTTCACATCGATCGGGCTCGACGTCGTCTCCGACGTCGAGCTGCCGGACGAACCGGTCGCCCCCGTGGTCGAGGTCACCGTGTACCGCGTCGTGCAGGAGGCACTGACCAATGCGCACCGGTACGGGATCGGCACGGTCACGATCACCGTCCGCGCCGAGCAGGGGCGACTCCACGTGGTCTCCGACAACCCACGCGCGCCGCGGACCAAGCAGACGCAGGGTTCGGGGTTCGGGCTCGTGGGCATGCGCGAACGCGTCGGGGCCGCAGGCGGGACACTGGACGTCGACGAGCGACCCGATCGGTTCGTCGTGCACGCCGTGCTGGCGCTGGACGGAAGGAAGCTGTCGTGACGACGATCCTGCTGGTCGACGACCAGGCGATGATCCGCGTCGGGCTCCGCACCATCCTCGAGGCGCACGACGACCTCACTGTCGTCGGCGAGGCCGGCGACGGCTTCGAGGCCCTGCGGTTCCTTGAGACGACGACGGTCGACGTCGTCCTGTTGGACGTGCGGATGCCGGGGATCGACGGCGTCGAGACCACGCGCCGCCTCCGTGAGCGGTTCTCCGCCGAGCAGCTCCGAATCGTCATCCTGACGACGTTCGAGCAGGACGAGATCGTGGTCTCGGCGCTCCGGGCCGGTGCGAACGGCTTCCTCGGCAAGACCGTCGGACCCCGCGAGCTCGTGGCGGGCATCAACGAGGTCGTCCTCGGTGGTGGAGCACTCTCCGCGGCTGCGCAGGCTGCGGTCATCGCGCAGGTCAGCTCCCAGTCCGACCGCGCCATCGACACCGATGCGCAGGAACGTCTCCGAGCGCTGACCCCGCGTGAACACGACGTGGTGGTGGCGATCGCCCGCGGCGGCGACAACGACCGGATCGGCCGGGAGATGTTCGTCTCGCCCTACACCGTGAAGACCCACGCCAACCGCGCGATGGCGAAGCTCGGCGTCCGTGATCGCGCGCAGCTGGTGTCACTCGCCTACCGCGCCGGACTCGTCGACTGACCCGGACCTACTGCGGACGCAGTAGGTCCGTCGCTCCGACGGGACGACGGCCGGACGGAGCGTTGCTCGGAGCATTGAGGAGTACCCGCCGCGACGGTCTCCGCGTGGCTTCCTCTTCTTCTCTCCGGGAGCATCATGCCCAAGGTCCTCGCCGCGATCGGACGCTTCAGCGCCCGGCACCGGCTCATCATCGTCGCCGTCTGGTTGGTGCTCTTCGCGGGCCTCACCGCGGTCACCGCCGCCGGCATGGACACCAGTGCCACCGGCTCGGCCGGCAACAAGACCGCCGCCGCGAAGGCGCTCACCGTCGTCAACGAGAAGTTCGACCTCGGCTCCTCGTCGTCGGGCGACGCGAAGACGCTGCAGCTCGTCCTCCAGGCGCGAGACGGAGCGAAGGTCACCGACCAGGACACCGCCGCCGAGGTGCAGGCAGTCCTCGCCGACGCGAAGAACCTTCCGCACGTGCAGACGGTCTCGGACCCGTTCGCCCAGCGGAGCCCGATGGTCTCGAAGGACGGCACCACGGTCATCTCCACGCTGACCTTCTCCGGCGTCACCGAGGCGAACCAGGAGAAGACGTACGACACCGTCCTGGACTTCGCAGCCGACCACCGTGCTGCCTTCCACGCCGAGGTCGGCGGGCACCTGTTCGGGGACACCTACGCCACCTTCGGTCCCGGCGAGGTCATCGGGATCCTGGTCGCGTTCCTGGTGCTGTTCCTGACGTTCGGTTCGCTCCTGGCCGCCGGAGCGAACATGCTCGTCGCGATCTCCGGGGTCGCCGTCGGGACGGTCGGTGTCCTCGCGTACTCCGCGATCAACCCGATCCAGGGGACGACCCTGACGCTCGCGACCATGCTCGGACTCGCCGTCGGGATCGACTACACGCTGTTCATCCTCACCCGGTTCCGCTCGGAGCTCCGCGAGGGACGCAGCGTCGTCGACGCGGTCGCCCGGGCCACCGGCACCGCGGGCACCGCAGTCGTGTTCGCGGGCCTCACCGTCATCATCGCCCTCGTGGGTCTCGTCGTGACCGGCAACGAGGTCATCACCGTGATGGGCCTCGCCGGAGCGTTCAGCGTCCTGATCGCGGTGCTGATGGCCCTCACGCTGCTCCCCGTCATCCTGGGGACCCTCGGGTTGCGCGCCCTGCCCCGGAAGCACCGGGAACTCCTCGCCGCCGGCCAGTCGATCCCGCAGCGTCCCGCGAACCGCAAGAACTTCCTCCGCGGGTGGGCCAGGTTCGTCACCGGACGCCCGTGGCTCGCACTCTTCGGGGCCGTCGTCGTCCTCGGGCTCGTCGCCGCACCGGTCCTCGACATGAAGACGGCCTCCAACATCCCCGGTGGCTCCGACCCGACTTCGTCGGAGCGGAAGGCCTACGACCTGATCGTCGACGAGTTCGGCGGCATCCAGTCCCCGCTGCTCGTGCTCGTGCAGGGTGACGACGTCACCAGCAACCTCACCGCGGTCGAGGACGAGATCACGGGCCTCGACCACGTCGAAGCCGTCGTCCCCGGCCAGGTCACGAAGACCGACGACGCCGCACTCCTCACCGTCATCCCGACCGGCGGTCCGATCGCCGAGAGCACGAAGCAGCTCGTCACGGACATCCGCGACGAGACCACGGCGATCAGCGGCGTGCGCGTCGAGGTGACCGGCGAAACCGCGATCGGGCTCGACGACACCGCGCAGATGAACCGGGCACTGATCACCTACATCATCGTGATCGTCGCGCTGTCGTTCCTGCTCCTGATCGTGATGTTCCGATCCCTGCTCGTGCCCCTGTTCGCCACCCTCGGGTACCTGTTCTCCGTCGGGGCGGCGTTCGGCGCATCGGTCGCGATCTTCCAGTGGGGCTGGCTCGACCCGCTCATCGCCGCACCCCAGGGCGACCCGATGTTGAGCCTGCTGCCGATCATCCTGGTCGGGGTCCTGTTCGGGCTGGCGATGGACTACCAGGTGTTCCTCGTGTCCCGGATGAAGGAAGAACACTCCCGCGGGCTGAGCCCGAAGGACGCCGTGTTCTCCGGGTTCACCAAGTCCGGCACCGTCCTCGTCGCAGCAGCCACGATCATGGCCGTCGTCTTCGCCGGCTTCGCCACGAGTGAGATGGCCGTCGCAGCGTCGATCGCCGTCGGGCTGCTCGTCGGGGTCCTCGCAGACGCCTTCCTGGTGCGGATGATGATCATGCCGGCGCTCCTCACGCTCTGCGGGGAAGCAGCCTGGTGGATGCCGCGCTGGATGCGGAAGGTCATCCCGAACCTGGACACCGAGGGTCACGGACTCGACCGGGCTCCCGAGCACGACCGGGGGACCGGGGCCATCCCGGTGCCGGTCAGCTAGTCGGCCAGCACCTCAGGGCCGAAGGAGCCGTCCCGCTGCGATCGCAGCGGGACGGCTCCGCCCGTGCACAGGCAACCGCCGAACGCCGCATCCGGCTCGGTCGGCGTCCAGGGACCACGGGCACACTCCGAGGCAAGCAACCCGAGCAGCGGAGGTCGGACATGACGGGCAAGCACGAACAAGCACGAGGCGACGAGGGTCGCGCGGACGGGGTCGAACCCCGGGCCGGAGCCTTCACGGACAGCGAGATCCCGGGCGAGGAGCACGTCGAGTCGACGGAGCCCGTCGGCGAGTTCGTCTCGAGCGACATCCCCGGCGAGACGCGTCCGACCGGAGCCGGACCCGACGGCGAGTACGTCGACTCAGACATCCCCGGCGAGGCCGAGCCGGCCCAGAACGGCGAGGTCGGCGAGTACACCGACACCGACAAGGTCTGACGAACCAGAGGAGCCCATGCTCAAGGATGAGTACTCATCCTTGAGCATGGGCTCCTCTGCGTTGTCGCTCCGCGCCTGACGGTCAGTCGATGAGCTCCGCCGCCACCAGGCGGCGGAGCGTCTCCACGCCCGCGGGCGGGCAGCGGTCCGCGTCGGCGGAGGTGACCCACTCGACCTCGTCCACCTCGGCCGAGGCGACGGGCGTGGCGGAGTCCAGCGGGCCTCCCGGCCGGACCAGGAACAGCGTCATCGCGACCATGGTCCCCGGAGCCTGCCCGTGGGCGGGCTCGAGCACGACGCCGAACGGGTCGACGTCGTCGGCGGTGAGCCGCAGGCCGGTCTCCTCGTACGCCTCGCGCACCGCGGCTTCGACGTCGGTCTCGTGCGGCTCCGCCTTGCCGCCGGGCAGGTAGAGCACGTCGCGCGCCCGGGCGCGCACCATCAGGACACGTCGGTCACGCACCAGCAGCAGCGCACTCACGCGCAGCGTGGGTGGTTGCGAAGCGGCCTGGAGGCTCAGCTCGCGTCCGCCTGGTCGTCGCGATCCGAGGTGGTCGGGTCCAGTGCCGTGCGGTCGGCCAGCGGGACGACGGGCGACGGCAGCTCCGGCTCGGCCGCGGGACGGACGCCGTACAGGGAGTCGATCGCCCCGACGAACTCCTCGCCGCGACCGGCGCGACCGAGCTCACGGGCGCGGACCGAGGGACGGTGCAGCAGGACGCCGACCAGGTGCCGGAGCGCCCGCTCGGTGTGCTCGACGGACTCGCCGTCGGCGTCCGCGCGGCGCTTGGCCCGCTCGATCTCGTCGTCGAGGATGTCGAACACGTGCTTGCGGAACGCCACGAGCGCCGGGGTCGTCGACTGCTCCATCGCCTGCGCGCGGAACCGGGACACGGCGTCGTCGACCATCGCGCGGGCCTCGGACTCGGCGTTCAGCTCGGAGATGGGGGCGTGGATGCTGATCGTCTCGAGGTCGAGCAGTTCGACGCCGTCGACACCGGCGGCCGCGGGGTCGACGTTGCGGGGGAGCCCGAGGTCGATGACGATGCGGCGGACCCCGTCGTCGAGGTCGGCCGGTGCGACGACCGGGACCTCGCTCGAGGTGCAGGTGATCACGACGTCGCTCTCGCCGATGGCCTGGCGCAGGTCGCGGGCGGCGACGAGGTCGTGCTTGGCGGCGAACCAGGGCGCCCGGCCCGACGGCGAGAACACCTGGATGTTCGTGGCGCCGCGGTCGCGCAGGGCGGCGATGGTGGTGGCCGCGTAGCTGCCGGTGCCGACGAGCAGCACGCGGGTGCGGGCCCAGTCGGTGACCCGCGACGAGGCGAGTTCGAGGCCGAGGCGCACGAGCGACCGGCCGGCGGCGCCGATGCGGGTGCGGGTCTTGACGCCGCGTGAGGTGTGCGCGGCTTCTTGGAACAGGCGCTCGAGGTCCGAGGTGGTGGTGCCGTTCGACCGGGCGTCCTCGAGCGAGCGACGGACCTGCCCGGAGATCTCGGTCTCGCCGACGACGACGGACTCGAGTCCGCTCGACACGGCGAACAGGTGCTGCACGACGTCCTTGCCGTCCAGCACGTTGACGGAGTCCAGGACCTCGGTGGCGTCCAGGTCGCTCGCGGCGGCCACGGCCTGCACGGTGGCGGAGACGGCGGAGTCGCTCTCGTCGCCCGCGATGTCGAGGTACGCCTCGAAACGGTTGCAGGTGGCGAGCACCACGGCACCGTCCAGGACGCCGGCATCCGTGACGAGTCGGCTGGCTGCCGCGGGTGCACCGATGCTCAGTCGCTCCAGGAGATCGAAGCTGGCGTTGCGATGCGACGCCGTGAGACAGATGAGCACGTAGTCAATGGTAACGCGCTCGATGGGAGAATCATCCGGTGACCGAAGCGACGACCACATCCCTCCCCGACTCCCACCCCCTGGCATCAGGGCGGACGAATGGTTCCCGCCTGGTACGGGCCCTGCGGGGTGACCGTCCGGAGACGCTCCCGGTGTGGTTCATGCGGCAGGCCGGACGGTCCCTTCCGGAGTACCGGGAGCTTCGGATCGGCACAGCCATGCTCGACGCGTGCCTCGACCCGGAGATGGCGTCGGAGATCACCCTGCAGCCGGTCCGCCGGCACGGGGTCGACGCGGGCATCTTCTTCAGCGACATCGTCGTGCCGATCAAGCTCGCCGGTGTGGACGTCGAGATCGTCCCCGGTCGTGGACCGGTGCTCTCGTCGCCGATCCGCACCCCCGCCGACGTCGACGCCCTCGAGCAGCTCGACCCCGCGGCCCTCGCCCCGATCGAGCAGGCCGTCCGACGCACGGTCGAGCAGCTCGGCGACACCCCGCTGATCGGTTTCGCGGGGGCGCCGTTCACCCTCGCCGCCTACCTGGTCGAGGGTGGCCCGTCCAAGGACCACATCCGCGCCCGCACGCTCATGCACGCCGACCCCGAGACCTGGTCGCGGCTGCTCGCCTGGGCCGCCGAGGTGTCCGGGATGTTCCTCCGGGCACAGGTGCTCGCCGGGGCCTCGGCCGCGCAGCTCTTCGACTCGTGGGTCGGGTCGCTGTCCCGCGCCGACTACGTCCGGTCCGTCGCCCCGCACTCCGCCCGGGCGATGTCGCACGTCGCCGAGCTCGGGGTGCCTCGGATCCACTTCGGCGTCGGCAGCGGCGAGGTACTTGCCGACATGACGACCTTCGGCACCGACACCGTCGGCGTCGACGCGGTCGGGGTCGACTGGCGCCTGCCGCTCGACCAGGCGGTGCAGCGCGTCGGCACCGGCGTCAGCGTGCAGGGCAACATCGACGCGGCGATGCTCTCGGCGCCGTGGGACGTCCTCGAAGCGCACGTCCGCGACGTCGTCCGTCGGGGCGGTGCCGCACGGGCCCACGTCGTGAACCTCGGCCACGGGGTCCCGCCCGAGACCGACCCGGCCGTCCTGACCCGGGTGGTCGAACTGGTCCACTCGCTCGGCGACGGCCGCGCGGACGACGGTGCAGCGCAGGACGGAGCCGACGCGTGACCGACGTCGTCGTGGTCGGCGGCGGGGTCGCCGGGCTCGTCACCGCCCGTGACCTCGCCAAGGGCGGCGCCCACGTGGTGCTCGTCGAGTCCTCGGGGGAGCTCGGGGGCATGATCCGTCGGCACACCGTCGGCGGGATCGACCTGGACATGGCGGCGGACTCCTTCGCCACCCGCACGGACGCCGTCGGCCGCCTGGCGATCGAGCTCGGGCTCGGCAACGACGTCGTCGCCCCCGACCCGCGCGGCGCCTGGCTGATGACCCGCGACGGCCGGACCTCCCCGATCCCGGCGACCGGGCTCCTCGGCATCCCGAGCACCCCGATGGCCGCCGACGTGCTGGCCGTGGTCGGGCAGAAGGGTGGCCTGCGCGCCCAGATGGACTCGCTGCTGCCGGCACCGGTGGGCGCCAAGGCCTCGTCGCTCGGCGAACTCGTCCGCCGGCGCATGGGGGAGCGGGTGCTCGACGACCTCGTGGTGCCGATCGCCGGTGGCGTGCACTCCACGCACCCCGACCAGCTCGACCCCGACCGGGTGGCTCCGGGCCTGCGTGCCGCACTGCTCCGCGAGGGCTCACTCGCCCGGGCCGTGCTGTCGCTGCGGGCGCGCGCGGCCGCCGGCACCCCGGTGCAGGGGATCCGCGGTGGGACGGTGCGCCTGGTGGACGAGCTCGTCGCCGACATGGAGACCTACGGGGTGGACGTCCGGCTGCACACCCGGGCGACCCGCATCGAGGCGCACGCGGTCGAGATCGTCAGCGCCGACGGCACGACCGAACGGCTGCCGGCCCAGCACACCCTGTCCTCCGTCGCCGACCCGGAGCGCACCGCCGCCCCCGACCGGACCGGTATCCAGCTGGTCACGCTCGTCGTCGACCAGCCGGAGCTCGACGCCGCCCCGCGTGGCACGGGGATGCTCGTGCACCCCGACGCCCAGGCGGTGTCGGCGAAGGCCCTCACGCACGCGACGGTGAAGTGGCCGTGGCTGGCCGACGTGGCGGACGGACGTCACGTCCTGCGGCTCAGCTACGCGACCACCGCGACGGACCCTGCGGGCGGGGCCACGAGCCTCCCGGTCGACCCGACCGACCCCGTCGGCCGCCGCGCGCTGCAGGACGCGTCCACGCTGCTCGGTGTGCCGATCACGGCTGACCGCGTCAGCGGCGCCGCACGCGTCGGCTGGTACGGACCGGACCTCACCGCGGCCGGGCTGGCCGAGGGCGTCGTCGGCATCGGTGAGGCCTCGACCGGACGGGGCCTGGCGGGGATCATCGCCGCCGCTCGGAAGGCAGCCGACGAGATCCTCGGTTCCTGAGCGGACCGCGCAGCCCCCGAGGGCTACTGTTGGTCAGACCGCCGGACGTATTCCGTTCGGTGCATGACCACCGCACAACCAATGCACGGAGGAATCGCACATGCGCGGAAAGCTCCTGTTCGTCGCCGGCGCCGCACTCGGGTACGTCCTGGGATCGCGAGCCGGACGGGCGCGGTACGAGCAGATCAAGACCGTCAGCGGCAAGGTCTGGAACAGCAACGGCGTCCAGAAGGGCGTGCACGTCGCCGAGGACTTCATCGCCGACAAGACCCCGGACGTCGCCGAGTTCATCGGTGAGACGACCAAGAAGGCCGTCCGCAAGGTCGGCCAGAAGAAGGACACCACCACCTCATGACCGACACCCGCGATCGCAAGTCGCGTTCGCTGTTCGGCCTGGTCGGTGACGTCCCGAAGCTCGTCAAGGGCCTGGTCAAGGGCGAGATCGACCTGCTCAAGGCCGAGATGCTCGCGAAGGCGAAGATCTTCGGCCTCGCAGCCGGTCTGCTGGTCGGTGCGCTCGTCGTCGTGCTCTACGCGATCGGCGTCCTGCTGACCGCAGCCGTGATGGGCCTCGCGACCGTGATGCCGGCGTGGCTGGCCGCACTGGTGGTGGCCGTGGTGATGCTGATCATCGCCGCGACCCTCGGCCTGATCGGCTGGAAGCGCCTGAAGAAGGGCCTGCCGATCACGCCGAAGCGCACGATCGCCAGCGTCAAGGACGACATCAACGCGGTGAAGGGCCTCGGCAAGAAGCCGACCCCGCCGACGCAGTACGGCAGCCGCAAGCCGGACGTCGACGGCCGCTCCTGAGCGCCGACAGCCCCGACAGCCGCACCACCGACGGAGGAACCGTGACCGACCCGCACGACGATCTCGCTGCTCGCGTCGCCGCGACCCGCGCCCAGCTGTTCGACACCCTCGACGCGATCGAGGACAAGCTCAACGTCCCGAAGCAGATCGGGATCGCGGCGTCGAAGTTCAAGCGCGGTCTCGACGAGAAGCCGGTGCCCTACCTGGCCGGTCTCGCAGCCGGCGTGGCGGTGGTCGGGGGTATCGTCGTGATGGTGCTCCGACGGCGGTAGACCGCCCGAGCGCGGTCCACCGGATGCGGGGCGGCCAACACCCTGGCAACCGATAGGACAATGGATCCATGAGCTCCGACGCGCCCACGAACACCGGGCCCGTGCCCGCGCACGACCACCCCCACACGGAACCCGCCGAGACCGGTCACCCGGACTCCGGGATCGACCCGAACCTGCTGACGGCCTACGCCCTCTGGGCAGTGTTCCGCCGGCCCCTCGGTCCGGTCCACCGCGTCGGCGACGACGCCGTGGCCGAACTCGACACCGTGATCGCCAGCGCCGCCGAGCGCGGGGTCACGATCCGTGGCTTCTACGACGTCTCGGCCTTCCGTGCCGACGCCGACGTCATGGTCTGGCTGCACGGCGACGACGCGCAGGCCATCCAGGCCGTGCTGCGCGAGATCCGTCGCACCGGCCTGTTCCAGGACGCCGAGCCGGTCTGGCACGTGATGGCCATGCACCGCGAGGCCGAGTTCAACAAGCGGCACACCCCCGCGTTCCTGCGCGGCAAGGACCCCGAGGCGTGGATCACGGTGTACCCGTTCGTCCGCTCCTACGAGTGGTACCTGCTGCCGGAAGAGGAGCGCTCGAAGATGCTCCGCGACCACGGCATCGCCGGCGCGAAGTACCGCCGCGTGCTCACGAACACCATCGCGACCTTCGCCCTGAGCGACTACGAGTGGATCCTGCCGCTCGAGAGCCCGGACCTCGTCGACCTGGTCGACCTGATGCGCGATCTCCGCTACACCGAAGCGCGCATGCACGTGCGCGAAGAGGTCCCCTTCTTCACGGGTCGTCGCGTGACGACCGCCGAACTCCCGGAGGTGCTGTCATGACCGACACCAGCATGATCACGAACGGCCAGGTCCTCGCCGCCACCCCCGCGGCGGCGTCCGGTCCCGAGCACGTCGAGACCCCGACCGCCTACGACGCGATCCTGCTCGCCGGCTTCGGTGGCCCCGAGGGCCAGGACGACGTCATCCCCTTCCTGCGCAACGTCACCCGCGGCCGCGGGATCCCGGACGAGCGTCTCGAAGAGGTGGCGCACCACTACCGCCACTTCGGCGGCGTGAGCCCGATCAACGCGCAGAACCGTGCGCTCAAGGCCGCGCTCGAGGCCGAGCTGGCGTCGCGCGGCATCGACATGCCGGTCCTCTGGGGCAACCGCAACTGGGAGCCCTACCTCGAAGAAGCCTTCACCGAGGCGGCGGACAAGGGCTACACGAAGCTCGTCGCCATCGCCACGAGCGCGTACTCGTCGTTCTCGAGCTGCCGGCAGTACCGCGAGGACTACGCCCGCGTGCTCAACGAGACCGGTCTGATCGACACCATCCAGATCGACAAGATCCGCCAGTTCTTCGACCACCCGGGCTTCGTCCGCCCGTTCATCGACGGCGTCCGCGACGGCATGGCCCGCGCGATCGCCGAGAACGAGGGCCTCGACGTCGCGACCGAGCTGCAGGTGCTCTTCTCGACGCACTCCATCCCCTCGACCGACGCCGCCCGCTCGGGCCCCGACTACCGCGGGTTCGACGAGCACGGCGCGTACGAGGCGCAGCACCTGGCCGTCGGCGAGGTCGTCCTCGACCAGGCCTGGGCCGAGCTCCTCGAGCAGCCCGAGCACGCGCACCTGCAGGGCACGTCGAAGCCCGCCTGGAAGCTCGTCTACCAGTCGCGCTCCGGCCCCCCGACGCAGCCGTGGCTCGAGCCCGACATCAACGACTACATGAACGAGGACCTCAAGGGCGGCCCGACGCGTGCCGTGCTGATCGTCCCGCTCGGCTTCGTCAGCGACCACATGGAGGTCATGTGGGACCTCGACGAGGAAGCCACCGAGACCGCCGGTGAGCTCGGCTTCTGGTCGCTCCGCACGCAGACCCCCGGCATCGACCCGGCCTACGTGTCCGGTCTCGTCGACCTGGTGCTCGAGCGGGTCAACGGCACGCCCAAGGCCGAGCGCCCGCACATGACCGACATCGGCCCCTGGTACGACGTGTGCCGTCCGGGGTGCTGCGAGAACGTGCGAGCGGGGTTCAAGCCCGCCGCCGCGGGCGTCGCTCCGTGACCGACACGACCGTGAACGACCCCAGCGCCACCGGGCCCGACGGCCCGACCCCGATCCGGCTCGGCACCCGTGCCAGCCGGCTCGCCGTCGCGCAGTCGCAGGACGTCGCCGACCGCCTGGCGAAGGCGGCCGGTCGGCCCGTCGAACTCGTCACCGTCACGAGCGAGGGCGACACGAACCGTGCCTCCCTGGCGTCGCTCGGCGGCACGGGTGTCTTCGCCAGCGCCCTGCGTGAAGCGCTCGTCGCGGGCGAGGTCGACGTGCTCGTGCACTCGCTCAAGGACCTGCCGACCGCGCCGTACCCGGGCCTGACGATCGGTGCCGTGCCGAAGCGTGCGGACGCCCGTGACGTCCTCGTCGCCCGGAACGGCGCCACCGTCGACACCCTGCCCGAGGGCGCGAAGGTCGGCACGGGTTCGCCCCGCCGTGCCGCGCAGCTCCGTGCGCAGCGCCCCGACCTCGACGTGGTCGACATCCGCGGCAACATCGACACCCGCCTCGGCCGGGTGGACGACGACCTCGACGCCGTGGTGCTCGCCGCCGCCGGCCTCGGGCGCATCGACCGCCTGTCAGCTGCCACCGAACTGCTCGACCTCGGCTTCTGGCCCAGTGCTCCCGGACAGGGCGCGCTCGCGGTGGAGATCCGCTCGGACGAGACCGACCGTGGGCTGCTCGCCGCTCTCCGCAAGATCGAGCACGCGCCCACCCGCCTGACGGTGACGGCCGAGCGCGAGGTCCTCGCCAAGCTCGAGGCCGGCTGCTCCGCCCCGATCGGTGCGACGGCCGTCGTGGACGCCGAACTGCTGCTCGTGTCCGCGACCGTCTACCGCCCCGACGGCACCGAGTACCGCACCGCGTCGCACGCGGCCGTGCTCGACGGGTCGGCGCAGGAGCGTCTCGACGAGGCGCTCGCAGTCGGCGGCCGCGTGGCGACCGAGCTGCTCGAGAACGGCGCTGCCGACCTCGCCGACCTGGCGACCACCGTCGCCGAGGACACCACGGACGGGCCGTACACCGCGGGTCCCGGCCTCGCGACGCCGGCCGAGTAGGCGGTCACCACGGAACCCTCCACCACCGCGACGGACGAGGCGCGACCCCCGGTCGTCCTCGTCCCGCGTGGCGGTGCGTGGGGGGACCGGGTCGCCGAAGCGGCGCGGGCCCGAGGGCTCGCGCCCGTCGTCGTCCCCCTCATCACGGACGCTCCGCCGTCCGATCCCTCCGCACTCGACGCTGCGGTCGGCCGCCTGGTCGCCTCCGGTGCGGTCGGGAGGAACGGATCGCCCGCGCCGGTCGGTGAACGAACCCCTGTGGCTGGTTACGCATGGGTGGTGGTGACCAGTGCGACAGCGGTGACGGTCCTGTCGGAACGCGTGGCGGGCCTCCCGGCCGGGGTGCGCGTCGCTGCGGTCGGCGAGCCGACCGCCCGTGCCGCGCGCGCTGCGGGCTGGGTCGTCGACCTGGTGCCGACCGAGACGTCCGCAGCCGGCCTGGTGCAGGAGTTGCCGGACACCGACGGTACCGTGCTGTTCCCCCGCTCCGAGATCGCCGCACCCACGCTCGTCGACGGCCTCCGTGCCCGCGGCATCGACGTGGACGACGTGGTCGCGTACCGTACCGTGGGGACCGGCGACGAGCCGATCACCCTCGAGACGACGCCCGCTGCGGTGCTCGTGACGAGCGGCAGCGTTGCCCGCGAGATCGCCCGCCGGATGGCCCCGCTCGACCCCCGCACCATCGTGGCCTGCATCGGCCCCGGGACCGCGACCGACGCCCGTGCGGCCGGACTGCCCGTGCACGCGGTCGGACGCACTCGGTCCGCAGAAGCCCTGCTCGACGCCGTCGTCGAGGCACTGAACCCAACCACCCCCCACCAGGAAGGTCACCCGTGACTGGACGCTTCCCCCAGGTCCGCCCCCGTCGGCTCCGCGCCACCCCCGCGATGCGACGACTCGTGGCCGAGACCCGGCTCCACCCGGCCGAGCTCGTGCTGCCGATGTTCATCCGCGAAGGCGCGACCGACGCCGTGGACATCTCGAGCATGCCGGGGGTGCAGCAGCACTCCCTCGACTCGTTCCGCCGCGCGCTGGTCGACGCCGCGTCGGTCGGTGTGGGTGGCGTGAACCTGTTCGGCGTCCCGACCACGAAGGACGCCACCGGCTCCGGCGCGACCGACCCGGACGGCATCCTCAACGTGGCGATCCGCGTCGCTCGCGAAGAGGTGGGGGATGCCCTCGTGGTGCAGTCCGATCTGTGCCTCGACGAGTTCACCGACCACGGACACTGCGGTGTGCTGGCAGCCGACGGCTCCGTGGACAACGACGCCACCCTGCTGCGCTACCGCGACATGGCGGTCGCGCAGGCCGAGGCCGGTGCCGAGCTCGTCTGCATGAGCGGCATGATGGACGGCCAGATCGCCGCAGCACGTGACGCCCTCGACGGCGCCGGACACAGCGGGACCGCGCTGCTCGCCTACGCCGCCAAGTACGCCTCGGCGTTCTACGGGCCCTTCCGCGAGGCCGTGTCGTCGTCGCTCGTCGGCGACCGCCGGACGTACCAGATCGACGCCGCGAACGGTCGGCAGGGGCTCCGCGAGGTCGAGCTCGACGTCGACGAGGGCGCCGACATCGTGATGGTGAAGCCCGCGATGAGCTACCTCGACGTGCTCGCCGAGACCGCTGCGACCTCGCCGGTCCCGGTCTGGGCGTACCAGATCTCCGGCGAGTACGCGATGATCACCGCAGCAGCGCAGAACGGGTGGATCGACCGCGACGCCGCCGCGATGGAGTCGCTCGTCGGCATCAAGCGCGCCGGTGCCGACGCGATCCTGACCTACTTCGCCGTCGACATCGCGCGGAAGCTCAACGAGGAAGCGGGCCTCCGCACCTCGGGCAGCACCGCGGACGTCGCCGGCATCGCCTCGACCGGGAAGGCCCCCGAATGACCACGAACGACCAGCTGTTCGGCCGTGCCAAGAACGCGATCCCGGGTGGTGTGAACTCCCCGGTCCGCGCCTACGGGTCGGTCGGTGGCACCCCGCGGTTCCTGGTGTCCGCGAAGGGCGCCTACGTCACCGACGCCGAGGGTCGCGAGTACGTCGACCTCGTCGCGTCGTGGGGCCCCGCGATCCTCGGTCATGCCCACCCCGGCACGGTCGAGGCGGTGCAGCAGGCCGCCGCGCGCGGGCTGTCGTTCGGGGCGTCGACCCCCGGTGAGACCGAGCTTGCCGAACTGGTGAAGCAGCGGGTGTCGGTGGACGGCGACGGCCCCATCGAGAAGCTCCGGATGGTGTCGACCGGCACCGAGGCCACGATGACGGCGATCCGGCTGGCCCGCGGCTACACCGGCCGCGACCTGCTCGTGAAGTTCGCCGGGCACTACCACGGCCACTCCGACTCCCTGCTGGCCGAGGCTGGCTCCGGCGTCGCGACCCTGGCCATGCCGGGCAGTGCGGGCATCACCGCCGAGACCGCGGCGCAGACCCTCGTGCTGCCGTACAACGACCTCGACGCCGTCCGCCGCGCCTTCGACGAGCACTCCGAGCGCATCGCCGCCGTCATCGTCGAGTCCGCCGCCGCGAACATGGGCGTCCTGGCACCCGAGCGCGGCTTCAACCGTGCCCTGGCGCAGATCACCCGGTCGCACGGGGCGCTGCTCATCGTCGACGAGGTCCTGACCGGGTTCCGCGTCGGTGCTGCTGGCTGGTGGGGCCTCGAAGCGTCGAAGGTCGTGCCGGACGGTGCCGGGTGGAAGCCCGACCTCATCACGTTCGGCAAGGTCATCGGCGGTGGCATGCCGCTCGCCGCCCTCGGCGGTCGGCGCGAGGTCATGGACTTCCTCGCCCCGCTCGGGCCGGTGTACCAGGCGGGAACCCTGTCGGGGAACCCGTTGGCCGTCGCCGCCGGCATCGCCACGCTGCGGGCCGCGACGCCGTCCGTGTACGAGTCGCTGAACCGCACGGCTGCGGTCATCTCCGCGGCCACGTCGGACGCCCTGTCGGCCGAGGGCGTCGCCCACACCGTGCAGCGCGCCGGCAACCTGTTCTCGTTCGCGTTCACCGAGCAGGCACCGCGGAACTACGACGACGTGCGGGCGCAGGACGTGTTCCGCTACGCGCCGTTCTTCCACGCGATGCTCGACGCCGGGGTCACCCTGCCACCGAGCGTCTTCGAGGCGTGGTTCGTCACGGCCGCACACGACGACCGCGCGGTCGGACGGATCCTCGACGCCCTGCCCGCGGCCGCGAGGGCTGCTGCCGCCGCGACCGCGTGACGGGCGCGGAGGCTGCCGCCGCGACCGCGTGACGGGCGTCGGGGCTCAGGAGCAGTCGGCCTTCGTGAAGGTCGTGTCGACGGTCTTCGACGAACCCTCGAACTTGTAGGTGTACCGCATGTCGACGTCCTCGTCGAGGAGCTTCTTCGTCTCGCTGTTCGAGCAGAGGTTCGGCCCGACGGCGTCGCGGATGGCCCCCTCGGTGATCGAGGCCGGGTCGACGTTCGACGACACCGTGTAGTCGTAGTGGATCGCGGCGCCCTCGGCCTCGATCCCGGTCCACGTCGTGACGGAGTCGACCTGCTTGGGCAGGTCGCTCTGCTCGCGGATCTGCTCGACGGCCTTCGAGACCTTCTCTTCCGTGGAGTCGCTGAAGGCCGCGTTGAGGCCCTGGCGGACGAGGAACGCCACCACCACGGCCACGACGACGCCGAGCACCGAGATCAGGACGCGCTTGCCGCGGGAGGACGACTTGGGCGGGGGTGCGTAGGGAGCGGCTCCGGCCGGGGCCTGGTAGGGCTGGCCGGCGGGCTGCTGCTGCTGGTACGGCTGGCCGACGGGCTGCTGCTGCTGCTGCTGCTGCTGCGCGTAGGGCTGGCCGGCGGGCTGCTGCTGGGGCTGGCCGGCGGGCTGCTGCGGGTACTGCTGACCGGTCGGCTGGCCCGTGTTCGGCTGGCCCGTGTTCGGCTGCCCGTCGTTCGGCTGCGGCTCGGACCCCGGGTAGGGCGGCGGCGTGTTCGTCATGGTTCCCCCTGGTGACGGTCCGCGGCGTGACACCGTGGTGCGGTGCCGGGGTCCCTCCCCGACACGGGCCGCGGACACTGAACGGCCATTCAAGCACGCGTCAGGCGGATCGGCGTGCCGCCCAGCGCCCTTCCGACCGCAGGATCGCGAGCGGGAAGTCGAACGCGTGCGACACCGCCGACGACGTGATGACCTCGTCCGAGGTGCCCTGGGCAACGACGGCGCCGTCACGGAGCAGCATCGCGTGCGACGTCGAGGCCGGCAGGTCCTCCAGGTGGTGGGTCACCATGACGCTCCCCAGCTCGGGGTGCCGGTGCCGCAGCGCGTCGACGGTCTCGAGCAGGTGCTCCCGTGCGGCGACGTCGAGGCCGGTCGCCGGCTCGTCGAGCAGCAGCAGCTGGGGTTCGGACATCAGAGCGCGGGCGATGAGGGCGCGTCCCCGCTCACCCTGCGACAGCACCGGCCAGCGGGCGTCCCGTCGTGCGCTGAGTCCGACGTCTGCGATGTGCTGCTCGGCCAGCGCGACCTGCTCGGCCGAGGGCTCCCACCGCATCATGAGGTCCGTCGTGCCGGTCAGCCCGGTGAGCACCGTCTCGAGCACCGTGAGCGGCGAGAGCATCCGGTGCCGAGGGTCGACGTGGCCGATGTGCTCCCGGAGTTCGCGGACGTCGACGCGTCCGAGGCGGCGACCGAGGACCTCGACCGTGCCGGCGGTGGGGTGCCCGGTCGCGCCGAGGACGGCCAGCAGCGTGGACTTGCCGGCACCGTTCGGTCCGAGCAGCGCCCAGTGCTCCCCGCGCCGGACGGTCAGGTCGACGTCGTGCAGCAGGTCGCGGCCGGAGCGCGTGACGCGGACCCCGGTGGCGTGGATCAGGACGTCGTCGTGCGCGTCGGTCATGACCCCATCGTGCCCCACCGCGCCGTGACGTCGTCCACGTGCGCCCGTGCGACGTCGACGAACAAGCGAGCTGCGAGCCGAGCGGTCCCGACGGCACCGCTGCCGGCGGTGGCGTCGAGCGAGAGCCAGAGTGCCTCCGCGTCCCACTGCCGGAACGCCGGAGCCTCGGGCAGTGCGTACGCGAGCCTGGACATCACGAGGCGCAGCGCCGCACGCGTCCAGCGGTTGCCGGACTGCTCGGACAGGAACCGGGTGACGGCGAAGGCGCTCTCGGTGTAGCGGTGGTCGCGGACCTGGCCGTCGGCGCGGGCGCGTTCCACCAGCCGGTGGAACTCGTCGAGCGCCGGACCGTCGAGGCCGGGCAGGACGCGGACGGTCGCGTGGGCGAACACCCCGCTGATCAGCTCCATCGTGTCGCGCCAGGTGGTGAGCGACGGCTCGACGACACGGTACCCACCGCCGCCGCCCTCGACCAGGCCGAGGTCGTGCAGCCACCGGACCGCTTCGAGCACCGCCTGGGGCGGGGCTCCTGTCCGGACCACCAGGCCCTCGAGCGAGTGCGTCGAGCCCGCTGGCAGCGAACCCGAACGCACGTCGCGGAGGAGCGCGCGGTGCACGGCACCCGCGCGCCGTTCGGAGGCGTCATCGGCCGGTCGACTGGTCCGGGGGACCCCGATGTTCCGGCGGTGGACGTCGAACAGATCGTCAAGTACCTCGGCTGCCGCGGTGGCGTCGGCCGGGTCGCCGGTGTCCAGCGCCCGGGTGGACGTGGTGAACCAGGCGTCGACGTCGTGGACCGACCAAGCCCGGGTCGGCACGCGGGCCCAGCGCAACCGCTCGAACGCCCGATGGCCGAGGTCGCGGACCAGGGCGTTCGGGCAGTGGTCGAACCAGAACTGGCAGGTGGCGGAGAAAGCCGTGGGGCGCTCCGGCAGCCGCAGGGCCGCGGTCAGTGCGGCACGTGCGACCAAGCGCTCGTACTCGCCGCGCTGCTCGGCGGTGAGCGTCGGGATCGTGGTCCGGAGCGCCGGGCCGATCAGCGCGATCCAGTCGTCGAGCGCATCCGACAGGTCGGCGTCGGACAGTTCCTCGTACAGCCACGTGTCGTCCGGACGTCGGGTCAGTAGCCCCAGGTCCTCCAGACGTGCGGCCGCACCCCGCACGTGGCCGTGCGGGACGGCCCATGCCCAGCGCATCGCGTCGAGGTCGACGGCGACGGGTCCGCGGGGCCCGGCGCGGACATGGGCGAGCAGCGCCTCGTACGCGTCGTCGTTCGACGCCGCCCACGGGTCGGCGTCACCCCACTCGCCGTCGACCACGGGGATCAGCCGCGGTCGGCGCGGACCGCCTCGATGTGCTGTTCGAAGTTGCGGGTGAGGGCGCGTCCGGCCTCGGCAGCGCCTTCGCCGTCGCGTTCGGAGAGGGCTTCGTGCAGGATCGAGAAGAACGCCTCGGATCCGTACTGCTCGAACGCCGGCGTGGGGTTGAGCGTGAAGCGGACCCGCTCCATGGCGCCGACGGCCGCGTTCTGCACCAGGGGGTTCCCGGAGTGCTCGACGGCGAACTCGATGATCTCGGTGAGGGCGCCGCTGAAGCCGTAGTCCCGCACCTTGCGCATGCGGTCGGCCTTGTCGAGCAGCACGGTGAGGGCGTCGACGTCCTCGTCGCTGTACTCGGGGACGCCCCAGCGCAGGCTGAGCTCGAAGAACCCGGCGGTCGCGCGGGTCGCGATGACCCAGTCCTCGAAGGTCGGGGTGGCGACGCGGGTGTACCGGTTCGCCTCCATCTCGACCAGGCCGATGTCGACGAGCTTCGCGATCGCCTCGCGGATCGGGGTGCGACTCACACCCAGCCACTGGACCAGCTCGTCGTCGTTCAGGCGCTCGCCGTGCTGCAGTGTGCCGTCGCGCAGGGCCGCGAGCATCTTGTCGTAGACGACGTCGCGCAGGAGCTTCCGGGGAGAACTCTCCACGGTGGACTTGGGGACCGGCATGTCATCTCCTCGAGGACGAAATCGACACTCGAAATCCTAGCGTGCCAATATGCAAACGTTTGCTAAATCAACCGCTGGAGAAGCTTTCCGGATCAGCCCGCCACGGCGACGACCGTCCGGCCGTGCACCCGGCCTGCGACGACCTCGGCTCCCACCGCGATGGCCTGCTCGGGCGTGACCGTGCGGGTGACGTCGGCCAGGAGCGCCGCGTCGAGGTCGGTCGCGAGCCGGTCCCACGCTCGACGTCGGAGCTCGAGCGGGGCATCGACGGAGTTGATCCCGAGCAGCGAGACCGACCGCAGGATGAACGGCAGCACGGTCGTCGGCAGCGCTGCGTCCTGCGCCAGCCCGCACGCCGTCACCGCACCGCCCCACCTGGTCGAGGCCAGGACGTTCGTCAGCGTGGCCCCGCCGACGCTGTCCACCGCTCCGGCCCAGGTGGCGCGCTGCATCGGCTTGCCCGGCTCGGACAGGGTGCCGCGGTCGATCACCTCGGTTGCCCCGAGTCGGCGGAGCGAGTCCGTGTTGGCGGCGCGACCGGTCGACGCCGTGACCCGGTACCCGCGGGCCGCCAGCAGTGCGATCGCCACGGTGCCGACGCCGCCGGATGCCCCGGTCACCAGCACCGGCCCGTCGTCCGGTGCGACGAAGCGCTCGAGCGCCAGCACACTGAGCATCGCCGTGAACCCCGCGGTGCCGATGGCCGCCGCGAACGAGTCGTCGATCGCCTCGGGCAGTACGACGAGCGACGCGGACGGCACCACGGCCTGCGTTGCCCAGCCCCCGTGCCGGGTCTCACCCAGGCCAGCGCCGTTCAACACCACCCGGTCACCGATCGCGACCTCGTGCACGCCCGGCCCGAGCCCCGACACCGTGCCGACGACGTCGATCCCCGGCACGAGTGGATCGAGCCGGGCGACACCGGGGTTCCGTGCGAGGGCCAGGCCGTCCTTGTAGTTGACGCTCGAGTAGGTGACGTCGACGAGGGCCTCGCCCTCGGCCGGATCCGGCAGGTCGACGTCGGTGACGGTGGGCGGGGCTGTACTGGACACGAGGACGGCGCGGGTCATGCGCCGGACGCTACCCCGGGCCTCCCGGCGGCCTGCCCGTTCTTTCCCAGAACGCGCGCGATGCCTGGTGGATTCGGGCGTACCGGGGCAGAACATCCGACCAGGTACGCCCGGTTCGCCCAGGTACGCCCGATCTGACCCGGCGCAGAGTCGGCGCGCCCAGCAACCTGTCCGTTCTTTCCCAGAACGCGTGCGATGCCTGGTGGATTCGGGCGTACCGGGTCAGAACATCCGACCAGGTACGCCCGATTCGACCAGGTACGCCCGAAACCGCCCAGCCCAGCCCCGCCCCGACCCCAGCCCCGCCCCGACCCCGCCCCCAGCCCGCCCCACTCAGCCGAACATGATGGCGGCCTCGTCGAACCGCGCCTGCGGGACGGTCTTGAGCTCGCCGAGCGCCTCCTCGAACGAGACGTGCTCGATCTCGGTGCCCCGCAGCGCCACCATCCGGCCCCAGCGCTCCTCGACTACCGAGTCGATCGCCGCCAGCCCGAGCCGGGTCGACAGCACCCGGTCGTACGCGGTCGGCGTGCCACCGCGCTGGATGTGCCCCAGGGTCGTGGCCCGCGTCTCGATGCCCGTCATCTCCTCGATGAGCGGCGCGAGGCGCTCGCCGATGCCGCCGAGCCGCGGGCGCCCGAAGGCGTCGAGCCCGCGCTCCGTGTGCGCCGTGTCCTCGTGGTCGGGGACGAAGCCCTCGGCCACCACCACGAGCGGTGCGCGACCGCGGTCGTAGGCGGCCCGCACCCACTTCGCGATCTGTTCCATGCTCGTCTTCTGCTCGGGGATGAGGATCGCGTGCGCGCCCGCGGCCATGCCGGAGTGCAACGCGATCCAGCCCACGTGCCGGCCCATCACCTCGGCGACCATGCAGCGCGAGTGCGACTCACCGGTGGTGCGCAGGCGGTCCATCGCCTCGGTCGCGATGGCGACGGCGGTGTCGAAGCCGAACGTGTAGTCGGTCGCGCCCAGGTCGTTGTCGACCGTCTTCGGCACGCCCACGATCTTCAGGCCGGCGTCGGTCAGGCGCTTCGCGGCGGCCAGGGTGCCCTCGCCGCCGATCGCCACGATCGCGTCGATGCCGTGCCGCTGCAGGGTCGCGGAGATGTTCTCGAACCCGCCGTTGGGGCCCTCGAACGGGTTCGTGCGGCTGGTGCCGAGGATCGTGCCGCCCTGCTTCGCGATGCCCTGGATGTCCTTGCGGCCGAGCGGGACGATGTCGCCGTCGACCACCCCGCGCCACCCGTCGCGGAAGCCGACGAAGTCGTGTCCGTAGATGGCGATGCCCTTGAGGACGATCGCGCGGATGACCGCGTTCAGGCCGGGGCAGTCGCCTCCGGAGGTGAGGATGCCGATGCGCATGGTGAACTTCCGTCGTCGGGTGGTGGGGATCAGTGCCCATCATGACTGACGGTGGTTCCGCATTACCATCCCCGTGTGTCCCTGCTCGCTTCCGCCGCCGTCGACGCCGCTGGTGCGTCCGGTGACGCGTCTCGCGTCGACACGGTGTACCGGCCTGGAGGCGCGGTGGACGTCGCGTCGACCCTGCGGCCCCTGCAGCGCGGCTCCGGCGACCCGGCCTTCCAGGTGGTCGGCGGCGTCGTGTGGCTCGCGCTGCGCACGCCCTCCGGTCCCGCTTCCGTGGCGATCCGGCGTGCCGGCGACACCATCGCGGTGTCGGCGTGGGGCAGCGGAGCCCCGTGGGCGGTCGAGCACGCCCCCGATCTGCTCGGACGCGGCGACGACTGGTCGTCGTTCGACGTCTCCGGCAACGAGTTCCTCGCCGCGGCACGACACCGGCAGCCCGGGCTCCGGCTGCTCCGCACGAACACCGTGGTCGCGATGCTCGTGCCGGCGATCATGGAGCAGAAGGTGACCTCGCGCCAGGCGTGGGGCGCGTGGCGGTACCTGCTCCGTCGGCACGGCACCCCGGCGCCCGGTCCGGCACCCGCGGGCATGATGGTGCCGCCGGACGCTCCGACGTGGGCGCGGATCCCGAGCTGGGAGTGGCACCGGGCGGGCATCGAACCGGGGCGCTCGGCCACCGTGATGCGCGCCGTGAAGCTCGCGCCGGCACTCGAACGGACCCTGGTGCACGGCCGCGGCGGCGAGGTCGTCTCCACGAAGCTGCAGTCGATCCCCGGGGTCGGTCGGTGGACCGCCGCCGAGACCGCGCAGCGCTCCCACGGTGACCCGGACTCGCCGAGCGTGGGGGACTTCCACGTGCCGGCGCTCGTCGGGTGGGCGCTGACCGGTGCCCCCGTGGACGACGACGGGATGCTCGAGCTGCTCGAACCCTGGCGCGGGCACCGGGAGCGTGTCGTGCGGTTGATCGGCGGCTCCGGGTTCCGGAAGCCGTCGTTCGGGCCGCGGATCACGATCCAGGACCACCGGGGGCACTGAGCGCGTCTGTCGGGCGGGTGTGTATGGGTCCGCAAAACACCGGTGTTCGCGCTTTGCACACCGGCACGTGGGTGTTCGGAGTGCGAACACCGGTGTCCCGCAGGGCGTCAGGGGTGACGGGTGCCCTCGCCCGCCAGCACGGCGCGGTAGCCCTCGCGGAACGTCGGGTACCGCGGTGTCCATCCCGTCGACCGGAGCAGCGCGTTCGACAGGCGCTTGTCGCCGCCGGCCTGCCGCGCGTCACCGTCGCCCGTCGACGGCTCGGCGACGTGGAGTTCCTCGGCCAGGAACCGCAGCACGTCGTCCAGCCGGCTCGGTTCGTCGTCGGTGCCCAGGTAGAGCGGTGCCGGGTCCGGCAGGGCCGCCAGGTGCACGAGCGCTGCGGCAGCGTCGTCGCGGTGGATGCGGTTCGTGTGCGGTGAGGTCCCCTGCGCCAGCCGTGCGGCACCGGACCGGACCTGGTCGATGAGCCGCTCGCGGCCCGGACCGTAGACGCCCGACAGCCGGACCAGCACGGCGCCGGGAGCGCGTTCGCGCAGCAGGACCTCGGCCTCGACCAGGACCTCGGCGGTCGGGGTCGCACCGCGCGCCGGAGTTTCCTCGGTGACCTCGCTGCCGTCCGAGACGTCGTACACGGCGGTCGAGGACACGACGAGCACCCGGGGGTCGGCGTCCGAGGCGTCGATGCCGTCGAGCACGTTGCGCAGCCCGTCGACGTAGGTGGCGCGGTACTCGTCGACGTCGCGGCTGCCGGCGGCGAAGGCCACGACGACGACGCTCGTGTCGGCCGGGATCTCGGGGACCTCGTGTCGAAGGTCGACGCTCCGGCCGGTGATCGGCGCGGGGATCAGCTCGGCGCGGCGGCGGAGTCCGATCACGTGGTGGCCCAGGTCGGCGAAGCGCAGGCCGGCTTCGGTCCCGAGGTCGCCGCATCCGGCGATGACGACTGTCGTGGAGTTCTGCACGGCTCGACCTTGGCACGGTCTCATGGTGGAAGGCGGGGAGCTTGGTGATAATGGTTCTCAACTGGACGATCACCGTCCGGTCTTCTCGACAGGAGTTCCATGTCCCCTCGATCCCTGCGTCTCCTCCCCGCGCTCGTCCTGGCCGGGCTCGTCCCCCTCATCGCCACCGCGATCGCCGTCCCCGCGTCGGCTGCACCCGCCGTGACACGGACCGCCCACCACAGCTGGCTCGTCACGGCTGACCCGACGGCGAAGCGCGTGTACGTCAACGACGCCGTGACCGGTCGGCGGACCGCCACCCTGAGCGGGATCGAGTTCGGCACCCACGCGGGCTCCGTGCAGCTCGGCCACGGGCGGATCGCGTTCATGGACGAGTCGAAGCCGCAGCTCGACGTCATGGCGATCGGTCCCCGCGGCACCGCGCGGATCGCGCAGCACTACGCGATCCCCAACGCCGACGGGCGCTGGGAGCGTGCCGGCTGGTTGTCGACCGACACCGCACGCCGGCACCTGGCGGTCGGCTCCGACTTCGACGGCTCCGAGCGGCAGCGGGTCACGGTCATCGACCTGCAACGGAAGGTGGAGCGCACCGCCCGGATCGACACCTCGACGGTGCAGCTCGCCACGACGGGCAAGCGCGGCACCGAAGAGGTCGAGACGTTCCTGGTCGGCAGCCCCCTGCGCCTGGTCGTCACCGCGGGCGGACGCCTCGACGCCTACTCCGTGTCCGCGATCATGCGCGGCGCGACGCACCCGCGCCCCGTCGCGACCACGCCCCTGGGTGCCTACCCGCACGGCCCGATCGTGAACGCCACCGGGACCGTGATCGGGTCCGACCTGGCCGCCGGCGTGCAGACCGTCCGGGTGACGCGGACCGGCTTCACGGGCTCCCGGTCCGTCGCGTACCCGAAGCCGAGCGTGCAGAGCTACCGGCCCCGCATGGCGCCGGACGGGACGACCGTGGTCGGCACCCAGGCCGGCAGCACGGCTGCGGGCACCCCGTGGAACGCCGTCCCCGCGTACCTGACCACCTCGTCGACGTCCTCGAGCAGGATCCGCAGCGTCGACCTCGGCACCGGGTCCTTCACCCGTGTCGCCGTCACCGCCCGGTTCGCCGCCGTCGCGCTGACGTCGGGCACCGGAGACTCGCTCGTCCTGGTGCGGAAGCAGGCCGACGGCGTCTACTCCGGCCGGACGACCTCGGTCCCGCTCACGCCGTTGCGCAAGGGTCCCGTCGCCGGACAGCCGGCCACCGGGGCCTCGGTGCGGTTCACCGCGGCGACCGACGACGGCCGCAGTGTGTTCGTGACGCGGGGTGACGAGGGGGAGATCACCCAGATCGACACCACCGGCACGAAGCCCTCCGTGCTCCGCACCATCACGCTGCCGACGGCGCTCGCCGGGGGCGGGTACCTGACGACGGTCGACCCGACGGTGCGTCCCTACGACCTCAGCGGTCGCTGACCGGCCGACCTGCCGGCGGGCCGAACCGCTGACTGACCGCCCGACCAGCCGCCGACCGCCCATCGGGGTGGTCGGCGGCTAGGGTCCTGGTGTGATCGTCTGGTTGAACGGAACCCACGGGGCGGGGAAGACGACGACGAGCCGACTGCTCCAGCCGCTGCTGCCCGGCTCGCGGATCCTCGATGCTGAGAAGGTCGGCGAGGTGCTGATGGACGTCACGCCGGGGCTTCCGGCCAGCGACAACTTCCAGCACTGGGATCCGTGGCGGCCGCTCGTGGTCGAGACCGCTCGTCGGGTGCACGACTACGTGGGCGGGCCGCTCATCATGCCGATGACGGTCCTGGTCGAGGCCTACTGGCGGGAGATCGCCGCGGGGCTCGCGGACCACGGGATACCGATCCGGCACTTCGTGCTGCACGTCGACGGGCCGACGCTCCGCGACCGGATCCAGAACGATCAGATCGTGGGGCCGTCGACGTTCCGGTTCGCGTACGTCGACGCCTACGCCGAGGCGGCGCGCGGCTGGCTGCACGCCGAGGCCGAGGTCATCGACGCGACCGAGGCTCCCGCCACCGAGGTCGCCCGGGCCGTCGCGGACGCGGTGACGTCAGAGCGCTGACAGCACGAGCGCCCGGAGACCAGGGGCCTCCGGCTGCGCGTGGTCGACCAGCACCGCCCGCATCCCGGCTGCCCGGGCACCGGCCACGTCGCGCTCGGGGTCGTCACCCACGAAGAGACAGTCCGCCGGGTCGACGTCGAGCTGTGTTGCCAGGGCGTGGAAGGCGCGGACGTCCGGCTTCTGGAACCCGATGCGTTCCGAGATGCAGACGACGTCGAACGCGTCGGCCAGGCCGGTCCGAGCGAGCTTGTCGAGCTGCTGGGTCTCCGTGCCGTTCGTCAAGAGACCGAGGCGGTGTCCGAGGTCGCGTAACTCGTGCAGCAGCGGCAGGGTCTCGGGGATGAGCCGCCAGGCCTCGCGGTACGCACGCAGGTAGTCGTCGAACACGGCATCCAGGCCGGTATCGTCCCCGGGGACCGCGACGCCCAGTTGCGGCAAGACCGTGCGGAGCCGTGCGCGTCGCTGATCCTGGAAGCCGATCACCCCGGATCGCCAGCGCTCGAACTGCTCGTCCTCGGCGGTGAACCAGGCGCCGATCGCTGCCTCCGTGACCTCGACGCCCAAACCCTGGAGGAACCGGGTCACGCCCACGCGAGCGGACCCGCGGTGGTCGAACAGCGTCCCGTCCAGATCGAAGCAGATCGCTCGCGGAGTCGCCACGCGCCCAGGCTACGGCCCGTTCGACCAGTGGGAACGGCCGGGAGCGGCACGGCTCTGTCCGCCGCACGCAGCCCCGGGGTTCGCCACCGCCTGGATCATGCCGGAGACTGGTGCGGGTCGCTCACGAAGCTGCCCGCCCCACCACCAGCAAGGAAGGCTCCGCATGCCCGAGCTCCCCGTCGTGTTCGAAGTCGGCTCGATGATCGCCCTGGTCGCGATCCTGCTCGCCGACCTGCTCATCGTCGCGCGTCGCCCGCACGTGCCGACGCTGCGCGAATCCGGCATCTGGGTGGGCATCTACGTCGGGCTCGCACTGGTCTTCGCGGTGCTCATGCTGGTCTTCGCCGGTGGCGACTCCGCCGGGCAGTTCCTGGCGGGCTGGCTCACCGAGTACAGCCTGAGCATCGACAACCTGTTCGTGTTCGTCATCATCATGGCGCGCTTCTCGGTGCCGAAGAAGATCCAGCAGGAGGTGCTGCTGCTCGGCATCATCATCGCGCTCGTGCTCCGCGGGATCTTCATCCTGGTCGGCGCGCAGCTCATCGAGAACTTCTCGTGGATCTTCTACATCTTCGGCGCCTGGCTGATCTGGACGGCGATCCAGCAGCTCCGCGGCGAGGACGAGGACGACCAGAAGGACACCTTCATCGTCCGGCTGCTCCGCCGTCGGGTCCGTCTCACCGACACGTACGACGGCATGAAGTTCCGCACCCACCACGACGGTGTCCGGCACTTCACGCCGCTGCTCATCGTGCTCATCGCGATCGGTACCACCGACCTGCTGTTCGCGCTCGACTCGATCCCGGCGATCTTCGGCATCACCGAGAGCCCCTTCATCGTGTTCACCGCGAACGTCTTCGCGCTGATGGGTCTGCGCCAGCTCTACTTCCTGCTGGGCGGACTGCTCGAGCGTCTGGTCTACCTGAAGTACGGCATCGCCGTGATCCTGGCCTTCATCGGCGTGAAGCTCGTCCTGCACGCGCTGCACGACAACGAGCTGCCGTTCCTGAACGGCGGCCACCACATCGAGTGGGCGCCGGAGATCAACACGTGGGTGTCCCTGCTGGTGATCGTCGCCGCGATGGCCGTGTCGACGCTGGCGAGCCTCGTCCGGATGCGCGGCGAGACCCCGGCCGCCGACGCCGTGACCGCGGACGACACAGCGGCGGACGACGACCGCGCCGACCAGGACCGCGCCGACCAGGACCGCGCCCGCACCTCCGACTGAAACCCGTTTGAACGATCCGCCCGGCCGTCTCGTCGTCTGGGTATGGCACTCCGCAAACGCACCAAGGTCATCATCGGGATCTCCGCCGGCGTCGTCGTCGTGGCGGCAGCAGCCGTCATCGCCGGCCCGGTCATCTACGCGAACACCGTCAACGGCGAGGCCGCCGCAGCCCCCTCGCTGCCGGCGTCCTCGTCCGGCACCCTCGACGCGAAGGACGCCGACGGCACCTGGACCAGCAAGAGCAGCTCGTACGCCGGGTACCGGGTGCACGAGGTCCTGCAGGGGAATGATGTGAACGTGGTCGGTCGCACGAAGGACGTCAAGGGCACCGCCGTCGTCGACGGCGGCTCCCTCACCAAGGCGACCGTCACCGTCCAGGTCGGCAAGATCAGCACCCCCGAAGCGGCCCGCGACGAGTACTTCCGCTCCACCGCGCTGCAGACCGACAAGTACCCCACTGCCACGTTCGAGCTGACGAAGCCCGTCGACGTCAAGAAGGCGCTCGACGGCTCCACGCAGGACGTCACCCTGACCGGCACGATGGACCTGCACGGCGTCGAGAAGCCGGTCACGGCCGACGCGCAGGTCGCGGTCGGCAAGGGCGGGACCGTCCAGGTCGCCGGCACCGTGCCGATCACCTTCGCCGACTACGGCGTGAAGGCCCCGTCGCTCGGCTTCGTCACCGTGGACGGGAAGGGCTCCGTCGAGTTCTCCCTCGACCTCGGGAAGTGACCGTGACGAGTCGTTCCGCGGACGAGCTGCTCGCGACGCTGTACCGCGAGCACGGTGACGCGCTCACGCGGTACGTCCGGCACCTCACGCGGGACGGCTCGACGGTCGAGGACGTCGTGCAGGAGACGATGGTCCGCGCCTGGCAGCGTCCGGCCGTGCTCGAACGGGCACCCGACAGCGCGCGGGCGTGGCTCTTCACGGTGGCGCGCAACCTGGTGGTCGACGACGCGCGGTCGGCACGCAACCGCCGCGAGCAAGGCACCGAGCACCAGGTCGAACGGATCGAGTCGGACAGCACGGACGCCGTGCTGGACCGGATCGTGGTCGCCGACGCACTCGCGTCGCTGACCCCGGACCACCGCCGCGTGGTGGTGGACGCGTACTGGCTCGGGCACACGGTGCCGGAGATCGCACGGCGACACGACATCCCGGAGGGCACCGCCAAGTCGCGGTTGCACTACGGGCTGCGAGCCCTCCGGCTCGCACTGCAGGAACGAGGAGTGACCCGATGAGCGACGACAAGTACGCGGAGTGGGATGCGGCGTACGTCCTGGGGTCGCTCCCGGCCGGTGAACGGCTGGAGTACGAGCGGCACCTCGAGACGTGCGACCGCTGTGCGGCCGCCGTCGCCGAGCTGGTCGGTCTGCCGGGGCTGCTCGGCAAGCTGCCGGCCGACCAGGCGATCGAGATCGCAGAACCGGACGGGAGGCCCGACACCCGTTCCGAGAGCGACCTCGCCTCCGTCGCGCACCGCGTCCGACACCGTCGCCGCCGTCGCCGGGTCTGGGTCGCCGCCACCGCGGGGCTCGCGGTGGTCGCCGCCGTCCTGGGCGGGCTCGCGGTCGGTGCCGCGGGGGAGCGCACCACGGTGCAGGCCGGTGCCGCTCCGACGGCAGCTGCCACCGCCGACCGCTACGACATGACCGGCGTGCAGGGACTCGACGTCCAGCTCGCCATCAGCGGCGAACAGTGGGGCACCCGCTTCGACTGGGGGTGCTCGTACGGCGGCAAGGAGTGGTCGCCGGACGGGTCGATCCTCTACGACCTCGTCGTCGTCCGGACGGACGGCACGACGCAGACCGTGGGGTCGTGGACGGCTGCCGGCGCGGACGCACGAGGGCTGTCGGCGTCGACGGACATCCCGCGGGACGACATCAAGAGCGTGCAGGTCCGGCTGCGCGGTGAGCGCGGCGCGCTCGCCGTCGTCACGCTCTAGCCGACGTCGGCCTCGTCCGAGGCGTCGTCGGGGCCGATGGCCTCCTGGACGCGCGCACTGACGGACCGCAGCGTCTCGGCGTCGGTCCCCACGGGCCTCCAGAACAGGTCCTCGAGCGCGCCGGTGTGTGCGCGGATGCCGGCGAGCACCGCGCGACGGCCGTCCGCGGTCATCACCACCCAGCTGCCGCGGGCGTCGCTCGGGCAGTCCGCCCGCTCGACCAGGCCGCGGGAGACCATCCGCGTGACCTGGTGGCTGACGCGCGACTTCTCCCAGCCGATGCCCGCGGCGATGTCCCGGACGCGCAGACGGTGGTCGGGGTCGCGGTGCAGGCCGATCAGGATCTCGAACTCGGGGACCGAGATGCCGGCGCCCGCCTGGACGGCCCGGTCGAGCGCTCGGTCGAGTCGTCGCCAGACGTCGTGGTACGCGTCCCAGGTGGCCCAGTCGTGGCCACCGTTGCCCTCCGTCGACATGCCGACCAGCGTATCCACCGGGCGGACGGTCGGACCGCGCAGCGACCCCTTTCATCCGCTCGGATGACTCCTGGCCGACGTACGGCGTGCTCCGAGGTCGCGTCGGACGTGCGGCATACGATCGGGGGATGCCGAGTGCTCGCCTCCAGGACACCACCGATGACGCCGTCGCGCTCGTGCGCCGGTGGCTGGCGGCGTCCGCCGGGGTGAAGCCCGACCCGGGCGCGGTCCGTCTGGCCGAGGTCCTGCGCGACGAGCAGGGCCTCGACTTCACCCGGGGTTTCGTGGACAAGGTCGTCCGCCCCGAAGACCCCCGCGTGGCGGCACGGAACCTCGAGCAGCTGAGCCGTGACGTCCCCGACTTCCTCGCCTGGTACCTGCGCGGGGCGGTGACGCTCGGCGGAGGGTTCGCCACCATGGCGCCGTGGGCCGTGATCCCGACCGCGCGCCGGATCCTGCGCCGGATGACCGGGCACCTGGTCATCGACGCGAGCACGAGCAAGCTCGGCCCGGCCCTCGCCAAGGTCCGCGGTCCGGGCACGCGACTGAACGTGAACCTGCTCGGCGAAGCCGTCCTCGGCAGCGCCGAGAGCGACCGACGCCTGCAGGGCACCATGGACCTGCTCGCCCGCGACGACGTCGACCACGTGTCGATCAAGGTGAGCTCCGTCGTCCCGCAGACCTCGCCGTGGGCCTTCGACCAGACGGTCGAGCGCGTCGTCGACCGGCTCGTCCCGCTCTACCGCCTGGCCGCGGCGCCGACGGCCGCCGGACGCCCGGCCAAGTTCATCAACCTCGACATCGAGGAGTACCGAGACCTCGACGTCACCCTCGCCGTGTTCCGGGCGCTGCTCGACCGTGACGAGTTCGCCGACCTGCAGGCCGGCATCGTGCTGCAGGCCTACCTGCCCGACGCCGCGGGAGCGCTCGACGCGCTGACCGAGTGGGCGCAGGAACGCCGGGCGCGCGGCGGTGCCCCGATCACGGTGCGGCTCGTCAAGGGCGCGAACCTCGCCATGGAGCACGTCGACGCGATCCTGCACGGGTGGCCCCTCGCCACCTGGGGCAGCAAGCGCGAGACCGACACCGCCTACCTCCGGATGCTCGACGCCGCACTGACGCCGGAGCGCACCGACGCCGTGCGGATCGGGGTCGCCGGGCACAACCTGTTCGACCTCGCCACCGCGTGGGTGCTCGCGCAGCGCCGCGGGGTCACCGACGCCGTCGACGTCGAGATGCTGCTCGGCATGGCGTCCACCCACGCCCAGGCCGTCCGGGCCGACGTCGGCCAGATCCTGCTCTACACGCCCGTCGTGCAGCCGGACGAGTTCGACTCGGCCATCGCGTACCTCGCCCGGCGCCTGCAGGAGAGCGCGAGCCCCGAGAACTTCATCGCCGCCGCAGCCGACATCGACCACGACGCCAGCGTCTTCGAGCGGGAGCACAGCCGGTTCCTGGCGTCCGTCGCCGCACTCGACGAGCCCGTCCCCGCCACCCACCGCACGCAGGACCGCCACCGTGCCCTCGGCGAACCGGTCCTGCGCGACGCGTTCCACAACGCCCCCGACACCGACCCGTCCGTCGCCGCGAACCGGGCCTGGGCGCTCGACGTCCTGCGCCGGGTGCCGCGCTCGCAGCTCGGCGCACAGACGATCCGCGGCGCGAAGGTCGCCGACCGGTCCAAGCTCGAGCGGATCATGGCGCGGACCGCCCAGGCCGGCGTGAACTGGGGGCGGCAGGACCCGTCCGACCGCGCCGAGCTCCTCGACCTCATCGGGCACGAACTCGAGACCCGCCGCGCCGACCTGATCGAGGTGATGGCCGCCGAGACGGGCACGACCTTCGCCGAGGCCGACGCCGAGGTGACCGAGGCCGTCGACGCCGCCCACTACTACGCCGAGAGCGCCCGGCGCCTCGGTGACGTCGAGGGCGCGCAGTACGTGCCGCCGCGGCTGACCGTCGTCGTGCCGCCGTGTAGCTCCCCGGTCGCGATCCCCGCCGGTGGCGTGCTGGCGGCGCTCGCCGCGGGCAGCGGTGTCGTGCTCAAGCCCGCGCCCGAGGCGAAGCGCTCCGGTGCCGTGCTCGCCGACGTGCTCTGGGACGCCGGGGTGCCGCACTCGCTGCTGCAGCTCGTCGACCTGGCCGAGGACGAACTCGGCCGCGACCTCATCGGCCACCCCACGGTCGACCGCATCATCCTGACCGGCTCGTCCGACACCGCCCGCTCGTTCCGCTGGTGGCGTGCCGGACTGCCGCTCACCGCCGAGACGAGCGGCAAGAACGCCATCGTCGTCACGCCGAGCGCCGACCTCGACCTGGCGGTGCAGGACATCGTGCAGTCCGCCTTCGGGCACGCCGGACAGCAGTGCTCGGCGGCGTCCCTCGTGATCCTGGTCGGGTCCGTGGGTGAGAGCGAGCGCTTCCAGCGGCAGCTCGTCGACGCCACCCGCACGCTCCGGGTCGCGTGGCCGGACGACCCCACGGCGCAGGTCGGCCCGCTCGTCGCCGAACCGCAGGGCACGCTCCGCCAGGGACTGACCGAGCTCGGGCCGGGGGAGTCGTGGCTCGTGCAGCCCGAGGCGGTCGACGACTCCGGCCGGCTCTGGTCGCCGGGCATCCGGGACGGCGTCCGACCCGGCAGCGACTTCCACCAGACCGTGTACTCCGGCCCGGTGCTCGGCATCATGCGCGCCGAGACCCTCGAGCAGGCGATCGCCATCCAGAACGGCACCGACTTCGGGCTGGCGGCGGGCATCCACTCGCTCGACGTCGACGAGGTGTCCGAGTGGCTGGCACGGGTCCACGCCGGCAACCTGTCCGTCAACCGCGGCATCACCGGTGCCGTCGTGGGGCGCCAGCCGTTCGGTGGCTGGAAGGGTTCCTCGGTCGGCACCGGCACCAAGGCCGGCGGCCCGATGTACGTCGCGACCCTCGGGCGCTGGCAGCCCACACCCCGGACCGTGCACAAGAGCATCCAGCTGCACGGCCTGCCCCCGCGTGTCACCGCGGTGATCGAGGCCGCGCGCACCGGGCTGTCGTTCGAGGAGTTCGACCGTGTCCGCGCCGGAGCCCTGAGCGACGTGCATGCACGAGAGACGCTCTTCCGGTCGCGGGACCTGTCCGGGCTCGTGGTGCAGCGGAACGTGCTGCGCCACCGACCCCAGTCCGTCATCGTGCGCCAGGCCGAGGACGCCTCGACCGTGGACCTCGTCCGGACGCTCGTCGCCGCGACCTCGGCACGCGCGCACATCCTGCTCAGCACGGCTCGGCCGCTGCCGGGCCCGCTCACGCAGCTGCTCGCGTCGAACCGGTCCCCGCTCGACGTCGTCGACCACCTGGTCGAGTCCGACCAGGAGTTCCACGCCCGCGCGTCGTCGGGAGCCGTGTTCCAGGCGGACTGGTCCACCGACCAGGACGACCAGCCGGTCGACGCGCTCGAGGCCGTGCTGTCGCAGGGGCAGGACCGGCCGGCCCACACGGCGTTCGGTGGTCCCGGTGCCCGGATCCGGTTGCTCGGCGGTGACCCGCTCGCCCTCGAAGAAGCCCTGGGTGCGAGCATCGACGTCGCGATCCACGACGCCCCCGTGGTCGAGGCCGGTGTGATCGAGATGCTGCCGTACCTGCGTGAGCAGTCGGTGTCGATCACCGCGCACCGGTTCGGCGACGTCGACAGCGACTTCTCCGAGCTGCGCGTCTAGGCGCGTCGCGCGTCGGGCGCGTTCCGCTTCGCGCGTTCCGCTTCGCGCGTTCCGCTTCGCGCGTTCCGCTTCGTGAGCAGAAGAGGTCGGGTTCCCAGACGGGACCCGACCTCTTCTGCTCACGAAGTGCCCCGAGGATCAGTCCTCGGCGTCACCCGCGTCTTCGTCCTCGACACCGGTCTCGTCCATGCGGTCCCGCAGGTGGTCCGCCATCGCGCCGGCGCCCTCACCGGCGTGGTCGTGGTCGACCTGCTCGATCAGGCCCTGCAGCTTCTCGTGGTTCGTGGCATCGGTGGCACCGTCCATGACGGGCTCGGTCTGCTCGTTGTCGCTCATGCCCCGGACGCTACGCCGCGGTTGCTGCGGAACGGTAGTGGAGCTCGACCGCCCCGCCGTCGAACTGCGTGGTGCCGACGAGCTCGAACACCGGGGTCGGTGCGGCGACCGGCAGCAGGGGAGCTCCGCCGCCGAGTGCGACCGGCATCACGGTGACCCGCAGCTCGTCGAGGATGCCCGCCTGCTGGTACTGCGCCGCGAGCAGTCCGCCGCCGACGACCCAGACGTCACGCCCGGCGGCCTCGCGCTCGAGGTCGGCCTGGTGGTCGCCGACCTCGTCCGAGACGAAACGCACGTCGACGCCGTCGGGCACCGGCAGGTCTCGGGTCGTGAACACCCACGTCGCCAGGTCCGGGTACGCCCACGTGTCGTCGTGCTCGAGCAGCCACTCGTACGTCGTCGAGCCCATCGCGATCGCGCCGACGCCGGCGAAGAACCGGTCGTGGTGCTCCTGGAACGGCTCGAACCCGAACTGCAGCAGCCAGTCGAGGTCGTCGTCGGGCGCAGCGACGAAGCCGTCCAGCGAGGACGCGACGGAGTAGATCGTGCTCATGCCGGCGACGCTACCGAGCACCCCCGACAGGAGTCAGCGCCGACCGCTGCGACCGACGACCGCTGCCTCGGCGACCGCGAGCACCGCGGCGATCCAGAACTGGTCGAGCGCGATCCGGCGTCGACGGGGGTCGGCGACGGCCAACGGCACCATCGTCGCGCCGTGCAGGGCGTCCACGACGGCACTCAGGGTGTGCGCGTTGCCGGAACCAGCTCGCGCGACGAGCGCAGCCTGTGCGAGCTGTCGGACCCCGAGCACGCCGTGCAGCACGGCCTGGTCCGACCCTCGGGCCGCACGGCTCAGGTGCCACAGGCCGAGCCCGGCACGGGCCAGCTCGACGACGGCTGCCCCGTTCACGGTCGACGACCGGCGGCTCATCGTCGGCGTCCCGCGACGAGTGCAGCGGCACCGGCCGCGCCGAGCACCGCCCCGATGATGCCGTTGCCGACCCGGCGGTGCTCCACCCACCAGGTCTGCGGCGACCAGGCATGCGCTGACTCGTCGAAGACCCCGTGCGCGCCGTGGTCGCCCGGAACCGGCTCGTACAGGTTGTCCCGCATCTCGAGGCCGTCCTTGTCGGGGGCCTGCTGCCCGTCGACCAGGGTCTTGGCGGCGTACCAGTCGGCGAAGCGTCCGCTGATCCGGTTGCCGAGGATCGTGTAGACCGTCGACTCGCCCACCCAGGTGCGGCTGCGCGGTCGTTCGGCCACGGCGGCGATGGCGCGGGCGCCGACCTCGGGCTGGTAGATCGGGGCGACCGGCTGCGGGTGGTGCGGCAACTTCGACTTCACCCACTGGAACTGGATCGTGTTGAGAGCCGGCATGTCCACGCGGGACACCTTGACCTTGCTGCCCTGTTCGCGCAGCTCGGAGACGACGGACTCGGTGAACCCGACGATCGCGTGCTTCGCGCCGCAGTACGCGGCCTGCAGCGGGATCCCGCGGAACCCGAGCGCCGAACCGACCTGGATCACGTGCCCACGACCTCGGGGGACCATCCGCGACAGCGCCGACCGGGTGCCGTTCACGAAGCCGAGGTAGGTCACGTGCAGCGCTCGCTCGAAGTCCTCCGGGGCGGTGTCGAGGAACTTCCCGAACACTCCGACCATCACGCCGTTCACCCACAGGTCAATCGGTCCGAGCTCCCGCTCGACCCGGTCGGCCGCGGCCTCGACGGCGTCGCGGTCGGAGACGTCGGCGACCAGGGCCAACCCGCGTCGCCCGGCTGCCTCGACCTCGGCGACGGCGGCGTCGACGCCCTCCTGCCCGCGGGCCAGGACGGCCACGTCCCACCCCCGTGCGGCGAGCTCCCGGACGGTCGCCCGTCCCAGTCCTGCGGATCCACCGGTCACCACTGCCACTCGAGTCATGGCTCCCTTGTACCTGCGGTCGACCGTGCACCACTCAGCCGCTGTCCCCCGATGCGGCAGCAGCCGTGCCTCAGCGCCCCCGACCGAACCGCGTCGTGACCCCCGGCGAGTAGAGCACCGAGTCCGGCTCGAGCTCGGTCAGCCCGAAGGGCAGCCCGGCAGCTCCGACCAGGTCGTCCCGCAGCGACACGACCGAGGCCCGGTGCAACGGCCACGACTCGTGCTCGTTCGGCCAGAACCGCGTCCGTCCCGCCCGGTGCACGTGCATGCCCCACCGCGCCGTCAGGAACGTCTCGAGCGGCCCCGGCTCGTCGAGCACCTCGCCCACACGGACGTCGAGCATCGACCGCAGGTGGGTGCCGTGCCGCCGCATCGCGTACCCCACGCGGCCGTCACCGCTGCGCGACTCCGCGACCGCCCACCGGTACGGCAGGCCGGTCGCGACGCGTGCACCGATGGTCGGCAGGAGCTTGCCGGCGTCGAGTGACAGGAACACCACCCCACGCTGCCCCTGCTCGTCGACCGTGTAGACGCGGACGTTCAGCTCGACGAAGTCGCCGATGCTCCCGGTCGAGAACGGCGGGAACCGGGTGTCCTCGAACCGGAACGCGATGAGGCCCACCCAGGTGGTCGCCCCGTCGTCGGTGCCGTCGAGCGCCATCGTGTCGGGCCGCGTGCCGGCCGGCAGCAGCGGGGCCACCGCCGACACGTCGACGCGCCAGTGCACGAAGACGACGTCGAGCCAGTCCTGCGAGATCCAGGGGCGGCCCGGCAGACCGGGGGCCACGGCCTGGAGGCCCGGGGTCACGTGAGTGGGTCGGGTGTCGGTCACGATGTGGTCGCCTCCGGTTCGATGTGGGCTGCGACGGGTGCGTCGTCCCACCCCTGCTGCGGGGTGTCGCAGGTGCCGCGGAACACGTACTGCGAGGGACGCTTCCGCTCGCTCGACGTCCAGTCGATGGCCGGCCGTCGTCGTTCCGGGGGCAGGTACCCGATCCGGTAGACGGCCATCAGCTCGAGCGACTCGGGCACGCGGAGCAGTCCCTCGATCTCCTCCCACGCGCCGGGGGTCTCCATCGGGAAGGACACGAACTGGATCCCCAGGCCGAGCTCGGTCGTCGCGAGCCAGATGTTCTCCATCGCCGCGCCCATGCTGAACACCGAGTAGAAGCCGGACAGCTCCTCCTTCCGGTACTCGTGGCGGTCGAGCATCACGCCGAGCAGCAGCGGTGACCCGGCGACGAGTTTCCGGTTCTCCTCACCCAGGGTCTGCGGCACCCGGAGTGTGTTCATGAGCAGCTGCCCGCGCTTCGTGAACACCTGCTTCGTGAACGGCCGCAGCGGCCCGGGGAGCTTGTCGAACAGCATGCCGTCGCGCCGCTCGTCCATCTCGGCCTTGGAGAACCGGAAGTACGGCTTGTACCGCTCGAAGAACGTGCCCTCGGCCATGGTGCGGGTCATCGAGCTGCCGCTGATCTCGGCGACGCGGTCGATCGTCTGGCGTTCCTCGATCAGCACGAAGCGCCACGGCTGGCTGTTGAGCTGCGACGGCGCCCGGCCGGCGAGCTCCATGAGCAGCCGCTGGTGCTCGTCCGACACCGGATCGGGCAGGAACGGCCCGTTCGTCGTGCGTCGTCGTCGGATGGCCTCGAACAGCTCCACTGCTCACCTCTCTGATCGCCTGCGTGCGAGCACGGCCCCCAGGTAGGACGGTGCGGCGGCGACCGCGACCCTCCAGTGTGCTCCGGAGCGCGGGTTCGTGCGTGGAGCGACCGCCAGCGGCACGAGTGCCGGCAGCAGGAACAGTGCGGTGCGGTCGCGCGTCCACGCGGGTGTGGTCGCCGCGACGCCGGTCAGGGTCGCGGTCACGACGAACAGGCCGTGGTGCACGACGCGGAGCTTCTTCGTGCGGATCAGCCGCACGGCGACCGCGGTGCCCCACAGGCAGTTCGCGACGTAGGCGACGCTCGCAGCGGTGACCAGCTGCCGGGCCGGGCGCGATCCCGTGGGTGCCGAGTCGCGCCTCCAGACCGTCTTCCGTCCCATGCGTGGGACGTTACGCGGTCTCTCGACTGACGAGCTTGGAGAGCACGATCGCGGAGCGGGTGTGGTCGACCTGGGGTGCGAGGCGGACCTTGTCGAGCGCCTCCTCGAGCGCGGACAGGTCCTTCGAGCGCATGTGCACGACGGCGTCGGCGCTGCCGGTGACCGTGCCGGCGTCGATGACCTCGGGGACGGTGTCGAGCAGGGCACGCAGCTCGTCGGGCGAGACGGTGCCGCGGCAGTAGAGCTCGACCCAGGCCTCGGTGCCGCGATCCTCGACGGCGGGGTCGACCTTGATCGTGAAGCCCTGGATGACGCCGTCACCGACCAGCCGGTCGACGCGGCGCTTGACGGCCGAGGCCGAGAGTCCGACCACCGACCCGATGTCGCCGTAGCCGGCGCGGGCGTTGTCCCGGAGCTGATCCAGGATGCGGTGGTCGAGCGTATCCATTTGTCCCCATCGTACGCGGACTTGTTGCGAGCCCGGTGGGTCTCGCGCACGAAACGTGCGTCACCCGAACGGGTGTCACGGTCCCGCAGGCGGGGGACTGCACTCGTCGGACGGTTCATGCCAGACTTCTGAGTGGCGTCGATGCATGAGTGTCACTGTTCCGCTGCGGTGAGTCTGTGGAAGGATCGACTCGGCGTCGACCTGGTCCGCTGCGGTGAGTGAGCCTGCATCTCACCGGAGCTCTTCTCCTCGTTCCGTTTCGGTTCCTGGCAGGCTCGGGCCCCGGTCCCTTCCAGGAGGACTGATGTCGAACACCGCACCCGCCCCCGAGTCCGTCGCCACCCCGGCCCGTGTTGCCACCAAGCGCACGATCCTGATGTGCAAGCCGGACTTCTACACCGTGAGCTACCGGATCAACCCGTGGATGCACCCGGAGGAGCCGACCGACACGTCGAAGGCCGTCGAGCAGTGGGAGTCGCTCGTCGCCGTCTACGAGCAGCTCGGCTTCGACATCTCGTACATCGACCCGATCGACGGCCTGCCGGACATGGTCTACGCGGCCAACGGCGGGTTCGTCCTCGACGGCATCGCGTACGGCGCGAAGTTCCAGTACCCCGAGCGCCAGCCCGAGGGCCCCGCGTACATGGACTGGTTCCGCCAGGCCGGTCTGACCGTCGCCGAGCCGGAGCAGACCAACGAGGGCGAGGGTGACTTCCTGCTCATCGGGGACACCATCTTCGCCGGCACCGGCTTCCGGTCGGACAGCACCTCGCACGACGAGCTCGCGAAGATCTACGGCCGCGAGGTCGTCACCCTCAAGCTCATCAACCCGAGCTTCTACCACCTCGACACCGCCATCGCCGTGCTCGACCCCGAGCCCTCCGTCGACGGGACGAGCAACATCGCGTACCTGGAGAGCGCCTTCGACGAGCCGTCGCTGGCGATCCTGCGCGAGCGCTTCCCGGACGCGATCATCGCCACCGAAGAAGACGCCGCGATCCTCGGCCTGAACTCGTACTCCGACGGGTACAACGTCGTGATCGCCGCCCGGGCTGTTCGGTTCGCGGAACAGCTGCGCGAGAAGGGCTACAACCCGATCGGCGTCGACCTGTCCGAGCTGCTGCTCGGCGGTGGCGGCGTGAAGTGCTGCACCCTCGACCTGCACCCGCTCGGCACCGGCACCTCGGTCGCGCGTTCGCTCGGGGTCAGCTGATGTCGGCGGCAGCGTCGCTCGGGGTCAACACCGCGGCGGCGCTCGCCGTCGAGGACCGCGCCCTCGCGCACAACTACAGCCCGCTGCCCGTCGTCATCGCGTCGGGTGCCGGAGCGACCGCCACCGACGTCGACGGCAAGCAGTACCTGGACGGCCTCGCCGCGTACTCCGCGGTGAACTTCGGCCACGGCAACCCGCGGCTGCTCGACGCCGCACGGGCGCAGCTCGACCGCGTGACGCTGACCAGCCGGGCGTTCGTGAACGACCAGCTCGGGCCGTTCGCCGCAGCACTGGCGGCGTTGACGGAGACCGAGATGGTCCTGCCGATGAACACCGGTGCCGAGGCCGTCGAGTCCGCGATCAAGGTGTCCCGCGCCTGGGGCTACCGCGTCAAGGGCGTGCCGGCCGAGCGGGCGACGATCATCGTCGCGTCCGGGAACTTCCACGGCCGCACCACGACGATCATCTCGTTCTCGGACGACCCCTCGGCCCACGATGACTTCGGACCGTTCACGCCCGGCTTCCGCACGGTGCCGTACGGCGACGCTGCGGCTCTGCGCGAGGCGATGGACGAGACCGTCGTCGCCGTCCTGCTCGAGCCGATCCAGGGCGAGGGCGGCGTGGTCATCCCGCCGGAGTCCTACCTTCCTGACGTCCGCGCGGTCTGCGACGAGTTCGGCGCGCTGTTCATCGCCGACGAGATCCAGTCCGGCCTCGGTCGCACCGGACACACGCTCGCGGTGCAGCGAGTCGGGGTCCGCCCCGACCTCATCACGCTCGGCAAGGCACTGGGCGGCGGCATCGTGCCGGTGTCGGCGGTCGTCGGCTCGGCTGCGGTCCTCGGCGTCCTGCGCCCCGGCGAGCACGGGTCCACCTTCGGCGGCAACCCGCTCGCCGCAGCCGTCGGTGCCGAGGTCGTGGCGATGCTCGGAGAGGGCACCTTCCAGCAGCGGGCCCTCGACGGCGAACCGCTGTTGCGCGGCCTGCTCGACGACCTGCTCGGCAAGGGTGTCGTCTCGCACCGGGTCGCCGGACTCTGGGCGGGGATCGACATCGACCCCGCGCTCGGCACCGGCAAGGCGATCTCGAAGGACCTCGCCGACCGCGGGCTCCTGGTGAAGGACACCCACGGGTCGACGATCCGCTTCGCGCCGCCCCTGGTCGTCACCGACGACGAGGTGCGCTTCGCGATCGGAACCCTGGCCGACGTCCTGGCGGCGCGCGCCTGACCTGATCCGCAAAACACCGGTGTTCGCGCGTTGAACCCCCGCATCCCGCGGTGCGGAGCGCGAACACCGGTGTCTTGCGTGCGCCGGCGCGCGTCAACCAGTGCGGCTCACACCGCCCAGCGCGCCGCCAGCTCGTCCATCAGGGCATCGAGCCGCTCGTCGACGACCTGCTCCTCGGGGTGCGCCTCGTACCAGGCGATGACCTCGCGTACACCCTGCCGGTAGGTCGTGCGCGGCCGGTACCACGGCACGAGCGACCGGACCTTGCTGTTGTCGAACACCGAGCTGTTCGCCTTGTCGCCGAGCAGCGCCGCGCCCCACTCGGGGTCGACGGCGTTGATCGCGTCCGCCGGCACGTGCACGATCCGCAGGTCCTCGACCCCGGCCGCCGCCGCGATCTCGTGCGCGATGGCGTTCCACGTCGGCGCCTCGTCGCTCGTGATCGTGAAGGGCTCACCGATCGCCTCGGCCCGGTCGAGCAGCCCCGTGAACCCGACCGCGAAGTCGCGGCTGTGCGTCAGGGTCCACAGCGAGGTGCCGTCGCCGGTGATGATGACCGGCTTACCGGCACGCATCCGAGCGACCGCGGTCCAGCCGCCGGTCAGCGGCAGCTTCGTCTCGTCGTAGGTGTGCGACGGCCGCACGATCGTCACCGGGAAGTCCTGCTCCCGGTACGCCTGCATCAGCAGCTCCTCGCACGCAATCTTGTCGCGCGAGTACTGCCAGTACGGGTTCTTGAGCGGTGTCGACTCCGTGATCGGCAGGTGCGTAGCCGGCGTCTGGTACGCCGAGGCCGAACTGATGAACACGTACTGCCGCGTCCGCCCGGCGAAGAAGTCGACGTCGGCCTGCACCTGGTCCGGCGTGAAGGCGATCCAGTTCACGACCACGTCGAAGCGCTGGTCGCCGAGTGCGTCCGCCAGTGCGCTGCGGTCCGACACGTCGGCCTGGAGGCGCGTCACACCCTCCGGGATCGGCCTGCCCCCGGTGGTCCCCCGGTTGAGCACGGTGACGTCGAACCCCTGCTCGACGGCTTCCCGGACGCAGGCGGCGCTGATGACGCCGCTCCCGCCGATGAACAACACGCTCGCTCCGGTCATGGATGCTCCCTCGCTTCCGGCGGCACCGCTCCGTGCCGCAACCCTTTCGATCCTGCACCTACCCGTCGGGGCGGGCACGGAGCACGGCTTCGATCGACGTGGTGCCCTCAGCCCAGGATGCCGCGTGTGGACTGATCCAGCTGAGCAGTTCGAGTGCGAAGTCGTGGTCCCGCTGCAGGTTCCGCGCGTGGATGGGTTCGTGGTGCGCGGCGCGGTTCCGCACGAAGTGCAGCTGCTGGAGCCGTCGCGCCACCTCGCTCCGTCGGATCCGCAGGTTGTCCGGCCCGTGCGGAAAGGCTCGATGCAGGCCAGGAACCCAGAGCGACGTGTGGTAACGCGATTCCACGAGGTACCGCCAGAACCCGAAGCTGAGTTCCGCGATGACCCGTCCGTGCACTTCGGGACGACGACCTTCTCGACTCGCCCGTGCCCGTGCCTTGGCGAGGTCGGCACGCCCGCGGCTGTCGAGTGGTGCCATGTCGAACCAGGGTGGCCCGGCGCGGCTCGATGCCCACGCGAAGAGTTCACGGTCGAGCGCATTGCGAGCGAACACCTCGACGACGCCGGTGAGCTCCATGACCGCCGCCGCGGCTCGCATGTTCCACTCGTAGAGCCGCAGTGCTTCAGTCGACGACCCGGTCCGCCCTGCGTACGAACGGAGCCGTTCTGTGATGAGCCGCTCGAGCTCGTCTTCCTGCATCCCGCCTCGCCTGCTACCGTTGTTCACGAAGACCCCGGAACGATCCCTGGCTCAGGCCACATCGCCGGGGTTTCGTCTTTTCCGATCGTCTCTGAAACATCAGCGTACAGGTGTGCACTCGCAGGCCGAGTGCTCCTGGGGGCGACGCGACTACCGTCACGGTTCGGGTCGCACCGACGCGCCCCACGACAGGAGTGACACGCACATGGAGTACCGCTACCTCGGCAACTCGGGCCTCAAGGTCTCCGAGATCACCTACGGCAACTGGCTCACCCACGCATCCCAGGTCGAGAACGACGCGGCGATCGCCTGCGTCAAGGCCGCCCTCGAGGTCGGCATCTCGACGTTCGACACCGCCGACGTCTACGCCAACACCGGCGCGGAGACGGTCCTCGGCGAAGCGCTCAAGGGGGAGCGGCGCCAGTCCCTCGAGATCGCCACGAAGGTGTTCGGGCCGACCGGTCCGAAGGGTCACAACGACACCGGGCTGTCCCGCAAGCACATCCTTGAGTCGATCGACGGCTCGCTGCAGCGGCTGCAGACGGACTACGTCGACCTGTACCAGGCACACCGCTACGACCACGAGACCCCGCTCGAAGAGACGATGCAGGCCTTCGCGGACATCGTGCGCCAGGGCAAGGTCCTGTACGTCGGCGTCAGCGAGTGGACCGCGGACCAGCTGCGTGCGGGTGCTGCGCTCGCGAAGGACCTCGGCTTCCAGCTCATCTCGAACCAGCCGCAGTACTCGGCGCTGTGGCGGGTCATCGAGGACGAGGTCGTCCCCACCTCGAAGGAACTCGGCATCTCGCAGATCGTCTGGTCCCCGATCGCCCAGGGGGTGCTCACCGGCAAGTACAAGCCGGGTCAGCCGCTGCCCCAGGGCTCCCGCGCGACCGACGACAAGGGCGGCGCGGACATGATCAAGCGGTTCATGCGCGACGAGGTGCTGTCCTCGGTGCAGGAGCTGCAGCCGGTCGCCGACGAGCTCAACCTGTCGATGGCGCAGCTCGCCGTCGCCTGGGTCCTGCAGAACGACAACGTCGCGAGCGCGATCATCGGGGCCTCGCGTCCGGAGCAGGTGCACGACAACGCGGGCGCTGCCGGCGTCGCGATCCCCGCGGAGCTCATGTCGCGGATCGACGATGCCCTGGGCGCCGTGGTCGAGCGCGACCCCGCGAAGACGAACGACAGCAGCCCGAAGACGCGCGAGGCCTAGCCGCCGAAGCCGACGTGCGGAGGCGACCCGCGCCTCCAGGCCGTCGGCGAACCGGCGCGAACGCGAGCCGCACAACCAAAGTCACCCCGAACTGCGCTGCTGCGTGGTTCGGGGTGACTTTGGTTGTGCGCTGCGAGCGACGTCACACCGCTCAGACAACGGAAAAGGCCCCCTGCCGAAGCAGGGGGCCTTCACCGGTGGCTGGACACGGCATCGATCCGTGGACCTTTCGATTTTCAGTCGAACGCTCTACCAACTGAGCTATCCAGCCGTGGCGACCCTGACGGGACTTGAACCCGCGACCTCCGCCGTGACAGGGCGGCACGCTAACCAGCTGCGCTACAGGGCCATATTGAATTGCTGTGGTGTTGTTCAGTACTACTTGCTCGCTCACTCAAGGAGTGACCCCAACGGGATTCGAACCCGTGCTGCCGCCGTGAAAGGGCGGTGTCCTAGGCCACTAAACGATAGGGCCGCAAGCAGTGCATCGCGCTACCGATGGACAAGCATACGGATGCCCCCCGGGTTTCACAAATCCGACCCCGCCAACCGTGCATCCCCGGCGTGTCGCGGCGTCAGCGCACGGGTCTCCGATGCTGTCGGTGCGAGCATCGTCGGCGGCCGCACCCCTCGTCCGAGGGGCTGTCGAGCCTGCGACCCGTGTTGTTACTGTTGCACCTGTTAACAGTGTTACGTGCGTGAGCCTTGCCGCGCTGTTACGAAATCGAGATACATGTCGACCTCCACTCCCTTCTCCCTCCGCACCCGCAGCCGCCTGATCGCCGCCGCGGTCGCCGTCGCGCTCACGGCCGGCACGCTCGCGGCCCTTGCCCCGACGTCGTCCGCCAGCGCTGCGAGCTACCCCAGCTGGGACGAGGTGCAGCAGGCGAAGTCGTCGACCAGCGCCCAGCAGGCCAAGGTCAGCGAGATCAAGTCGCTCATCTCGTCGCTGAAGAGCGAGGCGGCTGCCAAGCAGAAGACAGCCCAGGCCGCGGGCGAGGCGTACCAGGCCGCGCAGAGCAAGTACGACGAGGCGACGCTCAAGCAGAAGTCGCTGCAGTCCCAGGCCGACGAGGCCGAGCAGACCGCCGCGCGGTCCGAAGCGCAGGCCGGTCAGCTCGCCGCGCAGCTCGGTCGGGCCAGCGCCAACGACGTGACGACCGACATCCTCACGCACCCCTCGGACTCCGGTGACCTGCTCTACGAGCTCGGTGCCATGTCGAAGCTCAGCGAGCAAGCCGACGGCATCTACTCGCAGGCCTCGCAGGACCGCGGCACCGCCCAGGCCCAGGCCGACAAGGCGGACACTGCGAAAGCAGCCCTGGGCGACCTCGCCGACGCCGCACAGTCGAAGATGCAGCAGGCCCAGGGCGCCGCCGACGCCGCACAGACCGCGGTGGACGCCCAGAACGACAACCAGTCCCGGCTCGAGGCGCAGCTGACTGCCCTCACCACCAAGCAGCAGGGCGTCGAGGCGGACTACCGCAAGGGCGTCGCCGCCGAGAAGAAGCGGCAGGCACAGATCGCGGCCGCTGCGGCCAGGGCAGCCGCGAAGGCGGCGGCGACCAGCCAGGGCGGCACCGGCGGCGGCAGCGCGAACGCGTCCGGCTGGGTCCGACCCGCCGGGGGGTACCAGACCAGTCCCTACGGCTACCGCGTCGACCCCTACACGCACGTCAGCGCCCTGCACGCCGGCGTCGACCTGGCCCCGGCCTGCTACGCCCCGATCTACGCGGCACACGACGGCACCGTCACCTTCGCCGGCAACGGTGGCGGGTACGGCAACGAGGTCATCCTGGACAACGGCGGCGGCATCTCCACCGCGTACGGCCACGTCGTCGACGGCGGGATCATGGTCACCGCCGGCCAGCACGTCACCGCGGGACAGCAGATCGCCAAGATCGGCTCGACCGGCTGGTCGACCGGGTGCCACCTCCACTTCGAGACCCGGGTCAACGGCGCTGCCGTCGACCCGGTCCCCTTCATGGCAGCGCGGGGGATCTCGGTATGAGCATCAGCGCCACCGGAACGAGTCCTTCCACGTCATGACCACCTCCGCTCGCTCGTTCTCCTGCGGGATCGCGACCATCGCCGTGCTCGGCATCGGCCTGTCGGTCGTCATCGCCGGACCGGCCCAGGCCGCGCCCTCGGGTCCCTCCTGGGCCGACGTCAAGGCCGCCAAGTCCGACGCGGCCGACGCCCAACAGACGGTCGACGAGCTGAGCGACCGGCTCGGCACGCTGCAGGACGCCGCCGACCAGGCCGGTGTCGCCGAACAGCAGGCCGGACAGGCGTACGCCCTGGCGGCGTCGCAGCAGCAGGAGGCCGAGGACACCCTTGCCGACCTGTCCGCGCAGTCGAAGCGTGCGAAGGACCGGGCGGACGACTCGGCCGGCCAGGTCGCCGGGCTCGTGGTCGAGCTGTCCCGCACGGGCGGCGGTGACCTGTCGACGACGATGCTCATGGACTCGACGGACTCGAAGGACCTGCTCTACCGCGTCGGCACGATGTCGCACCTGTCCGAGCGCTCCGCGACCGTCCTCGCCGAGGCACGCGCCGACCAGAAGACCGTCGAGTCCCTGGCGGCCCAGCAGTCCGCCGCCGAGAAGGCCCTGAGCAAGGCGACCGAGGCGACGAAGACCACCTTCGCGACGGCCAACGACGTGGCCGCAGGCGCCCAGGCGCGGGTGCAGAAGGAACAGGACCAGCAGGCCGAGGTCCTGCGCCAGCTCGCGTACCTGAAGGGCACGAGCGTCGCGACGGAGACCGCGTACTGGAGCGCGCAGCAGGCGAAGGCCGCCGCGGCCGCCATCGCCAAGCAGACGGGCGACGCCGGTACCGGGAACGACGCCGGCACCGGGAACGCCGCCGGCGGGGGCACGAGCGGCAGCAACACGGGCGGCACCGGCAACACGGGCGGCACCGGCAGCACCGGCGGCGGGACCTCCACTCCGGCCGTCCCGAGCACGCCGTCCAAGCCGAGCACCCCGTCGAACCCCGGCACCCCCGCGAAGCCGAGCACGCCGTCCAAGCCGAGCACTCCCAGCACGCCGAGCAAGCCGGCACCCGCCCCTGCTCCCGCGCCGGCTCCTGCCCCGGCACCCGCCCCCGCACCGGCCCCGAGCAGCCCCTCGAAGGCCGCCGGCGCGATCTCCTACGCCCGAGGGCAGCTCGGCGAGGCGTACGTCCTCGGCGGCGCCGGCCCGACCACCTGGGACTGCTCCGGCCTCGTGATGATGGCCTACAGCTCGCAGGGCATCGCGACCGGTGGACACAACGTCGTCTGGCAGTACAACTACTTCAAGTCGATCGGTCGCCTCGTCCCGCTGTCCCAGCGCCAGCCCGGCGACATCCTGTTCTACTCGTCGAACGGCACCGCCTCGGGGGCGTACCACGACTCGATCGTGACGAGCTACGGCACCATGGTCGAGGCCGCGCGCCCCGGCGTCGGCGTTGTCGAGCGCGCGATCTGGCTGCCGAACCAGCTCATGCCCTACGTCGCCCGCCCGAGCGGTTCCCTGTAGCCCGCTCCCGGTCTGCCCGTTCTTTCCCAGAGCAGCTGCGATACCGAGCGAGATCGGGCGTACCTGCACGGATCAACGCACCAGGTACGCCCGTTTCCACCCGGTACGCCCCGGCCCGGCCCGCCCCGCGCGACAGCAGCCCACCACGCACACAGAACGGCGCCCGCCCTCCGGAAGGAGAGCGGGCGCCGTTCGTCGTCAGGGGATCGTCAGTGCGAGCCGGGCACGTACGCGGCCTGACCGGCCTGCACGATGCGCTCGGCCTCGGCGGCGTCGCCCCAGCCCTCGGCCTTGACCCACTTGTTCGGCTCGAGGTCCTTGTAGCGCTCGAAGAAGTGCGCGATCTCGGACTTCGTCTGCTCCGGCACGTCCGAGATGTCCTGGATGTGTGCCCAGCGCGGGTCCTTGGCGGGGACGACGAGGACCTTCTCGTCGTTGCCGGCCTCGTCGCTCATCTTGAAGACGCCGACGGGGCGGACCTTGACGCCGACGCCGGGGAACGTCGGGAACTCGAGCAGCAGCAGCGCGTCCACGGGGTCACCGTCGTCGGCCAGGGTCTTCTCGAAGAACCCGTAGTCGGTGGGGTAGACGAACGAGGTGAACAGCACGCGGTCGAGGTAGACGCGACCGGTCTCGTGGTCCACCTCGTACTTGTTGCGGCTGCCCTTGGGGATCTCGACGACGACGTCGTACGCGGCCATGTTGCGCTCCTGTGTCTGCTTCGGGGACTGTCGTGTGTTGCGAAAGCGCGGCTAACGTTACCGGGTGAACTCTCCGCGTCCCCGGCTCGACCCCGCCGTCGCCGAGACCCGCCTGGCGGTCCGCGACCTGCTCGCCGCAGCCGTCGACGACGGTGTGGTCGCCGCAGGCGACCTGGTCCTCGTCGCACTGAGCGGCGGACCGGACTCCCTCGCCCTGGCGGCGGCCACCGCGTTCGAAGCGGGCAAGCAGGGTCTGCGGGCCGGGGCAGTGGTCGTCGACCACGCGCTCCAGGCGGGCTCCGAGGCGGTCGCGAGCCGCGCCTCCCGGCAGGCATCCGAGCTGGGACTCGACCCGGTGACGGTCCGCAGGGTCACGGTCGGCTCCGACGGTGGTCCGGAAGGCGCCGCCCGGGAGGCCCGCCACGCGTCGATCGCCGAGGTCGCGGCCGCCACCGGGTCACCCCTGGTGCTGCTGGGCCACACCCTGGACGACCAGGCCGAGACGGTGCTGCTCGGCCTGCTGCGCGGCAGCGGGCCGGACAGCCTGTCCGGAATGCAACCGCTCGCCCGACGCGACAGCGGCCCGGCCTACGGCCGGCCGCTCCTGTCGGTCCGGCGCCACGCGACCCGGCAGGCGTGTGCCGCAGCGGGGCTGGCGCCGTGGCACGACCCGCAGAACGACGACCCCGCGTATGCACGGGTGCGGGTGCGGAACACCCTGCTGCCGGTGCTCGAACGGGAGCTCGGTGCCGGGGTGCCCGAGGCCCTGGCCCGCACGGCCGACCAGCTGCGCGAGGACTCCGCCGCCCTCGACCACTTCGCCGAGGAGATCGCCGAGGACATCGCCGAGCACTCCGAGGCGGGCATCTCGCTGTCGGTGCGGGCGCTCGGGGCGAACCCGCCGGCGCTCCGGCAGCGACTCGTGCGCCTCGCGGTGGAGAGCGAGTTCGGGGTGACGCTGTCGCGCGTGCAGACGCTCGAGGTCTGCCGGCTGGTCACGGACTGGAGCGGACAGGGCCCGATCGACCTGCCGGGCGTCCGTGCCACGCGGACCGGCGACCGCATCGAGTTCAGCGCCGGTTAGGCTGGCGTGGTGGAACTCTCCGACGTCCAGGCAGACCTGTCCGAAGTGCTCTTCACCCCCGAGCAGATCGACGAGAAGCTCGCCGAGCTCGCGGCGGTCGTCGACGCCGACTACGCGGGCCGCGACCCGCTGCTCGTCGGCGTGCTCAAGGGTGCCGTCATGGTGATGGCGGACTTCTCGCGCCACCTCAAGATGCAGGCGCGGATGGACTGGATGGCGGTGTCGTCGTACGGCTCCGGCACGAAGTCGTCCGGTGTGGTGCGGATCCTCAAGGACCTCGACACCGACCTGCACGGCCGCGACGTCCTGATCGTCGAGGACATCATCGACTCCGGCCTGACCCTGTCGTGGCTCAAGCAGAACCTGCAGTCCCGTGGTGCCGCGAGCGTCGAGATCGTCGCCCTGCTGCGCAAGCCCGAGGCCGCCAAGGTCGAGGTCGACGTGAAGTACGTGGGCTTCGACATCCCCGACGCGTTCGTGGTCGGCTACGGCCTGGACTACGACGAGCGCTACCGCAACCTGCGCGGCGTCGGCGTCCTCGCTCCGCACGTCTACTCCTGACGGGCGGCCCGCCGCGCTCGGGTCGCACTCGGCCGACTCTGGCCCGGGGGTGAGTTCGCCCGCAGAGGACACCCATTCTCGCCACAGAATCGCGGCCGTATGCTGACCTGCACGCAACTTCGGCAGAGAAAGGTGTCGGGCACTCGCGCCCGGATCACATGAACTTCAAGCGCATCTTCCGCGGCCCGTACCTCTACGTGCTGATCGCGCTGGCGGGCATCTTCATCGGCTGGAGCGTCATCAGCCAGGGCAGCACGCAAGAGATCGACACCCAGAAGGGTCTCGAGCAGCTCTCCGATGACAAGGTCTCGTCCGCGACCATCAACTCCACCGAGCAGCGGGTCGACCTCGTCCTGAAGGACGGCGACAAGCAGGAGCAGTTCTACTACTCCACGCCCCGCGGCGAAGAAGTGGTGCAGGCGGTCAACGACGCCAACCTGCCCGACGGCTACAACGACCGTGTCGCCCAGGGCAACTGGTTCCTGTCGCTGCTCGGCATCCTGCTCCCGTTCCTGATCATCGGTGCCCTGTTCTGGTTCCTGCTCTCGAGCGCCCAGGGCGGCGGCTCGAAGGTCATGCAGTTCGGCAAGTCGAAGGCCAAGATCAACAACAAGGAGAACCCGCAGGTGTCGTTCGCCGACGTCGCGGGTGCCGACGAGGCGATCGAGGAACTGCACGAGATCAAGGAGTTCCTCAAGGAGCCCGCGAAGTTCCAGGCCGTCGGGGCGAAGATCCCGAAGGGCGTGCTGCTCTACGGCCCTCCCGGAACCGGCAAGACCCTGCTCGCCCGCGCCGTCGCGGGTGAAGCCGGCGTGCCGTTCTACTCGATCTCCGGTTCGGACTTCGTCGAGATGTTCGTCGGTGTCGGTGCGAGCCGTGTCCGCGACCTCTTCGAGCAGGCCAAGGCGAACTCGCCGGCCATCGTCTTCATCGACGAGATCGACGCCGTCGGTCGTCACCGTGGTGCCGGCATCGGCGGTGGCAACGACGAGCGTGAGCAGACCCTGAACCAGCTCCTCGTCGAGATGGACGGCTTCGACGGCAAGACGAACGTCATCCTCATCGCCGCGACGAACCGTCCCGACGTGCTCGACCCCGCGCTCCTGCGCCCCGGCCGTTTCGACCGCCAGATCGGCGTCGACGCTCCGGGTCTCGCCGGCCGCAAGCAGATCCTCGAGGTGCACGCGAAGGGCAAGCCGCTCGCCGCGAGCGTCGACCTCGAGCTGCTCGCCCGCAAGACGCCGGGCTTCACCGGTGCCGACCTGGCGAACGTCCTGAACGAGGCGGCCCTGCTGACCGCCCGCTCGAACGCGCAGCTCATCGACAACCGTGCGCTCGACGAGGCCGTCGACCGCGTGATGGCCGGCCCGCAGCGCCGGACCCGGATCATGTCCGACCAGGAACGCCTGATCACCGCGTACCACGAGGGCGGCCACGCCCTGGCGGCAGCGGCGATGCGCCACACCGACCCGGTCACGAAGATCACGATCCTGCCCCGCGGCCGTGCCCTCGGCTACACGATGGTGCTCCCGCTCGAGGACAAGTACTCGGTCACCCGCAACGAGCTCCTCGACCAGCTCACCTACGCCATGGGTGGTCGCGTCGCCGAGGAGATCGTGTTCCACGACCCGACCACCGGCGCCTCGAACGACATCGAGAAGGCCACCGGCACCGCTCGCAAGATGGTCACCGAGTACGGCATGAGCCAGGCCGTCGGGTCCGTCAAGCTCGGGTCCGGCTCGAGCGAGCCGTTCGTCGGCCGTGACATGAGCGGTGGCACCGGTCGCGACTACTCGGAGACCATCGCCCAGACGGTCGACGCCGAGACCCGCGCCCTGCTCGAGGCCGCGCACGACGAGGCCTACCAGGTGCTCAACGACAACCGCGACATCCTCGACCGCCTGGCCGGCGAGCTCCTCGAGAAGGAGACGCTCGACGCCCCGGAGCTCGTGGAGATCTTCAAGGACGTCCGCAAGCTGCCGGAGCGCCCCCAGTGGCTCTCCAGCGACGAGCGCCCGGTCAGCAACCTGCCCGCGATCGACGTGCCCGGCAAGGCCGCCTCGACCGCAGCGGACCCGTCGGACTCCGAGTCGACCTCGAAGACCCGTCGTCGCCCGTTCGGCAACCCGGGTATCGCCCCCGCGTAGGCCGGCATGACCGAGCTGCCGACGCGACGAGAGCGTCGACTCGCCGAGGTGAGTCGTGCCCGCGCCGCCGCCGCCGAACCGGCGACGGTCGCGATCGACCTCCGTGCACCCCAGCCGGTGCCGGAGGTCGTGACCGGCCGTCGCCGTGATCGCGGTGGCCCGGCCGAGGAACGCACCCGGGTGCTCGGCATCCTCAACGTCACCCCCGACTCGTTCAGCGACGGCGGGCTGCACCAGGCTTACGACGCCGCCGTGCAGCACGCACGGGACCTCGTCGCGGCCGGTGCGGACGTCATCGACGTCGGCGGGGAGTCCACCCGCCCCGGTTCCGAGCGCGTGCCCGTGACGGTCGAGCAGGAACGTGTGCTGCCGGTCGTGCAGCAGCTCGTCGCCGAGGGCATCCCGGTCAGCGTCGACACCATGAACGCCGCGACGGCCGAACGTGCCGTCGACCTCGGTGCCGCGATCGTCAACGACGTCTCGGGCGGGCTCGCCGACCCGGACATGGCCCGGGTCGTGGCGTCGACGGGGGTCGGCTTCGTCGTCATGCACTGGCGCGGCCACAGCGACCGGATGTACCGCAACGCCGAGTACACCCACGCGGTCGAAGAGGTCCGGCGCGAAGTCGAACTCCGGGTCGCCGAACTCATCGTGCTCGGTGTCCGACAGGAGCAGGTCGTCATCGACCCGGGCCTCGGCTTCGCCAAGCACGGCGTGCAGAACTGGGAGATCCTGGCCGGCTACGAGCGCTTCGCCTCGATCGGTCTGCCGGTGCTCGTCGCCGCCTCACGCAAGCGGTTCCTCGACGGTGTCGGGAGCCCCGAGGGTGCTCCGCCCAGGGAGCGCGACCTCGCCACCGCCGCCATCAGCCTGCTCGCCGCCGAACGCGGCGCGTGGGGTGTGCGCGTGCACGACCCGGCACCGACCCGTGCCGTGCTCGACGTCTGGGACGCCTGGAGGGCAGCTCGATCGTGAACGACACCATCCGACTCACCGGGGTCCGCGCCCGCGGACACCACGGCGTCTTCGACCACGAGCGCGAGGACGGCCAGGACTTCGTCGTCGACGTCGCCGTGGAGCTCGACGCCCGTGCCGCCTCGGGCAGCGACGACCTCGACGCCACCGTGCACTACGGCGTCCTCGCCGAGCAGGTCGTGGCCGAGATCGAACGCGACCCGGTCGACCTGATCGAGACGCTGGCCGAACGCATCGCCGCGGCCGTGCTCACCCACCGTGCCGCCTTGGCGACGGAGGTCACGGTGCACAAGCCGCAGGCCCCGATCACCGTGCCGTTCACCGACGTCTCGATCACCATCCGGCGCACCCGCGGCGCCACGGTGCCGGACGAGGAAGAAGAATGACCCACCGGGTCGTCGTCGCCCTCGGAGCGAACCTCGGCGACCGGGGGAGCACGCTCCGCGCCGCCGCCGCCGCGATCGCCGCCCTGCCCGGGGTCGAGCCCGTGGCCTCGAGCCGCGAGGTCGAGTCGGTCGCCGTGACCCTCGACGGCCTCGACACGTCGAAGCCCCGCTACCGGAACGCCGTCGTGGTCGTCGACACCGACCTCGAGCCGCAGGCCTTCCTCGACGCCCTGCACGGCATCGAGGACGCCCACGGCCGCACGCGCGAGGTCCGGTGGGGCGACCGCACCCTGGACCTCGACATCGTCGCGGTGGACGACCTGCGGATCGCCACGGACACCCTGGTCGTGCCGCACCCCCGGGCAGCGGAGCGCGCGTTCGTGCTCGCCCCGTGGCTCGACGCCGACCCCGGGGCCGTCCTGCCCGGTGCCGGACCGGTGGCCGACCTGCTCGCCGCGGTGGGGGACGACACCGAGCGCGTCGACGAGCCGCGCCTGTTCGCGGAGCCGGCACGGGCCTCCCGGCCGGCGGGGAGCGCGACCAGCGCATGAAGCCCACCCGTGCCTCCACGCTGATCAGCATCGCCGTCGTGACGGTGGTCGCCGGTTTCGCGGTCGACGCCGTCCTGGCGTCGCGCCAGCTGCCGACGTTCCTGTTCTCGATCCCGCTCGGCATCACGCTCGCGTTCATCGGCGTCGCCGTCGTGCTCATGGCGCGCCCGGTGCGCCGGCACGCGCGCGACGGCGCCGGACGCCAGCGGCCGGTCGACCCGCTCTACGCGACGCGGGTCGTCGTGCTCGCGAAGGCGTCCAGCATCTGCGGCACGCTGCTGGGCGGGTTCGCCCTCGGCCTCGTGCTGTACCTGCTGACCCGTTCCGCGACGCCTTCGCTAGGCTCGACCCTGCCGAACGTGATCGCCGTCGGGGGCGGGATCGTCCTGACGGTCTGCGCACTCGTGGCGGAGCGCATGTGCATCGCACCTCCGGGTGACGATGACGACCGTGACGATCCCCGCAACGGTTCGACGACGGTGAACTGACCGAGCAACCCCAGGAGGCCCGCGATGCCGCGTGAACGACTCGACGAGCCCGGCCTCGGCCTCGGTGGGATCGCCTGGCAGCGGGTGTCCGCGAAGCTCGTGTGGACCGAACTCATCACCACGCTCGTGATCGGTGTCGTGCTCACCGCGGGCTGCGTGCTCATCGGGATCGTCACCGACGGCTTCGGTTCCGGGGCCGGCACCGTGTGGCTCACCATCGGCATCGTCGTCGCGGTCACCACGGCGATCACCGCCGCGCTGACGCCCCGACGGGTCCGGGCCATCGGCTACGCGCTCCGCGATGACGACCTGGTCGTGCGCCGTGGCCTCATGTGGCAGCGGTTCACGGCGGTCCCGTACGGCCGGATGCAGCTCGTCGACGTCGCCCGGGGCCCGCTCGACCGGGCGCTCGGCATGAGCGAGCTGAAGTTCGTCACCGCCGCGGCCGCGACGAACGTCCGGATCCCGGGTGTCCCGGCAGCGGACGCCGACGAGCTGCGCGACCGCCTCGTCGAGCTCGCCGAGTCCCGTCGCGCCGGTCTGTAGGGGTCGTCCGTGACCTTCCGACCGGGCACCCCGCCACCCGCTCCGCCCACCCCGCCCACCCGGGGCAACGCGGCCGCCGCGGCACCCCTGACCGACGGCGAGTGGCACCGCCTGCACCCGCTGACCCCGCTGCTCAAGGGCGGGATCTTCCTCATCGTCATCCTCGGCTACGTGCTCAACAGCCTGCGTGACCAGCTCGTCGAGTTCTTCATCCCGGGCGAGCAGCAGGAGGACGGTGACCCGGTCCGGTACGTGTACGAGCACGGCGTCGTCGGCTGGGTCCTGCTCGGCATCGTGGTGCTGCTCGTGGTGCTGATCGGCTTGTTCTACCTGTCCTGGCGCATGCACGAGTTCCGCGTCACCGGCGAGATCGTCGAGGTGCGCTCGGGCGTGCTGTTCCGGAACCACCGCAAGGCCCGGCTCGACCGGATCCAGGGCATCAACATCCAGCGGCCCCTCGTGCCCCGGGTGTTCGGCACCGCCAAGCTCGAGATCGCGCAGGCCGGCAACGACGCCAACGTGCAGCTCGCCTACCTCGGGGCCCGCGCCGCCGACGACCTGCGCCAGCGGATCCTGGTGCTGGCGTCCGGCGCGAAGGACGACGACGCCCACGGCGGTCCGTCGCGGCAGTCGCACGGGGCGCTACAGGACCGCGTCGACGAGATGTTCTCGCCCGAGCTCGATCCGGCAGCCGTGCACGCGACCCGCATCGTCAAGGTGCGCCCGGGGCGTCTCATCGCGTCGATGCTGCTGTCCGGCACGACGCTGTTCCTGCTGCTCGTCATCGCCGGCATGATCGTCAGCGTCGCCCTCACCGGCGAGTTCGCGGTGCTGTTCGGGCTGTTCCCCGCCGTGCTCGGAGCCGGTGGCTACTACGTCCGCAAGTTCTCCCGTTCGCTGCAGTACACGATCGCCGAGACCCGCGACGGCATCCGGATCGGTTTCGGGCTGGTCTCGACGTCGAACGAGACGCTGCCGCCCGGCCGCATCCACGCCGTCAGCGTCGCGCAGCCGCTGCTGTGGCGTCCGTTCGGCTGGTGGGACATCCGCATCAACCGTGCGACGAGCGCCGGCAACGGAGCGTCGAGCAACCAGCAGGTGTCCTCGATCGTGCTGCCCGTGGGCACCACGGCGGACGTCCGCGAGGTCCTCGACATCATCCTGCCCGGGCTCGTCGGCACCGTCGTCGCCGGCCCCGAGGCGTCGCAGGAAGCCCTGCGCGAAGGGGCTGCCGAAGCCGTGGACGTCGTCGACGACAGCCTCACCACCTCGGGCGACCGCGGCGGCTTCGTGCACTCCCCACGACGCGGCGCCTGGCTCCGTCCGTTCGCGTTCCGGCGCAACGGCTACCGGTTCGTGCAGGGTGCGGTGCTGCTGCGGCTCGGTGCCGTGTGGCGGTCGCTCGTCATCGTGCCGCTGCCCCGGGTGCAGAGCGTCAAGGTCGAGCAGGGTCCCCTCGAGCGTGCCTTGCGGCTCGCAGCCGTCCATGTCCACACCGTGGCCGGTCCGGTCTCGGCCCGCGTCGGTGCGCTCGATGCGCGTGACGCGCAGCGCCTGTGGTCGGAGACGACGCAGCGTGCCGTCGAGGCGGCCGCGGTCGACACGACGCACCGCTGGCGCGAACGGGAGGCCCGTCCCGCGGCCGCCAGGCACGCTGCGGTCGACACCGTGCCCGGGTCCGGAGCCCCTGCCGGACCGACGGCGGACCACCGGCCCGGTGCCATCCCTGCCGGCTGGGGCGACGTCCCCCCGACCGGAGCCGCACGATGAGGGCCGGGCGCCTCGGGGTCGGCATCGTCGGTGCCGGACGGGTCGGACCCGTCCTCGGAGCGGCCCTGGCGAACGCGGAGCACGCCGTCGTCGGGGTGACCGCCGTGTCCGACGAGAGCCGTGACCGCGCCGAGGCGATGCTGCCGGGCGCCCCGGTGCTCGCGACGCCGGACCTGGTCGAGCGGAGCGAACTCGTGCTGCTCGCGGTGCCGGACGACCAGCTCGCCTCGCTCGTGCAGGGTCTGGCGGACGCGGGGATCTGGCAGCCGGGGCAGCTCGTCGTGCACACCAGTCCGGACCACGGCGTCGGCATCCTCGCCCCGGCGATGGCAGCCGGTGCGATCCCGCTGGCGATCCACCCCGCGATGGCCTTCACGGGCACGAGCGTCGACCTGTCCCGGCTGCGCGACGCGTACTGCGCGGTGACCGCCCCGGCACCCGTCCTGCCGATCGCGCAGGCGCTCGTGGTCGAGATGGGGGCCGAACCGTTCGTCGTGGCCGAGGGTGACCGGCCCGCCTACGCCGATGCGGTGCGGGCCGCCGTGAGCTTCTCGACCGCGATCGTCGACCAGTCGGCGGGCACCCTGTCCGGCATCGGCGTCGAACACCCGGGTCGTGTCCTCGGTGCGCTCGTCCGCTCCGCCGTCGACAACGCGCTCACCGCCGCCGACGGGCAGTCGACGCTCTAGCGGTTCGGGGGCGGGACCGCGGCGCGGGGCGGAGATCGGGGCCGGGTGGAAGTGGGGGCCGGGCGCTCGAGTGGTCACGACTCCCCGCTCGGTTCGCCCGAGTGGTCGTGAAGTGTCGGTTGCGCGTGCTCGAGCCGACGGGTTGTGACCGGTGGGCGTGGTGCAGGCGGGGAGTTGTGACCGCGGTCTCGGCTCCGGCAGCCTGGCAGCCCCGCCGCCCGGCAGCCCGTGGTGGTCGGGACCCACCGCTCAGTTCTGCCGAGGGGGCGAGAACTGTCGGCCGATCGGGCACGGTTCGGGGGCGGGACCGCGGCGCGGGTAGCATTTCCCCCGACCCCCACGACCATCGGAGCCGCACCCGCATGACCGACGAGACCGTCACCCCCGACACCGCGATCGCCGACGCCGCCGCACTGGCCGAGCAGGAGACCAGCGAGCAGCGACAGGTCCGGCTCGACAAGCGGGCGAAGCTGCTGGAGTCGGGCATCGAGGCGTACCCCGCCGAGCTCCCCATCACCACGACGATCCCGGCCGTGCGCGAGCAGTACGCGCACCTGGAGACCGGCGAGGAGACCCAGGACGTCGTGGGCATCGCGGGTCGTGTGGTGTTCTCGCGCAACACCGGCAAGCTCTGCTTCGCGTCCCTGCAGTCGGGCGACGGCTCGCGCATCCAGGCGATGGTCTCCCTTGCCGAGGTGGGCGACGAGTCCCTCGCCCGCTGGAAGGAGTTCGTCGACCTGGGTGACCACGTGTTCGTGCACGGACGGGTGATCTCCTCGCGCCGCGGCGAGCTGTCGATCATGGTCGACGACTGGGCGATCGCGGCGAAGGCGATCCTGCCGCTGCCGAACCTGCACAACGAGCTCAACGAGGAGACGCGGGTCCGCCAGCGCTACCTCGACCTCATCGTCCGCGACGAGGCCCGCGCCACCGTGCGTGCCCGCGCTGCCGTGATGGCCTCGCTCCGCCAGACCTTCACCGCGCACGAGTACCTCGAGGTCGAGACCCCGATGCTGCAGACCCAGCACGGCGGCGCCTCGGCCCGACCGTTCGTCACGCACTCGAACGCCTTCGACACCGAGCTGTTCCTGCGCATCGCACCCGAGCTGTTCCTGAAGCGCGCCGTCGTCGGTGGCATCGACCGGGTGTTCGAGATCAACCGCAACTTCCGGAACGAGGGCGCCGACTCGTCGCACTCTCCCGAGTTCGCGATGGTCGAGGCGTACCAGGCGTACGGCAACTACGAGCAGATGGCCGACCTGACGCAGGAGCTCGTGCAGAACGCGACCCGCGCGGTCACCGGTGGAGCGCTCGAGGTCACCCTGCCCGACGGCAGCACCTACGACCTGGGTGGCGAGTGGCCCCGCATCGACATGTACGGCTCGCTGTCCGAGGCTGCGGGGCGCGAGATCACTCCGGAGACCTCGCTGTCCGAGCTGCAGGCGCTCGCCGAGGCCGAGGGCGTCGAGGTCGCCCACGCCACGCACGGCAAGTACGTCGAGGAGCTCTGGGAGCACTTCGTCATCGACTCGCTCGACCGCCCGACGTTCGTGATGAACTTCCCGGTCGACACTTCGCCGCTCACCCGGCAGCACCGAACCCGTCCGGGCGTCGTCGAGAAGTGGGACCTGTACGTCCGCGGCTTCGAGCTGGGCACGGCGTACTCCGAGCTCGTCGACCCGGTCGTGCAGCGGGAGCGGTTCGTCGAGCAGGCGAAGCTCGCGGCCGGCGGTGACCTCGAGGCGATGCGCGTCGACGAGGACTTCCTGCGGGCCCTGGAGCACGCGATGCCCCCGTCGGGCGGCATGGGCATGGGGATCGACCGCCTGCTCATGGCCATCACGGGCCTGGGCATCCGCGAGACGATCCTGTTCCCGCTGGTCAAGGGCGCTGGAGCTTAGGGCAGCGCGCCAGCGCTGCGCGACGCCAGCCCCGGACGAGCTTGCGAGTCCGGTCGGAACAGATAGTCGGGGTACGATGCTCGGGTGCCTGAAGGAGTCGTAAGCGGGATCGTCTTCGCCCTGACGCCGACCATCGTCGTCGGCCTGATCTTCTGGTTCGTGATGCGCGCGATCATGCGTGCCGACCGGACCGAGCGTGCCGCGTACGCCAAGGTCGAGGCCGAAGAGCGCGCCCGCTTCGAACGTGAGCACGGTCGCCCCGCGCCGGCTCCGACGTCGGCCGAGTAGCCGCAGCCGCAGCACCCTGCACCCCGCGCACTGTCCGGCGCGCACGTCCTTTCGCTGACTTCACCCGGCGTTCACCGCACGGTGTGACGCTGTCGCGCATGCCGACCTTCCCGGAACCCGTCGAGGACCTCGACGACCTCGACGTGGAGGACGCCTTCGGGCACCCGGTGTCCGGCACGTCCGGCCTGCCCGACGGTGCCGATCGAACCGACCGCGGAGCAGACGGCGGACCCCTCGACGACGAGGGCGACGTCGACGACCTCGACGTCTGAGCGCCGACGGACCGTCACGCACCGTTCACCTCGCCGACGCGTGCCGGGGTGAGCATCGTCCGCATGGCAACCACCGCACATCCCTTCACGGGCCGCAGCCTCGTCGGTGACATCGAGAGCGAGTACGACGAGTTCGACCGAGACGCAGACCTCGAGGTCTCCAAGCTCCGGGACGGGTGGCTCGAACCCTCCTGGTGACCCCCACCCATTCGGTATTCGGGGTACGACGACCAGATCGCACTGATCCGGTCGGACGTACCCCTTTTGCATGTCCGGAGTACGCAGTCGCCTGGGGTACACGATCGGAAACGCTGGTGAAACACGCCTGCAACGCCGGAAAAACGGCGTTATCCGCTTGATCCAGGGCCGATTGGGGGACCAGACTGGCGGTGGGCTGTACCCCGCGGGGGACGCTTTCGATGACGAAGCACGGAGAACCCTGAGAATCGCTCCGAACGATTTGTGGGGTACACCTCCGGGCCGCTTTACTCATCAGCACCCCCCAGCAACGCCCCACGAAGCCATCACCGTCGAACGCAGGGAGAAACACCATGACGATCGCAACGGCTGCACCCAGCACCACCCGCCGCACCGCCACCAAGAAGGCATCGGCATCGAAGACCGCGACCGCCGAGTCCGCCACCACCTCCCTCGACACCGAGGTCGAGGCCGACGAGCAGCTCGCCGGTGTCCGCGGTGCCTCGGTCGACCAGGTCGGCGACTACCTCCGTCACATCGGCCGTCTCTCGCTCCTCACCGCCGAGGAAGAAGCGCAGATCGCACGCCGCATCGAGGTCGGGCTCTTCGCCGAAGAGAAGCTCGCCACCGAGAAGGGTCTCGCGAAGACTCTGCAGCGTGAACTCCGCTGGCTCGTCCGTGACGGTGAGCGCGCCAAGGAGCGCATGATCACCTCGAACCTCCGCCTCGTCGTGAGCATCGCCAAGCGGTACTCGCAGCGTGGCCTGCCCTTCATGGACGTCATCCAGGAAGGCAACCTCGGCCTGGTCCGTGCGGTCGAGAAGTTCGACTTCACGCAGGGCTACAAGTTCTCGACCTACGCCACCTGGTGGATCCGCCAGGCCATCTCGCGTGGTCTCGCCGACAAGGCACGCACGATCCGCATCCCGGTGCACACCGTCGAGCTCATCAACAAGATCTCGCGCACCGAGCGTGACCTGACCGTCGACCTCGGCCGTGCGCCGATGCCGGAGGAGGTCGCCGCCGAGCTGAGCATGAGCGTCGAGGAACTCGTCGACCTCAAGGGCCGCTCGCACGAGCCGGTCTCGATCCACACCGTGGTCGGCGACTCCGACGACAGCGAGCTCGGTGACTTCATCGAGGACGAGGACGCCGCGAGCCCGAACGAGCTCACCGAGACGACGCTGCTGCACCGCGACATCCGCTCCATCGTCGCCGAGCTGCCCAGCGACGAGGCGAACGTCATCCGCATGCGCTACGGCCTGGACGACGACAAGCCGATGACCCTCGACGAGATCTCGAAGATCGTGCACACGACCCGCCAGGCCGTCAGCCGGGTGGAGTCGCGCGCCAAGCTGCGTCTGTTCGCCAAGGCGGTCTCGCAGGACATGCAGCTGTACCTGACCGACTAGGTCAGTGGACTTCGGCCGGCACGTTCACCCGTGCCGGCGCGGGGAAACCGGGTCGTTCTGTGGGAAGACGATCCGGTGGGGTGATGGGACGGCCCGCTCGAGCACTGCTCGAGCGGGCCATTCACGTTCCCGGGGCCAGGACCGGGGCCAGGACCGGGGTCTGGACCGGGGCCAGGGCCGGCGCCGACGCGGCGTCAGTCGTCGATCTCGCGCCGGAGCTTCTGCCGCAGGTCGCTCGGGATGAGCTCGACCAGCTGGTCGGGCCGCACCGGCAGGTCGAGCAGGCTGAGCTTCACGCGCCCGGTACGCCCGTGCCGTTCGGCGTCCAGGCGCACCACGCTGCCGGCGTCCTTGCGGAGCCGCATGTCGATCTGCGCCCCGGTGGCCACCTCGCCGACCACGAGCCCGTCGACCTCGAGCGCTGCGCTCCTGGTGCCCTCGGCGATGTCGAACCGGTAGCGCTCCCGCGCGGCGAGCACCACCGAGCGGTCGATCCCGGCCATCGGCGCGACGGGCGTCACCACGGAGCCGGACAGCGCGGGGGAGAGCACCGGCCCACCGGCGGCGTAGTTGTACGCGGTGGAGCCGGCGGGTGTCGCGGCCACGATGGCGTCGGCCCGGTAGTACCCGTACCCGAGGCCCCCGACGCTGAGGTCGGCCGACACCTGCCCGGCACCGGGCCGTCGCACGATGGTCAGGTCGTTGAAGGCCAGGTAGTCGGTGCGGGCGCCGCCCCAGGACAACCGTGCCTCGAGCGCGTGGTGCGGCTCGAGCTGGTACTCGCCGGCGGACAGCCGTTCCAGCGCGCTCTCGAGTTCGGGCGGCTCGATCTCGACCAGGAACCCGACGTTGCCGTAGTTCACGCCGAGGACGGGCACCGGGCGCTTCGCCACGAGCCGCATCGCGCCGAGCATGGTGCCGTCGCCACCGAGGGCCACGACCAGGTCGACGCGGTCGGTGAAGTCGTCGTCGTCGACCACGTCGACCCCGCCGCCGATGCGCTGGGCGTCCGCGCGCCGGGCGAGCAGCTCGCCCTGGCCGGACGCGTTCCATCGCTGCAGGGTCGTCACGGACTCCTGCACGTTCTTGGTCGGGTGGACGACGAGGCCGACGACGGGCTGCTCCATGAGCGGATCGTACCGAGCGGACCTCCGATGCGGGCTGGTCGTTCGCAGAGGTATGCGATATTCTGAATACATGCAGACCGCTCAACTCTCCGTCGCCCTCCCTTCCGTCCGGCACGGCCGCGAGATCGTGCTGCTCGCCGATCTCGAATCCCACGAGTCCGGCTTCGGCTTCGTCGACGCCGAACACCTGCTGCTGGCGGCCGTCACGCTCTGCGCCGGCATGCCCCGCTTCCGGCCCGTCCTCGACGCCCACCGGATCACCCCCGACGCCGTCCGCTCCGGCATCCGCGCCTTCGTCGGCGCACACAGCACCTGCCCCGGCGAACACGACCGCGTTGCGTGCACGCCGGCTGCGATGCGCGTGCTCGCCCGGGCCGCGACGATCGCCGGCCGTTCGGAGCGCATCCGACCGCCGCACGTCGTCCTCGCCGTGCTCGACTCGGTCGACGATCCGCTCGCCGGGTCCGGGCACGACGTCCTCGACGCCCTGGGCGTCGACGCGCGCCGCTTCCGACGCGACCTGCGTCGCGCGGTGCGGCGCTCCTGACCCAGCGCAACCGACAAGCGGACCGGAGGCCCGTGGCGATCCCGCCACGGCCCTCCAGTCCGTCTCGTCGTTCGCTCACTGCGCACAAGACGCACCCTGGTCACGCCCACGGCGAACAGGGGCAGCCCCCGGGGGGAGCGCTGGTTACTCTCGAAGTACTTGGCCGGACTCACACGAGACCGGCACAGCGTCGGCTCCGCTCATCAGGGGCCAAGGGAGAGCACATGTTCGAGAGATTCACCGACCGGGCCCGTCGTGTTGTCGTCCTCGCTCAAGAAGAAGCGAAGATGCTCAACCACAACTACATCGGCACCGAGCACATCCTCCTCGGCCTCATCCACGAGGGCGAGGGCGTCGCCGCCAAGGCGCTGGAGTCGCTGGGCATCTCGCTCGACGCCGTGCGCGAGCAGGTCCAGGACATCATCGGGCAGGGCCAGCAGCAGCCGACCGGGCACATCCCGTTCACGCCGCGCGCCAAGAAGGTGCTCGAGCTGTCCCTGCGCGAGGCGCTGCAGCTCGGCCACAACTACATCGGCACGGAGCACATCCTGCTCGGCCTGATCCGCGAGGGCGAGGGTGTCGCAGCCCAGGTCCTCGTGAAGCTCGGCGCCGACCTGAACCGGGTGCGCCAGCAGGTCATCCAGCTCCTGTCCGGCTACCAGGGCAAGGAAGCGGTCGCCGTCGGCGGCGAGCAGCAGCAGAACGCGCAGCAGGGTTCGCAGGTCCTCGACCAGTTCGGTCGGAACCTCACCCAGGCCGCGCGTGACGGCAAGCTCGACCCCGTCATCGGGCGCGAGAAGGAGATGGAGCGGGTCATGCAGATCCTCTCCCGCCGCTCCAAGAACAACCCCGTCCTGATCGGTGAGCCCGGCGTCGGCAAGACCGCCGTGGTCGAGGGCCTCGCCCAGGCGATCGTCAAGGGCGACGTGCCCGAGACGCTGAAGGACAAGCAGCTCTACTCGCTCGACCTCGGATCGCTCATCGCCGGGTCCCGCTACCGCGGTGACTTCGAGGAGCGCCTGAAGAAGGTCACGAAGGAGATCCGCACCCGCGGCGACATCATTGTCTTCATCGACGAGATCCACACGCTCGTCGGTGCCGGTGCAGCCGAGGGCGCGATCGACGCGGCCTCGATCCTCAAGCCGCTCCTCGCCCGCGGTGAGCTCCAGACCATCGGTGCCACCACGCTCGACGAGTACCGCAAGCACTTCGAGAAGGACGCCGCACTCGAGCGTCGCTTCCAGCCGGTGCAGGTCAACGAGCCGTCGCTGCCCCACGCGATCAACATCCTCAAGGGTCTTCGCGACAAGTACGAGGCGTTCCACAAGGTGTCCATCACCGACGGTGCGATCGTCGCCGCGGCGAACCTGGCGGACCGCTACGTGCAGGACCGCTTCCTGCCGGACAAGGCCATCGACCTGATCGACGAGGCCGGCGCTCGCCTGCGTCTGTCGATCCTGTCGGCGCCGCCGGAGCTCCGCGAGTTCGACGAGAAGATCTCGACGGTCCGCGGGTCGAAGGAAGCCGCCATCGAGGAGCAGGACTTCGAGAAGGCCGCGAGCCTGCGCGACGAGGAGAAGAAGCTCCTCGGCGAGCGTCTCCGCCTCGAGAAGCAGTGGCGTGCAGGTGACGTCGCCGCGTCCGGCACCGTCGACGAGGGCATCATCGCCGAGGTCCTGGCCCAGGCCACGGGCATCCCGGTGTTCAAGCTCACCGAAGAGGAGACCTCGCGTCTCGTCTTCATGGAGAAGGCACTGCACGAGCGCGTCATCGGTCAGGAAGAGGCCATCTCGGCCCTGTCCAAGACCATCCGGCGTACGCGTGCCGGCCTGAAGGACCCGAACCGTCCCTCCGGCTCGTTCATCTTCGCCGGCCCCACGGGCGTCGGGAAGACCGAGCTCGCCAAGGCCCTCGCCGAGTTCCTGTTCGACGACGAGGGTGCGCTGATCTCCCTCGACATGTCGGAGTTCGGTGAGAAGCACACCGTGTCCCGCCTGTTCGGTGCCCCTCCCGGGTTCGTCGGGTTCGAGGAGGGCGGCCAGCTCACCGAGAAGGTGCGCCGCAAGCCGTTCTCCGTGGTCCTGTTCGACGAGATCGAGAAGGCCCACCCGGACATCTTCAACTCGCTGCTGCAGGTGCTCGAGGAAGGCCGTCTCACCGACGGTCAGGGCCGCGTGGTCGACTTCAAGAACACCGTCATCATCATGACCACGAACCTCGGTTCGCAGGGCATCGCCGGTGGCCCGGTGGGCTTCCAGGTCGAGGGTGACTCGGCCGTCGGCTACGACCGCATGCGCGGCAAGGTCAACGAGGAGCTCAAGAAGCACTTCAAGCCCGAGTTCCTGAACCGTGTCGACGACACGATCGTGTTCCCGCAGCTGTCGCAGCCCGAGCTGCTGCAGATCGTGGACCTGTTCGTGAAGCGTCTGGCCGACCGCCTGCTCGACCGCGACATGACCGTCGAGCTCACGCTGCCGGCCAAGGAGCAGCTCATCAAGGTCGGGTTCGACCCGTCCCTCGGTGCGCGGCCCCTGCGTCGCGCGATGCAGCACGAGGTCGAGGACCAGCTGTCCGAGCACATCCTGCAGGGCGAGCTCAACGCCGGTGACCACGTGAAGGTCGATTTCGTCGACGGTGCGTTCCACTTCGAGACCGGGCGTCAGCCGGGCCGCGAAGAGGTCCTCGCCGGTGCAGCCGCGGTCGAGGCCGCGACCGACACGCCCCAGGGTGAGATCGAGTCGTAGGACCTGACACCCCACGGACAGGAGGCTCGGTGCCAGCTGGCACCGGGCCTCCTGTCCGTTCTCGGGTCGCGTTCAGATCCCGCATCGCCGATCTGCGCGTCCTTCCGGCCACGGACCCCCGTCCGGGGGTACTGTGATGACAACGCGCGAGACGTTCCCCCCAACTCCTCGCGCGTCGCGCTCGATCGGTTCCCCCCAACGGATCGAGACGCAGCCGGCCCCGGTCTGTTCGCAGACCGGGGCCGTTGCACGTCCGGGGGTGGTGCCGATCCGTGCGGACGGGTGTCCGCGGCGTCAGGCGGCGTCAGGCGGCGTCGGGCAGCTGTGCGGCGAAGTCGCGGACGGCGCGCTCCCAGCGCTCCGGGTCCTCGTTCCACTCGAGCGTGTGCGGCGCCGTGCGGAACGCGACCGTGGTGGCGCCCTGCCGCGCGGCGACGGCGGCGACGTCGTCGGCCGCGACCAGGGCGTCGGCCTCGGAGTGGATCAGCAGCGTCGGCGTCGACGAGTCCTGCCACGTGGTCGTCGTCACGGGGGTCGGGGCCCCGGCGAGCCGTGACAGCACGTTCGTGGTCGCGATGCGTGCGGCGACGGTGCCGACGAACGCGGGCAGGTGCGCGCCCCGGACGGCCCCGCGGAGTGCCGAGGCGACGTCGAGCAGGGGTGAGACGGCCACGATTCCGTCGACGTCGACGCGTGCGGCGGCGACGGAGCAGGCGAGCGCGCCGGCGGACCAGCCCTGCAGCACGACGCGCTGTGCACCACGGGCTCGGGCGGCGCGGACGGCGGCGACGATGCGGTCCGCTGCACCGGCGTCGAGGGAGCGGAGCGGCAGGTCGGTGGTGTCGACGACCTCGGACGAGGCGCCGAGCGAACGCCAGACCCCGACACCGCGCAGGACCTGGCGCGGGCCGAGGGACTGCCCGTGCACGTGGACCACGTGGGTCGTGGCGGCCTCGGGTTCGGTGCCGGGCACGTCGTCCGGTCCGTCGTACCGCAGGGCGTCCCAGGCCCACTCACCGGTCGCCACGGGGGCGGTGACGCTGCGGCGCACGGTGTCACCGTCGCTGCCGGCCCCGCTCTCCGTGCTCGCGGTGGTGATCGCGCCGACCTGCACCCGGGTGTCGTCGCGCTGCAGGTCGTAGGTGCCCGGCAGGCGGGTGTCGCGGGTGGCGGTCAGCTCGACCTCGGTGTCCGTGGCGCTGCGGACCGTGGCGGTCGCCGTGTACGGCGTCGGGAACAGCAGCCGTCGTGCGACGAAGGCGCCGAGTCCGAGCGTGCCGACCGCTCCTGCCGCGGTGCCGAGTGCCGTGATGCGTGCGCCGGTCATGTGATCTCCCTGAGTCGTGCCGTGGTGAGCGTCGCAGCGGCCGGGACGTCCTGCCCGGCCTCACGCGCGCGGTCTTCGATCTCGACGGACAGTCGGTGCTGCCGACTCCGCCACTGGCGACGCTGCCACACGATCGTGAAGTAGAGCCCGGTGTTGCCCGATGCCGTCTCGAGCCGCCGGAGTTCCGGTTCGAGCACGCGGAACCGGCGTCGGGCGGCCCGCCAGTCGCGGAACTCCCGTGCGGCATCGGGCAGGACGCCGCCGGCCGCGCCGATCGCGAGCAGGACCATCGAGCCGAGGAACACCGGGGTGTAGAGCTTCGACAGGACCCCGACCGCACCGTCCGCGCCGGCGACGTGCACGGCGTCGAGGGCGATCGCGATGCCGGCGAGCAGCACGAGGCCGGCGGCACCGACGACGAAGAGCCAGTACAGGCGGCCGAGCCCGTCGCCGCTCCGGAACCCGCGCAGCACGGCGACGGCCGACCGGGCGATCACGATGGCGATGTAGGTCATCTCGACCGCCGAGTAGAGCGCGGTCGGCAGCTGGTCACCGTAGGCCACCATGAACTGCGCCGTGGGCGTCGGTGCGTCGATGAGGCTGAACAGCACGACGAGGGCGACGAGCACGAGCACGCAGCCGGTGATGCGGCTGGCGCGCAGGAGCTTGGCGGAGCGTGCCGCGGCCTCGACCGACTGCGCGAGGGCGAACATGCCGCACACCATCAGGCAGCGGCCGACCAGGTCGGCGATGTTGGGCACGTGCGTCACACCGGCGAGGAACGTCGTGACGTCGGGCTGGTTGATCGTGAGTCCGACGGCGACGCAGCTGCAGCAGACCATCAGCCAGGTGACGCTGGCCGACTGGGTGCGCACCAGGAGCAGCCGGGCGACCAGCACCGCCAGGATCAGCCAGACCGGGATCGACCCCCAGACGTGCAACGTCACAGCGTCACCGGAAGATCCCGGGCTGGCCCTCGGGGTCGAGCAGCCCGATCCGCAGCGCGAGCTGGTCGGCGACCAGCTCGACGGCCTGCTCGTGCGGGGTGTCCAACGACCGTGTGAACGCAGTCCGGCCGCTGAGCAGCCCCGTGTACGCCTGGTGGTCGCAGCCGGTGTCGTCCATGAACACGTGGGCGAGCTCGTGCAGCACGCACGCCACCCGGGAGCGCTCGGACAGCCCGGGGCGGGTCTCGAGCAGGGCGTGGTCGGTGCGCTGGATGAGCCGCGCGGACAGGTCGCCCGGCAGCTCCGTGGTCCGCACGTGGATCGGCTTGCCGAGCGCCGCCTCGGCGCGGGAGGTCAGCTCCGGCAGGGACAGCCGACGGGGGAGCCCGAGGCGCTGCACGCGGCGACGGGCCTCGGTCTGCCGACGCAGGGCGTCGAAGCGGTCGCGGTACCCGCTCACGGGGTGCCGCCCGATTCGTCCAGGCGACGCAGGTGGTCGGTGAAGTCGCGGATCTCGTCCGCCGAGGCGAACTCGCCCAGACGCCGAGTGGCGAACGCGACGACCTCGCGCTTGCGCAGTTCGAGCACGAGCTCCAGCTGCGCCTGCACCCGCTCCGGCACGTCCGTGTTGCCGGCCGCGTCGGTCAGGTACTCCGCCGGGACGCCGAAGTAGGTCGCCAGGGCCGCCAGGAGTCGCTGGTCTCGGACGGCCGGACCGTTACCGCCGAGCATGTAGCCCCAGCGCGGTCGGCTCATCGACGCTCCCTGCGCCTCGATCTCGGCGGCGATCTCCTTGTACGGGGGTCGCTGGCCCGAGTTGGCCTCGACGACGTCCATCAGGAGCTGCAGTTTGCGCGACAGTTCCCGTCGGTGTGCGTCGTCGTCGTTGTACTCGATCACGTGTCCCCACTCTCACATCTGTCTCAGACATGATAAAACTGATCCAGCGCGTCGGCCGGTGTCACCACTCTGCCAGGCTCGCGCTCGCTCGTCAGGTCGGCATTTCGATGGGGGGATGCCGAACGGGGGACGAACGAACGGGAGGCGCGGTGCCAGCTGGCACCGCGCCTCCCGTCCGTCGTGTGGTGCGGACTACGCCTGCACGTCGCCGCGCCAGCCCGGCTGGGTCGGTGCGTTCTCGACGCGCTCCTTGTAGTTCTGCAGGTCCTTCTTGACGGCGTGGCCGCCGACGCCCACGGCGGAGCCGAGCTTCTCGAGGATGCCGGAGGGCTCCCAGTCGATCTGCACGGTGACGCGGGTCTCGGCGTCGGAGAGCTTGTGGAAGGTGACGACACCGGCGTGGTCGGTCTCGCCGTCCTTCACGGTCCACGCGACACGCTCGTCGGGGTGCTGCTCCGTGATGAGGGCCCGGAACTCGCGCTCCTGGCCGGCGATCTTCACGGTCCAGTCGGTGGTCTTGTCGTCGACCTGGACGATCTTCTCGACCTCGTCGAGGAAGTGCGGGAACTCCTCGAAACGGGTCCACTGGTCGTAGGCCTGGCGGACGGGGACGTTGACGTCGACGGTTTCGATGATCTGAGGCATGCACCGGACGGTAGGCCGATCGACCTGGGCGGCACTCAGCAGCGCTGTCCCCCTGCGACCCCGGTAGTGTGAGGCGGATGACAGAGCACGGCAAGCACGCGTTCCACGAGCGCGACGACCACGGGATCCTCGTGCGTCCGGCGCTCGCCTCGGACGTCCCGCACATCCAGCGGCTCATCGCCCCCTACGTCGACCGGCGCATCCTGCTCGGCAAGGAGAACGTCGCCCTGTACGGCTCGATCCAGCAGTTCCGGATCGCCGAAGGGCCCGACGGCACTCCCATCGGGTGCGGCGCGCTCGCCGTCTTCTGGGACGACATCGCCGAGGTGCGCACCCTCGCCCTCGACGAGCAGTGGATCCACAAGCGCGTCGGGCACCGGATGCTCGAGGCGCTCGAGCACGACGCCCGCGAACTCGGCGTCGCCCGGATCTTCTGCCTGACCTTCGAGGTCGACTTCTTCGCGAAGCACGGGTACCTGGAGATCGGCGAGAGCGTCGTCTCACCGGACGTCTACGCCGAACTCGTCCGCTCGTCGGACGAAGGGGTCGCAGAGTTCCTCGACCTCGCCCGGGTCAAGCCGAACACCCTCGGCAACACCCGCATGCTGAAGAACCTCTGACGCTTTCCCGTGCCGCCCGGCGGGGTGGCCGGGTGCGGCACGCGCCGTTGTCTACCCTGTGCGCATGTCGTCGTTGCGTCACCCCGTCGGGCCCGAGAAGCCGGTCGTCTACTGGCGCCGCCGGGCGCTCGTGCTCGGGGCGCTGCTGGTCGTCGTCCTGGTGGTGGTGCTCATCGTCGTCGGGCGGGGGAGCGGGGCCACGTCGGCGGCGCCGAGCGCGTCGGCCTCTGCTGGTGCAGGGTCTGCTGCCGGTACATCGTCCGACGGGTCTGCGGCCGGTTCCGGGTCCTCGCGGTCCGCTGCGCCGAAGCCGTCGGCTTCCGCCTCGGCTTCTGCGTCGAAGCCCGCTGCCGCCGACGGCTCGACCTGCACGAAGGACCAGATCGTCCTGACCCCCGTGCTCGACAAGTCGGCCTACGGCCCCACCGAGGACCCGAAGATCGCGATGTCGATCAAGAACTCCGGCACGAACTCCTGCCACCTGGACCTCGGATCGGCGCAGCAGGTGCTGACGATCAGCTCCGGCCAGGAGCAGTACTGGTCGTCGAAGGACTGCCAGACCGGCGGCACGAACCAGGACGTCACGATCAAGTCCGGTCAGACGCTCACGACCCCGGCGATCGCCTGGGACCGCACCCGCTCGTCCACGTCGACGTGTGACTCGTCACGGCCGGCGGTCACCGCTGGAGGGGCGAGCTACCACCTGCAGGTCGCCGTCGGGAATCTCGAGTCGAAGAGCTCGGTGCAGTTCATCCTGCAGTAGGCGGCGGCGGCGGCTGGTTCGCGGTTCGCGGTACGCGGTTCGCGGTTCGCGGTACGCGGTACGCGGTACGCGGTTCCGATCCGTTCCGCACAACCGAAGTGCATTCGCGCCAGGCGCTCGCGTGGTTCGGCGTGGCTTTGGTTGTGCGAGATGCCGAGCAGGGCGCCGGGAACAGCAACAGGCCCCGTCGTCCGAAGACGACGGGGCCTGTTCAAGCTGATGTGATCAGCCGAGGACGGTGATGTTCTCCGCCTGCGGGCCCTTGCGGCCCTCGGTGATGTCGAACTCCACCTTCTGGTTCTCCTCGAGCGACTTGTAGCCGTTGCCAGCAATCGCAGAGAAGTGCGCGAAGACGTCAGCGCTGCCGTCGTCCGGGGCGATGAAGCCGAAGCCCTTTTCGTTGTTGAACCACTTGACGGTACCGGTAGATGCCATGATGGCGTTTCCTTAGCTTTCTTGCTTCCGCCAAGGTGCAGATGCACCGACGGAGACCCCGACGTACGTCGACGGGGGTAATGCGCCACGCGGGCAGGTGCCGGCGGGACGGGTTCGGGGTCAGGCCTGTCGGCCAGTGACCCTGGGGCCCGGGTTGAGGGGCAAACCACCTCGCCCGGACGTTGAGCGCCGCCGAAGCGGTTCCATCAGGCTAGCGTGCTCTGGGCCGACTGGCTACCCGTGCGTCACGGAACGACGAAAATCTGGTGGAATTGAGCTGATGGCAGACAAGGAACAGCGCTTCCGGAGCGAACAGCTCGAGGAAGCCCTCGCGAAGCAGGACGTCGCTGCGGTGGCGTTCGCGCTCCGCCACGACATCGTGATCGTCCCCCGGCTCGTCACCGGCAAGAAGGACATGCAGGTGCGGGTGTTCGGCCGTGAGGGGTCGGACAAGCGCATCCTGCTGCTGTTCTCGTCGGCGGACGCCTACACGGCGATGGTGCCGGACGAGAAGATCCGGCAGGTCATGGTCTACGACGGGCCGCGGCTCGAGGAGTTCCTGGCCGCCCACCTCGACATGCTCGAGGGCGTGTTCTTCGACATCGCCGGTCCGCACACCATGCAGGCCGCGCCGGCGGACCTGCTGGCCGCTTTGCGCGCGTAGCGCCTCAGAACGCGCGGTCGAGCTCGCGTTCGCGCGGCGACTGCGTCATCGAGAACGCCGCACGCAGGGCTTCGCGCAGGTGCCCGGAGTCCGAGCCGAGCACCGTCGTGAACCCGAGGCGGGTGGCCTCGTTCACGCGCTGCTTCGTGCCCGTGGCCGGACGGATCTCGCCGGCGAGGCTGATCTCGCCGACGGCTGCGAGCGTGTGCGGGTACGGACGGTCTCGTGCGGCGCTCGCGAGGGCCAGTGCGATCGCCAGGTCGGCGCCGGGCTCCGTGAGCTTCATGCCGCCCACCGTGGACACGTAGACGTCGGCATCGGACAGCTTGAGGCCGGCGCGGCGTTCGAGCACCGCGAGCAGCATCGCCACGCGTGAGGCGTCGACACCGTTCACGACCCGGCGTGGCTGCGGCGCCGAGCTCGGGACGATGAGGGCCTGCACCTCGACCGGCAGCGCTCGGCGCCCCTCGAGTGCGACGGTGACGCACGTGCCGGACACCGGGGTGGCGTTCTTCGACATGAAGAGGCCGCTCGGGTCCGGGACCTCGTGGATGCCGTCGCCACCCATGTCGAAGCACCCGACCTCGTCGGTGGGGCCGAAGCGGTTCTTGAGCGCCCGGACGAAGCGCAGCGCGGTCTGCCGGTCGCCCTCGAAGTGGCAGACGACGTCGACCAGGTGCTCCAGGAGCCGCGGGCCGGCGATCGTGCCGTCCTTCGTGACGTGGCCGACGATGAGGACGGGCAGGGCGCGGTCCTTCGCGATGCGGATCAGGGTCGAGGCGACCTCGCGCACCTGGGACGTGCCACCCGCGATGCCGTCGATCGAGCTCGACGAGATGGTCTGCACGGAGTCGGCGATGAGCAGGTCGGGCTGGACCTGGTCGATCTGGCCGATGATCACGCCGAGGTCGACCTCGCTCGCCAGGTACAGGTCGTCGTGCATCGCCCCGGTGCGTTCGGCGCGGAGTCGGACCTGGTCGACGGACTCTTCGGCGCTGACGTAGAGGACGCGCTTGCCCGAGGCTGCGGCTCGGGAGGCGACCTCGAGCAGCAGGGTCGACTTGCCGACGCCGGGCTCGCCGCTCAGCAGGACCGCGGCACCCGGCACCACGCCGCCGCCGAGGACGCGGTCGAACTCGCCGATGCCGGTCTGCCAGCGCTGCACGGAGGTGCCGCGGGCTTCGGTGATCGGTCGCGCGGCCCGGGCGCCGGTGACGGCGACCGCCGACGTACCCCGGGTGCTCGCTGACGCCGCAGAGCTGTCCTCGACGGTGCCCCAGGTCTGGCACTCACCGCACCGGCCGACCCACTTGATGCTGGTCCAGCCGCACTCGGTGCAACGGTAGAGGGACTGCGGGCGCGCCATGTCGTCGAGGCTAGGCCGTACGGCCGACATCACCGGCGCGATCGTCCGGCTCGTCCGACTGGTCTCGTTCGTCGGGCACCGCGATCGACCCGGTCATCCGGTGGCGCAGGCGCTCGACCGGCCCCGGAACCTGGCGCGAGGCGTGGTCGAGTGCCTCGGCACCGTCGGTGTCCTGCTCGGCGCGGGCGTTCGCCACCGCCCCGGCTTCGCGACCGAGGTTCTCGGCCTCACGCACGGACAGGTAGTGCCGGATCGCCGCCACCGTGTCGACCCGGGCGTCGACCGCGGGTTCGAACGCGCTCGCCCAGACCTCGTAGCCGCGGTCGTTCGGGTGGAACAGGTCGCCGTAGCTGTTGAAGAAGGTGCGGCGGACCCCGACGCGCTTCGTGATGGTGTGCAGCGGCGCCACCGTCAGCCCGAACTCGCCGGCCACCCGGTGCACGATCTCGTTCGCCACCGCCACCTTGCGCTCCCGGTCCGGCACGAACATGCACGGCAGTTCGGCCACCACGGCGTGCGACGGCACCGCGCCGTAGATCGCCCGGATGTTCCGCTCGAACTTGTCCGGGTCGAAGTCGGCGATGTCGTTCGCCCCGATCGACACCGTGCAGACGTCGGGCGCGTAGTGCCGGAGCTTCGGCAGCTGATCACGCTTCGCGCCCCACGTGGTCGAACCGGAGACGCTGAGGTTCACCACCCGCACCGACATGTGGGAACGGTGCCGGATGCGCCGTGCGAGCAGCCCCACGTAGCCACGCCCGGGTGCGGTCGCACCGACGCCCTGCGCTGCCGAGTCACCGATCGCGACGTAGAGCAGCTGCCCCTCGTGCTGCTGTCGTTCGCGCCACCAGTCGGCGTGGATCGGGAGCATGTCGACGACCCTCTGCGCCGCTGCCCGTTGGCCCTTCACGCCGGCGCGGGCACCGACGGCTGCGGCACCGACGACGCCGAGGCTGCCGACGACGGAGGTGAGGAGTGCGATGAGCGTGCGGGATCTCATGCCGTGGACGGTACGCCCGCCGGTCTTGCCGGAGACGAGGAGGACCTGTGGGTGTGGGGAGAGCCCTGCAGGTGACCGCCTGTGGAGGGGGAGCCGACCCGGGGTGTCATCACGGGCCTCCCGGATCGTGTAAACTCTTTCCCGGTACCGTGTCCGAGCGGCCGAAGGATCATGTCTCGAAAACATGTGTGGGGGCAACTCCACCGTGGGTTCAAATCCCACCGGTACCGCCACAGGGCGATTCACGGAACTCGGTGAAGAGATTCACGGAACTCGTGAAGCCCGGCGAAGGCCCTCAGGGATGCCCTGGGGGCCTTCGCCACGTTTCGGGCCACTGCCTGCATCTAACTGATGCGGCGGTCGTTGCTGTCCAGCTGCCATCCCCTAAAGCCGCGCCTCGCCCCGGAGCGGCTAGCCGGGTAAGCCGAGTCGGCGCGTGCTCCTATCGGCGCGACGAGCTGCAGGCGACCATCACCGCTCGGAGCGAGGCGCTCATAGCCCGCTCGGGCACGGTGCGGCCCGCTGCGTGGAGCTTCCGGCCGGAGTCCGAGTACCTGGCATCGATTGCGACCTTCCGGCCAGCGGGAGACGCACAGACTCGGATGGGCCGGCCAGCCCCCTCACCGAGGAAGCAAGCGAGGTGGCCGTCCTCCGTCTGAACCCGGCGCCACTCCCGCGCCCCAAAATTCCGGTACGCAATAGCGGAGTCGAACTCTGCTGCTGAGGCGAATCGCTCCGCCGGGTCGACTGCTTGAAGCTCGCCGAGTGAATTGGATGGGTCACCAGGGCGACGTCGAGGGTGGTGAGGGAGGAACCGGTAGGTAGCTCCTTGCGCACTAGAAGGTGGCCTCAGAGTGCTCCGATGTCATTCACCAGATGAACGTCCGGCACATTAGGACGGGCACATGGTGCGAAGCGCACACCGTCGCGAGGAATGGCCCATGATGATGCTGTGACCGACCCCGACCCCGACCCGCTGGCGGAGGCTGCCGACCTTCTCGATTGGACACCTGACGTGCTCCCCACAGCGGCGCTCCACGAAGCCGACTTCGAAGCCTTCACCGAGCGGCTGCTCGTCGCGCATCGCCACGCATTCCCCACCGTTTCCCGGCGGATCGCCAGGATCACCCTCTGGGGTCGACGCGGCGACCCGCAGCACGGCATCGACCTCGCTGGAGCGTGGGACACCGGCACCGAAGTCGCGTTTCAATGCAAACGCTGGGGCCGGCTCCTTCCCGGGGATATCGACAGCATCGTGACCGCAGCAACGTACCCCGCGGACGAGTACGTCCTGGTCTACTCAGGTGTCGCGTCAGCACCAACGCGTGAAGCGGTTCGGGAGCACCCGGGATGGGACCTCTGGGACGCGAAAGATCTCCGCCAACTCCTCAACGATCTGCCGCTACACCAGCGCCGAGAAGTACTCGACAATACGTGGTCGCCGGAGATCCGTCGAAGGATACTGCGCGACCTACCAACCGATGCGTTCATCAGCACGAAAGCTGTGCGAAAAAGCCGATCCCGAGAGGGGCAGCTCCTCAACGACAACGGTGCCTACATCGGCGTGAAGTCGCAGCGGAAGCAGATCCTTCGGATGCTGCAGAACGGCACCGACGGACCACCCGCCATCATCGTCCACGGCCCCGGCGGCACCGGCAAGACCCGCCTTATCGAAGAGGCAGCAGAGACGTTCGAAGAGCGGCGACCCGATGTGCCGGTGGTGTGGCTTGGTGCCGGTGTCGCCCTCGATCGTGTTGCGCTCGATGAGCTTCCCCTTCTGCCATCGGTCATCGTCGTTGACGACGCTCACCTGCGCACCGCCGCTCTAACGCTGCTCTTGCAACACGTCGTCGCAAATCCCGGTACGCGCCTCCTCTTGGGTTCGCGAGACCCTGCAGTTGAAGAATTGCGCCGCCAACTTGTCACCGTGGGCATTGCGGCACATCGAACGGGGACGGTACGCACAGACCGGTGGAGTATCAACGCTGCCCGGAGACTTGTCGCGAGCCTCGCCACCGGACTGTCGCTGCAGTACCAGTTCACGGAGCAGCTCGCGCAACTCGCAGCTGACACGCCTGCAGTGGCTGTCATTGCGATTGGCTTGGTGCGCGAAGGAGTCCTGACCGACAGTCTGCAGCTCAACGACGATCTGCGCACCGAGATCCTCAAGCGGTTCGGGATCGAAACACTCGACGATGTTCCCGGCGCACCTGGCCAAGCCGCGCCGACGCTATATGCGATCATCGCTGCGCTTGGGTCGATGAACTTCGACGATGCAGCCACGACTCGTCAGCTGCGAGCCATGACGGGTTGGAGCGTCCGGGAATGCTTGATCGTTCGCGCTGCGCTGGACGAACGCGGTCTGACAGCAGGAGAACCCACCGTCCGAGTTGTCACGGAACTGCTCGCTGACCAGATCCTTGAACGCGAAGCAATTATTGCCCGCCAGGACACCGGCTTCGTCCGGGACCTGTGGACCAACTTTGCGAACACCCACTTTGGCGCGCTCCTGGCGAACCTTGGCTCGCTGGACCGTCGGCTGCAAATCCACGGCAATCCGGGCGTCATCGACGACTTGTGGAGCGATGTGCTCGGTCGGGTACAGAAGATGGACCATGCCGACTTGTTGGGTATCCTCGTCGATGGCGCGCAGCTCGCCGTTACGCAGCCAACGCAGTTCATCGACGTACTCGACGTCGTGCTCGCCCGACTTGATGTTATCGACGACTCCGATCTGAGGGCCAGGCCACGGCTCTGGTTCGGGCGAGAGGGCGTGGAATACCGCCTCTCCTCCCTGTACGCAGACGTCGGCGTGCACGCACCGGATCTCATCCCACGCGTCCTGGAAGCGCTCCGCCAGCTGGGGCGCCGCGACGTCCGGAAAGAGAATCCGACCCCTGGCCACCCGCTCCGGCTCATCCGTGAACGTTTCGCTGACTACTCAGCGCTACCCAGCGCGGACGCTCCGAAGCACCTCATCGATGCCGTAGAACGCTGGATCAGTGAAGAGCCTTCACCGGTCCTGCTGCTTGTGCCGTTGATGGCGAAGAACACCACTCGTCGGACGATGACCGACCATCGGACGCTGACTTTCGAACCGGTGATCGTGTCACCGGGCCGGACGGCATCGATCCGAGCCCGGATCCGGGCGCTCCTCGAGTCGAACCTTCAATTGGCGGGGGACAGCGTCGAGCTGCTCAAGCACGCACTTCAGCCTCCCCAGCCAGGCTTCGGCGCCGTTGCGACGACCGAGAACGTCCTCCATTGGGAGGCGGAGGACCTCAAGACCTTGACATCGCTCCGGTTCTTCGCAGAGCGTGCCGACACTGCAGCGGTGCGCCGTTCGGTTCGAAACGCCACCGACTGGTCGGCGACTCACGCACTTTCGCAATCAGTGCGGGCGACGGCGCTGAACCTCATCCGCGAGCTTGACGCGCGGCCCGAAGATGACCTTGCTGACTTCCTCATCGGGGGCACCACGATCACATCCCACCTGCGGTTGGAAAGCGGCACAACAGGTAGTCGGCTGGAGCGCTTGGATGCTCTGGCTGCGGATGCGATCCGCTCGATCTGGCCCGACGGCTACACCGCGGCCGGCTTCCACTTCCTCGACACGCAAGCGCGAGAGGTGGCCGCGGTCAGTAAGCAGCAGATCTGGAAGCTGAACGCCATTGCCATCACGCTCCGCCGCACCGCACCGGAACTCGTTCCCGCGGTCACATCAGCGATTGTCGGTCAGGAGCCTGGCCCGCTCGATGACCTCCTCCCATCGTTGCTCGCCGACGTGACCGATGAGGCTATCATCACTGCCACCGAGAGCTTCGCGTCCCTAAGGCCAGAAGTGCGCCGCGCATTCGGCATCGCCGCCAGCCACGAGGGATGGCGAAACGATCGACCCGCTTCGGCCACGCTGCTCCGGCTCGGCCGTGGTGACGCGGTTAACAGAGTCCGGGAGTCATTCCTGGTCGCGTACGACCGCACCGCGACATGGTCGCAGGTTCGTGACGAGCTCGTCGCTGGTGACGCATCAGCGTGGACTATCGACGTCGTCTTGGACCGTTCCGGGTTCGGCTACAGCGACGACGACACGGCTCCTCCTGTGGCAAGCGATGATGTGCCAGCACTTTTTGACCTGGCAGACCGGATGACTGCGTCTGCGGCAGCTCTCCCACGCGTGCTGAAAGCGGCCGCCTCGGCTGATCCGAACGCGGTACTCACTTTTTTGAACCGTCCCCGCGACGAGTTCTACTCGCCGGACATCACGGCGTTGTTCGCCGCCCGCGCAGACAGCGTCGCCGCATGGCTCCTCAACGAGGCATCCACCCAGCCCAATCCGCGGTTAGACGTTGCGACCGTCGCAGCCATCGGCGAACCGATGCCGCGAGCGGTCGCGGACGCGCTCGAGCATGTCGCCGCTGCCGCGGACAGTTCCATCATCGACAGGCTGGCGGAGATGTTGACGGCGGTGAGCGCATGGTCGTCGTACCAGCCAGACCTTGCACGGTTCATCCTTGAACACGGCGGCCGTGTCTCAGGCGATGACCACCGCCGCGCACTTGTCTCCCAGGGCTCTACACCGACGCATTGGTCATGGGGTTCAGGAGGGTCCCCGGAGCTGAACCGTGCACTGCACGCAGCCGTTGCGGGCGCCGCCGACGAACCGAACCAAGAACTTCGTGAATTGCTCGAGACGGCAGTCCGAATCATGCAGGCACGCATCGACGACATAAACAACGAAGACGACGGCGAGTTCGACGACGACGGTGGCGCTGGGTGAGACGGTCCGACCGGTGCGATTCAACCGTCGGACGTGGGTCGCTAGACGCGCGGGACTGCTGCAGGTTCGGTGGACTCCAGGTAAGTAGGGGTATCGGCTCCTGCTGGAAGGATGTGCGCCATGGGCAATGCGTATCCGGAAGATCTCCGCCGTGCGCGCATCTTGCCCGCTGCTGGTTCGGGAAATCGGCTCCCCGGCTGCGCTCAGTCAAAACGCCGGGTTCCGGGGGCGAGTGAGGACGCCCGGGCGGCTGTCCCGGCGACATCCACCGCACGGCCACGCTTCGATGCCCGAATTCTGAAACTCGCACTCCGGACAGCACCAGTAAGTCGCGCTCTCCGCCTGCACCTGCGTTGCGCCGGCAGCGACGCGGACACTCCAGTCTTCGTCGTCGCAGCACTTCTGAACGAGTTCCGCGACGCCGTCCACGGACCGCATCTGCCGTGCTACAAGGGCGGCCCCACGTCGAACCGCGGGCCTGTTGTTCGCGAGATGTTCCGCGATGGCAGCCGGCAGGTCTCGTGCTGCGTTCAGGGCGCCGACTGTGAAGTTCAATGCAGCAGCGGGGGAGAGCGAAGCCACCGCATCCGAGTCGGAGGGGAAGCGCACGGCACGACCCCCGCGGAGGACCAGGTCGAGCGCGCTATCGCCGATCCACTCGACCTGAGAGCACAGCAGCGCCTCAACACGTTCCCACTGTTCCTCCGAAAGCTTCGTCGGGTCCGCACTCGGCGCATTGACGCGCGGGCAGAGCAGGAACGCGAGCCCCACCTCCGTTCCGAAGGCGGCACTGCGTGCGTACATCGCTTCGCGGACGACTTCGACCGGATCAAGACCTGTTGCTGCCATCATCAAGTCGAACCAGTCGCGCCGCTCGGCATCGGACGCGACGACGACAAGGGCGCTATCGGTTGCAGCCACCTCCGTGTCGAACAGTGCATGCGTGAGGTCGGCGAGATTTTGCATCCGCCACGGTGGGAGCGGCGATGAGACACTCCCCTCCGACGTCAGGGGGACCAGAAGCCAGTCGAGCGCAACCAGCGGCGCGACGGCGTTGGCCAGCGCCCGGAAGATATCAGTCGTCATCAGCGGCCGCGGGTTGCGGAAGCCGCGGCTTTCTAGCGCGCCGACGATGGAGAAATACGTGTTCGCCGGACCCCGTCCCGCGGCGAGGAACAGCCATGTCGCCTGCTCCTCGGTGAGGTCGACGGGCAGCCGCGCGACCATGTGCGCGAACATGCCGAGACCTGCCGGTACGGGCTCGGTGGTGGACGAACCTATCTCCAGAACACCGGTGCGACGGTTGCGCGTCGACGTGGTCGGCTTGGAGGTCGGCAGCTCCAATGTGGCCATCAGGTCCCGCGCCGGCTGCGGTAGGAGCGCGATGCCGTCGGCCTGCGCGTCGGCCACCGCAGTGATTCCAGCGACCACTCTTCGGCTGTCGTCATCCCACCCGATACCGCTCAGGCTCACCTCTCGTGCGGCGCGCGCTTCAGGCGAGACTGGCAGCGCGGCCGCAGCGAGGGCGATACCGTCCGCCCGGAGGGTGTTCGGCGCCTTCCACCGACGTCCGGACGGGCCGGGCTGGGCGTGCGCCATCGCGTGGAAAAGCGCCTGCTGTAGCCGTGCACCGAGGTCAATGTCGATGTCGACCATCTGCTCATCCGACCATGCGATGAGCGCTTGCGCGGCGAGGACACTGTCGACGTCGCCGGACGCGCGGACGAGGAGCGCGTCAACTACGGCGGGAACGCTGTGTGCTGCGAAAACAAGTGCTTCGCGGCTGCCCTCCACTGCGAGGAGTGCGCCGACCCAGTCGCGGACGGTGTCGCCGTCGTCTGCGTGCTCTGCGAGCCACATCGCGTCCGCCACGTCGATCCAACGGCGGGAGCGTGCTCGGATGCTCTCGCCGTCGGTGTGCAGCACCGCTGCTCGCTCGTCCCAGAACCACAGCAGCTGCTTCGCGACATTCCGGGTCACCGGCGAGGAGAACCCCCATGTCTGCAGCGATTCAGCTGCGATGTTGGTGAGGTGTTCCCGGCTGTCGGTGTCCCGTCCGGCAAGGTGATGGCCGACCGCGATGATGACCTGCAACGCCATGCCGGGCCGGTAGTCGTGGTCCCAACCGCCGGGAGGGGCGCCGGCGGTCGAAGACGGGTCGGGTTCGGCGGCGCGCTCCTCGAGAGCCAGAGGCAGAAGCTTCAACGGCGACGTCGGTACCGAGTCGTGCAGGGCGACATGCAGCGTCAGCAGGGCGACGTGCATTGGCGTGGCCAGCAGCGAATCGCGTCGCCGACCGAACGGCTGCTCCTCGTGCCAATGCGACCGTTCCCGGATCCATCGGTTTCGCTGCTCGTCGGGGATCTTCTGCACACCGGCTTGGTGTTCAAGGATCGCCCGTACTGCCGAACCGGAGTCGCGGTCGTGGCGGAGCTCGGTGCGTTCAAAGCGGAGAGCGTCTCCGACGTTTCGAGCTGCGGCGGGTCGGGAAGTGATCACCCAGCCGGTCGCGTCCGGCAGCGTCACCATCAGGCGGGACAGGCCGCTGAGCACGGCGCCGAGCTTGCCGTACGTCTCGTCGAGCCCGTCGATAAGGAATGCCACTCGGCCTGCGAGCGCGGCCGCAGTGATCGCTTCGATGACATCGGCGTGCTGAGCTGAGCTGACCTGGTCGGCGGCGAGCCGACTGAGGAGAGCCAGGGAAACATCTCCGGCGACCGTGATCGCCTGCGCGATGGAGCCGAAACGAACCGGCACCGGCAGCGGCGCGTCGGCGTCCGCGGCCCAGTAGGCGGCGAGCTGCGACATCATCGTCGTTTTCCCCATCCCGGGCAGCCCCTCAATGAGCAGCCGCGTCTGTCGGCGGGCAACGATCGCGACATCCTCACTGGACACCTGCTGTTCGGTCGGGAACTGCGGTCGATTCAGCTTCCACGACATCAGAAGGTCCGTCACGGTGATGTCGCCCACCCCCGGCACGAGTGAGGACAGATCCAGACGGTCCGTTCGGGCTGTGAGCTCGGAGCGGTATGCGTTCACGGTCTGCTGACGCAGCGCTTGTCGTTGTGCGGAGGTTCCGTCGCGGCTGCCGGTGACCGGATGGCCGGCGGCCTCGAGCGCGGCGACCCAGTCAGTGACGTCGGTGCGCTCCTGCCGACGGCCGGCTTGCTGGAACCGGCGGACGAGCGCGTCGAACGCCGCGGTCCCGTGCCCAGCGCCGGTGACGGCTTCAAGCCACGCCGACGCGATGCTGCGTCCCGTGCCGCCATCGCCGGTGTCGCAGCGGAAGAATCGGCCGTGCGCGAGGATCTTCTTCGGCAGCGCCGCGTCGACGCTGCCGGCGACGTCCATGACGGTTTTGAGCTGTTGACGCGCGTGGGTGTTCGGGTTGACGCCGCGGGAGGTGCGGTCGTACTCCAGGACGGCTTGCGCCGCCTCGAGTGTTTTCGAGAGGACGGCGACACCCATGACGAGTTCGTCGCCGTCAGCGAGGCGCTGCTGCGCCCACTGGCGCATCGTGTCGTCGAACGGCTTGCCGAGCTTGCCGGTGAGTTTCGCTTGGATGTACCAGCGGGACCTGTCCTCCATCGTGCACCGCAGATCGTCGACCGGGTCGTTGGTTTCGAAGTCGAGGGCGGTCGGAACCTTCCCGGAGTCCGCCTCGGTCATGCTCCGGCCCGTCAGGCCCATCGCCGCCAGGTATGCGGCAAGACCAGCGCGATGCTCACCGCCGGCTTCGTTGGACGCGCCACCGTTCATGCCCGCTCGTCGCGCGTCGTCCGCCGCGCCGCCTGGTGCCCCATGTCTTCCCGCCACGGTCCGACTTTAAGCGGCGCGCCGTCGTGGCGACACGTTGTGCGTCACAGCCACTACGGGTTGAGAAGGCTCCGTGGCCGGTCACCGCGCGGCGAACGTCCGTCGCTTGCGATCACTGGAGTGCCATGGCGCAAGGCGTCAGGTGAATCGGCGATCGGCGCGCAGGGGGCGGAGGAACTCCTGCAACCGTCGAGTTGCTCGTGCGAAAGCATCCGAGGGATCGACCAGGTGCATAGCCGGTCCTAGTTCAGCTACCGGATGTGCCGCGTCTTCCGCGAGGTGGTCTCGTCATGCTCTCCGAGGAGGGGCGTGCCTGAACGGGTTGGTGCGAACGATGCGTGCGGCGCGGTTGAGGACATCTTGGTCGGAAGTGTCGTAGAAGAGTCGGAGCGCGAGCTCGATGAATTCGGCTGCGTCGAGTGCGTCTTTCACGGTGACGTTCTGACCATGCGAGCCAGCGTTGCCGATGACTTTCGTTGCTTGCAGTACTGACGCCTCGCGTGGAGAGGTCTGCTCGAGCAGGCGGATGCGGTCATGCAAGTTGGTGAGTTGCTTGACCCCTCGGCTGGTGAGGAGCGCCTCGACTGCGCGCCGCATATGGTTCGCGGCGCCGTTCGGGCTCATCCAGATGATGGCGGCCGCTTCGCGGAGTGCGTCTTCGACTTCAATTGGGGTGTCACTTGGGGGTTTGAATAGTGGGATTGTGGGATGGATGAACTGCATCCGGTACTTGTTCACGAAGTGCGGACCGTGATCTGGGTCGATGTCGTCGATGCTGAGTTCCCAATTCCCGCCGACAACGTACTGCTGTCTGCAGTTGTCCCACTCGCAGACGAACTTCTTCGAGAATGCACCGGAGAGATGGTGCACGCTGTCGAGTCCCGCTTCGTACAGCCGGAGGGTCTGCGCGGACTGAGCGTCGTGTAGTTCGTCAATGTTATCCGAGGTCGGGGTGAGAAAGCCTTTCTCGCAGGCTGGGCATTGCACCCGCGGCCAGTGGCCGTTAGTGATCGGCCCTAGCCAGTCCGCAGCCCATGTCCCCATGCTGTGACAGTAGCGGCATCCTCCGCCGGTGGTGTGTCGCGTCACCGCACTGCTGGGTCGAGAGCGCATTGTCGGGGGGCTGTGACTGCTGCCGCCCGCCTTCTTCCTCCATCCCGGGCAACTGGTCCTCGCCGCGACGTTAGAGTGTCTGCTACTCACGGACGACCTCGTCGGGCACGTCATCACAGGCTCCGCGTTCGGACGGCTGCGTTCCTGTCAGCGACAGCCGTGGCGGAAGACGAGGCGGACGGAAGACCGGTCTGGGGCGGCACGGCGGACCCGGCAGTCGGGCAACGCATCAAGGCTTCGCGATCACTCGGCCATAGGTACCCAAGCGGTCCGCCGCGTATCTCTGGTTTGGTGGCATCGCGCCCGTCAACATCGGCTCCAACCCGCGGTTGCGCTCGATAGTCAGGCGGCAACTGCGGAGGCGCACGAAACCGCCTCTAACCAGCCAGTTTGCTCACACCCGGAGGAAATTCTGCGGGTCGCCGGAGGAAAGCGGCACAGTATAGGTAGCGGGAAACCCGCGCCAGCAAGCGGATGCCGGGAGATGTGTGAATCGCCTGCCACAGGAAACCCCCGTTCACGCGGGGGTTTCCTTGTTTCTGGGAGTGCCCGTGGTGCGTCTTTGGTGCAGATCTCGCTCAGGACGTCCCGTGCTGCGGTGCCGCTTGCTAGGGCGCATGCACAGACGAGGTTTGTCCGACCCATGTCGGAGTCAGATCCGTGCGCTGATCAAGCGGGCAGCCCGGTCAAGGTTTCGCACCTAGAAGCCCGTGGTGGGCCAAATCGAGCTGACCACTGCTTCGCGCTGCGCAAGATCTAAATCAGCGTGCAGATGTGTGGCGACGGCTCGGGGAGGGGGGCAGAACCACAGGTTCGCAGCCATCGGCGCCCGTGGCGCTGGGGTGTACCCCAACGCAACTTCGACGTCTCATGCCGCATGTGCCCCACACGGGTGTCAATGCGCATGCCGCAGCTGACATATGCTCATCCTCAACCAAAGGGGAGCAAGTGATTTTAGATGTTGTAGCGATCAAGAACTTTCGAGGCTATACGAATGAGCAAGAGGTAGCTATTTCTAACCTCACCGCCATTGTGGGGCGGAACGATGTAGGTAAATCGACCGTGTTGGAAGCTCTCGCCATTTTTTTTGGCAGCGATCTTATCAAGCCCGAGGTTGGAGACCTCAACGTGTCGACGGACTCCGATGCATTTGAAGTGACCTGTACGTTTAGTGACCTGCCCGAAACTCTTGTCCTGGATGCTCAGGCGGAGACTTCCCTCACAGAAGAGCACCTATTGACGGGGGATGGGCGGCTGAAAATCAAAAAGCGGTGGACCTGTTCGGGCGGAAAGCCTAAGGAGGAGGTGTTCGTAATCTGTGACCACCCTTCTGTCGAAGGGTTATCAGATTTACTTCTCTTAACAAATTCCGCGCTGAAAAGCCGCTTGTCGAAGTTTCTAACCGCTGAGCAGCTGGCGGCTGTGAATAAGTCGAATAATCCTGCTATGCGTCAGGCGCTCTGGGGGTCGAGATCGTCACTCGCGCCGATCGAGCAGGAGGTGCCGGTCTCGAAGGAGGACTCCAAGCGTATCTGGGAGCGGCTGGCGCCGATGCTGCCGCACTTTGCCTTGTTCCAATCAGATAGGGCCAGTCGGGATTCCGATAACGAAGTGCAAGACCCGATGAAACTCGCCATCGCTTCAGCGCTTGCGGAAACCGACGTGCAGGATGCGCTGGCGCAAGTCGTTGGTACGATCCGTCAGCGGGCCATTGAGCTAGCAGCGCGGACTCATGCTGCACTTGGAGAGCTGGACCCGAATCTTGCCGACGGGCTCGTGCCCGACTTCAAGAGTGATCCCCGTTGGGCGAGCCTCTTCAGTATCACCCTTGAAGGTGCTGACGGAATCCCCATCAACAAACGTGGCAGCGGAGTTAGGCGGCTTATCCTGGTCAGCTTCTTCCGAGCAGAAGCTCAGCGTCAGATGGAGGAAGGTTCGAAGCGAAGCGTCATCTACGCGGTTGAAGAACCCGAAACTTCGCAGCATCCTAAGAATCAGAAAGTGCTGCTCGAAGCGTTCCGGGAAATGGCCCGTGCTGACGGTTGCCAAGTGTTGCTCACGACCCACAGCCCAGGCTTGGCTGGCCACCTTCCAGCGGATAGCCTTCGATTTGTCTCGAAGACACCGGGCGCGGGTCCTCGAATCGACGCTGCGGACGCAACGTCGTGGGATGCGATGGCTGAAGAGCTGGGTATTTTGCCCGATGACCGTGTTCGTGTCTTGGTCTGCGTTGAGGGGCCGCACGACGTGGCTGGCCTATGTGGCTTGAGTCGCGCGCTGCACCGTGAGGACGGTACCTTAATCGATCTGAGCGTTGATAAAAGGTTTGCTTTTGTCCCGCTGGGTGGAGGTACTCTTCAGCAGTGGGTCTCTAAGCGGTATCTGCAGGGGTTCGGGCGTCCAGAGTTCCACCTGTACGACAATGACGTGGCTAAATATCAGCAAGTTGCTGATCAGGTAAATGCTCGAAACGACGGGTCCTCCGCTCGGCTCACAGATCGGCGCGAATTAGAGAACTATCTGCATCCCGACGTCATCAAGGAGGTCCTCGGTGTCGAGGTCGCCTTTGGAGAGAGGGACGACGTACCAGCAATCATATCTAGCGCTGTTGCAGCTGATCAGACGCGCCCGCCGCTTAATTCCCGGACTGTCAAGAGTAAGCTTGCAGACCAGGCTTACTCAAAAATGACGGCGGATCGCGTCGAAGACATAGGGGCCGCTGAGGAGATTCGGTCATGGTTGCAAGAACTGTCGAATATGGCGGCCGACTGATGAAGCACACGTAGCAGGCATTGCCCACGATTGCTGACATAGGAGCGCTACATTGGCGGCTTTTCCGCTGGTCACCCGGGCCGAGCCCATGAACGTGCGCGGCGCCAAGGCGGTTGGATCGGTGCTCTGACCGCGACGCGGAGAGCCTTCGCCGGCTGTGGAAGTTTTGAAGGGCGAGGGAGGCGAGCCGGCAGCCACGGTAGGGATGGGGCTGGGCCAGTTTGAGCTCACGGGCGTCCTCCCGGACACTCCGACGCTCTTGTATCAGCCCTCCGACGAACGACGCGCGCCCCTCACGTGGAGGGGACGCGCGTCGTCGTCCGCGGCATCCGAGCGTTACGTGCTCGCCCGAGCGATGATCTTCTGTTCCTGATTTGCAGTCGGGAGCTTGGTCGCGAGCCAGCCGTCGACGAGCTGCTTTACCCACTTCGACAGGATCTCCGTGCTCAGCTTCTTCACGCAGTGCTCGTCGACGAGGTTCACGCCCGGCTCGAACGGATCGTCCGGGTCTACGGGGTGAACGGGGATGTTCGGGCACAGCCAGATTCCGGTCACCCGGAGCCCTGTGATGGTGTGCGGGCCCGCGGTTGCACTGACTAGGGCGGTCATTGCCGCGCTCGTCGCGGCGCGGAGCGCTGCGCGGATCCCAGCACGTATGGCTGGAGGGACGTCGCCCCCGAGCGCGACGATGGCAACACCGAGGACCTGGTCCGCGATCTTGTTGCCAAGCAGTTCCGTCAGTTCAGCCTTGCCGAGGTCGTGCACTTGCAGCAAGTCCGCGACGAGCGAGCAGAAAAGGTGCTCGCGAGCGAACACGGCCGACACTTCATTCTTCGCGGACTGCGTCCACTGGTTCTCGTCGTCGGGTCTGAGTGAACGGGTGTGTTCGGTGATGGACTCCACCAGCGCGTCGGTTGACGCGCCCACGATGGAACGGAGCACGTTGACCGCGGTCAGCGGGTCGTCCTCGTTCGCCCACGCGTCGATGAGTCCTTCGGTGACGCGGGCACCGATGTAGTCGCTCATCGCCACCTGCCATGCGGTCGTTTCCGCCCTGGAAGGCATGTCGGACGGTAGGCGTTCGTTGACCTTCTTTCGCGCGGCTGCGCTGACGGCCGCAGCTCGCTTGCTCCAGTCCGACGCGTCCACGTTGTAGGCATTCAGACGCGTCGAATGCGGGACGCCGTGCAGCCGCTTATCGCAGCCGCCGGCGCCGTTGGTTCCGCACTTGCAGTCCTGGACCGGAGTAAGCACCGATCGCGCGCAGGGGTCGCCGTGCGTCATGCGTAGACCCCTTCCGTGTGCCCAACCTCGGCGAACTCCCGAGGCTGCTCACCGCCTACGTCATGCGACACGAGCTGACGCATGCCAGAGTGTTCGTCGGTTTCCTCCGATGCGCCGGCTCCGCCGTCGTCGATCACGCTCTCAGCCCTGCCGGCCTTCGCTCTCGGCACTTCGCGGACGGCGATGCCGAACCGCGCACCGACTTCGTCGCGGGTGATCCCGGTGGCGAGCATCCGGGTCATCACCACGCTGGCCTTCTCCCGCGCGTCGGCAACCTGCTCGGCCGCGCGGGTCCGGATCTTCTCAATCTCCACCTCTGCCGTCGCCTCAATCGTCTCGATGGATGCCTGGGCGATGAAGAACCCCTCGCCGAGCTTGTCCAGCTCGTCCTGTCGCGCGCGGAATGCCGCCGCGCGTCCGCGCGCGAGCCGTCGCGCTTCGATCTCGGTCGCTGATTGCTTCGGTGCCATGCGGCTCCCCCTTCTTTGGTATTGGTCGGACGTGACCTAACGGTCACCGCCCAGTATCGAAGTGGCGCCGCCACTTTCGGGCGCTACTTGTCGCGCTGTCGACCCTGCAGATCGGTGACAGTCCCGTCCTCTACGTGTCCGTCCCACTCCGCGATCATGCTCACCGTCCGTCGTCCGCTTCGAGCGGCTGAACCGTCGACGCGTTCAGGACGGCTTGCCCTCGGCGGGCACCGTGGCGGTCGCAGTGGACTTCGACGCGATCCGCTCGACCTGCTCGCCAGCCTCGTACGCCGCAATTGACGCCTTCAACTTGTCCGCGTCCGCACCTTCGTACCAGGGTGCCGTGCGCATCATCGACGACGGCAGACCTGACGCTCAGAGGATGGCACGGCCAAAATGCAGCTCGGCGAGCTCCGAGGTGTCGAGGATCCGCCGTCGGTTGTTCTGCACGTTGGTCGACCGGACGCCCTTGTTTTATCGAGTACGACACCGTCTCGTGGTCGTAGTTACCGATCAGCTCCGACAGCCTCCCGCCGGCTGCAACGGCACCGACTGCGAGACGTGTAGGCACGGTGAGCATCCTACGGTGACGATTCCTCGCCACTGCGGATCGCCGCATGTCCCGCTTTCGGAGTGCTGAGCAACGGTCACTAGCTGTCACTATGGGCCCACCATGAAGAAGTTCATCGCACCTCTCGCCCTCGCTGCCGTCCTGACGCTGACCGGCTGCGGTGCCGGGCGGACCAACCCCGCCATCGACACCACCGACTCGGCTGTCGCCAAGAGCATGCCCACAGAGTCGCCAACACCGGAGGCGGTCCCGGACCTCGTCGGTAACTGGAAGCAGAACAACGCCAAAAGGTCCGATGGCTGGACGGCCGCCACGATCACAGCCAACACGATCACCGTGAATTTCGTTACCGACAATGGTGACACCACGTCCCTCTTCTGGGTCGGGACATTGACGCCGCCGAAGGACGGTAAAAGCCCCTACACGTGGACGTCGACGCGGGACAAGGCCGCGACCGACAGCGCGCTTCTGGCTTCGACGGACGACACGAAGGAGTTCGTCCTCGACGAGGGCGAGATCAGCTTCCCAGTTTCAATCAGCGGCACGACGGCGACGGTGCGGATGTCGAAGGTCTGATCTTCCGTTGGGGAACTGAGCCCAGGTCAAAGACCACGACAAGGGGTGTGGTCGGCCCTTCAGTGGGCTGCCGCGTAGGCATCGAAGACGTGCTTCGGGAGTCGACCCCGGACGCCCACTTCGAGCCCGGCCGAGACTGCCCACGCTCGGACAGCTGACGGAGACGCTGCATCCAGCGGTTCGGATGTCGAGACCGGGCTGCGCAAGGCCTTCGCGGTGGCCGTCGCCGAGCTGGACGCTGCGGGCTGGAGGTGCCGCAACAACACCTCGAACGTGTCCGGGTGCACGCGACGCGTGTCGAGTTCGGTCGCCTTGGCGAACTTCCCGCCGGAGAAGGACCCGTCCGTGACCAGCATGGCGGTCAGCCGGGACACTGCACCGACGACACGAACGCCGAGCTCCTCGGATCGCTGCTCGAGTCGCGCACGTTGCCGTTCGTCGCATCCGGTGAAGACGACCTTGTCCCCGACGCGGAGCGGTTCCCCGTGTGGCCATGGGGTCGGCAGCACGCCCAAGCCTGCGCTCAACCGGGCATGACGAGCGGCATCGGCGCGGTCGAGGACTCGCTTCACCTTCGTCTCCGCGACGCCCAGGAGCGAGGCGATGGTCCTCAGCTCACGGCGCTCGTCGTGCGACACCCGTCCGTCGTCGACCGCCCGGTGCGCCAGCGCGAGGAGGAACGCTTCGTGCGCCGCGCTGATGTCTGCTGGGGACAGCTCGTACTCGGCGCACAGCTCCTGCAGGGCCACTGACTCAGCGTCGGAGATGTCGCCGTCCTCGAGGGCGTCGAAGAGCATCTCGAGGTACGCCGTCGACCCAACGGGTGCTCCTTCCTCGAGTACTTCGAGGAGGGACATCGCGGTGAGCTGTTCGAGCAACGGGGGAGCGGTGGGACGTGGCGGGGCGGTCCGTGCAGGACGTCTGCCGACGGACGCCCCGTCGACGCGCGGCCCCTTGGTAGACGGCGAAGCAGACCGCGACGGCGACCGAGACGGACCTGACGGCCACCGCGTGCTCCTCGCGAGGTCCTGCGCCTCGATCAGCACCGGATCCGGACCACCGTTCAGCCCGACGTAGGCACCGAGCAGCCCCGCGGCGGCTCGCGCATCGCCGAGCGCAGAGTGCGCGTCGTCGAGCCGGACGCCGACCGCCCAGCAGCAATCGGCGAGTCGGCGCCGGTCCATGTCCGGCAGGTACGCGTAGCTGGCATCGAGCGTGCAGTACGCAGCGATCCACGGCACGTCCCAGCCGGCGCTCTTCAACTCGTTCCGGAGGAATGCCAGGTCGAACTTGGCGTTGTGCGCAACGACGGCGAGCCCCGAGAGACGCGCGACGACCGTACCGGCGACGTCAGCGAAACGCGGTTGACCGACGACGTCGGCCTGCCTGATGCCGTGGATGTGGGTTGCCCCGACCGGTCCTTCAGGATCGACTCGGGTCACCCATTCGTCGACGACTGCGCCTGCTGCGTCGAGCCGCACGATCGCAACCTCGAGGATGCGGTCCCGCTGCGGTGACAGCCCGGTCGTCTCGACGTCGACGACTGCGAACGCGGGCGCACCGGCGCTCACGCTCGTCTGTGCAGACGCTGGCGCTACCGGGTGCTTGGCCGGGTGCGCCCGACGTCCGAACAGCCAGTTGAACAGTCCCACCGATGCCTTCTTCCACCCCGCCGCGACGGATGCTCGCGGGGAACGGGAGCGTCGCGGTCTTCCATCTCACGCTAGAAGACAGCCGCCGGCACGGGGGACGATCGGGCGTCCCCAGAAGAGGGGCCAGTGTTCGGCCTGGCTATTCCGGAGGGATCCGAAGGTCGGTCCAGATCGTCAGAACTGCCGGTTCGCCACATCCGCCCGGTGCGACACCGCCAGTATGTCCCGCAGCCGCTCCGCGGGCAACGGTGCGCCCTGATCCGCCAGGTAGTCCGCCGCGAACCCCTCGGCACTCGCCGCGTAGATCCCGGTGTACGCCCCGGACTCCGGCTCGAAGCGCCACGAATCGGCCAGGGTCCCGGCGTCCACGGTGTCGAACCCGAGCAGCTGCACGAGCTCGGCGACCACGGCCTTGGCCGGCTCGTCGTCGCCCGCGATCGGCAGCGCAGTGCGGGGAGTGGAGTCGGCCAGGTGCGGGATGTGGTGCGCGACGATGTTGTTGAACGCCTTGACGATCCGGGTGCCGGGCAGGAGCGTCTGCTCGTACTCCGCCGTGGTCGTCGCGAGGGTGTCGAGCTGCTCGATCCGGCCGTCGCGACCGGGGTAGTAGTTGCCCGTCGACAGCACGGTCCGCCCGGCGAAGGCGTCGAGGTCGGGGGCGAGTGCCGGGTAGGCGGTGAGCGGGATCGCGAGGACGGGCACGTCGCCGAACTCGACGGCCTGTCGCACGGTGCCGGCCTGGGCGTGCGGGCCGAGCTCGGCGACGAGGTCGTGCAGCGACGCGGGGCCGCGCGAGTTCGCGATGAGGACGTCGAGGTCGGCGGCGACGGCCAGGCGTGCGATCGCGGTGCCGATGGCTCCGCTGCCGATGATGCCGATGCGGTTCATGTGGTGCCCTTTCAACAGTGGTGGAGGTCAGGGGAGAGCAGGGGCTTCCCAACCGCGCCGCGACAGGGCGGAGAGCGCGGCGGAGGACGAGTCGTCGGCCATCGCGGCACCCCGGACCCAGCTGGTCGCCAGGGCGGCGAGGAACAGGTCCCGCGCGCGGACGTCGGCACGCGCACGACCGGAACGCTGCGCGGCGCGGAGGAACTCGTCCGTGGTGGTGATGAACCCCTGGCACGTCAGGGCGAGCGGCGACGAGTCGGACGACGCGGCGGCACGGAGCGGTTCGGGCAGTCCGTCGAACGTGCCGGCCCACTCGGTGACCGCGTCGAGCCAGCCGTGCAGGGCGTCGCCGGTGTCCACGGAGCCGTCGCGCAGCGCTTCGCGACGGGCCACCAGGTGCTCGTCGCGCGCGGCGAGGAGCTCGGCGAGCAGGGCCTCGCGCGTGGGGAAGTGCCGGTACAGGGTGCCGGCGCCGACGCCGGCCTGCTTGGCGATCGCGTCGAGCGAGCCGGTCACGCCCTGCTCGGTGAACGCCCGCTCCGCGACCCGCAGGATGTGGTCCCGGTTCCGCAGCGCGTCAGCGCGCGCGGGACGCGGCGGACGCGGGGAGTGCGGTGAACGCGGGGCGCGCCCGGCGGGAGCGGTCTGCTCGGGCATGGCGGGCCTCCAGGCTGTGGCGTCAGGAACCGGAGAAGCTCTCCGGAACCACCACAGTACAGGAGGCCCTCTCCGTTTCAACGCGGAAGCGCGACGCCCAGGCGTCAGGACTCCTCGGCAGCCTCCGCCGCGTCCGCCAGGTCCGTCCGCGTGTTCGCGTGGATCGGCTCGCTGTGCCCGAAGGTCTTCGCGGCGGCGCGCAGCCGCCCGACGAACTCCCCGTTGTCCATCTCGAGTTCGTCCTCTTCCGCGTCCTCGATGACGATCTCGCTCGAGGGCCCGATGAGGATCTTCGTGGTGGTCATCGTCCCGTCGTCGGCGACGGCGGGCACGTCGACGGTGTCCGCTCGGTCCCCGCCTGCGAGGGCCGCGGCGTACTCGATCACGGCGTCGGCAACGTCGTCACCGACCAGGATCGTGGTGGCGTCGTAGTGGATGTGCTTCATCGCGTACTCCTTCCCGAACCCATACAAACGCGCGGCGCGGGAACGGGCTTCAGGTTGACCGCTGCACGCGGTGGTCCGGGTCCGGGGACTCCAGGGCGTTCCACACGTCCGCCCAGATGAGTTCGAAGTCGACGGGGCGGATGCGGTCGGCCCGGAGCGCCTGCTCCAGGATCGACAGCGCGTCCAGGGAGCCGGTGAGCAGGCGCTCGTCGCCGTGGACCTCGCGGCGGCCGTCGCCCAGGAACGTCGTCACGGTGACGGACCGCACCCGCGGTCGCAGCGAGCGGGTGGCGCGGGCGAGGACCGCGAAACCACCGCCGTAGAGGAGCAGCGCGGTGGTCGTGCCGACGGCGGGGACCGAGACGGCGAGCACCAGGGCAGCGAGGGCGAGGACCGCCCCGACGGCCGGCCAGACGTGCCAGGCACGCAGCAGCAGGCGCTCGCCGGTGGTCGTGCCGGGCGGGAACACGACGAGGGTCCGCGAACTCCACAGCGTCCGCCCGACGGGTCGGATCGTGTACCGGCCCCACAGGTGGGTGCCGTCGAGCAGCCGGGTGCGGACCGGCAGCGCCGTGGTCATCGAACGACCGGCGCGAGTTCCGCGCGCACCGGCGCGAGTTCCGCCCGGACCGGCTCGACGACGTCGCGGTGCCGGACGGTCGCCAGGCACGGGAAGCAGACCAGGTCGCCTTCGCGGACGTCGGCGGGCAACGGAGCCGGGAGGCGGTGGAACGGACCGTCGGCCTGACCGTCACAGCGGGTGACGACGTACATCGGGGAGAGGGGAGCGGTGCTCCGGCGTCCGATCAGGCGCACCTGGTCGAGCACGGCGCAGGTCGGCAGGACCGCGTCGAGTTCCAGGAGCACCACCCCGGTGCGCGGTCGCCGCACACGGGTGACCGCCGCCACGGCGACGCTCACGTCGCGGGGTGCCCAGCCGCGCGGGCGGTACCGGGGCGGGGACTGTTCGGCGGTGTGCACGGTCGGGGTGCCGGTGAGGTCGGCGAGCCGGACCATCGAGATCGCCGAGACCAGCAGGTCGTCGGTGGTCGCGACGGTGTGGGCCGGCCAGAGGAACGGGTCCATCGGATCGGGGAGCGACGCACGGAGCGTCGGCATGATCGCAGTCAGTGTCACGACCACACGCTCTCGCGGGCTCGAGCGGCGCGGAAGGCCTCCTGACGGAACCCCTACGGCCGGCGCCGGAGTCCTGACGGAGCGCTCACCGGCGGGTGGCCGAGCGCACGGCTGCGGTCCACCCGAGGGAGATCACGGCGGCGCCGATCAGGGTCTTCACCACACCACCGAGGACGAACGGGTACAGCCCGTACTGCAGGGTCTGCTGCAGGTCGAGGCCGAGTGCCACCGCGAGCCAGGCCATCCCGGCGACGAAGGTGACGACGGTGCCGAGGGCGAAGGACAGCAGCGCGTTCCGCAACGGGCGGTCGCCGAAGCGTTCGGCGACCCAGCCGACCAGGGCCGCGGCAGCGACGAAGCCGACGATGTACCCGCCGGAGGGGCCGACGAGCACGCCGACCCCGGCCGAGCCGTCCGCGAAGACCGGCAGCCCGACGACACCGAGCAGTGCGTAGACGAGCATCGACAGGGCACCGCGACGGGCACCGAGGGCACTGCCGACGAGCAGTACGGCCAGGGTCTGCCCGGTGATCGGGACGGGCCAGATCGGCACGGACACCTGCGCGGCACCGGCGGTCAGCAGCGCGCCGCCGAGGACCAGGGCGGTGCTGACGACGGCGGTGCGGGGGAGCAGTGCGTCGGCGAGCGGACGGTGTGCGGCGGGGGTGATCGTGGTCATGGTGACTCCTTGCAGAGGGGAGAGGGAGGGTCAGACCGCGACGGCGGCCAGCAGGGACTCGGCGTCGCGCCGGGCCCCCTCCACGGCGGCGGTGTCGAGGCCGCAGGCGCGCAGGCAGGTCGCGACGAGGGCGTCGCGGTCGGCGTCCTGCACGGGGCCGGACCGGCGGAGCTGGATGACGGTCTCGGTGATCTGGATGAGCACGGCACCCAGGCGCGACGGCGAGACGCCGGCGGCGACGTCCGGGGTGGCAGCGCGCGAGCCGAGGCGCCCGTAGGCCTCCTGCAGTTCGACGCGCTCGGCCCGGAACCCGTCGTAGCGCTCGCCCTGCACCTCGGGCAGCAGGTACAGCGTGCCGATGTTGTGCGGCGTACGGGCGAGGGTGTCCACGTCGGCGACGACCAGCGCGGCGAGGGCACCGGCTGCCGAGGCCGACTCCGGCACGAGCTGCTCGAGGCCGCGGACCAGCTCGAGGCTCGGGCGCACCGAGGTCGTGAGCAGCTCGACGAGCATGTCGTCCTTGCCGGCGAAGTGGTAGTACAGCGAGGCCTGCCGGATCCCGACCCGTTCGGCGATCGCCCGGGTCGAGGTCGCGCTGATGCCGTTCTCGACGAACAGCGCGGCGGCGGCGTCGAGGATCTGGTCGCGCGGGCTCAGCGCGGAGTCGGCGTTCGGCACGACCCGCGGCCGCCCGGGGCGCACGGGCCGGTCGTCGGGGGACATGCCCCCATCCTGACAGCCGGTGTCCGTCACGACTGCTCCCGGTACGCGCGCCAGCCGCCGTGGTGGGTGATGTCCTCGGCCCCCTGGACCGCGAACGGCTCGACCAGGAACCCGGTGACCTCGGTGCCGTCGTCGAGCGCCACGGTGCCGATCGCCATCGGTGCCGGCAGGGCTGCGACGAAGGTGCCGAAGCCGGCGGCGGGCAGGCGCCAGACCTCCCCGACGATGCCCGACCCCGAGCCCGAGCCCGAGCTCGACCCCGGCGCAGCAGCGCCGGACGCGACCGGACCCACGCGGACCAACCCGGGCTTGGGCGGCACCGTGTCGAGGGCGTACAGCCGGTAGTCGGACGCGGTGCGGGCCTCCCGGACGAACGATCCGCCGGACGCGACCAGCTGTCCGTTCAGCGGCTGACCGCGCAGGTGCGCCCCGACGACCAGCAGGTCGACGGTCGGGGCGGCGAACGCGGCCGCCAACGCCGCCAGGCGGCGGTCACTGAACGCCGGACCGGTGAGCATGACGCCGAACGGCAGCCCGTCGACGAAGCCCGCTGGCACCGCGAGTGAGGCCATGTCGAGCAGGTTCGCGAAGTTCGTGTACCGACCCATCCGGCTGTTCGCGCCGATCGGATCGGCCGCGACCTGCTCGAGCGTCGGGTGCCACGTCGTCGTCGGGGTGAGCAGGGCGGTCGTGCCCTCGAGTGCGGCGCGACCCGCTGCCCCGAACGCGTCGAGCCGTTCCTGGTCGGCGAAGAGCTCCGCGGCGGTCGGTCGTGCGCCACCGAGCACGATCGCGGCGACCGACGGGTCGAGGTCGGCACCGACCTCGTCGCGGTGGGCCTCGATGTGGGCGCCGACGGCCGCGTACCGCTCCGCGACGAACGCGCCGTCGTAGAGCAGCGACGCGGCGTCGAGCAGGGGTGCGATGTCGACCTCGACCACCTGGTGTCCGAGCGCACGGAACCGGTCGACGGCCGCGGCGAACGCCTCTGCCCAGCCGGGTGCGAGCCCCTCGAGCTGCGACGGCAGCGGCACCGCGATGCGCGGGACGGCGGGCAGGTCGGCGAGGGCGAGGTCGGGCCGCGCGAGCGGGTCGACGCCGTCCGGACCGGCCATCAGCTCGGCCGCCGTGCGCGCCAGGTCGAGCGACCGGGCGAACACCGTGACGCAGTCCTGCGACCGGCAGGCGGGGACGACGCCGGTGTTCGGCACGAGCCCCTTCGTCGGCTTCACCCCGACCAGGTTGCCGAGCGCGGCGGGCACCCGGCCGGACCCGGCGGTGTCGGTGCCGAGCGCGAAGTCGACGATGCCCAGGGCGACCGCCGTGGCGGAACCGCTCGACGAGCCGCCGGAGATCCGCGTCGGGTCCCAGGCGTTCCGGACCGCACCGAAGGGCGAGCGGGTGCCGACCAGGCCGGTGGCGAACTGGTCGAGGTTCGTCTTGCCGACGACGACGGCTCCGGCGGCGCGGAGCCGGGCGACGGCGGTGGCGTCGGCGGCGGGTTCGTGGGCGTAGGAGCGGGCGGCTGCGGTGGTGGGCAGGCCGGCGACGTCGATGTTGTCCTTCACGGCGAACAGCAGGCCGGCCAGGGGCAGCGTCGGGTCGACGGCTTCGGCCTCGGCCAGCACGTCGGTGCGGTCGCGCAGGGTGATCCAGACCTCGGGCCGGTCGACGGCGTCGATGCGGGCGAAGGCGTCACGGACGCGGGCCGCGGCGGACGTCGTGGCGGCCGCGGTGGCGGCGGTCGGGCCGGTGCTCGCCGCGCCGATCCCGCTCACGGCGGCGCTCGCCGCGCCGATCCCGCTCACGCCGGCGCTCGTGCCGCTCACGCTGCCGCTCCGATCGCGGCGAGGACCTGGCCCGGTGCGACCTGGTCGCCCGGCTTGATGTACACCTCGAGCACGTGGCCCGGCACCGGTGCGTGCACCATCGACTCCATCTTCATCGCCTCCACGGCCAGCAGCTTCTGCCCCTCGTCCACGCGGTCACCCGGGCGGACGTCCACCTGCCACACGGTCGAGGTGAAGGGGGCGTACACGGCGGTCGACCCCTCGGGCACGGTCACGGCGTCGGCCACCACGGCGGCCGGTTCGTCACGGACGTCGAACTCGCCCGATGCCCGCCACCGTTCCTTCTCCTCGCCGAACGCCTGCGCCTGCTGCGCCCGGAAGTCGGCGATGGACCCGGCGTTGTCGGCCAGGAACCGGTTGTACGACGCGATCGAGAACTCGCCCTCGACGGTCTCGAACGAGCCCCGTCCGGCGTCCGTCTCGGCGCGCAGCTCGAGCAGCTCGTCGGCACCGACCGGGTACCACTCGATCCGGTCGAAGAACCGCAGCGCCCACGGGTTCTCCTGGAACAGCCCGCCGCGGCGGAACCGGTTCCAGATCTGCACGGTGCGGCCGACGAACTGGTAGCCGCCCGGACCCTCCATGCCGTAGATGCACAGGTACGCGCCGCCGATGCCGACGGAGTTCTCGGCGGTCCAGGTGCGGGCCGGGTTGTACTTCGTCGTGACCAGGCGGTGCCGGGGGTCGAGCGGGGTCGCGACCGGGGCGCCGAGGTACACGTCGCCCAGGCCGAGCACCAGGTAGCTCGCGTCGAACACGGTGCGGAAGACGTCGTCGACGCTGTCGAGCCCGTTGATGCGACGGATGAACTCGATGTTCCACGGGGTCCACGGGGCATCGTTCCGGACGCCGTTCATGTACCGCTCGATCGCCAGGCGGGTGGCCGGGTCGTCCCACGACAGCGGCAGCTTGACGGTGCGCGACGGCACGACGAGCTGGTCGGTCGGCGGGATCTCGTCCTCGAGCTCGCGGAGCAGCCCCGCCACGTCGCGCGCCTTGAGCACGGACGCGTCGGTGTGCACCTGCAGCGAGCGGATGCCCGGCGTGATGTCGAGGATCCCCTTCGGCGTGTGCTCCTGCAGCTTCGTCATGAGCGCGTGCACGCGCATCCGCAGCGCGATGTCGAGCGTCATGTCGCCGTACTCGACGAGCACGTTGTCGTCGCCGTCGCGTCGGTACGCGACGCTCGGTCGCACGTCGGTCGCGTCCAGGCGGGCGATCACGCCGTCGTCGCCGTCACCCCCGGTGCGCGGCACCGTCCTGGAGGCCCGGTGCGCGTCGAGCGCGGCGGCGTCGGCTTCGCGGACGGGGACGAACCGGACCGTGTCACCCGGTCGGAGCTGGCCCAGCTTCCACAGGTCCCCACTGGCGACCACGGCGGGGCAGACGAAGCCGCCGAGTGACGGTCCGTCCGGTCCGAGGATGATCGGGGTGTCCCCGGTGAAGTCGATCGCACCGACCGCGTAGGGGGTGTCGTGGATGTTCGACGGGTGCAGACCGGCCTCGCCGCCGTCGGTCCGCGCCCACTCCGGCCGTGGCCCGATGAGCCGGATGCCGGTGCGCGCCGAGTTGTGGTGCACGGCGTAGTCGGTGGCGTAGAAGACGTCGAGGTCGGCGCGGGTGAAGAAGTCCGGCGCGGCGTGCGGCCCCTCGGTGACGGCGATCTCCCACGCGTCGGTCAGCGCGGTGCGGCGGTCGGCCGGGGTCGGACCGCCGACCAGGCCCAGACGCGTGCCGGACGGGAACGCCGGGTGCGGGGCGTCCGAGTCCGGGGATCCCGGGCGCAGGACGTCGCCGGCGAGCAGGGCCCGACCGGCGTGACCGCCGAAGCCACCGAGCGTGAAGGTCGCGGTCGAGCCGAGGTAGGTCGGCACGTCGAAGCCGCCCCGGACCGCCAGGTAGGTGCGGAGGCCCGGACCGGGTGCCGTGCCGATCGCCAGGGTCTGGCCGGCGCCGACCTCGACGGGCTCCCACAGCGCCACGGGCTCACCGTCGAGGCTGACCGGCGCCGGCGCACCCGTGAGCGCGACCACCGCGGCGGTCGAGAACCGGAGTGTCGGGCCGGTGGCCGTGACCTCGAGCGCGGGGGCACCGTCCGGGTTGCCCACGGCGCGGTTCGCCTCGGCGAAGGACGCCGCGTCGAACGGGCCGCTCGGCGGGACGCCCACCTGCCAGTACCCGACCCGGCCGGGCAGGTCCTGGATCATCGTCATGGTGCCGGGCGCGACGACGTCGATGCGTGGGTCCGGGTCCTCGGTCGCGTCGAGCGTCGAGGTGGAGTGCGTGGCGGTGCGGAGCTCGAGGTCGTCGGTCAGCGCACGGAGGAGCCCGGCGTTCGTGACGATGCCGTCGATGCGGGTGGCCGCGAGCCCGTCGCGCAGCAGATCGAGGGCGTCGTCGCGGGTCTCCCCGGTGGCGATCACCTTCGCGAGCATCGGGTCGTAGAACGCGGACACCTCGGAGCCGGTCTCGACCCAACCGTCGACGCGGATGCCGGTGCGTTCGCCGGATGCCGTGGTCGCGCTCGGGAACACGGCCTGGGTGACGAGGCCGCTGGAGGGCAGCGAGCCCTTCGCCGGGTCCTCGGCGTAGACGCGGGCCTCGACGGCGTGGCCGTTCGGGGTCCAGGTGCGGTCGAACACGTCGGGGTCGATGCCGGCGGCACCGTCGCTGGCCAGGCGGAGCATGAGCTCGACGAGGTCGACGCCGAACACTTCCTCGGTGACCGGGTGCTCGACCTGCAGGCGGGTGTTCACCTCGAGGAACGACGCCTCTTCGCGCACCGGGTCGTAGACGAACTCGACGGTGCCGGCGCTGCGGTACCCGACGCTCTCGGCCAGGCGGCGGGCGGACGCGTGCAGCTCGGCGCGGACGTGCTCGGGGAGCGCCGGTGCCGGGGCTTCCTCGATGACCTTCTGGTTGCGGCGCTGCAGGGAGCAGTCGCGGTCGCCGATCACCGCGACGCGGCCCTCGCCGTCGCCGAAGAGCTGGACCTCGACGTGCCGGGCCGGCCGCACGAGCCGCTCGAGGAAGATGCCGGCCGACCCGAAGTTCGCGGTCGCGAGGCGGACGACGCTCGTGTACGCCTCGCGGACCTCGTCGAGGGTCGAGCAGGCCTGCATGCCGATCCCGCCGCCGCCCCCGGTGGCCTTGAGCATGACGGGCAGCCCGATGCGCTCGGCCTCGGCCACGGCGTCGTCGACGCTGGCGAGCAGCCCGGTGCCGGCGAGCATCGGGACCCCGGCGGCGGCGGCCAGCTCGCGGGCGGTGTGCTTCGCGCCGAACCGGACGATCTGGTCGGCGGTCGGCCCGACGAACCGGATGCCGGCGTCCTCGCAGGCGCGGGCGAAGTCGGTGTTCTCGGACAGGAACCCGTAGCCGGGGTGCACGAGTCCGGCGCCGGTGTCCTTCGCGGCCTGCACCACCGCGTCGATGCGCAGGTACGAGTCGCGGGCGGGTGCGGGTCCGAGCCGGACGGCTGTGTCGGCCTCGCGGACGTGGGGTGCCGCACGGTCGGCGTCGGAGTAGACGGCGACGGTGCGCATGCCGAGCGCCTTGGCGGACCGGATGATGCGGCGGGCGATCTCGCCGCGGTTCGCGACGAGGACGGTGTCGGTGCTGAGGGGGGTCTGGTTCACGGTGGCGGTCCCGGTGGGGTCGGGCGCGGCGGTCACGGCTGGACCACGATCATGCGCAGCGGTGTGCAGGAGAAGTCGTTGCAGGGGTTGTTCATCTGCGGGCAGTTCGAGACGACGACGAGCACGTCCCGCTCGGCCCGGATCGCGACCCGCTTGCCGGGGGCGCTCATGCCGTCGACGATCCCGAGGGCGCCGTCGGCCTCGACCGGCACGTTCATGAACCAGTTGAGGTTCGACACGATGTCGCGGGCACCGAGTCCGTGGCGGCCGGCCTCGGCCAGGAAGTTCTCGCGGCAGCCGTGCTGGTACCGGGTGTGGTGCCCGTACCGAAGGGTGTTCGACTCCTTCGAGCACGCGCCGCCGATGGTGTCCTGCCGGTCGATCTCGTTCGCGACGACGGTCATCAGCGGGTGGCCCTCGTTCGACATCAGCACGGTGCCGGTCCGGACGTACGCGTTGCCCTGCGCGGCGAGGGTGTCCGGCACGCTGTACCGCTCGTCGGGGTCGTGGGCGTCGTAGAGCAGGCAGTCGGCGCTCTGGTTGCCGCCGACGTCGACGATGGTGAGCACCTGACCGGCGCGGACCACGGCGGACCACGGTGCGAGCGGGGCGACCCGGTCGTCGCGGACCACGGTGCCCGGCACCAGGGACTCGCTCCAGTCGAGGGCGACGTCCGGGTCGTGGACGGCTCCGACCGGGACGGTGGAGGCGGGGGTGTGGGTCGTCGTGTCGGTCATCACAGGCCTCGGGCTTCCGCGTGGTCGATCGAGTTCAGGTAGGCGCGGGTGAGTTCCGGCGTCGCGGTGAACCGCTCGTCGGCCGCGGTCGTCGCGGCCCCGCGCCAGGCGTGCACCCGCAGGGGTCCGACCGCGTAGTCCGGGCGCGGGTCGATCGGGTGCGCGACGTTCGCGACCAGCACGAGCAGCGGCAGCTCGGCGACGAGCGTGACGTGGGTGCCCGCGCCGGCCGAACCGGTGAAGGTCATCGCACCCTCGGCGTCGATCCGCACGCCCTGGAAGAACGAGATGCTCGGCGGCAGGTCCCGCTTGGTGAGCCCGTGCTTCGCGGCGGCCTTCGCGAACAGCGACCGACCGCTCGGGGTACGCCCCTCGGGTGCCGCGTCGCCGTACTTCCGCTCGTTCCAGGCGTCGGTCGAGGTGCCGCAGAACGCGTCGTGGTGCCCCGAGGTGTCCTCGAGCACGGTTGCCAGCGCCCGGCCGTCCCCGCTCAGCAGGGGCGAACCCTGGCCCAGGTACGCCTGCCACGGGATCTTCTGGGTGTCGGCGACGTTGAGCCGCTCCCACGGTTCGAGCGCGTTGAACACCAGGACGTTGGCGCAGGCCTGACCCGTCGGGTCGTCGAACCGCAACCGTGACCCGCGGGCCAGCACCTTGTGGGTGTACCCGCCCGGCGCCACCGTCTCGGCCCAGACGAGCTGTGCGGGGTCGACGCCCTCGGGGGCGAACGGTGACGACGATGCCGGCAGGTACGGCATGTACTCGGACTGCGAGCCGGCCTGGGCGCGTGCGTCGGACCGGGAGGCGAGCACGCTGTCGGTCTGGTGGAGGTCGCGCATGGGGTTCCTTCCGGATCAGGCTTCGACGGGGGCGGGGACCGAGGCGGTGGTGGGCACCTCGGCCAGGGTGATCGGCCCGTGCGTGCGGTGCCGCCAGCTCGACCACGCCCAGCCGACGAGCAGCACGCCGCCGATGAAGAGCAGGGCGCTGTACTGCAGCCACCACGACGTGCCGGTCAGGTCGTAGATCTCCGGCCGGGGCCAGATGAGGTTGATCGCCATGCCGATCTGGAACGCCACGGCCAGGGCGTTGAGCGGGATGCCCCAGCGACCAAGGGTGAACAGCGGCTTGCCGTCCTCGTCCACCCCGGTCGGCAGCCCGGTACGACGGAGCGTGATCCGCTGGACCAGCAGCGGCCCGGTGACCCCGAGGTAGGCCAGGTAGAGCATCGCGATGCACAGGCTCGACAGGGCGGTGAAGATCGCGGACTGCCCGATGTTGACGGCGAGGGCCAGCCCGGCGCCGACCCCGACGACGATCGACGCGGCGATCGGGGTGCCGGTGCGGGGCGAGACCCTGGCGAGGGTGCGGTGGAAGGGCAGTGCCTTCTCGCGGGCCATCGAGTAGACCATCCGGGCGCCGGCGGTCTGCACGGCGAGGGTGCACGCGAAGACCGCGACGGCGACGGTGCAGAGCAGGAGCCGGCCGAAGACGTCGCCGAGGGTCGACGTGATCACCCAGGCGAGACCCTGCGTGGCGAGCTTGCCGTCGGTCAGGCTCGGGGCGGCGACGAGGGCGCCGATGATGAGCAGCCCGCCGCCGAGGCCGGAGACCGTGAGCGCCCGGACGATCGTCTTCGGGGTGGTCCGGCGCGGGTTGTGGGTCTCCTCGGCGAGCTCACCGGCCGAGTCGAAGCCGACCATCACGTACGCGGCCATCAGCGAGGACGCCAGGAACGCCCACACGTACGGCTCGGTGCTGGTCGACCCGGCGGTCGTGAACACCACGGAGGCGCTGCGGTGCGGCAGGAGGAACAGGGCGCCGATGAGCACGACCACGCCGATGATCTCGATGAGCACGCCGAAGCTCGTCACGCGGGCCATCAGCCGGACGCTCGTGATGTTCACGATCGTCGTCACGGCGAGCATCACCAGACCGAGGACCACCGCGTTCGCGGCACCGGTCGGCGACGCGACGGACGGGTCCGCGCCCGGACCGCCGACGACCTGGAACCCGTCCCAGATCGCGGGGAGCACGGCCTGCACGGCGATGGCCGCCACCGCGACGGTGAGGATCTGGCCGATGATCATCGTCCAGCCGGTGAACCACCCGAACCGGGCTCCGGCCAGGCGGCTCGACCACTGGAAGATCGCGCCGGAGATGGGCCAGCGGGCCGCGAGCTGCGCGAAGTTCAGCGCGACGAGCAGCTGGCCGCCGAAGACGAGCGGCCACGCCCAGAAGAACGCAGCACCGCCGAGCCCGAAGCCGAGTCCGAACAGCTGGAAGACCGTGGTGAGGATCGAGACGAAGGAGAAGCCCGCCGCGAAGGAGGAGAACGAGCCGACCCCGCGGTGGAGTTCCTGCTCGTAGCCGAGGCGGGCGAGCCCCTGGGTGTCGACGTCGGACGTGGCGCGCGGTGCGTGGAGCGGTGCTTGCGGAGAACGCATGACTGCAGACCTTTCGCGGAGTACCTGTCGGGTGACAGGTAGTGCGACAAGTGTCTTGCGGCCCTGTGTCGTCGCCGTTGCCCGTCTGTTTCGAGTGCGTGACGGCAGGCCTCGGCGTGTAAACGTTCCGAGTCGGCGGGCGGATCAGCGGCGGGGGATCACCGGCGGAGGATCACTCGACGTCCACGTCCCGCTTGCCGCGGCGGACGATGAGCGGGTCCGGCTTGCCGATGACGTCGGCTGCCTTGTCCGGGTAGTCGAACTGCGTCAGGAAGTACCGCATCGCGTTGAGCCGCGCGCGCTTCTTGTCGTTCGACCGCACGATCGTCCACGGCGCGTAGCGCTTGCTCGTCCGGGTGAACATCGCCGTCTTCGCCTCGGTGTAGTCCTCCCACCGGTCGAGCGACAGCAGGTCGATGTCGGACAGCTTCCACCGTCGCACCGGGTCGAGCTGCCGCATCGCGAACCGGGTCCGCTGCTCGCGCCGGGTCACCGAGAACCAGAACTTCGTCAGGTGGATGCCGGAGTCGACGAGCATCCGCTCGAACTGCGGCACCTGGGTCATGAACGACTCGTACTCGTCGTCACTGCAGAACCCCATCACCCGTTCGACGCCGGCGCGGTTGTACCAGGAGCGGTCGAACAGGACCATCTCACCGGCGGCCGGCAGGTGCTGCACGTACCGCTGGAAGTACCACTCACCGCGCTCGCGCTCGGTCGGCTTGCTCAGCGCCACGACCCGCGAGGTCCGGGGGTTGAGGTGCTCCGTGAACCGCTTGATCGTGCCGCCCTTGCCCGCGGCGTCACGCCCCTCGAAGAGCACCACGACCTTCTGGCCGGTGTCCTCGAGCCAGTACTGGCACTTCAGCAGCTCGATCTGCAGCAGGTACTTCTGGTACTCGTACTCGTCCCGCGGCAGGCGCTCCGAGTACGGGTAGTCGTCCTGCCAGGTGAGCACCGGGTTGCCGTGCGGGTCGATCAGCTCCGGGTCGGCCGTCTGGCCGTCCGCGACGCTGTACCCCTCGGTCCGCAGCTGTTCGATGTACTCCCGCAACGGCTGCGAGTACGGCGCTGTGTCCACGGTGTCCTCCCTCTGCGAGCCGATCGGCTGTCGACCCCAGGGCCATCCTGGCCCGGCCACCCGCACGACCGCCCCACGCCTCGCCCTGGACGCGACCCGATGACGGCCTGGAGGCGCGGTGCGGGCCCGCCCCGTGCCTCCCGACCGCATGTGGCCCTTCACAGGCATGATGGGGCCATGACGGACCAGGCCGAGATGATCCACCCCGAGATCGCACCGAGCGGAGACGGGTGCGTCGAGTGCGACGCGACCGGCTCGTGGTGGGTGCACCTGCGCCGCTGCGCGGCGTGCGGCCACGTCGGCTGCTGCGACGACTCCCTCAACACGCACGCGACGCGGCACTGGGAGGAGACCGGGCACGCGGTCATCCAGAGCTACGAGCCCGGCGAGACCTGGGCGTGGGACTACCGCGACGACTCCCGCTCCGAGGGGCTCGAGCTCGCGGCCCCCACCAGCCACCCCGTGACGCAGGCAGTCCCCGGGCCGGCGGATCGCCTTCCCGGGGACTGGTTGGAACTGCTCGGCGGATCACGCTGATCCGCGGCGGTCGTCAGGTCAGACGGCCGCGGTCGCCTCGTCGCGGTGCGGGAGCTTCCAGCCCGGACGCACGAAGTGGCAGGTGTAGCCGTGCGGGTTCTTCTCGAGGTAGTCCTGGTGCTCGTCCTCGGCCTCCCAGAACGGGCCGGCCGCGGTGACCTCGGTGACGACCTTGCCGGGCCAGATGCCCGACGCGTCGACGTCCGCGATGGTGTCGAGTGCGACCTGCTTCTGCTCGTCGGTCGTATAGAAGATGGCCGAACGGTAGCTGCGACCGATGTCGTTGCCCTGGCGGTCCTTCGTCGACGGGTCGTGGATCTGGAAGAAGAACTCCAGCAGGTCCCGGTACGAGATCTGGGACGGGTCGAAGACGATCTCGACAGACTCGGCGTGGTCGCCGTGGTTGCGGTACGTCGCGTTCGGCACGTCGCCGCCGGAGTAGCCGACGCGGGTACTGACGATGCCGGGACGACGACGGAGGAGCTGCTGCGCTCCCCAGAAGCATCCGCCGGCGAGGATGGCGGTCTCGGTGGTGGTCATGGTGGCCTCCTGGGCTCTCGTGTCACTGGCTGCGACACCGTGTGGTGCAACCGGCAACAGGGACGATCTGTTCCCGTCGTCAGGTCCGCTGTGGGGCACGGACCCACCCGGGTGTGCGGTCGGTACGACTCGACCCTACGAGTCCGTGCTCCGTGTCACCCCTGCGGTACGGTCGGGCTCACATGAAGCGGTCATCCATCGACGAAGTGCGGCGCCGTCCCCGTGGCTGGTGGCTGCTCGGACTCGCGTTCTGTTTCCTCGTGTTCCTCGAGGTGTTCGCGGCGATCGGCTCGCTGCCGGGGATGGTCGCCGCGCAACTGGAGCAGTACACGCCCTGCGCTTTCGACGTGACGTTGCAGTGTTCGTACGCCGTCGGGGAGACCGCGCAGTTCCTCGTGCCGCTCCTCGCACTCGTCGTCGCGATCACGACCTGGGTCATCGGGGCGTCTGGTGCTCCCACGGTGCGGCGACAGGTGCTGATACCCACGATCGGCCTCGTGGTCATCGTCCTGATCTTCGTGCTCGGCGTCGTCGCGATCGGTCTGTCGATCCGATGACCGTCGTCAAGCGAACTCGCCGCCCCACGCTCCCGAGGACCTGATGCCGTTCACTGCAGAAGAAGCCGCCGAGCAGTCGGCGATCCTGGCCGACCTCCGTGCGCTGGGGTACGACTTCTCGAGCCTGTCCGCCTTCGCGCAATCGGGTGTCCGGTACAAGGACGCGGTGCCGACGCTGCTCGAGTGGTTGCGGAAAGCGCGGACGCCGATGATGCAGCGGGCGGTCGCTCGTACGCTGACGAACCCATCGGCAAAGGGCGCAGCCATGCCCGCGCTGGTCGATGCGTTCCGGAACTTCACCGACGAAGCGGGTACGCGCTGGGCGGTGGGGAGCTCGATCGAGACCGCGTACGTGGACACGTACTTCGACGACGTGGCAGCGCTCGCGCTCGATCCTCGGTACGGACGTGCACGGCAGATGGTGGCCCTCGCGCTGGGGAAGTCGAAGCGGCCTGAAGCGGTCGATGTCCTCCTGCAACTCATGGACGACCACGACATCAGCGGGCATGCGGTGTTCGCGTTGAGCAAGCGGTCGAACCCGCGAGCGCGGGCGGCGTTCGAGGAGAAGCTGACCGACGACCGCCCGTGGGTGCGGAAGAAGGCTGCGCTCGGGCTGCGGAAGATCGGGTAGTTCTGACCCCGCTCGTTGCGAGAGACTGCTCTTCGCGTCGATTCTCGTCGAGAAGCGCTTCCAGCAAGCCGGAGCGGCGTCGATCGACCTGTGGTGATCGAGACCAAGGAATGGCGCTCGCCGCCCCACGCTCCCGAGGACCTGATGCCGCTCACACCACAAGAAGCCGCCGAGCAGTCGGCGATCCTGGCCGACCTCCGTGCGCTGGGGTACGACTTCTCGAACCTGTCTGCCTTCGCGCAATCGGGTGTCCGGTACAAGGACGCGGTGCCGACGCTGCTCGAGTGGTTGCGGAAGGCGCGGACGCCGATGATGCAGGGGGTGATCGCTCATGCGCTGACGAACCCGTCGGCAAAGGGCACGGCCATGCCTGCGCTGATCGGGGCGTTCCGGAACTTCACCGACGAAGCGGACACACGCTGGGCGGTGGGGGCCTCGATCGAATCAGCGTACGTGGACACGTACTTCGACGACGTGGCAGCGCTCGCGCTCGACCGGAACTACGGCGATGCTCGCCAGATGGTGGCCCTCGCGCTGGGGAAGTCGAAGCGGCCTGAAGCGGTCGATGTCCTCCTGCAGCTGATGGACGACCACGACATCAGCGGGCATGCGGTCTTCGCACTGAGCAAGCGGTCGAACCCGCGAGCGCGCGAGGCCTTGGCGGAGAAGCTGACCGATGACCGCCCGTGGGTGCGGAAGAAGGCTGCGCTCGGGCTGCGGAAAATCGGGTGATACGGTCAGGCCGCGTGAAGCGGTCATCCATCCACGACGAGGGCCAGCGCCCGTGTGTTCGTGGCGTCTCGCTGGAGAAGGTCGCTTGACCGCACCTGACCCAGCTCGATGGGCGTTGCACCCGAACCCGGTGTGGGCCGGCCGAGTCGACTTCGTCGCAGACGCGATGATCGCTGAAGAGCCGACGAGTCCCCTTCGATTCGAGCAGCTCCTCTTCCGGGACCTCGGTGACGGCCTGCACCAGCTCTGCTGCATCCCGTTCTTCACGTACGGCTGGTCGCTCGGTGATGGAGTGCGTCTTGAGGAGCGTGAGGGAGTCGGTCCCACGCCGACTGCAGTTCTCGAACGAAGCGCATTCTGGGTTCTCCGAGCTTTCGTTGAGAGTGATGACGCAGCCGCAGCGCTCCTCGAGCTGTTGCAGCGGAATGACGCGCTCGTGGAAACGCGTGGACGTCTGGTCGCGTTCGCGGTCGAGGGCGCCCAGAGACTCGCTGCTGTCCGAGAGGAACTGGAAGCTCTGCAGCGTCCGGGTTTCCTGTCCTACGAGACCGGCTGGCTCTGACCCCGCTCGTTGCGGGAGACTGCTCCTCGTGTCGATCTTCATGGAGGAGCGCTTCCGGCAAGCCAGAGCGGCGTCGATCGACCTGCGGGGTACGACGGTCTGGGCGATCCTCGACCTCCCGCCCGGGCACAGCAGCTCGTGAACCGAAGTCGCCGCCCCACACTCCGGAGGACCTGATGCCGTTCACTGCAGAAGAAGCCGCCGAGCAGTCGGCGATCCTGGCCGACCTCCGTGCGCTGGGGTACGACTTCTCGAACCTGTCCGTCTTCGCCGAGGCCCGGATTCGGTACAAGGACGCGATCCCCCTGCTGATCGAGTGGCTGGGGAAGGCGCGGACGCCGGCGATGCAACAGGACCTCGCTCATGCGCTGTCGAACCCGTCGGCAAAGGGCACGGCCATGCCTGCGCTGATCGAGGCGTTCCGCAACTTCACCGACGAAGCGGATACACGCTGGGCGGTGGGGGCTTCGATCGAATCAGCGTACGTGGACACGTACTTCGATGACGTGGCAGCGCTCGCGCTCGATCCTCGGTACGGACGTGCACGGCAGATGGTGGCCCTCGCGCTGGGGAAGTCGAAGCGGCCTGAAGCGGTCGATGTCCTCCTGCAGCTGATGGACGACCACGACATCAGTGGGCATGCGGTGTTCGCGTTGAGCAAGCGGCCGAACCCGCAAGCGCGCGAGGCCTTGGAGGAGAAGCTGACCGATGACCGCCCGTGGGTGCGGAAGAAGGCTGCGCTCGGGCTGCGGAAGATCGGGTGAAGTGCGCCATCTGACGGACCGGAGGCGACCAGCTCGAAGGGGAAAGGAATCGTAGGAATGCCGGACTACACCGTCGTCACGCACGAGAACCCAGTGCTCGGGGTCGAGAAGGTCGTCCGGATGGAGCTTGATCCGTCGTGGGACACGATCCGCTACGAAGACCTGACGATCATCGTCCTCGACGACGGCCGCAACGTTGTCAGCTGCGTCCCCTTGTTCGCGAAGAACGTCCATCTCGGAGACATCATCAAGACGGTCGAGAACACTTCGACCGGACAGCTCGAGTACGGAGGACGTGTCGACCGGGGGCAGTCTTGGGTCTTCAGGATCAGTCCTCGGGATGAAAGCGCCTTCCGCATCGCTCACGAGGTCATCCACGAATTCGGCGGCGCCGTCGAGACGTGGGGCTCGATCACAGGAGTAGCGATCCGAGGCGACGCGGCCGCCGACCGGTTCGCGGACCGGTTGCAGCGGCTGGAAGACGACGGACTCCTCGAGTACGACACCGCAGAGCGCTGAGCGGGCGAACGTGTCATGGGGTGGCGATGCGCATGGTCTAGCCCTAGTACCCACCCCGCCGGGGGTCCGGAGCTTCTCTAGCTGAAGATACATTAAGACCGTCGCGGTACTACCCCTTTTCATCTGGGGTTTTCCCCGATACCCCCAAACAGGTGGGGGGTACACGCGTTCAGCTTCCTCATATGCTTCGGGCGCTGACAGCAATTGGTGCCGTCGCTCTGAACTAGGGGGTTTCGTGCGCTCATTGCTGCACGCTCCGCGCGCGAGGGGGCGCAGCATGGCTGCTGCCACCTTGGGCGCGCTCGCACTTGTCGGATCACTACTCGTCGCCACGCCGGCGCAGGCGGTCAACGACACCGGGACCGGTGGCGTATTCGTCCCTGCATCTGGCCGTGTCCTGGACACCAAGGTCGGTACCGGTGGTTTTAGCACGCCGATGGAGGCGGGCAAGTACCGGACCATCAAGATCGCCGGCGTCGCCGGGATCCCCGACGACGGCACCGTGGGTGCCGTGTCGCTGAACGCGACCGTTAGCGGCTCGCCGGACAGCGGCATCCTCTACGGCCGGCCGAATGCGGACGCGTCGCGCACGACGATGCTGATCTACAACGACAACGCTGGGGAGTACGTCTCCAACACCGCGATCGTCGCCGTCAGCACTGACGGCACCATCCAGGTGTCGACCGAGACGGCTGCACGGCTGATCCTCGACGTGCAGGGCTACTACACCGCCAACACCGACGGCACCGCCGCCGGCGGCTTCGTCCCCGTAGCGGGGAAGCGCATCGTCGACACCCGTTCCGGGCTCGGCGCTCCGAAGGCGCTCCTGGCGCCGGGGAAGAGCGTCGACATTCAGGTCACCGGCGCCAACGGCGTCCCGGCGGGCGCGTCCGGTGCGGTCGTGAACCTCCTGCCGATCAACTCCACGGCTTCCGATGGGTACCTGACGCCTTACGCGACCGGGACCAACCGGCCCGACAACGCGCTCCACTACGCGCCGTCGGTGAACACGTCGATCCAGGCGCAGGTGCGGCTGTCCGCGACCGGGAAGATGACGATCTACAACGGCTCGTCGACCATCAACCTCGTCATCGACCTGCAGGGATACTTCACGAAGGCCGGCGTCAACGGCGCGACCTTCACCCCTGGTATCGGCCGGGTCTTCGACTCCCGCGCGACGGGGAACACGATCCTCGCCAAGAACGAGACCCGCGCCATCCAGGTCGCCGGCCAGGCCGGCGTCCCCGTCATGGGCTCCGGTATCACCGCCGTCGTCGTCACGCTGACCGCAGCGCACGGCGGCAGCGACGGTCGCGCATCCGTGTGGGCCAACGGGACCGCGGAACCGGAGACGACGTCGATCAACTTCCAGGCCGACGAGATCCGCACCAACACCGTCACTGTCGCGCTCGGCGCGAACGGCAAGATCAACCTTGACAACGTCGCCGCCGCCACGAACTACGTCATCGACGTGCAGGGCTGGTATTCATCACAGCTCAGCCCTCGCATTACGTGCGCTGCCCCCTACTTGGCCGGTGCTTGGGTTAAGTCCGTGCCCGCAGACGACATTTCCTGCAACGCGGTCATCCCGGCCGCCGTTGCCTCGGGGCGCACTTTCAGCGTCCTTGTCGACGGCGACGAAGTTGAGGCCGGCGCACAGGCGGCAACGGCCTCGAACATCCCGGTAGACGTTTCTGCCTTTGGTGGCACGCATACCATCGTTGCCACTATCGATGGCGGGACAACTCCGCTGGAAGCGGCCTACGAATTCACGCTTGGCTCGTGGGCAGATGACTCCTGGAGTCCGACGCCGCCCACGGAAGCGCAGGTGAGCCTCGCTCCGGAGCTCGGCGCCGTCCCCGAATCAGAAGACTTCCCCGACGATGCAACCGCGACCTTCACGGTGAACGGCCCCGACGGTGCCGTGGTGGCTACTTCAGGTGACACAACCACCCAGTGGACAATCCCTGAGGGGCTGCTGGCCGACGGGGTGACTTACACGTGGCGAATGACGGTTACCGGCGAAAACGAACTCGGGACGGTCACCGAAACGCGGACTTCCTCGGACTGGAAGTTCACAGCGTCAAGCGCCCTGACGGGCAGCGAGGACACCAGCGTCGACTCTACGGACCAGCAGTGCATTGCGGACACGACCGCAGCCAACGCCGAACAAGACGGCACCCAGACGCGCGATGACATCGTGAACGCCTGTTCCATGACCACGACCACCACGGTAAGCGAAGAGGAAGAGGTCGATGCTGACTCGACCTCGGCCCTTGCTGTCTCGCGTGCCGCGGCTCCGAAGATCCACACCAAGGAGTTCTACCAGTCTTCGCATGCCTGGGACTGGCACTGGAAGGAGGGGCACGCTGGCCGTATGTACTGGGATGGTAAGAATGCATGGGTTGCAAAGAAGCATCGCGGCAAGACCGGATATCACCACTGTGGTGTTAATCGGTCCACCATTCAGGCGACGATCGACGTCGCGGAATGTGACGAGTACAAGTATGGTGCCGGCGTCGCGGAGGGTGAGCGTTTCGTGGTCACCAACTACGTCATGGGCGTCCTGGTTTCCCAGGGCACTAAGGGGCACTCGATGGGCATGGCCAAGAACGGCAAAATCACTTACCGCCAGTACTACAGATAGGGCCTTGTTCTTGTGACGATTAATCAGCAAACGCGCCCGTACAGCACACTCAGTATCGTCGGCTTCGTACTCGCCTTCGTAGTACCAGTCGCGGGTATCGTAGTCAGTGCGCTCGGCCGAAACGATGCCCGCCGGTCGAACAGGCGCGGCTTCGCTCTTGCGACTTGGGGTCTGTGGATCGGCATCATCTTCACTGCCCTCATCGCGTTTAGCTTCGTGAGCGCCCTGCTTGATCCCGTGTTGAGCTGATAGCTCGGCGTAAGCGTTCGGTTTGCCCTTCCCGCGATTTCGCAGCGGGGAGGGCAAACTTGTTTCGCTCTGCACAGCTCGGTTCCCGACTCAATGCCCTGAGGCAGTCAATCGGCTTCGATCTCCACAGTCTCGCGGTCGACGCTCGAAGGCCTAAACTTGCCAGCAACCTTGGGCGCGGCGAGGGCGTGAGCGCGCTTGACTTTGATTCGGAGCGGTTTGAGTAGGTCTCGCTGAGGCATCGCAGTTGGACTCCTGATTACAGCTGACATAGGAGCGCCGTACCGGCGTGAGCGAGAACGGCGAGCCACCCGAGGGGCGGCCGGCCGTTTCGTTTGCGGAGCGGCGTCAGCGTGCGGCCTCGTAGGCATTGCGGACGGCCTGGCTGATGCGGCCGAGGGAGGAGACCTCGTGGCCGTTCGCGTTGGCCCACTCGCGGATCTTCGCGAGCTCCTCCGCGTTCCCACGCTTCGGCGCGCTGTCCGCAGTGGTGCGGCCAGCGCGGCCCGTGACCTTGCGGGCTGCGGCGACATAGTCGGCGAACGCTTCGCGGAGCGCGTCGGCGTTGTCGTCGGTGAGATCGATTTCGTAGTTGCGAGACAGAACCCGTGGCGGGCTGAAACTGGTCGGGTGCCCGGAGCGACCAGGCGGCACGAAGCAGCTCGCCAGGCACGGTGCGAACGCACGGCGGGTGAGGCTCGCCCGTGACCTGGCCGTGTACCGACTGGAGGCGCGGTGCCAGCTGGCACCGCGCCTCCAGTCCGGGGTGGGGCCGCGTCAGTTCGCGGTGTCCTCGAGCGCGTCGAGCGCGGCCACGTCCTCGGCGGCGAGCACGAAGTCGACGTCGGCGTTCTCGGCGATGCGCGACGGGGTCGTGGACTTCGGGAGCGGCAGGACGTCCTTCTCGAGCAGGTAGCGGATCGCGACCTGGGCAACGGTCTTGTCGTACTTCGCCGCGATCTCGGCGATCTGCTCGTTCTCGAGCAGGCCACCGGTGGCGAGCGGGGAGTAGCCCTCGGTCAGGATGTCGTGCTCCCGGTCGAAGGCGGTCGTCTCGTCCTGGGTGTTGCCGATGAACCAGCGGATCTGGTTGGCGTGCGGGACGACGTCCGTGCGGCCGAGCAGGTCCTCGAGGTCGGCGACGGCGAAGTTCGAGACGCCGATGCTCTTGGTGCGGCCGGCGTCGTAGAGCTCCTCGAAGACCTTCCAGACCTCGACGTTGCCGTCGCGGTGGTCGGAGCCCATGTCGCTCCAGGGCCACGGCGCGTGGATCAGGTACAGGTCGACGTGTCCGAGGTCGAGGTTGCGGCTCGACTCCTCGAAGGCGTCGCGGGCGCCGGACGCCGTCTTGATCTCGGCCGGCAGCTTCGTGGTGATGAAGAGTTCGTCGCGGGGGATGCCGCTGTCGCGGACGGCCTCGCCGACGCTCGCCTCGTTGCCGTACGCCAGGGCGGTGTCGATGTGGCGGTAGCCGAGGTCGAGGGCCGTCTTCGTGGCGTCGTACGCGTCGGAGCCGGACGGGATCTGCCAGGTGCCGAAGCCGATCTTCGGGATGTGCAGACCGTTGGACAGGGTGAACGTGTCGATGAGTGCGGGCATGCAGCGGACAGTACGCCGCAACCGCACAGCGTTCCGAGGGGCTGCCGGGTTGCATGGCGCCCACCTCGAACGGACGGAAGGACGCCCCCATGCCCCTGAACCCCACCGTGCACGACCGGAAGACCGGTGTCACCCCGCCCGGAGCGGCCGGCGGCTTCGAGCTCGCCCTGCTCGACCGCGGCGCCGCCGTGCTGCAGACCTCGGCGCCGCTGCGGGGCTTCGACGTCTACGTGGTCGGCTTCCACTGCGTGAAGGGCGAGCCCGACGTGCAGATGGAGGCGCACCATTTCTGCAAGGTGGTGAACGCCGAGATGCTGCAGTGCGTGCTCTTCGACGGCAACACCGCCGACGCGAACCTGATCGGCATCGAGTACATCGTGTCCGAGCGGCTCTTCGACTCCCTGCCCGAGGACGAGCAGGCGTCGTGGCACCCGCACAACCACGAGGTGTTCTCCGGTGAACTCGTCGCTCCGGGCCTGCCGATCGCGGTGGAGACCGAGCTGATGGGGCACCTGGTGAACTCGTACGGCAAGACCTGGCACACCTGGCACAGCACCCCGATGGGTTCGCAGCCCGCACACGACCTGCCGATCGGCGATCCGATGCTCATGTGGTCGTTCAACCGCGAGGGCGAGGTGGACAGCGCGCTGCAGCAGGACCGGAACCAGGCGATGCGCACCGATCCGGAACCGCGCAAGGAGTCACGGGCGAAGTACCTGGACCGCGCCCACCCGCAGCGCGGTGTCGGCCCGATGCGCGACGCCTTCACGGGCACGACCCCGACCCCGGGTGTCGTCGACGCGGACGACGGACGCCCCTGACGACGGACGGGAGGCCCGTGGCGGTGTCGCCACGGGCCTCCCGTCCGGTGTGTGCTGTGGTTCAGCGCGCGGTGCGCGTCCCGATCCGCGGCAGGACGAAGCCGAGCACGATCATCGCGACGGCCAGGAAGGCGTGCAGCACGTTGTCCGCGCTGTTGAGCGGCACGAAGTTCGCGCCACCGGCCATGCCCGCGGTGAAGAGCCCGTAGACGAAGAGCACCGCGTAGACGATGCCGCCGGCGACGAGGTACAGGCGTGCGGAGGCTGCACGGCGGGCGGCGAGCAGCCCGACGATGCCGAAGAGCAGGTGCACGATGTTGTGCAGGACGGACACCTGGAACAGGCCCAGGAGCAGGGCCATGGAGCCGTGGCCGGCCATGGACATCGAGCCCATGTCCATGGTGAGTCCGGGGATGAACCCGGCGATGCCGACGATCAGGAAGACGACACCGAAGACGAACGCGCCCCGCTGGGTCCACGTCGAACCGGAGGTGGTGCGTGCGGTTGCTGCGCTGCTGGTCATGATCAGCCCTCTTTTCTGTACGCGCCGCAGTGTGCGGCACACATGACATTCGGAGCGCTTCCCCGGTCGGTTTGCAGGTCAGTGCTCGGCGGTCACGGCGGCGGTCTCGACAGCGGTCACCGCGGTGGTCAATCCGCGCACCAGCAGCGCCCGCGCTCGGGCGGTCGCGGTGCCGTCCGGATCGATCCACGCGGCGCGGGCGAGCCCGTCCACCAGGGTGATCACGGCGTCCGCGACGACGGGTACCGGCTCGGTCGGCGTCGGCCCGTGCCGCGCGGTCCAGCGCGCGATCCCGGCGACCACGCCGTCGCGCCAGAGCCGACGTTCGGCGTCGAGCAGGTCTCCGTCGCCGTCCGGGGCGAGGGCCGTCGCGCTGAGGGCCTCGAGCACCCGGAACCGCTCGGGCTCGCGCCGCACCAGGTCGAGGTACGCCGAGATCCCCGCCTCGAGCGCGGTGGCGAGGTCGTCGTGCTCGTCGGCGGCCGCGAGCACCGGCGGCAGGACCGCACGCGCCTGCCGTTCGAGGAGCGCGACGACCAGGTTGCGCCGCGCACCGAAGGCGTAGTGCACGACACCGTGGGCGACGCCGGCTCGAGCGGCGACGGCCCGGGTGGTGAGGCCGCGCAGGCCGTCGTCCCGCACGACCAGGGCGGCGGCGTCGAGCAGTTCCGCACGCCGGTCTTGTCGGCTGCGGTACCCGCGCGTCTGCTGCTCGTCGGTCATCGCAGGAAGCGTACGGGGCGCGTGCAGGAACTGACCGCGAGAATGAAGTCGGCCAGGTGGCCAAATCACCGAACAACCGAGGAGTCAGCATGGAGACCGTCGTCCGAGCAGCAGGACCCGCCGAGCTCGAGGCAGCCGCGGCCGTCCTCGCCGAGGCCTTCGCCGACGACCCGGTGCTCGCCGAGTTCCGACCGCCGCGACCCGGCGAGGACCGTCCGGCCGTGCTGACCGGGCTGTTCGCCGCGCTCATCCGGTCGGTGCCGATGCCCGCGCGTCGGGTGGACGTCGCCACGATCGGTGAGCGGGTGGTCGGCGCCGCCTTCTGGCAGGCGCCCGGTCGGCAGCCCGGTGGCGTCCGGGCCTTCGTGCGGCAGGTGCCGGCGTTCCTCCGGGTCCTGGGGCTCGGCGGGGCACTCCGCGCGGTAGCCCACCTGTGCCGCATGGAGCGCGCCCGACCGGTCGCCCCGCACTGGTACCTCGCCGAGATCGGGGTGTCGGCGTCAGCACGTGGTCGGGGCATCGGCGGACTGCTGCTCGGCCACGCACTCGAGCGCGCGGACCGGACGTCGGACGGCGCGTACCTGGAGTCTTCCACCCCGGTGAACCGTCGGCTGTACCGACGGCACGGGTTCACGGACGGTGCGCCGATCGCGGGGTTCCGCGCGGCGACCCCGATCAGCATGTGGCGTCCGGCCGCCGGCTGAACCGCCGGGGGACATCGACCCTGTGCCGGCGTGCACGAGCGCTGCCTACCGTCCACGGCACACCACGACGAGAGGAAACACCATGGCAAGTGGAGTCGCAGCAGTCTGGGTCCCGGTCAGCGACATGGAGCGCGCCGTCGCGTTCTACCGCGACACGCTCGGTCTCACCGTCAAGGACCAGTCCGACGACTGGAGCGAGATCGACGCCGGTGGCCTGATGATCGGCCTGAACGGGCGTGAGTCCGCCAGCCAGGCGAGCGACGGCGGCGCCGTCGTGTCGTTCCAGCCGGACGGCAGCATCGAGGACGAGGTCGCCGCGCTCAAGGAGCGCGGCGCGGACATCCAGGGCGAGATCAGCGAGCACCCGTGGGGCAAGATCATCCCCTTCAAGGACAGCGAGGGCAACGACCTGCAGCTGTACTCGCCCCCGCAGGGCTGACCCGGCCGGGTGCAGGACGCACTCATGGACGGACGGGAGGCCCGTGGCGACGCCGCCACGGCCCTCCCGTCCATTCGCGGCCGGCTACGCGGACCCGCGCCAGACGACCTCGGTCGGCAACAGCAGACCGCGTGGACCGTCGTCGGTGCCGCCGATCTGCTCGAGGACCTGGTGCGCCGCCTGCTCGCCGAGCAGGCGCGCCGGCTGCCGGACCGTCGACAGCTGCGGGTCGCACCGCAGCGCCCAGGCGCTGTCGTCGAACCCGACCACTCCGACGTCACCCGGCACGCTCCGCCCGCTGCGCTGCAGGACGTCCATCGCACCGGCGGCGACGGCGTCGGACGCAGCGAACACCCCGTCGATGTCCGGGGCTCGCTCGAGCAGCTCGCGCATGCCCTCGGTGCCGGCGGTGTAGCTGAACAGGGGGTTCCGGGCGACGAGGTCGGGGTCGAAGCGCTCGCCGAGTGCCGCGGTGAACCCCGCCAGACGGTCCTGGCCGGAGTCGCGGTCGAGCCCCGACGCGAGCATCCCGATCCGGCCTCGACCGGTGTCGACCAGGCGCCGGGTGATCTGCTCGGCTGCGGCGCGGTTGTCGATGCCGATGTACGAGATGTTCGCGGCGTCGGACGGGTGCCCGACGAAGCACGCGGGCATGCCGATCTCCTCGATCGCGCCGGTGATCGGGTCGCCGTCGCGCGCGGACAGCACGATGGCGCCGTCGACGAACCCGCCGCGCAGGTACTCGACCACGCGCTCGCTGTCGCGGGCGGAGTCGACCATGATCGTGACGAGCTGCTGGTCGGCGTCGGACAGCACGGCGTTCGTGCCGATCAGGATGTTGCCGATGTTGGGGTCGTCGAGCACCACGACCGAGGGTTCGTGGACAATGAGCGCGATCGCCCCGGAACGCCGGGTGACCAGGCTGCGGGCGGCGGCGCTGCGCACGTAGCCGACGCGTCGGACGGCGTCCTGCACGGCCTCGCGCGCCTTCGGCGAGACGTACGGCTCGTCGTTGAGCACACGGGAGACGGTGCCGCGCGACATCCCCGCTTCGTCGGCGACGTCCTGGATCGTGGCGCGCTGACGAGCGGATCGGACCTCGGACATGGGGCAACCATATCCGGCGCTGAGGAGCCCTCGGAACGCCTCGCAGTTGACAGGGTGCAGCCGCTGGTGTTTGATCTGGGAGCGCTCCCAGAACCATCCGGCCTCGATCGGCCGGTGCGGACTGGGAGCGCTCCCAGAACACTGGGTGGCCTTCGCCGTCGAAGGGGTCGCACGCGACCGAGGCGGCCGGGTCGCCCCGATCAGCGAGGATCCCCGTGACGACCACCACCCTGCCGACGACCGCCACCGGCGCGCTCGGCCTCGGCTCGACGGGCCTCGCGTTCGGGTGCGACTACAACCCCGAGCAGTGGGACCCCGAGGTGTGGGTCGAGGACGTCCGGCTCATGCGCGAGGCCGGCGTGAACCTCGTCGCGATCAACGTCTTCGGCTGGTCGCACGTCGAGCCGCGGCAGGGCGAGTACGACTTCGCCGCGCTCGACACCGTCATCGAGCTGCTGCACGGCGCGGGCATCGGGGTCGACCTCGGCACGGGCACCGCCTCCACGCCGCCCTGGCTCACCACCCGGTACCCCGAGGTCCTGCCCGTCGTCGCCGACGGCACCACCCGCTGGCCCGGTGGCCGCCAGGCGTTCTGCCCGAGCTCCCCGGTCTACCGCGAGCACGCCCTCGCCCTGGTCCGCGCCACCGCCGAGCGCTACGGCGAGCACCCCGCCGTGCGGCTCTGGCACGTGTCGAACGAGCTCGGCTGCCACAACGCGCACTGCTACTGCGACGTCTCCGCCCAGGCGTTCCGCGGCTGGCTGCAGGCCCGGTACGGCACGGTCGACGCGCTCAACGCCGCGTGGGGCACCTCGTTCTGGAGCCAGCGCTACTCGGCGTGGGAGCAGGTGCTGCCGCCCCGCGCGACGCTGTCGTTCACGAACCCGGCGCAGACCATCGACTTCGACCGGTTCTCGTCCGACGAGCTCCTCGGCCACCACCGTGCCGAGGCCGCCGTCCTGCGCGAGCTGAGCGACAAGCCCGTCACGACGAACTTCATGGTCGCCGCGCACATCACGGCGCTCGACTACTGGTCGTGGGCCGGCGACATGGACGTCATCGCGAACGACCACTACCTGGACCACCGCCTGCCCCGGCCGCACGTCGAGCTCGCCTTCGCCGCCGACACCACGCGTGGCCTGGCCGGCGGCGCCCCCTGGCTGCTCATGGAGCACTCGACGGGTGCCGTCAACTGGCAGCCGCACAACGTCGCGAAGGCCCCGGGCGAGATGCTCCGGAACACCGCGGCGCACATCGCCCGCGGCGCCGACGGGGTCTGCTTCTTCCAGTGGCGCGCATCCGTGCAGGGCAGCGAGAAGTTCCACTCCGCGCTGCTGCCGCACGCCGGCACCGAGTCGGGGACCTGGCACGACGTGGTCGCGCTCGGCGCCCTGGTCGGGCGGCTCGGCGAACTGCGCGGGTCGCGTGTGGTCGCCGACGTCGCGCTCGTGTTCAGCTGGGAGAACCAGTGGGCCGCCGACCTCGAGGCCCACCCCAGCACCGCGCTCCGCTACCTGGAGCAGGTCCACGCGTTCCACGCCGCGCTCTGGGACCTCGGGGTGACCGTCGACGTCGTCGCCCCCGGTGCACCGCTCGACGGGTACGCGCTCGTCGTCGTCCCCGAGCTGTACCTGGTCCGCGACGAGCACGCGGCCGTCATCGCCGACCACGTCGCCGGCGGCGGGCACGCGATCGTCAGCTGCTTCAGTGGCATCGTCGACGAGCGCGACCGGGTCCGCACCGGCGGCTACCCGGGCGCCTTCCGTGACCTGCTCGGCGTGCGGGTGGACGAGTTCCTCCCGCTCGCCGCCGACGCCACGATCGCGCTGTCCGACGGCACGACCGGCAGCGTCTGGTCGGAGCCGGTCGAGCTGCGCGGTGCGACGAGCGTCGTCGACTACGCCGAGGGCTCGCTCGCCGGCCGTCCGGCCGTCACCCGCAACGAGCACGGCGCCGGGACCGCCTGGTACACGTCCACGGTGCTGGTCGCCGGTGCGCTGGGCGGGTTCGTCCACCGCGTCCTCGACGAGGCCGGGGTGCGCGCCGACCCCGCCGTCCGCCCCGGACTCGAGGTCGTGCGACGCCGGGACGACACCCACGAGTGGGTCTTCCTGCTGAACCACTCCGACCGCACCGTCGAGCACCACGAGGCCGGCCACGAGCTCGTCGCCGACCGCCCCGTCACCGGGACCACCGCCATCGCCCCCGGCGGGACCCAGATCATCCGCACCGACAGGAACCGCTCATGACCACCACCGCACAGTCGCCCAGCGCGACCCGACGACGCCGGGGCGGCGGGTTCCGCTACCGCCGCGCCATCGCGATCTTCGTCCTGCCGTTCGCCGTCCTGTTCACGGCGTTCTACCTGGTCCCCATCCTCTACGCCGTGTGGGAGTCGCTGCAGAAGATCGAGCGGCAGGGAACGTTCGGCGCCCCGACGCAGGTCTTCGGCGGTCTGAGCCAGTACGCCCTGGTGTTCCAGGACGGCGAGTTCTGGAGCTCCGTGCTCCGCGTGCTGCTGTTCGGCGTCGTGCAGGTGCCGGTGATGCTCGGGCTCGCGCTCCTGTTCGCCCTGCTGCTCGACTCCCCGCTGCTGCGCGGCAAGCGGTTCTTCCGCCTCGCGTTCTTCGCGCCGTACGCGGTGCCCGGCGTCATCGCCGCGATCATGTGGGGCTACCTCTACGCCCCCGACCTGTCGCCGTTCTCCGCGGTGACCTCGCGGGTCGACCTGCTCGGCGGCAGCACCGTGCTGTGGGCCGTCGCCAACGTCGTGACCTGGGTCTACGTCGGCTACAACATGCTCATCATCTACTCGTCGCTCCTCGCGATCCCCGCCGAGGTGTACGAGGCGGCGAAGCTCGACGGTGCGTCCCAGCTCCGGATCGCCCTGTCGATCAAGATCCCGCTCGTGGTGCCGGCCATCGTCCTCACCGCGGTGTTCTCCGTCATCGGCACCCTGCAGCTGCTGACCGAGCCGACCGTGTTCCGCCAGTTCACCTCGACCATCTCGTCGACGTTCACGCCGAACATGCTCGTCTACTCGACGTCCTCGGTGCCGAACTTCAACCTCGCCGCGGCGTTCTCGGTCGTCCTCGCCGTCGCCACGTTCGTCCTGTCGATCGGGTTCCTCCGACTGACCCAGCGGAAGGCCGCCGAATGACCGTCAACGCCCCGTCCCAAGGCGACCTCGTCCGCGACGCCGGCCGACCGCTCGAGCCGAACCGGGCCTCCCGTCCGCACCAGCGCGGAGCGCGCGGTCCCCGTGAGAGCGTCATCTCGCGCAGCGCCGCGATGATCGTGATGGGGGTCTTCACCCTCTACTTCCTGCTGCCGATCTTCTGGCTGCTGGTCTCGTCCACCAAGACCGCCGCGAACTTCAACTCGACGTTCTCGCTGTGGTTCAGCGCCACCTCGGTGCAGGACTTCTTCGGCAACCTCGTCGAGCTGTTCACGCGGCAGGACGGCATCTACCTGCGCTGGCTGCTGAACAGCATCGCCTACGCGGGGGTCGCCGGTCTGCTCGGCACCGTGCTCTCCGCGATGTGCGGGTACGCCCTGGCCAAGTACCGGTTCCGCGGCCGCGAGGTCCTGTTCAACGTGTTCCTCGGCGGCGTGCTCGTGCCGGCGACCGCCCTGGCCCTGCCGCTGTTCCTCATCTTCAGCCAGGTCGACCTGACCGACACGTTCTGGTCGGTGTTCCTGCCGAGCATCGTCAGCCCGTTCGGCGTCTACCTGTCGCGGTTGTTCGCGGCGTCGAGCGTGCCCGACGAGATCATCGAGGCCGCCCGCATCGACGGCTCCGGCGAGGTCCGGACGTTCTTCACCGTGGCGGTCCGGCTCATGTCGCCCGCGCTCGTGACGATCTTCCTGTTCCAGTTCGTCGCCGTGTGGAACAACTTCTTCCTGCCGCTCGTGATGCTCCGCGACTCGTCGCTGTTCCCCGTCACCCTCGGCCTCTACACGTGGAACTCGAGCGTGAACCAGTACCCGGACCTGCGCACCCTCGTGCTCATCGGGTCGTTCGTCTCGATCATCCCGCTGCTCATCGCCTTCCTGAGCCTGCAGCGCTTCTGGCGCTCCGGCCTGGGCTCCGGCGGCCTGAAGTAGCCCCTCGACCCGCACCCCTTCCCGCACCAGCTCTCCCCACACCACATCCGAACGGAAACAGCATGAAGACAACGAAGTTCCTCAGCGTCGCCGCGATCGCCGTGGCCGCCACCGTGGCCCTCGCCGGCTGCAGCACCGGCGGCAGCAGCAGCGGCGGCGGATCCGACACCACGGCCGCCAGCTGCAAGCCCTCGGACGGCAAGGTCACCCTCGACTTCACGACCTGGGTGCCGAACATGGACAAGGTCGTCGCGATCTGGAACAAGGCCAACCCGGACATCCAGGTCAAGGTCTCGATCGTCGCGAACGGCAACAGCGGCACCTACCAGAACTTCTTCAACCAGCTGAAGGCCAAGCAGGCGCCGGACATCGGCCAGGTCGAGTACGACACCCTGCCGGCGTTCCGCGTGCAGGGCGGCCTCGAGGACATCGGCGCGTGCGCCGGCATCAGCGACGCGAAGAAGGACTTCTCCGACGGCCTGTGGAACCAGGTGACCTTCGGTGAGTCGAAGTCGGTCTACGCCGTGCCGCAGGACTCCGGTCCGATGGCGCTGTACTACCGCAAGGACCTGTTCGAGAAGGCCGGCCTCGACGCCCCGAAGACGTGGGAGGAGTACGCCGAGGACGCCGTGAAGATCAAGGCGCTCGGCGGCAACATCACCAACTTCGCCAAGGGAGACGTCAACCAGTTCGCGGGGCTCGTCTCGCAGGCCGGTGGCCAGTGGTTCGAGAACTCGGGCCAGGACTGGAAGGTCAACCTGAACGACGACGCGTCGAAGAAGGTCGCCGACTACTGGCAGAACCTGATCGACAAGAAGCTCGTCAACACCCTGCCGAGCTTCACCGACCAGTGGAACAGCGCCTACGACAGCGGCAAGGACTGGACCTGGGTCTCCGCGGTCTGGGGTGCGAACACCATCTCGAGCGGTGCGCCGTCGACCTCGGGCAAGTGGGCCGTCGCGCCGATGCCGCAGTGGAAGTCCGGCGAGACCAAGTCGGCCGCCTGGGGCGGTTCGTCGAACGTCGTCTTCGCGGGCAGCGAGCACCCGGCCGAGGCGTCGAAGTTCCTGGTCTGGCTGAACACCTCGACCGAGGCGCTCTCCGCACTGAACAAGGAGGCCAACCTGTACCCGGCCTCGACCACCGGCGCCGACCTGCCGGCCCTGACCGAGGGGCTCGACTTCTACGGCGGCCAGAAGATCTACGAGGAGTTCGCCACCGCGGCGAAGGACATCCAGCCCTTCACCTGGGGCCCGACGATGACGCAGACCTACTCGGACGTCTCCGACGGCTTCGGGCAGGCGGCGTCCGGCTCGGGCACGTTGGCCGAGGCGCTCGAGTCCGGGCAGTCCAAGACCATCGCGGCGCTCAAGGCGCAGTCGATCCCGGTCAAGGGCTAACGGACGGCGGCTGACGTCGCGCGGTCCACGCGCTGACAGCGGACAGGAGGCCCGTGGCGGGATCGCCACGGGCCTCCTGTTGCGTCTCGGGCTGTGTTTCGTGCCCCGTCGCTCGCTCGCTCGCTCGTCGCTACGCGACCGCGATCTCGTTCGGCACGCCAGGCAGCTCGTCGCTCGAGGCGATGACCTCGCCGGTGGTCAGGTCGACGGCGTGGACCTTCTGCTCGGCGGGGTCGGTGACGTAGGCGACGTCACCCGCGACCTTCAGGGCCGGGTGGGCGTCCTGCCACTCGGCCGGGCCCTCCCACGCGTCGATCACCGGGTACGACTCCAGCTGCTCGCCGGTGGTCTCGTCGAAGGTGTGCAGGGCGCCGTCGTCGCCGAGCACGACGGCCTCGTCGCCGGGGCCGCGGGCCAGGTCGCGGAACGTGAAGCCGACGCCGTCGGGCATGTCCGCGACGGTGTACTCGCCCGAGGCCGCGTCGATCAGGGCGATCTGGTCGAGCAGGTAGCCCTCGCTGTCGGGGTCGTCGTTGTAGTCGCCGACCGCGACGGACGAGTCCTCGGTGGTGAACAGGTTGCCGGTGCGGCCGTACTCGGTCGGGGCGTCGATCTTCTCGAACGCGCCGTCCTGGTAGACCAGCGCACCGTCGGTGCAGCCGAACACCGCGACCTCGCCCTTGACCGCACCCTCGCCGTGCACGTCGGGGCACTCCTCGGACCGGGTGGTCTCCTTGCCGTCGGCGTCCAGGGCGCGCACACCGGAGCGGCTCTCCTCGGTGCCGATGGTGGTGAGGAGCGTGCCGTCCTCGAGCTCGATCGCGACGCCGTGGTGGGCGGCCTCGGACTTCGTCGTCTCGACCTCGGGCAGGTCGGCGCCGTCGAGCTCGGTGTGGTCGAACGTCGTCACGTCGCCGGTGCCGTCGGCGAACAGGGCGGTGCGGTCGCCGTGGACGACCGCGTGGCCGCCGGTTTCGGCGGGGAACACCGCGTCGGTCAGGGCGGGCTCGGCCTGCGTGTCGAGGACCCGGAAGCCCTCGGGCACGGTGACGAGCACGTGGCGTCCGTCACCGGCCGGGTTGACCCGGGTGAAGCCGTCGATCGCGTCGTCGGCCACGACCCGCAGGTCCTGGTCGAGGACCAGCAGGCCGCCGTCGTAGGTCAGGGTGATGCGGGTCCCGTCGGCCTTCGGGGTCGCAGTGCTGTCGGACCCGGCGTCGGTGTTCGTGGCGCACCCGGTCAGGGCCAGGGCGGCCGCGCCGAGCAGGGCGGCGGGCCACACGGCCCGGAGCGTCTTCGTGTTCGTCATGCTGTTCACTGTATTGATTCTCATTCTCAATTACCAGTCGACAGGCCGTCGACGATGGCCCCGGTGTTCGAGCGCATCATGCCGAGGTAGGTGGAGGCGTCGCCGTCCTCGGTGAGGGACTCCGTCGCCAGCGGGCGGATCTCGACGTGCAGGTCGACCTCTTCCGCCAGCACCTCGGCCAGTCGCGCGGGCTGTGAGGCGTCGGCGAAGATCGTCCGGACCCCCGCTTCGTTGATCGCGTCGGCCAGGTCGCGCAGGTCGGCGGCGCTCGGAGAGGCCAGGGTGGTCCCGCTCGGGATCACCGCCCCGACGACCCGGAACCCGTAGTGGTCGGCCAGGTAGCCGAACACGTGGTGGTTCGTGACGAGCGCCCGGCGTTCCTCGGGCACGGTCCGGAACGCGGTCGTCATCGTGTCGTCCAGGTCGCGGAGCTCGTCCAGGTAGGCGTCGGTGCCGGTCGGCTCGATGCCGGCGTCGCGCAGGTCCTGGTCGAGGGCCTCGACCACGTCGACCATCCGAGCGGGGTCGGTCCAGAAGTGCGGGTCGGGGCCGCTGTCGTCCTCGGTGGTCCACTCCAGCGGGTCGAACGCGTCCCCGGCGGTGGAGACCGGCACGCCGTCCTCGGCCGCCGCCGCGATGTGACGGGCGACCCCTTCTTCGAGCCCGAGCCCGTTCTCGACCACCAGGTCGGCGCTCCGCAGTCGGGCGGCTTCCTGCGCGGAGACCTCGAACGAGTGGGGGTCGGCGCCCGGGGGCATGAGGACCATGACGTCGGCTTGGTCCCCGACGACTTCGCTGACGACGTCGCCGAGGATGTTCGTGGTGACCGCGACGAGGGGGCGGTCGGAGCCTGCGGTGGTGCACCCGGTGGCGACGAGGGCGACGACCGCGGCGACGAGGCCCGCGGTCAGGGCCCTGGTGCCCGTCACAGTCCGACCTCGGCGAAGGCGACGGGGGCGACGGGGAGTTCGATCGTGCGGGCGACCCGCGCGCCGTCGGCGAAGTCGATCTCGTGCACGGTGCCGTCCGTGGGGTCGGCCAGGTAGGCGCGCTGGGCGTCGAGCTGCAGCAGCGGTGCTGGGTCGTCGGTGCCGGTGTCGCCGGCTCGGGCGTCGATCAGTGGTTCGGTCGTGGCGACCTTCCCCGTCGAAGCAGTCACGACGACCACCCGCCCGGAGTCGTCGACCCCGACCACGTGCTCGTCCTCGTCGTCCACCGCGACCACGGCGCGCAGGGGGCGATCGGTCGGCACGAGCCGCCAGGAGCCCTGACGCACGTCGAGCAACCAGAACCCGGTGGTGCCCGCCAAGCCCGCGACGGTGGGGCGGCCGGCACGTGCGGCGAAGGCCGTCGGACGTTCGGCGCCGTCGGGCAGGCCGACGAACGAGGTCTCGCCGGTGTCGTCCACCACGACCGCTCCGTCGGCGCAGCCCACGACGGCACCGGCGCGGGTGACGATCCCGCCTGCGGGGTCGGTGCACGCTTGCTCAGTGGTGTCGGTGGTGTCGGTGGTGTCGGCGGTGTCAGCGGCGTCGGTCGCCTCGCCGTCCGGGTCGAGCACGCGGACCGTGTCGCCGTCGGCCGCCACGAGCTGCTCGCCCATCGGCAGCAGGACGCTCGCGTCGATCCGGGCGGTCTCGTCGACCTCGCCCTGGCCCAGTGCCTCACGGTCGAGCACGACGGCCTCGGCCCGGTCCGGCCAGGTGATCGTCGTCATGGTCTCGGACGAGTGCACCGCGACCCGGCCACCGCCGTCGATCGTGCCGACGACCCGGGGCTCGGCGGCGTAGTAGTGCGTGTGGTCGCCGTGGTCGACCGTCCAGGACCCGCCGTCGACGATCGTGGTGCGGTCGGCATCGCTCGTCACGAGGAACCGGCCGTCGGTCGCCGAGTGCTCCGGTGCGTCCACGTCCTCGAGTTCGGTGGTCTCCTCGGTGAGCAGGTCGTGCAGCGCGGTCGCGCCGGTCGCCGACACGGCCAGGAGGCGCACCTCGGGTTCCTGGGATTCGCTCGCGCCCGCCACGTAGCCGTGGGGGCGGGCGGTGCCGGTCGAGCTGTCGGCCGACGGGGCGCCCGTGGAACAGGCGGTGACGGTGAGGGCCAGGCCGGTGGCGAGGCCGATGGTGGACAGGAGGCGCGCGGGGGCGCGGCTGGTGGTCGAGTGCTTCATGCTCCCTCTCGAGACGGTGCGGCGGATCGTGGTGCTGCCGGCGCGGCCGCGCGCGCCGGTGTGGGGATCGGGGTGCGCCGCAGGACGACGACGGCCAGGGCGCGCGAGACCACCACGCTGCCGACGGCGACCGCGGCGATGCTCGCGCCGGCGGCGGTGCCGGCGTGCCAGGAGACGAGTAGCCCGACGAGCACGGCGGCGGCACCGATCCCGGCGCCGAGGAGCATGGTCGAGGCCACGTGCCGGGTCCAGGCACGGGCGGCGGCCGCCGGTGCGAGCAGCAGGCCCACGACGAGCAGGGTGCCGACGGCTCGGTACGAGGCGACGACCGCCAGGGTGACGAGCCCGATGAGCACGACCTCGGCCAGGCGCGGGTGCAGTCCGAGCGTCGTGGCCTTGCGGGTGTCGAACGCCAGCGCGGTGAAGGGCCGGTGGAACGCCACGGCGACGGCCAGGGCCACGGCTGCGGCGATCGCGAGGCCGCCGACGTCGGCTCGGGTGACGGCGAGGACGTCGCCGAACAGGATCGCGGTGACGTCGGTGGCGAACGACCGCGAGGACGAGACGATGATCACGCCGAGCGCGAGCATCCCGACGAACAGCAGGCCGATCGAGGTGTCGTACGACAGTCGCGCGCGACGTCGCAGCGCCCCGACGCCGAGCACCATCACGCCCGCACTCACCGCGGCGCCGAGCACCGGCGGGATCCCGGTCAGGGTGGCGATCGCGACGCCGGGCAGCATGCCGTGCGAGAGCGCCTCGCCCAGGAACGCCATGCCCCGGACCAGCACCCACGTGCCGACCACGGCGCAGAGGACCGCCGCCAGGGAGCCGCCGACCAGGGCGCGCACCATGAAGTCGACGGAGAACGGATCGGTCAGCCAGGTCACGGTCCGAGACGCTACATGAAAACGAGTATCGATACTGATAGCGTGCTCAGGTGCCTGCGACCGAGCCGACCGAGCGCCGACCCGCCGTCCACCTGGACCGCGTGACGGCCGTCCTCGGCGACCGGACCGTCCTCGACGCGCTCGACGTGACGTTCCCCGCAGGGGTCGTCACCGCGCTCACCGGACCGAACGGATCCGGCAAGTCGACGCTGCTCGACGTGGTCGCGGACGTCGTGCGGCCGACCGCCGGGCGGGTGACGGGCCTCCCGTCCGACGGCGTCGCCTACGTGACCCAGTCCGTGCCGCCGACCACGCTCCCGCTCACCGTCCGCGCGGCCGTCACGATGGGGCGGTGGCGGCACCGCGCGTGGTGGCGGCCGCTCGGACGCGCCGACCGGGCGATCGTCGACGCGCAGCTCGAGCGGATGGCGATCACGGACCTCGCCGACCGGCCCGTCGAGGAGCTCTCGGGCGGGCAGCGTCAGCGGACGCTCGTCGCGCTCGGGCTGGCGCAGCGTGCCGGGGTGCTGCTGGTCGACGAACCGACCGCGGGGGTCGATGCCGAGTCGGCGGCGCTCGTGGTGGCGGCGCTCGCCGACGAGGCCGCGGCAGGGGTCGTGGTCGTGCACGCGGCCCACGACCCGGCAGCCATCGCCGCAGCCGACCGCATCGTCACCCTGACCTGACCGATTCCGCAAAACACCGGTGTTCACCCGTTGAACCGCGGTCTGCGCGTGTTCAGTGCGCGAACACCGGTGTCTTGCGACCGATCCCGACCGGGGTCAGGGGCAGGCGACGGCCACCGGGCCGGTCGGCGTCGGCTCGGCCGCGACCGGCTCGACCACCGGCACGGCACTCGACTTCCGCAGCCCCATCGCGACGAGCACGACGGCACCGACGATCGCGACCCCGCCGGCCAGCCAGAAGTCAGCAGCCAGACCGAACGACGACACCGCGGCACCACCGAGCACCGAACCGGCGGCGATCGCGAGCTGGATCGTCGTGACGAACAGCGCGAGCCCGGTCTCGGACCCGGCCGGCGACGCCGTCGACATCCACGTCTGCATCCCGAGCGGCAGCGCACCCCACACCAGGCCCCACACGACGAGCAGCACGAAGACCCCCACGACGGAGTGGGCGAGCAGCGGCAGCAGCACGACGGCCGCCGCGAGCACGAACTTCGACGCCCCGATGGTGCCGAGGACACTGCGGTCGAGCGTGAAGCCCGCGGCGAAGTTCCCGACGATGCCCGCGACGCCGAACACCAGCAGCGCGATCGTCACGGTGTCCGGGCCGACGCCGACGAGCTGCTGCAGGTACGGCGCGATGTAGGTGTACGCGGCGAACTGGGCCGCGAAGACGAAGGCCGCGGCGATGAGCCCGACCCGGGCACGGGGCACGCGGAGCAGCGACCCGAGCGTGGCGAACCGCACCCGCTGCTGCGCGGGGATCCTCGGCAGCATCGCCAGCTGCAGGACGAGCGCGACGACACCGAGCGCCCCACCGATCACGAAGCCGAGGCGCCAGCTGGCGAGCGACGACACCAGGGCGCCGAGCGGCAGGCTCACGACGGTCGCGACGGAGACGCCGGCCGTGATGAGCGAGGTCGCGCGGATCGTCAGCTCCGGCCGGACGAGTCGCCCGGCGATCCCGGCGCCGATGGCCCAGAAGCCACCGATGCCGACACCGAGCAGCATCCGTGCGATGAGCAGCACCCAGAACGACGGCGCGACCGCGGCGAGGCCGTCGGCGACCACGAGCAGCACGGTCAGGGACACGAGCACCACCCGGCGGTCGAGTCGCGAGGTCAGGACGGTGACGACCGGCGCCGCGACGGCTCCGACCAGTCCGGTGGCGACGACCATCAGGCCGGCGGTGCCGATGCCGACGTCCAGGTCGTCGGCGATGGCGGGGAGCAGTCCGATGGGCAGGAACTCGGACAGGACGAGCACGAACGACCCGAGTGCGACGGACGTGACGCTGAGCCACCCGCGGCGCGCTGCTGACGATGTCATGGGGGCGTCAAGCGGGTTCCGACGGCCGCCATTCCCGTGTGACGGTGAACGACTCAGGCGTCGAGCGCGCGCCGCGCGGCCGCGACGACCTCGGCGTCGGTGACGAAGTGCGCCGAGCCGTCGTCCCCGGCGCCCATCGGCACCCCGGCGTGCGTGCTGTCCGCGGCCGGACGCTTGGCCGACAGGTGCACGGCTGCGGCGCCGGTGGCGAGCAGGGCGCGGACGTCGGCGGGGGTGACCCCGGCGCCGGCCATCACCTGTACGGGCCCGGCGGCCTCGACCATGCGTGCGATCGTCTCGGCGCCGGCGACCGCGGTGGGGGCGGCACCCGAGGTCAGGACGCGGGTGAACCCGAGCGCCGCGAGCGACCCGGCAGCGGCGACGGGGTCGGTCGCGTGGTCGATCGCGCGGTGCAGGGTGACCTCGGCGGTGGCACTGACGGAGCGGGCGGCGTCCACGAAGCGGCGGAGGGCGTCCTCGTCCAGGGTGCGGTCGGGGCGCAGGGCACCGACCACGACGCCGGCGGCCCCGGAGCGCAGGACCGTGCGGACCTCGCGCACCATGAGCTCGACCTCGTCGGGGGAGTGCACGAACCCGCCCGGACGGCAGCGGACCAGCGCGTGCGCCGGGATCCCGGTCTCGTGGGTCGTCTCGACCAGGGCCTGCGACGGGGTGAGCCCGCCGAGCTCGAGCCCGACGCAGAGTTCGACGCGGTCGGCGCCGCCGTCCCGCGCGGTGATCGCACCCGCCGGTGAGGTGACGGCGATCTCGAGTGCGGCGGTGGTGCTCATGCAGGGGCTCCGAGCGGTTCGTTGGAGGCGGGGACGATGCGGGCGCGGAGGTCCGGTGCCGTCGGGAACACTCGATCGTAGGGGAACATCGGGCGCTCGATCCTGTGGTGCCCGAGGCGCAGCAGGTCCTGGTCGACACCGCCCGGGGTGAGCGCGAGCATCCAGTCCGCGGACATGTCGAACAGCTCCGGTTCGAGGTACCCGATCTTCACGATGACGACGTCCGCCTGCCGCGGCGCCAGGTCGAGGTCGGTGAAGTCGTGCTCGTGGTGGTACGGCTTCCGCAGCTTCGTCAGGATCGCGAAGACGCTGCCGACCTGCAGCACGACCTCGGTCTCGGCGTCGCGGTCACCGTGCTTGATCGCGTGCACCCGGCCGGTCATCGTGATCGGGCCCGCGTGCACGTGGTCGACCTCGGCACCGGCGGTCACGGTGATCGTCGCACCGACGCCGGCGTCCACCGCCGCGGCGACGGCGGCCGGTCCGGGCACGCTCGCGTAGATGACGGTCGGGCCGGACGGGTCCTGGAACTCCGGGCGGGCGAGCACCTGCGTCAGGCCCCAGGTCATGTCCCCGGAGCCGCCGGCCGTGGGGTTGTCACCCGAGTCCGAGACGAAGTACGGCTTCGCGGCACCCGGGGCGAGCGCTGCGTCGAGGCACTCCTCGAACGTGCCGGTGGGGGCGACGAACACGAAGTCCTCACGGATGTCCCAGAACGCACGTGCGAGCCGCTCGGCACCGGCGGCGACGGCGGCCTCGTCCCACCCGGTGACGACGGTGACGGCGTGGTCGCGGGGCTGGTCGGCCCACGCGTACCCGACCCAGATCGCGGCGTCGAGCACGCCCTCGGTCTGCTCGACGACCGGGACCTGCGCGTACAGGGACTTCGCCGGCTCGAGACGGGTCGAGGTCTGCTCGCCCGGCAGCAGGACGGGGATCGGGATCCAGGCCTTCACGGGTCGCTGCGCACCGGCGGGTCGTTCGGTGAGCACGTCGACGAGGTTCCGGACGGCACGCTCCTTCGTCTCGAGGGTGTCCTCGTGCGGGGCCATCCGGTAGCAGGTGACGAGGTCGACCCGGTGGGCGAGCTCGCGCGTGACGTTGCCGTGCAGGTCCATCGACGCGGACACGATGACGTCGGGGCCGACGACCGCGCGGATGCGGCCGAGCAGGTCCGTCTCGGCGTCGTCGAGCCCCTCGACCACCATCGCGCCGTGGATGTCGTACCAGAGCCCGTCGACCGGACCCATCGCACCCAACCGCTCCACGATCTCGTCGGCCAGGGTTTCGTACGACGCCCGGTCGACGATCCCGCCGGGCAGCGCGTGCCCGATGAGCGCCCCGCGGAAGTCCGCCCGGTCCGCCATGGTCGCCAGGAACGGGTAGCGGGCGACGGCCTCCTCGCCGCGGTCCGGGTGGAACGCGGGGGCGTGGGTCCGGGTCGGCGTGAACGTCGACGTCTCGATGGCGAGCCCGGCGATGGCGATGACCGGGCGACGGACGTCAGCGGCGCCAGCGGTGCTGGCTGCGGCGACGGGGACGGCTGGGGTGACGGGACCGGTCTCAGACACGGGCGCTCCTGTTCCTGGTGGTGGACTGGGGGATGGGCGCGGAGAGCTCCTCGAGCGAGGCGGCGAGGCCCCGCTGCAGCGCGAACTGCCCGGCGCCGACGAGCCCGGCATCGGCGCCGAGCGACACCGGCTCGATGGCCAGGTGCTGGGTCATCAACGGGTGGCAGCTCTCGTAGAGCTGGCTCCGCACGGCGGCGATGAACGGGTCGAGGGTCGACAGGATGCCGCCCAGGTACACGGCGTCCGGGTTGAAGAAGTTCACGTTGGCGGCGAGCACCTCGCCCAGGTACCTGCCCGCCATCCGCACGGCACGGGTGGCCTCGGGGTGCGCGTCCGAGGCGAGCCGGACGACGTCGGCGGTCGAGGCGACGTCGACCCCGGCGTTCGACAGGATCCGGACCAGGGCGGCACCGGACGCCACCGTCTCGAGGCAGCCGGTGTTGCCGCACGAGCACGGGGTGTCCCCGGCGGCGTCGATCCGCACGTGGGTGATGTCCCCGGCGGCCCCGGTCGACCCGCGGTAGAGCCGGCCGTCGATGACGATGCCCGCGCCGATCGCCGATCCGGCCTTGATCGTGATGGTCTGGCGTCGAGCCGGGTCCTGCACGGTCTGTTCACCCGCCGCCATGCAGTTCGCGTCGTTGTCGACGATCGCCGGCAGGCCGAACCGGTCGCTCAGCCACGCGGCCACGGGGAACCCGTTCCACCCCGGCATCCGGCTCGGCAGGTCCACGACGCCGGCGACGACGTCGACGGGCCCGGGCAGGCTGAGCCCGACGCCCCGCAGCCCCTCGCGACCACGGTCGTCGGCGAGCCGCTCGAGCAGCGCGGCCAGGCGCTGGAGCCCGGCGGTCGGACCGTCGGAGAGCGCGAACGGGACGTTCGCGACCGACTCGAGCGCGCCTCCTGGCAGGACCACGCCGATGCGCGCGTGCCCGCCGCCGACGTCCGCGGCGACCGCGTACTCGTCGACGCCGCCGATGCGGAGCACCTTGCGGGGACGGCCGCCGGTCGAGACGTCGGTGCCTTCCTCGGCGAGGATCCCGTGCTCCAGGAGCTGCCCGACGACGTGCGAGACGGTCGAGGGGGCGGCTCCGAGCACCTTCGCGATCTCGGTCCGGCTGGCGGCCTGCCCCGAGGCGACGAGCTCGAGGACGCGGGCGCTGAGATCGGCCACGACTTTCTCCAATCCGGGCGGAACGGGAGCGGAACACCGGTCGGTGGTCCGTTCTGCCGCGAGCCTACGGGGCGGATCGAGCGGTCCACCCTTTCGTCCGTTCCGCAGTAACGCAGTTTTTACATCGAGATGTTTGTTTTTCCAATCGCTTTGGTCCTTGACTGTCCTCGTGCCGCTCGGCACCCGTGCTCCACCTCCCCGAAGTCCCTCGCACAAGGAGACACCGCATGTCCAAGCCCCGTCGCTGGGCGCTCCTCACCGGAGCTGCGATCGCCGTGAGCGCGCTGCTCGCCGGCTGTTCCGGAGGCGGCAACGCCTCGCAGGGATCGACCGACGAGATCGACTACGCGCTCCCCGCCAACTTCACGCCGAACTGGATCCTGCCGATCGGCACCGCCGCGCACCTCAACACGAACAACGGCTCCATCGCCCAGTCGCTGTACGAGCCGCTCGTCGCGTACGACGGCTCCACCGGCAAGATCGCGTGGAACAAGGCCGGCTCCGTCGCCACCGATGCGGAGTTCGCCGACGACGGCAAGAGCGTCACCATGACGCTCGGCGACCGACACTGGTCGGACGGCGAGGCGATCACGAGCCGCGACGTCGGGTTCTGGTTCAACCTGATCAAGGCGAACAAGGACCAGTGGGGCTCGTACTCCAAGGGCAAGGCACCGGACAACTGGACGTCGTTCAAGGCCGTCGACGACACGCACTTCACCATCACGTTCGACAAGGCCTACAACTCGGACTGGATGCTCGCCAACCAGCTGAGCCACATCATCCCGCTGCCCCAGCACGCCTGGGACAAGACCAGCGCGACCGCGAAGGTGACCGACGCCGACGAGACCACCGCCGGCGCGAAGCAGGTGTGGAAGTACCTCAACACCGCCGCCGGCAAGATCTCCGACTACGCCACCGACGACCTGTGGAAGACCATCTCCGGCCCGTACGGCGTCAAGACCTTCACCACGGCCGGCAAGGTCACCCTGACGGCGAACAAGAAGTACGACGGTGGTGAGAAGCCGTCGATCACGACGGTGAACCTGCTGCCCTTCACCACGGCCGACGCCGAGGTGAACGCCGTCCGCTCGGGCGAGGTCGACTACGGGTACATCAACGCCACCGACATGGACCAGAAGTCCTCCTTCACGGGGAAGGGTTACGAGGTCGAGCCGTGGACCGGCTGGGCCATCACGTACATGCCGTACAACTTCAACAACCCGACGATGGGCGCCGTCTTCAAGCAGCTGTACGCCCGTCAGGCCGTCCAGGTGTCGATCGACCAGAAGTCGCTGTCGAAGGTCGTCTTCAACGGCACCGCCACCTCGACGTACGGTCCGATCCCGCAGGCACAGGAGTCCGACTACGTCTCCGACGTGCAGAAGTCGAACCCGTACCCGTTCAGCACCTCGAAGGCCAAGGACCTGCTGACCAGCCACGGCTGGAAGGAGCAGGGCGGCACGATGGTCTGCACCGACCCGGGCACGTCCGCCAGCCAGTGCGGCGAGGGCGTCGAGCAGGGCACGAAGTTCTCGATGCAGGTGCTGTCGCAGTCCGGTTCGACCGTGACCGACAACATGATGAGCGCGATCCAGTCCTCGCTCGCGAAGACCGGCATCGACTTCACCATCAAGACCGCACCGGTGTCGAGCGTGCTGTCGCAGACCCCGACCTGCACCTCGGACGAGGCCAGCTGCGACTGGGACCTGTCGTTCTTCGGCACCGCGGGCAGCTGGTACTTCCCGGCCTACCCGACCGGTGAGTCGCTGTTCCAGACCGGCGGTTCGGCGAACTTCGGCAGCTACTCCAACAAGGAGGTCGACTCCCTGATCGACGCGACCACCACCTCGACCGACGCCACCGCCGTGCAGGACTACAGCGCAGCGGTCGCGAAGGACCTGCCGGTGATCTGGCTGCCGAGCCCCGATTACCAGATCTCGGTCGTCAAGAAGGGCCTGTCCGGCTTCGACCAGGACTCGCTCGCCAACTTCCACCCGGCCCAGTGGAAGTGGAACAAGTAAGACCGTGACCACGGATGGGAGGCGCGGTGCGCGTCCGACGCACACCGCGCCTCCCGTCCCTCGCACGTCTCCAATCCGACCATCGGAAGCCGCATGACCACAGCTCTCTACCTCACCAGGCGCGTCCTGCAGGCGCTCGCGGTGATCCTCATCGTCACCGTCGTGGTGTTCTGCCTGCTGCACGCGCTGCCCGGCGGCCCCGCCCGCGGCGTGCTCGGCGTCTCCGCGACCCCGACGCAGATCGCCCAGTTCAACCAGGCGCAGGGGCTCGACCAGCCGCTGCCCGTGCAGTACCTGCGGTTCCTCGGTCGTCTGCTGACCGGCGACCTTGGTACCTCGTACACGCTCAACGAGCCGGTCTCGCAGCTCATCGCCGAGCGCCTGCCGAAGACCCTCGTGCTCACCGGCATCTCCGCGGTGCTCGGACTCGTCGTCGCGATCCCGGTCGGGATGCTCCAGGCGGCCCGCCGGAACGGTGCGGTCGACTACGCGGCCACCGCCCTGGCGTTCGTCTTCTACTCGACGCCGGCCTTCTTCCTCGGCCTCGTCCTGATCATCGTCTTCAGCCAGCAGCTGCCGTGGCTGCCGTCCCAGGCCCCGAGCGGCACCACCCTCGCCGAGGTGTTCCAGGACCCCGCCGGACTCGTGCTGCCCGTGGTGACCGGAGCTCTCGCGATGATCGCGGTGTTCAGTCGGTACATGCGCGCCTCGACGCTCGAGAACCTGCAGGAGGACTACGTCCGCACCGCCCGTGCCGGCGGCGCCTCGACCGCGACGATCCTGCGACGGCACGTGTTCCGGAACTCGCTGACCCCGGTCGTCGCGATGCTCGGGTACTACCTGCCGGTGCTGTTCGGCGGCGCCCTGGTGACCGAGCAGCTGTTCAACTACCCCGGCATGGGGCTGCTGTTCTGGAACGCCGCACAGTCCTCCGACTACCCGACGCTGCTCGGCTGCGTGCTCGTCATCTCCATCGCGACCGTCATCGGCACCCTGCTCGCCGACGTCGCACAGTCCTTGATCGATCCCCGAGTGAAGGCGAGCCGCGCATGACCGCCGTCCAGATGGCCCCCGAAGCCCCTGGTGCCCCCGTCACCGTCGCGGCCACCGGGTTCCGGCTCGCCGCCCGCCGGTTCCGGGGCAACACCCTCGCCGTGATCGGCCTCGCCCTGATCGTCGTCATCGTGCTGTTCTGCTTCGTCGGCCCGTTCGTGTACCCGACCGACCAGACCCACACGCTGCTCGAGCAGGCCAACCAGGGTCCGAGCGCCGCGCACTGGCTCGGCACCGACGCCGTCGGCCACGACGTCCTCGGCCGCCTGATGTACGGCGGCAAGGTCTCCCTGATGGTCGGCATCGCCGCCGGGGTCCTGGCCACCGTCGTCGGCACGCTGTGGGGTTCCGTCGCCGGGTACGTCGGCGGCTGGGTCGACGCCCTGATGATGCGCGTCGTCGACGCCGGCATCGCGATCCCGGCCCTGTTCATCCTGCTCGTCATCTCGGCGATCACGAACCCCGGGGTCGGCGGCCTCATCGTCATCCTCGGCCTGGTGTCGTGGCTCGTGCCGTCCCGCCTGATCCGCGCCGAGACCCTGACGCTCAAGAACCGCGACTACGTCCTGACGCTGCGCGCGATCGGCGGCTCGCACGCCCGCGCGATCGGCAAGCACCTGCTGCCGAACTCGGTGTCGACGATCGTCGTCGCGGCGACGTTCCAGGTCGCCGACGCGATCCTGCTGGTCGCCTACGTCTCGTACCTCGGGCTCGGCGTGCAGCCGCCCGCGACGGACTGGGGCGGCATGCTCTCGGCGGGTCTCACCGCCGCCTACTCCGGACGCTGGTGGCTCATCGTGCCGCCGGGTCTGGCCGTGATCCTGGTCGTCTGCGCGTTCAACGCGGTGGGCGACGGACTGCGGGACGCCTTCGACGTACGGGGCCGCTGATGACGACCGAACCGATCCTGCGGACGACCGACCTCGGCGTCTCCTTCAGCACCGAGTCCGGCACCGTCGACGCCGTTCGGGGGGTGTCCCTGTCGGTCGCCCCCGGCGAGACCCTCGCCCTGGTCGGCGAGTCCGGCTCCGGCAAGTCGACCGTCGCCCTCGCCGCGATGGGCCTGCTCTCCGGCAACGCGACGGCATCGGGCAGCGCCGTCGTCGCCGGCCACGAGGTCGTCGGCGCCGGCGAACCCGCGCTCCGGGCACTGCGCGGCTCGACCGTCTCGATGGTCTTCCAGGAGCCCGCGACCGCCCTCGACCCGCTCACCCGCGTCGGCGCCCAGATCGCCGAGGTGATCCGGAACCACCGTGACGTCTCCGCGTCCGCCGCCGCGGCCGAGGCCGTCGACCTGCTCCGTCGCGTCGGCATCCCCGACCCCGAGTCGCGCACCCGGTCGTTCCCGTTCCAGCTGTCGGGTGGGCAGCGCCAGCGCGTGGTCATCGCGATGGCGATCGCGAACGCGCCGAAGCTGCTCATCGCGGACGAGCCGACCACGGCCCTCGACGTGACCGTGCAGGCCGAGATCCTCGAGCTCCTCCGTGCGCTCGCCGTCGAGACCGGCACCGGCGTGCTGCTCGTCACGCACAACATGGGGGTCGTCGCGGACTTCGCCGACCGGGTCGCGGTCATGCTCCAGGGCGAGATCGTCGAGACCGGCGGGGTCGAGGACGTCCTGCTCCGCCCCGAGCACGAGTACACCAAGCGGCTGCTCGCCGCGGTGCCGCGGCTCGACGTGGCGGGCGATCGTCCGTCGGCTCCCGTCGCCGACACACAGACCGAGACGGCCGGGAGGCCCGGTGCGGCCCCGGTGGTCGACCTGCGGGACGTCTCGGTGACGTTCGGGCGCGGGGCGCGCGCCGTCCACGCGCTCGCGGGCATCGACATCGCGGTGCACGCCGGTGAGACCGTCGGCCTGGTCGGCGAGTCCGGCTCCGGCAAGTCGACCGCGGCCCGGGTGGCGCTCGGGCTCATCAAGCCGACGTCCGGCACGGTGTCGCTGTTCGGGCAGGACCTGCGGACGGCGAAGGGCCGTGACCGTCGTGCCCTCCGCTCCGGCATCGGCGTCGTCCTGCAGGACCCGGTGGCGTCCCTCGACGCCCGGATGTCCGTGGCCGAGTGCATCGCGGAACCCCTCGCTGTGCACCGTCGCGGGATGTCCTCGGCCGACCGCCGTCGCCGCATCGACGAGGTGCTCGACGCGGTCCGGCTGCCGCGGACCCTGGCGTCCCGTGCCCCGCGCGAGCTCTCCGGCGGGCAGCGCCAGCGGGTCTCGCTCGCCCGGGCGCTGGTGCTCGAACCGCGGTTGCTCGTCGCCGACGAACCGACCTCGGCGCTCGACGTCAGCGTGCAGGAGACCGTGCTCGAGGTCCTGGGCGAGCTGCAGGACGACCTGGGGTTCGCGTGTCTGTTCGTCTCGCACGACCTGGCCGTCGTGCAGCACTTCGCCGAGCGCGTCGTGGTGATGCGCCAGGGCGTCGTCGAGGAACAGGGCACCACCGGCACGACCCTCCTGCACCCCACCACCGACTACACCCGGCGGTTGCTCGCCGCGGTACCGGTGCCCGACCCCGTGCTGCAACGGCAGCGTCGGACGGAGCGCCTCGCCTCGCTCGCGGCGGTGACCGCGTGACCCGGGTCCTGGCCGGGGTCGACGTCGGCGGCACCAACACGAAGGTCGTCCTGACCACGCCGGACCTCGAGGTCATCGACCGCCTCGACCTGCCGACGCCCGCCCACGCGGGCGGGGCGGCGATCGTGACGGCCGCCCTCGGGGCCGTGACGGGTCTGCTCAAGACGCACCGGGCCTCCTTGGCGGGTGTCGGGGTGGGCGCAGCCGGCGTCGTCGACCGGACCACGGGGACCGTCCTGGTCACCGGCAACTCGTTCACCGGCTGGGCGGGGTACGGCGTGACCCGGGCGGTGACGGACGCCCTCGGTGTCCCCGCGACCCTCGACAACGACGTGAACGCGTTCCTGCTCGGCGAGATCGCCACCGGCGCGGTCGTGGGGGAGTCCGACGTGCTCGGGATGACCCTCGGCACCGGGGTCGGCGGCGCGCTCGTGCTCGACGGACGCCTCTTCGCCGGCCCGCGCGGTGCCGCGGGTGAGATCGGCCACGTCCCCGGCTTCGGCGATGCCCGGTGCACCTGCGGGCAGACCGGGCACCTGGAGACCATCGCGGGCGCACGCGGCATCGCCGACCGCTACGCCGAGCGCTCCGGCCGGATGCTCTCGGCACGGGACGTCGCCGTCGCCGCACGCGGCGGGGACGCCGACGCGGCCGCCGTCTTCGCCACCGCTGGGTGGGGCCTGGCCCGTGCCGCACTGCTCACCGCGGGGATCCTCGACGTCACGACCGTCCTGATCGGCGGGGGGATCGCACGGTCCTGGGACCTGCTCGAACCGGCCATCACGGCGGCGATCGCCGCGGAACCGCCGGTCAGCGGGGCGACGATCCGGCTCGCGCAGTCGACGCTCGGGTCCGACGCCGTCGCACTCGGTGCGGCGGCGCAGGTGCGAGCGCGCGTGCTGGAGCCGGAGACCGCGTAGCGGGGGAGCGCCCGGTCAGGGCACCCAGACGACGATGCCGCGCAGGTCGTGGAGCACGGCGGCGAGCCCGGCGCGCAGACCACGGGCCGCGCGGTCCTCGGTGAAGGTCTCGGGGTCGTAGTGGCTCGACGGGCCGAGGCCTTCGCCGCGGAACCCGCCGCCCGTCCAGTCCGCCGCCGTGACGTTCGACGTCGGCTCGGCGATCTCGGCACCGACGACCAGGAACTGCTGGTGGAGCGCGGTCGGCGAGACGGCCGCGAGCGGGTCGACCATGTGGTTGCCGACGGTGATGACCAGGTCGGGCTCGGCGTCGACGGCGCGCAGGACCGCGGCGATGCGGTCGTCGGCGTCCTTCGCCGAGACGGGGGTGACGGTGACGTCCTCGTCCGCGGCCCACGACTCGACGGCGTCGAGCAGGGTCCGGGTCGGGGCGTCGGCGGCGTCACCGGCGTCGGAGAGCAGCACGACGTCGTAGCCGGCGGGGGCGTGCACACCGGACCACGAACCGGGCTCCGGGTGGATGGTGGCCTCGGGAGCCGGCGGCTGGTCGGGGTCCGAGAACCCGGCGCCCAGGACCCCTGCCGAGGCGTGCGCCGACGCGGTCGCCGTCGGGCCGGTGCCGCCGGTGGTGTCGTCCGACGCCCCGGAGCAGCCGGCCAGCAGGACGGCGCCGGCACCCGCGAGGGCGACGGCGGTCAACAGGACGGTCGTCCGGGTGGCGAGGCGGGTCACGGAACCATGCAAGCACGCCCGCCGGCCGCCCCGGGCCGGGCGGGGGACCTGTCCAACACCCGTCCCGTTGCTGGTCACCGGCTGTTCACCTGCCGGTCGCCTGCGGGCCGGATCGTCTGCGCGTGCCCTCCGGAACCACCGCCGCGCTCCTGCGCGCCCGCCCTGCCCACTCGTCTCCCGCGTCCGCGCTCGTCGCACGGGTCGTCGCCGCGCTCGTGCTGCTCGGGGTGGTCGTGATCGGTGTGCTCGCGGGCGCGGCACCGGCATCGGCGCACGGGTTCAGCTCGGTGGTCTACGCCGACGTCACGTCCACGAAGCCGACGGTCGTGCAGGCGAAGCTCGGGCTCGAGTACGACCTGATGCTCGTCTCGGTGGCCACGAGCGAGCACGACGACGCGCTGCACGAGCAGGGGCAGAAGGCCTGGGACGACGGGGACTTCCCCGGGATGGTGACGGCTGCCGAGGCGCACACCGACGCGATCGGGAAGTACGTGTTCGACCGCTTCACGGTGACCGGAGCCGGCGGGCAGGCCTGCACGGGCACGCTCGACGACGCCGTCACGGTCGACCTGCAGGACGAGGTGCCGTACGCCCACGTGACCGCGGACTTCACGTGCCCCGAACCGTCCGAGACGCAGTCCGGGCACGTGGTGTCGTCCGAGCTGTTCCCGGACGACGAGACCTTCGTGCGCGACACCAAGACGATCGTCACCTACGACGTCGACGACCGGACGGGTTCGGCCACCCTCGACGCCTCGCAGCGCACGTTCTCGACCGAGCAGTCGGCGGGGGAGCGCTTCTGGGAGTTCTTCCGCCTCGGCGCCGAGCACCTGCTGACCGGGATCGACCACATCCTGTTCCTCGTGGCGCTCATCGCCGGGTCGCGTCGACTGCGCGAGGTCGTCTACACGGCGTCCGCGTTCACGATCGCCCACTCGATCACGTTCATCCTCGCCGCCCTCGGAGTGGTCAGCCCGCCCGCGATCGTCGTGGAGCCGCTCATCGCCCTGTCCATCGCCGCGGTCGCCGGCTGGTACCTGTGGCGGCTCTGGCGTCGTCGATCTCGGGCCGACGAGCTGGTGGTCGGCGAGCACGGACACTTCTCGCTCGACCGCGCCGGGTGGACCCGCCTGGCCGTCGTCTTCGCGTTCGGGCTCATCCACGGGCTCGGGTTCGCCGGGGCGCTGGGCATCCACGAGGCGTTCTCGTGGCAGCTGCTCGTCTCGCTCCTCATCTTCAACGTCGGGATCGAGGCCGTGCAGCTCGCGATCATCGTCATCGTGTTCCCGCCGCTCTCACTGCTGCGGCGGAAGGCGCACCGGGTGTCGCTCTGGGTGACGGGTGCCGTGACCGCCGGCGTGTTCGTGATGGGGATGATCTGGTTCGTCGAACGGCTGGCTGCGGGCTGACGCTCGCCGTGGACCCGCTGACAGGTCGAGCTCGTTCCTGAACGGCGACGAACTGTCACTCAGCGTTTACCAAGACGTTTTGCAGTGCATGCAGAGTCTTCCGTGCTGCACCATCCCACGTCTGAGAAACGGACCCACATGAGTCTCCTGTCCGGCGCCACTACCCGGCGCAGAACCACCACCCTCCGCGTCTGCGGAGCCGTCCTCGGGGCGGCGCTCATCGCCGGTGCCTCGATGGTCGGGACGAACGCCGCCACCGCTGCGACGAACACCCCCACCACCAACATCTCGACCGGTGGCCCGATCCACGTCCTGCTCGGCGTCGGCGCGACCGAGAGCCAGCGCATCGCCTCGTGGTACTTCCCCACGAACGTCGCGCAGTCGCTCGAGATCCAGAAGACCGCGTCCATGACGGACGGGGTCTTCACCGACGCCAAGCAGACGATCGCCGCCTCGGAGGCCGCGAACACCGCGGCCGACACGAGCGCGACCGACTCGAACACCAAGAGCATCCCCGGCATCGCCGCCGAGTCGGGCTACATCAACGCCCACGCGACCATCTCGGCCCTCGAGCCGAACACCTCGTACACGTACCACGTCGGTGCGGCGGACGGTTCGGCCTGGTCCGCGTCGTACACCTTCACCACGAAGAGCTTCTCCGGCGACTTCGACTTCCTGTTCTTCGGCGACCCGCAGATCGGCTCGTCGGGCTTCACCGACGACGACGGTGCCGGCTGGGCGGACACGCTCAAGTACGCCACGTCGACCGAGCCGGACGCCGAGCTCCTGGTCTCCGGTGGCGACCAGGTCGAGCACGCCAACAACGAGTACGAGTGGGGTGCGTTCGCCGACAGCAGCGACGTGCTGAAGCGCTACCCGTGGGCGTCGACCATCGGCAACCACGACGTGGGCGGCAAGGCCTACGAGCAGCACAACCAGGTGCCGAACTCCCTGAAGGTGCCGGACTTCTACCCGGGCGGCAACACGACCGCGAACTCGGGTGGCGACTACTGGTACATGTACAAGGGCGTCCTGTTCATCGACATCAACTCGAACGCCTACGCGGCCGGTTCGGACGCTGCCCACGTGAACTACGTGCGCGACGTCATCACCCGTCACGGCGACGACGCGAAGTGGACCACGCTGGTCTACCACCACTCGATCTACTCGCCCGCCGACCACGCGAACGACAAGGACAACCAGCAGCGCCGGTTCGACTTCACGCGTTCGTTCTCGGACATGGGCGTCGACCTCGTCCTGCAGGGCCACGACCACTCCTACTCCCGCAGCTACGCGATCAAGAACGGCAAGAAGGCCAACGTCAACGAGCAGCCCGCTGCTCCGGACGTCTTCTCCGGCCCCGGCGGCGTCATCTACATGACGGCGAACTCGGCCTCGGGCTCGAAGTACTACGACCTCACCACCCCGGACGCCACCCAGGGCGGCTACGGCTCGGACCCGCTCGACCCGACGGGTCAGCGTCACTTCGCCAACTCGGTCGAGAACCAGGAGCACGTCCGCACCTTCGTGAAGGTCTCGGTCACCGACGACAAGCTCGCCGTCGAGAACATCCGTGCCAGCGACTGCACGACGCTCAACTCGGCGGTGCAGCACGGCAAGGTCGACAGCTGCGGCGTGACGCTCCAGCCGACGGCCACGGCCGACCCGGCTGCGATCGGTTCGACGGTCGACAAGTTCAACCTGCACGCCACGCTGCCGAAGACGACCACCACGCTCTCGGTGTCGGCTGCGACGCAGACGTACCGCACCAAGACGCCCGCCACGGTCACCGCGACCATCGGCGGCGGGGTCGGTGCCCAGCAGGGCACCGTGACCTTCCGTGACGGCAAGACGGTGCTCGGGACAGCTCCGGTGAAGAACGGCACGGCCAGCATCACGCTGCCGAGCGCTCTCGCCATCGGCAAGCACTCGGTGACGGCCTCGTTCGTGAACGCCGACACGACCTACTCGGGCACGGACTCGACGACGGCCAAGGCGACGACGGTGACCGTCTCGAAGGCCCCGTCCCGTGCCGTCCTGCAGTACAGCGGCGGGAAGGCGAGCGTGCAGGTCGGCGCCACCGGCTTCCGGGTCGACGGCACCGTGCGGATCTACGAGGGCTCGAAGCGCCTCGCCGACGTCAAGGTGTCGCACGGCACGAACACCTCGGCGCTCAAGCTGAAGAAGGGCACGCACAAGCTGCACGCCGTCTTCCTCGGCACCTCCGAGATCGCCACGAGCACCAGCCCGACCATCACGGTCGTCATCAAGTAGCACCAGGCACGAGCAAGGGCCCCGCGATCCCGATCGCGGGGCCCTTCGCCGTGCGGCCGGGGGTGGGCGCCCTGTCCTACCCGGGACCGGCGCCGCACCGGCTGACGGGAGACCCGAACTCCCTACCCGGCCGCTGGTGAGAGCGACCGGTCAACCTGTGGTGAGCATGCGCCCACTGGCCGGGATTGCCTAGACGGCCAGGTCAACTGCCAGGCTTTGAGCGAATGTTCAGACATTCCTAGGTAATCGCTCTGGGGAAGCGCATACTTCGAGCCACCGAGAATGCGCGCTCGTCGTCGACGTCACCCCGCCTCTCCTTGCAGGAAGAGGCCGGACCATGCAGGCTCGCCATCTCAGACGCAGTTCCCTCCTGGTCGTGTCGGCCGCCGCCGTCGCGCTGATCACCCTCGGCACCGGTGGTGGGGCATCGGCCGCCACGGTCATCGACGGCCCCGTCAACCTCGGCACCGCCTCGACCTACGGCGTCCTCGGCGCGAGCGCGGTCACGAACACCGGCCCCTCCGTGATCAACGGCGACCTCGGGTTGTCGCCGGGGACGTCCATCACCGGCTTCGGCGGCGCACCGAACGGCGTCGTCAACGGCACCACGCACCAGACCGACGCCGCAGCCGCACAGGCCCAGCGCGACACCACCACCGCGTACAACGTCGCCGCCTCGCTCTCCCCGACGCAGACCGGTCTGACCGAGCTGAACGGCCTCTCGCTCTCACCCGGCGTGTACTCCGGCGGCGCCCTCGCCCTGGCGAACAACGGTGCGCTGACCCTGGCCGGCAGCGCGAACTCCGTGTGGGTGTTCCAGGCCGCGTCGACCCTGACCATCGGGTCCGCCAGCCAGATCGTGATCACCGGCGGTGCCAGCTCGTGCAACGTGTTCTGGCAGGTCGGCAGCTCCGCGACCGTCGGCACCGGCGCCCAGTTCCAGGGCACCGTCCTGGCGCAGCAGTCCGTGACCGCCACCACCGGCGCGACCGTGCAGGGCCGACTGCTGGCCCGCACCGGCGCAGTGACCCTCGACACGAACACGATCACGGCATCGAACGGCTGCCCCGCGCCGGGCACCCCGTCCGAGTCGCCGACCATCACCTCGGGCACCCCGTCCGACGGCACCGTGGACGTGCCCTACTCGTCCACCGTGACCGCGACCGGCACCCCGAACCCGACCTTCACCGCCACGGGCCTGCCCGACGGCCTGACGATCGACAGCACCACCGGCGTCATCTCCGGCACCCCGACCACCCCGGGCACGTCGACCGTGACGATCACCGCATCGAACGGCACCAGCCCGGACGACACCAGCGTCGTCACGATCACCGTCCGCGCCCCGGCCCCGGTGCCCACCGCGACGCCCACTCCGACGGCACCCGCAGTGGCACCCACCGGCACCCCGAGCGGCCCCGCAGGCGCCGGCGGTGGTGGCGGCGGCGGAACCGGCCAGCCCACCGGTGAGCTCGCGTTCACCGGCTCGGACCCGACCGTCCCGCTGAGCATCGCCGCCGCGCTGCTCGCCGCGGGTGCGACGCTCATGGTCCTGCTGCGTCGTCGCCGTCGCACCGTCGGCCGCATCTGATCAACCCGCACATCCTCACGGCCCCGCGACCCTGGTCGCGGGGCCGTCTGCGTGCCGTCGCCGGCCCTGCGGTCGGTCCACGTGCCCGTATACCTGGAGGCATGCCGACCGGTCGTGTCTTCGACGACGTGTCACGGGCCTCCCGGCTCGTCGAGGACGACCTGGTCGTTGCCGGGGCGTCCCGAGGGACCCCTCAGGACGCTCCGGCAACGATGAGGTCGGCGAGCGGGACGTCGTCTCGTGCCACGGCTGCGGCGACCTGGCTCAGCGAGCGCTGGTGTGTGCGGGCGTAGCGACGGATCATGTCGAAGGCCTCCTCGACGTCAACCCCGGCCGCACGTGCGAGGTACCCCTTGGCCTGTTCGATGGCGACCCGGCTGTCGAGCGCGCGCTGGAGCTGCTCCGCGGTGAGCGTCGCGTGCTCGAGGGTCCGTTGCTGCAACAGGCTGATGGTCGCGACGTCGGCGAGGGCCTGCGCGGCTCGGGCATCGGCGCCGTTCAGCGCTCCCTCCGTCTCGCGGAACAGGTTCAGCGACCCGACGGTGGTGTCCCGCAGCCGGAGCGGGATGGCATGGACGCCCGCGTAGCCGCGAGCCCTCGATGCCTCGGCGAACCGGGGCCAGTGCTGCCGCAGGTCGTCGGCGTTCTCCGAGGTCACCAGCCGACCGGTGGTCACGGCGGTGATGCAGGGCCCCTCACCGGCGTTGAGCTGGAGCAGACCGATGAAGCTGCTGCGCTCGCTCGTCGACGCGACGACGCGCAGCTCGTCCTGCTGGTCGAGCAGGTGGATCGCGCCCGCGGCGGCGTCGAACAACTCGACCGCCCGGTCGACCAGCGTCTGCAGGACGTCGACCACGTCGTAGTCCGCCACCAGGCTGTCGGTGAGGGTCACGAACGTCTCGACCAGTCGTGCTTCGCGTACCTCGGTCATGTGGAGCGGTCCTTCCGTCGAGCAGGCGGGACAACCGTAACCGAGCAGCGGACACGCGGACCTGTGGCTTGCACCCGGGAGCGCGGCGGCTCTAGCGTTGGAGCAGCAGCCCCAGACCCCGGCCGCCGGAACGTTCCTCCATTCCGTCGACGACCAGGGAATCCATGACGACGCAGCACGCCGGTACCAGCCCGCAGCGGGAGACCAGCTCGAAACCCCTCGCCAGCGGCTACCGGAAGACCGGTTCCCCGGCCGGACCGCGGACCGGCGGCACCTCGTCCTACTCCGCGCTGCTGGCGCAGGTGAAGGAAGCCGGGCTGCTCGAGCGCCGTCGGGGGTTCTACTGGGCGCTGTTCTCCGCGCTCGTCGTGGCGACGGCTGCGTGCTGGGTCGTGTTCGCGTTCCTGGGTGACTCGTGGTTCCAGTTGATCGTGGCCGGCGCGCTGGGTGTGCTGTTCACACAGTTCGCGTTCCTGTCGCACGAGGCCGCGCACCGTCAGGTGTTCGAGTCCCAGAAGTGGAACGACCGCGCGGGCCGCTGGCTCGGCACGTTCCTCGTGGGCCTCAGCTACTCGTGGTGGATGAACAAGCACACCCGCCACCACGGCAACCCGAACACCGTCGGCAAGGACCCGGACATCGCGCCGGACGCGATCCGGTTCCTGCCCGAGGACGCCGCTGCCGTGACGAACGGGCCGCTCCGGCTGTTCGTGCAGTACCAGGGCTGGTTGTTCTTCCCGTTGCTGACGCTCGAGGGGATCAACCTGCACCGGGCCGCCGTCATGTCGGTGCTCCGGGGCACCGGCGGCCGCAGCGACACCCGGGGGCGGGTCCTCGAGGGCATCCTGCTCGTGGCGCGGTTCGCGATCTACCTGACGGTCGTGTTCTGGTTCCTGCCGTTCGGGATGGCGTGTGCGTTCCTCGGGGTGCAGCTTGCCGTGTTCGGCGTGATGATGGGTGCTTCGTTCGCCCCGAACCACAAGGGCATGCCGACGATCGCCCACGACGCGAAGGTCGACTTCTTCTCCCGTCAGGTGCGCACCTCGCGCAACATCCGTGGCGGCTGGTGGGTGTCGTTCCTGATGGGTGGCCTGAACTACCAGGTCGAGCACCACCTGTTCCCGTCGATGCCGCGTCCGGCGCTGAAGCAGGCCCGCCTGCTCGTCCGTGACCACTGCGACACCCTCGACGTGCCCTACACCGAGACCACGCTGCTGCGCTCGTACGGCATCGTCGTCCGGTACCTCAACCGCGTCGGCCTCGCCGCCCGCGACCCCTTCGTCTGCCCGATGATCACCGAACTCCGGATCCACTGACCCCCGCCCCGCCCCGCCCTGCCCCGTGCCGAACCTCCCGAACGAACCCCACCAGCTGCGAGCAGCGGTGGTGGTGAACCCGACCAAGATCGACCAGGCTCGCCTCCGAGCGGTGCTCGGAGCCGAGGAGGGCGCCCACGGATGGGCCGAGTCGCTCTGGTTCGTCACGAGTGCTGACGACGACGGACGGGCTGCTGCACGGGCCGCGCGCGACGCCCACCCGAGCGTCGTCCTCGTCGCCGGCGGGGACGGTACGCTCCGGGTCGTCGCCGAGGAACTCCGCGGCACCGGGACGCCGGTGGCGCTCGTCCCCAGTGGCACCGGCAACCTGTTCGCGCGGAACCTCGGGCTGCCCCTCGGCGACCTGGTGCGCTCCGTCCGTGCGGGCTTCGGCGGGACGGACCGTCCGATCGACGTCGGGCTGGCCGACCTGACCGACCCGTCGGGCACCACGACGTCGCACGCGTTCCTGGTGATGACCGGCATCGGGCTCGATGCGAGCATGGCCGCGGACACGAACGCGTGGGTGAAGAAGCGGTTGGGGTGGGTCGCCTACTCGGATCCCATCGCCCGGTCCGTGATCGGCAACCGGCAGATCCCGGTGCACTACGGGATCGACGACGGCCCGCTCCGCAGCATGAGCGCGCACACGATCATCGTCGGGAACTGCGGCACCCTGACCGCGGGCATCCTGCTGCTCCCCGCGGCTCGCCCGGACGACGGGATCCTCGACGCCGTGGCGTTCCGGCCGGCCGGGTGGTTCGGGTGGACCAAGGTCGGGTACGCCCTGACGCTCAACCGGTTCTTCGCGCGCACCCGGTTCGGGCGGCTCCTGGCCCGGGTGCTGCCGACCTCGCGTGCGCTCCGGTACACCCGGGCACGGACGCTGCGGCTGACCGTCGACACCCCGGAGCGTGTGCAGCTCGACGGCGACGCGTTCGGCGAGGTGGTCGCGGTGTCGCTCACCACGCACCACCACGGCCTGGTGCTCCGGACGGAACCGGTCTAGCCGGTGCTGCCGAGGTCGGCACCCCGGTGCACGACGTCCTCCGCCATGGCCCGGATCCCGCGGCCCGCACCAGCAGCAGCACGTCGCAGGATCTGGAACGCCTCGTCCATGCGGATGCCCCGGCGGTAGGCGAGTGCGCCCTTGGCCTGTTCGAGGAGCACCCGGGCCTCGAGCGCGTCCTCGACCTGTTCCTCGATCGTGGTCGACACCCCGCGGTCGCGCTGTCGGACCAGGGCAGCCGAAGCCGCGTCGGCGAGCAGCTGCATCAGCACGACGTCCTGGTCACTGTGCCCGCGGGTGTGGTCGGCGAAGACGCACAGGGAGCCGATGGTGCGGTCCCGCAGACGGATCGGCTCGGCGAACGTGCCGTGCAGCCCGCGTTCACGCATCGTCGCCGCGAACGCCGGCCACTCCGTCTCGTGCGTGGACACGTCGGGCACGTCGATCGTCTCGCCGTTCCGGTAGCAGTCGAGACACGAGCCCTCGTTCGTCCCGAGCTGCGCTTCTTCGGCCTCGCTGCTGCGCTCGCTCGTCGAGGCGATGACCTGCAGTACACCGGACTGGTCGGCCAGCACGACGCCCGCCTCCGTCGCCGAGGTCCCCTCCACGCATGCCGCGATGACCCGGTCCATGGCGTCGAGCACCTCGAGGTCGGTGTCCAGGGCCGGCACCAACCGATCCGGAAGGTTGATCGCGTCACTGGTCGTCATGCTTCGACGCTACGTCCAGACCGATGGCGCACGGCTCAGCCAGTTCGCGTACCGGACGATCGTCGGGGACCCGTGACGACCCTTCCGCAGACCGCGTCCGTCGAAGTGCGGACTGGTGCGACCCCTGAAGAAGGGTCAGGATGACGCATCAGTTGCACAGAGCAACTGGCAGGTGCTTCACCGACAGAGGAGTCGTCATGAAGAAGTCCATCGCAGCCGCGTTCGCCGCGGTCGCCGTCATCACCGCCGGCGTGTTCGCCGCTTCGCCCGCGTCCGCGCTGCCCGTCAGCACGAAGGTCGTCGGCGGCGAGAAGGCCCCCACCACCTCGTGGGCGGTGCAGCTCGAAGCCTCGGGCGGGAGCATCCCCGCAGGCTACGTCAGCAACTGCACCGGCGAGCAGCTCAACGCCTCGTGGATCCTCACCGCCCGGCACTGCATCGACGGCATCGGCGCGATGAACGTGTACCACTCCAACTCCACCGTTAACCGCGGCGCGGCCGTCGCCGTCGACCGCGTCAGCACCTCGCCGGCGGGTGACATCGCGCTCGTGCACCTGCGGACCGCCTACTCGCTGTCCACCTACGCACCCCTCGACCTCACCGCGACGGCCAAGTCGACCGGCACCGGCACCATCCAGGGCTACGGCCTGCGCGCGAACGCGACCCAGTCCGACGGCCTCTACCAGGCCACCGTGTCGCTCACCGGCGCGAGCACCGACGCCTTCGGCGGTCGTGCCCAGCACCTCACCGGCGTGACCGGCGCCTCGAACCACGGTGATTCGGGCGGCCCGCTGCTCGTGAACGGCAAGGTCGTCGCCGTCTGCTCCACCGGCGACAGCGCCGACCCCGGCGCGAACACCAAGGCCGGCTCGAACTACGCCCTGCTGTCGCAGGCCTCGTCCTGGATCCGCACCACGGCCGGCGTCTGAACCACCTGACGGACTGGAGGCGCGGTGTCAGCTGGCACCGCGCCTCCCGTCCGTCCCCACCCGTTTCCAGAACCGGGGTCGCCTGCTCGGCGTCCGTCACCCACCAGCTGAGCGCCCGTGCGGGCGCCGCGACGACAGTGGGGCCATGAGCCAGTACGAGAAGCGCGATCCGAACACCCTCTACCCGGCACCGCCATACCCGAAGCAGGAGCAGTCACTGCCGGGCGCCGCGTGGAAGATGGACCCGAAGCCCGACCATGGCGAGGAGAGCTACACAGGGCTCGGACGCCTGAAGGGATACCGCGGCATCGTCACCGGTGCCGACTCCGGCATCGGCCGTGCCGCCGCCATCGCGCTGTCGCGCGAAGGCGCGGACCTGGTGCTCTCGTACCTGCCGGACGAGCAGGAGGACGCGGAACAGGTCCGCGACCTGCTCGAGTCCGAAGGCCGTCGCGCCGTGCTGTTCCCCGGTGACATCTCCGACGAGCAGTACTGCACGGACCTGGTGCAGAAGGGGGTCGACGAGTTCGGCGGCCTCGACACCCTGGTCATGGTCGCAGGGCGCATGGAGAGCAACGAGGACATCCTCACGCTCGACACGTCGATGTTCGACTCCACCTTCAAGACCAACATCTACTCGCTGTTCTGGCTGACCAAGGCTGCGGTGCCGCACCTCGAGCCCGGGTCGACCATCGTGACGACCGGCTCGATCCAGGCGTCGACGCCCTCGCCGGACAAGATCGACTACGCCGTGTCGAAGGGCGCGATCAAGCTCTTCACCGAGGCCGTCGCGCAGCAGCTCGCGCCGAAGGGCATCCGCGTGAACTCCGTCGCGCCGGGGCCGGTGTGGACGCCGCTGCAGCCGGGTTCCGACGACGCCGAGACAGTGTCGCACTTCGGGGAGAGCTCGCCGTTCGGTCGCCCCGGGCAGCCCGCCGAGCTCGGTGCCGCCTACGTGCACCTGGTCAGCCCGGAGTCGAGCTACCAGTCCGGGTCGACGATCACGATCGCCGGTGGGACGCCGGCGTTCTGATGTTCGAGGAAGGGGACCACGTGTCCGGAGTGACGCACACCGTGCTGGTCGAGTGGGACGGGGAGGACCGGTCGTCCGAGGCCTCGGCCCTGTCGCGCGAGCACCTGCCACGGATCGAGGGGGTCGAGTCGGTGCAGTCCGGTACGAGCGTGAGCACCGAGGGGCTGGAGGGCGGGTTCCACTGGATGCTCGTCGTCCGGTTCCGCGATCGTGCCGCGCTCGCCGGGTACCTGCCGCACCCGGAGCACCGGCCGGTGGCCGAGTTCATCGGAGCGGCGAGTGCGCGGGTCGTCGTGTTCGACGTCGAGGACGCCGACTGACCGCTGCGGCGGAAGCTGTGTAACGCTCTGGTTGCGATGGCGGTCGAGGGGTTCCGTTGTTCGTGGAGCCTCGACGTACGGTGGACCGGCCATCGCAACGGCGCGGGGGTCACCGGCCGGTGCCGTGGCTCTTCGGAGCCCGCGCCGGTAGGGTCCCCGCCTGCGGGCGGGGACCGTTCGACATCCGCCGACGGAGGGAAACAGACGATGCCCGGCAACCCGAACCCGTTCGTCCACGACGGCGCGAAGATCCTGCTCGGCGAGGCGGGAGCGGCGCACTGCGACGAGTGCGGTGACACCGTCCGGCTCGACCCGCGGATCGGCAGCTGGCGGACGGTGCAGCAACCCGGTCCCCAGCTCCCGCCTGACCGGCAGCGGCGAAGTGTGGCGGGTGCCGCGTGAGCGGCATCGTCCGGACCGCCGGCGTGGCCCTGGGGCTCGTCGCGGCGGTGGCGCTGACCGCCTGTTCCGATTCACCGGCTGCGACGCCGACCCGCACCGTGACGGCGACCGCGACGCCGACTGCACCGGCCGACACCGGTACTCCGACCCCGACCGCTCCCGCGACGGACACAGCGTTCAGCTTGTCGGATCCCGCGACCTGGACCATCTCGACCGACGAGGTCGGACCGATCGCCCTCGGTGGCGCAGTACAGGGCGAGATCGACGACCTGGCAGCCGCCTACACCCGGAGTACGGATGCGTGTCCGGCCAGCCCGGAGACGACGTTCTGGGAGCGAGCCGACGCCCCCGGCCTCATCGTCATCCCCCGCGACGGCAAGGTCGCCGGGGTGACCATCGGTGGGGTTGGGGCGGACCCGGTGACGACGAACTCGCCTGAGACCGACGCCGGGATCGGCATCGGAGCACCCCTGACCGAAGTGCGGTCCGCGTACCCGGACCTGCAGTACACCGGGACCTACGGTGAGGAGCAGGGGCCGTACTCGATGTGGAGCGTGCAGGCTGACGGACGCTACATGACGTTCCAGCTCGGGACGGACGGCGCCACGGTCGCTGCGATCTGGGTGGGGTCGGTCGCGAAGCTGCCGTACGAGTACTGCGCCTGAAGCGTTCGCAGGTCAGAACGTCGCTGCTGGCAGGATGACGGGCATGGCCAGCGCTGTCCGTCTCATCCGGTCCGACGTCCTGAGTGACGCGGCGCAGTACGCGTACGCTTCGACCGTGCCGGCCGGGACCCGGCTCGTGTTCCTCGCCGGGGCCTGCCCGCTCGAACCGGACGGGTCCACGGCGGCGGTCGGCGACTACGCGGGCCAGGCTGCCCTGTGCATCGAGACGATGCGGGAGGCACTCCGAGCCGCCGGTGCGTCGATCGAGGACGTCAGCACCCGGGTGCTCGTGGCGTCCTCGCGGCAGGCCGACCTCGTCGCCGCATGGCAGGTGGTGCGCGATGCCTTCGGCGCGCACGACGTGCCGAGCACCCTGCTCGGGGTCACGGTGCTCGGCTACGACGACCAGCTGGTCGAGATCGAAGCCGTCGCGGCCGTCGCCGACGGTCAGCCCGCGTGACGGCGCGAGGTGTCGAGGCTCCCGCGCTCCCGCGCGCGCCTCAGAAGTCCGGACCCGCTTTGACCAGGGCGATGCCGACACCGACGAGCGCGAGGACGAGGCCGGCCACGAACGTCCGCGGGGACGGGTTCTCGCCGCGGAGCCTGGCCACGACGGGCCCGAGGAGGGCGAGCCGGACCACGAGGTACGCGATCGCGATGATCTCGGCCGCGAGCCCGGATGTGCCGGTCAGCCAGGCGTAGGCGAGGACGGCAGCCGGCAGGAAACCCGAGGTGAGGACGGGCAACGAATCCCGCAGCTCGGCGCGGACGGTCTCCCCGGTGAGTCGATGGTCGCTCCGCGCACGTCGGCCGACCGACTCGGCGAAGGTGTGTGCGAGGAAGGTCGAGAACGCGGTGGCGAGGACGTACCAGAGCCCCCGACCGCTCTCGGCGGTGTCCGGGACCATCGGTGCGATCGTGCCGAGGATCACGATGTTGCCGTACACGAACGCGGTGATGCGGCTCGAGGCGTCCTCACGCGACAGGCGGTTCCTGCCCACGGAAGTCCTCTCGTGCGGGCTCAGTAGTACTCGCCCTGCCGGTAGTCCCAGCTCGTGAACGTGTCGGCGAGCAGTCCCATGATCCGGTCGACGTCGAGCCCCTTGCGGATCAGCGTCGGAGCGGGGACGACCGATCGACGTCCGTCCTGCAGCGGGATCAGGGTCCCCGTGCTGTCGACCATCGACACCATGACGCCCTGCTCGTACCGGGTCTCGGCGCTCTGCTCCGGCTGGATGGACGCGACGTAGTCGTCCGCCTCGACGATCACGTCGGCGCGCTCGGCGATGCGCTCGCCGATCCCGTCCACCACGCCACGGTTACCGGTACCCGACGGGTTGGCGGAACTCGCGAAGGCGAACCTGCCGTGCTCGGTCCAGAGCTCGCGGGCGGCGAGCTCACCGGGGACGCCGAACTTGATGACGAAGCAGGACGTCCCGCGGGTGTCCATCATGAGGTCGTCAGAGCCGTCCGTCGGCAGTGCCGCTCGACCCTCGTCGCTCCAGGGCAGGATGCACCCGAGCAGGATGTCCTCGTCCCAGCACCGCTGGTACAGGGCGTCGATCTCGGGGGTGAGCTGCGCGATGCTCCGGAGCATCTCGAGCGAGCTCACGAGCACGACGCCCGGCTTGTTGCGGTTGCGTTCCTTCGCGTCGAACTTCCGCTCCAGACCCGCGCGGTCCGAGGTCATCAGGATGTAGCCGACCTTGGTGGGGACCACCGCCAGCCCGCCGTCGTGCAGCAGGGCGTCCACCGCGCTGCGCGGCACACCGCCGGTCCAGTGCACCCGGTTCATGCTGACCTGCGTGTCGTCGTTCATGCCAGTCCTCGTCCCACTCATGAGCCAGACGATCGTCTGACAGCGGGAGCCTAGGGACGGCGTCTGAGCCGGACAAGGGCGATGGGTGCGACCTGTGGGCCTTCTCCGGAGGGTTCAGGCGGGCTCGCAGCGAGCGAGCGAGCGAGCGAGCGAGCGAACGGCCGCGGCTGGCCGGTGCCGAGCCGTGCACAACCACTGAGCCGTACACAACCAAAGTGCATCCGAGCCACGTGATCGCGTGGTTCGAGGTCACTTTGGTTGTGCGACGCCGCCGGACGCCGGCCGACGGCCGGCCGCCCGACCGCGGGCGACGGCCCGCTCACCCCACCAACGACTGCGTCCCCACCACGATCGCCAGGGCCAGCCGCTCCGCGTCCACCGACCCGGGCTCGGCCGTGTACGCCAGGATCCGCAGGTCCTCCGGCCCGACGACCAGGGTGTCGCAGTCGAGCGTGATCCGCCCGACGTCCGGGTGGTCGACCACCTTCCGGCGGGCGGTCTCGCCGAGCGCGGTCGCGCCCGAGTCCCACAGCTCGACGAACCGCGGGCTCGCCGCCCGGAGGTCCCGCACGAGCTGCTGCAGCTGGCGGTCGAGCGGGTAGCGGGCCGCGGTCATCCGGAGCCCGGCCACCAGGTTCGCCTCGAAGGCCGCCTGCTCCTCGGGCGTGTGCACGGCTCGGCTGCCGGATCCCACCAGGTGCCGCCACGCGGTGTTCCGGTCGTTCCCGCGCAGCGCCCCGATCGGCCCCATCAGTGCGTCGTACGGGGCGTTGGCGACGAGCAGGTTCCCGGCCGCGTCGAGCACCGCGACGGGGGTGTCCGCCAGTCGGTCGAGCAGCCGCTGCACGCTCGGCGGGATCCGCGACGGCACCACGTCGGCGCCGGGGACCGCGTGCCCGGCGAGCCGGTAGAGCAGCTCGCGGTCGGCATCGGCGACCCGCAGCGACCGCGCGAGCGCCTCGACGACCTGGGCGGACGGCGAGGTCGCCCGCCCCTGCTCGAGCCGGGTCAGGTAGTCGGCCGAGATCCCCGCGAGGCCGGCCAGCTCCTCACGCCGCAGACCGGTCGCGCGCCGACGCGGCCCGACGACCACGCCCGCCGCCTCGGGGGAGACGTGGTCGCGCAGCCGCCGCAGGGTGTGCCCGAAGTCCGTGTCCGCCATGTCCCCAGTCTGCGCGCGACGGGCGACCGGGTCCTGGCCCTGCCGGTCCTACGACAACCGGGCGACTCCCTGCGGTCGTCGTCCAGCGTGACGCTGGACCCATGACAACGACACTCATCACCGGGGCCACCCGCGGCCTCGGCAAGGAAACCGCCCGCCAGCTCGTCGAGGCGGGCCACACCGTCTGGATCGGCGCCCGCGACGCCGACCAGGGCGCCGCGGTCGCCGCCGAGATCGGCGCCCGCTCCGTCCAGCTCGACGTCCGCGACGACGACTCGGTCGCCGCGGCCTTCGCCCACGTCGACGCGAACGGCGGACTCGACGTGCTGGTCAACAACGCCGGCATCGCCGTCTGGGGGCAGAGCGGCCCGGACGCACTCGCCGTCTTCGACACGAACGCCGTCGGCACCATCCGCGCGACCGAGGCCGCGCTGCCGCTCCTGCGTCGCTCCGCGAACCCGATCGTGGTGAACCTGTCGAGCGCGCTCGGCTCCTTCACCGCCACCCACGACCCGTCGAAGCCCGCGTTCACCGTGCCCGCCGTGGTCTACGGCGCGTCCAAGGCCGCCGTCTCGATGCTGACGGTGCAGTACGCACGCGTCGTGCCCGAGGTGCACTTCGTCGCGATCGAGCCCGGCTACACGGCCACCGAGTTCGGTGGCATGCCGAACCCGCACGGTCGCCCCGTCGAGGTCAGCGCCGCGACGATCGCGGCCGCCGCGAGCGCGGGCCCGGAGGGCCCCACCGGCGTGTTCCTGGAGGACGGCCAGACGCTCGGGTGGTGACGTCGTGACGGCCTGGAGGCCCGTGGCGGCGCCGCCACGGGCCTCCAGGCCGACGTCCGGTCGGGTCTACAGCAGCTGGCGCGCGTTGGTGGACGCGAGGTCCAGCAGCTCGTCGCCGCGACCCGACAGCACCGTGCGGATGGCGTAGAGCGTGAAGCCCTTCGCCTGCTCGAGCGTGACCGCCGGGGGCATGGAGAGTTCCTGGCGGTTCGCGCGGACCGACACGAGCGCGGGACCGTCGTGCGCGAGCGCGGCGGCCATGGCGTCCTCGAAGTCGTCGGACACGTCGACGTGGAACCCCTTGATGCCGATCGCCTCGGCGACGGCGGCGAAGTCCGGGTTCTGCAGCTCGGTGCCGTAGTTCACGAAGCCGGCGGCCTTCATCTCGAGCTCGACGAAGTTGAGCGACGAGTTGTCGAACACGACGATCTTCACCGGCAGCTTGTTCTGCACGATCGTGATGAGCTCACCGAGGAGCATCGTCAGCCCGCCGTCACCGGCCAGGGCGATCACCTGCCGGTCCGGGAACGCCGTCTGCGCACCGATCGCCTGCGGGACGGCGTTCGCCATCGTGCCGTGCACGAACGAGCCGATCAGCCGGCGCTTGCCGTTCATGGTGAGGTAGCGCGAGGCCCAGACGACGGGGGAGCCGACGTCGGGGATGAACACGGCGTCCTCGGCGGCGAGCCGGTCGAGCACCCGGGCGACGTACTGCGGGTGCAGCGGCTTCTTCCTGCCGGCCGGCACCGCCAGGTCGTCGAGCTTCTCGCGGGTCTTGCGGTAGTGCTTGAGCGAGTCCTCGAGGTGCTTCGTCGGGTGCGAGCCGGTCAGCAGCGGGATGAGGGCGAGGGCGGTGTCCTTGACGGTGCCGACCAGCCCGATGTCGACGGGGTGCCGCCGGCCGAGCTGTGAACCGCGGATGTCGACCTGCACGTGCTTCGCCTTGGCCGGGAAGAACTGCTGGTACGGGAAGTCCGTGCCGAGCATGAGCACGACGTCGGCGTCCTCCATCGCGCGGTACCCGGACGCGAAGCCGAGCAGCCCCGTCATGCCGACGTCGTACGGGTTGTCGTACTCGATGTACTCCTTGCCACGCAGCGCGTGCACGATCGGGGCCTGCAGCCGCTCGGCCAGGGCGACGACCTCGTCGTGGGCGTCCGCGACGCCGGCTCCGGCCAGGATCGTGATCCGGTCGGCACCGTTCAGCAGGTCGGCGGTGCGCTGCAGCTCGGTCTCGCTCGGCACGATGCGCGGGGTGGCCCGCTCGATGCGGGTGGCGCGGTCGTCCTTCGCCTCGGCGAGCAGTACGTCGCCCGGGATCACGAGCACCGCGACGCCGCGCTTCTCGATCGCCTCACGCATGGCGATCTCGAGCAGGCGGGGCATCTGGACGGGGTCGGCGACGTACTCGACGTAGACGGAGCACTCGCGGAACAGCTCCTGCGGGTGCGTCTCCTGGAAGTAGCCGGAGCCGATCTCCGCCGTGGGGATGTGCGCGGCGATCGCCAGCACCGGCACCCGCGAACGGTTCGCGTCGTACAGGCCGTTGATCAGGTGCAGGTTGCCGGGCCCGCAGCTGCCGGCGCAGACGGTCAGGTCACCGGTCAGGGCGGCTTCGGCAGAGGCGGCGAACGCGGCCGCTTCCTCGTGACGGACGTGCTCCCACCGCATCGTGCCGTCCTTGCGCAGGGCGTCGGTGAAGCCGTTCAGGGAGTCCCCGGGCAGGCCGTAGACCCGGTGGATGTCGTTGGCGCGGAGGGTGGCGACGATGTTCTCGGCAACGGTTGGCATGTGCCCTGTCTACTCGCGACCGCTGCGCTGAACGCTTTCGGAGTTTTGTGAGGCTCACTCGCCCGGGGATGCCGGGGTCGTGCTGCGACGATGGCGGGATGACCGACGACGCGCCGCTCCTCCGTCCCCGCCGACGGGAGCCCGCCGCGTACGGGATCCTCGAGCGCTCGCCGTACCCGCTCGTCTCGGTGGCGATCGCCGTCATCGCGGTCGTCGTCATCACCATCGTCGGGTTCACCCTCGGCACCGTGGACCTCGGGCTGTCCAAGGCCCTCAACGCGCTGCACACCGGGTTCATCGGGGCGTTCAGCACGGCGGTCTACCACGTGATCAGTCCGGCACCGGCGATCGGGATCACGGTCGTCGTCGTCGCCGTGATCTGGTGGCGCACGCGAGACCTGCGACCGGCCCTGGCGTTCGGCGGCACCATCGCGATCACGTGGGTGCCGTCCGCGATCGTGAAGGAGATCGTGCACCGCGCCCGGCCCGACGTCGCCGTGCTGCCGCACCCGTTCCCCGTGCAGCCCGACCCCGGGTACCCGAGCGGGCACACGGTCTACATCACGGCGTTCGTGGTCGCCCTGATCTGGCTGCTCCGCGAGACCCGGTGGCACCGGCTCGCCCTGACGCTCGGGGTCGTGGCCATCGTGATCGTGTTCGTCGCGGTGTCGATCGACGCGGTCCACTACCCGACCGACGCCGCTGCCTCGATCCTGTGGGCGCTCGCCGTGGCGCCGGGGGTGCGGGTGGTGTGGGTCGACTGGCTCATGCCGCGGGTGCCGTTCCTGCGGCCGGGGCGGGGCTGACGCCGGGCGGGTTGGGTTGGGTTGGGTTGGGTCGGGGGGCTGGGGGCTGGGGCTGGGGCGGTTGACGGTGGTCTGGCCGACGCGGAACGACACTGTCGATGTCGTACGACGTCGACAGTGTCGTTCCGCGTCAGCGGGCGGTGGCGTCCCGGGTCAGCGGAGCGTGCTGGTCCGGCCGCGCGCCGCGAGCAGTGCCACGACGGCCACCACGGCGGCGGCGAGCATCACGATCGCCAGCGGCGCCGCGGTGTCCGAGCCGCCGATGCTGAAGACGAGCGGGGACACGAGCGCCGCGAGCCCGAACTGCAGGGCACCGAGCACGGCCGAGGCGCTGCCGGCGGCCGACGGCACGGCACCGAGGGCGAGTGCCGTGGCGTTGCCGAGCACCAGACCGAGCGAACCGACCGCGGTGAACAGCGGCACGGCGAGCCAGATGACCGGCGCCCCGGAGATGACGAGCAGCGCGAATGCAACGGTCAACGCGAGCACCAGCACGATGCCGAGCGACAGCACGCCCGTCACCGAACGGGTCGCGGTGAGCTTGGCGGACAGGATGCTGACGCCCATGAGCGCCAGGGCGTTCAACCCGAAGGCCAGGCCGTAGCCGACCGTGCCGAAGCCGATCATGTCCTGGTACAGGAACGGCGACGCGGAGATGTAGGCCATCATCACGGCGAACGCGAAGCCGAACACCGCGGTGTAACCGAGGAACGTGCGGGAGCGCAGGGCACGCAGGGCCGAGCCGGAGCCACGGCGTTCCGCACGCAGGGCGTCGCGGTGTTCCTTCAGGTGGGTCTCGCGGATCACGGCGAGGACCGCGATGAGCATGACGACCGACAGGCCGAGCACGATCGAGAGCAGGCCGCGCCAGCCGATCGGGCCGGTGAGCAGGCCGCCGAGCAGCGGTGCGACGACCGGGGCGACCCCGCCGACGATCATCATGAGCGAGAACGCGCGGGCGGCGGACTTGCCGGTCGCCAGGTCGGAGATGACCGCACGGCTGATCACCATGCCGGCCGCACCGCCGAGGCCCTGCAGCAGGCGGGCCGCGATCAGCACGCCGATGTTCGGCGCGAGCACCGCGGCGATGCTGGCGAGCACGCACACCGCGGCACCGGCGATGAGCGGCGGCACGCGGCCGAACCGGTCGGACAGCGGACCGAACACGAGCTGGCCCGCGGTCACGCCCACCAGGAACGCGGTGAGGGTGAGCTGGACGGCGGTGGCGCTCGCCCCGAGCTCGGTGGTCATCTGCGGGAACGCCGGCAGGTACAGGTCGGTGGCGAAGGGGGCGACGGCACTGAGCAGGCCGAGCACCAGGAGCAGCGCGGTCGTGATGCCCTGCTGCTTGGTCGTGGGTGTCGCGATCGTCGCGCGGATGGTTCCGGTGTCCGTGGTCATTGTTATGAAAGCATAACTCATTGCCGGAGATCGGTACAGTACGGTCATGCACTCCGCCGTGTCCGACCACGTCCTCGCCGAGTTCGCGGACGTCCTGCTCCGGATCGCGCGTGACATCGATCCACACGGCTCCGAGACCCTCGACATCGTGCCGCTGACCGGAACCGAAGCGCTCGTGATGCGCTGGATCAACCGCAACCCCGGCACCTCCCCCAGTGCCACCGCCGAGGCGACCGCCCTGCAGCGCAGCAACCTCAGCGTCGCACTCCGGTCCCTCGTGGCGAAGGGCATGGTCGAGCGGCGCCAGGACCCGGCGGATGCCCGGACCGTGCAGCTGCACTCGACCGCCCTGGCCCAGGAGAGCGTCGACCGGCTCTACCGGCACTGGTCCGGCAAGCTCCGGACGGCCCTCGGCGGCGACGAACGGGGTGCGGTCGAGCGCTGGAGCTGCTGCAGCGGATCGACGACGGGCTCCGCGCGGGCTAGGCGACAGCGTCCTCGGCGGCGGCGGCAGCGGCGGCTGCGTCGTTGTCGGCGGCGGCGGCGGCATCGTCCGCCGCCTCGTCCTGGATCGGCAGCAGGCGACGCGCGCCGTGCCCCTCGTCGCCCAGGGTGTCGCCCGGGTTCACGACCGAACACGCTCCGAGCGAGACGCACCCGCAGCCGATGCACTGCGTCATCTCCTGCTGCAGGCGCTCGAGCTCGAGCTGGCGGGCCCGCAGCCGCGCGCGCCACCGTTCGTTCAACCGGTTCCAGTCGCGCAGCGAGGGCATGCGGTCCGCGGGCAGCGCTTCGAACTGCTCGGCGACCTCGCTGAGCGGGATGCCGAGGCGTTTGGCCACCTGGATGATCGCGATCCGCCGTTCGACGTGCCGCGGGTACATCCGCGTCCCGCCGTCGGTGCGCTCCGGGTGGATCAGGCCCTTGCGCTCGTAGAAGTGCAGGGCCGACGCGGCGACGCCCGTGCGGCGGACGATCTCGCCGATGGGCAGCAGGTCGGTCGGCCGCGGTGCCTGGATCTCGACCATGGTGGAGATCCTACTGCTGGAAGGACTCCCAGAGCAGGAACCCGGTGAACAGCACGAACGGCGTGCAGGCGACCACGTTGAGCCAGCGGTGCTCGACGATCACCGCGGCGAACTCCCGCAGGAACGCACTCGGCACGTAGTACGCCGCCGTGCGCGCGCCGACGACCTGGGCGGGCAGATCGAGGCGACGGGCCAGGGTCGCCGCCCGCAGCACGTGGTAGTTGTTCGTGACCACGACCATCTGGCCGTCCCGACCGGCGGCCGTCTGCACGTCCCGCGAGAACCGGAGGTTCTCGCGGGTGTTCCGCGACGCGGTCTCCGCGACGACGTCGTCCGCGTCGGCACCGTGCGCCACCAGGTACTCGGCCATCGCGGTGCCCTCGGGGCGGGGTTCGTCGTCGCCCTGTCCGCCGGACGGCACGAGGAGCGGTCGGCGTCCGGCTGCCCGTTCGGCCCGGTAGACGCCGAGCGCCCGGTCGAGTCGACTCTGCAGCAGGGGCGGGACCTCGCCGTGCACGAGCCCGGAGCCGAGGACCACGATCGTGTCGGGGACGATGCCGTGCCGCGTCCGCCCGTAGACCACGGAGTACAGGGCGAACGCGACCAGCGACAGCGCGAAGTACCCGCAGACGAACACCATCAGCACGGCGATCGCGATCTTCGTGCCGTCCCACAGTGTGAAGCCCTCGCCGCTGCCCGAGACGAGCAGGGCGATGGCGACCGCCGGCAGCACGAACACCGCCACCCCGGCGGCGAGCGACAGCAGGTTGCCGACGCTGCGCCCCTCGGCCCGGAGCATCTGCAGACCGTTCGCGACCAGGGCGACCCCGAGCACCACGACGGCCAGCGGCACGAGCAGCAGCACCACCGCGACGAGCAGGCTGAACCCGGGGACCACCCTGGTGAGCACGGCCACGACCGTCGCGAGCCCGAACAGCACGGCCACCGTCAGGAACACCCCGTTGCGGAGCATCCGTGGGTCCCGTCGCCGCCCCAGGACGTACAGCACCAGGAACAGCAGGGCGAAGACGGGAGCGGCGCCCAGCCCGAGCACCGTCAACCGACCGCGCGACGGATCAGGTCGGCCACCCGTGCCTCGTCGGCCTCGGAGAACTCGGGGCTGATCGCCCACGACGTCGGCCAGAACGTGCCGTCGTCGAGCGCGGCCGAGTCCTGGAACCCGAGCGTCGCGTAGCGGGCCTTGAACTTCGCGGCGTCCTGGAAGAAGAACACCGCCTTGCCGTCCCGAGCGTAGGCGGGCATGCCGTACCAGAGCTTCGGCGCGAGCTCGGGCGCGACCTCGAGCGCGATGCGGTGGATGCGCTCCGCCAGCCCCCGGTCCGGCTGGGGCATCTCGGCGATCTTCGCCTCGACCGCAGCGGCGTCGGCCGCTGCCTTCTCGGCCTTGGTGCCCTTCGTGCCGCGGGCGCGCTTGACCTCTGCGGCGTGCTCCTGCATCGCCGCGCGCTCCTCGTCGGTGAAGGTGGTCTCGGTCTTCGTCGTCCGTGCCATCGTCGTCTCCTCGTGGTCTGGTGCACCCATCATGGGTCCGCGAAGCGAAGCATGCGAGGCCCTGGCCCGATCGAGTGCCAGGCTCGTCCCATGACCTACATCGCCAGTGACGACCGCTACGACTCGATGACGTACCGCCGGACCGGCCGCTCGGGCCTCGACCTGCCGCTGCTCTCCCTGGGGTACTGGCACAACTTCGGGGACGACATGCCCTTCGAGAACCAGCGTGCCATCAGCCGCCGGGCGTTCGACCTCGGGATCACCCACCACGACCTCGCGAACAACTACGGCCCGCCGTACGGTGCCGCCGAGGTGAACTTCGGCCGTCTGATGCGCGAGGACTTCCGGCCCTACCGCGACGAGATGGTCGTCTCGACGAAGGCCGGCTGGGACATGTGGCCGGGGCCGTACGGGCAGGGCGGTGGCTCGCGCAAGTACGTGCTCGCCTCGCTCGACCAGTCGCTGCAGCGCACGGGCCTGGACTACGTCGACGTCTTCTACTCGCACCGTCTCGACGCCTCCACCCCGCTCGAGGAGACGATGGGCGCCCTGCACACCGCGGTCCAGCAGGGCAAGGCGCTGTACGTCGGGATCTCGTCGTACGACGCCGAGCGCAGCCGGCAGGCGGCCGAGATCCTCCGCGACCTCGGCACGCCGCTCCTCATCCACCAGCCCTCGTACTCGATGCTCAACCGCTGGATCGAGACCGAGGGGCTGCTCGACGCCGCCGGCGAGCTCGGCTTCGGCGTCATCGGCTTCACCGCGCTGGCGCAGGGGCTGCTGACCGGCAAGTACCTGAACGGTGTGCCCGAGGACTCCCGCGCGGCAGCGGGCAAGTCCCTCGACGCGTCGAGCATCACGCCCGAGGTCGTCGAGCACCTCCGTGCCCTGAACGACGTCGCGGCCGCGCGCGGACAGTCCCTCGCGCAGCTCGCCCTCGCCTGGGCGCTCCGGGACGAGCGGGTGACCTCGCTCGTGATCGGCGCCTCGCGGGTGTCACAGCTCGAGGACAACGTCGCCGCGCTGTCGAACACCTCGTTCACCGACGAGGAGCTCCGCGTCATCGACGAGCACTCCGTCGGCATCACGGATGTCGACCTGTGGGCGGGAGCCCGCGCGGGCGAGGTCTCCTGACCCGAGCGCCACGCCGCAGCAGTCCCTCGGCCGGGCGCATCTCGTCGCTCGACCGGCCCGCGAGTGGTCACGACACGTCGCGGGTCGCGTGCCGTCCGGTCACGAACTGTCGGCTGGCGGCGCCGCAGGCGACGGTCTGCGACCGCACCGCGGGGCGCGGGCGGGGTGTCGTGACCGGTGCGGGGTCCTGGGCGCGCGGTGCGGCGGCCGGGAGGCCCGGGGCACCCCGCCACGCGCCTCCCGTCCGTCGTCCGGTCGCGTCGTGTCGCGTGGTCGGCCCCCGCCGGCCGGTCAGGACACGTCGCGGGTCGCGTGCCGACCGGTCACGAACTGTCGGCTGGCGGCGCCGCAGGCGACGGTCTGCGACCGCACCACGGGACGGCGGGCGGGGTGTCGTGACCGGTGCGGGGCCGTGGGCGCGCGGTGCGGCGGCCTGGAGGCGCGGGGTACGCCGCCACGCGCCTCCCGTCCGTCGTCCGGTCGCGTCGTGTCGCGTGGTCGGCCCCCGCCGGCCGGTCAGGACACGTCGCGGGTCGCGTGCCGACCGGTCACGAACTGTCGGCTGGCGGCGCCGCAGGCGACGGTCTGCGACCGCACCGCGGACGGCGGGCGGGGTGTCGTGACCGGTGCGGGGCCGTGGGCGCGCGGTGCGGCGGCCGGGAGGCGCGGGGTACGCCGCCACGCGCCTCCCGTCCGTCGTCCGGTCGCGTCGTGTCGCGTGGTCGGCCCGCGCCGAGTGGTCGCGACACGTCGCGCATCGCGTGCCGACCGGTCACGAACTGTCGGCTGGCGGCGCCGCAGGCGACGGTCTGCGACCGCACCACGGCTGACCGGCGGGACGGCGCCCGGAGCGAACTCCTCCGGTGCGCGGTGGCCGATTGGTACCATCGACAGCGTTCGACAACACGCAGTGTGTATCTACCGGCCGCCGGCTCCCCGGCGGACAACGGCGGCACCCGATGGGTCCGCCGCCACCGAACCGGGCGGGCCGAGAAGGCACACCCCAATGCTCCAGACCCGCTCCACCGGCGACACCCCCGCCACCGGCGACACCCCCGCCACCGGCGACGCCCCGCCCGCTCCGGACCGCTCGCTCGTCTCCCTCGCCGGACGCTGGTACTTCCCCGTGGCGTTCATCGCCCGGCTCCCGTTCGCGATGATGGTGGTCGGCGTCCTGACCCTCGTCGTCGCCGCCCGTGACTCCGTCGCCCTCGGTGGCATCAACTCCGCCGCCGTCGGCATCGGCTCCGCGATCTTCGGCCCGATGGTCGGGGCCGCGGCGGACCGCTTCGGCCAGCGCGCGGTGCTCGTTCCCGTCGGCCTGGTGAACGCGGCGCTGCTCGGGCTCTTCCCGTTCGTCGTCAGCGGCACCGCGCCCGACCTCGCCGTCCTCGCGGTCGCGTTCTGCATCGGCGCCTCGGCACCGCAGGTCGCCCCGATGTCCCGCACGCGGCTCGTCGCGATCATCCGGCAGCGCATGGCCCCGGCGCGGCGCGAGAAGACCCTCAGCGGCACCATGGCCTACGAGTCCGCCGCCGACGAGACCGTGTTCATCATCGGCCCGTTCCTGGTCGGCATCCTCGCCAGCGCGATCGCCCCGTGGGTGGCCGTCGCCGGCGCCTCGGTCCTGACGTTCGTGTTCGTGACGGCGTTCGCGCTGCACCCGACCGGCAAGCTCGTGGTCGGCCAGCACGCGGAGTCGACGCAGGCACCCGCGCGGCAGCTCCTGCGTCCGCGGCTCGTCGTCGTGGTCGTCGGCATCCTCGGCATCGGGCTGTTCTTCGGCTCGACGCTCACCTCGCTGACGGCGTTCATGGAGACCCACGGCGAGGCCTCGCAGGCCGGCCTGCTCTACGGCCTGATGGGCATCGGGTCCGCCGGGCTGGCACTCGGCTCGGCGGCGTTCCCACGGGCCTTCGGCCTCGGCTGGCGCTGGCTCGTCTTCGGCGTGGTGCTCCTCGCCGGTGCGGTCGCGTTCGCCAGCGCCGACTCCGTCGTCGCCGCGGGCGTCGTCCTCGCGGTCATGGGCATCGGGATCGGACCCACCCTGGTCGCCCAGTACAGCCTCGGCTCGGACCGGTCACCCGTCGGTCGCTCCGCCACCACCATGACGATCCTCGGGTCCGCCGTCATCGTCGGCCAGTCGATCGCCTCCGCCATCACCGGTGACGTCGCCGAGCACCACGGCACCGCCGCAGCGATGCTGCTGCCGGCGGCCTCCGCCGCGATCGTGGTGGTCGCCGCGGTCCTCAACCTGCTGCTCCCGCGTCGGGTCGCGACCGCCTGACCGCGAACGTGAGCGCCTGACGGATCGGAGGCCCGTGGCGACGCCGCCACGGGCCTCCGATCCGGCAGATCGGTGCGTCAGGACTCCGTGTCGTCGACGAGCAGGTCCTCGTGCCGGTAGTCGTCGGCGCGCAGGCCGGCGCGGGCGATCATGTGCGTCGACACGGGCACCAGGAACAGCTGGAACACCATGATCGGCAGGACGACCCAGAACGCCGTCCACGTCCACACCGCGACGACGATGGCGGCCAGCGCGAGTGCGAGCCCGAGCACCTGCGGCTTCGCCATCGCGTGCAGACGGACGAGCGGGTCCGGGAACCGGACGATGCCGACCCCGGCGCCGAGCGACAGCAGCGACCCGACGAGCAGCAGCCCGATGGCGATCCAGGCGCGGATGCCGGCGTCGTCGACGAACGACTCGATGATCTCGATCACGACTGGTCCTCCTCGGCGCGCTCGGGGGTGGTGACGGTCAGTCCCTCGTCGGACGGGTCCGCCGAGGGTGTGACGGCCCGGGCCACGGCGACCGTGGCGAACACGCTCGTCGCCGAGATCACCACGAGCACGGGGATGCCGGTCAGGTCCTGGCGGATGACCATCGCGGCGGCGATCACCACGAGCACGGTGGTCAGCACCATGTCCGAGCCGATCATGCGGTCGAGGATGGTCGGGCCGCGCACGATCCGGAACACCGCGAGGGCGAACGTCGCCCCGAGGAGCGCGAGCACGAGCGCGACGGCGATGCCCATCACGACGACGGCGGGGCTCACCGGGTCACCGCCGGCAGCGGCTCGGACAGCTCGGAGACGTCCTGCTTGGATCCCAGTGCACGGATGACCATGGCCTCGATCCGGAGTGCGACGCGGCGTTCGTCCTCGACCTGCTCCGGGCGCTCGGTGTCGAGCACGTGGAGCAGCAGGCGACGGCGCCGCAGGTCCACGTCGGCGACGTACGAGCCGGGCACGAGCGAGATCGCGAGCGTGGCCAGCGTGAAGGTCATCTCTGACGTGGAGTGCAGCTGCACGAGCGTGATCGAGCTGCGCCGCACACCGCGGGGACGGAACGCGACCCACGCGACCCGGAAGGACGCCACGACGACGAGCCCGGACCAGACCACCAGGAACCGCAGCACGTGCACGATCGAGAACCGTGCGGACAGCGGGACCGGCGGGAGCGGCAGCGCCTGGGTGACGAGGAGCGCCACGACGATGCCGCACAGCAGCGTCAGCGGGGTCCACGACCCCCAGAGCAGCGCCCAGAGCACGGTGAGTCCCGCGACGAGGGGCACGTCGTAGCGCCACGCCAGCGCGATCCGCCTGGCGTTGGAGATGCGGCGGACGTCGGTCATCGCTCACCTCCGAGCACGGCCTGCACGTAGCGGTCGGGCGACTCCAGCGACTCCGCTGCGCGGGTCGCGTAGCCGTAGAGCGGGCCGGCGACGACGGTCAGCGCGACGGACCCGAGCACCGCGATCGTCGTGACCCCGACGAGCATGCGCGGCAGGCGCACCTTCTCGGGAGCCTCGCCGACCGCCTCGGTCGCGCCGGTGGTCGGACTGGAGGCGGTGGCTGCGTGCGGTGCGTCGGTGACCGTCACCGAGCCTCCCGGGTGGTAGGCCTCGCCCGTCTCCTCGGAGACGGTGAGGGGAGCCGGTTCCGGCGACCGCAGGTGGGCGTGCGGTTCTGCGCTCGTCGCGTGCGGGGCGGCGGCCTCGGCCGCCGGCTTCGGCCGCCAGAAGGCGGCGTCCCAGACCCGCATGAGCGCGTAGAGGGTGAGCAGCGAGGTGACCACACCGGCGCCGATGGTGACGTACGCCATCGGGGAACCGTCCTCGGCGGCGGCGCGGAACAGGCCGAGCTTGCCGATGAAGCCGGAGAACGGCGGGATCCCGCCCAGGTTGAACGCGGGGATCAGGTACAGGGCGGCCAGCAGCGGTGCGGCCTTCAGCAGTCCGCCGAGCGACCGGGTCGAGGTCGTCCCGCCGACACGTTCCATCAGGCCTGACACCAGGAACAGCGTGGTCTGCACGACGATGTGGTGCACCGTGTAGAACACCGCGGCCGCCGTCCCCGCGACGGTGCCGAGTCCGACGCCCATCACCATGAAGCCGATGTGGCTGATCAGCGTGAAGGACAGCAGCCGTTTCACGTCGGTCTGCGACACCGCGCCGAGCACCCCGACCACCATCGTCAGTGCGGCGACGACGAGCAGCACCTCGTTGAGTTGTGGTCGCGGGAAGATCACCGTCTCGAGCCGGATGATCGCGTAGATGCCGACCTTGGTCAGCAGGCCCGCGAAGACCGCGGTGACCGGCGCCGGGGCCGTCGGGTACGAGTCCGGCAGCCAGAACGCCAGCGGGAACACGGCCGCCTTGATGCCGAACCCGATCAGCAGCATCGTGTGCAGGAGCAGCTGGACGTGCTCCGGCAGGTCGGCGACGCGCTCGCTGATCTGGGCGATGTTCACCGTGCCGGTGGCGCCGTAGACCAGACCGATGGCGGCGAGGAAGATCGCCGACGCGATCAGGCTCGTGACGATGTACGTCGTGCCGGCCCGGACGCGCTGTTCGCTGCCGCCCAGCGTGATGAGCACGTAGCTCGCCACCAGCAGCATCTCGAACGCGACGTACAGGTTGAACAGGTCGCCCGCGATGAACGAGTCGAGCACGCCGGCGGCGAGCACCAGGTACGTCGGGTAGAAGATCGTGACCGGGGCGTCCTCGTCGTCGGCGGCCAGACCCTGGCCGATCGAGAACAGCAGGACGAGCAGCAGGACGCTCGCACTGACGGTGAGCAGCAGGGCGCTCAGCCGGTCGACGACGAGCGAGATGCCGTACGGGGCGTCCCAGCCGCCGACCTGCACCACGATCGTGCCGTGCCGGTCGACCAGGACCATGAGCGTGGCGGCCACGGCCAGGGCCACGACGAGCACCACGACGGTGATCGCACGCTGGAGCTTCTGGTGGCGGAGGAGTCCGAGCGCGACCGCGGCACCGAGCAGCGGGACGAGGACGAGGAGCGGGACGAGCCAGGTCATCGGGTCGCCTCCTGTTCTGCGTCGGTGGTGGTCTCCGGGTCCTCGTCGGCCGGCTCGTCACGGTCACGGCCGATCGCGGCGTCGGCCTCGTCGACCTCGACCTCGTCGGCGCGGGACAGCTGCCACGACCGGTGGATCAGGGCCAGCAGGAACGCGCTCACGGCGAAGGTGATCACGATCGCGGTCAGGGCGAACGCCTGGGGGAGCGGATCGGTGATGCCCTCGGCGCTCTTGCCGATCGGCGGGTCGCCCGCGGCGCCGGACATCACCAGCAGCAGCAGGTTGAGCGAGTTGCCGAGCAGCAGGAAGCCGAGGAGCATCCGGGTCAGGGAGCGTTCGAGTAGCAGGTAGACGCCGCACGAGAACAGCACCGCCATGGCGATCACGAGGACGAGGGTGACGGTCATGTGGCGCTCCCTTCCGGGGTGGGGGCATCGAGGGTGTCGCTGACGGACCCCTCGGTGGTGTCGCGGGTCGGGGTCGAGGCGTCCTCGAGGCGCTGTCGGTCGACCTCGGCGCCGAGGCTGCGGAGGACGTCGAGCACCAGGCCGACGACGACCAGGTACACGCCGATGTCGAAGAACGTGGCGGTGACGAACTCGACGTGTCCGAGGATCGGGACGGTGGCCTCGAAGAACTCGGAGTACAGGGCTTCGCGACCGAAGAACAGCGGCACGATCGCCGTGACGGCGGCCGTCGCGACCCCCAGACCGAGCAGGCGACCGGCGCGCACCGGGGCCGCGGCGCCGAGTTCGGCCGGGCCGCCGGCCAGGTAGCGGGCCGCGAGGGCGATGCCGGCGACCAGACCGCCGGCGAACCCGCCGCCGGCCGAGTTGTGGCCGGCGAACAGCAGGTAGAGCGACAGCACGATCAGGCCGTGGAACAGCAGTCGGACGACCACGTCGAGCAGGGCCGAGCGGCCGGTCGGGATCGCGGCGCTCGTCGGCAGCCAGGCGCGGGGCTCACCGTCGGTGCGCTCGCCGTTCGCGGTCAGGGTCTCCGGCAGGTCGCGCAGCCGGGGCAACGTGTCCTCGCGCGAGTTCACGAAGATCAGGCTCGCGACGCCGGTGGCCGCGGCGACCACGACGGTGAGCTCACCGAGGGTGTCCCAGCCGCGCAGGTCGACGAGGGCGACGTTCACGACGTTCAGACCGTGCCCGAACGAGCTCGTCAGCGCGGGCAGGTCGGGCCAGAGGGGGCGGGCCGTGCGGGCGGAGGCGGCCACCACGACGACGATCGCCAGTGTCAGCCCCGCCAGACCGGCGAAGAGTGCCCGCACGACCCGGAACCGCGACGGGTTGGTCGTGGCGATGCGCGGGGGCAGCCGTCGGAGGACCAGGACGAACGCGATCAGGGTGACCGTCTCGACCACGAGCTGCGTCAGGGCGAGGTCGACGGCGCCGTGCAGGACGAACAGCACCGAGAGGCCGTAGCCCGTGACGCCGACCAGCACCGCGGCGGCGAACCGGGTCTTCGCCGTGAGCACCGCGATGCCGGCGATCGACATCACGATCATCACCGGGATCTGGCCCCACGAGTCGGCGAACCGGACGTGGAACTCCCACGGCCCGCCGAGCACGAGGTTGGCGAGCGCCCCGGCGACGAACACCGACAGGATCACCGTCAGGTAGTAGGGGAGCGAGCCGCGCTGCAGGCTCGCGGTGAGTCCGGTCGCTCCGCGGTCGAGCAGTCGCATGCCGTGCCGGTACGTGCCCGCGGCGCTCGGGAACCCGGCGAGCTGGTGCTGGAGTGCCTCGACCGGACGTCGGAGGGCGAACAGCGCGAGACCGCCGACCAGGGTGACGGCCGAGATGCCGAGCGCCGGTTCGAGGCCGTGCCAGAGTGCGAGGTGGGGGACTTCCTCGCCGGGGAGCGAGGCCACCGTCGCCGCGGGCTCGATGCCGTGCGCGACGACCGGGGTCAGCAGGCCGTGGGCCACACCGGTCAGTGCCAGGATCGACGGCACCACACCCAGGCCGTGCAGGGCGTGCGGTTCCGTCTGGGCGACGTCGGGCTTGCGGGCGAACGCTCCCCAGAAGAAGCGGAGCGAGTAGGCCACGGTGAGCACCGAGCCGAGTGTCACTCCGACGAAGGCGAACCAGGCCCAGCCGGCGTCGGGACCGTGCAGCGACTCGGTGAAGCCGGTCAGCACGGCTTCCTTCGCGACGAAGCCGATCGTCGGCGGGATGCCGGCCATCGACACGAGCGCGAGTGCGGCCACGACGGCCAGCCACGGTGCCTTCCGGCCGAGGCCGCTCAGGCGCCCGAGGTCGCGGGTGCCGGTGGTGTGGTCGATCGCACCGACCACCAGGAAGAGCGTGGACTTGAACGCGGCGTGCGCCACGAGCAGGGCGACCCCGCCGAGCGCCACGGCGGGCGCGCCCCACCCGGCGGCGAGCACCAGGAACCCGAGCTGCGCGACGGTGCCGTAGGCGAGCAGGAGCTTGAGGTCGGTCTGCCGCAGCGCCCGGTAGCCACCGATGAGCATCCCGAGGACACCGAGGACGGTGATCGTCTCGCGCCAGCCGTCGAGCAGTGCGAACGCCGGGGCGAGCCGGGCCACGAGGTAGATGCCGGCCTTCACCATCGCTGCGGCGTGCAGGTACGCGCTGACCGGGGTGGGTGCGGCCATCGCGGCGGGGAGCCAGAAGTGGAACGGCACGATCGCCGACTTCGTCAGCGCGCCGAGCAGGACGAGGACCACCGAGACGGTGACGATCGGCCCGGTCGGCGGGGCGGCGATGATGCCGGAGAGCGAGGTCGTGCCCGCCGCGACCGACAGCATGACCAGACCGGCGAGCATCGCCAGACCGCCGGCGGTGGTGACGACGAGGGCCTGCATCGCGGCCGCACGGCTCGCACGCTTGTCGGCGTCGTGTCCGATGAGCAGGTAGGAGAAGACCGTGGTGGCCTCCCACAGGACGAAGAGCACGATGACGTCGTCGGCGAGGACGAGCCCGAACATCGACCCGGCGAACGCGGTCAGCACGCCCGCGAACCGGCCGATCCCCGGTTCGTCGCGCCCGAAGTACGAGGCGCAGTAGACGAGCACGAGGGCCCCGACGATCGACACCACGAGCGCGAGCACCCACGACAGGGCGTCCATCCGCAGCGTGACGTCGAGGTCGAGCTGGGGGACCCACCGGTGCCATTCGACGACGCTGCCGTGCAGGGCGGCGTCGGTCTGGGCGATCGTCAGCACCGCCGCCGCGGCGGGGGCGAGGGCCGCGACGTAGAACACGCGGCGGCCGAGGACGGGGGTCAGGGCGGGGACGATCAGGGCGACGATCGCGAACGCGACGAGGACGAGGACCATCGGGCACCTCCTCGGGGTCGGGCTGCAGTCCGGCTCACTGGGCCCTCACAGCCTACGGAGGAGGCCATGTGGAGAACCTGTGCGGTCGGACAGCAGTCTGCTCAGGTCCGGCCGTGCGCGCGTGCCGGGATCTGCGTCGCGAGCTTGCCGCCGGAGACGTCGAGCAGGGTGCCGGTGATGTACCCGGAGGCATCGCTCGCCACGAAGACGAGCAGGTCGGCGACGTCGTCCGGCGTCTCCCACCGGCGGAGCGACAGCGTGTCGAGCAGGCGGTCCTGGGCCTCGGCCGGCATGGTCGCGAAGCCGTTCATCGCCGTCGGGACCATGCCTGGCGCGTAGGCGTTGACGGTGATGCCCCACGGCCCGAGCTCCGATGCGAGCACCCGGGTGAACGAGACGACGGCGGCCTTCGAGGCCGCGTAGGCCGCGCTCCCGACACTGGGCACGATCGCGGCGAACGAGGCGGCGTTGATGATCCGACCGCGCCCGGCCGCCTGCATCACCGGAGCGACGGCCTGGCTCATCAGGAACGTGCCGCCGAGGTTGACGTCCATGCAGCGTCGCCAGGCGTCCCACTCCAGTTCGGCGACCGTGCCCGTGACGTTGATGCCGGCGTTGTTGACCAGCACGTCGATCGTGCCGTGCCGCCCGACGACCTCGTCCACGGCGTCGTGCACCGACTGCGGGTCGGCGACGTTGCACACGACGTGGTCGAGCGGGAAGTCCTGCTCGAAGGCCAGGTCGAGCGCGACGACGCGGCACCCTTCGCTGACGAAGCGGTCGGCGAGGGTGCGGCCGATCCCGCGCGCTGCGCCGGTCACGACGACCACGCGGTCGGTCAGGTCGAGGTGCATCGTTGCTCCCGTCGTCGGTGGCTTCAATAGGCATACTATTCGAGCATGACGGATCAGCGTGTGCTCTGGGTCACGGGTGGGGGCAGCGGCATGGGAGCCGCGAGCGCCGAGGCGGCGGCGCGGGACGGCTGGACCGTGGTGCTCAGCGGACGTCGTGCCGACCGGCTCGAGCAGGTCGCGCGCACCGTCCGCGGCGCCGGGGGAACCGCGGACGTCCTGCCCCTCGACGCGAACGATCCCGACGCCGTCACCGCCGCGCGGGACGCCGTGCTCGAGCGGCACGGCCGGCTCGACGGGCTCGTGCTGGCGGCCGGGCTCAACGCCCCGCGACGCCGGTGGGACGACCAGTCGCTCACCGACTTCCGCGCGATCGTGGACACGAACCTCACCGCCGTCGTCGCGCTGGTGGACGCCGCGCTGCCGGCACTCCGCACGGCCGGCGGCGTGGTCGTGGTGGTGTCGTCGTACGCCGGGTGGTCCTTCCAGCCAGGGGCGGGTGTCGCGTACTCGGCGAGCAAGTCCGCGCTCGCGTCGGTCGTCCGCACGCTGAACCAGCAGGAGGCCGAGCACGGCGTGCGTGCCACGCACCTGTGCCCGGGAGACGTGGCGACGGACTTCCTCGACCAGCGGCCGGAGGTCCCCGACGCGGCCGCCCGGCAGCGCATGCTCCAGCCGGAGGACGTCGGGCGGACGGTCGCCTTCGTGCTCGGGGTGCCGGCACACGTGCGCATCGACGAGCTCGTGGTGTCGCCGGTCTCGCAGCGGTGACGAGCACCTTCGAACGGGTCCTCGACCAGATCGGTGCCGCCGTCGTCTCCGGTGCCGTCGCCGTGGGCAGCCGCCGGAGCATCGACGACCTGGTGGCCTGGACCGGTGCCAGTCGCAGCATCGTCCGCGAGGCCGTCCGGGTCCTCGTCGCCCTCGGCCTGCTCACCGCGCGGCAGCGGGTCGGCGTGACCGTGCTCGGCGTGCGGGAGTGGGACGTCCTCGACCCGCGCGTGGTGCGGTGGCGTCTGCGGGGCCCGGACGCCGACCGCGTGGCGGTCGAGCTCCGTGAGCTGCGTGCGGCGGTCGAGCCCGCCGCCGCTGCCGCAGCAGCCCGGCGGGTGGCGCTCGACGAGTTCGCTGACCGACGGGAGGCCCTCCGCACCACCGCGGACGAACTCGCCGCCGCCGCGACCCGCGACGACCGCCCCGACTTCGTGGCCGCGGACGTGCGGTTCCACGCGCTCGTGCTCGACCTGTCCGGCAACGCGCTGTACCGACGACTGCACCAGGTCGTCGGCCAGGTGCTGCGCGAACGCGGGAGCGTCCGCCCGGACCGGCACGACGTCGGCCTCCACCTCGCACTCGCCGATGCCGTCCTCGACGGTCGCCCGGACGAGGCGGCCTCGACGATGCGGGCGATCGTCGACCGCACGTGAGTGGAGCCCCCGGACCTGCGAGGATGGACCCCGGTGTGCCATTCCGGTGCCCGTGGAGGGTGAGTCGTGGACGCAGCACAGGACCTGGTCGTCCAGCTCGTCGGCACCCCGTGGGCGTTCTTCGTGGTCGGCCTCGTGCTCGCCGTGGGCAGCGTCGCGGTCTTCCTGCCCAGCCAGGCACTCGTCGTCGCGATCGGCACGCTCCTGGTGGGCGGTGACGGCGGTCTCCTGCCGGTCCTGTTCCTCGTCGTCGCGGCGTCGATCGGCATGGTCCTCGGCGACCTCGGGCTGTACCACCTGGCGCGTTCGGTCGACCTCGGCTCGAGGTCGTGGTTCTCGCGGCCGAAGGTCCGCGCGGCCCGGGACGCCATCGACGGCCGCTACCGTGCTGCTCCCGGACGCATCGCGGTGCTCGGACGTTTCATCCCGATGGGCCGGTTGACGACGAACCTGGTCGGCGCGGACAGCGGGCTGGACCTCCGGCGGTTCCTGCTCAGCTGCGTGCTCGCCGACGTCGTGTGGGCGGCGTACTGCGTCGGCATCGCCTCGGCCACCGGGCGCTGGAGCCGCGAGCAGCCCTTCCTCGTCACGACCCTCGCGGTCGTGGCGTCGATCCTGCTCGGCCTGGCGATCTCCGCGATCGAGAAGGCCGTGCGACGACGCACCCAGGCGGCGGCCGCGGCCTGACGAAAGTAGGGTGGGCACCCCGTTCGAAGGAGAACCCGTGCTGTTCGACGACCTCGTGCCGGACCGCGACGCGCTCGAGCGCATCGCCACCGGCAGCACCTGGGCCGAGGGGCCCTGCTGGATCCCGTCGACCCGCACGCTGCGGTGGTCCGACATCCCCGGCGACCGGATCCTGCAGTGGCACGCGGACTCGGGGGAGACCTCGGTGTACGCGGACGGTGTCGAGTTCACCAACGGCCGCACGCTCGATCGGGACGGCAGCGTCGTGCAGTGCTCGCACGGCCTGCGTCGGGTCGAGCGTGACCGCGACGGCGTCGTCACGCCGATCGTGGACGCGTGGGACGGGGGCCGGTTCAACTCCCCGAACGACGTCGTGGTCGCGCGGGACGGCGGCGTCTGGTTCACCGACCCGGCCTACGGCATCACCCAGCCGCGTGAGGGGCACCCGGGTGTGCGCGAGTACGGCGACCACTGGGTGTTCCGGTGCGGACCGGAGGGCGAGGACCTGCGGCCCGTGGCGACCGACCTGGACGAGCCGAACGGCCTGGCCTTCGACCCGGACGAGCGGGTGCTGTACATCGCGAGCTCGTCGGGCGACGAGCCGGTCATCCGCGCCTACGACCGCCGTGGCGACCTGCTGAAGAACGGCCGGGTGTTCGCGCGGCTCGAGCCCGGAGAGGGTGCGCCGGACGGCATCCGGGTCGACGTGCACGGCAACGTCTGGTCGTCCTCCCACCACGGCGTCGTCGTGTTCGACCCCGAGGGAGCCCGGATCGGAGCGGTCGCCGTGCCGGAGGTCACGTCGAACCTGTGCTTCGGCGGCGACGACGGCACGACGCTGTTCCTGACCGCGACCACGTCGGTGTACCGGATCGCCACGACGACGCGGGACGCTGCCGTATCCTGACTCGGCCATGCAGTGCGACTACTTCGACCGCGGGGTGTGCCGGTCGTGCACGCTCATGGGCCAGCCCTACGCCGACCAGGTCCTCGACAAGGAACTCCGCACGCGCGAACTCCTGCACGACGCGGTCGAGGCTGCCGGGGGCCCCGGAGCAGTCTCCTGGTCGCCCGCGATCACCAGCCCGGAGTCCGGGTACCGGAACAAGGCGAAGATGGTCGTGGGCGGATCCGTCCAGCACCCCACCGTCGGGATCCTCGACCACCGGCAGCGCGGGGTGGACCTGCGGCACTGCGGGATCTGCACGCCCGGCATCCGGCACGCGTTGCCCGTGCTGGCCGAGTTCGTCTCGACCGCGGGGCTGATCCCGTACGACGTCGCCGCGCGCCGGGGCGAGCTGAAGTACGTGCTGGTCACCGAGTCGCCCGACGGTGAGCTGATGATCCGCTTCGTGCTGCGCTCCGAGGGGCAGCTGCCACGGCTCCGGCAGCACCTCGACGCCCTGCGCGCCGCGCTGCCGAACGCGGTCGTGGTGACCGTCAACCTGCTGCCCGAGCACAAGGCCGTCACCGAAGGCGACCGCGAGATCGTGCTGACCGACCAGGAGACGCTGCCGATGCGGCTCGGCGGGATCACGATGCACCTGCGGCCGCAGAGCTTCTTCCAGACGAACACCGGTGTCGCGACCGAGCTGTACGCGCAGGCGACCGCCTGGATCGACGAGCTCGACCCGGCGTCGATGTGGGACCTGTACTGCGGCGTCGGCGGGTTCGCGCTGCACGCAGCCCGCCCCGGCCGCGTGGTGACCGGCATCGAGACGAGTGCCGAAGCGATCCGCTCCGCCGAGCAGTCCGCTCGTGAGGCCGGCCTCGAGGGCCTCCGGTTCGCCGCCGACGACGCGACCGAGCACGCACTCCGGGCCCGTCCGGACGCGGTGCCCGAGCTCGTCGTCGTGAACCCGCCGCGTCGCGGGATCGGCGAACGGCTGTCGACCTGGCTCGAGGAGTCGGACGTGCAGCACGTCGTGTACTCGAGCTGCAACCCGGTGACCCTGGCGAAGGACCTGGCACGCATGCCGTCGTTCCGGCTGCGTCGGGCCCGGGTGCTCGACATGTTCCCGCAGACCGGGCACCTCGAGGCCGTGACCCTGCTCGTACGGGGCTGATCCCGAGCGCGGATCGGCATTGCCAGGGAATTGCCAAGGACACGTACCCGGGTACGGCTCGATGACCATGGCCATGGGGATCTGACCGTTCAGGTTCGGGGTAGGGGTACATAGCATGCACGGGTAGAACCGTTTGTCTCGGTTTGATAACGGTCAAGAGTTTCCTATGGTTGCCGACCGAGGTGCCGCCGGCCCGATGACCACTGCCCCCGGTGGCGCACCCCCACAACTGACCGCGATCGGTCGGGGTGGGCAGTGGATTCCGCAGCAGATGCGGCTCGTGACCCCGGTGGAGCAATCACATGAAGAAGCTTTCCCGTACCCGCACCATCGTCGGTGGCCTGGCGTTCGCCGGCATCGCCGCGACCGGTGTCGGCCTCGCGGCAGCCCCCGCGAACGCAGCGTCCGGTTCGACCTGGGACCAGCTCGCGCAGTGCGAGTCCGGTGGCAACTGGGCCATCAACACCGGCAACGGCTACTACGGTGGCCTGCAGTTCAACCTCGGTACCTGGCAGGCCAACGGTGGCGCGGGCAACCCCGCCTCCGCCAGCCGCGAGGCCCAGATCGCCGTCGCCGAGCGTGTCCTCGCCTCGCAGGGCTGGGGCGCATGGCCCGCCTGCTCCGCCCAGCTCGGGCTGAGCGGCACCAGCGGTGCGGCCCCCGCCGCGGCCGCTCCGGCCCCCGCACCGGCTCCGGCCCCCGCACAGCAGGCTGCCCCGCAGCCCGCCGCACCGGCACCGGCTCCTGCCGAGCAGGCCGCCCCGCAGCCGAGCACGACCGAGGCGACGCCCGCCCCGGCAGCGACCACGCCGAGCAAGCCGGCCCCGGTCAAGACGAGCGGCAAGACGTACACGATCGCCTCGGGTGACACGCTCGACACGATCGCGACGAAGCTCGGGATCGACGGTGGCTGGAAGCAGCTCTGGGCCGCGAACACGTCGACCATCGACGACGCGAACCTGATCTACGCCGGCCAGGAGCTCCAGCTCCCCGCCTGATCTCTCCGCAGACCGAACACGACGACGCCCCACGACCTCGAGTCGTGGGGCGTCGTCGTGCGTGCGGCCTCGCGGTGCCGGACTACTGCGGGTTGTCGGCGAGCCAGCCAGCGACGTCGTCGGACCGGAGCGCCTGGGACAGGGACCCGACGGCGAGCTCGTTCAGGTTCACGATCGACTGCCCGTCCGGTGCCGTCCCGGAGCCCGCGGTCGGCACGGTGAAGGTCACGAGGTCGTCCGCTCGGACCGCTCGGAGCGACCACCCGAGTTCCGCCATCCGTGCGAACGAGAACCCGGCGTCGACCGACAGGTGCGCACTCGTCGCCGCCACGAAGTCCTGGATGCGCCCGGGGTTGGTGACGGTGCCACGGGACAGCAGCCCGTTCACGACGCCGCGCATGAACGCCTGCTGGTTGCGGACGCGGGTGTGGTCGGCGTCGACGAAGGAGTAGCGCTCCCGGACGAAGGCCAGTGCTGCGGCCCCGTCGAGCCGGTTCGCCCCGGCCGTGAAGTCGTGGCCGCGTGCCGAGAACGCCCGGGGGGAGTCGACCGTGACGCCGCCGAGGGCATCGGTCATGTCCTCGAACCCGGCGAAGTCGATCTCCGCCACGTGGTCGATCCGGATGTCCAGGAGCTGTTCGACGGTCTCCGTGGTGAGGGCGACACCACCCCAGGAGTAGGCCGCGTTGATCTTCGCGCGCCCGTGTCCGGGGACCTCGACCCACGAGTCGCGCATGATCGACATGAGGTACACGTGCTGTCGATCGGCGGGGACGTGCGCCAGCATCAGGGTGTCGGAGCGCCCGCCGAGCTCGGGCCGCGCGCCCTCGGGGCCGCCCTGCGCGCGAGCGTCGGATCCGATGAGCAGGATGTTCTCACCGCTGGACGTGCTCGGCCGCGCACCGCTCGGGAACGGGTCGGCGATGGTGTCGCGACCGGCGTCGAAACTCCGCGCGAGCCCGCCGACGAACACGCTCGCCACGACGGCGAGGACCAGGGCGACACCGACGAGCGAGCCGAGCGTCGCGACCAGGGCGACCAGGAACGGTCGCCGTCGCCGGGTGCTGCGACGGGGTGCGCGGAGAGTGTGTGCTGCGGCCGCCCGGGCGGCTCGGCGTTCGGACATGCGGGGGCTCCTGTGGTCAGGTCGGCACGCACCGACCACAGGATCTTATCGCATGTGGTATTTCATGAACAGTGTTTCACCCGGACTGCGGCTTGGCGAGCAGTTCGCCCAGTGCCGTCCGGAGGGCCGGGTCCTCCGGCAGGACCTCGCGCTCGATGTGCCGCGCGGTCTCCCACGCTGACCGGCCGGCGGGCGTCACACTGACCACGCGGCGCCGACGGTCGGCGGGGTGCGGGGTGCGTTCGACGAGGCCGTCCCGCTCCATCCGCTCGAGGGTGCGGGACATCGTCTGTGGCTGGACCCGGGCCGTGCGGGCGATGGTGTCGGCGCCGGTCGGTCCGGTCCGGATGAGGATGTCGATCGCGACGACCGCGGCGTGCGAGAGCCCGATGGCGCGGAGGCGTTCGTCCCAGTCCCGTTCGACGGACCGTGCGGCCGCGGACAGCAGGCGCCCGAGGGGCCACTGCTCGGTCGTGTCCTGCATGTCGTGATTCTATGGTCGGCGGGTGCGCTCGACCGTCAAGTAATCAGCATGCTGACGATCGGTGTACGCTCACCGACGTGTCCCGCTTCCTCCGCATCGTCCTCCCCGCGCTCGTCATCGTGGTCTGGCTCGGCATCGCCTCCGTCGGCGGTCCCTTCTTCGGCAAGATCTCCGAGGTCTCCACCAACGACCAGACCTCGTTCCTGCCGGCCTCGGCCGACGCCACGAAGGTGCAGGAGCGGTCCTCCGAGTTCCGCGACGAGTCGGGGGCGCCCGCGATCATCGTCCTCGAACGCGACGGCGGCCTGACGTCGACCGACCTCGTCGACGCGAAGGCACTCGCGACGACGCTGTCCGACCGCACCGACGTCGAGGCCGTCAGCCCGGTGATCCCGAGCGAGGACGGCGACGCGGTCGAGATCGTCGCCACGCTCACGCAGGACGCCGAGACCGGGGACGCGGTCGAGGCCATCCGCGCCGACGTCGACGACACGCTCCCGTCCGGTGTGAGCGGCTCCGTCACCGGTCCCGCCGGGTTCACCGCGGACCTGACCGAGGCCTTCGCCGGCATCGACGGACTGCTGCTCGGGGTGGCGCTCGCCGCGGTGTTCGTGATCCTGATCATCGTCTACCGATCACCCCTGCTGCCCGTCCTCGTGCTCGGCACCGCCACCTTCGCCCTGTGCGCCTCGATCCTCGTGGTCTGGTGGCTCGCCAAGGCCGACATCGTGACGGTCAACGGGCAGGTGCAGGGCATCCTGTCGATCCTCGTGATCGGCGCGGCGACGGACTACGCGCTCCTGTACACCTCGCGCTTCCGCGAGGCGCTGCGCGACCACCGCACCGGTTGGGACGCGACGAAGGCCGCCCTGCGGGGGAGCCTCGAGCCGATCCTGGCCTCGGGCGGCACGGTGATCGTCGGGGTGCTCTGCCTGCTGCTCTCCGACCTCAACTCGAACAAGGCGCTCGGGCCGGTCGCGGCCATCGGCATCGCGTTCAGCCTGCTCGCCGCCCTGACACTCCTGCCCGCGCTGCTGCTCGCGTTCCGCCGCGCGGCGTTCTGGCCGCTGCGTCCCGCGTTCGGCAGCGCCCACCCCGAGCTCACCGGTCCGGGCGCCCGCGGCATCTGGGCGCGCGTCGGTCGGCTCGTCGCCCGTCGGTCCCGGGTGGTGTGGATCGTCTGCACGGTCGGCCTGCTCGCGATGGGTGCCGGCCTGTTCGGACTCAAGGCGGACGGGGTGCCGCAGAGCGACCTGATCATCGGGTCGTCCGAGGCCCGTGACGGTCAGGACGTGCTGGCCGACCACTTCCCGGGCGGTTCCGGCAGTCCCGCGCAGGTCATCGGCGCGGAGCGCGACCTCGGCCAGCTCGTCGACGCGATCACCGCGGTGGACGGGGTCGACGGTGTGGTCGCCGCAGCGAAGGACAGCCCCGCCGGTACCGTCCCGGTGACCGGGGACGCCGCCGGCAGCGGCACGCCGACCGTCTCCCGCGGTGACGTCCTGCTCGAGGCGACGCTGTCCGACGCCGCCGACTCGGACGCCGCCGAGCAGACCGTCCGCGACCTCCGCACCGCCGTCGAACGCGTCGACCCTGGAGCGATAGTCGGCGGCGTCACTGCGACGGCGGTCGACACGAACGACACCGGGATCCGCGACCGCACGTTGATCATCCCCGTGGTGCTCGTCGTCATCCTGCTGATCCTGATGCTCCTGCTCCGCAGCATCGTCGCGCCGCTCGTCCTGATCGGCAGCGTGATCGTGTCCTTCGCGGCGGCCCTCGGTGTCGGAGCGCTCGTCTTCGACCACGTGTTCCACTTCCCGGGCGCGGACCCGAGCGTGCCGCTGTACTCGTTCGTGTTCCTGGTGGCACTCGGCGTCGACTACAACATCTTCCTCATGACACGGGTGCGCGAGGAGGCGCTGCGGCACGGGCCACGCGAGGGCGTCCTGCGCGGACTCGGGGTGACCGGCGGGGTGATCACGTCGGCGGGTGTCGTGCTCGCCGCCACGTTCGCCGCCCTCGGCGTGATCCCGATCCTGTTCCTCGTGCAGATCGCGTTCGTCGTCGCGTTCGGCGTCCTGCTCGACACGATCGTGGTCCGCTCACTGCTCGTGCCGGCGCTGGCCTACGACCTCGGGCACCGGGCCTGGTGGCCGTCGCGCCTCTCGCGCACGCGCCCTGACATGTGACACGCTGGACCCATGCCAGTTCCCTCGACGCAGCCCGCTGCCGAGCGCAAGCTCCTCCGTGACACGGTGCAGGACAAGATCCGAGACGCCATCATGGACGGCACGCTCGAGCCCGGGGAACGCCTCAACGACGACGACCTGATCGCCTGGCTCGGTGTCTCCCGGACGCCCATCCGCGAGGCCCTCGCCGAACTCGCCCGGGCCGGACTCATCGAGATGGCGCCGAACCGCTACACCCGGGTCGCGGCGCCGACGAAGGAAGAACTCCTCGACGCGTACCGCACCCTCGGCGTGATCTACGGCGGCGTCGTGCGGCTCGCGGTGCCCCGGTTCACGGACGCGCAGCGCAAGAAGATCGTGAAGATGCTCGACGACGTGCACGCACGGGTGAGCGCCGACGAGCAGGACAAGGTCGCGCGTGAGGGCGCCGGTATCTACGCCGTGTGGGCCGACGCGTGCGGCAACCCGTCGCTCGTGCAGCTCTGCAACTCGACGACCGACGGGCTCTCGTTCAAGCTCCGCGTGCCGGAGCTTGCCGAGCTCCTGCCGGCCGACGTGATCCTGCCCGAGCTGACGAAGCTCAAGGACGCCGTCGTCGCGAAGGACCCCATCGCTGCCGAGCTCGCCATGGAGGCGATCCACCTGCTGCCGTCGCGCGACTAGCGGGACCAGCGCGACCAGGAGACGGCCTGGAGGCCCGTGGCGAATCCGCCACGCGCCTCCAGGCCGTCACTGCGTCACCACACGACGAGGCGAGCCGTCAGTGCGCGACGGCGCTGATCATCCCGAGACCGACGCTGATGCGGTCCGCGACCTCGATGAGGTCCTCGGCCAGGGACTCGAGGTCGCGGTCGCGGAGCTGCGTGAGGCGTCCGGAGATCGAGAGCGCGGCCGCGGTGTCCCCCGAGGCGTTCCGGATCGGCGCGGCGATGCAGAACCGCCCGAGCGCGAGTTCCTGGTTCTCCTCGGTCCAGCCGCGCTTCGCCGAGACGGCCAGGTCGGCCGTCAGGGCGTCGTGCGACGTGATGGTGTGGTCGGTGTACCGCGCGAGGTCCGCACCGAGGAGCCGCTCCCGGTCCACCTGTGACAGGTCGAGCATGAGGGCCTTGCCGAGCGCCGACGCGTGCAGCGGCTGTCGCATGCCGATCATCGTGTGCGACTTCGGCGCCAGCGACCCCTCGAAGTGGCAGAGGTAGATGCACGAGGCGGCGTCGCGCACCCCGACGTTCGCGGTGAGGCCGATCCGGTGGGCGAGTTCCTGCGCCGCGGCCCGGCTCTCCCGGTGCACCGGGTTGTGGTTGAGTCCCTGGCTGGCGAGTTCGAGCACGGCGCGACCGACCGAGTACCCCTGCGAATCAGGATCGCGACGCACGTACTCGAGCGACTCGAGCGTCGCCAGGAGCCGACCCGTCGTCGACGTCCCGAGGCCGATCGCCCGCGCGATGTCGGAGGCACGCATCGGCCCGTCAGCAGCACCGAGCGCGCCGAGGACCGCCGCGGCGCGCTCGACGCTCTGGTTCGGAGGGGTGGTCGTCATCCCCTCATTCTGGTCTGCGACGGCGATCAGGACACCGTGACGCCGCTGACGAACGCGTTCGAGCGCACCTGCGCCGCTGTCAGCGGTACCCCGCCGAGCACGACGTCCTGGAACGCGACGCCCGAGATCCCGTGGGCGGCGTCCCAGCCGGACAGCGTCACCGAGTCCGCCGTGACGTCGGTGAAGTCGCGGATCGTGATGCCCGTGATCCGACCGCGTTCGTCGCGGTAGCCGGTGTCGTTCGAGTACTGCTCCTTGAGGACCTGCAGCACGATCGCTCGCTTCCCGACCGGCTGCGACTCCACGTGGAAACCGTCGACCGTGACGTCGGAGACCGTCGCCCAGTCCTGCACGTCGAACTTCAGGGCGACCTCCTTGGCGCGGAGCACGTACGACTGCGTGATCGAGATGTCGGTGAACAGCGACGTCTCCATCGAGGAGCCGAACCGGACGGGGTTGCCGCCGGTGACGTTCCAGAAGGTGGTGTCGAGTGCGTGCAGCCCGCGGGTCTCGGGTTCGCCGTTCGTGGCGGCGTCGAGGGCGTGCCAGCCGAACCCGTCGTCGCCGCTCATCACGAAGTTGTGCTCGACCGCCATGTCCTGCACGCCGTCGGTGTCGATGCCGTCGTTGTTGATGAGCGTGCCCATCAGGTTCGTCCACGACACGTGGATGCCCGACGACCGGATGTACAGCGTCTGCCACCACTGTGCGTTCCGGACGCCGATGCCGGAGACCGTGACGTCGGAGCTGTCGTGGAACCGGATCGCCATCGTCTTCGCGGTGCGCGAGGTGTCGTCGCCGGCGTCGAGGATCCCACGGCCGAGCACCCGCACGCCGGTGACGCCGTCACCGTCGATGCGACCGTGCACCAGGGCGCCGGGAGCCAGGTAGATCGTCTGCCCGGACGTCGGGCGGATGACTCCGGCGTCGTGCTCGCCCGGGCCGAAGTACCGGACCGAGGGGTCGGCGGCGGACGGAACGGTCGTCTCGGCCGGTGTGACGAAGAGGAACAGCGCGCGAACGCCGGGCGTCTCGATCACGAGCGGGTGTGCGTCGCGGATCGTGAACGTGATCGTGGAACCGGAGCGGGTCGTCGCGATCGACAGCGTCCGTGGTGTCACGACGGGTGTGGCCGACGCGGCGAGGCCAGGCATGGTGACGCTGACGGTCGCCGTGCCGGTCCCCTTGGCGAACATCGCGACGTCGTGCGAGGTGCCGCTGACCGACTCGGCCCTGACCGGCACGGCCGTCCCGTTCGCCGAGACGGAGTGCGCGGTCGCGGCGGGCGAGGTGGGGTTCCCCGGGTTGGGCTGGATCGTGGCGGTGCCGGCGGTGCCGGCGGTGACCGCTGACGGGGTGGCGGCGGTGTCCGCGACCGCAGCCGCGCCGTGCGGCCCGGACGTGCCGACGGCGGCGAGTGACAGCGCGATGACCGTCGCGATGGTGTGTGCGCGCAGGCGCATGGCGATCTCCCTTGATCGTTGTCGGTGTTGCAGGTGGGTCAGTAGACCTTCACGGCGCTCGCCGAGACGAACGGCGACCCGTTCGTGGCGGTCACGACGATGCGGAGCGAGTCGGTCCGCACCGGGGCGAGGTCGTGGACGCGATGCCGGTGCCGGTTGTCCGTGACGGTCTCGAGCTGCCGCCACGAGCCGTCGACGGACACCTCGATGCGGTAGTCGCGGGCGAGCGTCGGGACGGCGTCCCAGTGGGTGCGGTGGTGGTGCAGGTTGATGAGGTCTGCGTCGACGTCGTCGTTCCACACGATCCGCACCTGGCGCACGTCGACCGGCTCCGTCCAGTCGAGTGTCAGGGCGGCTCGGCCGTCGCCGGCCTCGGACGACCACAGGTGCGGGCCGCCGAAGGGACGCTGGTACCCGTCGATCACCCTGGAGGCCCGCCACGCGTCCGAAGCGCCGGCTGCGGTGAACGCGAAGGACCGTCCGCGCAGGGCGCGCGCTTCCCAGTCGGTCACCGGCTGGTCGGACTCCTCGGGGATGTGGTCGTCGAACTGCTCGTCGTCGGCCGTGCGGGCACGGAGGGCCAGCACCCCGTACGGGTGCCCGTCGGTCAGGACCAGGCGGACGCCCGGGGCACGACGGACGACGACGACCGCGTTGCACGGCTCCTCGGGACGGAACGCGAGGTCCACCACCGCTTCCCCGGATCCGGCAGTCACCGCAGCGGTGTGGGTGGCGACGTGCTCGATCGGGGCGTAGTTCTGCGGCTTGCCGGTCGTCCAGAGCTCGACCGTGAGCTCGGCCGCGGTGTCGTCGTCGACGACGGTCCGGAGCGCGAAGGAGCCGAGCGCCGGGTCGGCCGGCAGGACGATCGCGACGTCGCGATCGAGTGCGAAGGTGTCGGCGGTCGCCCACGGGGTGGTGTCGATCGAGGTGAGTTCACTGCTCGCGGTGATCGTCGCCAGGCGGGCCAGGTCGGCACCGTCGACGGCCCGGACCCCGATGAGCGGGGCGTCCTCGCGGAGCAGCGTCTGCTGGAGCATGTCGACGTGGTCGTTGCCGAGCGTGCGGGGCGTCGTGCCGTGCCGGGCGACGAGGTGCGCGGCGGTGCCGGCAGCCTGGCCCTGGGTGGCGCACGTGGCCATCACCCGCGTGGAGCCGAACGCCACGTGCGACGCGGAGATGTTCCGGCCGGCGAAGAGCAGGTTCGCGACGTCCGCGGAGTAGAGGGAACGGAACGGGATGTCGTAGGTGCCGTCCGTGTACCGCTGCTGCGCGCCGGCGGTCTCGGCGTACACGCCCTCGACGGGGTGCAGGTCGATCGACCAGCCGCCGAACGCCACCGCGTCGGGGAAGGTCCGCTGCGACAGCAGGTCCTGCTGGGTGAGCGTGTGATCGCCGATGAACCGGCGGTACTCCCGTTTGCCGGGGATCGCACCCACCCAGTCGAGCGTGAGGGTCTCGGCGTCGAAGGCGCCGGAGTTCTTGATGTGGTCCCAGATCCCGTAGACGACGCCCCACAGCTCGTCGCGGATCCGCTCGTTCTCGGTGACGGTGTCGAGCGCACCGCCCCACTCGATCCACCAGTAGTTGCAGCCGTTGTCCCCGGTCTTGATGGCCCGGTTGGCCAGGATCGGTGTCGTCCTCAGGTCGACGGCGATCGACGGTGGCACGAACTTCTCGGGCCGGCCGGTGTCGTGCGTCGAGAAGAAGATCGAGCTGCCGAGCAGTTCGTCGTCGGGCTGTTCCGGCGCCCACGCTTCCCCGTGTTCGGCGCGTCCCTCGCGGCCGATCCGGAACGACGCCCCGGCGAGTGCGCCAACGAGGCCGTCGCCCGTGCAGTCGAGGAACACCGGTGCGGTGAAGGTCGTCTCGATCTCGGACCCCATCGTCCACCCCGTGACGGAGGTGATCCGGGTGGCGCCGTCGTCGTCGGCGGTCGTGACGGTGCGCACGTCGGTGTTGAGGTGCAGGTGCACGTTCGGTTCGGCGCGCACGAGGTCGAGCACGACCTGGTCCCAGTAGACCGCGTTGCCCTGCGGGTTCCGGTACTGGTTCTCGAGGAAGAGCTCCCCCATGATCCCGGTCTCGCGGGCGAACCGATGGGTTCCGTGCGCGGTCGCCCCGACCACCCACACCCGGATCTCGCTCGAGGAGTTCCCGCCGAGGACGGGACGGTTGGTGACGAGGGCGACGCTGGAGCCGAGGCGTGCGGCGGCGACCGCGGCGCACACGCCGGCGAGACCGCCTCCGACGACCACGACGTCGTGGTGCTGTTCACGGGACTGCATGGCGGTGACGGTATCACTCTCTGGCGCTACCTTCCCACTCTGTGGCAAAGTTTGCCCGGCAAGTGCTATCGTCAACGAACTCTCGACAACGAAGTGTGAGGTCACCCCATGAGCGACGGAACCCGAACGCGCACGAGCGCGGACGCCGCCGGCCCCCCGGACGTCCAGGCAGCACTGGGCGACGACGCGCGCCGACAGGGCATGCGGAAGGTGATCGTCGCCGCGGGCGTCGGCCACTTCGTCGAGTGGTTCGACTTCGGCCTCTACGGCACCCTGGCCACGGTCATCTCGCTGTACTTCTTCAAGCAGGGCGACCCCCAGGTGGCGTTGCTCTCCGCGTTCGCCGTGTTCGGTGCCGGCTTCGTGATGCGCCCGCTCGGCGGTCTGTTCTGGGGCTCGCTCGGGGACCGGGTCGGCCGGAAGACCACGCTCGCGACGGTCATCCTCATCACGAGCGGAGCGACGGCCGTGATGGGCGTCCTGCCGACCTACCAGAGCGTCGGGCTGCTCGCACCGATCCTGCTCGTGCTGGTCCGGCTCGTGCAGGGCTTCGCCGCCGGTGGCGAAGGTGCCGGCGCGACGACGCTCCTGGCCGAGTTCGCGCCCTCGAACCGACGGGGCTTCGTGACGAGCTTCATCGACGTCTTCGGGTTCGCGGCCTTCATCGTCGGTGGCGGGCTGGTGTTCCTGTTCACCGCGCTCGCGGGCGACGACGCGCTCGAGACGTGGGGGTGGCGCGTCCTGTTCCTCATCGCGGTCCCGCTCGGACTGGTCGGCCTGTACCTCCGCAACCGGCTCGAGGACACCCCCGAGTTCCGCGCACTCAAGGCGAAGGGCGAGGTCGCGGCGAACCCGTTGCGTCGCTCGCTCCGCACCGGGTGGAAGGCCCTGCTGTTCTGCATCGGCTTCGTCGTCCTCAAGGCGGTCGGCCACTGGATCCTGCAGACCTTCATGCCGTCGTACCTGCAGGCCGACCTCGGGTACTCGCCGCTGGTGTCGTACGGGGTCGTCGTGATCGGCTTCCTCGTGATCGCGGGACTCGTGCCGTTCTTCGGCCTGCTGTCGGACCGGATCGGCCGGAAGCCCGTCATGCTCGCCGGCTGCACCGGCTTCCTGGTGCTGACCTACCCGACGCTGATGCTCATGGACGCCGGCAACTTCTGGGCGGCCGCGGCCGCGATGGTGCTGCTCGGCCTGTTCATGGCGGCGTTCGACGGTGCCGTCAGCGCGGCGATGGCCGAACTGTTCCCGACCGCGATCCGCTACGGGTCGATGGGCATCGCCTACAACATCAGCGTCGCGCTCTTCGGTGGCATCACGCCGTACTTCGCCACGTGGCTCATCAGTGCCACGGGCAACACGTTCGCGCCCGCCTTCTACGTCATGGCGGCTGCGGCGATCACGGGGATCACCGTGCTGCGGGCCCGTGAGACGAACAAGCAAGGCCTCGTCGCCCGGTGAGGAACACGACAGCGGGCATGGGGTGACCTGCCAGGCGCATCCCATGTCCGTCGTGCGCGCGCCGGTTATGGTTTCCCGGTGAGCAACGAACCCGAGCAGACGACCGAGCCCGCACACCGCGGTGCCGCGACGCCGCGCCACGGGCGCCAGAAGCGACGGGCCGGCGTCGTGTTCCCGGCGGTGGCGGGCGTGCTCACCATGGCCCTCCTGCTGTGCGGCGGGTACGCGGCGTACGCGTACCACCAGCTGTCCGACGGCGTCACGATCGTCAACGCGATCACCGGCGGCAAGGACAAGAAGGACGACGTCGACGGCACGGCGCAGAACATCCTGCTCGTCGGCGACGACCACCGACCGGACAACGCCACCCCGGAGCAGCTCGCCGAGCTCAGCACCGAGGAGGACGGTGGCGCGACGAACACCGACACGATGATCGTGCTGCACATCAACGCCGACGGCAGCCAGGCGACGATGATCTCGTTCCCCCGCGACTCGTACGTGGACATCCCGGACGTCGGCAAGGGCAAGCTCAACAGCGCGTTCTACTACGGCACGCTGAACGGCGGTGGGGACACCGGCGGTGCGAAGATGCTCATCAAGACCATCGAGAACCTGAGCGGGCTGCAGATCGACCACTACGTCCGGGTCTCGCTGCTCGGTTTCTACCAGGTCGTGAAGGAACTCGGGCCGGTGGAGGTGTGCCTCAACCAAGCGGCGAACGATCCGTTCTCCGGGGTGAACCTGCCGGCGGGCAAGTCCTCGCTGGACGCGAAGGAGGCGTTGTCCTTCGTGCGACAGCGCCACGGGCTGCCGAACGGTGACCTGGACCGCAACATCCGGCAGCAGTACTTCCTGTCCCAGGAGGCCCGGAAGGTCACGTCGGCGGGCACGCTGCTCAACCCGGTGAAGATGGGGAACATCCTGCAGGCCGTCGGGGGATCGATCCAGACCGACACCAACCTGATCGACCTCGCGTCGCAGATGGCGAACCTCCGGCCCGCGAACATCCAGTCGGCCACGATCCCGACCCTCGGGACCCCGACGATCTCCGTCAACGGATCGCCGCTCTCCATCGTCGAGGTGGACACCGTCGGTCTGCCGGCCTTCGTGCAGGGTCTGGTCGGTGAGCCCGAGGCCTACACCGCTGCCGGTCCGGCGCAACCGGCGAACACGTCGGTCACCGTGCTGAACGGCAGCGGCGTGCAGGGAGCGGCCACCGCCGCCGGTCAGGTCCTGACGGCTCGCGGCTTCCAGGTCGCGCCGGCCGGGTCCTCGCCCACCACGAAGGTCACGCAGGTGCAGTACCCGGCCGGCCAGGAGTCGCAGGCGAAGGCCGTCGCGGCCGTCGTGCCGGGTGCCGTCGCCGTCCGGACCAACACGGTCACCGGCGTCACACTGGTGCTCGGCACCGACGGCAAGACCGCGAAGCCGGTCGCGACCGAGCCGAGCGCGGCCCCCTCGACGCCGGCGGCCACCGGCTCGGGCTCGAAGCCGACGGAGCAGCCCGCGAAGGAACCGTCGCCGAAGTCGACCGACGTGCACAACTACGGCACCGAGGGCACCTGCATCAACTGATGGGAACCGGCCAGGCGGGGCGTCGGTAGGTTCGTGGAGTGACCAGCGCCGCACGCCCGATCGTCCTGATGACCTACAACATCAAGAACCCGGACCCCGCGCACGACTGGCCGGCCCGCCTGCCGGTCGTGCTCGACGTGATCCGCCGGCACGACCCCGACCTGCTCTGCGTGCAGGAGGCGTTCGGGCACCAGATGGACGACCTGCGCGGCGGGCTGCCCGACCACGCCGACGTCGGGCAGGGGCGCGAGGGCGGCGACGCCGGTGAACACGCGGCCGTCTTCTACCGCCGCGACCGGTTCCGCCCGTCGGACGAGGGATCGTTCTGGCTGTCGGACACCCCGGACGAGCCGGTCTCGAACACCTGGGGCAGCCTGTACCCGCGGATCGCGAACCACGCCCGGTTCCTCGACGCCGAGGGGCCCGCGTTCACCCTGCTCACCACCCACCTCGACCACGAGCCCGGACCCCACGGTGACGAGGTCCGGGGCCGGAGCGCCGCCCTGATCGTGGAACGGCTCGCCGGGGACACCGGTCCGGTCGTCTTCGCGGGCGACTGCAACGAGCCCGCGGGGAGCGGCACCGCGTCGAGGGTGCTCTCGGAGGCCGGGTTCGCCGATGCCTGGCTGACCGCGGGGGATCCGTCCGACCGGACCGCGACGTTCAACGACTGGCAGCCGCCGGTCGACTCCGGGGAACGGATCGACTGGGTGCTCACCCGCGGCGTCAGCGGCGTAGACCGCGTCGTGATCGACCACGACGGCCCGGAGACCTGGTTCGCCAGCGACCACTTCCCGGTGGTGGCGACCCTGCGCGTCTGACCCGCTTCAGCAGCTCCGGCGTGCGTGGACGGGCATCGGGGACCCGATCACCGTGACCGTCGTGTCGTTCGTCAGTGCGGACACCCCGTTCGTGCCGGTGTCCGTGGGGTCCTGGGCGTCGTCGTCCGTCGCGGGAGCCGCGTCCCAGCCCTGCCGCAGCAGGAGCTGCCAGGCGCGGGAGTCGTCGGAGCCGTAGGACACCCGGTGCGACCGGGGTGCGTCGGCGATCTGCTCGTCCAGGTCGTCGCCCACCTGGACGCCGTCGGGGCCGGTCAACTCGATCCGGGCACCCGAGCGGCTGCGCACCGAGTCACGCAGGATCCGGACCTCGACGGCGTTGCCCGCTCGGGCGTCGGAGCGCAGGGCGGCCACGCGGAGGGCGCCGCCCCAGGTGTACGTGGTGCTGGCGGGGAAGCACGCCCCGCCGTCGCCCTCGGCGGTCTGTGTGCGCGAGGGGGTGCCGAGCAGGCGGTTCAGCACGCTCACGGTGAGTCCGGAGTCGCGCATCGAGGACTTCACCACGGTGTCGTCGCCGTTCCGGAGCACCAGGGCTTCGGCGTCGAGCTCGATCGAGTCCACCCGGCGGAGTTCCGCCTTCGTCACGTGCACCGGAGCGGCGTCGTGCGAGGTCTCGGCGGCCACGGCGACGTCCGCCCCGAGCCCGGTGGTGCCGTCGAACGCGAGCGCACCGGCCGAGAAGGCCAGCACGGCGGCGCCGAGCGCCAGCAGGGTCCGAGGAGTCACCGTTCGACGGTAGGGCCTCGACCGGGACAGAACGACAGGTGTTACCGAATCGGAGCCTGCCCGTCACCGGACCGTGACAAACGAGGATCACGCACCTGCGGCCCTGGAACGGGGCGGCCGGCGGGCGCAGGCCGCTCCGCGCAACGGGGGACAGCCTCCTGGACGGCCCGCAGCGACCCCCTGCGTACCGTCGGCGACATGACGGACCAGCAGAACGACCAGACCGGGCCTGACCAGTACGTGATGCAGGACCCCACGAAGATGTACGCCGACAAGAAGCCCGACGAGCAGTACCTCGAGGGCGCCGGCACCGACGCGGAGATGGCGCAGAACGTCCCCGCCGACCACGGTGAGGACACCTACCGCGGCTCGGGTCGTCTGACCGGCCGCAAGGCGCTCGTCACCGGTGGTGACTCCGGCATTGGTGCCGCCGTCGCCATCGCCTACGCCCGCGAGGGTGCGGACGTCGCGATCTCGTACCTGCCCGAGGAGCAGGAGGACGCCGACCGCATCGTCGGGCTCATCGAGGCCGCCGGTCGCAAGGCCGTGGCGCTGCCGGGTGACATCACCTCGCTCGAGGTCTGCGAGCAGCTCGTGGCCGACGCGGTCGAGCAGCTCGGTGGCCTCGACATCCTGGTGAACAACGCCGGCAAGCAGCAGAACGTCGACGACATCACCAAGATCTCCGACGAGGAGTTCGACGAGACCTTCAAGACGAACGCCTACGCGACGTTCCGCATCACGAAGGCCGCCGTGCCGCACCTGCAGCCCGGCTCCACGATCATCAACACGACGTCGATCCAGGCGTACGCCCCGTCGCCGCACCTGGTGCACTACGCGGCCACGAAGGCGACCGTGAACAACCTGGCGAAGGGCCTGGCGGCGCAGCTGGCGCCGAAGGGGATCCGTGTCAACGCGGTCGCCCCCGGCCCGATCTGGACGCCGCTGCAGCCGGCCGGTGGCCAGCCGCCGGAGGCGCTGCCGAGCGCGGGCGAGCAGACCTACCTGGGTCGCTGGGGGCAGCCCGCCGAGCTCGCGCCGGCCTACGTGTTCCTGGCGAGCGGTGAGTCGTCGTACGTCGTGGGCGAGACGCTGCACGTCGACGGCGGGATGCCGACGCCGTAGGGCTCCTGCCCCTGACGGGGACCTGACGGGAGGCGCGGTGCCGGTGGGCGCCGCGCCTCTCGTCGTCCGTGTGCTCCGGTCCACGGCTTGTGGTCGCGTCGACTGCTCCTGGTCACGTCGCCGGGTCCGCTCCGGATCCGGGTCGTGACGTCAGCAGCTGACGGAGCGAGCCATCCGCTCGAGGAGCTCGCGTGCCGACATCGCGGCGGCCAGCTCGACCTCGACGGGGTTGATGCCGATCGCCTGCTCGAACGCGCGACGGCGGGCCTGGTCGGCGATCGGCACCTCGGGGCGCTGGGGCAGCACGGCGATGGCTCGCGCCGCCGCCTCGAACGCACCGGCGGGACGGCCGAGCTGTTCCCACATGGCCCGGACGTCGTGCGCCACCTGATCGGGGTCGCCGCCGAACTCGAAGCCGGTCGAGGCCATGGTCGCGAGTCCCTGGGCAGTGGGGTCGTTCGGGGTCATGCCGGCATGGTCGCACGGACGGCCGCGAACCGGCTCGACGTCGTGGCCTGTCCCCCCTTGTGCCGACACCCGTACCGGGGATTCTGGTGTCCCCCGTTCTGCGTTTGGATGGAGGTGCCCCGGACCCGGGGTGACACGGACAGGACGTCCGGGGACGACGGAGGGCACGATGCTCGAACACACCAGCGCCGACACGCAGGCCGCGGCGGCCGCGGCGGCCACGCTGCACCTGCGGATCACGATCGTGGGCGCCACCGTCGACCTGCTCCGGGACGTCCCCTTCCACGAAGCCCGGCCCGTGCAGGTCGCCGAGCGGATGGGCATCAGCGTCGCCGAGCTGGAGCAGCACTTCCCGTCGTGGGACGGCCTGGTCCTCGCCGCGCTCGACCGCTGGAACGGCGCCCGGATGGACGAGGTCACGCACGAGGTCGGTGACGGCTCGACCGTGGACCTGCTCCGCGCGATCGTCGCCTCGAACGCCGAGGACCCGGCCCTGATGCGCCTGCTCGTCGCCCTGCTGTCCGTCGCGGGCAACCCCGCGCACCCGATGGCGACCTACCTGCGGTCGCGGTACCAGCTCTTCTTCGCCCAGATCAAGCGGGGCCTGGAGCACGACATCGCGATCGGCCGTGCCCCGCACACGATGGACCCCCGCCGCGGCGCCGAGCAGCTCATCGCCCTGTACGAGGGGCTGCAGCTGCAGGCCCTGCTGCGCGCCGAGCTCGACCTGGTGGCTGCGTTCGACCGCGCGGTCGCCCGGCTCGAGCGTGGCTGGATGGAGCGGTACGAGCCGCAGGCCGCCCGCCGTCTGGCGATGTGGGACGACGACGACTCGGGCAGCTGGGAGATCTGACCGGCGGTTCGTCCGCAGAGCGCGTTCCCCGCGCCGTCGTGCAGCGCCCCGCGGGTACTCCGGGAGGCGCAACCTGACGGAAGGAACCGACATGGCAGCACCGAACCCCATCCAGGTCCAGAAGTACCTGAGCGGCATCGACTACCCGGCGTCCAAGGACGACGTGGTCTCGACGGCCGAGCAGGAGGGCGCCCCGGACGACGTCCTCGAGGCGCTCCGCGCGATCCCGGACGGCGAGTACGGCGCCCCGACCGCGGTGTCGAGCGCGGTGTCCGACGCCGGCTGAGCGCGGCGGACTCGCTCGGTGAGCAGCAGAGGTCGGGTGCGTGCGTCGCACTCGACCTCTTCTGCTCACGAAGCGCCGCCGGCTCCCCGCCGGCTCAGCTCAGGAAGTGCCCCCGGAGCGCGACCCGCGGGGCACCGACCCGTCGCCGGGGTCGTACCCGGTGTCACGGATGACGCGGAGCGCCGTGGTGTCGTTGTGGACCGAGTGCACGACGACCCGGCGCGTCCGGCGGAGCGCTCGACGGGCACCGGGCGTCGCGAAGAGCCCGCCGAGCACCAGGCCCGCGCCGATCCCGAGTGCCACGGACACCGCCGCCACGAAGTCGAGCGCGGCGCTCGACGACCCGGACATGAAGTTCAGCAGGGCGTTCGACACGGCGACACCGGGCAGCAGTGCCCCGCAGAACGCCGGTACTGCGATGGCCGCCACGGCCGTGCGCATCCGGACGGCCGCGTAGGTCGAGAGCACCCCGAGCAGCACCGCCGCCAGGAACGTCGCCCCGAGGAGCGGCAGCCCGGCCTGCCGCAGCGCCCACAGCGCGGCACCGGCGGCGACGGAGAACACCACCGCGACGGGGATCACCCGGGCACTCGCCTGCTGTACGAAGCAGTTCGCGCCCGCCGACACGACGGTCAGCGACAGCGACGCCCAGAGCGGCAGGGTCTGCGTCACGATGCCGGACGGGTCGACCTCGATCTGCAGCCAGTGCGTCATCGCGATCCCGGCCGGCACCCCGACCACGATCGCCGCGATGACCAGCCCGATGTAGAACGCCCGGGCCACGGCCATCGCCCGGAACCCCGAGATGGCGTCCTGCGCCCAGGTCACCAGGGACGGGTGCGGCAGCAGGAGCACCACGAGCGCCGCCACCATCGTCGCGGCACCGTTCGCGTTGAGCACGCCGGCCCAGATGGCCAGGGTGCCGATCGCCGACGCCACCGCGCCCTGCGCCCCGGACACGAAGAACTGCGGGTACCCCCGGTCGGTCAGCCAGCGTCCGGAGACGATGATCCCGAGCATCAGCACGAACGCCCCGAGTCCGGCACGCCACCCGCCTCCGGCCTGCACAGCGATCGAGATGCCGAGGATCGACAGGCCGACGTCGGACAGCCACATCGGCCACCGAGGCGGGAGCCGCAGCACGGCGACCAGGGCGTTCACCGCCGAGGTCATGTCACGGTCGTCGTGGATCAGGTCGTCGACGATCTGGTTCGCCCGCGCGAGCTTGTCGAGGTCGGAGCCGTCCGAGCGCACGGTCCGGACCTTGACGAGCGGCGGGACGTCGGCCGGGGCGTACTGGATCGTCACCGAGCTGCCGGAGAAGTCCAGGTCGAGCGGTGCGAGGTTCCACTTCGTCGAGACCGCGACGACGGCCGTCTCGACGCTGCGGGTGTCGGCACCGGAGGCGAGCATGACCTCGGCCAGGTCGAGGCAGAAGTCGACGATCTGGGTCGCCGTGTACTGGTCACGCCCCTTGGCATCGGGCTCGACGTGCTCGTAGATCGTCCCGCGCAGACGGGCCCGCGCGTCGCGCAGGTCGTGCTGCGCGAGACTCCGGCGGCGTGGCCGGGGCGGGCGGCCCGGCTTGTGCGGGCCCGGGGGGTGCTGCTCGGCCATCACGCCATGGTGCCAGTCGACGGCGGCCGAGTCCGGACGTCCGCTGGACGCGTCCGGATCAGCCCCGGCGGCGCGTACTGAGACGACCGAGGGCGAAGCCCGCGACGACCGCGCCCACCAGCACGAGGACCGGTCCGGCGGTCAGCTGCCACGGTGGGCCATTGGCGACGAACGCGTAGTCGGACAGCGGGGCGTACGCGAACCAGCCGGACGAGGACGGCGGAGCCGTCAGTACGAACACGATCCCGACGACGACGGCCAGCAGGCCGAGCCAGAGGGCGACGAGGGTCGGTGTGGCGAGGGATCGGGGCACGGCGCCCAGCGTAGGTGGCCGACGGACGGGAGGCCCGTGGCGGGGTCGCCACGGGCCTCCCGTCCGTCAGGTGGTGACGGTTCCTGCGTTCCGCGCCTACTGCTCGAAGGTCGCGTGCAGCGTGATCTCGACGCCGGTCAGCGCCTTGCTCACGGGGCAGGTCGCCTTGGCGTCCTCGGCGGCCTTGAGGAAGGCCGCCTCGTCGATGCCGGAGACCTCGCCGCTGACGGTCAGGACGATGCCGGTGAGACGGAAGCCGCCGGCCGGGTCCGGGCCGAGCGAGACGTCGGCCTTGACGTCGAGGGCCTCGACCGTGCCGCCGGCCTCGCCGAGGACGGCGGAGAACTGCATGGCGTAGCAGGCCGAGTGTGCGGCGGCGATGAGCTCCTCGGGGCTCGTGGTGCCCCCGGCGTCCTCGGCGGTGCGCTTCGGGAACGAGACGTCGTACGTGCCGACCTTCGAGCTCGAGAGCTCGACCTGGCCGGAACCGTCCTCGAGGCCGCCGTTCCAGGCGGTGCGTGCGGTGCGAGTGGGCATGCCCGCTCCTTTCGTGTGGGGGAGCGGCCCCGAACGGGACCGCCGCTCCTGAGTCAATCGGAGAACGATCGTTCTCGCAACGGGCTCACGGCGAAGACGCAGGTCTGCCCTACGATCTGGCACATGGGGGACAGCAGCGTGACGGGTTTCCGTGGGGCCGTGCTCGAGCAGGGTCCGGCCGACGTGACGAACCCGGTGGTCGCCTGGCTCCGGTTCTGGACCCAGGGGTGGCGGTTCCACGGGCGGGCGAGTCGTTCGGAGTTCTGGTGGGTGATCGCGCTCGAGCTCGCGCTGGCCGGTGCCGCACTCTGGGTCGTCGGCGCGCACGGGACCGGAGGTCGGTGGGAGCTGTACGTCGACCCGTTCGGAGCACTCCCGTCACCGCGGGTCTCGTTCCACCTGGTCGACCGCGGGCAGGGGGCGTGGTTCGGCTGGGGCAGCGGTGGGCGGGACGTCTGGCCGGACGCGTGGGACCTGGCGATCCTCGTCCCGACGATCGTGACCATCGTGCCCCGGTGGTCGCTGCTCGTGCGGCGACTGCACGACCGGGACCACACCGGGCTGTGGATCCTGCTCCTCGTGTTCACCGGGCCGCTCGGTGCGGTCGTGCTGGGTGTCATGGTGGCGCGGTCGTCGCGTCCTGGTGGAGCACGGTTCGACCGCGGACTGTTCGCCGGACGGCGTGGTCTCGAGGCGACTGGACGACACATGTCGTCCTCGACGACAGGTGTAGCGTGAAGGGCGATCAAAGGAGAACCCCATGCGCGCCGTCGTGTTCGAGCAGTACCAGACCTTCCCGTCCCTGACCGAGGTCCCGAAGCCCGCACCCGGGCCCGGTGAGGTCCTGCTCAAGGTCGCCGGCGCCGGTGCCTGCCACTCCGACGTCGCCGTGTACCGGGAGTTCCAGCAGGGGCAGCCGGGAGCCCAGGCGCCCGCGTTCGTGCTCGGCCACGAGAACTCCGGCTGGGTCGAGGCCGTCGGCGACGGGGTCACCGGCTTCGCCGAGGGCGACGCCTACCTGGTCTACGGGCCGGTCGGCTGCGGGCACTGCTCGTACTGCTCGAAGGGGCAGGACACGTACTGCGAGAACGCCGCGACGAACCCGTACATGGGCATCGGCCTCGGGCGCGACGGTGGCATGGCGGAGTACGTGAGCGTCCCGGCGCGGAACCTCGTGCCGCTCGGTGACGCCGACCCGATCGCCGCCGCACCGCTCAGCGACGCCGCGCTCACGCCGTACCACGCGATCAAGAACTCCCTGCCGAACCTGGCCGGTGGCGGTCGCTTCGCGCTCGTCGTCGGGCTCGGTGGCCTCGGGCAGATCGCCGTGCAGATCCTGACGGCGCTCACCGGTGCCACGGTCATCGCGACCGACATGAAGCAGGACGCGATGGACCGCGCCGCCGCCCGTGGCGCGATCACCGTCCCCGGCGGCCCGGACCAGGCCGAGCGCATCCGCGAGATCACCGGGGGACGCGGCGTCGATGCGGCCTTCGACTTCGTCGGTGCCACCCCCACGATCAAGGTCGCGCAGGCGTCGATGGCGGTCGGCGGGCGGTTCACCGTCGTCGGGATCGCCGGCGGCACCACCGAGTGGAACTTCTTCGCGACGCCGTACGAGTCGACGATCACGAACACCTACTGGGGCACGATCGAGGACCTGCACGAGGTCGTCGCGATGTACCGCGCCGGCCAGATCGTCCCCGACGTCGAGCGGTACGCGCTGTCCGACGCACTCGAGGCGTACCGGAAGCTCGAGGCCGGGGAGCTCTCGGGCCGCGCGGTGGTCGTCCCGACGCTTTAGCGTCCCGCGGCGTAGCCCTGCGCGCCCCGAGGGTTCGCGGCGGCACCGAGGATCCCGGTGTCCCGGTCGCGGGTGACGCACGACAGCCGGCCGAGGCTCCAGTCACCGCCACGGGTCACGACGTGTCCGCGGGCCTCGAGTGCCGCGATGACCTCGTCCCCCAGGCGGTCCTCGACGACCAGGCCCGCGGGCTCCCACGTGCGCGGCCAGAACGACCCCGGGAACGACGTGGTGTGCAGCGCCGGCGCGTCGATGGCCTGCTGCGGGGAGTACCCGCCGACGATCCAGCGCAGCAGGAACAGCAGCTGCCACTGGTCCTGCTGGTCACCGCCGGGGGAACCGAGTGCGGCGACCGGCTGCCCGTCGCGGAGCACCAGGGTCGGTGTCAGCGTGGTGCGGGGGCGCTCGCCGGGCCGCAGGGTCGACGCGGTGCCCGGTTCGAGCCAGGTCATCTGCAGGCGGGTGCCGAGGCAGAACCCGAGCTCGGGGATCGTCGGTGACGACTGCAGCCAGCCACCGGACGGGGTCGCACTGACGATGTTGCCCCAGCGGTCCACGACGTCGATGTGGCACGTGTCGCCGCGGGTCTCGCCGTCGGGGGTCACGAACGGCTCGCCGCGGTCCTCGAGCGGAGCGGCCGGCGGGACCTCGGTGTCGGCCCCGGTGTCGCGGGCGACCTGCACGGTCGGTTCGCCCACGCCGACCGAACCGGAGGAGTCGTACGAGGTCCGGACCGGCGGCAGCGCGTGCTCGATCCCGGCGATCGTTCCGGGTCGGAGCTCCGCCGAGGCCCGCTCGCCGATCAGCGCACGGCGCTCGTCGGCGTAGGCCTCGGAGAGCAGGACGTCCATCGGGACCTCGCCGTCGCCGTAGAACGCCTCACGGTCGGCGAGGGCGAGCTTCTGCGCCTCGACGATCGTGTGCGCGCCGAGCTCGGTCGACGGGTCGAGCAGGGCGTCGTCGAGCGGTTCCAGCAGCCGCAGGGTCTGGAGCAGCGCCGGCCCCTGGCCCCACGGCCCGGTCTTGGCGATCGTGCAGCCGCGGAACTCGGCGGTCGTCGCGGGTTCGTACGACGCGCGGAACGCCGCCAGGTCGGACGCCCGGATCACCCCCGCGTGGTCGGTGCCCGACGCGTGCCGGTGCGGTTCGCGGACGAACCGGTCGATCGCCTCGGCGACGAACCCCTCCGCCCACTCGGACCGGGCCGCATCGATGCGGCCCGTCCGGCTGCCGGCACCCGCGCCGGCCTCGACCAGCCGGTCGAGCACTGCAGCGAGTGCCTCGTTGCGCACCAGGTCCCCGGGGACCGGCACCGTGCCTCCCGGCAGCCACTGCGTGGCGGAGGTGGGCCAGTGCTGCTCGAACAGCTCGCGCACTGCGGTGATCGTCCGGACCACCGCAGGTGCGACCGGGTGGCCGTCGCGGGCGTACCCGATCGCGGGGTCGAGGACGTCGGCCAGCTCCCAGGTGCCGTGGTCGCGGAGCAGGAGCAGCCAGGCGTCGACCGCGCCGGGGACGGTCGCGGCCAGTGCGCCGGAGCCGGGGACCAGGTCGAGGCCCTCGGCGCGGTAGTGCTCCGGGGTCGCGCCCTCGGGGGCGGGGCCCTGACCGACCAGCACCGTCGGCACGGGGTTCACGGCCGTCGCGAAGACCGCCGTCAGGTCACCGCCGGGGCCGTTCAGGTGGGGCTCCACGACCTGCAGGACGAAGGCACCGGCAACGGCCGCGTCGAAGGCGTTGCCGCCACGCTCGAGCACCGACTGGGCCGTGGCCGTCGCGATCCAGTGCGTCGAGGCCGCCATCCCGAACGTGCCCTGCAGGTCCGGACGGGTGGTCTGCGCTGCGGGCGGGACGAAGGCGGGGTTCGGCGTCGGCATGCCACCATCTTGCGCGCTCCCGGCGTCCCGGCACCCGGGTGAGCGCTGCCCCAGCCTGCCGCCTCCGGCTCCTGCCCCGCCGCGTACCCCCGGAACTGGGGTTGCCCCACCGCGTCAAGGGGGTTGTTTCTCTCCCCGGAAAAGGTGACCATCGTTCGGCGGCGCGTAACCGACGTGCCGCCGAACGGTCGCGCAGGGGCGCGTCCGCCACCTGGACCGCCTCCCTGCGGTCCCAGCTCAGGGAACTCATGCGCCGCACTTCGTCGTCTTCGGCTCGCCTCCGCCCAGTCCGCGCTCGGGTCGTCGCAGCGCTCGTCGCCCTCGCCGCCGTCGCGACGGGGCTGGTGAGCACCGCCACCCCGGCCGCCGCCGCTCCGATCGTCTACACGGGCACCGTCGCCGCGGGCAAGACGCTCTGGCCGGGCGACTCGGTGACCTCGAACAACGGGCAGTTCCAGCTCGTCATGCAGGGCGACGGCAACCTCGTCGAGTACGGCATCGGTCGCAAGGTGCTCTGGGCGTCGAACACGTCCGGCAAGTCCGGGGCCTTCGCGCAGATCCGGGCGAACGGCACGCTCGCCATCGTGCACAACAACGTGCGGATCGCGCTCTGGGGCGGCGCCGGGCACGTCGGCCGGAACTTCGGGGTCCGCCCGGACGGCACGATGCGCATGATCAACACGGCCAACAAGAGCGTCGTCGAGTTCCCCACGTACCAGGACAGCGTCGCCGCGGGGAACCTCATCCTGCCGGGGACGGTCCTGCGGTCCGACCGCACCAACGCCCGGACCCTCACCATGCGCGCCGACGGAGTGCTCGCACAGGTCGTCAACGGCAAGCAGGTCTGGGCGACGAAGACCGCCGGGAACGTCGGGGCCTACGCCTCGGTGCAGGCCGACGGCAACTTCGCCGTCTACTCGGCCGCGAACAAGTGGCTCTGGTCGAGTGCCACGAGCCGTGCCGGCGGCGGAAGGCTCCTCGTGCAGGTCGACGGCAACGTCGTGCTCTACGGCAAGTCCGACACCCGAGCGTGGTCGACCCGCCCCGTGACCGGGCTGCTGTGGCCGGTCGCCAGCACCAAGATCTCCGGCCGGTACGGTGACGACCGCGGCGTCGGACACGTCCCGCGCTACCACCAGGGCACCGACTCGCCCGTGGGGACCGGGACGCCCGTGTACGCCTCGGGGACCGGGACGGTCACCACCACCGTCGCGAACCACGCGTCCTACGGCAACTACGTCGTCGTCACGTACGGCAACACCACCGTCCTCACCGCGCACCTCAGCAAGATCGGCGTGAAGCAGGGGCAGATCGTGTCGAAGGGCAACGAGGTGGGCAAGTCCGGCAACACCGGGCAGTCCACCGGGGCCCACGTGCACGTCGAGGTGCGCCAGGCCGGCTCGCTCATCGACCCGCTCTCGGTGCTGCACTTCCGGTGATGCGACCGAACCGGGCGCTTCGGCTGTCAGGATCGCCGATCTCGCGACACTCCTGAAGTGAAGGGAGTGCTGTGACGAACGATGACTCACACCTCGTGCGCCGGATGGTCGCCGGGGACCGTAGCGCACTGGCGACCGCGTTCGACCGGTTCGCCCCGGTGCTGACGCGCTACGCGTGGGCGGTGTCCGCGACGCCGACCGACGTCGAGCGCGTCGTGCAGGAGTCGTTCCTGTCGCTCTGGCAGCACGCCGACGGCCTGTACCTGCCCACCGGTCTGCTGCTGCCCTGGCTCCTGGCCGTCTGCCGATCCCACGCCCGGACGAGTGGTGCGGACGGCGTCGACAGCGGCGACGCTGCGCCGTTGCGCTGGGTCGAGGACGACCTGCGTGCCCTCCCCGAGACCGACCGACGACTCGTCGAGCTCTGTCTCGTCGAGGGTCGGACGTGGTCGGAAGCCGCGCAGCACCTCGGACTCCGCCCGCAAGGACCCACGCCACGGCGGGGGTCCCGAGCGACGAAGGAGGTGCAGCGATGAACTCCGAGCCCCCGATCGGAGACGACCTGCAGCGCATGCTCGTCTCGATGAAGCAGAACGTGCTCGAGCGGGCCGAACCGCGGAAGCGCCGTGGACGTCGCGCCGGCATCGTCATCACCGTCATCGCCCTGCTCGCCGTGGGGACGGCGGGTGGTGGCGTCGCGCTCGGGCTCATCCCGACGTCGCCCACCGAGCCCGAGCCCGCGCCGAGCGCCACCAGCCAGCCGAGCCAGACCGTCACGCCGTCGTCGGCGCCGGTCGTCGGTGAACCGACCCCGACGCCCACGCCCACGCCGACCGCCCCGCCGTACTCGGCGACGGACTGGTCGACGTGGACGATCTCGGCGGATGCCGTCGGGCCGGCGACGCTCGGCAGCCCCGCCGGGTCCGACGACGCCGCACTGCGAGCTGCGTTCTCGCCGGCGCCGCCCCTGATCGACGACAAGGGGACCGTGATCTACCCGTTCGGTTGCCCGAACACGAACTCCAGGATCTGGGACGGACCCGGCGGCGAGCGTGTCGTCGAGGTCGTCGCCGGCGGCACGGTCGGTACGGTCGTCATCCAGCAGGGTCAGGACGCCGCACCGGGCCAGCAGGTCGGCCCGAAGACGCTCGAGGGGGTCGGTCTGGGCAGCACCCTCGCCGAGGTCAGGGGCGCCTACCCGGACCTGGTCCAGACCCGGACGGACGCGGCGGGTGGTACCCGTGACACGTTCTGGGCGGTTCGGTCCGGCGAGCGGTACATCGTGTTCCAGGTCGGCGAGGGGAGCGGCCGCGTGGCGACCGTCTTCGTGAGCGGCACGAGCGAGCCGGTGGCCGACTACTGCTCCTGACGCCCCGATTCGCGAGCTGACGTTCGCCTCGTGAGCAGAAATGGTCGGGTCGCCTTCGGGCACCCGACCATTCCTGCACTCCAAGTGCGGGCCACCTCGCACCGTGCGAGAGCACGCCCGCGGCGCGGATAGCCTGGGCAGGATGAGGAAGCGCGGCGGAACGGTGCTCGTGTTGGTGGCGATCGGGGTCCTGGCGGGGGTCCTGTCCGGGTTGTTCGGCGTCGGCGGTGGGGTCATCGTGGTACCGGCGCTCATGGCCTTCGCACAGATGGACCAGCGTCGGGCCTCGGCCACGTCGCTCGTGGCGATCGCCCCCGCCGCCGTCGTCGGCGCGGTCACCTACGCCGTGCAGGGCGAGGTGCACTGGCTGGCGGCCCTGACCCTGGCGGTCGGCAGCGTCATCGGCGCGCCGATCGGTGCCCGGCTGCTCCGTGCCCTGCCGCTCCGCGTGCTGCCCTGGATCTTCGTCGGGTTCATCGCCGTCGTGCTGGTGTCGCTGTTCACCACGGTGCCGACCCGCGGCGGCGAGGTGCACTTCGGGGTCGTCGAGGCGATCGTCCTGCTGGTGCTCGGGCTGCTGTCGGGGGTGCTGTCCGGGCTCGTCGGGGTCGGCGGCGGGGTCGTCATCGTGCCGGGGCTCGAGGTCGTGCTCGGCGCCGGCGACCTGCTGGCGAAGGGCACGTCACTCCTCACGATGGTGCCGACGTCGGTGTCCGGGACGGTCGCGAACCTGCGGCGTCGCGCGGTCGACCTGCGGGTCGGGCTGACGGTCGGCATCACCGCCGCCGTCTGCTCGCCGGGTGGCGCCGTGCTGGCGCGCCTGGTCGACCCGCAGGTCGGCACCTGGCTGTTCGCGGCGTTCCTGGTGGTCGTCGCGGTCATCGTGCTCAGCCGCGGGCGTCGGAGGGCACCACAGAACGACGCGAGCGGCGGGGAGGTCGCGTGACGGGCCTCCCGGCAGCGCGCGACGCGGAAGCCGTGCTGGCGGCGTTCGCCCGCACCACCGGCGACGTCGCCGCGGCCCGCCGGGTCGCGCGGCAGTTCCACGACCTCGACGAGGGGGAGCGCTCGGCGCTGCTCTGGAGCGAGGACGACGGCGCGAAGCTCGTCGCCGTCCTGCTGCTCGTGCAGGCGATGCGGGCGCACCCGGATCCGGAGCTCACCGACGAGTACCTGTCCGCGGCGAAGGCCGAGCGGTTCGAGGACCCGGTGCTCGTCGACCTGGCCGCCGAGGAACTCGTCGGCGCCCCGTTGGTGGGCGCCTCGACCGGTCCGCTGTTCGCGCTGGCGAAGTCCGACGTCGCGATGGTGCGCCGGATCGCGGTCGTGGCGACCCTGGCGTTCGTGAAGCAGGGCGACGCCGAGGTGGCCCTCGGGATCGCCGGGCGCCTGGTTCGGGAGCGCAGCGAGACGGTGCAGTCTGCGCTCGGGTTGGTCCTGCGCGAGACGGGGAAGCGGGCGTCCGAGCCGGCACTCGTGGCGTTCCTCGAGCAGAGCGGCCGGTTCCTCAGCCCGGCCGCCCGCCGGACGGCCACCGAGCACCTGCCCCCGGGGGAGCGTGACCGGCTGCGGGGATGACACAGCTCGCGGTCGCGCGCGACGCCTTGCTCGCCCGGGCAGAACCCGCCTGGGGCGACGGCCGGGAGGCCCGGTGCGGGTCCGCCCCGCCGCTGGCCGCCCGCGCGCACCGGCCCCACCGCCGTGCCGGGGTCCGGCGCCTGTGCTGCGGGCACGCCCGCCCGCGCCGACGTGCGCGAGGGGGACGCGGGGCTGGGAGCGTCCACGGGGCGGGCGCGTACCGAGGAGGGGAACGCGAGTCGTGCCTCCAGGCCGGCTCGAAGCGACCACGAGAGGAACGCAACGTGCGCGCACTGACCTACCAGGGCACCGAGAAGGTGTCCGTCGAGACCGTCCCCGACCCGACCATCCAGGAGCCGACCGACGCGATCGTGCGGATCACCTCCACGGCGATCTGCGGGTCCGACCTGCACCTGTACCGCGTGCTCGGCCCGTACATCGACCGCGGCGACGTCCTCGGCCACGAGCCGATGGGCATCGTGGAAGAGGTCGGATCCGGCGTCACGAACCTGAAGGTCGGCGACCGGGTCGTCATCCCCTTCAACATCTCCTGCGGCCACTGCTGGATGTGCCAGCACGGCCTGCAGTCGCAGTGCGAGACCACCCAGGTGACCGAGTACGGCACCGGTGCCTCGCTGTTCGGCTACACCAAGATGTACGGCCAGGTCCCCGGTGGCCAGGCCGAGTACCTGCGCGTGCCGCACGCCGACTACGGCCCCATCGTCGTGCCGGACGACGGCACCCCCGACGACCGCTGGCTGTTCCTGAGCGACATCCTGCCGACCGCGTGGCAGGCCGTGCAGTACGCCCAGGTGCCCGAGGGCGGCACGCTCGCCGTGCTCGGCCTCGGCCCGGTCGGCCAGTTCGCCGCCCGCATCGGCAAGCACCTCGGCTACCGCGTGCTCGCCGTCGACCCCGAGCAGGTCCGCCGTGACCTCGGGGCGAAGCACGGCGCCGAGGTGTTCGACCTGACGAAGGACCTGGTGCCCGAGCTCGTCGACCTGACCGACGGGCGCGGCCCCGACGGGGTCGTCGACGCCGTCGGCATGGAGGCCCACGGCAACCCGATGGCGGGCTTCGCACAGCGTGCCGCCGGCCTGCTGCCCGACAAGCTCGCGCAGAAGGCGATCGAGACCGCCGGTGTCGACCGGCTGGCCGCCGTGCACGCGGCGATCGACCTGGTCCGCCGCGGTGGCACCGTCTCGCTGAGCGGTGTCTACGGCGGCATGGCCGACCCGATGCCGATGATGACGCTGTTCGACAAGCAGATCACCATCCGCGAGGGCCAGTGCAACGTGAAGCGTTGGATCGACGACATCATGCCGCTCGTCTCCGACCCGTCGGACCCGCTCGGCACGCTCGACCTGACCACCCACCGCGTCTCGCTCGAGGAGGCCCCGCGCATGTACGAGGTCTTCCAGAAGAAGCAGGACAACTGCGTCAAGGTCGTGCTCGACCCAGCGATGGCCGCAGCCTGATGCGCGTCGTCGTCGTCGGCGCGACCGGCAACGTGGGGACGGCGGTGCTCCGTCGGCTCGCGGCCGTGCGCGCCGACGGCGACGGTGACAGCGGCCGTCACGCCGCCGGCGACACCGGCCGTCACGCCGCCGGCGTCCAGATCGTCGGCGTCGCCCGGCGGCTGCCGGACCTCCGCGCGGAGCCGTACGCCGCCGCCGTCTGGCACGCGGTCGACGTCGGTGCCGCGGACGCCGTGGACCAGCTCACGGCCGTGTTCCAGGGCGCCGACGCCGTCATCCACCTGGCGTGGGCCCTCCAGCCGACGCACGACATCCCCGCGCAGCACCGCACGAACGTGACCGGCACGGCGAACGTCCTGGCTGCCGTCGCGCGCGCCGAGGTGCCTCAGGTCGTCGTCGCGTCCTCGGTCGGCGCCTACCGCGGGGTGGACGTCGACGGCAAGCACACCCCCGTGGACGAGAGCTGGCCCGCCGACGGCATCCCGACGGCGACGTACTCGATCCACAAGGCCGCCAACGAAGCGGCGATGGACGCGTTCGAGGCCGAACACCCCTCCGTGACCGTCACCCGGCTGCGCCCGGGGCTGATCTTCCAGCGGGACGCCGCCGCCGAGATCCGGGGGCTGTTCCTCGGACACCTCGTGCCGATGTCGATCGTGCGGTGGATCCGCTGGCTCGTGCTGCCGCTGCCGTACCCGTTCGTGTTCCAGGCCGTGCACGCCGACGACGTCGCGGACGCCTACTGGCGCGCGGTCGACCGACGGGCATCCGGGGCGTTCAACATCGCCGCGTCGCCCGTGCTCAACCCGCCGAGACTGGCCCGCGCCTTCGGCATGCTCGGTGCCGTGCGGATCCCGCTGCGGTTGCTGCGCGGGATCGTGACGGTCACGTGGCGGCTGCGGTTGCAGCCGACGGACGCCGGGTGGATCGACATCGCGGCCGGGGTGCCGATCATGCGGACCGACCGTGCCCGGTCGGTGCTCGGATGGGAGGCCCGGCACACCTCCGAAGAAGCGTTGCGTGCACTCGTGGCCGGGTTCGCGGACGGTGCGAACGTTCCGGGGTCCGGGCCGCTCCGCGGCTGAGCGGGCTGCGGCTGGCCGGGGTCGGCGCTGCCTGGGTGCTTTCGGGCGTACCGGGTGCTCCCGGGCGTACCGGGTCGGAAGTTCTGACCAGGTACGCCCGGTTCCACATTCCATCGCGGGCGTTCTGGGAAGGAACGCCCGCTCGTGTTCCCCGTCTCGCGCTACGCTTCGCTCGTCGTTGTGAGAAGGGGGAGTGCGATGGTGCTCAGTTGGTCCGCGTTCAGTGAGCTCGAGGGGCCGGGGGAGTCGGGGATGTCCGACCTGTTCGGCGGCTGGTTCGGCATCGCGTTCGGGGTCGTCGCGGCGCTGATGATCCTCACGACCCTGACGATCGTCATCCTCTCGCTCTACCGGGGCAAGCGGATGGCCGACCGTGGTCAGAACCCGCTCACCATGCAGGAGGACATCGCGTACCAGGCGATGCAGAGCCGCACGTTCGCTCCGGACAAGCCGCTCGAGCAGCGCCTCGCCGAACTCGACGACCTGCACGCGCGCGGTGTGATCTCCGACGAGGAGCACCGCAGCGCCCGAGCCGAGGCCCTGCGCGGACGATGATCGCCTCCGAAGACGTCCGCAACCCCCTGATCCCGCCGGTCTACGACCTCGTCTGGACCCTGCTGATGGCGCTCGTCGTCATCGTGGTCATCGTCGCCGTGTGCATCGCGGTCGTCCGCAGTCGGCGCCCCCACGGTGCCCGTCGGACCTCGCCGGAGCAGCGGCTCCTCGAACTCGACGAGCTGCACGCCCGCGGTGTCATCACCGACGACGAGCGCCGAGCCGCGCGGGCCGAGGCCCTGCGCCGTTAGCCTGGTCCGGTGCTGCTGCCGACGGACCTGCTCGGGGTGTGGGAACTCCACCGCGCCGTGCACGACCACCGCACCGGGGCCGCGGGGACCGTCACCGGGACCACCACCCTGACCCGGGTCGGCGACGACGAGGTGCGCTGGGACGAGTCCGGCGTGATGATCTTCGACGGCCGGTCCACCCCGGTGTCCCGGACCCTCCTCCTCCGGCGGGGTCCCGACGGCGGCTGGACCGTGCACTTCTCCGACGGTCGGGTCTTCCACGACTGGGTCTGGGGCACGAGCGTCGCCCACGCCTGCGCTCCGGACGACTACACGGGTGCCTTCGACGGCGACGAAGACCGCTGGACGGTGCGGTGGGAGGCACGTGGTCCGGCGAAGGACTACCGGCTGGACAGCATCCTCACCCGACCGCGGTCGTGACCCGCAGGGTCGGCGGTCACCGCCAGACTGGGGGCATGGCACGCTCCTCCGGCACCGACGCCCCGCGCATCACCCTGACCGAACCGACGAACCTCGAGGACTGGGCGCCAGCTCCCGGTGACGTCCTGACGGGGGACCGCCTCGAGGGCAAGCGCATCGACGTCCTCGACCTGGCCGGCGAGCGGCTGCCCGACCTGGAGATCGAGGAGTGTGTCATCGATACGTTCCGGGGCGACGATGCGGACTTCCGTGGGCTCCGGGTCCGTGACTCGGTCATCGACTCGCTCGACGCCCCGATCCTGCGGGCGTCGAGCAGCTCGTGGCGCGAGGTCCGGGTCTCCGGTGGTCGGGTCGGCTCGGCGGAGCTGTACGACTCCGGACTGAACGGCGTCGAGTTCGTCGGCATGAAGTTCGGGTTCGTGAACCTGCGCGGCTCGACGATCACCGACGTCGTGTTCCGCGACTGCGTCATCGACGAGCTCGACATCGCCGACGCGAAGCTGCTGCGGGTGTCGTTCGACGGCAGCAGCATCCGCGCCGCCGAGGGGTCGAACACCCGCATCGAGCACGTGGACCTGCGGGGAGCGGACCTCGATCGGGTCGAGCGGCTCGAGGGGTTCCGCGGAGCCACGATCGGCGCCGACCAGCTGTACACGCTCGCACCGCTGCTGGCTGCACAGGCCGGCTACCGCGTCGACTGACCCACGCCGAGTTTCGCGCTCACCGACACTGCACGCCCGACCGGCCCCGCGAACTGTCGCTCAGCCCGAAACAGCGCCCGAAACAGCGCCCGAAACAGCCCCAGCGTCGACCCCGGCCAGCGCCGCGGCCAGGTCGGCCTGCACCAGGTCGCCGTGCACCGCTGCACCCACCTGGGTGCCGGCAGCCGCCGACGCGATGACCGTCGCCATCGGGGCCGTCACGTTGCCGGCCGCGGACACCCCGCGCACCTCGGTCTGCCCGGCGGCGTCCACGGTCAGCGCCGTCGCGAAGCGGTGGTCCCCCATGAACTGGTCGGTGGCGGCGAGGCCGAGCCCGGACAGGAAGCCCACCCGCGCCTCGGGCCGGCTCGCCGTGGCCAGGGCATCGAGCTCGACGAAGGAACCGTCGCCGAGCCGGACCCCGGTCAGCCGGTCACCCTCGGAGACCACTTCGGCGACCGGACCCTGAACCACCGAGATGCCGCGGGCCGCCAAACCGGCCAGGGCGGTGTCGTCCATCAGTGCTGGATCGGTCAGGAACGCGGTCACCCGATCGCTCAGCGCCCGGAACATGAGCGCGTGGTGTGCGGCGTTCGGTGTCGTGACGAGGACCCCGATCCGCTGGTCGCGGATTTCCCACCCGTGGCAGAACGGGCAGTGCACGACCCCGCGCCCCCACTGTTCGGCCAGGCCCGGGACCTCGGGCAGGACGTCCACGGCGCCGGAGGCGACGACCAGTCTGCGGGCCGTGACGACCGCGCCCGAGTCCAGCGTGACCGAGAAGCCGACCGGGTCGTGACCGTCACCGGTCGTGGCGGACGTGGCCACGACCCTCCCGGCCGTGACCTGGACGCCGTAGGCGGCGACCTCGTCGCGACCGATGCGGATCAGCTCGGCGGGCGCGACGCCCTCGTGTCCGAGGTAGTTGTGTGCGCCGGCCGCCGGAGCGTTGCGGGGCTCGCCGGAGTCGACGACGAGCACCGAGCGCCGCGAACGGCCGAGGATCAGGGCGGTGGAGAGGCCGGCGGCCGAGCCGCCGATGACGATGACGTCGAAGTGTTCAAGCATGCGCTGATCATGCGGCCGGTCACGAGTGAACGGCAACGAAGTTTGCCGATGTGGCAACATGGCCCGCATGGCACACAGCACCACGGGACCGGTCGCGCGCACGACGGCCGACGTCGTCGACGGGGTCGGCCCCCGACTCCGCGCGCTGCGCGCCCACCGCGACGTCACGCTCGCGGCACTGTCCGAGCAGACGGGGATCTCGGTGAGCACCCTGTCGCGGCTCGAGTCCGGCCAGCGGAAGCCCACGCTCGAACTGCTGCTGCCCCTCGCGCGGGCGTACCAGGTACCCCTCGACGATCTGGTCGGCGCACCGCAGACCGGCGACCCGCGCGTGCACATGAAGCCCGAGGTGCACGGCGGCCGCGTGGTCGTGCCGCTGACGAAGCGGACCGGCGGGGTGCGCTCGTTCAAGCAGCTGTTCCCGCCGAACACCCCGGGTGGGGAACCGTCGCTCAAGACGCACGAGGGCTACGAGTGGCTGTACGTGCTGTCCGGACGGCTCCGGCTGGTGCTGGGGGAGCACGACCTCGACCTGGGTCCCGGAGAGGTCGCCGAGTTCGACACCCACACCCCGCACTGGATGGGCAACGTGACCGACTCCGTCACCGAGGTGCTGTGCCTGTACGGGCCGCAGGGCGAGCGGGCGCACGTGCGGTCACGGCCCGCTCCGTGACCGGCTGACCGAAGCCGTCGTCAGCGGCTGCGCCACCACCGCCGCGACCGAGACCGCGATCGCAGCCGTCGTGCCCACCGGCGCACCGGGTTGGCCCGCCGGCCGTTCACGCGGAACGTGTGGAAGGCGCGTCGCGTCCGCACCCAGACGGACGGGAGGCCCGACAACGGTCGCGCGGACACCTGCACCGTGAGCACGGGGTCGGCCACCACCCGCCAGGCCGGGTCGAGCTGCATGCTCAGGTCGACGTCGTCGTGCACCTCGGCGTCGTCCCGGTGCGCTCGCCCCCCGACCGCGGCCCAGGTCGACCGGCGCATCGCCATGGCGGACCCGAACAACGGTGGGTGTCCGAGCGCACTCCACATCAGCACGAAGTACGGGCCCATGTACACGGCATCCCACAGTCGGCGCACCACGGGGCCGCCGTTCCGGGGCCGGCCCGGACCGGTGACCGCGACGACCTCGGGGTCGGCGAGCAGGCGGACGGCGTCGGCGATCCAGGACGGCGGTGGGACGGAGTCGGCATCGAGTCGCACGACGACGTCGCCGGACGCCCGGTCGTAGCCGCGCGCCGAGGCCCGGGCGATCCCGCGCACCGGCTCCGTGACCACGACCGCGCCGGCGTCCCGGGCGATCGCCGCGCTGTCGTCGGTGCTGCCGTTGTCGACCACGACGACCTCGTCGGCCGGCCGGGTCTGGGCCGCGAGGGCGGCGAGGCACCGGCGCAGGTGCACGGCATCGTCCCGCACGGGGATCACGACCGAGACGCGGGTCACCCGTCGATCCAACCGGCTGTCGCCTGTGCGGATTGCCGGACCGCGTTTCCCGGTGATCCTGGGACAGGCCCAAGAGGGCACGGCGCAGGTTCGTTGCGAAACGCCCCCGGTGCACGCCGGGGACGACGACAACCGGAAGGCCGACCATGACCACGAACCCGCCCGGGAACGACTCCGGGACGCCCATCCACGACCGCACCGCAGCCTCCGAGGGGCACGAGGTCGCCCCCGGCGTGACCGTGCCGTCGTACGCCAGCGGTACCCCCGCCGCGCGACCCACCGACCCCGGTGCGCCCCGGACCGACGACCCGTACGGCGACAGCGCCGCCGAGGTGCCGTTCGACGCGCCCCTCGACGCCGTCCCGGCCGACGAGCAGCTCCCCGCCGTCCCGTCCGCCGCGTCCTCCGGCGGCGTCAGCGGCTCCAGCGGCGCTGGCAGCTCCAGCGGCGATGGCAGCGGCTCCGGCAAGGCCGATGCGGCGAAGGGTGCCGCGCAGGACGTCGCCGGCGACGCCAAGGAGAAGGCCGCGAACGTCGCGGGCACCGCCAAGGAGCAGGCGTCGAAGGTCGCCTCCGAGGCGACCGACCACGCCAAGCAGCTCTACGGCCAGGCGTCCGAGAGCCTCAAGCAGCAGGCCGGCGAGCAGCAGCAGCGCGCTGCCGGCGGACTCCGCTCCCTCGGTGAGCAGCTCGGGCGCATGGCCGAGAACGACGACGAGCAGGGCGTCGCCTCGAAGGTCGTCCGCGACCTGTCGGGCCGCGCGACCTCCGCCGCCGGGTTCCTCGAGAACCGCGACCCGGGCTCGCTGCTCGACGAGGTGAAGACCTTCGCCGCGAAGCGCCCCGGCACCTTCATCGCGATCGCCGCGGGCGCGGGCCTGCTGGCCGGCCGCCTGACCAAGGCGCTCGCGACCGAGGTCAAGCACGAGAAGGAGGCCGGCGACGGCACGACCGGATCGGGGAGCGGCGTATGAGCCAGTCCGTCCCCGGCGCGACACCCCTGGGCGAACCGACGCCCGAGGAGCGCGCTGCGACCACACCGCTCGGTGAGCTGCTGTCCGACGTGTCGCGTGACCTCTCCAGCCTGTTCCGGCAGGAGGTCGCCCTCGCGAAGGCCGAGCTGACCGACTCCGCGAAGAAGGCCGGCAAGGCGGGCGGGATGTTCGGCGGCGCCGGACTCACCGCCGTGTTCGCCCTGCTGTTCCTGTCGATCGCCGCGTGGTGGGGCCTCGGTTACCTGATCGGCAACGCCTGGTCCGCCCTGATCATCGCGGTCGTGTACGCGATCGTCGCCGCGATCCTGGCCGTCCGCGGGCGCAAGGAGATCAAGGAGATCAAGGGCGCCCCGCAGACGGTCGAGACCGCCAAGGAAGTCCCCGAGACACTCAAGCCCAACACCGGGAGGAAGCCATGAGCACCCCAGACGAGATCCGCGCCGACATCGAGCGCACCCGCGGCGAACTCGGCTCCGACGTCGACGCCCTCGCCGACAAGGTCAGCCCGTCGTCCATCGCCCACCGCCAGAGCGAGAAGGTGAAGGGCCGGTTCCAGGACGTCCGCGAGTCCGTGATGGGCGCGGCCCAGTCGGCCCGCTCGAGCGCCTCCGGTTCCGCCTCGGGTGCGACCGGCCAGGCGAAGGACGTCGCGCAGAAGGGCGTCGAGAAGGCGAAGGGCAACCCCCTGGCCGTCGGCCTCATCGCGTTCGGTGCCGGTTGGCTGGTGTCGTCGCTCCTGCCGACGACCGAGAAGGAAGAGGAGCTCGCCGGTGAGCTGAAGGACAAGGCTGCACCGCTCGTCGACGAGGTCAAGGAGCAGGCGAAGGACGTCGGCTCGCAGCTCGGCGACGTGGCGAAGGAGCACGCGCAGGACCTCAAGGGGACCGCGCAGGACGCCGCGCAGGCGGTCAAGGGCGAGGCACAGGGGGCCGCGTCCGACGTCAAGGACAACGCGCAGGGTGCGGCGGACGACGTCCGCAGCAGCTGAGCGGAACCCCGTGACGGACAGGAGGCGCGGTGCCAGCTGGCACCGCGCCTCCTGTCCGTCAACGGGTCGCGTCTACGCGACCGCCGCCTGCACCTGACGCTGGACGCGTCCGAGCATGCCCACCATGCCGCGGATCCGCAGCGGGCTGACCGCCTCGGACAGGCCGATGGTCAGCGGGTAGTCCGTCGGCACGGCGAGCACCTGCTCGACGGTCAGGCCGGACAGCCCCTGCGCCAGGATCGAGGCGAAGCCGCGGGTGGTCGGAGCCTCGCGCGGGGCGGTGGCGTGCATCCGGACCACGTCCGGGGCATCGCCGTCCTCGCCCACCGTCACGGTGATGAAGACGGGGGACTGGCACTCCTCGACGCGTTCGAGCTCGTCCTCGTGCCCCTGCAGGCGTTCGGGCAGTGCGGGCAGCTCGTTCGAGAACTCGAGCAGGAGCTGCAGGCGGTCCTTCTGGCCCAGGGCGAGGAAGTCGTCGCGGATCTCGGCGAGGGTGGCGGGGAGTGGTGCGTCGGTGCTGGCGTTCATCGGTTCGGAACAGTACCCGGCTCGGATCCCTGCACGATGGGGACGCGGACGGCGCTGCCCCACTCGGTCCACGAGCCGTCGTAGTTGCGGACGTTGTCGTAGCCGAGCAGGTGCTGCAGGACGAACCAGGTGTGGCTCGAGCGCTCACCGATGCGGCAGTAGGCGATGACCTCGTCGGCGTCACCGATGCCGGCACCGTCGCGGTAGACGGCGTCGAGCTCGTCGCGTGACTTGAAGGTGCCGTCGGGGGCTGCGGCCGTCGCCCAGGGGATGTTCACGGCGGTGGGGACGTGGCCGCCGCGCAGCGCGCCCTCTTCGGGGTAGTCGGGCGCCGTCGTGCGCTCCCCGCTGTACTCCGGGGCGCTGCGGACGTCGATGAGCGGCTTGCCGAGGTGCGCGAGGACGTCGTCCTTGAACGCGCGGACGGGCTCGTCGTGGCGCTCGACGACGGGGTACTCGACGGGCGTGACCGGGGTCTCGTCGGTGGTCAGGGCGCGGTCCTCGGCGATCCACTTGCCGCGACCACCGTCGAGCAGGCGGACGTCTTCGTGGCCGAACAGGGTGAACACCCAGAGGGCGTACGCCGCCCACCAGTTGTTCTTGTCGCCGTAGATCACGACCGTGGTGTCGCGGCCGATGCCCTTGCCGCCGAGGAGCTCGGCGAAGGCGGCACCGTCGATGTAGTCGCGCTGCACCGGGTCGTTGAGGTCGGTGTGCCAGTCGATCTTCACGGCGCCCGGGATGTGCCCCGTCTCGTAGAGCAGGACGTCCTCGTCGGACTCGACGACCACCAGGTCGGGCGCGCCGGCCCCGGCGTCGAGTTGCTCCTGCAGCCAGTCGGTGGAGACGAGGCGCTCCGGGTGCGCGTAGGCGGCGAACTTCTCGGACGGGTCGACCGGTGCGGTCATCGGGGGTACCTCCAGGGGGTGCGGGGGAGCGTGGTGCTGGGGAGCGTGCTGCCGGCGCCGGACTAGGATCGGGCGTCGGTGCCTGTGGGCAACGGTACGCGGACGTACCGTGCCCCTGACGCAACTTGACACCCCACGACATGCTTCCCGGAAGGGTTCCCCGATTGCCCGCTCACCTCGTCGACCGTGATCCCCGGGTGACCCCGCAGCAGATGGCGGCGGCGCTCGTGCCCCCGCCCCAGTTCACGGACGCGTCGTTCGACTCGTACCGGCCGGACCCGGACTACGACTCGCAGGCCTCGGTCCGCGATGCCGTCGCCGCGTTCGTGGCCGCCGGTCCCGTGGACGCCCCGCGGCGCGGGCTGTTCGGGCGCCGGAAGCAGTCGGCGGAACCCGCGGCGAAGTCCGGCGTGTACCTGGACGGCGGGTTCGGCGTCGGCAAGACCCACCTGCTCGCAGCCGCCTACCACGCGGCCACCGGCCGGAAGACGTTCGGCACCTTCATCGAGTACACCGCGCTCGTGGGCGCCCTGGGGTTCCAGGGGACGGTCGACCTGCTCCGCGGCACCGCACTGGTGTGCATCGACGAGTTCGAGCTCGACGACCCGGGCGACACGATGGTGATGACCCGGCTCATCAAGGAACTGACCGAGACCGGCACCCGCTTCGCCGCGACGTCGAACACGCCCCCGGGAGCGCTGGGCGAGGGACGCTTCGCCGCGCAGGACTTCCTGCGCGAGATCCAGGCGATGTCGGACCGCTTCGACACGATGCGCATCGACGGCCTCGACTACCGCCGACGTGCCGTGGACGAGTCGGCGCAGGTGGTGTCCGACGTGCCCGCCGCGCTGCCGTCCGGCTCCGTGACGCTCGACGACTTCGGCGCGGTGGTCGCGCACCTGGGTTCCGTGCACCCCTCGAAGTACGTCGCGCTGGTCGAGGACCTCGACGCCGTCGGACTCACCGACGTCCGGGCGTTCACCGACCAGACCGACGCGCTGCGCTGGGTCGCCCTGGTGGACCGGCTGTACGACGCGCAGGTGCGGATCGTCGCCTCGGGCACCCCGCTCGATCAGGTGTACCCCGACGCGATGCTCGAGGGCGGCTACCGCAAGAAGTACCTGCGCGCGGCGTCCCGCGTGGTGGCGCTCACCCGCGCCTGAGGACCCCTCGCCGTCAGACCGATCTGTCCACGGCGGTCTCCTGCCCCTCGCGCAGGGGACATCGGGCCGGCGGAAACACGACGTTTACAAACGGCGCGGTCGCGTTACATCCGCGAAACAGTTCGTGCTCCCTCGTGAAACCTCGCCTCGCCAGACTCGGTGACACCCGAGGCGGTCCAAGAGCCGCTCGTGCAATCGAGAGGTGAACAGATGCTTGATCAGGGCCAGACAGGCTTCATCATGATCATGGCTGCGCTGGTGTTGTTCATGACACCCGGCCTGGCCTTCTTCTACGGCGGTTTGGTGAAGGCGAAGTCCGTCATCAGCATGATGATGATGTCCTTCGGTGCGATCGCGCTCGTCGGCGTCCTCTGGGTGCTGTACGGCTACGCGATCGCCTTCGCCAACACGGGGCCGCACACGGCCGTCAGCGGCGTCGTCGGGTTCTTCAGCATCGACTGGAACCAGATCGGCCTCGGCCAGGCGTTCGAACAGTCCCAGGCCACCACGCTCGCCGCCACCTACCCCGACCTCGCGTTCGTCGGCTTCCAGGCGACGTTCGCGATCATCACCGTCGCGCTCATCTCCGGCGCCATCGCCGACCGCGCCAAGTTCGGCGCGTGGATGGTCTTCGCCGGCATCTGGGTCACGGTCGTCTACTTCCCGGTCGCCTCGTGGGTCTTCAACCTGACCTCCGGCTGGGCCGCCACGTGGGGCGTCATCGACTTCGCCGGTGGCACCGCGGTGCACATCAACGCCGGTGCGGCGGGTCTTGCCCTGGCGATCGTCCTCGGCAAGCGTGTCGGCTTCGCCAAGGGCGCGCACAAGCCGCACAACCCGCCCTTCGTCCTGCTCGGCGCCGCCATCCTGTGGTTCGGCTGGTTCGGCTTCAACGCCGGCTCCGCCGGTGCCGCGAACGGTGTCGCGTCGCTCGCCTGGATCAACACGCTCGCCGCTCCCGCAGCCGCGGTCCTCGGCTGGCTGCTCGTCGAGAAGCTCAAGGACGGCAAGGCGACCTCCGTCGGCGCCGCCTCGGGAGCCGTCACCGGCCTCGTCGCGATCACCCCGGCCTGCGCCAACCTCACCCCGGGCTGGGGCATCCTGCTCGGCTTCCTCGCCGGCATCGTCTGCTGCTTCGCCATCGACTGGAAGTACCGCCTGGGCTTCGACGACTCGCTCGACGTGGTCGGCGTCCACCTGGTCGGCGGCATCTTCGGCACGCTGTTCCTCGGCTTCTTCGCCAACGACACCGGCCTGATCTACTCCGGCTCGTTCGAGCAGCTCGGCAAGCAGGCGGCCGCAGCGGGTGCCGTCGGCGCGTACTCGTTCGTCCTGGCCTTCATCATCGGCTGGGTCATCGAGAAGACGATGGGCTTCCGCGTCAAGACCGAGGACGAGGTCGCCGGCATCGACACCGCGGTCCACGGCGAAGAGGGCTACGTCCTCTACGAGCAGACCGACGACAGCCCGGTCAGCGTCCGCTAGACACGCTCCACCACCCGCACGACGACGGGCCCCGCGCACACAGCAGCGCGGGGCCCGTCGTCGTGTGCGGGACCATCCCCGGCCGGTAGGGTTCCGGCGTGGACGACGTCACCCTCGCGCACCCGCTCGTCGACGCGGTCGGGCCCGGCTTCGTCGTCTCCGAGACCGACGCCGCGATCGTGTCGCTGTCCTCCGCCCGGATGGGGCTCGTGCTCGAGACACGGGCCGCCGACCTCGCGTTCGTGCTGCTCACCCCGCCCACCAGCCGCCTCACCCCGGCGATGCTCGCGATGCTCCGGCGCACGAGCAGCGCGTGGGTCGTCCGCGAGGGCGACCGCTACCGCGCCGCCGGCTCCACCGAGGTCGTCGACGACGTCGCGACCGCGATGTTCGCCCCGCAGGCCTCCCAGCGCACCACCCGGCTCGGCGCCGACGAGGTCCCCTGGGTCGAGCTGATCGTGTCCGTCCACCACCCCGCCACCGAGCAGGCCGGCATCGGTCGCACCGCCGAGCTCCTGCTCGAGGGACTCGCCGGCAGCGCGCCCACCGCCTGGGGCACGGTCGAGCCGGCCACGCTCGCCTGGAGCGTCGGCGCCGTCACCGACTTCGCCCGCGGCCGCGCGCCCCGTCCGACCCGGCTCGTCGCCGTCGCCCCGGTGGACGTCGGGTTCGCTGCGGTGCAGCTCCGCATCGAACGGTCCGCCACGGGTGTCACCGAGGAGACGCGGCTGGCACTGCCGCGGCCGGGAGGCACGGTGCCGGTCCCCGGGAACGACTCGCCTCCGGTGGACGGTCCCGTCGTCGACGTCCTGGCCGACCTCGCGCGTCGACAGCGCGTGCTGCTCGCGACGGCGTGGCGTTCGGGCGGGCACGCAGACGCGACCCTCGCCGCTCGGCAGCGCGGCATGCCCGTCCCCCTCGGAGCGGTCGTGGGTGCCGCCGCCGTGCGGGACCTCGGCGTCGACGCCGGTTCGTTGCCGGTGGGTGCCACGCCGGTCGGGACGCCGCGCGTGCCGTCGCTGCTGCTCGACTTCTCGCCGCCGACCGCAGGGCTGACCGGGGGCGCCGAGGTGGAGGCCCGCTGGCGGCGGCTGGCCGAGCTCGGCACCGCGCTCGGCCCCCGTGCCGTCGAACTGCTCGGGTTCGGGGCGGACCGATGAGCGCCGAGTGGACCATCCTCACCGCCGAGCACGTGGACGCCGCAGCCGTGCTCGCCGGAGCCGCCGCGGTCGACCCGACGACCGGCATCCGCCAGCTCTGGGCGGGCGATGCGTTGCAGCTCGTGTCGGACGACGGGGTGGTGCTCCTCACGCTCTTCCAGTCCCGCCGGCTCGACAGCGTCATCGACGCGGAGCGGCTGCTCACCAGACCGTTGTCGGTGGCGGGTGATCGGCTATGGTGGACCGAGATCCACGCGGCCGCGCAACCCCCGTTCCGGGGGACGGCCGAGCGGATCGTGCACAGAATCGCGGACGCCGCCGGGGGAACGGCGGAGTCCCGAGCCGTGCAGTGACCACGCGATCGCTCTGACCGAGCGGGACCACGACCAGGGGGAGCCATGGGGAACGGCTGGCAGATCGAGCCCGCGGGCGTGCAGACGACGCTCACCGACACCGAGACCGCGGCGACGAACCTCTCGACCGCGTTCGACGGTCTCGCCGACGCCCACGCGGCGCTCACGACCGCCGTCGGGGACGACCAGGCGGTCGCCGGTGCCGTGGCCGCGCTCATCGAGAGCCACTCGGACCTCCTGACCCGCGTGGGCAACCACATCACCGCCGGTCTGGCCGGCGCTGCCACCGCGACCCTCGCCTACTACCACGGTGACGAGGAGATGGCCGCGACGGCGCAGACCAACGCGATCCGCGCCTCCAGTACGGGCGATTTCTCGGCCTTCGACCTGGGTGGTGACCAGTGACGAGCCAGTGCCGCGCCGACGGCCTGATCGACCCGGATGCGATCCCCGGCGCGAACATCGACGCGGCGAAGGTCGAGACCGCCGGCACGGCGTTCTCGACGTCGGCCACCGACGTCGAGACCCGCGGCGGCGAGGTGAAGACCGCCTGGGCGAAGCTCGGCAGCAGCTACACGACACCGGACTCGGCAGACCTGCTCGCGGTCATGGACGGCGTCGAGACCGACACCGCAGCACTCGCCGCGACCCTGCAGAAGGCGTCGACGTTCATCGGCGACTACGCGACCGCCGTCGCGCCCATCGCGAAGCGGCTCGTCGAGCTGAAGGCCGAGGCCGCGACGTTCGTCGAGAAGGCGCTGAAGGGCAAGACCGTCGGCCCGTGGGACCCGGAGCACCCGGCCAACCAGGGCATCGTCGGGCTCGTCCAGAACTTCGGCGAGGTGCTCGACGACGTGCACCTGCCGTGGGACCAGTACACGCCGTACGTCGACGAGAACAACGAGCTGCTCACCAAGGTCGCCGAGCAGGAGACGAAGCTCTCCGCCGCGTCCGCGGAATGCGTCAACGCGATCAACGGGCTGCGCACCGACATGTGCCTGGCGCCGGTGCAGGCCGTCGACTACACGGCCGCGGTCAAGGCGAACGAACCGATGCCGTGGGGGAGCACCGGGCGCGGTGACCAGTCGTGCCAGGAATCGTTCGACTCCGGCGTGTACGACGCCGCGAAGGGCACGATCGAGGGACTCGGCGGACTGATCGGGTACAACTCACAGACCGGCGAGTGGGGTGACGGCGACTGGGCGGCGCAGTCCTGGAAGGGCTTCGCGGAGTCCCTCGGGCTGATCGTCCTGATGGGCAGCCCGCCGCTCCTGATCGCCGCGGCGCTGCCGAAGGGCGTCCTGCCGGATGTCGTCGGTGACACCGCGCGGAACATCATGGACAAGCAGAAGACCCTCGTCGAGGGCTTCGTCGGGTCGCCGGAGGACTGGCGGGACGACCCCGCTCACGCCGCCGGTGGTGCCGCGTTCAACATCGGCACGCTGTTCATCCCCGGCGCGGGCGAGATCGGCGCGGGCGCGAAGGTCGCGGCGCTCGGGTCGCGGCTCGCGGTGCTCGGGGCGGACGGCAGCAAGCTCGCGGCAATCGGTTCGAAGGTCGCGGCCGCCGGCACCACGATCGTGCGGGTCGGGGATGCGCTGTCGAGCCTGCCGGGGAAGGCGTTGTCGGGAGTCTCGGACCTGCTGGCGCGCGGGCGTGGCGGGTTCGCGGATGCACTCCGAGGGCTCGGGGACAGGATCCCCACCGTGAAGGTCAGCGTCGAGCACGCCATGGCGACGCCGGACGGGTTCGGGGTGGGGGTCGGGCGGCCGCACATCGAGGTGGGGAACCCGGGTTCGGGTGGGCACTGGTTGCACTCGGTGGCGGATCGGGTGGAGGGTGAGACGACGCCGCGACCGGCCGTGGGCCAAGAATCGATGCCTCACGCTGGGACGGAATCAGGGGTCGACCCCGCTGCGTCTCCCGGAATCGCTCACGGCGATGGTGCCGGTGCCCTTGATCCGTCAAATGGGGCGCGCGGACACATCGCTGACTCTCCGCGGGAACTCGAGCACGCACAAATGGAATCTCGGACTGGTTTCCGTCCGCCGGACACCGCACGGGACCTGCAGCCCACCATCGGAGCGGCCGAGCATGGCCACGTTGGACATTGGATCGCAAGCGAGCGCATCGAGGGTGGCAAGGGGATGCTCGACCAGGAGTGGGTGACGGGGATCAAATCGCTGCCCGACGGGCGGATCCCCGAGTACGAGGTGCCGAATCACGCACATCCGACTCACCCGTTGAAGCTCGATGACTTCAGCATTGTCGATGGGCGCCCGACTGTCACCGAGGTGAAGGGCAACTACGGCTGGTTGCAAAGCCTGTCGCCGGCCCGGAAGGCAGAGATGATCGAGGGATGGGCCAAGTCGGCCACGGCCAAACTTAACGCGCTTGAGGACCCAAACGTGCAGTTGCGATGGGTATTCACTCGGGATCCGGATATCGCAGCAGAATTCGCCCACGCGATTCGACGACTGAGGAATGTATCGGTAGAATACATCGAGATGCCTCGCGATTTCAAAGGATGGTAAGCGTGCAGACCAATGTCACCGACTGGTACCTCGTGGCAGACTGGGATGCAAGGCCCGAGTCTGCGGACGTGATCGCTGCTCGTCTGGTTGAGACTTCCGCCGCGATCAAAGTTGCGCTGCCTGTGTTCGATGGAATATGGACGTTCCACGATCGGAACATCGATAGTGCAGATGAGAGGTCTTGGTCGGGACTCGTCGCTTCGTCGCCGTACAAAGTCGACGGCGTTGCGGAACCGGCACGGGGATTTACGCTCTCATTGGCTTCAGCGATTCCGGGTGGATCAATGCTGCATGCATCGGTAACGGCTGGTGCGGCGTTCCAGACCATCATCAACAAACCGAACGAGTTCGTCTTAGACTTTCGTGCTCGCCGCTTTGGTGAGGCGGTAGAAATCGATCTGCCGATACCCGCGGACGAACGGTTCCGAGACCTTGGCTTGAGGATCAAAGACATCTGGGATGCCTCGGATCTCCGCGTCGAGTTCGACTGAAGTAGACGGTGCCGCCCAGGTCGTTGTGAAGCGATGATCGATCGCCGCCACCCGCTCAGCGAGCGCGAGCGCGTGCGTGACGCTGATGAGCAGCGGCTGGCTGGCGGTCCGGACCGACTCGCCGATGACCATGGCGGGCACCTGCTGTCGGCCGGCCATGGCGGTTCACCGTACGGAATGAATCTCACTCCGGAACACGGCCGAAGTGTCAATGTGCGAGCAGTCCGGAGGGTGGAAAACTGCATCTCCGGATGCTGCGAGAAGATCCGAACACCTCGGTATACCCGAGCCGCGAGATGCAGTATTTTGGTCGCGCTGATCGTGGGTCGATACTCTTGATCCACTGGGCACGGGACGTTGTCGAGCACCTGCAACAAGTCCGCGTCACGAACCACGTCTCGCATGAGGCGGCGACAAGGGCCGGAGGCCTCGCCGATTGAGTTCTGTATCCGACGTCATCGACCAACAGAATGCGCTCGCGATCCTCACGTTCGATCGGCTGGGATCAGGGTGGCAACGTTCGACGAGTGTCTTCGTCAGTCTCGGCGTGACCGCGCGAATCGAGCAGGCTGTGGACACTGGCATTGCAGTCATTCACACCCCTCCCGCTGACCTCGCGGAATTCGAGGCGTGGAGTCGTCTGCGCGAAGTCATGGCCGAATCAGAACAGGGTGCCTGGTTCACGGGGTTCCTGCGCCTCGATTCAAGTGGTGCTTACCAGTTCGAGTTCTCCTGGGACGACGAGCCCCGATGGCCACTGCTGATCGACATCGCTGGACAGCTCGTGGACTCATTGCCGGTGGAGAATCCGGAATTGCGAGAAGACCTGGCGATGCATCCGCGGTCCGCGGCTACGACACCACCATGGCTCGTCGAGCGTCTCGGCGCATCTCCGCTGCACTTCTCCGACAGGTGGGACGCCCGACTCGAGCCGCTCGGGAGCAGCCCGAACTGGTCGATCGTCCGGGAAATGGTCCGTGACACGATCCAGCTGCTCGGCGATGATCGAGATGCCGTACTAGAACGTGATGTGATCACCGAAGCGGTTTACAGTGAGTTGCTGGCATCGACACGGGTGAGTCAGATGATGCGCTTACTCCGAGATGCAGCGGCAGCGGGTGTGGTCGACGAGCCTGGGCAGCTGAATTCGGACGAGGGTGGCGCGTCGCGAGACGCGATCTGCAACGACCAAGCGTTCCATTGCAACGTCGTCGTGCTGCTGTCGCTCATCGACCAGCTCGCGGACCAGGAGATCGCGAACGTCGTGAAGTCTTGAGATGAGCTCCGGGACCACTCCTTCTCGTACGACTTCAGGAATTCGTCGCTTGAGAAACTTGCTGTCAAGGACCGCGGCGAGATCCTGAGCGCTGTCAGCAGAGACGGAAGATCCGAACACGGTTGGGTGGGCGGGTGTTCCTCAAGGAATTCGCGAACGCAGTCGTAACTCACGTGTTTCGGCCGTTGGCTTAGCGGCATCCATCGAGGCATTGATAGCAACGACTTCTTAAGTTTTTGACACGGAGGCCGATTCTTGGGATCGATGGAAGCTGAACTCGCTGCGCAGAATGAAGTAGCTGCGCTGACGATGCGAACGCTTGGTGAAGGTTGGGCGACCTGTCATGACGTTTTCGTCGAGGTCGCGAACACCCAGCAGCTCAACGGCATTCTTTCGACTTTTGACGGTCAGTCTGTGCAGCGTCCCACGCCCGCAATCGAGCTCTACGGTGCTTGGTCGCGGCTTCGCGGCGTCATGGCCGGTGCCGACCGCGGAGCATGGTTGATCGGTCACCTGAAGGTGTCGAGCGACGGTCATTACAGCATGGATTTCGAGTGGGATGAACGCCCTGTCTGGCCGAGCAGTGTGGGTACGGGTGGGGCAGTTCAGCAGGGCCGAGACATCGAGCGCTCCGAGTTGCTTGCTGATCTCCTCCGGTACCCGCGAATTCCGGAGATGACGCCGCGATGGCTCGAGGAATTGCAGTCCCTGCCGGCTCCGGAATTCCGAGACGCCGTGTGGCCGAGCGCGATGCTGAAGATGCAGGAGAATTCCGACTGGATGGTCATCGCTGAAGGCGTGAAGCGGCTTCTACGTGAAGCGATCCTCGACGATGAACTCGACCTGCTGGATGACGATGAGGTTGCCGATGGCCTCCTCCAGGACGTCTTGAACCAAGTCGATGCGGGCCGGCTTCGATCCATCGTGGCGGTGATTCCGAGCGAGGAAACCACTCGAGACCACGTGTGGCGCGGAATCGACCCTTCTGCCAACGCGGGCCAGGCACTGATTGAGTATCCGCAGCTATCACCGCAGATCGCCCAATTCCGCGACGCGCTCGAGGGGCTGGTCGGGTTCGAGCGCAGCGTGGTGCGTTTGCCCGGCGTGGATGGGGGATCGCTCACCGGCGGTGGAACGTGACTGAAGACCGGCAGCAGATCCTCGCGCCCGACATCGCGCCCGATGACGCGCACGCCACGGCGGAGCGTCTTCGCAAGTGTCTCCGAGACCGCCGGTTCGCTCCACGAAGCACGTGGGAAGCATTCGTTGACCTCGCAAAGTCCCTCCAGGTGCTCTGGGAGGCAGAGGGCATCAAGGTTGCCGACCGTGCGCCTGAGGACTGAAAGGTCGAACTCAGTGGAAGATCTGCACGGCTCGCAGAATCGCCTTGCGATCTTGACCTTCGACCGCATGCCGAGCGCGTGGTCGCGCGCGACTTCAGTCTTTGTGAACCTTGGTGTCTCGTCGCGACTGCAGCGGGCGGTGCTCACCGCGAGCGGGGTGACTTTCGGCCCTCCCGCCGGTCTGGCGGAGTGGCAAGCCTGGAAGGATCTTCGAGCCTTCATGTCTGATGCGGACCACGGCGCTTGGTTCACGGGGCGACTCCAGGTCGAGAGCTCCGGAGCCTATCGGTTCGATTTCGACTGGGACACTGAGCCGCTGTGGCCGGTCCAGGTCGGTCTCGATGGCAGCATCGTGCAATCTGAGCGCGTCGAGACCACGCAGCTTCGCGAAGATCTCAAGCAGTACCCGCGGGATACCACGACCACGCCGGAGTGGCTCGTCCAGCGCCTCGCAGCCAATCCGCTTCGTTTCGTGGATGCTTGGCAGCCAGTGCTCGCGCCGCTCGCGAGCAGCGAGAACTGGATGATCGTTCGAGACATGATCCGCGACGCCATCCAGGCCGGTAGCGATGACGACGGTGTTGCAGTGGAAGCAGCTCAAGTTGCTGAGGTCGTCTCCAGCGAACTCGTCGGCTCGACGCGCGTCGGGCAGGTCTTGCGCCTCTGTCGTGAGGCGTCCGAGGGCGGACTGATCGAGGTCCGACCGGGGTCGACTGCGGATGCAGCGGAGCCAACGAGCGCGGCGCTCGACGATGACGAGGTCAATGTCGAGGCCCTGATGCGTCCGCTCGTAGCTCTTGCCAGTCAAGAACTCCTCAACGCGCAGTCAGCATCCTGATCAGCGGACGGCTGAGCTTCGGGTGTGAACGCCGAGCCCGACGGGACGGATTCCGTCTCCCCGGGGACGATCGCAACCGTTTGATCGACCGCACCCTGGAGAGCCGAGCCGACGAGATCTCGAACTGGTTGAACATGGAGCCCAAGCCCAAGCCCAAGATCTTCACGATCACCGCGACGTTCGATCAGGCGATCGGACGGCGGTTCGGTGATGGGGTCTTCGCAGACGAGGAGCAGATGTGGATGCAGTTGTTGTGGGACAAGAACAGTCCAGGCGGTTTCGTGGTCCGGACCGCGTACCCGAAACGGCTCGGAGGGTGACATGACTGGATTGACCGAGATCGGGTACGAGAACTACTCCGAAGCGATTCCTCTCCTTGGGGGCTTCCTGGAGAACCTCTACCAATACTGGTGGGACGACTACTCGTCCGTTGCCGACTACGTCGACTTCTACATCGACGGGTTCAGCCGCGAAGAGCTTGCTGGAATGTCGAAGGAGTTCGTCTCGCTGGGTGCTGACGGCGCCGAGGGTCGGGAGGTGGACGCATTTCTTCGTCGGATGAACGCGAACTACCGCCTTGGTTCCGGGTCAGGTCGGGCGTTGTTGCGCGAAGTCGGCAAGCGAGTGGAGGAGCTCGCCGACGGCGCGGTTCCAAAGGTCTTCGACTGAATGGTGAGCACTCGGACTCGACCGAGTTCCGAACACGACCTCCCCTTCGTACCAGCGACGTTCTCAGGCATTGAGCTGAACGTTGCCATCACGGCGCTCGGACGGTCACGGAGGCGGCGAGGAGCGCTACCGCCCTCCGCGTGAGCGCCGGGACGACTTGGCCACGCCAGTTTCGAGACGAGGTCACCGTTGGCGGTGCACGTAGGCCCAACGGTTCGCGAATGATCCACGGACCTCGGTCAGCAGCCGCCGCGCGAGGGCAATGCCGTCGTACCCGAAACACTCGATCGTGATTCCTGGGTTCCCGAACACGACACTGCTCGCCACGTTCATGTCGCCGGCGAGGGCCACTGCTCCACACTGGCCGCACGTGAACACCGGTTCTGGGCCGGACATCCAGTCGCCGAGGAGCGAGATGTCCTCGTCGGCGATTTCGCTGTCGCACTGCCAGCAGCGCGGACCTTCCATGTCGCTGACCGCGTCCCACATCGAGTCCTCGACGGAGCAGAGGATCGCGCTTGACGGTGCGCTGCTCCACGTCGACTCACGGAACGAGTCCGCGTGCGCACCGAGGGCATCCGGCCCGTTCGCGGACGCCGATCGGACGCTCCAGCCGGACGCGCGGAGCCAATCGTTCACGTCGGCAGCCATTCGTCGCTGATCACGCTCGGCGATGTCGAGGGCGACGATGAGTTCGGTGTGTTCACTCATGGTTCGATCCTCGCAGACGGCTCGTCCCCGGCAGAGTGGAAGCATGACCACGACGTCGCGCGCCCTCACCAACCTCCGCCCCGTCGGCGGTACCGCCCTCCAGGCCGACCACCCCCGCACCGTGTACCGGGCGAACACCGAACCGGTTGGACCGGACGCCTACCCGCCCGGCCTCGACGCGGTGATCGACCTCCGCCGAGTCGACGAGACCGCCGCCGTGCCGCATCCGCTCGCGGCGTCGCCTCGCTACCGAGGCGTCCCGATGTTCGATCCGTCGTCGGGGCTGGAGTCGGCAGCCGAGGCCATCGCCCTCGAGGACCAGTACATCGACTGGCTCGACCGGCACCGCACCGGGATCGCCGAAGCACTCCGCGCCGTCGCGGCCACCGACGGCGACGTGCTGGTCTGCTGCTCGGCCGGGAAGGATCGCACCGGGATCGTCAGCGCGCTGCTCGCACGGCACTGGGGCGCGGACATCGACGCGATCGGTGAGGACTACGCCATGAGTGCGGAACGGCTCGTCGACCGCTTCGTGCGGGAACGCGCAGAGAGCGCCGACCCCGAGGCCACCGCGATCGCGCAACGGTGCGTTCCGGCGATCATGACCACGGTCATCGACCACGTCGAGCGTCGCTGGGGGTCGGTCGACGCGTACCTGCGGGCGATCGGCCTGCACGACGGCGAGATCGCGCGCCTCCAGGCAGATGGTCGTGTCACCGACCCGTTGGTTCCGTCGGCGACGTCACCAGGCGTAGTCCTCCGGCGAGGTCTTGTGCCCCGGGAAGATCTCGTCGAGCCGGTCGAGCGCACGCTGGTCGAGGCGGATGTCGACGGCTCGGACCGCGGACTCCCACTGCTCCATCGTGCGCGGGCCGGTGATCGGCGCGGTGACTCCGGGCTGGTGCAGCAGCCACGCGAGGGCGAGCTCGCCGGGAGTGTGGCCGAGCTCCTTCGCGAAGGACTCGTAGGCCTGGAGCTGGTCACGGTGCGCCTCGACGTACTCTGCGCTGCGGCCCGAGAGGCGACGCGAGCCGTTCTCGGTCTTCTCGATGACGCCGCCGAGGAGCCCGCCCTGCAGCGGGGACCACGGGATCACGCCGAGGCCGTAGTGGCGGGCGGCGGGGAGGACCTCACGCTCGACGTCGCGGACGACGAGGTTGTAGATCGACTGCTCGCTGACGAGGCCGAGGAAGTTGCGGTGCTTCGCGGCTTCCTGCGCCTGGGCGATGTGCCAGCCGGCGAAGTTCGACGAGCCGACGTAGAGCACCTTGCCCTGGGCGACCGCGAGTTCCATGGCCTGCCAGATCTCGTCCCAGGGGGTGTCCCGGTCGACGTGGTGCATCTGGTACAGGTCGATGTGATCGGTCTGCAGGCGGCGCAGCGACGCGTCGAGCGACTGGCGGATGTTGTACGCCGAGAGCTTGCCGCCGTTCGGCCAGTCGATCATCTCGCCGTAGACCTTGGTGGCGAGGACCGTCTTCTCGCGACGTCCGCCGCCCTTGGCGAACCAGCGGCCGATGATCTCCTCGGTGGCGCCCTTGCCCACCGAGCCGCCGTAGCCGTTGGCGGTGTCGAAGAAGTTGACGCCGAGCTCGTGGGCCCGGTCCATGATCGCGTGCGAGTCGTCCTCGCTGGTCTCCGGGCCGAAGTTCATCGTGCCGAGCACGGCGCGCGAGACCGACAGCCCTGTCCGTCCGAGGTGTGTGTAGTCCATGAGACGGGTCTACTCGTGACGCGCTGCGGACGCCAGGCCCTGGGAGTACCGGTCGAGGGGTGGGGAGTAGTCAGGGGGTACCACTCGAGAGGAGCAGCCATGCCAGCCAAGGACGAGATCCCCAGCACCCTGCAGCGGTCACCGGAGCACGCGCAGGAGGTCTTCGAGAAGACACTGGACTCGGCGAACGAGACGTACGGCCCGGGCGAGCGGGCGCACCGCACGGCGTTCGCCGCTGTGAAGCACGAGTACGAGAAGGTCGGCGACCACTGGGAGGAGAAGGAGTCCTCCGGGCCGTCCGACTCCGGCGCCGCTGGCTCCCGCGGTTCCGCTTCGCGTTCTTCGGGGAAGACTGAGGGCGGCGTCGACGCGAACGCCTCGAAGGCACATCTGATGGACGTCGCGAAGCGGCTCGACGTCAGCGGCCGCTCGAAGATGACCAAGGACGAGCTGGTCGAGGCGATCGGCAAGGCGAACGACCGCGCGACCGCAGCGGCGCGGAAGTGATGCGGTGGTCTCCATTCCCCGATCGGCATGCGGCGGTGGAATGAGGGGGTAACGTGCCGACGATGAACATCCCAGCACTCCGCGGCAGCCGGATCCTCGGGTTCGGACACCACCAGCCCGAACGCGTCCTGACCAACGACGAGCTCTCGACGATGGTCGACACGAACGACGAGTGGATCCGCACCCGCACCGGGATCCAGACGCGTCGGATCGCCGGGCCCGACGACACCGTGACGTCGATGGCGATCGAGGCCGGACGCCGTGCCCTCGCCGACGCCGGGGTGTCACCCTCGGCCGTCGGACTCGTCATCGTCGCCTCCACCACCCACCAGGACCGCGCGCCGTACACGGCAGGTCGGGTCGCCGCCGCTCTCGGCATGACGAACGGCCCGGCGCCGATCGACATCAACACCGCGTGCAGCGGTTTCGAGTACGCGCTCGGGCTCGCCGACCAGTCCATCCGCACCGGTTCGGCCGACGTCGCGCTCGTCATCGGGTCCGAGGTGCTGTCCGGCATCGCCGACTGGACCGACCGGTCGACGTGCGTACTCGTCGGTGACGGGGCCGGTGCCGCCGTGCTCGGGGTCGCCGAGACGCCCGAGATCGGCCCGGTGTCGTGGGGGAGCGTGCCGCACTTGCTCGACGCCGTCCGTGTCGAGGGGTCGCCCGGGCGGTTCAACCAGGAGGGCCGCTCGATCTACCGGTGGGCCATCACCGAGGCCGAGGGGCACGCCCGCAAGGTCGTCGAGGCCGCCGGGCTCTCGATGGACGACATCGAGGTGTTCGCGTTCCACCAGGCGAACCTGCGGATCATCGAGCCGCTCGTCACCGCGCTCGGCGGCGAGTCGAAGTTCGTCATCCGTGACGTCGTCGAGTCCGGGAACACCTCGGCCGCGAGTGTGCCGCTCGGGCTGTCGAAGGCGTGGGAGCGTGGCGATCTGCCAGAGGGGGTGCCGGCGCTGCTGTTCGGGTTCGGTGGTGGGTTCGCCCACGCCGGGCAGGTCGTGACGACGCCGGTGCGGTCCTTCTGAGGCGCAGTTGCACGAACGGCCCGGGCTCGGCTGCTGAGCAACCCTGCCCGGGCCCTGTTCGGTCGTCCCGCTAGCGCTTCGAGCGGGGGGCGTCCTGGCCCGGCTCGGTCCAGAGGTCCTGGTCCTTGCCCGCGCCGCGCTTCCACGGAAGGGCACGCCGGGTCTTCTCGGCAGCCGGTGTGACCGTCAGCACGATCGGGAACTCCGCCGGCGGCATGCCGAACCCCGTCCGCGACGCCTGGATCACCTTGCGCCCCAGGGCGTGGTTCCCCAGACCGCCGACGGCCGCTCCGATGCCGAACGGGAGCGCGCGGCCGAGGACCGAGCCGCCCTGTCGGATGGCGAAGCGCTTGATGAACTGGTCACGGACCTGTCCACCGATGCCGTTGACGACCTGCTTCGGCAGCGAGGACGTCACCATCTCGCCCCAGAACGCGGTCCGGGCCTGACCGCCGGCGGCCTGTCCGGCGAGCTGCTTGATGAGCTGCGTGCCCGGTGCGCCGAGGATCATCGCCATCACCAGGGTGCGGGCGCGCTCCGGGTCGTCCAGCGCAATGCCGTGCACCTCGGTCACCGACTGTGCGAACAGCGCGGTGGTCTCCAGGAACCCGACCGTCTCGGCGCCGCTCAGTCCGAGCGCAGCGGCCATCCCGACTCCGGGGATCACCGCACTCGCACCGACCGCGGCACCGCCGGTCGTGACGGCGGCAAGGTACTGCCGCTCGAGGATCTGGATCACCTCGGCGGGGGTCGCGTCGGGCTTGCGGCGACGGATCGCGTTGACGTGCGCGACCACGACGGGGCGTTGCACACTGATGACCCGATCGAGCCACTTGGCCCAGCCCGAGGGCTGGACCTGCTGCGTTCGGGGGTCGGAAGCGGTGGGGGAGACCGGTGCGGTCGGCAGGGGCACGATCGACTGGTCCTTCGGGGCACGGGCCATGCGTTCACCGTACGCCGGGCACGTGAGAGGCTCGCTGGGTGGACACCGATCCGGAGCAGGGACCCCTCGACGACGCTCGTCGTGCGGCCGGGTTCCTGACCGTCCGGCAGGTGGCCGCCCTCGCGCCCGAGGTCCGGGTGCTCGATCCCGCGTCCGTCCTGATCGGGGTGGGCGTGTCGGTCCTGCCCGGCGTGGAGCTGTACCCGTCCACGACGCTCGAGACCCGGCACGGTGGGGTGATCACGCTGGCCGCCGGTGCCCGCCTGGGCCCCGGACCCGTGACCGTCGTCGCGTCGGCGTCGGCTGTGCACATCGGCGAGGGTGCCGAACTCGGCCCGGGCCCGGTGACCATCGTGGCCGACGGGTCCGACGTCGTCATCGGTGGTCGGGCTCGCCTGACGGCAGGGTGTCTCGTCGAGGGGCCGGCGCGGATCGGCTCGGGCGCGCAGGTGCTCGGGCCGGTCTCGTTGCGAGACGTCGAACTGGCGGACGGCGGCGACCACCGGGAGCCCGACCCCGACCACCGCGGCGGCGTGGTCAAGGGCGTGGGGCCGGTGCGTGGTGTCCGCGTGGGACTCGGTGAGGTCGTCGTCGGTGGGGTGGCGCACGCCGGTGAAGCGTCCGGTCGGCCGCGGATCGAGCGTCAGCGCACGTACCACCCGGACGCGCCGCGTCGTCCGCGCTGATCGTCGAACACGCAGCCTCAGCACGGCACACCCGCGCGCCGGAGGGCAGCCCGCACCCGGTCGGGCAGCATCAGGTCGGACCACGAGAGCCGGACGACCACACGGACCTCGGGGAACGACCGGATGAAGTCCTCACGACGTTTCTCGCGCCAGTGAGCGTCCGCGGTGGACCGCCCGTCGAGCAGCGCCGGGTCCTCGTACTTCGCGCGGCCGTCGACCTCGACCACGACGCCCTGGTCGGGGAACCAGAAGTCCACGATCGCCGTGGCCGATCCGGCCCGGGCGAACACGTGCTGCTGCACCGGCTCCGGCACCCCGATCTCCCGGAAGCGCACGCGGCACACTGACTCCGCCGGTGACCCCGACAGCGCCGAGCCCATCCCCACGGCGATCCCTGCCTTGTCGTGGCCCGTGGGCCCCGTCGCGGCGAGTTCGTCGAGCAGGACCTCGGGCAGGAGATGCCGATCGTGGAGCGCCTGGTCGATCATCGGCAGCGCGAACTCGAGGGTGGACGAACCCGCGATGTCGACGAGGGTCCGTGCCAATGACGTGACGGGCGCTCCGTCGATCTCCGCGGGGGTGGTCGCGGGCAGGCCGGCCCACCGTGCGTCCGGCGTCGGCTCGCGGACGAGCGGTCCGGGATGGAGCCGCAGATGTGCTGACGTGTCGGAGCGTTCGCGGCGCGGATCGACCACGTCGACCTTCGCCGGAGGGGCATGGACGAAGGGGAGTCCGTGCACGGCAGCCGCAGCCGAGCGGGCGAAGGCCCTCGGCGCGTGGATCATCGGCGCTGTTGCGCGCACCAGGAGCAACAGGTGGTCCTCGGGCCGGAGTCCGACGACCGACGACGGGGAGACCAGGACCCCCGGACGTACCGCGACCAACTCGCCCCGACGGACCCGGCGTTGCAGTGCCCGGCGCTCGGCGCTGGGCTTGCCGGTCGTGCGGATGAGGGGGATGGTGCGTGCGCGGTCGTCCATGGATCAACCATCGATCGCCGGGACCGACCACGGGGCGACGGTGAGCCGATCTGTGGATGACGAGCCGCGCCTCCAGGCTGTGGAGGGATGAGGCGGAAGCAACTTGCGACGATGTCGATGTCGTACGACGGCGACTCTGTCGCTGTCACGTGTGCGCAACAGTTGCAGACGCGGAGGTGCGACAGCACCGATGTCGTACGACGTCGACAGTGTCGTTCCGCGTCGACCGGCCCCGGCCCGGCCCGAAGCCCGCCCCCACCTACACCCGCGCGAGCTCCGCCCGCAGCGGCAGGTCCTGCTCCTCGAGGATGACCTGCGCGCCCACGGCCGTCCGGGCGTTCACGACGATCGGCGCGAGCAGGTTCACCGTGGTGCCGGACGCTCCGGGGTTCGCGACCACGAGCAGCATCGCATCGGTCGGGTCGGTCAACCCGAGCCCGGCGGCCTGCTCGTCGGTGAGCTCCGGCGCGTACGACGGCAGGTGCACCGCGGCGTCGAGCAGGAACAGCCGTGCGTCGTCGCCGACGAGCGTGAACAGCCCCTCGGCGCCGTCGACCGGCGAGAGCTCGAAGGCCGCGGCGGGAGCGAGCCCGAACGGCGGGACGGCGAAGGTCAGGGAGATGCTCATCGGAGGTAGTCCATCAGGGTCGGCTGCAGGACCTTCGCGGTGACGGCGAGGGCTGCCTGGTAGTTGGTCTGCTGCACCTGCAGGTCGAGGACGGCCTTCGCGAGGTCGACGTCCTCGATGTCGGCGCGGCGGCTCTCGAGCGAGACGGTCGCGGACTTCAGCGAGTCCTGCGCCGCGAGTGCAGCGGCGTGCCGGACGCCGACGTCGGCCTGGGCGCCGCGGACGGTCCCGAGCGCCGTGTCGACGTCCCCGATGCGAGCGTTCACGTTCACCCCGTTCTGCAGGTCGCTGACGATGGAGTCGATCATGCCGAACACCGAGTCGTCGCCGGAGCCGAAGACCGCGGCGCCGGAGGTGTCGACCCGCACCGTGGTGCCGTCGCCGACCCGACGCGACACGTCGGTGCCCGAGGCCGCCCAGCCCGTCGCGGGGTCGTAGGCGACAGCGGCGGTCGACGAGCCCGCGAACACCGAACGGGTGCCGTAGGTCGTGTTGGCGCGTGCCTCGAGGTCGGCCTTGAGCGACCGGAACTGCGTGACGAACGCGTCGCGGTCGGTGTCGCTCATGGTGCCGGAGTTCGCGGCCCGCACCGTGAGGTCGCGGACGTTGTTGAGCACCGAGTACACGCCGGACAGCGCACTGTCGGTGGTCGCGAGCCACGCCGCGGCGTCGTTCGCGTTCCGCGAGTACTGCGCGGCTGCGGCCTGCTCCTTGCGCACCTGCATCGACGACGCGGTACCGACCGGGTCGTCCGAGGGCTTCTGGATCGCACGCAGCGTCGTGGCCTGGTCGGTGAGCTCGGCGACCCGCGCGGCACCGGCCTGCAGCCGGGCCGAGGCGGCCGCCATCGACATCTGGGTGGTCACACGGGTGATCACGATCAGCCCCTCCCGACGAGTCCGACGCGGTTGATGATGGTGTCGAGCATCTCGTCGACCGCGGTCAGGACGCGCGCCGCGCCCTGGTACGCGTGCTGGTAGCTCAGCAGGTTGACGTTCTCCTCGTCGAGGTCGACGCCGGCGCTGGACTGCTGCTGGTTGCGCGCGTTGGTGAGCGCGAGTCCGGTCATCGTCGATTCCGACGTGGCCGACCTGGAGGCGGTGCCCACCCCCGCCACGAACGTCGCCCAGACCTGGTCGGCGCCGTCCGACGACGCCCCGAGTCGCGCGAGCGCGTCGGCGAACGAGTCGTCGAGTTCCCCCGCCGCGTTCCGCGTCGCCAGCCCACCGGCGTCCGTGGGGACGACGCCGAGTGCCTGGGCGGCGGGGACGCCGGCCGCCAGGGAGAAGAAGGGGGCGCCGGTGGTGCCGGCCGGGGTGGTCCCGGCGGCGTGCAGGGCGTTCACGGTCGTGGCGAGCCGCGTGGCCACGGCGTCGTAGGACGCGGAGGCCTCGGCGAGTGCGCCGCCCGTGCCGGTGCCGGACGCGGGTGCGAGGACCGCGAGGGCGCCACCGATCGACCCGCCGCCCAGTCCGACCGCCCCGGCCGTGCCGGTGGTCCAGGTCAGGGTGACCGCGGTGCCGTCGGCGAGACGTTCGCCGCCACCGAGGGCGACCGAGCGGGCGTCGGTGCCCTGCACGAGCGGGTTGCCGCCGAGGAGCACGTCGACCGTGCCGTCGGCGTTCGTCCGGGTGGTGCCGCCGGCGAGCGTGGCGATCTGCTGCGTGAGCTGGTCGCGCTGGTCGAGCAGCTCGTTGGCGTTGCCGCCCGAGGCGAGCGCGGTGCGGATCTTGCCGTTCAGGTCGGCGACCTGCTCCGCGGCGCCGTTCAGCTGGGCGACCTGCCCGGTCAGGGTGCCGCGCACCGAGGACCACTGCGCGTCGACGGCCTTCGAGCCGGCAGCCAGGGCGGCGACGACGGTGCCGGCGGCCCCGAGCACGGCACTGGCGGCACCCGGGTCGTCGGGGTGGCTCGCGAGCTCGCTCCAGGACGACCAGAACACGTCGAGCTTGGCGCTCAGGCCGTCCTTGCCGGGCTCGTGCAACCCGGTCTCGAGGGCGGAGAGCGCCGTGGCGCGGGCATCGGCGTAGGCCGAGGAACCTGCGGCGACGCGGACACCGGTGTCGAGCGTCAGGGACGCCAGGCGGGCGATGCCGTCGACCGAGACGCCCTGGCCGGCGAGGGCCGCGGTGCCCCGCATGAACCCGGTCTGGGTCGCGGGGATCGAGTTCTGCGTGACGCGCTGCCGCGTGTAGCCCGCGGTGCCGGCGTTCGCGATGTTCTGGCCGGTGACGTCGATGCCGGCACGGGCGGCTGCGAGGCCGGAGTAGGCGGTCGCGAGGGATCCGAAGGTGCTGACCACGGTGTTACAGCGTCCCCTCGAACAGGCGGGCGCCGTCCTGGCCTGGGCCGGACGTGCCACTCGCGTCGTAGGTGGCGGCGCCGGTGACGGTCCCCGCCAGGGTCTCCTCGGTGGCCTGGGCGGCGGCACGGAGGAACCGGTCGTTCTCGTCGCGCAGGGCACCGATCTGGGTGGTCAGTTCGACCATCGCGGTGAGGTGTGACGACAGGATCTCGCCCCACGGCCCGTTCGGTGCCGCGGCGACGACGTCGCGCAGGGGAGCGTCGGCGGCCACGCCCCACTCCTCGGCGACCTCGGCGCTCTGCGCGGCGCGCTCGAGACCGGTGCTGCGGAGCCGGTCGAGGACCTGCTCGACCTCGCGGCTGGCGTGCGACACCCAGCGGGAGCGGCCCGCGGTGAGCAGGAGCTGTTCCTCCTCGAGCTTGAAGGTGAGCAGTTCGAGCAGCTCGCGTTCGCGCCAGAGCACGGCGGACAGGTCGTTCACGCTCATCAGCTCCTCCCAGGTGGTGGTTCGTCGGGGTGGTCCCCGGTCCGTCATCCTGCGGACACCGGGACCTATCGACTCCGTGACCGCGACCGTAAGCCCCGGCGGCCGAGTGCCGTCCCCCGTACTCGTCGACTCTGTGACCCGATGACCCCCGTCGGGGGACAAGAACGAGCGTTCCCGACCGCGGGTCCCCCCAAATGCCGACCCGAAACGGGGCCTGACACCCCCGCACTGGGGACGGTTGTGCACCTGTTCAGCGCATTGCCAGCCGATACATTCAGAACGCACCCCGGGGGACACCCGGAACCGCTCGGGAACGATGCGGGGTGCACCGCTCGGAGGGACCCGGGCGGGTCTTCGGCGTACGTACCGGCCATCCGAGGCCGGCGTCCGTCGCGCCCACGGACGGGTGAGCCGACACACGTCAGGTCGACCAGGGGAACAGCATGGACCGCACCGAACGCAACGCGATGATCGTGGAGCACCTCCCGCTCGTGGGCTACATCGTGGCCGACGTCCGCTCCCGGGCGACGCACCTGGACCGCGACGACCTCGCCGCCGTCGGATCGCTCGCACTCGTCGCAGCCGCCGAGGCCTTCGACCCCACCCTCGGCGTGCCGTTCGGCGCCTACGCCCGCACCCGGATCGCCGGTGCGCTGGCCGACGACATGCGTTCGGCCGACTGGGCCTCCCGCGGCACCCGGAAGCGGATCCGCGAGACCCTGGCAACGCAGGAGGCCCTGTCCGCACGCCTCGGTCGGAGCGTCGGTGCCCAGGAGATCGCCGATGCCATGGGCGTCGACAAGCAGACCGCCGTCGACGCGATGAGCGACGCCGCCCGGACCGTCGCGCCGCTCGACGAGACCGTGCACGACCTCGTCGCCGCGGACCTGCCGCTCCCCGGGGACGACCTGCTCGAGACCGAGAAGCGCCGGTACCTCCGCGCCGCAGTCGAGGCCCTGCCGGAGCGGATGCGCTTCATCGTCGAGGCCGTGTACTTCGGCGACCGCTCGGTCACCGACGTCGCCGCCGAGCTCGGCATCACGCACTCGGCCGTCTCGCAGCAGCGCTCCGAGGCGATGCGCCTGCTCCACGACGGTCTCGCCGCCCACTACGGCGACGGCACCACCGTCGAGCCCGCGAGCCGCACCACCGCGGCTCGCCGCAGCGCCTACCTCGCCCGTGTCGCCACGAACGCCGCCGCCGGTGTCGCCCGTGCCGTGCACGACGTCGCGTCCGGCCCGGCCGTCGCGGCGAGTTGAGACGTCGGCGGAAAGTTCTCCGCTGATCCCCTAACGACTCCCGGCAACCGGCCGAGAGTCATCCATGTCAGCCCACGGACGGGCCGACGCACGACCCACATTCACGGAGGAAACCACCATGGGTATGTCCATCAACACCAACCTCTCGGCACTCAACACGTACCGGAACCTCAACGCGACGCAGAACGACCTGTCGAAGTCCCTCGAGAAGCTCTCGACCGGCCTCCGCATCAACCGTGCTGCCGACGACGCTGCCGGTCTGTCGATCTCCGAGGGGCTGAAGTCCCAGGTCGGTGGCCTCACGGTCGCCGCCCGCAACGCGCAGGACGGCATCTCCGTCGTGCAGACCGCTGAAGGTGGCCTCACCGAGACCCACTCGATCCTCCAGCGCATGCGCGACCTGGCTGTCCAGGCCGGCAACGACTCGAACAACGAGGACTCGCGGAAGGCGATCACGACCGAGGTCGGTCAGCTCCAGGAGGAGCTGCAGCGCATCTCGGACTCGACCAACTTCAACGGGATCAAGCTGCTCGACGGCAAGGCCTCCACCACGGCTGCTGGTCCCGGTACCGGCAAGCTGACCTTCCAGGTCGGCGCGGACGGCTCCGACGCCAGCAAGATCGACGTCGACCTCACCGGCGCGGACGTCTCGAAGGTCGCCACGGCGGTCAAGGCGCTCGACTTCACCACGGGCGACAACGCTCGCCTCGCGGTGACCGAGCTCGACGCGCAGATCAAGTCGGTCTCGGAGGCTCGTTCCAACCTCGGTGCGGTCCAGAACCGCTTCGACCACGCCATCAACGTGACGAACGTGGCCAAGGAGAACCTCACCGCTGCCGGTTCGCGCATCACCGACGTCGACATGGCGCAGGAGATGGTCAAGTACACGCGCGACAACATCCTGAGCCAGGCCGGCACCTCGATGCTCGCGCAGGCGAACCAGAGCACCCAGGGCGTGCTCTCGCTCCTGCGCTAGCCATCACGACGTCCGTCCTCCGGGCCCGATCGGGTGTCCCGGAGGACGGACGCCACCATCCTGACCACCTCCACGACGCCAGGGAGTGTCGACGATGTCCTCGTCCGTGTCCTCGAGCAGCAGCCTCGCGATCGACGGTCTGGTCAGCGGCCTGAAGACGACCGACCTCATCAACTCGCTGATGAGCGTCGAGGGGGTCCCGCAGACCCTGCTCAAGAACAAGCTCATCACCACCAACTCGTTCATCTCGTCACTGCAGACGCTCAACGGGTTGATCCAGGGGCTCGCCACGAAGGCCGCGGACGCCGCGAAGGCCTCGTCGCTCGACCTCTTCGCCGCGACGAGCACCGCGCCGAGCGTCACCGCCGTCACCGGTACCGGGGCGACCGCCGGCTCCATCAGCTTCACCGTCGGTTCGACCGCCTCGGCACAGGTCGGGGTCACGGCCGCGATGTCGACGTGGTCGACCGGTGCGCAGCCGATCACGATCGTCGGCGCGGACGGCAAGCCGACCACCGTGACGCCGGCGTCCGGTTCGCTCGACGACGCCGTGTCCGCCCTGAACAAGTCCGGTGCGGGCGTCACCGCGACGAAGGTCTCCGCCGGCACCGACGCCGACGGCAGCAAGCTCTACCGCCTGCAGCTCACGTCCGCCACGACCGGGGCGGCCGGCGGCTTCCAGGTGTACCGGGGCGGCGCCGACGACGTGGCTGCGGGCACCGCGACGAACGTCCTCACCGAGACCGGTGCCGCCGTCGTCACCACGGCGACCGACGCCAGCGTCACGCTCTGGGCCGGCACCGCCGCCGCGCAGACGGTCACGAGCGCGACGAACACCTTCACGGGGCTCGTCCCCGGGCTCGACGTCACCGTGTCGAAGGCCACCACCGAACCCGTCACCGTGACGGTCGCGCAGGACACCACCAAGGCCCAGTCCGTGGCCTCCGGGCTCGTCGACGCGATGAACGCGGTCGCCGCCTACTACAAGACGAACACCGCGGTGTCGAGCTCGACCAGCGCGACGTCCGGCACCACGACGACGAAGGCCGGCGTCCTGCTCGGCGACGGTGCGTCCCGCGACGCCGTGCAGCGGCTCACGAGCACGATGTCCGCCCCGGTCGACGGCAAGTCGCCGTCGACGATCGGGATCGTGATCACGAGGGACGGCAGCTTCACCTTCGACCCGGAGGTCTTCCAGAAGGCACTCGCCGCCGATCCGAAGGCCACCCAGGCGATGCTCTCCGGCGTCGCCGCGAACGTCGGTGCCGCGGCCAGCGCCGCCTCCGACAAGTACGACGGCTCCATCACCACGTCCATCACCGGACAGCAGGCCGTCGCCAAGGACCTCAACACCCAGATCGACAGCTGGACCGACCGGCTGACGAGGCGCCGGGCCGCGCTGCAGACCCTCTACTCATCCCTCGAGACCAGCCTCAGCAAGCTCCAGTCGCAGTCGAGCTGGCTCGCCGGCCAGCTGGCCTCGACGTCGAGCTGACGGGAACGACCATGACCTTCGACTTCCAGGCAGCCGCCTTCCGCCAGGCCGCCCAGCCGCGCACCGTCACCGACCAGCGTCGTGCCCAGTACACGAACGAGGCCGTGCTGTCGGCGACGCCGGCCCAGCTCGTGACGATGCTCTACGACCGGCTGCTGCTCGACCTGCACCGTGCGGAGGCCGCGCAGGTCGCCGCCGACTGGGAGGCGGCCCGCGAGCAGCTCCTGCACGCCCAGGCGATCGTCGGTGAGCTCTCCAGCACACTCCGGATCGACGTCTGGGACGGCGGCGAGGGTCTGCTCGCCGTCTACAACTACGCCTCCACCTCGCTCATCACGGCGAACGTGCACCGCGACGTGCAGGCCACCCGCGACTGCATCCGGATCCTCGAGCCGCTGCGTCAGTCGTGGCACGAGGCAGCCGCGTCGCTGCCCGCGACGCCCACCACGCAGCAGCCGACCGGGGGAGCCCTCGGTGTCGCCTGAGCCGTCCGCAGAGCTGTCGCCTGAGCAGCCGGACGGACGAGCCGGATGGGAGGCCCTGCTCGCCTCCCTGGAGCGCGATGCCGCCGGGCAGGCGGCCGACTCCACGGCCGTGGCCGGGTGGTCGGAGCCGGCCGGGCTGGGACCGCTGCCGCGGGACCTGGTGGGACGGGCCTCCCGGCTGCTCGCCGCGCAGCGGGACCGGATGACGGTGCTCGAGGCGGACCGCCGCTCGACGCTGGAGCACCTCGGTGCCCTGCGCGCCGTCGACGCCACGCGCGAGCCCCGCGGCTCCGTGTACCTCGACGCTTCCGCCTGACCCGCGCCCCGAGCGACGATGTCGTCGTCGTACGACGGCGACCCTGTCGCTTCCGCGTGCGTGCAACTGCCGGCGTGCGCAACTGGCGGCGTCTGCACGGAGCGACGATGTCGTCGTCGTACGACGGCGACCCTGTCGCTCTCGCGCGCGTGCAACTGCCGGCGCGCGCAACGGGCGACGTCGTCGTTGTCGTACGACGTCGGCTCCGTCGCTTCCGCGCGCGTGCAACTGGTGGCGCGTGCCCGGGGCGACGATGTCGATGTCGTACGACGTCGACGGTGTCGCTCTCGTGCGCGTGCAACTGCAGGCCCGCGCAACGAGCGACACCGCACACCGACCCCGCACCCACCGCCCCCCGTTCGGGGCGACGCCTAACGCGGCGGACGACGGACTCCGATAGCGCCACTCGAGCACGGATCGCTCACCAGTTCGGCCAGGGATCGGCCACCACCGCACGGCGACGTCGCACCGACGACGCCTGACGAGGGGACCCTTCGTGTTCGATTCCGTGACGAGCGTCGCGCTGCAGAGCGCACTCGACGGTCTGTCGATGCGCCAGAAGGTGATCGCGAACAACATCGCGAACATCAACACGACGAACTACCACGCCGAGAAGGTCCAGTTCGAGGACGCCCTGGCGAAGTCGATCGTGGACGGCGACGGCGCCACCACGCCGACGATGGCGCGCAGCCTCGAGCCGACGAACACGAACGGCAACAACGTCAACCTCGACGAGGAGACGCTGTCGAACATCGACACCGTGCTTCGGTACCAGTTCGCCACGCAGGCGATGAACTCCGAGCTCACCAGCGTCCGTGCGGCGATGCGGACGAACTCGTGACGACCTTCGACGCGATCGGCATCGCGAGCACCGGCCTGACCGTGCACCGGAAGTGGCTCGACGCCGTCTCGGACAACATCGCCAACGCGAACACCGTGAAGTCGATGGACGACACCGCGTTCCAGGCGCGCTACGTCGAGGTGCAGGAGGGCAACGGCGTCTCCGGCGCCTACGTCAAGGGCGCGGCGTTCGGCAGCGCCGCCGGCCGTGTGACCTACGACCCGGACAACCCGCTCGCGAACGAGGAGGGCTACGTCCGCATGCCCGACATCGACCTCGGCACGCAGATGGCGGACCTCATCATGGCCCAGCGCGGCTACCAGGCGAACGCCGCCGTGGTCGACCGTGCCAAGACCGCCTACGAGGCGGCACTGCAGATCGGGAAGAACTGATGCCCATCGACGCCGTGAACGGTGTGACCACCAACGCGATGACGAACGCCCTGACGAGTGTCTCGGGGACGTCCAGCGACAGCACGAACGCCACCGGTGCCGCCGGCGCGACGACCGACGGCAGCGGGTTCGCCGCGAGCCTCGGCAACGCCGTCGACGGGCTGCAGTCGCTGCAGAGCGACTCGAAGACCCTGGCGCTCAAGGCCGTGACCGGCAACCTCGACGACATCCACGACGCGACGATCGCCGCCACCCGCGCGCAGGTCACGCTCGAGCTCGTCTCCGCCGTCCGCAACAAGGGCGTCGACGCCTTCAACGAGATCATGAGGATGCAGGCCTGATGCCCGTCGCCGTCAAGAACGTCTTCGCGCGCCTCAGCGCCTACGTGAAGGGCTTCTCCGCCGCCCAGCGCACCATCGCGATCCTGGCGATCGCGGCGCTCGTGCTCGGCGGGATCGCCCTCGCGTCCTGGCTCGGCAAGGCGTCCTACGCGCCGCTCTTCACCGGGCTCGCCGCGGCCGACGCGAGTTCCATCACGGACCAGCTGCAGACCGACGGTGTGCCGTTCCAGCTCACCGACGGCGGCGCGACGATCCTCGTGCCGCAGGCGCAGGTGTACTCGGAGCGGCTCAAGGCGGCGTCGAACGGCCTGCCGTCGTCGAACGAGGGCGGCTACTCGCTGCTCGACAAGATGGGCGTGACGAGCTCGGAGTTCCAGCAGGACGTCACCTACAAGCGCGCGATGGAGGGCGAGCTCGCCAAGACCATCGGTGCGATGGACGGCGTGCAGACCGCCACCGTGCAGCTCGCGATCCCGGAGAAGTCGGTGTTCGTCTCCGAGGAGAAGGACCCGACCGCGTCGGTGTTCATCGCGACCGAGAACGGCACGCAGCTGAGCACCGACCAGGTGCAGGCCATCGTGCACCTGACGAGCGCCTCGGTCGAGGGCATGCAGCCCACCGACGTCTCGGTCGTCGACGCGAAGGGCCAGACCCTGTCCGCCGTCGGCACCGGTGCAACCGGGAGCGGCGCCGACCAGGCCGCCGACTACGACGCGGCGACGAGCAAGAAGATCCAGGACCTGCTCGACACCACGCTCGGCGTCGGCAACGCGACCGTCGTGGTCTCCGGGACGATGAACCAGGAGTCCGGCACCCGGACGTCCGAGAGCTACACGTCTCCCACGTCGGGCCCGGTCGCGCTGAACGAGTCGAGCACCACCGAGGAGTACGGCGCCGGCGCCGGCGCGGGGTCCGGCGCGACCGGGGTCCTCGGTCCGGACAACATCGCCGTCCCGAACGGCACCGCGACGAGCGGCACCGGCGACGACGGGTACAAGAACGAATCGGCGACGAAGAACAACGCCGTCGACCACACCACCGAGACCACGCAGATCCCCTCGGGCGGGCTCGACCGGCAGACCATCTCGGTCGCGCTGAACTCGAAGGCCGACGCGGTGCAGAACGCGAACCTGCAGAGCATCAACGACCTGGTGTCCGCCGCCGCGGGTGTCGACCAGAACCGTGGCGACCAGGTCAAGGTCGCGATGATGGACTTCGACACGAGCGCTTCCGACCAGGCCGCGAAGGCCCTCGAGGCCCAGCAGAAGGCCGACCAGCAGGAAGCACTGTGGTCGTCGATCCGCACCGCAGGCATCGTGATCGGCATCGTCCTCGCCGTCATCGCGATCATGTTCTTCGTCGCCCGCCGCAACCGGAAGCAGGAGCGCGAGGCCGTCGACCTCGGCGAGCTCGACGCCTTCGCCGGTGAGACGTTCCAGCTGCCCCTCGCGATGGACGGCGTCGACGACCGGGCGACACTCGGTGCCGGTGACGCCCCGACCGCCGTGCTGTCGGCGATGCCCGGCGGGGACGCCCCCACCGAGGTGTTGACGACCGAGGAGATCACCGCCGAGCGCCGCCGTCAGGACATCTCCGCCCTGGCCGAGCGCGACCCGAAGCGCACCGCCGAGCTCCTGCGCGGGCTCCTCGACGACCGGGCACCGGTGTGAGCGCGCTGATGCCGAGCCCCGGCGGCGGTTCCGGTCCGAGCGACCGTGCCCTGACCGGTGCGCAGAAGGTCGCGCTCATCCTCATGCAGATGGAGACGGACCGCGCCGCCGAGGTGATGAAGCAGTTCACCGAGATGGAGGCCGAGGAGATCTCCGCCGAGATCGTCCGGATGCGCCGCGTCGAGGACACCGTCGTCGACCAGACGCTGTCGGAGTTCCACCGGATCACGATGAGCGGCCGGCTGCAGAAGCGCGGCGGCAAGGAGACCGCCCTCGGGCTGCTCGAGGCGTCGTTCGGTGCCGAGCGGGCCGCCGGCGTGATGGACCGTCTGGCCTCGAACCTCGCCGGCCAGTCGTTCGACTTCCTCGACGACGCCGAACCCGGCCAGGTCATCTCCCTGCTCGAGGGCGAGCTGCCGCAGACGATCGCGCTCGTGCTCGCCCACCTGGGCCCCGGGCAGGCCAGTGCCGTGCTCGCCGGGATCGACGAGCGCGTCCGCACCGACGTCGCCCAGGCCTTCGCGACCATGGGCAGCGCGACCCCCGAGGCCGTCGGCATCGTCGCCGGCGTGCTGCGCCAGCGCGCCGGGGCCGTCGTGTCGCCGCGCGAGAGCGTCGAGGTCGTCGGTGGCATCGCACCCCTGGTCGACATCATCAACCGCTCGGACGTCGCGACCGAGAAGGCCGTGCTCGAGGGGCTCGAAGCCCGCGACCCGGAGCTCGCCGAGGACATCCGCTCCCGCATGCTGACCTTCGAGGACATCGTGAAGCTCGAGTCCCGCGACATCCAGCAGGTGCTGCGCGGCATCGACTCGAAGATCCTCGCGACCGCCATGAAGGGCGCAGCCGGGCCGGTCGTCGAGACCATCCGCGCGAACGTGTCCGAGCGCAACCGCGAACTGCTCGACGACGAACTGCAGGCCATGGGCCCGGTCCGCGTCTCGCAGGTCGAGGAAGCCCGTGCCGAGGTCGTCCGCTCCGTGCGCGAGCTCGAGGCCCAGGGCGTCGTCACCGTGCACCGCGCCGAGGAGGACGAGCTCGTTGACTGACACCGTCGTGCACCGCGTCGCCTTCCCGGTGCTCGCCGACCCCGCCGGACGCGAGCGTGCGTCGAGCGCGGACGTCCGCGGGCACGCGGCCGGGTACACCGCCGGCCTGCGGGCCGCGCAGGCCGAGACCGACGCCCTGCGCGCCCGGCTCGAGACCGAGCACGCCGCGCGGATCACCGCGCTGCAGGCCGACACGGCACGCCGGATCGCGGTCCTCGACGCCGCCACGAACGCCATGCTCTCCACGGTCGCACCCGTCCTGGCGGACGCCGAGGCGTCGGTCGCGAGCGCGGCAGTCGACCTGGCCGAGGCGATCGTCGGGAACGTGGTCCGCGCCTCCAGGCCCGCACACGACGCGACCGTCGTCGGTCCGGACGGACAGGGCAGCCGGGAGGCCCGGATCGCGTCCGGCGCGGAGGCCACCGTCCGGCGGGCGCTCGCGTCCGTCGACCGCACGGTCCCGGTGGCCGTCCGGCTGAGCCCGGCAGACGCCGCGCGCGTCGCCGGCCTCGACCTGCCGGTGCCGGTCGTCGCCGACGGCGCACTGCGCGACGGCGACGCCGTCGTCGACCTGCCGGACGGCATGCTCGACGCGCGCATCGCCACGGCGCTCGACCGCGCCCGCACCGCCCTCGGTGTCGACGTGACGGGAGCCGACCGGTGACCGCCACGCTGCTCCGTCCGCGCGGTCTCGACGAGGCGCTGCTGCGGGCCGCACCCCAGCGGGTCGGTGTCGTCACGAGCGCCGTCGGCCTGGGGCTGACGATCGCCGGGCTCGACGCCCGCGTCGGCGAGGTCGTCACGGTCGGCGCCGAGGACGGCGAGCAGACCGCGGTCGAGGTCGTCGCCACCGATGCCTCGGGCGTCCGCTGCATGCCGCTCGGCCGACTGACCGGCGTGACCGCGGGCACCCCGGCGCGTCCGACCGGCCGCCCGGTGCTCGTGCCGACCGGATCCGGTCTGTTCGGCCGCGTGCTCGACGGACTCGGCCGACCGATCGACGACCGCGGCCCGCTCGAGGGCCCCGGCGGCGAACCGGTGACCTGGGTCCCGCTCGACCACGACACCCCGAGCGCGATGGCCCGGACCCGCATCGACACCCCGATGCAGCTCGGCGTCCGCGTGCTCGACACCCTGACCACCGTCGGCCGCGGGCAGCGCATGGGCCTGTTCGCCGGCTCCGGCGTGGGCAAGTCGTCGCTGCTGTCGATGATCGCCCGTGGGAGCGACGCGGCCGTCAACGTCATCGCCCTGGTGGGGGAGCGCGGCCGCGAGGTGCGCGAGTTCCTGGAGGACGACCTGGGACCCGAGGGGCTCGCCCGCTCGATCGTCGTCGTGTCGACCTCCGACGAGCCCGCGCTCATGCGCCTGCGTGCCGCGTTCGTGGCCACCCGCATCGCCGAGTCGTTCCGCGACGCCGGCCAGGACGTCGTGCTCATGATGGACTCGCTCACCCGCGTCGCGATGGCGCAGCGTGAGATCGGGCTGTCGGTGGGGGAACCGCCGGCCACCAGGGGCTACCCGCCGTCGACGTTCTCGGTGCTCGCGGGACTGCTCGAGCGCGCCGGGACCGACCGCGTCGGCAGCATCACGGGCATGTACACCGTGCTGGTCGACGGCGACGACCACAACGAGCCGATCGCCGACGCGGCCCGCAGCATCCTCGACGGCCACGTCGTGCTCGACCGCAAGCTCGCGATCACCGGGCACTTCCCGTCGGTCGACGCCCTCGGCTCGGTGTCCCGCGTCGCCTCGAAGGTCACCCGACCCGAGCAGCGTGCCGCCGCCACCGTGCTGCGGAAGGTGATGGCCGCCCGTGCCGGTGCCCAGGACCTGCTCGACGTCGGTGCGTACCAGCGCGGGTCGAACCCGCTCGTGGACGCCGCCGTCGACCACCAGGGATCGATCGACGCGTTCCTGCGCCAGGGCATGGACGAGCGGGCGACCGCCGACGCGTCCTGGCAGCGCCTCGGCGGCCTCGTGCAGCAGCTGGGGGTGTCGTGATGGCCCGCCGCTTCCCGCTCGCCGGACTCCTGCGCCTGCGTCACACCGAACAGGACCGTGCCGCCGCCACGCTGGCCACCGCGAACGAGCGCGTCCGTGACGCAGCCGACGCCCGGATCGCCGCACGCCGGAGCCTCGCCGACAGCGAGGACGCCCAGCCGATCCAGGATGCCGCCACCCTGAGCGCCGTCGCCGCAGCACGTGCCGCGACCCGCGGGATGCTCGAGGAACTCGACGCCGTGGTGCAGAACCGCCGTGCCGACGCCGACCGGGCACAGCAGGACTACACCGCCGCCCGTCGTGCCGCCGTCGGCCTCGAGAAGCTCGAGGGCAAGCACACCGAGCAGCAGGCGGCCGAGGAACTCCGGACCGAACAGAACGCCCTCGACGAGATCGCGGCACGACGCCGCACGGAAGGTGGTGCCCGATGAGCGTCGAAGCGGTGCTCTCCCGGATCTCGGAGATCCGGTCCCAGATCGACACGCTGCGCGGCGGGACGGCCACGGCTGCCCCGAGCGCGTCCGCCACCGGCGGTGCCGCGGGGTCCTCGGCCTTCGCCGATGCTCTCGCCACCGCCGACGGCGCGACCGGCGCGGCGGCCGCTGCCGGTGCCACCGCCGCAGCCTCCGCGACGGGCACCCGTGCCCCCGCGACCTCGGTCGACGCCGGCGCCGGAACCCTCGCCACCGGCAGTGGTGCGACCGGCGCCGACGTCGTGGCCGACGCGAAGAAGTACCTCGGTGTGCCGTACGTGTTCGGCGGGGAGACGACCGCGGGCATGGACTGCTCGGGCCTGGTGCAGACGGTCTTCAAGGACCTCGGGGTCACGATGCCCCGGGTCGTGCCGGACCAGGCGAAGATGGGCGTCGAGGTCGGCTCCCTGAAGGACGCGCAGCCCGGCGACCTGATCATCCCGAAGGGCGAGGGCCACGTCGTCATCTACGTCGGCGACGGCAAGGTGCTGCACGCGCCGCGCCCCGGCAAGGACGTCCGGATCGTCGACAACTGGTACTCCCAGGGCGACATCGCGACCATCCGCCGGATCGTCCCCGCACAGGCGGCCCCGGCGGCCGTCGCCGCGCCGACCGCCTCGACAGCGCGTTCCGCGACCGACCTGCAGACCGCCGCGCTGCTGTCCGTGATGCAGTCCGGGAGCGCCGCATGAGCCTGACCATCGCCCCCCAGCCGTCCGTGCCCACCGCACCGGGCTCCACCCGGGGTGCATCGTCCGACCCCGCTGCTGCCGGGTCCTTCGGCGCAGCACTGACCGCCGCCGTCGCGACCGAGCGGCGCCCAGGAGGCGGTGCCGCCGGGCGGGACGACACCGACGGCCGCACGGCGGACGGCTCGGCCGCGACGCCGAGCACCGCCGCCACGCCGTCCGCGTCCGCGTCCGCGTCCGCGTCCGCGTCGGACCAGTCGGTGCTCGCGACCGGTTCCCCGTCGGTCGACGCGCAGGCGCTGCTCGCCGCCGGACTCGTGACCGTGGCCGCACCGACCGCTCCGGCGGGCCTCACGAGTGGCCCGGAGGACCAGTCGGCCACCGGCGCCGCCGAGACGCCCGCTGGCGACCAGCACGTCGCCGTGGCCACGGGGGTGACCTCCGGAACGGCCGCGACACCGGCGTCGGTCAACGAGCACACCTCGACGCCGGTCCCGTCGACCCCGGCGCCGACCACCGCCTCCGCCACGGCGGCCCCGCAGCAGTCGCCGACGTCGGGTGGGGCACGGCAGAACGCTGCCGGAGCGACGACGGGCACGGCGACCAAAGCCACGACGACCCCCGCCGTGCCGCCCACCGGCACCGCGTCTCCGGCCGCCGCCGCGACGATCGCCGCGGGCGCCACCCCCGCGACCACCACATCCGCGACGACCGCCGTCTCGATGGCCACGGCCGCGACCGACCCGGCGACCACCGCCCCGACGGCCGCCACCGCGATCGCGGCCCCCGCGGCCCCCGCCGCCACCCGCACCGCCGACGGCGACACCGCCACCGTGGCCCCGGGCCAGGCGCCGGTCGTCACGGCCGCCCCGGCAGCCGGCGCCGGCTCCCGAGCCGGCCACGGGACGGAGCAGCAGGCGTCGACGCCGGGTGATCCGGGCCTCCCGGCCGTCGCCCCCAGCCGCGGTGGCGAGACGCCGTTCGTCATGTCGACGACGCCGACCGCCGCGCCCGCCGCGACGACCGCGCCGGCCCCGGCACCGCTCGCCCAGCAGCTGGCGCGACCGGTGTTCTCGCTCGCACAGGCCGGCCCCGGCGAGCACGTCGTCACCGTGCAGGTCGTGCCGGACAGCCTCGGCCCGGTCACGGTCCGCGCGCACGTCACCGCACACGGCATGCACGTCGAGCTGTTCGCCGCGTCGGACGCCGGCCGCGAGGCCGTCCGCCAGGTCCTGCCGGACCTGCGGCGGGACGCGGCCGGAACCGGTGTGAGCACCACGCTCGACCTGTCGTCGCAGAACCAGCCGCAGGACGCGCCGGGTCGCGACGAGCGTCCGGCCGCGCGTGCCCTGCCTGGCGACCCGGGCCTGGAGGCGCGGGTCACCCCGCGCACGCAGCCCACCGCCCACACGCCCTCCATCCGCACCGCGGGACTCGACGTCCTCGCCTGATCCGGCTCACGAACAGGAACTCACCATGCCCATCGACGGCATCACCGGCAGCGTGGACCCGACCGCGCAGGCAGCGGCCCTGGCCGCCAACTCGACGCCCCAGAAGTCCCAGACGATGGACTCCGAGGTCTTCATGAAGCTGCTCGTCACGCAGCTGCGCAACCAGGACCCGTCCTCGCCGATGGACACCAACCAGATGATCAGCCAGCAGACGCAGCTCGCGATGATGGAGCAGATCACCAACCAGACCACGACAGGGAACGAGAACTTCTCGCTCCAGATGCGCATCGCCGCAGCGAACCTCGTCGGCAAGCAGGTCAGCTACACCGACGCCGACTCGGGCAAGTCCGTCACCGGGGCCGCCTCGGCCGTGTCGTACGCGAACAGCGTCCCCACGGTCACCGTGAACGGGAAGGAGGTCGCTCTCGACGTGATCTCCGGCATCACCACCACCGCTCCGGCGTCCTGACGCCCGCTCGTTCCTCCCTCGTTCTTCCTCGTACTCCCTCGTACTCCCTCGTTCTTCCTCGCTCTTCCTGCCTCTCCGAAAGGACGCACCATGCTCCGCTCGCTCTACTCCGGGATCTCCGGCCTCCGCTCCCACCAGCAGATGCTCGACGTCACCGGCAACAACATCGCCAACGTCAACACCGTCGGCTTCAAGTCGTCGACCACCGTGTTCCAGGACACCCTGTCGCAGATGACCCAGGGCGCCGGCGGACCGCAGACCGGCATCGGCGGCACGAACCCCGCCCAGATCGGCCTGGGCGTGCAGGTCGCCGGGGTCTCCACGAACTTCTCGCAGGGCTCGGCGCAGGCCACCGGCAAGGCGACCGACCTGATGATCTCGGGCGACGGCTTCTTCGTCACCCGCCTGGGCAACGACACCGTCTACACCCGCGCCGGTGCGTTCGACTTCGACGCGGACGGCCGCCTGGTCACCGCCGACGGCAAGATCGTGCAGGGCTACCCGGCCACGAACGGCGTCGTCAACGAGAACGGCCAGCTGTCCGACATCACGCTGCCGCTCGAAGCAGCGGCCCCGGCGGTCCGCACCACCGCCGCCACGGTCGCCGGCAACCTGCCGTCCGAGACCGCGGTCGGCCAGACCATCACGCGCGAGGCCACCGTCTACGACGCCTCGGGTGCCAAGCACACGATGTCGCTCGCCTACACGCGCACCGCCGACGGCTGGGACGTCACCGGGCGCAACGGCCAGGGCACCACGGCGACGACCTCGCTGACCTTCGGCACCGACGGCAAGCTGACCGCCGGCGGCACCCTCGCCGTCGGGGGCATCCGCGTCGACATGGGCGACCTGACCGGGTTCGCCTCGCTCAACACCGCGGCGATCGGCTCGCAGAACGGCCGCGAGGCCGGCGCGCTGCAGGGCTACTCGATCGCGAAGGACGGCACCGTCACCGGCACGTTCTCGAACGGCGCGTCGCTCGCGCTCGGCCGCATCGCCCTCGCCACGTTCGCCAACCCGGCCGGCCTCGAGAAGACCGGGGCGTCGGGCTACCGCGCCACCGCGAACTCGGGCGGTGCGACGGTCGGCGGTCCCGGCTCGGCGGGCGTCGGTTCGCTCGCTGCGGGGACGCTCGAGATGTCGAACGTCGACCTGTCGCAGGAGTTCACGAACCTGATCGTGGCGCAGCGTGGGTTCCAGGCGAACGCCCGCATCATCACCACCTCGGACGAGGTGCTGCAGGAGCTCACGAACCTGAAGCGCTAGGCGCGGGGGCTCGCGTCGCGGGCGCTGCGCTCGCGTCGCCGGGTGCTTGGTGAGCAGGAACGGTCGGGTGCTGAAGGGGGACTCGACCGTTCCTGCTCACCATCGTCCGTGGTGCATGGAGTTCGGCGCCGGTTCGTGACGAAACGGCGCGTCGTGACGTCTCATCGGTGCGATGCGCGAGAACCCCGACACCGACCACCAGTCCGACCACCGCTGCTGCAGCGTCTTCGACCGCTGGCGGTGTGATCGACCACGCGGCCACGACGGCGTGCACGAGTCGCGTGCTCCCGGCGGCCGCGCGAGCTGGAACGACGCGCTGACCGGGCGGCGGCTCGGGGACGTCTGAGCCCGAGCGGGTATGGTCAGCACATGCTGACCATTGCCTCGCGGCGCGACGTGCTGAACCGTCTCGGGCGGGCGCTCTCCGACCCCACGCGTGCGCGGATCCTGCTCCGGCTGCTCGACGAACCCGGCTACCCGGCGCGGCTCGCCGAGGAACTCGAGTTGACGCGGACGAACGTGTCGAACCACCTGGTGTGCCTGCGCGGCTGCGGGATCGTCGTCGCCGTGCCTGAGGGGCGTCGGACCCGCTACGAGATCGCGGACCGCAACCTCACCCGCGCGCTCGAGTCCCTGGTCGACGTGGTCCTGGCGGTCGACGTCGCCGACGACGACGGATGCGAGGTCGAGCGGTGACCACGGCTGCGATGTCGCTCGCGCCGGCCCGTGTCGGCGTGCTCCGGCAACGGATCAGGTGGATCGTCGCGGCGACCATCGCCTACAACGTGATCGAGGCCGTCGTGGCGATCGCCGCCGGTTCGGTGGCGTCCTCCACCGCGCTGATCGGCTTCGGGCTCGACTCGATCGTCGAGGTCCTGTCGGCAGCGGCCGTGGCGTGGCAGCTCGCCGGGCGTGACCCGGAAGCCCGGGAACGAACGGCGCTGAAGGTGATCGCGGTCTCGTTCTTCGGGCTCGCCCTGGTGGTCAGTGTCGATGCCGTCCTGACCTTCACGGGTGTCCGGTCGCCGGAGCACAGTCCGGTCGGCATCGGCCTGGCCGCGGTGAGCCTGGCGGTCATGCCGTTCCTGAGCCTCGTCGAACGGCGGACCGGACGCGAACTCGGCTCGGCGTCGGCGATCGCCGACTCGAAGCAGACGCTGATCTGCAGCTACCTGTCGGCGGCGGTGCTGCTCGGCCTGCTGGCGAACAGCCTGTTCGGCTGGTGGTGGGCCGATCCGCTCGCAGGACTCGTCGTGGTCGTGTTCGCCGTGCGCGAGGGTCTCGAAGCCTGGCGCGGTGACGCGTGCAAGCAGCCGGTGTCGGCGCTGACCGGGGAACGCGAGCGCGAGGGTTGCGACTGCTGCTGAACGGAGTCTGCCTGTGGCCGGCGGTTCAGCCGGCTTCGGACTCGCTGACGTGGCTGACCGCGTCACCGACGATGTGGGCGATGTGCTCGTCGTGCAGCGAGTAGACGGCGTTCCGCCCGATGCGCTCGACCTGCACGATGCCCGCGAGCCGCAGCGTGCGGAGGTGCTGGGACACCAGGGGCTGCGACAGCTCGGTCGCTTCGGCGAGGGAGCCGACGTCGGAAGGCTGGGAGATCAGCGCGGACAGGATCCGGAGTCGGGCGGGCGAGGACAGCGCCTTGAAGAGTTCGGCTGCTGCTTCGATCCCGTCTGACATGGACTCATGTAAGCGCACGCGCATACGTGCATGCAACACGACGGCCCCGGCGCGGTGCGTCGGGGCCGTCGTGCAGGTCCGTCGATCGGTGCTGATCACGGGCCTGCGCTGATCAGGAGATCAGTGCTCGTCGTAGTGGTCGCCGTGCTGGGCGTGCTTGTGTCCGTCGTGGACGAAGTCGACGTGGTCCTCGTGCTGGACCGTCTCGTGGCCGCAGCCGTCCTGGTGGGTGTGCTCGGCGACGGTGTGCTCTGCGCTGTTCTCGTGCTCGGCCATGGTGACCTCCTGCTGATCGTCGGTTGGGATGCCCTCAGCGTAGATCACATATGCAGAAGTAGCAATACATTTATAGATGAGAACCGGTGTCAACCCGGGAACCGCTGGGTTCCCGCGACGGCCGACGTCGGCAGCGCGTCCGCGGGGATCGCGACTCCGGCGGTGAGTGCCGACGTCCACTCCGCGGTCGTTGCGACGGCGGCGAGGTTCGACTGCAACAACGCCATCAGGGTGCGGTGCACCGTCTCGGCGGACACGGCCCCGCCGGCGTTGACGATGTTGATCGCGCCGGTCGCATCGGACAGCACCTCGACCGAGACGCCGAGCGCCTCCGCCTCGGCTGCCGAGGCGATGATGCAGTTGTTCGTCATGAAGCCGACCAGGGTGACCGTGTCGACCGACCGCTCCTGCAGCCAGGCGAGCAGGTCCGTGTGGGCGAACACGGAGCTGAACTGCTTCGTGACCTGATGCCACTCGGGCGTCCGTCGCCGCTCGATCTCGGGGTGCAGGGCGAACGCCTCCGTCGTCGGGTTGAACACCGGCGCAGCGTCGCCGGCGGTGTGCTGGACGACGACGATCGGCGTGCCGGCGGCCGTCGCGGCGTCGATCGCGGTCGTGATCTGCGCGAGCGCGTCGCGGACGGGCGGGAACCGGACCTCCAGTGGACCGCTGAAGTACTCCAGCTGGATGTCGACGAGGACGAGGGCGCGCTGGGGATCGGACACGGGAGCTCCTTGGGTCGGTGTGCGTACTCCACGATCCTCGTCCGTGGATGCGCTCGGTGCGATTGGCACGCGTGCGTCGGTACGATGGATCCAGGCCAAACCGGAGGAGTCGCGCGTGCGGATCGCCATCTACGCCTTCGACGGCATCACGATGTTCCACCTGTCGGTCCCGCAGATGGTGTTCGACGAGGTCACCCGGCTCGGGCTCGCCGACTGGGAGACCGTCGTGTTCTCCGACCGGCACGGTTCGGTCCGGACCGCCGAGGGACTGACGCTCGGACCGGTGCAGGGGCTCGACGCCGCCGCGGACGCCGACCTGGTCGTGGTGCCGTCCTGGACCGACGACGGAACCCGCCTGCCGACACCGACGGAGCGGGCGGTCGTCGACGCGCACGCGCGGGGATCGGTCGTGGTCGGTCTGTGCCTCGGGTCGATCGCGGTCGCCGGTGCCGGGCTCCTCGCGGGACGCAGCGCCGTCACGCACTGGCGCGCGGTCGATCGGCTCGCCGCCGCGCACCCCGACGTCACCGTGGACGCCGACGTGCTCTACGTCGACCACGGTGACGTGCTGACCTCGGCGGGCACGGCGTCCGGGCTGGACGCGTGCCTGCACGTCGTGCGGACGCGGCTGGGCGCCGACGCGGCGAACCGGGTCGCGCGGAGCCTGGTCGTCGCGCCGCACCGCGAAGGCGGGCAGGCCCAGTACATCGAGCGCCCGGTCGTGCAGCGTCTGGGTGACGACCCGGTGGCGACGGCATCGGCCTGGGCGGTCGAGCACCTGGACGAGGATCTCGGCGTCGACCGACTCGCTGCGGCGGCCCACATGAGCCGCCGTAGCTTCGTCCGGGCCTTCAAGGCATCGACCGGCACCACCCCGGCGGCCTGGGTACGGAGTCGCCGTCTGGACGAGGCCCGTCGGCTGCTCGAGGCCACGGACCTGCCTGTCGACCGGATCGCCGCAGCGTGCGGGTTCGGCAACCCGGTCACGCTGCGGCAGAACTTCGCCGCGGCGTTCGGTAGCACACCCTCGAGCTACCGCCGACGGTTCGACGCGCGGCCCTGACCGGCAGGCCGAGCGAGTGCGTTCCTTCCCATGACGGCTGCAATGGGAACGGGAATCGGGCGTACCCGGTCAGAACGACAGACCGGGTGCGCCCGTTTCGACCAGGTGTGCGCGGAGTCGCCCTACGACGACGTGGGCGGTGACGCCACCGACTCGATGCCATCCAACCGCGCCTCTTCCGCGTCGTACCCCGCACGCACCTGGCGCAGCACCAGGTCGTCGATCTCGTCGGCGTCGCGCAGGCGCAACAGGGTCCTCGCCTTGTGCTGGACGAGTGCGAGCTCGAGGGCGACCGCGTTGTCGTGCCGCTGCAGCGCGGGGTGGTCGTCGTCGTCCCCCTCGCGGGCCTCGATCACGTCGAGGTGCGCCTCGTAGTCCTTCCGCAGGCGATCGACGGTGGCACGATCGGCTCCGGTCGACCGTGCCAGGCGGGGGAGCGCATCGAGCGCCTCCTCGATCGCGGTGCGTTCGGCGTAGCGACGTTCCTCGCTGACGGACTCGTCCTCGGGCAGCGCGGCGCGACGCAGGACGGCCGGCAGCACGAGGGCCTGGCCGACGATCGTGACGATGACCACGCCGGCGGTGACGAAGACGATGAGGTCCCGCTCGGGGAAGTCGCCACCGGACTCCAGGGTGCGCGGCACGGCGACGGCCATGGCGAGCGACACCGCGCCCCGGAACCCGGCGAACCCGCTGACGAGCCGGTCGCGGTGCCCTTCGCGGGGTTCCCCGCCGGTGCGCCGGGTGACGAGCCAGATGGTCCCGCCCGCGGCGTTGAGGAACGCGAACCGCACGATGACGAGCAGCACCGCGACCGCGAAGACGATCCCGGTCCCACGCAGCAGGTCGGCGGGGTCGAGCGCGCGGGCGGCGACCATCGCCTCGATACCGACCAGGACGAACAGCGCGCCGTTGAGCAGGAAGGTCAGGAACGACCAGAACGCGCGCACCTGCTGTCGGGTCTCGGCGCGGTCGAGCTTGGGGCCGACCTGGCTGACGACGATGCCGGCCGCCACGACGGCGAGCACGCCGGAGGCGCCGATGGCCTCGGCGGCCAGGAAGGCTGCGAAGGGCACGAGCAGGGTGACGAGGTTCTCGAGCACGACGGTGTCGACGCGCCGCAGCACCATCGTCCCGATCCAGGCGGCGGCGAGCCCGGCGGCGACCCCGCCGATGTAGGACAGGACGAGCATGCCGGACACGCCCCAGAACGTGAGCTCCTGCGTGCCGACGGTGACGGCCACCGCGATGCCGTAGACGACGAGGGTGGTGCCGTCGTTCACCAGGCTCTCGGCGCGGAGCACCGTGACGTTCGGCCGCGGCAGCATCTTCGTGAGCACGCCGACCGCGGTCGCGTCGGTCGGGGCGACCGCGGCACCGAGCACCCAGGCCGGCCCCCACGGCATCCCGAGCAGGTGCAGCAGCACGGCGACGGCGCCGGCGGTCACCACGACGAGCAGGGTGCCCATCAGGACGATGCCGCGCAGGTTCTTCCGGATCTCGCGGAGCGACGTCGTCAGGCTCTCCCAGTAGAGCAGCGCCGGCAGGAACAGCAGCAGCACGGCCTCGGCAGGGAGCTCGACGTCCGCGAACTCCGGCACGAGCCCGAGCAGCGCGCCGAAGACCAGGAGCAGCACGGGTGGTGCGATCCGGATCCGGTCGGCCACGGCCGCCGTCAGTGCGATGGCGAGGCCGAGCACGACCACCAGTTCCGGTCCCAGCACGTGCACTCCGATCGTCGTCCGACCCGCCAGTCAACGCCGATCCACGGTGGATCCTTCCAGAACAGCCGGACGACGCGCCGCACCACACCCGGACGACGCGCCGCACCGCGCCGCACGACGCGTCACGAGCCGACGCATCACACCGCCCGCGGCCGCCGCACCACCCGCCGCCACCACGCGCGCCACGGCAGGGAACTCACCAGCGCCGACCCGATCACGACGGTCCCGAACCACCCCACGACGACGCCTGGGATCGGCACGAGCAGACTCGCCCACAGCAGCACCGACAGCACCCCGAGCACGTACGCCGCCCCGGCCTTCAGGTACCGCAGCCGCTTGAGCCCCGCAGCCTGGTCGACCCGCGAGGTCAGGCGGGCCAGGAACACCGCGCCCACCCCGATCGCCCCGATGGCGACGGCGGCCTGCTCGAGGGCCCCGAGCCCGTCCGATCCGAGCGGCCCGGACCCCGCCAGGCTGTACACGCCATCGAGGATCTCGAACAGCATGAACACGACGAGCCCCCGCTCGAACACGACCGTCGACGCGTAGAGGTGGATGCGCCAGGCTCCGCGGCCGACCCCGATCGACGCCGTGTCCGACCCGCCGCCGAGGCGGCCGCTGCGCAGCGCCCACGCCGCCGTCCGCTTCGACACGAGGTACGCGGCGATGCCGGCCACCCCGCCGAGCGCGACCGGCAGCAGCGCACCGGCGGCCCACCCGGAACGCGACCCGACGAGCACGGAGGTCACCACGACCCCGGTCAGAGCGGTGACCAGTGACCAGACGCGGGGTCGCGCGACGGAGGCGAGCCGCGCCTCCAGGCTGCCCAGCCACGACCTGCGGGACGCGCGGTCGGTGTTGAACAGGTACTCGGCGAAGACCTGCCAGATGAACGCGGCGCCGAAGGCGGCGAGGGCGGGACGCACCTCGGCCAGGTGCGCGGAGAACGAACCGGGTGCGAAGATGGCTTCCTCCACCGAGCTCGCCGGGTCGGTCGCGTCACCGACCGCGACGGCGGCCGGCGGCAGGAGCAGGCGCATCGCGAGCACGCCCGCGACGATGCCGAGCGACAGGAACAGCCGCCGGGCGGGGGAGTGCAGTCGGCCGGCGATGCCGGCCATCGGCACGGACGAGTCCGCGGCCATCGCGATCTCGAGGAACGCGAGGGCCACGAAGGCGAGCGCTGCGGCGGGGCCGAGCACCAGCCAGGCCGCCGCGGCGGCCGCGACGGTGATGAGCAGGGGGACGGTCAGGAGTGATCTCGTGGCCATCTGCCCATCCAGCACGGTCGGCCTCGGCGGCGCATGGAGCGCTCCTGGGCATCGGCCTGGAGGCCCGTGGGGACTCCGCAGAACGGGTGACGGCCCGTCCCCACTTGCGGGGACGGGCCGTCGGGTCGCGCGGGAACGCAAAACACCGGTGTTCGCGTGTTGAACCGCGGTCTGCGCGTGTTCAACCGGCGAACACCGGTGTCTAGCGGGGGTTCAGCGTCAGTCGTGGAACGTCTCGATGGACGCACCGAGCGAGTTGAGGCGCTCCTGCAGCTGCTCGTAGCCACGGGCGATGATGCCGACGTTGCGCAGGACGCTCTCGCCCTTCGCCGCGAGCATCGCCAGCAGGATCACCACGGCGGGCCGCAGCGCCGGCGGGCAGCTGATCTCGGCCCCTGAGAAGTGCGTCGGGCCGGTGACGTCGAGGCGGTGCGGGTCACGCAGGGTGACGCTCGCGCCCAGGCGGGTGAGGTCGAGCAGGTGGATCGCCCGTCCCTCGTACACCCAGTCGTGCACGAGCGTGGTGCCCTCGGCCATGGCAGCGATGACGACGAAGAACGGCAGGTTGTCGATGTTCAGGCCGGGGAACGGCATCGCGTGGATCTTGTCGATCGGCGCGTGCAGCTCGGACGGGTGCACCGTGATGTCGACGAGACGGGTACGGCCGTTGGCGGCTGCGTACTCCTCGCTGACGTCGAAGCGCAGGCCCATCTCGGCCAGGGTCGCGAGCTCGATCTCGAGGAACTCGATCGGCGCACGCGTCACGGTGAGGGTCGACGCGGTGACGATGCCGGCGGTCAGCAGGCTCATCGCCTCGACCGGGTCCTCGCTCGGCCAGTAGTCCACGACCTCGTCGATGCGGCTCTTGCCGGTGATGCGGAGCGTGGTGGTGCCGATGCCCTCGATCTGCACCCCGAGCAGCTCGAGGAAGAAGCAGAGGTCCTGCACCATGTAGTTGGGGCTGGCGTTCCGGATGACGGTCTCGCCGTCGCGGGCCGCGGCGGCCAGGATCGCGTTCTCGGTCACGGTGTCGCCGCGCTCGGTGAGCACGACCGACTTGGTGGGGACGGCCTGGTTCGCGACGTCGACCTCGTACCAGCCGGAGGTCGCCTCGACGTCCACGCCGAACGGACGCAGCGCGATGAGGTGCGGCTCGACCGTGCGGGTGCCGAGGTCGCAGCCGCCGGCGTAGGGCAGACGGAAGGACTCGTACCGGCCGCTGAGCGGGCCGAGGAACATGAGCACGCTGCGGGTGCGGCGGGCGGCGTCCGCGTCGATCGCGTCGAGGTGCAGGTCGTCGGGGGCGACGATCTCGAGGGTCTCGCCGTCTTCCGACCAGGTGACGCTCGCGCCGAGGCTGCGGAGCACGTCGATGATGCGGTCGACCTCGACGATCCGGGCGACCTTGTGCAGACGGGTCACGCCGCGGTTGAGCAGCGAGGCGCAGAGCAGCGCCACGGCGGCGTTCTTGCTCGAGTTCACCGCGATGGAGCCGCTGAGCTTCCGGCCGCCCTGCACGCGCAGGTGGGCCCGCTGCGGGGCGCCGCCGATCGAGACGATCTGCTGGTCGAGGGCGTCGCTGATGCGGGTGAGCATCTCGAGGGACAGGTTCTGCCCACCCTGCTCGATGCGGTTGATCGCGCTCTGGCTGGTGCCGACGCGTTCGGCGAGCTGGGCCTGCGTCATGCTGCGGCCCTTGCGGGCGCCCCGGATCAGGGCGCCGACCTCACGGAGGGGTGCTGCGGTCGCCGGAGATGCCGGCGAGACGACGGTGGTGGTGTCGGTCATGCGCGCCACGCTAACACGCTCATGAGATAAACCGATGGAAGATCGACACCCGTTGCGCGTCCTGAGGTCTCGAATACGTCACAGTTGGGAATTTCGGGGGACGAACGCTCAGGCATCGGTCAGGCGGCCGTCGACGACGGTGACCAGGCGGTCGAGCGCGTCGCCGTGGACGAGATCGTGCGTGACAAGCATCGTCGCCGTGCCCTGCTCGTGCGTGAGGCGCGCGATCAGCGCCATGATCTCGGCGCCTCGCTCCTGGTCGAGCGCGCTGGTGGGTTCGTCGACGAGCAGGACGGACGGGGTGTTCACCAGGGCGCGGGCGATGGCGACCCGTTGCCGCTGGCCGCCGGAGAGCTGCGCGGGTCGCTTGCCGCGGTGCTCGGCGAGACCGACCGCTGCCAGCAGCGCATCGGCACGGGTGCGCACCGCGGTCCGGTCTCGGTGGCCGCCGCCGAGCTCCGCCATGACGAGCAGCTGTTCCCGAGCGGTGAGCGACTCGATGAGGTTCGACTGCTGGAAGACAATGCCGACCTGGTCGCGGCGGAGCGTCGTCGCCTCGTTCCGGCTCAGGGTCGCTGCGTCGACGTCGTTGATCCACACGTGCCCGGAGTCCGGGCGGATCAGGGTCGCCGCGACCGCGAGGAGTGAGGACTTCCCGGAGCCGGAGGGCCCGGTGATGCCCGTGACGACCCCGCTCGGAGCGGTCAGGGACACGCGGTCCACCGCCGTGATGCGGGAGTCGCCGTCGGGGAAGGTGAGGGTGACGTCGTCGAGGGTGATCATCGGTTGCTCCCGAGTGCGGTGAGGGGGTCGGCCTTGGTGACGGTGCGGAGTGCGACGGCGGCACCGGCGAGGCCGAGGACGACCATCACGGCGGCCGGCAGCAGCGTGGTGAGCGGGCTGAGCAGGAACGGCAGGACACCGTTCGCGAGCGTCCCCAGGACCGACACGAGACCGATCCCGACCCCGACGCCCGCGGCCAGGACGACGAGTGCCTGGCCGAGGGCATCGCCCACGAGCGACGCGTCGGAGGCGCCGAGGGCCTTCAGGACGGCGATGTCGTCGGCACGCTGCAGCGTCCACACGGTGAAGAACGCCCCGACGACGAGCGCGGAGACACCGAAGAGCATCACGATCATGAGTCCGAGGGACCCGACCTCCGACTTGAACGTCTCGATCGCGGTGAGGCTGGCGAGCGGTGACACGGCGACGGTGCGCGTGCGGTCCGCCGTGCTGCCCCAGTCCGGCGTTCCGGAGACGGCGAGCACAGTCGCTTCGCCGTCCCCGCCGAGGCGCCGGTCGGTCGACGCCCACGCCGTCGGGGAGAGCGCGACGACGGGGGTGTGGCTGTACCAGGCGTCTCCGCCGACGGTGGCGACCCGGTAGGTCGTCCCGGTGATCGTGACGGCGTCCCCGACGGCGACGTCGAGGTCCTTCGCTGCGCCGGCGGACAGGCCCACCGTGTCGTCGGACCTCGGAGCCAGGTCGGTGACCGTCGACGCGGGGGCTCCCCGTGGGACGCCGAACAGGGCGACGGCGACCGCTGGTGCGGCTTCGGCGTGCCCGGCGGCGCGCCCCTGTGCGATCCCGATCGGCGTGACCTGCTCGACGCCGGAGGACTCCCGCCAGGCGGACACCGTCGCGGCGTCGATCGTCGACTGCGAGAACGATGGTTGCCCGGTCGAGGGCCCCTGCAGGACGAGCCGGTTCCCGGGGAGGCCGAGGACTGCGGACACGTTCTGCGCGGCGAGGCCGCCGGTCAGGCCAGCGAGGAAGCCGACGAGGAGTGTGATCAACGACACCACGGACCCGATGAGCACGAACCTGCCACGGGCGGATCGGAGGTCGCGCCAAGCGACGAACACGATGGTTCCTTCCCGACGGCAGGGGCGCTCCCTGCCGTCCAGACGAGCCTCGCCGTCGTGGGTCCGAGTGCCATCGCCGGGAGGTTGACTGCTCTCGTCCAACTTCTGGTTGATGTCCGGTGGGTCGTGGCCGCCGTACGCTGCAACGGACATGGCACACAGCACCCTCACGCCCGTGTTCGTCGGGCTCCGCACAGGACTGCACGTGCTGTTCGCCGCGCTCGTCGCACTCGTCGTCGTCCGGGTCCTCGTCGTCCGCGACCCGACCATGTGGGCGGCGATCGCCCTGGTGGCCGGGTTCGCGGTCCTGTACCTGCTCGGTGCCGGTGTTGCCGCCGCGCCGGAGGCACGCCGAGCCGTGGTGGGAGCGGCCTGGATCACCGCCTTGACCGTCGTGTGGGTGGCGTTGCTCGTCCTGGTGCCGGAAGCGGCGTACCTGGTGTTCCCGTTGTTCTTCCTCTACCTGCACGTCCTGCCCCGGATCGTCGGGCCGGCCGCCGTGGTCGCAGCGACCCTGATCGCGGTCGTCGCCCTGGGCCTGCACGGCGGCTTCACCGTGGGCGGGGTGATCGGGCCCCTCGTCGGTGCCGGGGTCGCGTTGCTCATCGGCCTGGGCTACCGGGCGCTCGCCCGCGAGTCCGTCGAGCGGGAGGCGCTGCTGGCAGAACTCCTCGCCACCCGCGACCGACTCGCCGCGACCGAACGGCAGCAGGGCGTCCTCACCGAACGCGCCCGCCTGGCACGCGAGATCCACGACACCGTCGCGCAGGACCTCTCCAGCATCCAGATGCTCCTCCACGCCGCCGAAGCAGCCGACGGCAGCCGGCCGGGCATCGAGCACATCCGCCTCGCACGCGCCACAGCGGCCGACGGCCTCGCCGACACGCGGCGCTTCATCCGGGAGCTCGCACCGCCGTCCCTCGATGCCGGCCTCCCCGCGGCACTGCGCCGCCTCAGCGACCAGTGGCACCGCGAGGGGCTCGGCATCACCGTGACGGCCGCACCCGAAGCGTCGGAGTTGACGATGGACGTGCAGACCGCTCTGCTGCGCATCGCCCAGGGGGCCGTCGCGAACGTCGCCCAGCACGCCGGTGCCACGACCGTCGACATCACCCTCGACGTCAGCGCGACGCACGCGTCCCTGCGGGTGCAGGACGACGGCTGCGGCTTCGACCCGGACCGTGTCGGCACCCGCTCCGGCACATCCGACGCGTTCGGGCTCCGCGCGATTGGTGAACGTGTCGACCAGCTGGGTGGCCGTCTCACCATCGACAGCGCGCCCGGGAACGGCACCACCATCACCGCGACCGTGGAGGTCGGCGGCCCGTGATCCGACTCGTCATCGCGGATGACCACCCCGTCGTCCGCGCCGGCCTGCGCGCACTCCTCGACGGGGCGGTCGACATCGACGTCGTCGGGGAAGCCGCGACACCCGACGAAGCCGCCGCGCTCGTGTCGTCCTTGGACCCCGACCTCGTGCTCATGGACCTGCAGTTCGGGCAGGACCGCACCGGTGCCGACGCCACCCGGCAGATCCGTTCGACCGACGCCGCGCCGTACGTCCTCGTCCTCACCAACTACGACAGCGACGGCGACATCCTGGGCGCCGTCGAAGCGGGGGCCAGCGGGTACCTGCTCAAGGACACGCCACCCGACGAACTGCTCGCCGCGGTGCGCGCCGCAGCCGCCGGTGAGAGCGCCCTCGCGCCGGCGGTCGCCAGCCGCCTGATGGCACGGATGCGTGCGCCACGGGTCAGCCTGTCCGCTCGCGAGATCGAGGTCCTCCGGCTCGTCGCCGAGGGCGCCTCGAACGTCGACGTGGCAGCACGCCTGCACATCACCGACGCCACCGTGAAGTCACACCTGGTCCACGTGTTCTCCAAGCTCGGCGTCGGATCCCGGACCGGCGCGGTGTCCGAGGCCCGGGCGCTCGGCATCCTCCGCTGACGGAGCTGACGGAGCTGACGGAGCCGATGGAGCTGCCGGAGCTGACCTCTCGCGGACACCATGGCATCGCACCGCTCAGGGATCGGTCAGGGTGCCCCGGACAATGGAGTCACCGGAGTGCGCCGGATCACCGTCGTCGGCCTCGGCCGAGACGTCCACGACCGGGAACTCCGCGGTGTCGACGCCGTCGGGCACCGTGAAGCGGCCCTGGTCGCCGTCGAGGTAGCCGACGCTCACCAGTCCGCCGAGGTCCGAACGCATCATCCAGACTTCGCGGAGCGGACCGGTGCCGGAGCGACCGCGCTCACCGTGCAGGTCGACGAGCAGGGTCACCCGGCCGTCCTGGTCACGTTCGAGTTCGGCGCGGCCGGTCGTCCCCGACCAACCGGGCAGCGCTGCGAGCTCGGTGTTCGCCAGGACGGTCTCGGTGTCGCCGCGGGGGAGTCCGGGGACGATCCCCGACGCCACACCGATGCCGAGGACGACGGCGAGGACACCGACGCCGGCGATCACCAGCGCCAGGACACGGCGACGACGCGGACGGGATCGGTGTCGGCGTGCCACGGCGTGGTGCTGCCCGTCGGACGGCGTGGCGGCGGACGCGCGTTCGGCCGCTCGTCCTGGATCGGTCGCCGGCGCCGCGGCCTGCTGTGGCGTCCGGGCGATCTCGGCCGCGATCCGGTCCCACACGTGCTCCGGGGGCGCGGCCAGCGTGACGTCCTCGGACGCCCGGGTCACCGCGGCGACCCGCTGCAGCGCGGCCACCTCGTCGCGGCACCGGTCGCAGGACGCCAGGTGCTCGGCGACGTCGTCGGTCGCGACCTGGTCGGAGACCGCGAGCATCGCCAGCGTCTCGTCGTCGACGTGCTTCATTCGATCACCTCCAGACGTGTTCGGAGCCGAGCCAGACTTCGGTGGATGTGGCTCTTGACGGTGCCCAGCGGCAGTTCGAGCCGTTCGGCGATCTCACGATGGCTGAGGTCGTCGTAGAACGCCAGTCGCATCACGCGCCGTGGGACCTCGTCGAGCCGCTCGAGCTCGCGGGCGACCAGTGCGCGTTCGGCCAGGTCGAAGGCCGGTTCCGGCGCCGGGGTGGTCTCCTCGACCACGTCCGGGTCGGCGGCGCTGGCGTGCCGTCGGCGCTCGTTCTGCGCGTCGGCGATGCAGTTCCGGGTGATGCCGACCAGCCACGCGCCGAGCGGGGCGCGGCCGGGGTCGTAGCTCGTGCTGCGCTGCCAGGCCTTCACGAAGACCTGCTGCGTGACGTCCTCCGCGGCGGCCGGGTCGGCCAGGGCGCGCAGGGCCAGCGAGTACACGAGCGACGACCACCGCTCGTAGACGGCTCGCAGGGCGTGCTCGCCCCCGGCGCGGAACGCGTCCGAGAGCTCGCTGTCGTCCGGGAGGATGGTCGTCACGTCTTCCTGTCGCTGGCGCGGTCGTCGTCGACCACGGTCCGATCGTAGGGGGCGGATCGTCGCCACGGTCAGGCCGGGACCGCGGTCACGACGAGGTTGCTCTCGTAGTGTCCGGTGGCTGCGTCGAACGTCCCGCCGCAGGTCACCAGGACGAGCCGTCGGGGCCCGTCGTGACGGAACACCTCACCCCAGGGGAGTCCCTGCTTCTCGAGCATGCTGACGGAGTCGATCCGCCACGCGGTCTCGGCACCGTCCGCGTCGGTCAGGGTGACCCGGGTGCCGGACGGGGCGTTGCCGAGGCGGGAGAACGGGCCGATGCCGTAGCCGACCGCGTCGACGTGGGCCGCGATGACGACGGTGCCCTCGGTGGACGACGGTGCGGCACCGAACCGGTACCAGCCCGCGGTGGCCGGGTCGGGCGGGAGCGCCATCGCGCCGTCCTCGTCGACCCCCTCCGGACGGACCGGCGCGCTGATGCCGGCGTGGTCGACGGTGATGGTGGTCGGGGCGGGGGCGTCCCGGACCGGGGGGATCGTGGCGGCCTGCTGCGGCACCTCGGTCGAGAACGCCGACGGGACCGGTGTGGGGGTGGTGGTCGTCAGGACGGACGGCTGCCCGCCGGGGGTGGTCCCGGCCGACGAGCACCCGGTCAGGGCGGCAGCCGCCACGGCGACGACGAGCGTCACCGTGGCGGACCGCACGGGGCGTGGCACGTTCAGCGGCGGGTCGCTGCGTGCCGGCGGCGGAGCACCACGGCCCCGATCGCGGCAGCGGCGGCCAGTGCGGCCGCCGCTGCGCCGACCAGGGGCAGGGGGTCCTGGTCGTTCGTGGCCACGAGACCGGCGTTCCCGGCGGGGACGCCGTTCGGCGTGCCACCGAGGTCCGCGATCGTCTGCGTGGCGAGGGCGAGGTTGTCGTCGTCCAGGCTGCCCCAGGCGTAGACGATGGTCGACGAGCCCGCGGTGACCGCGACGTCCGCCGGGCCGATCACGGGTTCGGTGGTCCCGGTGGCGGCGACGGTCGCCGACACGGTGCCGGCCGGCAGCTCGAGAGCCTGCTCGTCGGGGTTCGACAGGTTCGACACGACGGCCTTCCCACCGGCGAGGACGTCGACGGCCGGTGCGGCGGCGACGTGCCGGACGACCAGGCGTCCCTGGCCGGCCGCGACGGCCGAGGTGTCGTTGGTGAACACCGTGGCGGTCGGGGACCCGTCCGTGGCGTCGTGGGCGACGGCGGTGTAGTTGCCCCCGGCGTCGAACGAGACGTCCGCCGGGCCGATGATCGGCTTCGACGCGTCGGTGGCGTCCGAGGCGGTGATCGCGAGCTGGTGCGCACCGGCCGGCACCATCATCGGGCCGGCGAGGGTGCCCGGGGTGAAATCGTCGATGGCACGTTCGCCGTCGAGGTAGACGTCGACGGTGACGTCCGGCACGGCGTGGAGGACCGAGAGCGTCGCCTCGCCGGTGGCGGCGGTCGCAGCGGTCGCGGGCAGTACGGCCGCAGCGGCGGCGAACAGGACACCGGCGCTGAGGCCGGTGGCGAGTGTCTTGCGCATGACGTGTCTCCTTCGGGCCTGTCCGGGCCGGTGCGGACGACATCGTCCTCGACGTCGTACCCCCACTACCGCCGGAGCACCCCGATCGGATGCAGCGATTTCCTGGGGATCAGCTGAGACGGCCCGAACGCGTCGCTAACGCACCCGTCGCACCCGCCGATAGTCCTCCGTGCAGGCCCACGGACGGGCCCGCATCCCGCCCCACGGACGGCGGCGGGACGATCGAGAACCAGGACGGGCCATGATCGTCGTCACACGACTGAACGGCAGCGGATTCGCTGTGAACCCCGATCTCGTGGAGCGCATCCAGGAGACGCCGGACACGACGCTCATCATGGTCGACGGCGCGAAGTACATCGTGCGGGAGTCGATGGCCGACGTCATCGACCTGATCGCCGCGTACCGCGCCCGCATCGTCGGGATGGCCTACGGCACCGACCAGGCCCCCCGCTCGAGCACGAACACCGGCCCGCAGCCCACGCTCGCCCCGGTCGCCGCACTCCGCTCCACGCAGCACGGCCGCGCGCTGGACGGGGGTCGCTGACGTGGACATCGCAACGATCGTCGGCATCCTGCTCGCCTTCGGCGCCCTGTTCGGCATGGTCCAGATGGAGCACGTCGAGCTCGGTGGACTCTTCCTGCCCGCCCCGATGCTGCTCGTGTTCGGCGCCACCATCGGCTGCGGCATCGCGAGCACCACGCTGAAGGACGCGATCGCCAGCTTCAAGGCGGTCCCGAAGGCGTTCACCGGCAAGGTCACCTCGCCGGCGTCGGTCATCGACGACGTCGTCGGGCTCGCCGAGACCGCCCGCGCGAACGGCCTGCTCGCCCTCGAGCAGGAGGCCGACAAGCACGACGACCCGTTCATGAAGAAGGCGCTGCAGAACATCGCGGACGGCACCGACGGCGACGAGCTGCGGATCCTGCTCGAGGACGAGATCGAGTCGAACGCGGCCCCGACCCGGAGCGCGAGTGCGTTCTTCATGGGCCTCGGCGGCTTCGCCCCGACCGTCGGCATCATCGGCACCGTGGTCTCGCTGACCCACGTGCTCGCGAACCTCGGCAAGCCCGACGAGCTCGGACCGCTGATCGCCAGTGCCTTCGTCGCCACCCTGTGGGGCCTGCTGACCGCGAACTTCATGTGGCTGCCGATCGGCGGCAAGCTCCGGAAGCTCGCCCAGCTCGAGTCGGACCGCCAGACGCTCCTGATGGAGGGGCTGCTCGCGGTGCAGGCCGGCAGCCAGCCCCGTCTGCTCGGTGAGCGGCTGAAGGCCATGGTCCCGCCCGCCGCCCGCGCCGACACGGGTGGCAAGGCCGGCAAGGCAGGCAAGAAGGCCGACGCGGCCGACGACCAGCAGCTGGCGGCCTGACCGTGAGCGCCAACCCCCGGGGCCGCGGCCGCGGTCGCGCGAAGAAGTCCCACGACGAGGCCGAGCACCCCGACGAGCGCTGGATGGCGTCCTACATGGACATGATCACGGTGCTGATGTGCATGTTCCTCGTGCTCTTCGCGATGTCCACCGTCGACCAGGAGAAGTACATCCAGCTGAAGCAGTCGCTCGCCACCGGCTTCGGCGAGGTCGACTCGCAGAAGATCGACACCGCGAGCGGCACCGTCGTGACGAAGGACCAGGTCGAGGACGGCTCCGGCTACTCGACGGACAAGTCCCAGGCCGACCACTCGACCGCCTCGTCGGGCACGAAGGACACCAACGTCGACCCCGCGTCGACGGTGGTGCCGACGACGGCGACGAAGCAGGACCTCGCCGAAGCGAAGCGCGAGCTCGACGACCTGACGAAGCTCGAGCGTGCGATCCAGCACAACCTGGCGAAGGCGGGCCAGAGCGAGAACGTCCAGTTCACCGTGGACGCCCGCGGCCTGATCGTCCGGTTGATCGGCAGCGAGACGTACTTCGGCACGAACAGCGCGGACCTGTCCGACCAGGCGCGGTCGATCATGGACGCCATCGCGCCGGTGCTGAAGACCTCCGACCACGACGTCAGCGTCGAGGGGCACGCCGACCAGCGGAACTCGACGGCGCCGTACGCGACCAACTGGGAGCTCAGCGCGGCTCGGGCGACCGGGGTCCTGCGCGACCTGGTCGAGCGCGGCGGGATGCCCGGCGAGCACGTGCAGAGCGTCGGGTTCGGGTCGAGCCGGCCACTGGCGAAGGGCGGCACGGACCGGGACCTCGCCCTGAACCGCCGGGTCGACATCGTGGTGCTGTCGAACGCCGACCAGGACGTCAGCGCGCTGATGCCGGCGCTGGCGAAGGCACAGGACGGAGCGCAGCAGGGCTGAGACGCAGAGCGCAGCAGGGCTGGGACACGGAGCGCAGCGGGACTGAGACACGCAGCGCGCGGAGCGCACCAGCGCTGACGCCACCGCCCCACTACGGGGTACAGCACTGACGGGTGCCCCACAGGTGACCGATAGACGCAGCCGTGACCGAGACCCTGCCAGCGCCCGAGGTGTACGACTTCGCGCGCCCGTCGACGCTGGCCCGTGAGCACGCCCGGGTCCTCGAGCTCGCCTTCGAGACGTTCGCGCGCCAGTGGGGCACGCAGCTGACGGCGAAGGTCCGCGCGGTCAGCCAGGTCACCTGCGAGCAGGTGGAGATGACGACGTACGACGAGTACGCCGCGTCGCTGCCCGCGCTCACCGGCATGGTGCTGCTGCCGATCACCGGCCTGACCCCGAAGGGCGTGCTGCAGGTCCCGCTCGACGCCGCGCTCACATGGGTGTCGCACGCACTGGGCGCCTCGAAGCCGCTGCCGACGCCGGACCGCACCTTCACGCCCATCGAGCAGGCCCTGGTCCGCAAGATCGTCGAGGACGCCCTGGACGACCTCCGCTACTCGTTCGGCGGGCTGCTCGCGCAGGACGTCGCGGTCGGCGGGTTCCAGTTCAACAGCCAGTTCGCCCAGGCCGCGCAGAAGGGCGACCTGATGATCGTCGCCTCGTTCTCGATCCGGGTCGGCGACCGCATCGCCCCCGGCACGCTGGCCCTGCCGGCCGAGGCCGTCCTGCCGCAGCTCGGCGAGGCTGCAGCGCACGTGTCGCCGGCCGACGCCCGAGCCCTGCTGGACGCGCAGCTCGAGAGCGTGCCCGTGGGCGTCAGCCTGCGCTTCGCCCCGGCCGCGGTCCTGCCGACGCAGGTCCTGCGGCTCGCCGTCGGCGATGTCCTGCCGCTGCCGCACCCGCAGCACCGGCCCCTCACCATCGCGGTCGACGGCGAACCCGTCGGCACCGCCGCGGTCGGCGCGAACGGCTCGCGCCTCGCCGGCATCGTCGTCACCACCACGAGCACGGAGCAGCACTGATGACCGAAACGACCACCCTCCACACCGCAGCGGCCGAGTCGCTCGCGGCGCAGCTCCCGACGGCCGCCCCCTTGACCGCGGTGCTCCTGCCGGGAGGCGCGACACCGGTCGTGCTCGACGCGGCGACGGACGCCGTGGTCGCCTCGTTCGTCGGCGGCCTCTCGGCCGACCTGGCGCTCGTGCTCACCGACCTCGAGGCGATCACGGCCGCCGGAGGCACCGACCACGGCATCGTGGCCGTCACGGACGTGCTGCGTCCGTCGCTCGAGGCCGCGGCCTCGGTCCTCGGCGTCGGGGTGCTCGGCGAGGCGCACCGCGAGTCGGCCGCGTCGCTGCTGGCCGACCCGGACACCGTCGTGTTCGAACTCACCGCCGGTGGCCTGCCCGCCGGGTGGTTCGGCATCCGGGTCCGCGAGAACGGCACGGTGTCCGCGCCCGTCGTGGCGAACCTGCCCGCCGGCAACCTCGGCCGGATCAACAACGTCGAGATGACCCTGACGGTCGAGATCGGCCGCACCCGGATGTCGGTCCGCGACGTGCTCGGCATGGAGCCCGGCGCCGTCGTCGAGCTCGACCGCAGTGCCGGCGCCCCCGCCGACGTCCTGCTGAACGGCCGCCTCATCGCGCACGGCGAGGTCGTCGTCGTCGACCAGGACTACGCGGTCCGGATCACCCGCATCCTCGACGTCGCCGAAACGGTCTGACCCGCACGTGGACACCCTCGTCGTCACCCTCCGCGTCGCGCTCTCGCTCGGCGTCGTGCTCGCCCTCATGTGGGTGCTGCACCGCGCGAGCCGCAAGCGCTTCTCGGGCAAGCCGTCGGGCCGTCGTGCCGCGACCGTCGAGGTCGTCGGTCGGCAGGGCATCGGCGGCAAGGCGAGCGTCGTCGTGGTCGACGTCGAGGGGGAGCGGCTCGTCCTAGGCGTGTCCGAGCACGGGGTCAACCTGCTCACCAGCGGGCAGGCGCCCGCGCCGGAACTCACCATCGTGACCGGACCGGTGGCGCTGCCGGTGCGTCCCGCCCCGTCGGCCGACGCGTTCGGTCGGGAACTCGCGCAGCAGTCGGACGCCACCACGGGCCTCCCGGCAGGCACGGACGACGTGACCCGGGCGACCGACGCGACCAGCGCCGTCGCGCCGCTGCCGATGCGCCCGCGCAACCGTCGCCCGCAGCGCGCCGTGCCGAGCGCCCAGCAGCTGCAGGGCTCGATCCTGTCGGTCGACACCTGGCGCCAGGCCGCGGCCGCGCTGCGGAACCGGCGGGCCGGGTGAGGGCGGCAGGGCCGCACCGGCTGGCACGGTCGGGTCGACTCGTCGCCCTCGTCCTGCTCGGCCTGGCGGTCGTGGCCGGGTTCCTGATGCTCACGACGACCGGTGCGCACGCCGCCGGTGTCGTCGAACCCACCGCCCCGGCGACCCCGACCGCCCCCGCGACCGGTGACTTCAGCGTCAGCGTGAACGGCCCGGACGGTACCCCGTCGTCGGCCGTGGTGACGCTCATCGGCATCACGCTGCTGAGCGTCGCACCCGCGCTGATGCTCATGATGACGTCGTTCACGAAGATCTTCGTCGTGCTCGCGATGACCCGGAACGCGCTCGGGCTGCAGTCGATCCCGCCGAACCAGGTGATCGCCGGACTGGCACTGTTCCTGTCGCTCTTCGTGATGGCACCGGTGCTCGGGCACATCAACGACGACGCCCTGCAGCCCTACCTGGCCGGGCACCTCGACTTCAACCAGGCCGTCGAGATCGGCACGAAGCCCCTGCGGACCTTCATGCTCCACCAGACCCGCGACGAGGACGTCGCCCTGATCACCCGAGCCGCCGGGCTGGACAACCCGAAGTCGATGGCGGACGTGCCGATGACGACGGTGATCCCGGCGTTCATCATCTCGGAGCTCCGCAGCGCGTTCATCATCGGGTTCGTCATCTTCATCCCGTTCCTGGTGATCGACCTCGTCGTCTCCGCGGCCCTGATGTCGATGGGCATGATGATGCTCCCGCCGGTCATGATCTCGCTGCCGTTCAAGATCCTGCTCTTCGTGCTGGTCGACGGCTGGGGCCTCATCATCACGTCGCTCATCGAGAGCTACCACGTTGTCTAGGGGGCACGCATGAACCAGCAGGCCGTCATCGACCTCGTGCTCCAGGCGCTCCTGGTGTCCGGCAAGCTCGCCGCCCCGGTGCTCATCACCTCGCTCGTCGTCGGCTTCGCGATCTCGCTCTTCCAGTCGGTGACGCAGATCCAGGAGGTCACGCTCTCGTTCGTGCCGAAGGCCGTCGCCGTCGCGATCGCCCTGGTGGTCTGCGGCAACTGGATGATCTCGGAGATGATCGCGTTCACGCACGTCGCCTTCGACATGATCCCGAAGCTGCTCGGGGCCGGTTGATGGAGCTCAGCATCGACGCCGACCGTCTGGAGGCGACCATGCTCGCCGGCGTCCGGCTCGTCGCGTTCTTCGTCATCGCGCCGCCGTTCTCGTATCGGGCGTTCCCCGGCACGGTGAAGGTGATCCTCGGGCTGGGGCTCGCCATCGGCGTCGCCCCGCGCGTCGCCGTCGGCTACGAGTCGCTCGACACGGGGCCGTTCCTGCTCGCCCTGCTCACCCAGCTCGTCGTCGGGCTGTCCCTCGGGTTCCTGGTGTTCCTGGTGTTCGCCGCCGTGCAGTCGGCGGGTGCGCTCATCGACCTGTTCGGCGGGTTCACGCTCGCGCAGGCGTTCGACCCGCAGTCCCAGGTCAACGGCGCCCAGTTCACCCGCCTGTTCCAGATGACCGCGCTCGCGCTGCTCTTCACCTCGGGCGGCTACCAGCTCATCGTCGGTGGTCTGGTGCGGTCGTTCGACGCCGTGCCGCTCACCGGCACCTTCGCGGTGGACGGGCTCGCGTCGATGCTCGTGACCGCGATGTCGCAGATGTTCCTCGCCACCCTGCAGATCGCCGGTCCGCTCGTCGTCGTGCTCTTCCTGGCCGACGTCGGCCTCGGGCTGCTGACCCGCGTTGCACCGGCGCTCAACGCGTTCCAGATGGGCTTCCCGATCAAGATCGGCCTGACCGTCCTGTTCGCCGGCGCGCTCTTCATGGCCCTGCCCTCGGTGGTGTCGTCGCTGACCGGCGACGCCGTCGAGGCGATCACGGGACGGGGGTGACGACGTGTCCGACAGCGGAGAACGTTCCGAACAGGCAACCCAGCAGCGGATGCGCGAGGTCCACGAGAAGGGCCAGATCGGTCGCTCGCAGGACCTCGGCGCGTGGATCGGGATCGCCGTCGCAGCGCTCATGATCCCGGCCGCGATCGGCAACGCCGCGGCCGCCGGACAGGACCAGCTCCTCGCAGTGCAGCGGGTCATCGAGGACCCCGAGCTCGGTGCCGTGCAGGCCCTGCTCGCCGATGCCCTCGGTTCGATGGGTGCGACCCTCGGCCCGATGCTCGCGGTCGTCGCGGTCGCGGTGCTCGCCGCCGCCGTCACCCAGGGCGGGGTGCACTTCCGCAAGATGACGCCGCAGCCCGACCACTTCGATCCGATCGCCGGACTGAAGCGCGTGTTCGGCACCCAGGCGCTCTGGAACGGCGCGAAGGCGCTGCTGAAGACCGCCGTCGTCGGGCTCGTCCTCTGGTTCGCGGTGCAGGGGCTCATGCCGGTCCTGATGACGAGCGGCTCGCTGCCGCTGTCGGCCGTGCTCGAGGCCGCCGCCGCCGGGTCCGGCACCCTGCTGCGCGCCGCGATCGTCGCCGGGCTCGTCCTCGCAGCCCTCGACGTGTTCGTGGTGATCCGCCGCAACCGGAAGCGCACGATGATGACCAAGCGCGAGGTCAAGGACGAGAACAAGCGGAGCGACGGCGACCCGCTGGTGAAGTCGCAGCGCCGCTCCCGTCAGCTCGCGATGAGCCGCAACCGGATGATCCAGGCCATCGGCACCGCGGACGTCGTGATGACGAACCCGACCCACTACGCCGTCGCGATCAAGTACGAGCCGGGGAAGTCCGCGCCCCGGGTGGTGGCGAAGGGGGCCGGCCCGGTCGCCGACGTGATCCGCGCCCGTGCCGAGGAAGAGCGGGTGCCGATCGTCCGCGACGTCCCGCTCACCCGGGCGCTGCACGCCACGTGCGAGCTCGGGCACGAGATCCCCGTCGACCTGTACACGCCCGTGGCCCGCGTCCTGTCCTTCGTGATGGCGCTCAAGGCGCGCGGCACCGCGGCCGGCACGCACGCGCCGCCGCGGCCGACCACCCCGGACGAGGTCGCGAGCGTCATCGACCCCGCCACCCTGACCGGGGACCTCCGCCCCCGCAGGCTCCGCACACCGCGCACCGCAGAGAACCAGACCGAAGGACTCCCCGCATGAACCGCAAGGACCTGCCGAAGCTCGTCGTCCCGGTGTTCATCGTCGGCATCATCCTGCTGCTGATCCTGCCGGTGCCGTCGTTCCTGCTCGACTTCCTGATCATCATCAACATCCTGCTGGCGCTGGTGATCCTGCTCACGACGCTGTTCGTGAAGAAGCCGCTCGACTTCTCGGTGTTCCCGTCCCTGCTGCTCGTCGCGACGCTGTTCCGGCTCGGCCTGAACGTCGCATCCACCCGGCTGGTGCTCGGCGAGGGCTTCGCCGGTGACGTCATCCAGGCGTTCGGCCACGTCGCCGTCTCCGGGTCGATCATCATCGGCGCGGTCATCTTCCTGATCCTCATCGTCATCCAGTTCGTCGTGGTGACGAAGGGTGCCGAGCGCGTCGCCGAGGTCGGGGCACGCTTCACCCTCGACGCGATGCCGGGCAAGCAGATGGCGATCGACGCGGACCTGAACGCCGGACTGATCACCGACCAGGAAGCCAAGGAGCGCCGCGCCGCGGTGTCCGCCGAGGCCGACTTCTACGGCGCGATGGACGGTGCGTCGAAGTTCGTCAAGGGCGATGCGATCGCCGGCATCCTGATCATCATCATCAACCTGATCGGTGGCATCGCCATCGGCATGCTGCAGAACGGACTGTCCGCCACCGACGCCCTGTCGAAGTACGGCATCCTGACGATCGGCGACGGCCTGGTCACGCAGATCCCGGCGCTGCTCATGGCGGTGTCGACGGGCATGATCGTCACCCGGTCCGGCGCCGAGTCCGAGATGGGGTCCTCGGCCGCGACCCAGCTGTCGCAGTCGCGGAACGCCCTGATGATCGCCGGCGTCGCCGCGATCGCGATGGGGTTCATCCCCGGCATGCCGATCCTGCCCTTCCTGCTCGTCGGCGCGACCCTGCTCTTCACGGGCTGGCGCATCGGCCGGAACGCCGCCCGGGCCGAGGCCGACGCCGCCCAGCAGCAGGCACTCGCGGCGGCGGCACCGACCGGCGACACCCCGGAGGACCTGCTCGAGCAGATGCGCGTGCACGCCCTCGAGATCCTGCTCGCCCCCGACCTGGTCGACATGGTCTCCGGCGCCTCCGACGACCTGCTCGGCCGGGTGCGTGCCCTCCGCCGCAAGATCGCGATCGACATGGGGATCGTCGTCCCGCCGGTCCGCACCCGCGACTCGATCGACCTGCCGCCGTCGACGTACGCCATCCGGATCGCTGGCGTCGAGGCCGGTCGGGGCACCGCGCCCGCCCGCAGCGTCCTGGCGCTCGGCGACCACCTGGACGGCCTGCCCGGCACCTCGACCGTCGAGCCGGTGTTCGGCCTGACCGGCAAGTGGGTTCCCGCCGAACTGCGGCACGCCGCCGAGATGACCGGCGCGACCGTGATCGACCGGGTCTCGGTGCTCGTCACCCACCTGCAGGCGGTCATCGGCGACAACGCCGCGCGCCTGCTCACCCGCGAGGACGTCAAGGTCCTGACCGAGGGCGTCAAGCAGGTCAACCCCGCCGCGGTCGAGGAACTCGTCCCCGGCATGCTGTCGATGGCCGAGCTGCAGCGGGTGCTGCAGGGCCTGCTCGCCGAGCGCGTGCCGATCAACGACCTCGGCCGGATCTGCGAGGCCCTCACGCTCCGCGCCAAGGTGTCGACCGACCCCGAGGGGCTCGTCGAGTCCGCCCGTGCGGCCCTCGGACCGGCCCTCGCCGCCCGGCACACCGACGCCGGCACCCTGCGCGTCATCATGATCGACCCGATGCTCGAGCAGTCGATGCTCGAGGGGCTCCGGCCGTCCGAGCAGGGCAGCCAGATCGTGCTCGACGCGCACCGCATCGAGCAGGTCCTGGGCTCCGTCCGCGACGCCGTGCGCTCCGTGGAGGACCAGGGGCTCTCCGCCGTCCTGGTCTGCGCCCCGCAACTCCGCCCGGCCGTGCACCGCATGGTCGCCGCCCAGTCGAACGGGCTCCCGGTGCTGTCGTACCAGGAGGCCACCGCCGCGGGCTCCACCATCGAGACCGTGGGAGTGGTCCGTGCCGCCGACCCGATTGCAGCGTAGCGGCGCCACGCTCGAGTCCCTCCGCGACGCGGTCCGGACCGAGTTCGGCGCGGGTGCGCGGATCGTCGCGGCCGAACGCGTGACCACGCCGGGTTTCGGCGGGCTGTTCCGCAAGGCGCACGTCGAGGCCACCGTCGAGGTGCCGGAACCGGGGGACCAGCCCACCGCCCGGGTCGTCATCGCCGACTCGCCCGTGCAGCGCGTCGGCATCGCCGCGCTGCTCGCCGACGCCGAGGCGGCCGAGGCACGCATCGCCGGCACCGACGGCACCGCGACGACGCGGGCCGATGCCTTCGCGTCGGTGCTCGACGGGTTCCAGGCGGACGGGATCACGCCGAGCGCCCCGCGCCCGACGCGTGCGCCGTCCGAGCCGGGCGCGCCCACCGGGGTCGACCCGCGCCTCCAGGCCGCCGTCGACGCGCAGACGGTGGCGGACGCGCAGGCGGTGGCCGTCGCGCAGCCGGTCGTCGAGACCCGGTCGGGAGGCCCGTCCCACGTCCTCGACGCGCCCTCGCCGGCACCGGTGGGCCGGCCCACCGCCCCGGCCGTGCGGTCCGCGGACGGTGACCTGGTGCTCCTGGTCGGGCGGCCGAACGACGTCGACGCGGCCGCCGGGCTCTTCGCGGTGCGGCACGCGCTCCGGCCGACGGACGCCGCCGACCGCCGTGCGGCGATCCTGGCGCGGGCCGACGGTGTCCGCGACGGGCACGCCGTGCTCGCCGTCGCCGCGTGGGACGACCGGGCGACCGGCGACGCGCTGCAGGCCGACCAGGTGTGGGTCGTGGTCGACGTCGGGCGGAAGCCCGCGGACTCGGCCGCGATGGTGTCCGCGGTGGCCTCGCGGCTGCACGTGGTCGGTGTCGTCGCGATCGGTGCGGGGGAGACCGCCACGCCCGGGTCGGTGGACCTGCTGGGGCTCCCCGTCGTGTCGCTAGGCTGAACGGGTGCTGGTACTCACGCGGAAGGTCGGCGAGCGGATCCTCGTCGGCGACGACATCGTCATCACGGTGCTCGACTCCCGGGGCGACGGCGTCCGGATCGGCATCGACGCCCCGCGCGGCGTGAAGATCCAGCGCGAAGAGGTCGTGCGTGCGGTCGCCGAGGCGAACGCCGAGGCCGCCGCTGCCGGTGACGACGCCGAGGCGCAGCTGCGCGCGGCGCTCGGGGCCCGCGGTGGGGCTGCCGCGGGCGGCCCGACTCCGCCGGAGCCGACCGACTCCTAGCGGCCGACACGGCCACGCCCGTCAGGGGCGCGGCCGCGTGTCCGTCACGGACGTGGCTGCACGTCCGTCACGGACGTGGCTGCACGTCCGTCACGGACGGGGCTGCACGTCCGTCACGGACGTGGCCGCACCCCCGTCACGGACGGGGCTTCTTCTCCTGTTCGGGCAGGCGGCCGGCGGCGGCCTCGGCCGCGAACCAGGCACGTGCCTCGTCCTGTCGGGCCTGCTCGGCACCGAGCGCGATCGGCGCCCGGACGTGACCGGGCTCGTAGCCGAAGGTCTCGATCAGCTGCGGCACGATGGGCCGGACCCGGGCGACGAGCCGGTCGATGTACGCCGACACCGCACGGGCACGCTGCGCCGACAGCCGGCCGTGCAGCAGGTACCAGTCCAGGTGCTGCTCGAGCAGGCCGAGCGCGAACAGGTCGCGCAGCCACACCAGCACGCGTCGGGTGTCGCCCTCGGTGACCTCGTCGAGCGCCTCGGTGAAGGCGTCCCACTGCATGAGCTCGGCGTGCGCCTTGGACGCCTCGATGAGCTCGTGCTGGGAGCGGTTCAGGAGTCGGGCGGCGCGCGCTCGGTCCTTGCCGGCCGACGCCAGGCGCATGCCGATCTCGGCGACCATGGTGTCGACCCGACCGGCGAGCAGTTCGCGCTGCGTGCGGGGGTCCTGCAGGTCGGCGACGCTGGCGGCCAGCGACCCGCGGTCCGCGACGGTCTGGCCGAGGCGACGGATGCCGGACGCGTCGGCCAGCTTGGACGCCGCGACGGCCGCCACGAACTTCGCGGTGGACGCCGGGTCCTTCGGGGCCTTCGCCCGGAACTCGGTGAGCAGGCGCTTGCCGACGAGCTGCAGCAGCACGGTGTTGTCGCCCTCGAACGTCACGTAGACGTCGAGGTCGGCGCGGAGCCCGGTCAGACGGTTCTCGGCGAGGAACCCGGCACCGCCGCAGGCCTCGCGGGCCTCCTGCAGGGTGTCGAGCGCCGACCACGTCGACATCGACTTGAACGCCGCGGCCTGGGTCTCCAGGTCCTCCCGGCGCTCCGGGGTGTCCTCGCGCCCGCTGAAGACGTCGTCGAAGGTGCGCAGGAGCTTCTCGTGCGCGAACGACTGCGCGAACACCGTCGCCAGGCGCGGGATGAGTCGGCGCTGGTGCCGGCCGTAGTCGAGCAGCACGCCCTCGGTGCCGTCACCGGTGGGGAACTGCCGGCGCTGCATCGCGTAGGTCAGGGCGATCTGCAGCGCGATCTTCTGCGCGACGACCGCGGCGCCGTCGAGCGACACCCGGCCCTGCACCAGGGTGCCGAGCATCGTGAAGAACCGGCGGCCGGGCGAGGCGATCGGCGACGAGTAGGCGCCGTCCGCGGCGACGTCGCCGTAGCGGTTCAGCAGGTTCGTGCGGGGGACCCGGACGTGGTCGAACGCGAGCCGGCCGTTGTCGATGCCGTTCAGGCCGCCCTTGGGGCCGTCGTCCTCCCTGCTCACGCCGGGCAGGAACGCCCCCTCGGCGTCGCGGAGCGGGACGTAGAACGCGTGCACCCCGTGGTCGACACCGGCGGTCACGAGCTTCGCGAACACGACGGCGGCGTGCCCGTGCAGGGCAGCGTTGCCGATGTAGTCCTTCCACGCACCGCGGAACGGCGTGTGGATCTCGAACTCCTCGGTCGCGGGGTCGTACGTGGCCGTCGTGGCGATGCTCTGCACGTCCGAGCCGTGGCCGGTCTCGGTCATCGCGAAGCAGCCGGGGACCTCGAACGAGACGATGCCCGGCAGGAACTCGCGGTGGTTCGCCTCGGTGCCCAGGTGGTGCACGGCGGACCCGAACAGTCCCCACTGCACCCCGGCCTTGATCTGCATCGACGGGTCGGCGGTGACGAGCTCCTCGAACGCGGCGAGGTTGCCGCCGTGGTTGCTCTGGCCGCCGAACTCGGCGGGGTAGGGGCGCTGGATCGCACCGGCGTCGACCAGGGTCCGGAGCTGCTCGAGCACGCGTGCCCGGTGCTCGGGGATCGGCTGGCCCTCGATCTTCTGCATCGCGGGGTCGAGCGCGAGCCGCCGGGAGATCCGGCGGTCGTCGGCCCAGCGTCCGAGCAGGAGCTCCTGCACCAGCTCGACGTCGATGCGGACGTCGGTGTCCGTGCCGGCGGTCGGGGTGCCCGCTGCCGGGTCGCCGGCGGCGTCCGCGTTCGGCGCGGCGTGCTGCGCGTCGACGTCCGGCGCGGTGTCGTTGCCGCTGGCGGGGGTGGTGCGCTGGGCGGGTGCGGTGTCGACCATGGGCGGAGTCCTCCTGAACTGCGGTGTCCGTGTTGCACCGTCCACGCTAGACACCGGTGCCGACAGTGGCGGGAACGCCGTGCGGGCCGCACAACCCCGTGTCGTCGGTGGCGTCACGAGGTCGTGGGAACCCTCCAAAGACATGAGCCGTGTTCGACGATTGGGCGTGCCCACCCGGCCAGGGGCAGACTGGCCGCCATGTCACGTACCACCCCCGCGGACCGCGAAGGCCGTCCCGGACGCACCTTCTTCGGGCAACCGTTCGAGCTCTCGACACCGTTCGCCGTGGAGCTCTGGGAGCGGTTCTCGTTCTACGGGATGCAGGGCATCGTCCTCATCTACATGTACTACACGGTCACGCAGGGCGGCCTGGGGATCGACAAGGGCATCGCCACCGGCATCATGGGTGCCTACGGCGGCGCGGTCTACCTGTTCACGATCATCGGGGCGTGGATCGCCGACCGGCTCATCGGCGCGGACCGGACCCTGTTCGGCAGCGCGATCGTCGTGATGCTCGGGCACATCGCCCTCGCGCTCATCCCCGGGGTGGCCGGAGTCGGGGTCGGCCTCGTGCTCATCGCGCTCGGCTCCGGCGGGCTCAAGGCCACCGCCACCACGATCGTCGGAGGCCTCTACAGCCGAGAGGACCCGCGCCGCGACGCCGGCTTCTCGCTCTACTACCTCGGCGTGAACCTCGGGGCGTTCTTCGGACCGCTGCTCACCGGGCTGCTGCAGAGCTCGCTCGGCTTCCACTGGGGCTTCGGCCTGGCCGCCGTCGGCATGGCGGCGGGCCTGGTGCAGTACGCGATCAGGCGGGGGAAGCTGCCCGAGGTCGTCCGCCACGTGGCGAACCCCGTCGACCGCCGCCGCCTGCCGCTCATCGGTGCCGGCGTCGTCGTCGCGCTCGTCGTCATCGTCGTCGCCGTGCTGACCGGCCTGCTCAACGTCGGCAACCTGCCCACCGTCGTGGTCGCGGTCGTCGTGCTGGCCACCATCGGTTACTTCGTCGTGATCCTGTCGAGCGGCATCACCCGTGACGAGCGGTCGCGGGTCTTCGCGTTTATCCCGCTGTTCATCGGCAGCGCCGTGTTCTGGTCGCTCTACCAGCAGCAGTTCACCGTCGTGACGGTCTACTCCGACGAGCGCCTCGACCGCTCGCTGTTCGGCTGGGAGATGCCGGTGTCGTGGGTGCAGTCGATCAACCCGGTCTTCATCATCGTGCTGTCCGGCGTCTTCGCGGCGCTGTGGACCAAGCTCGGCGACCGCCAGCCGTCCACCCCGACGAAGTTCGCGCTCGGCACCGGGATCATGGGGCTCGCGTTCCTGCTCTTCCTGCCGTTCACCGGCTCGGGCGAGAACGGCACGCCGCTGCTCGCGCTCGTCGGCATCCTGCTGGTGTTCACGCTCGCCGAACTGCTGCTCTCGCCCGTCGGCCAGTCCGTCGCCACGAAGCTCGCGCCGCCGAAGTTCCAGACGCAGATGGTCGCGTTGTTCTTCCTGTCGGTGTCGCTCGGCACCGCCGTCACCGGGGTGCTGTCCCGCTACTACGACCCGGCGAACGAGGCCCCGTACTTCACGATCCTCGGCCTGGTCGCCGTCGTGGTGGGCGTGGTCCTGCTGCTCCTGGCCAAGCCGGTGCTGCGGCTCATGCGCGGCATCCGGTAGCCTGAGCGGAGCCACACGCCGACGCAACCAAGGAGTCACCACCCATGCTCGAACTCATCGCAGGGATCATCATCGGCGTCGGCGTCCTCGGTGGCGTCGGGTGCTGCATGGCCGTCGCGGCCATGATGAAGAGCGGCTCCGAGGAGTACTGAGTCCCTGACCCGGACTACTCGCCGCTGTCGGTCGTGACCGGCACCAGCTGACGACTCAGGACGGTCGCGCGCTCGAAGGGGCCGCGGCCGTCCTTCGTGTACACGGGCTCCTCGAACGCGACGGTCCACGTGCGCTGTGTCCCGCCGATCTGACTCCCGCCGGGAGCCACGATCACCCCGATCGGCTCGTCGGCCCACTGCTCGCCACCCCGATCGGTGTCGATGACCTGCACGAGGGCACCGATGCCGAGACCGGGAGCGTCGTCGGGGCGGGGACTGGGGGAGCGGCGGCGTCCGAACACGCCATCACCGTAGCGGCGCGTGGTCATGGAACGTCTGTGCGGCAGCTGCCGACACGCTGACGGCCCGGCCGCCGGGTGGTCGAGACACCCCGCCGACAGCGCCTCGAGTGGTCGCAGACCGTCGTCGGCGCCGCCGCCAGGCGACGGTTCGTGACCGCTCGGCGGAGGTGAGCGGGGTGTTGCGACCGGCGGGACGACGGCCGGGAGGCCCGTGGCGGGCCCGCACCGCGCCTCCAGACCGCCGTCGGTCGCGTCCAGAGCGCGGGCCGGGTGGTCAGGACACCCCGCCGACACCGTGTCGAGTGGTCACGAAGTGTCGGCCTCGGCGCCGCCAGGCGACGATTCGTGACCGCTCGGCGGAGGTGAGCGGGGTGTTGCGACCGGCGGGACGACGGCCGGGAGGCCCGTGGCGGGCCCGCACCGCGCCTCCAGACCGCTGTTGGTCGCGTCCAGGCCGCGGCCGGGTGGTCAGGACACCCCGCCGACACCGCGTCGAGTGGTCACGAACTGTCGTCGGCGTCGCCGCCATCCGACGGTTCGTGACCGCTCGGCGGACCTGAGCGGGGTGTCCTGACCAGCCGACACGCGCGACCACTCACCCCGGCCCGCGTCAGACGGCGGCCGGCTCCACCCGGGCGATCTCGGTGATGGACGAGTGGCCCGTCTCGGGGTGCTTGCGCATCGACAGGAGCCGCTCCATCGACGGCTCGAGCGCCGTGACCTTGTCGAGCGGCGCACTCACGACGAGCTGGAACCCGAGCCGGAGCCACGCGGTGACCGCACGGCCGGCGAACTCCGAGTCCGCCTTGATGAACGCCTCGTCGAGGAACACCGGCGCGAACCGGGGCCGGGGACGCGTCTCGTCGCCGAGCTGGTAGCGCAGCGCGGCGCCGACGATGAACGCCACGAGTTCCTGCGTCTCACCTCCGGACTTGTCGCCGAGCGACGAGTACACGCCGAGGTCGTTGCCGTCGGTGTCGTACCGCACGGCCGTGATCTCCATGTGCCGGCGGACGTCGAGCACCGCGTCGCGCTGGGTGGTGCGGCCCCGGGCAGCGTCCGGGTCGGGCCGGATGACCGCCATGAAGCGCCGGAGCCGTCGGAACCGGGTCTCCAGCACGTCGTCGGTCAGCTCGGTGTCGACCGAGGCCGACAGAGCGCGGAGCTCGCGGCGGAAGGCGGTGACGTCCTCGCGGGTGACCCGGCGGATCTGGATCTTCAGGCGGTCCCGGTTCGCGCCGAACGGCAGCTCCCGCAGGATCTCGTTGACCGGCTCGAGGCGCTCCTCGATCTCGACGACGGCGCGGTCGAAGGCGCCGGCGAGCGGGACGAGGTCCTCGCCGCTCCACTGCGACAGGCGTCGACGCCACTCGCTCCGACGCGCGTGCAGGCCGGTCGCCACGATCTGGTCGAGGATCGCGTGGTAATCGGGGTACGACGCGACGCCGGTGCCGAGGTTCGGGTCGGGCCAGGCATCCTGGTACCGCTGGAACGTCAGCGTCAACGAGGTCGAGGCTGCTGCGGCACCGTCGAGTGCCTGCGTGAGCCGCTCCTCGAGCCGGCGCTTCAGCCGTCGCGTGGCGTCGTCGAACCCGTCGACGCCGTCCGGGGCGCCGATCTCCTCGAAGGTCTCCTCGAGAAGGCGGGCCTGCTGGTCGTCCGGCAGCGAACCGGGCGAGGACTCGAAGCGCTCGAGGATCTCGGCGGCGGCGTCCTGGCCGTCGACGAGCACCGCGTGGCGCTCCTCGAGCCGCTGGACGGACAGCCGTGCGGCGGAGCGACGATCGGCGGCCTCGTCGAGGGACTTCCGGAGCCGGGCGACCGAGGCCCGCAGCGTCCGGAGGCCGTCGTCGGCGGCGAGCAGCGCCTGCCGTTCCTCGTCGAGCCGGGCGAGGGACGTCCCCAGCCCGTCGACGTCGATCGCGGCCCACGTGGCGTCGACCACGTGCTGGTGCGCGGCGCGGAGCACGTCGAGCGCGGTGAGGTCCTGCGCGACGTCGGTGCGGCGGGCCTCGAGCGTGGCGAGGTCCTGCGCGATCGAGGCGAGCTCCTGCTCGACCGCGGCGACGCGGGCCTCGTTCGTGAAGCCGATGACGTTCGACTGGCGGCGGTCACCGTGCGCGCCACGACGGCCGTCACGCAGCTGCCCGGACTCGGTGACCCGGCGGCCACCACCGCCGAGGTCGGACGCCGAGGCGACACAGCGGGCGTCGGTGCGGTCGGACTCGATCCGCTCGCGCACCCACGTGCTGAACGGCGACGGCTTGATGGCGAGCTTGCCGGAGACCATCGCCGGGTCGCCGTCGAGGTCCAGGTGCGGGCCGGTCGGCACACCCTCGAACTGCACGCGGACGGGCAGGCGCAGTGCGTCGATCGCCTCGCTGAAGTCGCCGAGGCGGTCCTGGTCGACGAGCAGCGTGCGGGCGACGGGCGCCAGGACGGACTCGATGGCCGTGCGCCAGCGCTCCTCGCCGGGCAGCACGTCGAGCAGTTCCGCCACGAAGGGCAGTTCGGCCGGGTCGATGCCGGTGGCGCGGGCCATCGCGAGCCGGGCCTCGTGCATCGGCAGCGGCATGGCGCCCTGCCGGTGCTCGAGCGACTGGCGCTCCTGCCGCAGGGACCGTTCGCGGTCGAGGAGCGGGTACTCCTCGCGGGTCAGCGCGTCGCGGCGCTCGTCGAGGGCCGTGCGCGCGTCAGTGTACGACCCGAGGAACTCGTGCGAGCTGCGCTGTGCGGCGGTGAAGTCAGCCTCGGTCGCGACGGACGTGCCGAGCACCGCGGTGCGCTCGTCGAAGGTGCCACGGGTGCGGACCACGGCGTCGCGCTCACGGGTGAGCCGTTCGATGCGGTCCTCGAGCTGGGCGAGCGCGTTGCCGCCCTGGTCGCGGAGCCGGGCCTCGGCATCGCGCAGCTCGATCTCGACGGCGGCGTGCCGGGCCTCGGCCGCGGCGACCTCGGCGCGCGATGCCGTGCGCTCCCGGGCGTTGCGCGAGACCTCGGCGTCGAGCAGGTCGCGCTTCCGCGACGCCGTCCAGTGCGCGAACGGCGACACCTCGGCGCCGGTCGCGATGCCGTCCAGGGCCGCTGCGGCTTCGGTCGCGCGCGAGATCTCGTCGTGCAGGTCGGTGATGGGGGAGAGGATGCGGACCTTGCGCTCCTCGGTGTCCATCGCCTCGTACGCCTCGTCGAGGGCGGAGAAGTGTGCGAGGGCCCGGTCGGCCGCCTCGTACGTGCCGGGGGTCTCGAGCACGAGCGACTTGTACAGCGCGTCGACGGTCGGCAGGTGCTGGCCGGCCTGGATCCGGGCGAGCAGGCGCATCGCGCGGTTGCCGCCGCCGGAGTCACCGATGCCCAGCCGCGTCTGCAACGTGTACGCGAGCTCCTGGTAGGTGTCACGGATGACGAGCCCCGGCACGCGACCGGTCAGCTCGAGGTGGTGGAACCGCGACGGCACGAACTCCTCGAGCCGGCGCAGGTCGAAGGTGTCGTCGACCGTCGCCATGGTCATCTGGATGTCGCCGACCCCGCGGGCGCGCTTCGGCACGATGTACGCACGCAGCACCGTGAAGCGCCGCTCGTCGTCGTTCCGGAACGTGACCGCCGCAGCGCCCCAGGTGGTCTGGTCGTCGCCGCGCAGGTTCACGTCGCGCAGGCTGCCGGTCTCCGGGTCGCGCCGGGTGTCGACCTTGCCGCGCAGGTACGTGAGCAGGTTGCGCTGGTCGGCGCTGCGGGCGCGGCCGGTGGTGGCGTCGTTGGAGGCGCCGTTGAACGGCACGTCGGACGGCATCATCACGGCCAGGTAGGCGTCCATCAGCGTGGACTTGCCGGTGCCCGAGGCGCCGGAGATGAGCGTCGCCGTGCCGGACAGCTCGACCTGCCGGTGGCCGTGGAACCCACCCCAGTTGACGACCTGCATCGACTCGGCGCGCCACTGCGCGACCGTGTCGAAGAGCGCCGGGATCTCGAACGTGTCGGTCACGCTTCCGTCTCGCCTTCGTCGTCGGTGTCGGTCTCGGCTTCGCCGTCTGCCGGGAGGCCCGGGTCGTCCCCGTCGGTCGGCTCGCCACCCGGGGCGGTCGCCTCACCCTGCGCGGTGGTGGTCCGCAGCCAGGCGTCCAGTTCGAGCAGGCGCTCCAGGGGGAGCAGCACCTCGACGACGCTCGCCACCCGGAAGCGGTCCGGGTCGGAGGTGCGGATCAGGATGCGTGCGGTCACGAGACGCTCGATGGCCTTGGCGACCCGGCCCTCGTCGCGGGTGCGGTCGGTCGCGGTCGCCGGACGGAAGCCCGCCACGTGGCCGAGGATCTCGGACCGGTCGACGACGACCTGGTCCGGGCCCGGTCGGGCGTCGGCGCGCAGTCGCATCCGCAGGTAGACGAGGACGATCGTCTCCTCGCGGGTGTACGGCAGGTCGCGGAGCAGGGTCGGGAACGTGCGGCGCTGGCTCTCCGACCGGGCCTGGCGCTTCCACGCGACCTCGCGGTCACGGTCGACGTGCAGCTCGAGGAACAGGTCGTTCAGACGGGACCGCAGCTGGTACTCGGCGTCGAGGACCGCACGCCACTCGTCGGGGTGGGTGCGGGAGCTGACGTACGAGTGCCTCAGCAGGGCCACCAGGGCGCGCCGCTGGTGCTCGTCGAGCCGGCCCTCGTCGCCCTCGAAGAGGGCGAAGCTGGACTCGTCACGCTCGTCGTCCTGCATCACGGATGCGGGGTCGTCGTAGGGGACCGTCTCGTCGACCGGTGCCGGCGTCGTGTCGCTCACCGTGCCTCCTGTGCGTTCTCGTCGTGTGCGTCGCCGACCGCAGTGCGCTCGTCGTCGAGCGCAGCGGTGGGCATGTGGAAGGTGATCGCGGTGCCGTCGGGGCGGACCGTGCGGTGCTCGGCGACGTGGGCGGCCGACTCGAAGTCGTCGCGCCCCGTCAGCAGGTGCGCGAGTCCGAAGAGCTCGACCGGTCGGCGCTGCTCGGGCGGCAGCCCGTGGAACGCATCGACGCTGGAGTCGGCCTCGGCGAAGCGGAGTGCCGCGCGCAGCTCGGTCAGGAGCGGCCCACCGTGCTTGCGGAGCATCTCGACGTCGAGGTCCTCGAAGACGTCGTCGTCGGGTTCCTCGATGGGCGGCGGCACGGACTCGGCGTCCGGGTCGTAGAAGCGCTCGCGCAGCGTGCCGACCTCGGCCGCCGCCGGCAGGAGCGGCAGCGGGATCCGGTCGCGTGCGCCGCCCTGGTCCATCAGGGTGGCGAGGCCGCGGTTGATCGAGCGGAGCACCGCGTCGAGCTCGCGGTCGCGCACCACGTCGTGGGCGACGATCTGGTCGCGGAGCGTGGCGGTGAGCTGACGGCGCTGGGCGAGGACGTCCTCGATGCCCTGGCGCAGGATCGTCACGGTGTTGCGGAAGGCCCGACGCTCGCCGGCTCCGAGGCCCTGCGCGAACGGGTGCGCCAGGATCGTCGCGATGTCGTCGCGGAGCCGCAGGAGCAGGGCGTCGTCGCGGAGGAGCTCGAAGGCACCCTCGAAGGCACGGCCCTCGGGCGTCGCTTCCATCAGGTTGTCCGTGCGCGCCAGGTAGTCGTCGAGGATCTCGCCGATCGGGCGGACCTCTTGCCGGAAGTCCTCGACGATCGAGCGGTGCATCGTCGCGACCGCTTCTTCCACGCGCTTGAAGTCGCTCGGCAGCTGCCGGATCAGGTCGGAGATGTTCGTGTACCCGTCGCGCATCCGGTCGTCGTCGACGGCCACGACGTCGTCGCCGTGCTCCAGGCGCTCCCGTTCAGCCTGCAACTCGGCGATCTGGGCGTCGATCCGGCGGATCTGCACGTCGGGGTCGGGTTCGGCGCGAGCCGCCCACCGGTGCACCGCGTCCACGATCATCGCCAGCCGGCTCTCGCTGATCAGTGCGCGGTCGGCCGACAGGGCGTCGACGAGGCTCAGCGCCTCGAGGGCGTGGCTGGTCAGGGAGTACTGCTCGTCACCGTCGGGGGAGTTCGAGCGGACGAGCCACTGGGCGCCGACCCACTCGCGACACAGCGCCCGGCCGTTCGGGCGGGCCTCCTGCTCGCCCCCGGTCGGCTCGCTGTCGGTCTGCGCGCTGGCTGCCGGCACCGCCTGGTCGCTGGCGGGCACGCGGGCACCCGCCGCCTGCAGGCGCGCAACGTGCTCCTCGACCTGCAGGTGCATGCGGTCGGCGGGGACGTACTGCACGTCGCGGTCGAAGACCGTGCGGAACACGGCGAGGACCGTGGCGCTGGTCGGCCGGGACATGAGCCGCAGGGTCGGACGGTCGAGGACCGCTCGGACCCGGGCGAACTCGAGGTCGACGTCGGTCATGCGCCCCTTCGTCCGATCGTGCTGGTGGTCTGGCCCGCGTGCTGCGGCCTGATGAGATGACAAGAGCCCGACGCTGCTGCGTCGGGCTCTTGTCGGTGGTGTTCGTGTTGCTCTGTGGGCGATACCAGACTCGAACTGATGACCTCTTCGGTGTGAACGAAGCGCGCTACCAACTGCGCCAATCGCCCCCTGCACTGTTCGTGCGGATCGATACTAGCGGAAGTCCGGCGGTGCATCGAACACATCGCGCGGCCCGGGTGTGGCGCGCTGCCCACAGGGGGTGTCGAACCGCCCCGATCCGCATGAACTCGGGGGACACGCCCGGTGAACGGGGAGGATTTTGGTGGAAGTGCCCCGGTGCGTATAGAGTTTACGTCGTCGCCGCGACAGCGGAACGACAAGTGCGGATGTGGCGCAGTGGTAGCGCATCACCTTGCCAAGGTGAGGGTCGCGAGTTCGAATCTCGTCATCCGCTCGAGTGTGGGTCTTCTCGAAGGCCCGCGACTCACCAGAGGGTATCCCACCGTTCGGGTACTCACGGAGACGTGAACCTCGATGGTGGGGTGGCCGAGAGGCTAGGCAGCGGCCTGCAAAGCCGTCCACGCGGGTTCGAATCCCGTCCCCACCTCCAGATCCACCCTCCAAGACCTTGATGGACTCCGGTCCACGCAGGGACTTGGGCGATTGGCGCAGCGGTAGCGCGCTTCCCTGACACGGAAGAGGTCACTGGTTCGATCCCAGTATCGCCCACCACCACAAAGCCCCCGGCAGGACCACCAGGTCCGGCCGGGGGCTTTGTTCGTTCCGGTCTGCTGGTCGGCAGCGCTCGTTCCGTGTTCGGGTCCTCCTGCACACGGTTCGTTCGTCTGCTCTCGGGTCAGCCACCACCCGTGAGCTTGTCACCGCTCACGTCACCCCGCCGCGCGTACCCTGCGTCGGAGGAGTCCCGCCGGGTTCGGGCCCGGTCGGGGTCCTCGGCCCAGTGGTCGATGGCGTCGTCGCCGACGGCGAAGAACTGCGGGCGTAGCTGCTGGATCGCCCAGACCGTGCCGGGGCCGTCCTCGTCGACCGGCGGGATGACGGCCTTCAGGTCACGCCTCGATCGAACGAGATCCCGGGGAGCGCCATCGTGCACGTAGACAGCGGCGAGGGCGATGCACTTCGACAGCATCATCGAAGCGCCCGACCCCGACGTCGGACCGAACAAGCTGAGGAAGTCGGCGACGTCGCAGACGCGGACGAACTCCTCGTCGGTGCAGGTCTCCACCCAGTCGGCGACCGCCGGTTCGTGGAACTGCAGCAGGTCGCGGACCGTCAGGTTCCTCGTGGTGGAGAGCACGGGTGCAAGCGTGTGCGGCACGGTTCCGGTGCGCCGTGCAGGCCGGTCACCCGAGACCGTGCGGGGTTGAGCTGCACCGCCACCCTCGGCTAGCCCGGGTCCTCGGCTGACGACGACGGGACGGCGAACCGCGCAACCGCAGCACGAACCGCTCCGGACAGCTGACGGTCACCATGCCGTGCGAAGGCGAGGACCGTCTGGTCGAACCGGTCGGCGTCCGCGACCTCCCACGTCGCCGTCTCGCGGCCCGATCGTGACGGCTCCACACCGTGGCGGAGTGCCCAACGGACGTGGAAGTCCTCCAACGCGGCGACCGCCGGAGCGCGCAACGGACGGATGGCGCCGGCCCGCTCGAGCTCCCCGAACACCCGTCGAATCCCGGGTGCTGCGTTCCCACCGTGCCAGTCGTCCGCACAGGCGTAGAGGACATCGAACTCGCGGACGAAGGGCGGGACGACAACGGCCGAGTCGGCGAGCTCGGGCAGGAGCTCTTGGTGATGCCGCCACGTGCCGACGGACTCGTTCAGCAGGTCGACGACGTGCCACGCGACCGTGGCGAGGACGGTCGGCGACGGCGGATCGTACCGGTCGGCCGTCATCGCACGTCCGGCCAACGGGTGCAGGCGTCAGCTCTGACGATGCGGGGAGGAACTGGCACGGTGGCGGTCACGTCGTCCATGCTGCCAGGCGGATGAGGTGTCCCACGAGTGCAGCCAGCGTCGAACACGCCCGGCGTTGGCGATCCGGCCCGTGGTCAGCCAAGGTGAGCACGTGACCGCCCCGTCGACGACCACCGCCCCTCGGCTCGCTCCGCTGTACGCCGCGGGGTTCGTGACCGCCTTCGGGGCGAACGGCATCGCCGCGGCGGTCGGTGGCGAGCACCTCGAACTCGGCCTGACGCTCGCGTGGCTGGGGCTCTTCCTGGCGCTCTACGACGTCGCCGAACTCGTCCTCAAACCGGTCTTCGGCGCACTGTCCGACCGCATCGGCCCGCGACCTGTGATCGTCGGCGGACTCGTCGTCTTCGCGGCAGCTTCACTGATCGGCGTGTTCGGGACCGGACCGTTCTGGCTCGGCCTCGCGCGTCTGCTGCAGGGTGCCGGCGCCTCCGCGTTCTCGCCGGCATCGTCCGCCGCGGTCGCCCGCCTCGTTCCGGCGCACCGTCGCGGGACGTACTTCGGTCGGTACGGCTCGTGGAAGGGTCTCGGCTACGCCGGGGGACCGGTCATCGGTGCACTCGTGGTGCAGTTCGGCAGCACGCAGTGGCTCTTCGGGATCCTCGTCGTGATGGCTCTCGTGACGGCGGTGGCGGTGCTCGTCGCCGTCGAGCCGATCGTGCCCCTGCCCCGGCAGCGGGCCACGCTCGCCGTGATGGTCCGAGCCGCCACGGACCGCCAGTTCCTCATCCCGGTCGTCGTCCTGGCCGTCGGCAGCGCTGCGATCGGCGCGCTGACCGGGATGCTCCCGGCGCTCGGCACCGAGGTCGGCATCCCGCTCCTGGTGTCGACACTCGCGGTCGCCGTCCTCGCGGTGACGTCGTCGCTCGTGCAGCCCGTCGCCGGGCGGCTGCACGACGCCGGGCGTCTCGGCACCGGGATCGCGGGGGTGGCCGGGACGGCCGCGGTGGCCGCTGCGTTCCTGGTGGTCGCCGTCGCACCCTCGGCGGTGGCCGTCTTCATGGCGGCCCTGCTCGCCGGGGCCGGTGTCGCCACGCTGACACCCGTCGCGTTCGCGCACCTCGCCGGGACGACTCCGCCGGATCGGCTCGGTCGCACCATGGGTTCAGCGGAGCTCGGGCGTGAGACCGGGGACGCCGTCGGACCACTCGTCGTCGGTGGTGTCGGCAGCGCGATCGGGCTGCCGTTCGGGTTCGCGGCCTTCGCGGTGGTGGCGCTCGTCGGGACGCTCGTGGCATCGCGGTTGCCGTCGAAGACCAATTCGGCACAGGACACGTAGGGGATCGACGAACCTCATCGGGCGCTACGCGTACGGGTCAGCGGACACCGTCCCGTAGGCATTCGTCCGACGTCGACGATCGCGGTGGGCAGCGACCCAGCGAGCCACCGCGAGCGCGAGCAGCGCGGCGGACATGCCGGCGAGCAGCCACAACCACCCGTCGTCGTCCTCGATGAGCAGGCGCAGGGCCAGCAGCCCGAGCGGTGCTGCCACCAGGATCCGTCGGAGCTCGCGCCACGACGGCTTCCACAGCGTGGTGAGGCCCTTCTTCCACCGACCGACCACGACGTACGCGATCACACATCCGGGGATGCAGAGGGCGAGCCAGTTCGCGACCGCCCGCACCCCGTCGTCGTAGAACGGATGCGCCACTTCGCGGAGGACGCCGCCAGCAGCAGCCGCAACGAGCAGCCCCCACATCCGCGCCTCCCAGCGGCGAGGGTGCCACCACGGTGTGCGCCACAGCGGCACTCGCTCACGGACCACCGGCATCGCGACTCCTCCCGGTCGGGCGTCCAGCCTATGCGCGACGTCGATCGACGACGGGACCGAGAGTCTGCCGTCCCTGGCGGGAATCCGGCTGTTCCGCGTACGGTGTGACCGGACGAGGCCGACACCGCAGGTCGGTCCGACGAGGGGGCGCCATGACGATCTTGAGCACCGTGGCACGGGGACTGGGCTGGTTGCTCACGACGGTCGCGAAGACGATGGGCGGGATGCGGGGCGCGAAGCCGTTCACCGATTCGCACGCGGCGCAGGTCCCGCCACGTCGTGAGGACTACCGCCCCTAGGAGGCGCGACCGTGGTTCCGCGCCGTCACCGTAGGATCGTCGAGCCGCATCCAGCGGAACGACGGGGGAGCACCTGATGGAACAGCACACCGAACCGCGCACGCGACCACGGGTCGTCACGATCGCCGTGGCGCTCTGGTGGGCGTCCGTCATCATCAGCCTCGTGGCCGCGGCGCCCGGCATCGTCGTGTCCATGCGCGAAGCCGGCGGCGCGATCATCGGTGCTTCGCTCGGGCTCCTCTTCGTCCTCGCCTGGTCGGCACTGTTCGTGTGGCTGGCGACGCGGATGGGACGAGGCTCCGGGAACGCGCGACTCTGGCTCGCCATCATCGCCGGGCTGACTGCCTGCAGCGAAGTGATCACCATCGCCACCGACGGCGTGGGCTGGAACCTCGTCGACACCGTTTGCGTCGTCGTCGCCGCGGTGCTCAGCTACCTGCCCAGTGCCCGTCCGTTCTTCCCGCGCGAGGAACGACGCTCGCGAGCAACGGAACCCCGCACCATCGGGTGGGACCCGACGACGGGCGAGCGCATCGTCGAGGCGCCCCCGTCGGCCGACCGCGCGCACTGACGCTCACCCCGGGAAGCGGCCGGAGAACGTGCGTTCCCCGTAGTGGGGGTACCGCCGGACGCGGCCGGATGGTTCCATTCAGAGGTCGGCATCCTCCGGGTGCCGCTCAGCCACGGACCGTCTTGCGTCGCAGTGAAGGTGGTCACCGCTGGTTACGGTGGCCACGAGGTGCCGTCGAGTCGATTCGGGTTCGATACGGCGGCGCCTCCCACACACCGGGGGACCGTCCGACCAGGAAGCAGCACCATGCGATCGCTCGTCTACACCAGCACCCAGACCCGTCCGATCACGGATTCCGAACTCGCCCAGATCCTGGCGGTCGGTCGCGAGAAGAACACCCGTCTCGGCGTCACCGGCATGCTCGCGCACCGCGACGACAACTGCATCGGGATCATCGAGGGCGAGGACGACGTCGTCCGGGAGCGCTTCGACCAGGTCCGAGCCGACCCGCGACACACGAACGTCCGGGTGCTGCTCGACGAGCCGATCACACAGCGCTCGTTCCCGGACTGGTCGATGGCGTTCCAGTCCCTCGACCCGCTGATGCACGACGTTCCGGGGTTCAGCGACCTGTTCAGCCCGGGTCGCCCGACCGACCCGGCGTTCGGGGCCTCCCGCGCTCGCGCACTCCTGGACTGGTTCCGGAAGCACCCGCTGGCACCACTGACGAACCAGAACGCCGCCGACGAGGAAGTCCCGCGCACGCGGGCGATCAACGGTGCGATCGCGGTCATCCACGACGGGGGACTGTCACGCTTCTCGCTCGAGGGCGTCGCGTCCCGGTCGGGGATGCGGCAGGCCGAGATCCTCGAGCTCTTCCACTCCGAGCACGCACTGCTGGCCGCCGCGGTGATGCGGTGGACCCGCGCGGTGTCGGCACCGCTGCTGCCGCTCGCCGGTGAGAAGGGCACGGTCGCGTTCCTGCACGCGCTGCTCTCCGCCCACGCCGAGGACCCGTCCCTCATGCGTCTGATCGCCGCGACGCTGGCCATCTCGACCGACCCGTCGACCGACGGCGCCGACTACTACCGGTCCGCGTACCTGCAGTTCCGCGAGACCGTCCGCACCGCGCTGCAGGAAGACGTCCGCGCCGGCCGCGAACCGGCGACGATGGACCCGATCCGAGGTGCGCAGCAGCTGCTCGCCCTCTACGACGGCATCCGCCTGCAGGCGCTGCTGACACCGGACACCGACGTCGTCGACGCGTTCGACCGTGCCGCCGCACGGATGCGCCGCGGCTGGTCCGAGCAGTACGAGGAGACCACCGTGTGGGACATCTCCGCGCCGGCGGGGGACTGACGTTCAGCGCACCAGACGCACGGTCCGGGGGATGGGTCCGAACGCCGACTCGGCACCGTCGGGCGTGAAGCCGTTCCGCCGGTAGAAGGCGTGCGCCCGCGGGTTGTCCGCGGCCACCCACAGCGACGCCGGACGATCGGCGAGCACGGTGTCGAGGAGTGCCTGGCCGGCTCCGGTTCCGTGCGCACGTGCCAGGACGTAGAGCGTCGTCAGCTCCTCGGGGCGGACGGCATCCGGCTCGGGGGTCGTCTGCGCCGCGGCGAAGCCCACGACGCCGGCGCTGTCGAGGGCGACCTGGACGCCCCCTCGGACGTCAGGACTCGCGAGCGTCGCCCGCCACATGTCGACCCGGCGACCCGCGTCGAACCACGGGCTCGTGTCCGGGTCGTCGACGAACCGGCCGTACGTCTCTCGCCACGACACCGTGTGCACGTGGGCGATCGCATCCGCATCCGCGAGCGTCGCCGGCCGGATCAGCGTCGAGACATCAGCATCGTTCCCCACTCGGTCAGGGTAGCGACCGGCGTCCGGTGCTCAGAGCTGGAGGTCCAGGTCGAAGAACCCCGCACCGCCGAGGAACAGCGGCACGAAGACCCCGAACAACGTCAGCGTCGCCCCGATCAGGATCGCCGCGAACGCGATGCCGTCGCGCCGCTCACCGGTCAGTCGCACGTCGCGGCGCGCGATGAACCCGACGACGAGACCGCCGATCGGTGCCACGAACGCGGGGGCGCTCGGCGCGGTCTGGTCACACGCCGGGGGTGAAGACGGCCCGGACGCAGCCGTCGTCCTTGTTCTTGAACATCTCGTACCCGCGCGGCCCTTGCGACAGTGGCATCACGTGCGTGGCGAGGTGCTCGGTGCTGATCTCTCCCGCGGCGATGCGGTCGAGGATCATCGGGATGTAGCGGTGCCCGTGCTGCTGAGCGCCGCGGACCGTCATGCCCTTGTTCATGATCGCGCCGAACGGGAACTTGTCGACGAGCCCACCGAAGACCCCGAGCGAGAACAGGCTGCCGCCCTTCCGGCAGGCGTAGATGGCCTCGCGCAGGGCGGTGGGCCGGTCGGTCTGCAACCGCAGCTGCTGCTTGGCCTGGTCGTACAGGTACAGCGGTCCGGCGCCGTGCGCTTCCATGCCGACGGCCTCGATGCAGACGTCGGGACCCCGACCGCCGGTGCGTTCCTTGAGTTCCGGGAGCACGGCGTCGCCGGTGTAGTCGAGCGTCTCGGCACCGATGTGCTCGCGCACCTGTCGCAGCCGTTCGGGCAGACGGTCGATCACGATCACCTGCTCGGCGCCGAGGAGCATCGCTGCACGAGCGGCCATCTGGCCCACACCACCGGCGCCCCACACTGCGACGGTGTCACCCGGTGTGATCCCGGCCAGGTCGGCTCCGGTCCACCCGGTGGGTGCGGCATCGGAGGCGAACAGGGCGGCCGTGTCGGACACGCCATCGGGGACCGTGAACGCCCCCTGGTCGGCGTAGGGCACGCGGACGTACTCGGCGTGGCTGCCCGCGAACCCGCCGAGCGCGTGGCTGTAGGCGAAGCAGCCGCCGATCGACGACCCCCACATCGCCTCGGTCAAGCCCGGGTTCGGGTTGCCGTTGTCGCAGAGTGAGAACTGCCCGTGGGTGCAGTACCAGCACTGCCCGCAGGCGATGAACGAGCAGACGACGACCCGGTCGCCCACCTTGTGCTTCGTGACGGCCGATCCCGTCTCGACGACCTCGCCCATGAACTCGTGCCCCAGGACGTCACCGGATCGCATGGTCGGGATGTACCCGCCGAGCAGGTGCAGGTCCGAGCCGCAGGTGGTGCTCAGACGCACCTTCAGGATCACGTCGTGATCGTTGAGGATCTTCGGGTCCTCCACCGTCTCCACCGCGGTCTCGTTGACCCCGGTCCAACAGAGCGCTTTCACAGCACACCCTCCTCGTTGCTCCGTTTCGTCGCCACGTCCACCAACGCGCCGGTGGGTGTGGCCTTCCGTCGGCCGTGGGGGACCGGATCCACCCGGAGCACCTCGCCGACCTCGATGAGTTGCTTCGCCTCACGCAGAGCGGCCCGCAGCCGACCCCGTGGGTCCGGGCCGCCGCCTCGGAACCGGGCACGGAGCTCGGTGCCACGATCGCCGGGCGCGGGACGGGCCTCCACCTCGACGTCCTGCCCGAACGCCGTGAGCGGCGCGGGGATCCGCCCGCCTGGCAGCACCGCGTCCTGCCCGCGGTTCACCGTGACCGCGTGCCAGCCGGAACGCGGTTCGGCCAGCACCTTCCGTGCGGGCCCGGGTGCGCCGCGTCGGCGGCGCGAGACGACGATGCCGACGGCAGCCGTGACCATCGCAGCGGCGGCGAGGTTCCGGGCCCTCATCGTGGTGTCCCAGCGAGGAGTCGGTGGGCAGCGGACGCGTTCGCGCCACACCGCCGGGGATTCGTGTGTTCCATCGCGGCCTCCATGAGTCGCATCGGTGCGGATCAACGGGACGGGAGCGACGCCCGCGCGATCGTGCCGGTCGGGACCACGGAGTCGCTCCTGTCGATCCACGATGAGCGTGGCCTCCCTGGCGCCGTCCCTGGTTGTCCGCGATGCGCTGCGGCAGGTGACGGGAGCGAGACGGACGGGAGGCCCGGTACCAGCTGGCACCGGGCCTCCCGTCCGTCCTGGGGTCGCGTCTCAGACGCGCACGGCGCGTTCGTCGGGGACGCAGTGCGTCATCATCAGGCCCTCGACGTCGCGGGAGCCGTTGTGGCCGAGGTTCGCCAGGCGGGCGAGCTCGTCGTCGCTGAGCGTCTGGGACTGCAGCGGGGGCAGGTCCTTCACCTCGTCGAGGGTGATGCCCAGCCCCTCGCCGACACGACGACCCAGGTCCTCCTCGACCATGTAGAAGTGCCAGAGCATGCGCTCCTGCACCGGACGGGCCGCCTGCGAGATGAGGTCGACGAAGTTCGCGACGAGGTCGTCGCGCTCCCAGTCCTGCAGGAGCAGGTACCGCTGGCCGGCCTGGGTGTAGTCGTTCGTCCGGGGGATCCGCTTGCGGGTGAGCCGCCCGACGATCTCCGGTCCCTGGTCGTCGTGGGTCGGGTACTCCGCCTCGCGCAGGCCGCCGGTGATCGACGGCTCGTAGTTGACGTGCGGGTTCTCGCCGCCGTGGTCCTGGTGGTACGCCATCTGTCCATCGCGCTGGTTGGTCGCGACGGCGCCGTTCTTCGGGGCGTTCACCGGCAGCTGCAGGTAGTTCGGGCCGACGCGGTAGCGCTGCGTGTCCGAGTACGAGAACGTGCGGCCGACGAGCATCTTGTCGTCGGAGAAGTCCAGGCCGTCGACGAGCACGCCGGTGCCGAAGGACAGCTGCTCGTTCTCGGCGAAGTGGTTCGTGACGTTGCGGTTCAGGACCATCTTGCCGACGGGCTTCGGCGGGAAATCGTTCTCCGGCCACACCTTCGTGTCGTCGAGCGGGTCGAAGTCGAGCTCCGGGTGCTCGTGGTCGTCCATGAGCTGCACGCGGAGCTCCCACTCGGGGTACTCACCACGCTCGATCGCCTCGTACAGGTCCTGCGACGCGTGCCCGAGGTCGCCGGCCTGCACGGCGGCGGCGTCGGCCTCGGTCATCGACGACACGCCCACCGACGGGATCCAGTGGTACTTGACGAGCTTGGTGTCGCCGTCCGCGTTCACCCACTTGTAGGTGTTCACGCCGAAGCCCTGCTGGGTGCGGTAGTTCGCGGGGATGCCGCGTGGGCTGAACAGGTTGACGAGCATGTGCATCGACTCGGGGGTCTGCGACATGAAGTCGAAGATGCGCGCCGGCTCCTGCCGGAAGGTCACGGGGTCGGGCTTGAGGGAGTGGATGACGTCGGGGAACTTGATGGCGTCGCGGATGAAGAAGACGCCGAGGTTGTTGCCGACGAGGTCCCAGTTGCCGTCCTCGGTGTAGAACTTCACGGCGAAGCCGCGCGGGTCGCGGGCGGCCTCGGAGGAGTCACGGCCGCCGATCACGGTGGAGAACCGGATCGCCAGGTCGGTGCGCTTGCCCGGCTCCTGGAACAGCTTCGCACGGGTGTACTGGGCGATGGGCTCGTCACCCCACGTGCCGGTGGCCTCGAAGTACCCGAAGGCGACCGCACCGCGGGCGTGCACGACGCGCTCCGGGAGCCGTTCGCGGTCGAAGTGGCTGATCTTCTCGAGGAACTGGTAGTTCTCGAGCGTCGCCGGGCCACGGGCTCCGACGGTGCGCTGGTTCTGGTTGTCGTACACGGGGTGGCCCTGGCGGTTCGTCAGGATGCGGCGGTCGTCGCCCTCGGCGGGCGGTTGGCTGGAGACGTCGGTCATGTCTCGTCCTCTCTGCGGTCGCGGTCGGCTCGGGTTCTCGACCGAGTGTGGACCGGGGCGCGGGCACGCCCTCCCAGCGGCCTTGAGGACGCGGACGAGGGCCGGTCGCCGGTGCGTTCGCCGATGACGGCCGAGCAGTGCTTCGCCGCGGACGGTCCGTCAGTACTTCGCCGCGGACGGCCCAGCAGTACTCCGCCGCTGACGGCCCGTCAGTACGAGGTGCGACCGGTGGCAGCTGCGCCGAGCACCGCGGCCGCACCGTGGGCGAGCAGGGTCCCGTCGGTGACGACGGCGACGCGGTCGAATCCGAGCGCGCGGAGCCGTTCGGCGCGGGCCAGGTCGCCGGCGAAGGCGCCGGTGTGCTTGCCCGCGCGGCGGGCTGCGGCGACGATCGCGGGGAGTGCGCCGTCGTGGTGCAGCAGTGCGTCCAGCTCGATGCCCAGTCCGATCGACAGGTCGAAGGGGCCGACGAACACCGCCGAGACGCCCGGGACCGCCAGGATCTCCTCGGCGGCACGGAGGCCCTCGGGTGTCTCGAGCATCACCCACACCTCGGGGTCGGCAGCGGCGGCGGACGGTGCCGCGCCGCCCCAGAGTCCCGCCATCGGCCCCCAGCTCCGTCGGCCGCGCGGTGGGTAGTGCGCGGCACGGACGGCGTGCTCGGCCTGCTCAACGGTCTCGATCATCGGGACGATCACGATGTCGGCGCCGAGGTCGAGCGCACGGCCGATCGCGGCGTCCGAGCCCTCGGCGACCCGGACGGCGACGGGGACCTGCGGTGCGACCGCGGCCAGCGCCGGCATCGTCGCCAGGAGCGTGGCGTCGTCGAATGCGCCGTGCTGGGCGTCGAGGCCGAGCCAGGCGAACCCGTTCTGCGCGATCTGCGCGGTGGTGCGGGGTTCGCCGAGCGTGCACCACACACCGTCGGCGCGGCCGTCTCCGAGTGCTGGCACCGTGGTCCTCCGTCTCGTCTGCGATCGCGAGCGCCGATGGTTCGGCGTCCGGCGCGCCAGGCTACCGCCCACGGGGACCTCGACCCTCACACGGCGGCGGTGCCGGGGACAGCCCGCGCCCCGATGCGCACGCATGGGACATGGACAACTACTCACCTCCGGGTGTAGTCCTGTGCGCAGGACGCACTGCACGGGCGGTCACAGGTCGCCAGCACCAACCAGCACCACAGCACCAGTCGGGACCTGCAGGGAGGTCGGACGGACATGCGTGACGAAGGTGACGTCGGCCAGCAGACGGGCTCGCGTCCGCCGGGCGGCGACGGAATCCGGTGGGCGTTCGGGATCGTCGGCGCAGTGGGCGTGCTCGCCGGACTGGCTGCGATCGTCCTGCCCCACGCGACGCTGTTCGCTGTGTCGTGGGTCTTCGGTATCTACTTGGTCGTGTCTGGAGCGGCGCTGGTCGTCCGGGGGGTCCAGGTGCACCCTCGGGTCTGGTGGCGTCAGGCCGGGCTGGTGGTCCTCGGGGCGCTGGTGGTCGCCGGCGGTGTCGTCGCGATCGTGTTCCCGCCGATCGGGGCGCGGTGGGTGGCGCTGCTGCTCGGGTTCGCCTGGATCCTCGAGGGCATCGCACTCATCTACGCACCGTGGGTGGGCCGCCGTCCGCTGACCGTGGTGCTCGCCGTGCTCAGTGTGCTGAGCGGCATCCTGGTGATGAACCTGCCGGGTCTCGGCGCGCTGGTGACGGTGGCCGCGGTGGGGAGCGTGCTCATCGTGTTCGGTGTCGTCCAGCTCGTCGTCGCGTTCAGCTGGCCGCGTCCGGAGGAGGATCGGGCCGGCGGTCCGATCCCTGGCCCCTGATGCTCGCCGTGCGGTGGGAGCAACAGGGACCGAAGTCCTGGGTGGCGCGCGACCACGGGACCAGCCTGGGGCTCGTGCTGCACGTGCGTGAGCGGTTCCTGGCGTTCGACCAGGACGACCGGCCGCTCGGGAGCGCAGCGTCCTTGGCGGCGGCGCAACAGCTCGTCACCGGCGCCGTCCGCTCGAGTGCCCCGGCGCGGCGGGACACCGTCGCGGTGGTGCTGTCGGTGCTCGCGGCACTGACGGTCGGGGGAGCGGCCGTCGTGCTCGCCGCTCGCGCGCTGATCTGAACGGCGATCATCGGCGGCGAGGCGGACCGGCGCACGCACGGCGGGTGCACCGGTACCGTTGCGTCCGTGAACGACGACCCCGATGCCGCCATCGCCCAGCACGTCCACGACGCCTGGGACGGTTCCCTGCGCCTGGTGCACATCACGATCTCGGACGAGGACGGTGACGCCTACCCCGGGCAGGACGTCGACCGGTGGGTGATCGACGTCCGCGTCCCGATCACCGACGACGACGAGACCGAGGCGGTGTCCGTCGCCGAGGTCACCGCGTTCACGAGCCGTGCACCGGAGTCGCTCGAGGCACTGGTGCTCGGCTACCAGGTCTCCGACGTCGCCGGGTCCTTCGCGTCCGCCGTCGCCGCGCAGGACGCGACGGAGGAGACGTTCTTCTCGCTGCAGACCCACGCCGCCGAGATGCTCGGCAAGCCCGACCTGCTCGCCGTCGACCGGCTCACGGTCCGTCCCGCGTACCGGGAGCTGCCCGGACTGGTGCCGGCGATCGTCGACGCCGTCCGCCACGGACCGGCCGGGCGCACCGCTTCGTGGGTGCTCACGGACCCGACGGTGTGGGACGTGCCGTTCGGCGAGGACGACCGGTCAGCCGGCGCGTTCGTGCAGTGGGCCGACACCGCGGTGCTCACCTCGATGAACGCCGCGCCGGACGACCTGGAACGCCTGTCGCTCGTGCCGCCGGCCGGTGGCATCGTGATGGGGTCCCGGTCGGACGAGGTGCACCTCGGCGACGCGATCGACCACGCGATGACGCAACCGGCGATCGCGGTGCCGTTCGACCTGCCGCCGAAGCTCCCCGCCAGCATCTGGGCCGCCGCGCCCGAGGACGTCCACGGCGTGCACCCGGACGAGACCACGGGGTCGATCACGGTCGAGACGCACGACGAACAGCTCGAAGTCGTCGGTTCGCCCGGCACCGCGCCGCAGCTCGTGGGGATCTCGGCCTCGGCCGACGCCTCGACCCAGGAGTGGCTCCGCACAGTGCACCAGCGCTGGTGGCAGTACGAGCCGGACCTGCACGCCCGCATCCACGACGTCGTCGACGAGTACCTGTCCACCGGGCACATCGAGTCGGCGTCGGACGAGCTCGCCGGGCACCTGCACGCACCCGACCTGCCGCCGTACCGGACGGAGTGGCCGGGTACCGGCACCGTCCTGCTCGAGGAACTCGGTGAGGACACCGAGCCCATCGTCTTCGACGCCGTGCTCGAGGACGGCACCCGGCACGAGCACATCGGCGTGGTCGTCGTGCACGAGTCCGGACACGTCCGCGCGTTCCTGCACGACGAGTGGGAGCCCGGGTTCCCGGCCGCGGAGGCCGCGGTCGCACACCTCATCAGCCTGGGTGCCGGCGAGTTCTTCGCGGACGCCCTGCACGACGAGCTGTCAGCGGGGGTCGAGCACGCGATCCTGACGGGTGACGTCCGCGGTCACTGACGGCCGGCACACGGCGCGGCGCCGCCGGCGCACCCGGATCGGTCAGCCCAGCTGGACCCGCCGGTTCAGACCGGGCGGTAGATCGCGATCGGCGGGGTGTCGTCGTCGCCCGCGTCGTGGGCGTCGCCCGTCGCGAGCCAGGTGCGGCCCTCGTGCTCGATCGTGGTCGGCAGGTCGCCGTGCACCAGGATCCGGATCGCGGGGGCGTCACCGTCGACCAGGTCGACGCCGTGGGCCTCGGTCCCGCCGGGATTGTCGTGCACGTAGCTCATGGTCCGATCGAACTCCGTCGACCTGACGGACGGCCCGCGCCGCGCCGGACACGCCCGGAACCTTCACCGGAACCGGTGATGCCGCCCTTCTTCGGGTAGAGTCGTCTCCGCACGGGCAGCACGGCGTGTGAATGCGGATGTGGCGCAGTGGTAGCGCATCACCTTGCCAAGGTGAGGGTCGCGAGTTCGAATCTCGTCATCCGCTCAGAACAGGAAGACCGGAACCCCCGTCGCTCGGAAGAGCGGTGGGGGTTCCGTCGTTGCGGGGCGTTGCATCACCGAAGGCGTGGGGGCCCAGCGGGCGCAGGCTTCGGGTACCCGCGCCCACCGGGCGCGGAGGCGACCCTGCCCCCACTGGCACGCGCCAGGTGGGTGGCCCGGCGCAGTTCCGAGGATGTATCCGGAGCCGTCCCCCGTTCGGGTGGGAACCGGATCCAGGGTTGCGGGAACCCGCAAGAAACCCGCACGACCCGCCGCATGAGCCTTGTGCTACTCGATGCCGTCCGGTATCGACGCCGACATCGTGCGGGCACCGGGCAACCCCACCCAGCGCCGGGTCCCGGACTCGACGACCGTGACGAGCACCGTGTCGCACCCGCGGCAGCGCGCCACCGACCCCATCGCGGAGCGGTGGACGGTGGTCTGCCCGAGCACCCCGAGCGAACCGCACCCGGCGCAGCGCAGGCCGACCACGGTCGGCTCGGGTCCCAGCGTGTCGGCCAGTGTCCCCGCCAGTGCGTTGCCGTCCACGACGACCATCAGTTGCCCCCGAACCGTTCGGCACGGACGTCGCTCGTGTCGTGTCCGAGCTCGGTGAGCCAGCGCAGCACCTGCTCGACGAACGGCGTCGACCCGCACACGTAGACCAGGGCGCCCGCGTCCGGCGGGAACACCGCGGCAGCGAGCGCGTCCCGCGTCAGCCGGCCGGCCGGCACGGACGAGCCTGGAGGCGCGGTGCGGCTGTACACGTGGGTCACCTCGAGCGGTGCCCGGCTCGCGAGCGCCTGGTCGAGTTCCGCACGGAAGAACACGTCGTCCGGTGTGCGGACGGCCGCGAGGAGCCGGAAGGGCGCCGGATCGTCCGCCTCGGCGTGGGCGGTCACCATCGCGACGAGCGGCACGATGCCGGAGCCGCCGGCGATGAGCTGCACCGGACGGGTGGACTCGCCCGGCCGCCAGACGAACCAGCCGCCCAGGGGTCCGTGGACCTCGAGCGCGTCGCCGACCTCGACGGCGTCGACGAGGAACGGGGAGACCTCGCCGCCGTCCACCCGGTCGACCGCGAGCACGACGTCGGTCGCGGGGCCGGCCGACGCGATGGAGTACGAGCGCTGCGCCTGGTAGCCGTCCTCGGCGGTCAGCCGCAGGTCCAGGTGCTGCCCGGGGTCGTTGCCCGGCCAGGTGGGGACGTCGAGGACGATCCGGCGCGCGTTCGTCGTCTCGCGGCTGACGGACGCGACAGTGGCCGCGTGCCAGGCCGGCCGCCTTCGCGTGGTGGGACGAGCGACGGGGGTGATCCGTGCCTCCAGGCCGGTGTCGGGGAGCGTCACCAGTACCGCTCTTCCTTCCACGGGTCGCCGTGCAGGTTGTAGCCGGCGTTCTCCCAGAAGCCGGGTTCGTCGTCGGCCTGCATGACGATGCCGCGCACCCACTTGGCGCTCTTCCAGAAGTACAGGTGGGGTACCAGCAGGCGGGCGGGCCCGCCGTGCTCGGGCGTCAGGGGCTCACCGTCGGCCTCGAACGCGATCCAGGACTTGCCGTCGAGCAGCTCGTCGAGCGGGACGTTGGTCGTGTACCCGCCGTAGCTGTGCACCATGCAGTATTCGAGTTCGGTCTCGACGTCCGCGAACAGGCGGTCGAGCGGGACACCCCGCCACGGCATGTCGAGCTTGGTCCAGTGCGTGACGCAGTGGATGTCGACGGTGACGTCCTCGACGCCGAGCGCGTGCACCTCGTCCCAGGTCCACTGGTGCAGGCCGGACTCGGTGCGGATCGAGAAGGCCCAGTCGGTCGGCTCGATGTCGGGCGTCGCTCCGGCGGACAGGACGGGCCAGTCGCGGACCAGGGTCTGACCGGGCGGGATGCGGGTGTCGTCGCGGTCGTCGCGTCGACCGCCGAACCCGCGGGTGAACGTGGCCATGGTCCTCCTCGGGGACGTCGGTGCGTTCCCGATCATGCCGTGTGCCGGGCGGTGCCGTGTAACGGGTTGGTAAACGTTCCACCGGTGGACGGAACGGTCGTGCGCGGCGGCGGATCGGCGCGGGCTCGCCGATCGGGTCGGACGCGGTGGTGATCCGCGCGGCGGGAGCGGGCTTGGGGGATCGGCCCGGGACCTCTATCGTTCACCGGAACGATTACAGGAGGGGTCACCCCGAATGCAGCCCATCGTCCCCGAACCCCGAGGCGCCCACGGTCCGAGCCGTCGGGCGCTCATCACCGGCGCCGCCGGTCTGGCCGGCCTCGGCCTGCTCACCCTCGCCGGATGCAGCTCCGGCGCGTCCGCCGGCACCCCCACGATCCCCGAGGCGGCGGCCACCGGCGTCGCCCGTCGGGGCGGACGCCTGCGCATCGCACGGCCCGCCGCCTCCGCCGCCGAGACCCTCGACTCCGCGAGCTCGCTGTCCGCCTACGAGTACCTCGGCGCGCTGTACAACCGGCTCGTCAAGCTCGACCAGCAGGGCACCCCGGTGCCGGACCTGGCCGAGGAGTGGTCCGCGAACGCCGACGGCACCGAGTGGACCTTCGCGCTCCGCCGGGGCGTGGTCTTCCACGACGGGTCCCGGTTCACCGCCGACGACGCCATCGCGAGCATCCGGCACATCCTCGACGAGAAGACCGGCAGCCCGCAGGCCGGGGTGCTCGGCGAGGTCATGGACGCCGACTCGATGCGCGCCGTCGACCCGTACACGCTGCGTTTCTCGCTGACGAAGCCCAACGCCGAGTTCCCGTCGCTGCTCACCGCCTACCAGTGCTACATCGTGCCGGCCGACGCCATCGCCGACATCGGCCGCACCGGGATCGGGACGGGGCCGTTCCGGCTGTCGTCGTTCACCCCCGCCGGTGCGGGCAGCGTCGAGGCGTTCCCGGACCACTTCGCCGGCCGCCCGGCGCTCGACGGCATCGACTTCTACTCGATCCAGGACACCACCGCGCGGGTGAACGCCCTGCTCGCCGGGCAGATCGACCTCATCTCGCAGACGAACCTGGACTTCGCGACCGCCCGGGTGGTGTCGGCGTCCGACCGCGCCACCGTCGCCCGGTCGAAGAACGCCCAGTGGTACACGATCCCGATGCTCGCCACGAGCGACGAGTTCAGCGACCCGCGGGTGCGCCAGGCGATGAAGCTCGCCTACGACCCCCGGAAGATCGTCGACACGGCGCTGCAGGGCACCGGTTCGGCAGGCTGGGACAACCCCGTGCCGCCGCAGCTCGCCGCGTTCGTCGACGACCACCGCGAGTACGACCCGGACAAGGCCCGGGCGCTGCTCAAGCAGGCCGGGCGTGCGGACTTCCGCGCCGCGATCTACACGTCGAGCTACGAGTCGGTGTTCACCCCGATGGCCGTCGCCTACCGCGACGCCGTCGCCGATGCGGGCATCCGTCTGACCGTCCGCAACGCCAGCTCGGACTCGTACTACACGCAGATCTGGATGCAGAAGCCGCTCATGGTGAGCTACTGGTTCACGGGGCGGCCGATCGACCAGCTGCTCAACCAGATCTTCCGCTCGGGGTCGTCGTACAACGAGAGCGCCTGGTCGAACGAGACCTTCGACGGGCTGCTCGACGACGCCCGCGCCGAGATGGACGACGCCAAGCGGCTCACCCTGTACCAGGACGCCCAGCGGCTCGTCGTCGAGGACGGTGCCGACATGACGCCGATGTTCGGCGACCGGCTCGTGGGGTTGTCCCGCGACGTCGTGAACTACTCGGAGTACGGCTTCGAGTTCGACTACCTGCGGATCGGACTGCGCCGATGACGACCACGAACACGCCGTCGGACGTCCTCGTCCCCGTTCTCCGCCGCGTCGGCATCGCCGTGCTGACCGTGGTGCTCGCCTCGCTCTTCGTGTTCCTCGCGGTGCAGGCGCTCCCCGGTGACGTCGCCCAGCAGCTGCTCGGGCAGAACGCCACTCCCGACGCCGTGAAGCAACTGCGGGAGACCCTCGGCCTCGACCAGAACGTCTGGCTCCGCTACCTGCAGTGGCTCGGCGGCGCGGTGCACGGCGACTTCGGCACCTCGCTCGTCAGCGGCGAACCGGTCGCCCCGACGCTGTTCACGGCCTTCCGGAACAGCATGCTCATCGCCGTGCCCGCGATGCTCGTCGGCGTCACGGTGTCCCTGACGCTCGGGGTCGTCGCCGGTGTCCGCCGCGGCCGTCCGAGCGACAAGGTGATCTCGATCGTCAGCCTGGTCGTGATGAGCGTGCCGGAGTTCATGGTCGCCACCGTCCTGGTGCTGCTGTTCGCGATCGGCCTGCCGGTGTTCCCCGCCGTCGTGCTGCGGGGGAGCGACGCCACCGTCGCCGAGCTGCTGCCCACCATCTGGCTGCCGATCATCGTGCTGACCCTCGCGATGGCCGCCTACATCGTGCGGACGGCCCGCTCGTCGACCATCGACGTGATGGCGTCGGAGTTCGTCACGACGGCCGAGCTCAAGGGCCTGACGATGCGCCGGGTGGTGTGGAAGCACGCGGTCCCGAGCGCCCTGCTCCCGACGCTGAACGTCGTCGCGCTCAACGTCGCGTGGCTGCTCGGCGGTGTCGTGGTGGTCGAGAACGTCTTCAACTACCCGGGGATGGGCAAGCTCATGCTCGAGTCGGTGTTCAACCGTGACCTGCCCACCATCGAGGCGATCGCCCTGCTGAGCGCCCTGATCTACGTCGTGTGCAACCTGGCCGCCGACCTCGTCGCGCTCGCACTCGACCCGAAGCTGCGGACCCGCCAGCGACGACCGCGCACGCGCACCCGCAGCGCCCGCAGCACCAGGAAGGCCGCCGCATGACCGCCACCGCACCCCGCCGCCGCGTCGGGCGCGACGTCCTCGCCGGCGCGCTCGCACCCCTGCGCGGGTCGACGGCGCTGAGCATCGGCCTCGGCCTCATCGCCCTGCACGTCGTCCTCGCGCTGCTCGCGCCGGTCATCGCCGGGCACGACCCGGTCGCCACGAACGCCGGCGACGTGCTCGCCGGTCCGACGTGGATGCACTGGCTCGGCACCGACCAGTACGGCCGGGACGTGCTCTCGCGCACCTTGAACGGCGGCCGGTACGCGCTGTCCGTGACCTTCCTCGCCACCACGATCGCCGTCGCGGTCGGCACCGTGCTCGGGTGCGTCACGGCCTACGCCGACAACTGGTTCGACGAGGTCGTCATGCGCGTCGTCGACGCCCTGCTCAGCGTGCCGTCGATCCTCGCGCTCCTGGTCGTCGTGACGGTCTTCGACGCCGGCCTCTGGGTCATCGTCCTCGCCGTCACGGTCGTCTACGCCCCCGCGGTGACCCGGGTCGTCCGCGGCGCCGCCCGCACCGTGATCACGCAGGACTACGTCACCGCGGCCCGCGCCCGGGGCGAGCGACCGCTGTCGATCGTGTTCCGCGAGATCCTGCCGAACGTGCTCGACGTCGTGCTCGTCGAGTACGCGATGCGGGCCTCGTGGATCGTGCTGCTCGTCGCGTCGCTGTCCTTCCTGGGCTTCGGCGCGAACCCACCGACCCCGGACTGGGGCCTGATGGTGCAGGAGAACCGCACCGCGCTCACCGTGGTGCCGCTCGGCACGCTCGCCCCGATCGTGGCACTCGCCACGCTGGTGATCGGACTGAACCTCGCGGCCGACGGCCTGAGCAAGTCGCTCGGTGTCGACCGTGCCAAGCAGGGAGTCAGCGCATGACCCGCACCGACACCGGCACGACGTCCGCCGCGACGACGACCGTGCCCGACGCGATCGTCCGCGTCGACGACCTGTCCATCTCGTACGCCGCCGGCAAGCGACGCGTGCCCGTCGTCCGGGGTGTCTCGTTCGCGATCGAGGCCGGTCGCACCCTCGGCCTGGTCGGCGAGTCCGGCAGCGGCAAGTCCACCGTCGCGCGGACGCTCCTCGCACACCTGCGCGCCGGGTCGGCGATCGACGGCGGGACGGTCCGCGTCGACGGCGCCGACGTGTTCGCCCTGTCGCCGGCCGGCCGCCGGGCGCTCCGCGGCGGCACCGCCTCGGTCGTCGCCCAGAACGCCGGACAGGCACTCACCCCGTCGATGCGCGTCGGCGAGCAGATCCGCGAGGCCCTCCGCGCCCACGGCGAGCCCGATGGCCCCGAACGCGTCGCCGAGCTGGTCCGGCTGGTCCGGCTGCCGGAGCCCGACGCGATCGTCCGCCGGTACCCGCACCAGTTGTCCGGCGGCCAGCAGCAGCGCATCGCCATCGCGATGGCCGTCGCCGCCCGGCCGCGCGTGCTCGTCCTCGACGAGCCGACCACCGCCCTCGACGTCGTCACCCAGGCCGCGGTCCTCGACCTGGTCGCCGACCTCGGTCGGCAGCTCGGCATGGCCGTCCTGCTCGTCAGCCACGACCTCGGGGTGGTGTCCGCCATGGCGGACGAGATCGCCGTGATGCGCGACGGCGAGGTCGTCGAGCACGCCGCCACGGCGGCGCTCTTCGCCGCTCCGCAGCACGAGTACACGCGCGCCCTGCTGGCCGCGGTGCCGGACGGGCGACGGCCTGGAGGCGTGGGGCACGTGTCCGACGACGCGACCGTCCCGGGGACGGTCGGCTCCACGGCCACCCGCACCGCGCCTCCCGAGGGCGCCGCCCGCCCCGTGGTGACCGCTGACGACCTGCTGATCCGGTACGGCCGCGGGCTGCCCGCCGCCGTCGACGGTGTCTCGTTCACGATCGCCGCGCACGAGACGCTCGCCGTCGTCGGCGAGTCCGGCAGCGGCAAGTCGACGCTCGCGACGGCGCTGGCCGGACTGGTGCCGGCCGAGTCGGGGACGTTCACGTACGACGACGGCACGACCCGCGGCGACCTGCGCGAGCCGATCGCCGGTCGCGCGCCCGACCTGCGGCGCGCGGTGCAGCTCGTGTTCCAGAACGCGGACACGTCGCTCAACCCGCGGCGCACCGTGGGTGCCGCCGTCGCGAGGCCGCTCCGGCTGTTCAGCGGCTCGTCCTCGCGCGAGCGCGTGGGCGCCCTGCTCAGCCAGGTCGGGCTCGGACCGGAGTTCGCCGACCGCCTGCCCGCGCAGCTGTCCGGTGGGCAGCGCCAGCGCGTCGGGATCGCGCGCGCACTCGCGGCCGAGCCGTCGCTCGTGATCGCCGACGAGATCACCACGGCGCTCGACGTGCAGGTGCAGGCGGGGATCCTCGCGCTGCTGGCCGACCTGCAGCGCGAGCGCGGCCTCGCCTGCCTGTTCATCAGCCACGACCTCGCCGTGGTGCGGGGCGTGGCGGACCGGGTCGCGGTGATGACCGGTGGCCGGATCGTCGAGATCGGACCGACCGAGCGGGTGTTCACCGGCCCGAACCACCCGTACACGTCGACGCTGCTCGCGGCGACCCTCGAACCCGGCAGCACGACCCTGCCCGACGTCGGTGACGGGGTGCCGCGCTGGCGGCACGCCGACGGCTGGACCGACCACGGCGACGGACACCGCACCCGCAACTGGGAGGACGCATGACGACCGACGACGGCACCGGCCACGGCACCGCCGCCGCCACCTTCACCGCCATCGGCGACCCCGGCTCGCTGCCCGCGGGCGTGACGGTCCGCGACGAGTGGATCCCGATGCCCGACGGTGTGCGGCTCCACGCCCGGATCTGGGCACCGTCGCAGTCGCCGACGCAGCCGGGTGACCCCGGCGGCCCGACGCCGGCGCTGCTCGAGTACCTGCCGTACCGGCTCGACGACTGGACCGCACCACGCGACTCGGAGCGGCACCCGTGGTACGCCCAGCACGGGTACGCCTCGGTGCGGGTCGACATCCGCGGCACCGGTTCGTCCGACGGGTTCTTCGACGACGAGTACAGCGAGCAGGAGCTGCTCGACGGTGAGGCCGTGATCGCCTGGCTCGCCGAGCAGCCGTGGTCGACCGGCGCCGTCGGCATGTTCGGCATCTCGTGGGGCGGCTTCAACGCGCTGCAGCTCGCGGCCCGGGCACCCGCCGCGCTCAAGGCCATCGTGACGGTCTGCTCGACGGACGACCGGTACGACAACGACGTGCACTACGTCGGCGGCGCCGTGCTCGGCATCGACATGGCGGCCTGGGGCGCGACCATGTTCGCCTTCAACTCCCGGCCGCCCCGGCCCGAGGTCGTCGGCGCCGGGTGGATCGACCGCTGGCGGGAACGCCTCGAGGCGAACCGCCCGATGACGCCCGTGTGGCTGGCGCACCAGGAACGTGACGACTACTGGCGGCACGGCAGCGCGGCCGAGGACTACGACGGCATCCGCGCCGCGGTGCTCGCGGTCGGTGGCTGGGCGGACCCGTACCGGGACGCCGTGCTCCGGCTCGTCGACCACGTCAGCGCCCCCGTGAAGGGCATCGTCGGCCCGTGGTCGCACCAGTACCCGGACCGTGGGCTCGCGCCTGGTCCGTCGATCGGGTTCCTGCAGGAGACCCTGCGGTGGTGGGACCGCTGGCTGCTCGGGGTGGACACCGGCGTCGAGGACGACCCGGCACTGCGGGCCTGGATCAACGAGGGCGAAGCCCCCGCGCCGTACTACGCCGGTCGCCGCGGTCGCTGGATCGGTGCCGAGGCGTGGCCCTCCGCCGCGACCCACGAGCGCGTCCTGCCGCTCGCCGCCCTGCGGGGCGGTGACCTCGGACCGGTCGTGGTGCGGTCGCCGCAGCACACCGGGGTGGACGCCGGTCGGTTCTTCCCGTTCGGCAACGCCACCGACCTGCCGCCGGACCAGCGCGCCGAGGACGGCCGGTCGGTCACCTTCGACCTGCCCGTCGGCAAGGCGTTCGACCTGCTCGGCAACGTGCTCGTGCGGTTGTCCGTCACGAGCGATGCGCCCCGGGCCACCCTGACCGTCCGGCTCTGCGACGTCGCACCGGACGGCTCGTCGACGCTCGTCACGCGCGGGGTGCTGAACGCCGCGAAGCGCGACGGCATGGACCGCGACGACGTGCTCGTGCCCGGGACGCCCGCCGAACTGCCCGTCCGCCTGGTCTCGACCGGACACCGGTTCGCCGCCGGACACCGGCTGCGCATCGCGGTCTCGTCGTCCTACTGGCCGTGGGTGTGGCCGCACGGCGTCGAGGCCACGGTGACGATCGACCCGACCGCCTCGAGCGTCACCCTGCCCACCTGGACCCGGTCGACCGACGACGGGGTGGTCTTCGCCGAGCCCGAACGGTCCGAGCCCCTCGTGATCGAGCGCGTCGCGCCGGCCGACCAGCTGCCGCAGCGCACGGTGACGCACGACGTCGAGACGGGGGAGTGGACGCTCGACGTCGACCCCGGGTACGGCGGCGGGCGCGTCTACCCGGACGGCCTCGTGTTCACCGAGGACGCCCGCGAGACGTACCGGATCCGCTCCGACGACCCGACCAGCGCACGGGCGAGTTCCCGCTGGGCCATCGGGCTGGCGAAGCCGGAGTGGGCCGCGCGCCTCGAGACGACGTCCGAGGTCACCGCCGACGCCGACACCTTCCACGTCGTCAACACCGTGCGCGCCTGGGCCCGCGACGGCGGACCGGACGAACCCGAGGTGCTCGTCACCGAGCGGACCTTCGTCGACGACGTCCCACGGACGTCGGCGTGACCGCGGCGAGGGTCCGGCAGCGGCCGGAGGTCCGACGCGCGATGATCGTCGAGGCCGCCCGCGCGGTGATCGTGCGAAACGGCGTCGGCGCCACCGGGCTGCGCGACATCGCGGCCGAGGCCGGCGTCTCCGTCGGCACCGTGACCTACCACTTCGGCAGTGTCGCGGAGATCCTCAACGAGGTCGTGGTGCTCGAGACGGAGCGCTTCTACGGCGCCATCGTCGCGGCCGTCGACGCCGAACCCGACGTGCTGGTGGGGCTGCGGATGCTCGTCACCCCGCTGTTCGGCGACACCGAGCAGGTCCGGCAGCACTGGCGGATCTGGTCCGACTACTGGACCGCGGTGGTGCGACGGCCCGAGGTCGCGGCCGAGTACGCCGAACGCATCCGCGTCTGGGAGGCGTGCCTGGTGCGGGTCATCCGGCGCGGGGTGGAGGCCGGGGTGTTCGTCGACGTCGACGCCGACACCGTCGCGCTGCAGCTCGCCGCGTACAGCGACGGCGTCGCGACGCAGATCGCCCAGGGCGTCCCGGGGCTGACGAACACGGTCGCCCTGTCCTGGATGTGGCGGTTCCTGTCGCACGAACTCGGTGTGCCCGCTGTGGACATCGCCGGAACCGGTCGTTCCCCCTTGTGATGAGGTAAGGCTTCCCTTACCGTTGCCACATGGCACGGACCCGGCGACAGCCCAGCGAACGCATCCTCATCGCGGGCGGTGCCGAAGACCTCGTCGAGATCCACCGCCAGCTCGAAGAACTCCCCGAGAACGCGTACGGGCAGGTCTTCGTCGAGGTCGCCCTCGACGAGCAGATCCGCATCCTGCCGGCTCCGCCGCGCGTCACCGTGACCTGGCTGGTCCGGAGCGCCCGCAGCTCGGCCGTCGCCCCGCTGGTCTTCGCAGACCACGGCGAAGCCCTCGCACACGCCCTGACCGGCTGGGCCGCCGAGTGGTGCGTGACGGGCTGCGAGCCCCGCACCTCGGTCTGGATCGGGTGCGCGGACAGCCCGTGGATCGAGCGCGCACGGTCCATGGTGCAGCTCGAACTCACCGACGCCGGCCAGCAGGTCCAGGTCGAGTACGGCGGGTAAGGGCAGCCTGCTCTTCCTTGCGGCATGCAAGAGAGGCGGGCATGGTTGTGACCATCGGCAGCACCGCGCCGGTCCGGACAGGGCCAGGCACGCGGGTGTAGCCACGACGGAGGAGGAAACGACATGACCACGCAGAGCAGCACCACCACCACCAGCACCACGTCCCCGTTCTCGACCACGCCGGAGCTCGCAGCCGGGGTCGCGCAGTTCCTCGCCCCCGTCGTCATCGACCTCGAGGCGCTCGTCGTCAACGGCAAGCAGGCCCACTGGCACGTCCGTGGCCGCAACTTCGTCGGCGTGCACGAGCTCCTCGACGAGATCGTCGAGCACGCGCAGGACTACGCGGACAAGGCTGCGGAGCGCATCGTCGCCCTCGGCCTGCCGGTCGACTCGCGCATCGCGACCGTCGCCGCGAACACCACCCTGCCGCCGCTGTCGCAGGGCTTCCAGAACTCGGACGTCACCATCACCGAGGTGATCGCCCAGATCGACGCCGCGCTGCTGCAGGTCCGCCGTGCGGTCGACGGCCTCGACGAGGTCGACCTCAACAGCCAGGACGTCGCGATCGAGATCGAGCGCGCGCTGACCAAGGACCGCTGGTTCCTGCAGGCGCACCTCGCCGCCTGAGTCGCGACCACACCTCTGACAGGAGGCCCGGTGCCAGCTGGCACCGGGCCTCCTGTCCGTCTGCGGTCACGTCTCGGGCCCGCACCTCACGCGGACGGCGTGACCAGCCCGCTCTCGTAGGCCAGCACGACGGCGTGCACCCGGTCCCGCAGCTGCAGCTTCGCCAGGACCCGGCCGACGTGGGTCTTCACGGTCTGCTCCGCGATGAACAGCTCCGCCGCGATCTCACCGTTCGACCGCCCCCGCGCCATCAGCAGGAACACGTCGCGCTCCCGGTCGGTCAGCACGTCGAGCACCTCGGTCCGCGGGGCCGTCGGCTGCGGACCGGCGACGAAGGCCTCGACGAGGTGCCGGGTCACCCTCGGTGCGAGCAGGGAGTCGCCGGCTGCGACGGTCCGCACGGCCTGCACGAGCTCCTCGGCGCTCGCGTCCTTGAGCAGGAACCCACTCGCCCCGGCACGGAGCGCGTCGAACACGTAGTCGTCGATGTCGAACGTCGTGAGCATCACCACGCGGACGGGCGACTCCGCGGGCGCCGCGGTGATCCGCCGGGTCGCCTCGATCCCGTCGAGCTCCGGCATCCGGACGTCCATCAGGATCACGTCCGGCCGGAGCCGGATCGCCATCACGACCGCCTCGGCCCCGTTCGCGGCCTCGCCGACGACCTCGACGTCGTCCTGGGCCTGGAGGATCGCCCGCAGTCCGACACGGAACATCTGCTGGTCGTCGACCACCATCACCCGCGTCATCGGCTCGCCCCGTCGGCCGTCGGCTGCGACGTGGTCGCGGTGGGCCGGGTGGGCAGACTGACGGCGACGCGGAAGCCGCCGTCCGGGTCCGGTCCGTGGTCGATCGTGCCGCGGAGCGCGGCGACGCGCTCGCGCATCCCCGCCAGGCCGAAGCCGCCGTCGTCCGGCGGCGCACCGGGCACGCTGCCGACCGGTGGCGCGGTGTTGGCGACCTCGACCGTGAGGGCCGGCCCGTGCCTCCCGACCGTCACCACGGTGGTCGCACCGGGCGCGTGCCGGGCCACGTTGCCGAGCGCCTCCTGCACGACCCGGTACACGGTGAGCTGTGCGAGCCGGTCGACGTCGTCGAGGTCTGGGTCGAGCCCCTCGTCGAGTCGGAGCTCGACGGGGATGCCGGCCGCGCGGGTGGCCTGCACGAGCGCGTGCAGGTCGGCGAGCCGCGGCTGCGGCGCACGCTCGGCGTCGGCGTCGCCACGCAGGGTGCCGAGCAGCTGCCGCATCTCCCGCAGGGCCGTGCGCGAGGTCTCGGCGATCGCGGCGAACTCGGTTCGGGCCTCCGGCGGCAGGTCCGCGACGCGGTACGGGGCGGACTCGGCCTGCATGTGCACGACGGACATGCTGTGGGCGACGACGTCGTGGAGCTCACGGGCGATCCGGGAGCGCTCCTCGACCGTCCGGCGTCGGGCCTGCTCGAGCTCGGTGTCGCGGCGGGCGGCGGCGAGCTCCTCGCGCACGGTCCGGCGCTGCCCGATGACCACCGCAGCGGCCGCCACGACGAGGGTGTCGCCGGCACTCACCACGAAGCTCGTCGCCCAGACGTCGACCTGCCCCCACCGGTCGGGCGTCACGCCGATGAGCAGCAGGGTGAGCAGCGTCGCCGCGACCCAGACCACCGCGGTGAGCCGCCAGGTGGTGCGGACGCCCAGCACGACGAGCAGCACGCTCAGGCCGATGATGCTCGTGACCGAGACCGGCCAGGGCCCGACGGTGCCGGGTGCCGTCAGGATGCCGAGGCCGGCGAGGGCGACGAGGTGCGCGACCGACGCCGTGCGGGGGACGAGCGGTGCGAGCCCGATGCTCGCCGACAGCACGGCGGTCGCGAGCAGCGCGAGCGGCACGGGGACGCCGTAGAACACCGCGGTCACGGGTGCGGCGACGGCGAACAGGGACACCACGACGACGACGAAGCCGATCTGCACGGCAGGCCGGACCCAGGTGGGTCGGGGCTTCGGGACGACGGTCACGGGCGGGCGGTCTCTCCGGTTCGGACGAGGCAGGGCTCGGTGGCGGTGGCGGTGGCGGGTGTGGCAGCGGCGGCGGCAGCGGCAGCGGCGGCAGCGGCGGCCTCGCGGGCTTCGCGCCTGCGGCTGATGGTACCGAGCACCCGGTCGACCGCGATCCCGAGCCCGGCGGCGACCACCATCGACACCAGGGCCGCCACGATCGGTTCGTGCAGCACGCTCGACGCGGCAAGGGCGATGCCGATCGACACCGCCGACCACGCCACACCCGCGATCGCGCTGATCGCGAGGAACCGGCGGTAGGGCAGGCCGGTCGCGCCGGCGGTCATGTTGACCGCGACCCGGCCGACCGGGATGAAGCGCCCGGTCAGGATGAGGCTGGCGGAGCGGCGCTGCATCTGCCGCTCGGCGAACGCGAAGGCCGCTGCGATCCGTGGTCGCTTCGACCGGGCCAGCCGGGCGAACCCGATCCGGCGCCCGATCCAGTACGCGATCGAGTCGCCGGCGATCGCTCCGAGGGCGGCGGCGGCGAGCACCACGGCGAGCACGGGCTGTCCGGACGTCGCGGCGACGGCGGCGATCGCGACCAGGGCGGACTCGCTCGGCACCGGCGGGAAGAAGCCGTCCACCAGGCACAGGGCGAAGAGGACGACGTAGACGAGCGGACTCGCGGCCAGCTCGACGACGAGCGGGGTGATCTGGTCGAACACGGGGTGCTCCCTCCCGCCGACGGAACTCGTCGACGAGGACGACGCTACGGAACCGGCGCGCGCTGGCCATCCCGCGGTGGTCTCGACCACCCCCTACCGCGGTATGACGTTCCCGTCCGCGAAGACCACGTCGGGCGCGTCCACCCGGCGGTCGACGACGGTGGTCGGGGCCTCCAGGTGCACGGCACCCGAGGGCATGATGCCCGCACCGCCGAACCGTTCCATCACCCGCCACTGCGCGACGACGTCCTCGCCGGCGTGCTCGGGCGGCAGGATGTCCCAGAACCGGAAGCCCCCGACCTCCTCGAGCGCACGACGGTCGTACAGCGCGCAGGCGCCGACCCACGCGACGCGGTAGGGCACCCACTCACCGGGGTGCAGGTCGAGGTCGGCGGCGACGTGCGTCGGGTTCGCCGCGTTGTGCAGCGACCAGCGGTCGAAGCCGGGGGTCCCGCGGCGCACCACCTCGGGCACGACCGGGCCGTCCCACCGCTCGAACACCGAGGTCTCGTGCGGGCGTCGGTCCTGCAGGTACGACAGGCCCTGCACGGCGCTGCCGACGAACCCGCAGCCCAGGGTGCGGAGCGCGTCGAGCATCCGCGCGATCGACCCCGGTTCGAGCCAGACGTCGTCGTCGAGGAACAGCACCGCGGCGGCCTCTGCGTGGTCGAGCAGGAACTGCCGGTGCTCTGCCAGGCCACGCCGTTCCGGGTGGGTGAGGAGCGTGACGGGCCGGCCCTGCGCCTCCAGGACGCGGAGCATCGCGGCGACCGCCGGCGCGCTGGCGGCGTCTCCGTCCGCGGACTGGTCGCTGAGGACGACGCGCAGGTCGACGTCGGTCTGGGCGGCGAGGCCGGCGAGCGTCGTGGCGAGCTCGGCCGGCCTGCCGACGGTCGGGATGAGCACGTCGACGTCGACCGTGCTCGTGTCCGCTGGATCGGGGGCCTTCGCCCAGGACCCGGACCAGCGGGCGGTCACGGTGCCGGGTCCGGTTCGGGCCGCGCAGCGGCTTCGCGGATCCGGCGCACGACGGCGCTGGTGGAGTGCTCGGGCACGTAGTCGACCATGACGACCTCGCCGCCGTAGCCGCGCACGACCTCGGTCTCGGTCAGCATCTCGGGGGAGTAGTCCCCGCCCTTGACGTAGACCTCGGGGCGCAGCCGCTCGATGAGCGGGATGGGGGTGTCCGTCGCGAACACCGTGACCAGGTCGACGCAGGCCAGCGCGGCGAGCACGCCGGCGCGGTCCTCGGCCGGGTTGATCGGCCGCTCCGGGCCCTTCAGCCGGCGCACCGAGTCGTCGTCGTTCAGTGCGACGACGAGCAGGTCGCCCAGGTCACGGGCCTGGCGCAGGTAGGTGGTGTGCCCGCGGTGCACCACGTCGAAGCAGCCGTTCGTGAAGACGACGCGTCGGCCGGCCTGCCGTGCGGCCTCGACCGCGGTGGCGAGCTCGTCGTGGTCGACGACGGTCGCCGCCGGCGCGGTCACCGAGTCGAGCAGGGCGGCGGCGGTGCAGACGGACGTGCCGGCCTCGCGGACGACGACGTCGGCAGCGGCCTGGGCGACCGCGACGGCGTCGCGCAGGGGTGCCTGCACGGCGAGGGCGACGGTCGCGGCGGCGCAGAAGGTGTCACCGGCGCCGGAGGCCTGCTGCTCCGAGGCTGGCGTCGCACGCGTGCGGAACCCCTGGTCGGAGCCGGGCTCGAGCAGCACGGTGCCGTCGCGGTCGAGCGTGACCACCGCGGCACGGGCGCCGCTGCGGGCGAGCACGTCGGCACGGGCTGCGACGACGGTGCCGACGCGGTCGGCACCGGTGCCGAGCTCCGTGCCGAGCAGTGCGGCGGTCTCACCGGCGTTCGGCGTGACGAGGTCGGGGTGCAGCGCGGCCCAGCGGGTCAGGTCGTGCGCGTCGACGACGACGGCGCCGGGGCGGTCACGGTCGAGCATCGGCACGACGTCCTCGGCGCGGACGCCCAGGCCGTAGTCGCACACGACGGCGGCGTCGGCGCACCGGATGGCACGGGCCACCGAGCGGGCGAGGCGTTCGCCGTGTTCTGCGGTCGGGGTCGCGGCCAGCTCGTCGACCCGGACCACGACGCGGTCACCGCCGACCACGCGCGACTTCGTCGTGGTGCGGGCGCCGGGGATCTCGACCAGGAACGACGTGTCGACGCCGGCTGCCTCGAGCCGCTGGCGCAGGACGTCACCGGCCTCGTCGTCACCGATGAGCCCCACCATGCGGACCCGGGCGCCCAGGGCACGGGCGTTCACGGCCGTGTTCGCCGCGCCGCCCGGCACCGCGATGGTCTCGGTGACGCGGACGACGGGGGCCGGGGCCTCGCGGGAGACCCGCTCGGCCTCGCCGACGGTCCAGCGGTCGAGGATGCAGTCGCCGATGACGACGACGAGGGGCTCGCGGTCGTCGATCGTGGCGACGAGGTCACGGACCAGCCGGACGTCGGCGGTCATCGGGTGCCTCCCACGGTGTCGGCGCTGCCGGCGGTGGCGCCGGCAGCGGCTGCGGGGCCGGTGGCGCCTGCTGCGGCGCCGGTGCTGCCGGTGGCTGCGGTGCTGCCGGCTGCTTCCTTCGACGGCTCGACGGTACGGCGCGGCGGTGCGGCCTCGAGGTGCACCACGGTCGTGGTCGTCATCTCGTCGAGCAGGTGCGGGCCGTACCCGAACCCGGCGCCCGAGGCACCGCGGGGCTGGGCGCTGCCGCCCGGAGCGCCACCGAACACGGCGTTCACCTTGACGGTGCCGACGGGCAGCTCGGCCGCGGCGCGGAGCGCGTGTGCGGTGTCGTTCGTGAGCACCGTGGCTGCGAGGCCGTAGCGGTCGGCCGCGGCGAGCCGGAGGCCCTCCGCGAAGTCCGACACCACGCGCACCGGGGCGATCGGGCCGAAGGTCTCCTCGGTCAGCACGAGCATGTCGTCCGCGCAGTCGGTCAGGACGGTCGCCGGGTAGAACGACCCGAGCCCGCCGGGCGTGACGCCGCCGGTCCGGGCGACCGCGCCGCGGGCGATCGCGTCGTCGACGTGGTGCTGCACGAGCCCGCGCAGCCGGTCGTCCACGAGCGGCCCGAACTCGGCTGCGGGTGCGGCCGTGCGGCGCTCCGCCTCGGCGACCAGCGCGGCGACGAAGGGCTCGGCGACGTCCTGGTGCACGTACACCCGCTCGACGCTGGTGCAGATCTGGCCGGTGTTCGCGAAGGCGCCGAGGGCGACCTGTGCGGCAGCCCACTCCGGGTCGACGTCGGCGTCGACGACGACGGGGTCGTTGCCGCCGTTCTCGCGGATGACGTGGGCGCGGGTGGTCGCGGCCACCTCGCTCAGGCGGTCACCGGTCGCGGTCGACCCGACGTGCGCGTAGACGTCGATGCCCTCCTGCGCCAGGAGCTGCTCGCCGGTGGTCGCGTCGCCGTCGACACCGATGAGCACACCGTCCGGCAGGACCTGGGCGAGCAGCGCGTTGAGCCGGGCGAAGGTCGCGGGGCACCGTTCGCTGCCCTTGTGCACCACCGTGTTGCCCGTGACGATCGCTGCTCCGAGGATCCCGCAGGCCACGGCGACCGGGTCGTTCCACGGCGTCAGGGCGAGCACCACGCCGCGCGGGTGCGGCACCGACCAGTCGGCGGCACCGAACTGCCCGCGCAGGGCCTCACCCCGGTGCACCGGCCCGAGCTCGGCGTACTGCACGAGCGTGCCGATGCCGGCCTCGACCCCACCGAGGGCGTCACCGGGCACCTTGCCGGTCTCGCGCGTGTTCAGGTCCGCCAGCTCCTGCGCGTGCGCACGGAGGTGCTCGGCCGCGGCGTGCAGCAGTGCACCGCGCTCGGCCGGCGCGGTCCGGGCCCAGGCACCGGCAGCGGCACGGGCACGGGCGACGGCGTTGCGGACGTCGTCCTCGGTCGAGCGGCGCACGGTGGACGCGATCGATCCGTTCACGGGGTCGGTCACCACGAGGTCGTCGGCGGCGGGGGGTGCGATCGTCATGGGGTCCTTCCGGAGGCGGGCGGGGCCTCACACGGTGCTCGTGCTCCGCTGTGTGCGGTCACGGCATCGCGCTTCTCGTCCATCCGGGGGCGCTGCTGGGCGTCCGGACGGGTCCGACCGGTAGACGTGGAGCTGTGCAACAGATCGGTGTGGGCGGAGAACGGTTCGACGGTGTCGGCGAGATCGCGGTGCTCCGCGGTGGGGGACTGGGCGACCTGATGTTCGCCCTCCCGGCGGTCGAGGCCCTGGCCGCCGCGTACCCCGGAGCCCGGATCACGTTGCTCGGGGCACCGTCGGCGCGGCCGGTGCTCGAGGGTCGCACCGACGCCGTCCACGCCTTCGAGGAGCTCCCCGTCGTCCCCGGCGTCCGGGACTCCGGCGAGGGCGCACCGACCGAGCAGGACTTCTTCGACCGGCTGCACGGGCGCTTCGACCTCGCGGTGCAGGTGCACGGCGGTGGCCGCAACTCGAACCCGTTCCTGCTCCGGCTCGGCGCCCGTCACACCGTGGGCACCGCCACCGAGGACGCCGAGGTCCTGGAACGCTGGGTCCGCTACGTCTACTACCAGCACGAGGTCGTCCGGGCGCTCGAGGTGGCCTCGCTCGCCGGCGCCGAACCGGTCACCCTCGATCCGCGCCTGCACGTCCCCGAGGCCGCGCGGGCCGGGGTCCGGCAGCGCCTCGGCGTCCGGGGACGACTCGTCGCGATCCACCCCGGCGCCACCGACCCGCGTCGCCGCTGGAGCCCCTCGCGCTTCGCCGAGGTCGCCCGTGCCCGGCTCGCCGCCGGGGACGACGTGGTGCTCGTGGGTGACGACTCGGACGTGCCGGCGTCGACCGCCATCGTCGCGTCGCTGCCGCCCGAGCTGCGGGGACGCGTGCACGACCTCACCGGGTCGCTGCCGCTGCGTGAACTGCCCGACGTCCTGGCCGCCGCCGACGTCATGGTCGGCGACGACTCCGGCCCACGGCACCTCGCCGTCGCCGTGGGCACCCCGACCGTCGGCGTGTTCTGGTTCGGCAACGTGATCAACGCCGGGCCGTTCGACCGCGGTCGGCACCGCGTGCACCTGTCCTTCGTGACGCAGTGCCCGGTGTGCGGCGCGGACGTGACCCAGGTCGGCTGGACCGCCGAGCGGTGTGAGCACGACCCGTCCTACGTGGACCAGGTCGAGCCGGAGGCCGTCCTCGCCGACGTCGAGGACCTGCTCCGCACCGTCTGACGCTGCGCGCGGTGCCACGAGCGCCCGGTGCGAGGTTCCACATTCCGTGGGACGCTCCGGCCCTCGCACGGGGTGCGGAAGCGCGCACCGAGCGGTGGACGGATCGTCGGACGGCCGGGAGGCGCGGTGCGAGCCCGGCACGCGCCTCCAGTCCGCGCCTTGGCGCGTCACGAGCGCCCGGTGCGAGGTTCCACATTCCGTGGGACGCCCCGGGCCTCGCACGGAGTGCGGAAGCGCGCACCGAGCGGTGGACGGATCGTCGGACGGCCCGGAGGCGCGGTGCCAGCCCGGCATGCGCCTCCAGTCCGCGCCGTGTGGCGTCACGAGCGCCCGGTGCGAGGTTCCACACTCCGTGGGACGCTCCGGCCCTCGCACGGGGTGCGGAAGCTCGCACCGAGCGGTGGACGCGACCGTCGGACGGCCGGGAGGCGCGGTGCGAGCCCGGCACGCGCCTCCAGTCCGCGCCTTGGCGCGTCACGAGCGCCCGGTGCGAGGTTCCACTTTCCGTGGGACGCCCCGGGCCTCGCACGGAGTGCGGAAGCTCGCACCAAGCGGCGGACGCGCGCGACTGACGGCCCGGAGGCGCCGTGGCGCGTCACGATCGCCCGGTGCGAGGTTCCACACTCCGTGGGACGCTCCGGCCCTCGCACGGGGTGCGGAAGCGCGCACCAGTGCCCGGCACATGCACGGACACACGGGAGGCGCGGTGCCAGCCGGCACCGCGCCTCCCGTCCGTCAGCGGCGAGCGGCTACGGCCAGCTCGGCTCCGTCGCCGGCATGATCGACAGCTCGCGGATCTCGCAGCCGGCCGGCTGCGACAGCGCGAAGATGATCGAGTTCGCGACGTACTCCGGCTCGATGAGCTGCGCGTCCGGGCCCGGCTTGTACTGCTCGGTCCGGTCGGCGAAGAAGTTCGTGCGCATCCCGGCGGGGATGATGTTCGTCACGCCGATGCGGCCGGCGGTCTCGGCGGCCAGCGCCTGCGAGAACCCGCGGACACCGAACTTCGACGCCGAGTACGCGGTGCCGTCGCCGACGCCGCGCAGGGCGAGCGACGAGGAGATGGTGACGACGCGGCCGTGCGTGGCCTCGAGGGCGGGCAGGGCGGCGCGCACGGTCGAGGCGGTGCCGATCAGGTTGACGCCGACGATCTGCTCCCACTTGCCGGACGAGATCGCGTCGATCGGGGCGGGGGTGTCGATGCCCGCGGCGGTGACGACGGCGTCGAGGCCACCGTGCCGCTCGGCGGCGTCGCGGACCGCCTGCTCGACGGCGTCGGTGTCCGAGACGTCCACGGCGACGGCGTCGACGCCCTCGGGGACGGCGTCGATCCGCAGGTCGAGGACGATCGGGGTGCCGCCGGCCTCGGTGACGGCGGCCACGACGGCGGCTCCGAGGCCGGAGGCGCCGCCGGTGACGAGGACGCGGCCGATGGGGGTGGTGGGGACGGGCATGGATGTCCTTTGCGTAGTGGTGCGGGAAGTGGTCGAGCTGGTGTGGAAGGGCGAGCGGACGCTCAGCCGACGCGTTCGATCGCGGCGGCGAGCCGGGTGGTCGAGCGGCCCGGGTGGAACGGCACGGTGACGACGCGGCCACCCCACTCGGCGAGGGTCGCCGTCTCGGGCAGTTCGCTCGCGGTGTAGTCGCCGCCCTTCGCCCAGACGTCCGGGCGGAAGCGGCGCAGGGCCTCGTCGGGGGTGGACTCGTCGAACACCACGACGGCGTCGACGCAGTCGAGTGCCAGGAGCAGCTCGACCCGGTCGTCCTGGGTCATGATCGGCCGGTCCGGGCCCTTCAGTGCGCGGACCGACGAGTCCGAGTTGAGGCACACGACCAGGCAGTCGCCGAGTGCACGGGCGGCCGACAGGGTGCGGGCGTGCCCGGCGTGCAGCAGGTCGAAGCAGCCTCCGGTCGCGACGACGGTGCCGCCGGCACTCCGGACGTCGTGCACCAGGCGCATGGCGTCCCGGTCGGCTCCGGGCACGGCGAGCGGCGCGGGGCCGTCGTCGGCGAAGAGCGCGGTGACGCCACCGGCGGCCAGGTACTCGGACGCGGCGACCACGCCGGCGGAGACGGCCTCGGGGACGTCCGCGCCGGACGCCAGTGCGACGGCGACGCCCGCGGCGAGCCGATCGCCTGCACCGCAGGGGTCCCCGGCGCTGACGGACGGAGCCGGCACGAAGCGGCTGTCGCCCTGGGCGTCGGCGAGCAGCGCACCGCGGTCACCCATCGTCACGGCGACGGCGCCGGCCTGCCACTGCTCGACGAGCCGGGCGGCGGCGACGGTCGCGAAGGGCACACCGTGTCCCTCGACGTCGGTGAAGCGTCGCGCCTCGGCAGCGTTCGGCGTGGCGACGGTGGTGCCGGGGACGGGGGCGGTGCCCTTGGGGTGCGGGTCCCAGACCACCGGCAGGCGCTCGGCCGCCCGGGTGAGGGCGTCACGGAGTGCCGGGGCAGCGGCGACCCCGCGGCCGTAGTCGGCGACGACGATCGCGTCGACCCCGTCGAGAGCGGCGGTCATCGCGTCGGTGGCCTCGGGCACGGGCGGGGTCGCACAGCCCTCGTCGATCCGGACGAGGGCGTGGTCGACGACGCGCACGCGGGTCTTCACGGGGGTGGGGACTCCGGACGGCCCGGCGACGATCGTGACGTCGGGCAGCAGGTCACGGATCTCCTGGGCACGGCCGTCGTCGCTCAGGACGGTCACCAGGGTGACGTCGTGGCCGTCGCGGGCGAGCATCGTCGCGACGAGTCCGGCGCCACCGGCACGGCGGTCGTCGGTGGCGACGTCCACCACGGGGACGGGGGCGTCCGGGCTCAGCCGCTCGCTCGTGCCCGACACGTCGACGTCGAGCAGGGTGTCCCCGACGACGGCGATGCGGAAGCGCGGTCCGGCGGAACGGCCACCGGCGGCGCCGGAACGCGGTGCGACGGCAGCGGGGCCGCTCATCGACGGCCCCCGCGACGCAGCGTCGGCTCCATCGCCTTGCAGAGCGCGTGCACCAGGACGAGCTGCGCCTCCTGGACGTTGGCGGACGGCCCCTCGATGCAGATCGCGTCGTCGACCAGGTCGGCGAGCGGGTTCGGTCCGGACCCGGTCAGCGCGAGGGAGCGGGCACCCACGGCACGTGCGGCCTCGGCGGCCCGGAGCAGGTTCGGGCTCTTGCCGCTCGTCGACAGCAGCACGAGGACGTCACCGGCACGGGCGTGCGCCGACACCTGCCGCGCGAACACCTGGTCGTAGCCGTAGTCGTTCCCGATGGCGGTCACGGCCGAGGTCTCGGCGTGCAGCGAGATGGCCGAGTACGCCGGTCGGTCGCCCTCGAAACGGCCGGTGAGCTCGGACGTCAGGTGCTGCGCCTCGGCAGCCGAGCCGCCGTTGCCCGCGGCGAGCAGCCGACGTCCGGCGACGAGCCGCCCGGCGATGTCGTCCGCCCACTCGGCGATGTGGTCCCGGTGGTCGACGAGGGAGGCGATCACGGGGACCGACGCCGCGACGTGGTCGACGACGACGCGGGCGCTGTCGGTGACGGCGCGGTCCTCGAGCCCGGTCTGCTGGTCGATGGTCATCGTGCGGTCCTCTCCGTCGACTGCGCGGCGCGGGTGACCCGGCCGGCGTGGGTGGTGCGCGAGCGGCCGGCGGCGGGCCCGGTGGTGCTGGCGGACGAGGTCGCGCCGGCGAGCAGGCGCTCGTAGACGCGTTCGCTGTCGGCGGCGACCTTCTGCCAGGTGTAGCGGGACTCGGCACGCTGTCGACCGGCACGGCCGTACGCCTCGCGGCGCTCCGGGTCGTCGAGCAGTGCGCCGACGGCCTCGGCGACCGCGGTCTCGTCGCGCGGCGGCACGTGCAGGCCGGTGGCGTCCTCGACGACGGTGTCGATGAGCCCGCCGACGCTCGACGCGACCAGCGGGCGGCCGCAGGCCATCGCCTCGAGCGGCACGATGCCGAACGGCTCGTACCAGGGGGCGCAGACGACGACGTCGGCGCTGCGGTAGACGGCGGGCATATCGTGCTGCCCGAGCTGCCCGCGGAAGGTCACGTGCTCGCGCACGCCGAGTGACCGGGCGAGGGTGTCGAGGCGCTGGTACTCGGGGTCGTCCACCAGGTCGGCACCGGCGACACCGGCACCGCCCACGACGACGAGCTCGACGTCACGGCCCTGTTCGACCAGCGCGGCGAGAGCGGCGATCGTCGTCCCGACGCCCTTCCGCTGCACGAGTCGTGAGGCGGTGAGTACCCGGAGCGGACGGTCGCGCCCTTCGACGGGCCCGTCCGGACGGAAGAGCGAGACGTCGACCCCGCACGGCACGACGGAGATGCGGTGCAGCGGGACGCCGAGGGCCTTGAGCTCGAACGCCTCGTCCGAGCACGTGGCGACGACCTGGTCGACGCTCCGGCCGACGGCGGGTTCGACCCACTCGCGCTCGGCCGGGCTGGTGTCCGCGGCACCCTGGTGCCGGCGCTTCACGACACCCAGGGCGTGGAAGGTCTGCACCACCGGGATCCGCACCCCACCGGTCCGGGCCTGCACCTGCGTCACTGCGTCGAGGGCGGCGTGGCCGGACATCCAGAAGTGCGCGTGCACCACGTCGGGACGGTCGAGGAACCACTCGGCGGCGAGCACCGACGCGAACGTCCCCATGAACGGGAACAGCTCGTCCTTCGGCACGGCACGCGCCGGACCGGCGTCGACGTGCACGACGTCCACACCGGGGCGCAGGGGCACACGGACGGGTTGCGACGCGTCGTCGCGCCGCGTGTAGACGGTCACGTGGTGGCCGCGGTCGGCCAGCGCACCGGACAGTTCGGCGACGTGGACGTTCTGCCCACCGGCGTCGACCCCGCCGAGCACGGCGAGCGGACTCGCGTGCTCGGACACCATGGCGATCTTCATCGCAGGCTCCCTTCGAGCGCGGCTCCCGCCGCACGGTTCCGTCGCACACCGCGCGCGACGGCGTCGTCGAGCAGGTCGTCCCAGTCGGCCAGGAACCGACCGAGCGCGTGCCGTGCGAGCACGGCCTCCCGCGCCACGAGTCCCCGTCGACGCGCTTCGTCCGGGTCCTCCAGCAGCAGCCTGGAGGCCCGCACCAGCTCCTCGACGTCGGTCGCGATCGCCCCGGCCTCACCCGGGACCGTGCGGGCCGCGTCCGTCGTCGCGAGCACCAGGACCGGCATGGCCATGTGCATCGACTCGATGAGCGACAGGCCGAGCGAGGTCCAGCGGTTCGGGTGCACGTAGGCCCGCCGTTCGGCCAGCGCCGCGTGCATGGGGTCGGCCTGCACGTCGCCCTGCGCGACCACGCGGTCGCCGAAGCCGAGCTCCGGCAGCCGTTCGGTGCCGATGCCCCAGACGTCGACCGGGGTGACCTCGGCGAAGCGGGGGAGCAGGTCGGTGCCGACGACACGGTTGCGCCGGACGGGTTCGTTGATGACGACGCCGAGGCGCTCGAGCGCACCGGTGTACAGCGGGCCGGGGTCGACGACGCCGTGCTCGACGACGGTGGTCCGGGTGGTGCCGCAGTCCCACATCAGGGCGTTCCAGTGCGTCACGTGCGCGATCGTCAGGTCGTCGCGGTCGCGCATCGGGTGCAGGCTGTTCGGCACGTCGACCCGGGGGGCGTTGTGCTCCACGAAGACGATCGGTACGTCACGGCCACCGAGCAGACGACGGGCTTCGTCGAGCTCCTCGGTGCGCTGCAGGACGACCACGTCGACCTCGGCCTCGGCGACGTCGGCCGGGTCGATCTCGATCGCGGAGTCCGGCCAGTCGCGCCCACCGCGGCCGAGTCCCCAGGCGTCGCGCGCCGGGGTGGTCGGGATGAGGTACTCGTGGGGGCCGCGGACGAAGGCGTCCATCCAGCCGCCGTGCACGTGCCACACGAGGATCCGCATGCAGGGCCTTCCGGTCGGTGTCGATGGGCTCGCTCCCCGCCGCTGCCGGAGCAGCAGGAGAAGGAGCAGGAGAAGCAGTGGCGCACGCTACGCAGCGCCTTCTGGGCCGCCCCGCAGACTTCTCGGATCAGTCCGCGAAACGCGGTCGAGGAGCCGTTCGTGGGCCTCCAGGACGTCCGCGATGCGCACTCCGGACAGGCACGGGTGGCCGGGGACCGGGCACTCGCGAGCGCGGCTGAGACGGCACGGTGCGGCCTGGTCGCCGAGCAGTTCGACGAGCGGGGCGTACGGCGCCCACTTCACGGCGGGGACGACGGGCGAGAACAGGCTCACGATGGGCGCTCCGACGGCCGCGGCGAGGTGGGCCGGACCGGTGTTCCCGACGACGACGACCTCGGCGCCGGCGAGGACGGCCGCGAGTTCGGCGGGGCTGGTGCGGCCGCCGAGGTCGATGCCGGTGTCGCCCGCCACGGCGGCGGTCAGTGCGCGTTCGCCGGGGGAGCCGGTGACGACGACGGGGACGCCGCGCTCGGCGTAGGCGGCGACGAGCGCACGGTGGTGGGACTCCGGCCACGACCGTGCCGGGACGCTGGCTCCGGGGTGGACGACCACGTAGCGGTCGAGGCCGGCCACGGGCGGGGGCAGGACGGCGTCGTGACGCACCGCGAGCCTCCCGTCGTCGTCCGGCGGCAGCCGGAACCCGGCCGCCTCGGCGATCCGCAGCGCGCGCTCGGGCTCGGGGAGGTCCTCGGGCAGGTCCTCGCCGGGGCGCAGCCGTACGTCGAGCAGTGACCCGGGGTGGTCGACCGAGGCCCCGGAGACCCGGGGGACCCCGGCCAGGCGCAGGAGCAGCGCGAGGGGCAGGGGCGACTGGTGGAAGGACGTCAGGACGACGGCCTCGTCGGGCTGTTCCTCGGCGACCAGCGCGCGGAACTCGGCGAGCAGGTCGTCGTCGATCGGGCGTGCGGTCTCGGTGACCCACGGTGCCGCCCACACCCGCACCCGGTCGATGCCGGGCAGCAGGTCGGCGGCCGGCGCCCCCTGCGGTCCGCACAGCATCGTCACGTGCGCGGCACCGGCGGCGACCGCGCGGACCGCGGGCCCGGCGACCAGGACGTCGCCGAAGGAGTCGAGTCGGGCGACGAGGACGCGCCGACCGGCGCTCACGCCCGGTCCGCCACGCTGCCGACGTGCTCGAGCACCAGGGTGACGGCCTCGTCCAGGCCCGCGGCGACGGTGTCGGCCTCGTCGACCTCCTGACGGCGGGTGCGCGGGGTGGGCACGAGGATCCCCTGCGCGCCGGCGTTCCGGGCGGCCTGCACGTCGGCACCGATGTCACCGACGACGACGATCGACTCCGGCGGGATGCCGAGCCGCTCGGCGGCGTCGAGGACCATCCCGGGCCGGGGCTTCCGGCACGCGCAGTCGTCGCCGGCGTCGTGTGGGCAGACGCACCACACGTCGAACGGGCCGACGAGCTCGTCGACCCGGGCGTTGGTCGCGTCGACCTGTTCGCGCGTGGCCATGCCCTTCGCGATCACCGACTGGTTCGTGACGACACCGAGCTGCAACCCGGCGGCGCGCGCCCGTTCGACGGCGCGGCGCGCACCGGGGACGGGGACGACCAGGTGCGGGTCGGCGTTGTACGGGACGTCCACCACGAGGGTGTCGTCGCGGTCGAGGAGCAGGCCGCGGATGACGCGGTCCGGTGCGAGGGCCATGCTCCGTGACTACCGGTCGCCGGCCGGGCACCGCCCCAGGAAGAGCCGCGGAGCGCGGTCCCGGCAGGACCGTCAGCGTGTCGGGTCTACCGTCGCGGCGGTGACCGCCCTCGAGAACCTGCCCGACCCCGACGGACGCCCGGAACTGCTCGTCCTCCGTGCCATCAAGCTCGGCGACCTGCTCGTCGCCGTCCCCGCGCTGCACGCGCTCCGCCGCGCGTTCCCCGACCACCGCATCACCCTGGCCACCACGGCGTGGCTGGCGCCGGTCGTCGAACTCGTGCCGGCGGTGGACGTCCACCTGGCCCAGCACGGTCTCGACCACCCGATCGCGGTGCCGCACGGTGCCGTCGACATCGCCGTCAACCTGCACGGCGCCGGCCCGGAGTCCTCGGACCTCGTCGCCGCACTCGCCCCGCGCCGGGTCATCGGGCACGCCGACCCGACCCACGACTACGAGGGCCCGGAGTGGCCGGACGACGTGCACGAGCGCGACCGTTGGGCGGACCTGCTCACGTGGCACGGCATCCCCGCGGACGCGACCGAGGTGCACATCGACCGCCCCGCCGAGCCGCCGGTGGTCGCCGACGCGGCCGTCGTGCACGTGGGTGCCTTCCACGGTGCACGGCACTGGCCGACGGACCGCTTCGCCGACGTGGTGCGCGGGCTCCGGGCGCGCGGTGCCGACGTGGTCCTGACAGGAGGCTCGGACGACGTCGTGCGCGCCCGTGCCGTCGCCGACGCGGCCGGCCTGGCGCCGGAGGCGGTCCTGGCCGGCACCCTGGACCTGCAGGCCTTCGCCGCGGTGATCGCCGCGGCGCGACTGGTCGTCACGGTCGACACGGGCGCTGCGCACCTGGCGTCCGCGTACGGGGTGCCCTCGGTCGTGCTGTTCGGCCCGGCACCGCCCGAGGCGTGGGGCCCGCCGTCGACCGGCCCGCACATCGTGCTCACCGACGCCTCGGTCCGTCGCGGCGACGTCTTCGCCGAGGACCCGGACCCGGCGATCCTGGCCGTGACCGCGGACGACGTGCTGGCCGCGGTGGACCGGCTCCGGGTGACCGCTCAGGCGGCCGGGCGGTAGCGTCGACCGAGAGCCACCCGGACCTGCCGGACGCTCGGAGGGAGTCCTTCGTGTTCGAAGCCGCGAACATCCGTGACTGGATCGGTCTGCCGGTCGTCGACGAGGCCGACGACAAGGTCGGCACGCTCGAGAGCATCTACTACGACACCGCCACGTCCGAGCCGGCGTTCGGCGCCCTGACCACCGGCATGGTCGGGTTCCAGAAGCTCGTCTTCGTCCCGCTGTTCGGCGCCACCGTCGCCCCGAAGCACCTGCGTGTGACGTTCCCGAAGAAGCTCGTCAAGGACGCCCCGTCGATCTCGACCGACGGCGAGCTCGACGCCGCGACCGAGCCCGAGCTGTTCCAGCACTACGGGCTGGAGTACCGCACCGGCAGCGGTGGCGAACGCCGACTCGGACGCCGCTGAGCCCGTCCCGCCCCATCCACCGACCCCACCCGACCGACCGATCCGCCGCACCCGCCCGGAGGCCGCAACTGCTCCGCACCGCCCGTACGACGCTGCTCGCCGCCCTGGCGGCGGTCGCCGTCGTCGGGCTGGTGGTGGCCGGGGTCGCGGCGCCGGGGCCGGTGGAACGGGCGTCGGCAGCGCCGATGTGGCCCGTTCCCCAGCCCTACCCGGTACCGGACGACCCGACCGAGCCGCTCGCCGACCTCCCGCCCGGCAGCGAGTACGTCGCCCTCGGTGACTCGTACTCCGCCGGCTACGGCCTCGGCGACCGGACCCGGCTGCCCACGAGCGCGTGCGTGCAGTCGGCCCGTGACTACCCGCACCGGCTCGCGGCGCGGTTCGGCCTCGACCTGACCGACGTCACGTGTGCGGGCGCCACCAGCGAGGACGTCACGACCGGACACCAGTTCACGGGCGTCCCCCCGCAGATCGAGTCGCTGTCCTCGCGCACCCGGCTCGTGACCCTGACCATCGGCGGCAACGACGCGGACCTGTTCGGCACGGCCGCGTCGTGCCTGGCGATCTCGGCCGACGGCCCGGTGTTCTCCGGACGCGACGCGCCGTCGTGCAAGAGCACGCTCGTGCAGGACGGTGAGGACCAGCTCAGCGTGAAGATCCGGTCGCGGGTCGCGCTCGGGATCGCCGACACCCTCGCAGCGGTGCAACGGGCCGCGCCGAACGCCGTCGTCGTGTTCCTCGGGTACCCGGCGATCTTCCCGGACGCCGAGCACACCCCCGCGAAGGGCTGCTTCCGCTCGGCGCTCGACCTCGGCACGCTCGCGGGGTCGTTCCCCTCGGACACCTTCCCGTTCACCGACGACGACGTGGCGTACCTGCACGGTGTGCAGGAGGAGCTCGACGCCGTGTCCGCATCCGCCGCCGACGCCGCCGGGGTGCGGTTTGTCGACGTCCTCGAACGCACCGAGGCCCACTCGGCCTGCGCCCCGCGGGACGAGCGCTACGTCGCCGGTGTCAGCCTGACCGGCTCGACCGACCTGCGACGCATCGACCTGCGGGCCGGCGCCCTGCACCCGAACGGCCGCGGTGTCGCGTACCTCACCGATCAGATGGCCGACGCGATCCGGGAACTCGCCGGCTGACCCGTCCGGACCCCGCGCTGTCCGTGTGGGCCGCCGGTGGGACGACGCAGACCGGTGCCGCCGTCTCACGGACGACGTCGTGCAGGAGCGCGCCGGACAGCACCCGCACGTGGCCCCGTCCGAGCACCACGAGCGACGCCCGCCGTGTGCGCGATGCGATGGCGTGCCCCGGGTGTCCCTCGACGAGCAGCGGCCGGATCCGCACCGCCGGGAACCGCGCGGTCAGGTCCTCGGTGACCCGCTGCAGCAGTTCGGCGTTCCGGGCGCGCCACCGCAGGGGGTCCTCGGCGAAGTCGGTGAGCCCGGTCCGGGTCAGCACGGGCATCTCCCACGCCCGGAGCAGCGTCAGTCGTCGGTGCAGCCGGACGGCCTCGGCCACGGCGATCGAGACGGCTCGTTCGTCGATGGGTTCCTCGACCGCCAGCACCACGTCGCCGTCGATCGGGTGCGGGCCCTCGGGGACGATCACGGTCGGTACGGCCGCGCGGACCGCGACCCGCGCCGGGTCACCGCCGGCGGTCGAACCCCGTCGGCTCCGGAAGGTCCCGATCACCAGCAGGTCACCGCCGTCGGACTCCTCGACCAGGGCGCTGGCGAACGGCCCCGCGTGCCGGTGCACCTCGACAGTGGCTCCGGGCAGGGCGGCTCGAGCTGCCTCGGCCAGGCGGTCGGCGACCGGTTCGGGGCCCTCGATCGCCGGGTCGGCACCGATGATCCGGATCCGCTCGATCCCGCTGTCCGCGCGAGCGGCGATCCACCGCAGCGCCTCGTCGTGCGGCATGGCGGCGTCCGCGGCCAGCGTCACCGTCGTCCATCGTTCGTCCATCCCGATCGGCCTCCTCCATCGCAGGTCCTCCGGGGGCGTCACACGGCGCTCCGTATGCCACACGGTACTCCCGGCGCGCACGTGGGGAACCGGCGGTGGAACCGGGCACGTCGGATGGTGCGCGGCGCGTGTGCGGTGATCCGGGCCTCCCGGCCGGGTCTGCGTAGTCTCGGGGCGTGGTCGTGAGCGCCGGACTGTTGCTGCACCGGACCGGTCCGTCCGGGCCCGAGGTCTTCCTCGCGCACATGGGCGGACCGTTCTGGCGGAACCGGCCGCGTGCCTGGTCGATCCCGAAGGGGCTGGTCGAAGCGGGCGAGGAGCCGCTCGGCACCGCACTGCGCGAGTTCGCCGAGGAGATCGGCGTGCCCGCACCGGTGAGCGCCGCGGACCTGACCGACCTGGGGGAGTTCCGGCAGGCGTCGGGCAAGCGTGTGCGGGTCTTCGCGGCACGGGCGTCGGGGTTCTCGGTCGACACCGTACGGAGCAACACCGTGCGGCTCGAGCTGCCGCGCGGGTCGGGGCGGTTCGTGGAGGTGCCCGAGGTGGACGACGCCCGGTGGGTCGGCCTCGACGAGGCGCGAGAGCTGGTGGTGGCCGGGCAGGTCGCAGCGCTCGACGCCCTGGTCGCGCTCGGTTGGGGTGCTGGCGGTTCCTGACGCGCCGCTCGTGTCGGTCGAGCGGTCACGAACTGTCGTCCGGCGGGCCTCCAGGCGACACTTCTCGGCCGCTCGGCGATCGGCGTGCGGCAGGTCGTGACCACTCGGCGGGACCTTCTTGCTCGTGTTGTGCCCCGGACACGAGCCACGCCCGCTGGATAGTCTGAGGGGGTGTCGGGTTCTCCGGCGCCACACTAGGGGAGTACGCATGCGGCGCTGGCGCGCGATCACGGCTGGACTGACGGCCCTCGCACTCGGAGCAGGACTCTCGATCGGCGGCGCGACCAGTGCGTCGGCGGAGCCGGTCGGCAACTGGGGGACCTTCACCCTCAGCGGAGCGAGCCGGGCCTACACCGGCACGATGACGCTCGCCGGGTTCCCCGAGACGACCTTCACGTCGGACTCCCGGCAGTCGACCGTCGTCAGCGGGGCATCGACCTGGCAGTCGGCGTCGACCCCGTCGGGCGCGGTCTACGGCACGAGCCGCGGCCAGACATACATGAACCAGCGGCCGAACGTCGACTCGCCCACGTCCGGCGCATCGACGACCACCTACACGTTCGCCGAGCCGACACCGGGCGCCCAGAGCTGGTCGTTCGTGCTCGGCGACGTCGACGCCGATCGTGCGACCATCTCGGCCACCGTCTCCGGGGGCGGCGCCGCGACCGCGGAGCAGCTCGGCTACGTGAGCTCCTACAACTCGTGCTCGGCCGCCATCGCCGGAGGACCGTCGTGCACCGCCGACCCCGACGGCACGACCGGGCGGGACCTGCCCTCCTGGGACCCCGCCACCCGGACCCTGACGGGCAACACCGGCGCGGTCGACACCGCCGGCGCCACGGCGTGGTTCACGCCGACCGTCTCGCTCACCAGCCTGACGATCACGTACCAGCAGCGCAGCGGTTTCCCGGTGTACCAGACCTGGTTCGCCAACCGCACCGCCGCGATCACCGGCACGGCGACCCTCGACGGAGCGCCGATCCCCGGGGCGATCGTCCGCGTCACCGCTCCGCGCGGCACCGTGTACACGACGACGACCAACGCCGACGGCACCTACGCGTTCCCGCAGCTGCCGGTCATCGCGAACTACCGCGTCGAGATCACTCCGCCGGACGGTGCCGAGGGCCCTGACCAGCCCACGAGGGTCTCCCTCGCGCAGACCGGCTCGCCGGGCGGCGTGGACCAGCAGGCCGACTTCGCGTTCACGTCGCCGGAGGACACCGTGTCGGTCATCGGTACCGTGGTCGACGAGGACGGCCGACCGGTCTCGAACCTCGAGGTCGTCATCACCGACCCGGACTCCGGGGACGTCCTCGTCGACACGACGACGAACAGCGACGGCGTCTACACCGGCTCGGACCTGCCGGCGGACACCGACCTCGACGTGTCCGTCGCCGACGAGCCGCCCGTGACCATCACCACCGGCGACGACGACGCGGCACCGGCAGTCCCCGACGAGGTCGAAGCCCCGGCCGCCGTCGTCGCGACGGTCGCCGGTGTGGTCTCGCTCGACGGTTCACCCGTGCCCGCTGGAGCGGTGGTCGAACTCGTCGACGGCACGGGCGCCGTGGTCGCATCGACGGAGACCGACGCTGACGGTCGGTACGTCTTCGCCACCGCGGCGGGCACGTACACCGTTCGGACCGAACGACCCGAGCCAGGGGCGACCGGGGCGACGTCGAACACCGGTGTGCCGGCCGTCGCTGGCGAGCGTGCTTCGTCCGACCTGCCGTTCGCCTCCGCAGCCCCCGCCGCCGAGGTCACCACCGACCAGCCCGGCACGGTCGTCGACACGAACGGCGAACCCGTTCCCGACGTCGAGGTCGTCGCGACTCCGACGGACCCGCAGTCCGGCAATCCCGTGTCGGTCGTCACGGACGACGACGGTGCGTTCGACCTGACCGGACTGGAGCCCACGACGGAGTACGCCGTCTCGGTCGACGTCGAGGGGGCAGAGACGGCGACCGTCGTCACGCCGGAGTCGGGGGCTGCGACGCCGCTGGCGTTCGTGGTGCGGGCTGCGGCGGCTCCGGCTCCCGCACCGTCGCCGTCGCCGTCGCCGTCGCCGAGCGGTGCTCCTTCGGCGACTCCGACCGACCCCGCCGCCGGCTCGGGCTCCGGCTCCGCGCCGGTCTCGGGCCAGGGCGATGCGGGGGACGGGGGACCGCTCGCCTACACGGGAGCGGACCTCGGCCCGGGACTCATCGCCGCCGGGGTGCTCGTGCTGCTCGGTGCGGCGCTACTGACCTACCGCGCGGTGCGCAACCGCCGCCGCACGGACCACCTGCAGGACTGACCGAGCGGCGGGCGCAGGACACGCCGCCCGGGATCGCCGAGGGGTCGCAAACCGTCGCCCACCGACCCCGCAGACGACAGTTCGTGCGACCTCTACGCCTCACCAACGGCATGTCGTGACCACTCGAGGGCCGGGCACCGCGCGCGTCCCCCCGCGGGCGCACACCACGCCGCCCGAATCCGCCGGGGGGTCACGAACCGTCGCCCGCCGACCCGTCAGACGACAGTTCAAGCACCCCGGACGCCCCGCCAACGGCATGTCGTGACCACTCGAGGACCGGGCACCGCGCGCGTCCGCCGCAGCCGCACAACACGGCGCCGCGGGTACACCGAGGGGTCACGAACCGTCGCCCGCCGACCCGTGAGACGACAGTTCAAGCGCCCCCGACGCCCCGGCAACGGCATGTCGTGACCACTCGAGGCCCGGGCACCGCGCGCGTCCGCCGAAGCCGCACAACACGCCGCCCGGGGACGCCGAGGGGTCGCAAACCGTCGCCCACCGACCCCGCAGACGACAGTTCGAGCACCCTCGACGCCTCGCCAACGGCATGTCGTGACCAGTCGACGCGCCGACCGCGCCGCCCCTAGCGCGTCCGCGGCCGCCGCACCGAACCCGTTGCGACACCGATCGACCCCGTGGCCGTCTGGATCGCCCGCCCGACGACCGGCACCGACGTGGTGACGACCGCGAGCGACGACGTGATGGCCTCGATGGACGACGTCGACAGGTGCTCCTGCGTGTGGGTGTGCACCGGGAACCCACGGCGCGCCAGCACGACGACCCCGAGTGCACCGACCAGGACCGCGGCACCGGCGAACGGCAGGTACTGCAGCCCGACGATCCCGAGGGCCTGCCCGCCGAACGCCGCACCACCGGCGATGCCGATGTTCGACGCGCCGTTGACCAGCGCGCCGGCGATGTCGGGGGAGACGCCTCCGGCACGGATCGCCGCGGCCATGAAGAGCGTGCCGGTCGTGCCGTTCGCGGCCATCCAGACCCCGGCGACGACCATCGTCCCCATCAGGGAGCCGTGCACGAACGGCATCGTCGCGAAGGCCACGACCATCACGGCGACCGAGGCGATCAGCGTCTGCCGGGGCGCACGGTCGACGAACATGCCGGCGAGCCAGAGCCCGACGACACCGGTGCCACCGAGCACGAGCAGCGCCCCACTCACCATGCCGGCGTCGAGCCCCGCGTCGATCGCGTACGGCCCGATGTACGTGTAGACGACGTAGTGCCCGCCGAACAGCAGCATGTCGGCGATCACGACGGACAGCAGTCCGGTGCGTGCCCAGGCCTTCGGCGAACCGATGTGCGGCGACGAGGCACCGCGGACGGCGGGCAGGAACAGCAGGGCGACGACCGCGAGTGCCGCTGCGGCGACACCGACGGAGAACACGGCCTGGCGCCAGCCGATGTGCTGCGCGACCCAGGTCGCGACGGGCACACCGAGCACGAACCCGAGCGAGCTGCCCGAGTACACGAACGCGATCGCCCGCCCGGCCAGCCGCGGCGGGACGATCCGGGTGGCGTACGCCGAGGCGACCGAGAAGAACAGTGCGTGCGCGATGCCGCCGACGACGCGTCCGGCGCAGACGACGGCGAACGACGGTGCGAGCGCGACCATCAGGTTCGACACGGTGTAGCCGACGAGCGTGGCGACGAGCACGGTCTTGCGGGGCAGCTTCGCGGTGAACGCGGTGAGCGGCAGCGCGAGGAGCGCGACGGCCGCGGCGTACACGGTGATGACGATGCCCATGGTGGCCTCGGTCACGCCGAGGTCGGCGCTCATCGTGCCGAGCAGCCCGACGGGCATGAGCTCGGTGGTGATGGCGAAGAACGTGGCCAGTCCGAGCACGGCGATGCCGACGATCGACTGGCTGGTGACGGTGATCGGCCGCGTGTGGGTCGACACGGCCGAGGTGGTGGTGTTGGTGGACACGTTGCTGACCTCCTCCGAGGCACGGTGGAGCGCGCGACGATGCCGATCGTTCTGACGGCGGTGACCGGGAGGGTCTGCGGGGCGCGCTCGCTGGCGGATGTGGATGATGTGGGTACGACTCCACGACGAGTGCGCTCATCCAGTGTTGCACGATGGAACGACTCTCGCGAGGGCATCCAGCAAATACATCGGAGCGCTCCAACGAAACACTCAGCTCCGGGTCGCTCGCTCAGTACTCGTTCGTCACCCGGCCCTGGACCCCACCGCCGCGCAGCTCGATGGTCAACGTGCCGCTCCTGGACTGCGCCGACATCGACACCGATCCGTGCAGCGCCGCCTGCCGCGGGAAGCACGCCGTCGACGACTCGATGCGGTCCGCCGTCGCCACCAGGCAGATCGTCGACCGGTCCGTCCCGATGCCGGCCCAGACGTTCCAGGGTGTCTCCGCGGTCCCGCCGTCGAGCGCCCGGTTCGTGAAGACCAGTCGCGTCGTGTGGAGACTCACCGGCGCAGCGACCGGCCCCGGCAACTGGTCGGCGTACGTCTGCGGGACGTCGAGCAGCTGCTCGAGCGTGATCGTCCCCGCCGTCGGCGTGACGCTCGGCGCTGCGGCGACGTCCGGTCGCGCGGTCCCGACGAGCGTCCCGGCGGCGAACGCGACGCCCACCGCCGCAGCCGCGCCGCCCGCGATCCAGGCGCGTGGCCGCTCCGTCCACAACCACCGCCGCCACCGGGTCCGTCCGGTCGGCTCGGCCTGGAGGCCCGGCTCGTCCCCACCGCCGCGCCTCGCGTCGTCGACGCGGTCGCTCCCACCGCCGTCGGTCGCCTCCGACACGTCGGGCCCAGCAGAGGCCGCCGCCGCGCCGGTGGGCAAGGACACGACCGCCGCGTCAGCGGGCGAGGACGCGGGTACCGGCACGGGCACGGGCCCTGGACCCGATCGCGTCGCGGACGGGACGGACGTGCGGACCGGATCCGGGCCTCCCGGCAGTGGATCCCGCGGCGTCGACCCCGCACGCGCGCGGGGTCGCCGTCCGCGTTCCAGGTCCTGCAGGGCGATCCGGGCGCGCGCCGCGTCCGCCGGGCTCGATCCTGCTCCCCAGGCGACGGCCTCGAGCCGTGCCCGTTCCGCTGCCACGTCGTCGTGGGCCATGCGCACTCCCGCTCTGCCGGTCGCGTGGACAGGTCCATCGTGGCACCGCACAGCCGTGCGCGCGCACCCAGAACGAGGGAGTAGGCGTGGTGCATGAGCACCGACCCCATGCCGCAGCACGACGCCGACGCCGAGACCCTCGAGCCGCTGAGCCACGACACGCAGTCCGGCGAGGCCGACTACGTCGCGACCAGCCCCGGCGGCGCCGGCACGGAACGTCATGTGCCGACCGCCGACGAGGAGCAGGGCCGCGGCACCGAGTACGACCCGGTCGACCAGGGACCGCAGCAGGAGGGCCAGGGCGGCTAGCGGACCACCCGACGCAGCACGGCGCGTTCCCCGTACGTCCAGGCCGCACTCGTCACGACGTAGAGCGCGGCGGCGAGTGGTGCGATCGCCGCGAACACGACCGTGATGAACGGCACGTACCGCCCCACGGCGGCGGTCGCGGCGGCCCCGGGGACCCCCGGTTCCGGCGCCGGCACCGGGTTCCAGTGGGCGTTCGACCGGCGGCTGAGCTCGACGACGACCGCCAGCACCGCCAGCAGGACCAGCACCACCCAGGCGTGCACCCACAGCGGCGACGTGAGCGTGACGACGAGCGAGTGGCCGAGCGGGACCCCGACGAGCGTCGCCTCCAGCAGGGCGTTCGCGGTGCCGTCGATCGAGGCGTGCGTGAACAGCGCGTAGACGAGCGACACCACGGGTGCCTGCGCCAGGACGGGCAGGCAGCCGGCCAGCGGCGAGATCTTCTCGTCGGTGTACAGCTGCTGCACCGCTCGCTGCAGCCGCTGGGTGTCACGGCCGTGGCGCTTCCGGAGCGCCGCGAGCTGTGGTGCGAGGCGCCGGCGGTCCCGTTCGGCCCGCACCTGCAGCACGGACAGCGGGACGAGCACCAGGCGGACGGCCAGGGTGAGGAGCACGACGGCGATCGCCGCGGCGAACGAGCCGGCGACGGGGGAGAGCGCCGCGGTGAGAGCGGTGACGAGGTCCGCGCCGCCGTGCAGCAGCGGGCCGACGAGGGGCAGGGTGGACAGGTCCATGACGGTTCCGATCGGTGGTGGGTCAGCGGGGTGCGCGAGCGGCCCGGCCACCGGTCGGTGGTCAGGCCGGGGTCGCGACCCCCGGTGCCCGCGAGCGGATGTGCCCGTCGGCGTCGGGGTGGCTCCACCCGATCCGGGTGACCAGGTCGGGCACAGCCGACCGGTCCGACACGGATGCCGATCCGACCCCGAGGACCGCCGCGAGCACCGCGACGAGCAGCCGGGCGACGACGACGGTCACGGCGACCGCGGTCAGCCCGAGTGCCGCCACGGCCAGCAGGGGCAGCACCCCGGCGGCCGGGTCGCCGAGCACCAGCGCGGCGGTGGCGCGGAGCAGCAGCAGGACGGCGGTCATGGTCCGTTCAGCGTAACGCCCGCGTGCCGTCGAGGACCGGAAGGTGCGGCGGGGGAGGATCACGGCATGACCGCAGGTTCGCCGAGCACCCCAGCGACCGTCGCGCTCGAGGCGGCCGGGGTCCCGTACACGCCGCACGTGTACGAGCACCACGAGAGCGCCACCAACTTCGGAGAAGAGGCGGCCGCCGCTCTCGGGCTGCGCGAGGAGCAGGTCTTCAAGACCCTCGTCGTCTCCGTCGACGGCACCCTCGCCGTCGCGATCGTGCCGGTGGCGAACCGGCTCGACCTCAAGGCGATCGCCGCTGCGGTCGGGGGCAAGAAGGCGACGCTGGCAGATCCCGCCCTCGCCGAGAAGCGCACGGGCTACGTGGTCGGCGGGATCAGTCCGGTCGGCCAGAAGACGCGGCTCCGCACCGTGCTCGACGAGTCGGCCCTGTCGTACGCGAGCATCTTCGTGTCCGGCGGACGTCGCGGATTCGACGTCGAGGTCGCACCGACGGACCTCGCGCGGATCACCGAGGCGGTCGCCGCACCCATCGCGCGGACCTGAGTCGAGTCGCCGCAAGTTTTTTCCGGACCCGGGAATGACCCGGGCCCTCCTGCGTTGCATTGAGTCGAAGGCACTCAAGTTCCCCAGGAGGTCCCTTTGCCAGAGACGTTCGGCCCGACCGGTGGCAACGACTCGTTCGACGAGTTCCTCGCCCGCCTGCTCGCGGCACAGCGCACCGGTGACCAGCAGCGCGTCCGCGCGTTCGGTCGACCGGTCGACATCACCCGGCTGCTCAGCCGCCGGACCCACGAGCTGCTCCAGCACACCGCCGAGTACGCGGTCGCGCAGGGGCAGCGCGAGATCGACGCACTGCACATCCTGCACGTGCTCGTCCGCACCGAACCGTTCGACGCCGTCGTGCGTTCCGCCGGGGTCGACCCCCGGCGACTCGCCGAGGAGATCGAGCAGCGCCTGCCGATGGCGCACGAGCCACTGGCCGAGCAGACCGGCCGCCCGGCACTGACCGGCACCGCCCAGCGCATCCTCGTCGAGGCGACGCAGGCCGCGCGGGGCTTCGGCAGCACCTACACCGACCCCGAGCACGTCTTCTTCGCGCTCGTGATGGACCAGGAGACCGTGACCGGCCAGCTGCTCGCCAGCGCCGGGATCACCCCGCAGGTCATGCAGGACTACGCCCAGCAGGCCGCGGCAGCAGCACGAGAGGGGCGCCCCATGCCCGGAACACCCGACGCCGTCGACACCGACCAGGCCACCGACAGCGACACCCCGACGCTCGACCAGTTCGGCACCGACCTCACCCAGCGCGCCCGTGACGGGCACGTCGACCCGGTGATCGGCCGCGCCGAAGAGATCGAGCAGACCGTCGAGATCCTGCTCCGCCGCACCAAGAACAACCCGGTGCTGATCGGTGAGCCCGGCGTCGGCAAGACCGCGATCGTCGAGGGCCTCGCCCAGCGCATCGTCGACGGTGACGTCCCCGCCCTGTTGCAGGGCAAGCGGGTCGTCGCGCTCGACCTGCCCGGCATGCTCTCCGGCACCCGCTACCGCGGTGACTTCGAGGAGCGCCTCACCAAGGCGATGGACGAGATCGCGGCGCACGCCGACGAGCTCATCGTCTTCGTCGACGAGCTCCACACCGTCGTCGGCGCCGGTGGCGGTGGCGAGGGCGGCTCGATGGACGCCGGCAACATCCTCAAGCCCCGGCTCGCCCGCGGCGACCTGCACCTGGTCGGCGCGACGACGCTCAACGAGTACCGCCGGATCGAGAAGGACGCCGCGCTCGAGCGCCGGTTCCAGCCCGTCACGGTGGGGGAGCCGAACGTCGAGGACGCCGTCGCCATCCTGACCGGCCTCGCCCCGCGCTACGAGGAGCACCACGGCGTCGTCTACACGCCCGAGGCACTCCGCGCCGCCGTCGAGCTCTCGCACCGCTACGTGACCGATCGACACCTGCCGGACAAGGCCATCGACCTCATCGACCAGGCCGGTGCACGCCGTCGCCTCGCCCTGTCGGGCGACGTCGACGTCGAGGCACTGCGTGCCCAGGTCACCGACCTGACGGCCCGCAAGGACCGCGCGGTCGCTGAGGAGCACTACGAGGAAGCGTCCGACCTGCGCGACGAGATCGTCGGACTGGAGGCCCGGATCACCGCCGCCTCGTCGGCGGACGCCAGCCGCCCCTCCCGTCAGGAGTCCGCGGACACCTCGATCACGGAGGCCGACATCGCCGCCGTCGTGTCGCGTGCCACCGGGATCCCGGTGACCCGCCTCGGCTCGGCCGACAAGACGCGGCTCGCCGCGCTCGAGTCCGAGCTGCACGACCGAGTCGTCGGCCAGGACGACGCTGTGCGCGCGATCGCGAAGGCGGTGCGACGCAGCCGGACCGGCATGGGCGACCCGCGTCGTCCGGTGGGCAGCTTCCTGTTCCTCGGCCCGACGGGCGTCGGCAAGACCGAACTCGCGAAGGCCCTGGCGTCGTCGCTGTTCGGTGACGAGTCCGCCATGCTCCGCTTCGACATGAGCGAGTTCGGCGAACGCCACACCGTGTCCCGCCTGGTCGGTGCCCCTCCCGGGTACGTCGGCTACGACGAGGCCGGCCAGCTCACCGAGCGTGTCCGCCGCAACCCGTACTCGGTGATCCTGCTCGACGAGGTCGAGAAGGCCCACCCGGACGTCTTCAACCTGCTGCTGCAGGTCCTCGACGACGGCCGGCTCACCGACGGGCAGGGGCGGACGGTCGACTTCCGGAACACCGTCGTCATCATGACGTCGAACATCGGCTCGGAGTTCCTGGCCTCCCGCTCGGGAGCGCTCGGGTTCTCCCCGGTCGGTGCCACCGACGGCTACGCGGAAGACGACCTGCGGGCCCGCGTGATGGGCAAGCTGCGCGAGGCGATGCGCCCCGAGTTCATCAACCGCATCGACGAGATCGTGCTGTTCCGCAAGCTCGACCGATCCCAGATCGCGTCGATCGTGTCGCTGCTGCTGCAGGACACGGCGCTCCGGCTGGTCGCACAGGACATGCTCCTGTCGGTGTCCGACGCGGCGGTCGACTGGCTCGCCGAGCACGGGTACGAGCCGGAGTACGGCGCCCGCCCGCTCCGTCGGCTCATCCAGCGCGAGGTCGACGACCGCATCGCGACCCTGGTGGTCGAGGGCGGGGTCACCGCGGGTGACACCGTGCGGATCGACGTCGAGGGCGATGCCCTGACGGCGAGCGTCGCGGAGCACGCGGCGGTCTAGTCCGGTCGCACGCACACACGAGGGCCCGGTACCGATTCGGTACCGGGCCCTCGGCGTGCACGGACCGCCGCGGTGTTCGGGAATGCAATTCCGGACGTTTTTTCGGAAAAGGGGTTGCGCTCCGAATTGCGGTGCCGATAGTGTTCACTCGTCGCGAACGGTCGAACATTCGACCCGGACGACTCCGCCAGCTCGAGACCGAAAGGGGGCCGACCCATGATGATCACAACGACCACTCCGTTCCGTGGAATCCGTGGACGCGTCGGTACCCCGTTCCGCGCCCGCTGACCCGGGGCGTCCCACTCTCCTGACACCTGTGCCTCCGGGCACCGTGCGCTGAGCCGATCAGGCTCGCGCAGCACCGGTTCGTTCGTCTGCCGAACGGCTCGTCGACTCGTCGATGCGTGCCGTCCGATCTGCGCGGACGACGCCGGAAGAATGTCGGTGGACAGTGCGACGCTCTCGGTGTCGACGAGCATTCCGCGATCGTTGTCCGAACATTTCCGGACCATCCCGGAGTGCATTCTCACGCATTCAATTCCTGCTGCCCGCAACCCGGGCGGATTCGTCCTGCCGGACACCCGGGCAGCTCTGCCGTGCCCTGAAGGGGAACACCGTGTCCACGAAGACCACCACCCGTCCACCCGATACCCGCGCGGTGCGCCGTCGGGTCTCACTCGCCGACCGCATCGCACTCCGAGTCGGGATGTCGCTCATCATCTGGAGCCGACGCACCCGCAAGGAGCGGCCCGAGGTCGACCTCGCCACGCTGGCCCGCCTCGAGCGCGAACGCCAGCAGCGCGAGGCCGACTGGATCACCCAGGGCGCCGCCATGCGGATGTGGCGCTGACCCGCGGCGCTGCGTCGGCGTCACACGCTCGCACGCATGGTGCGAGGTTCCGTACTCCGTGGCCGCCCCTCGGGGTGGCACCACGTCCGGAACCTCGCACCATGCCGGGCACCCCTCGCACCGTGCGGGGCGTTCGGACGCACCCCGGGCCTCCCGTACCGTTGGCGGGTGACCGAAACCGCAGCTGCACTCGTCGAACGCCTCACCGCCCTCGTGCCGGACTTCCCGAAGCCGGGGGTGCTCTTCCGTGACGTGACGCCGGTGTTCTCCGACGCCGTCGCGTTCGGCCGCGTGTGCGAAGCACTCGCGGCACCGTTCGCGGTCGGAGCCGGGTTCGACGCGGTCGCGGGCATCGAGGCCCGGGGCTTCGCGCTGGCCGGGGGCATCGCCGCCCAGCACCAGGTCGGCGTGCTCACGGTGCGCAAGGCGGGCAAGCTCCCCGGCGAGGTCCTCAGCGAGCAGTACGCGCTGGAGTACGGCGAGGCCGAACTCGAACTGCGGCCGGGTCAGCTGCCCGCCGGCACCCGGGTGCTCGTCGTCGACGACGTCCTGGCCACCGGCGGGACCGGCGCCGCCACCATCACGCTGCTCGAGCGCGCCGGGTACCAGGCCATCGGCTTCGCCGCCCTGCTCGAGCTCGACGGCCTGAACGGGCGCGAGCGTCTCGAGCCGCGGCTGCCCGTCGCGACGCTCGGCGCCGTCCCGGCCTGAGCGCGGGCAACCGCCCGGTCGGGGCGCCCATCCGTTCTCTCCACAGGCGCATCCCCGGCGTCCGCACGCGAGCACGTCTCGCACTAGTCTTGACGCACCATTTCGATCGAGGAGTCCCATCATCGTGACCGAGTCAGTCGCACCCGCGCCCGCCGAGCTTCCCCAGGCACCCGAGCCCCGGACCGCGACGACGACCACGACCGGCACCGAGCTCTTCGACGGTGAGCGCGGCGTCGTCGCTATCCGCGTCGACGGTGTGCTGAAGGACCTCGCGGCGGACGTGCAGGCCGGCGAGACCGCCGAGGCCGTCACCCTGCAGGAGCAGGACGGGCTCGACATCCTCCGGCACTCGGCCGCCCACGTGCTGGCGCAGGCCGTCCAGCAGATCAACCCGGACGCCAAGCTCGGCATCGGGCCGCCCGTCACCGACGGCTTCTACTACGACTTCGACGTCGCCGAGCCCTTCACCCCCGAAGACCTCAAGGCGATCGAGAAGGGCATGGACCGCATCGTCAAGCAGGCCCAGCGCTTCCGTCGCGTGGTCGTCACCGACGAGCAGGCACGCGAGCTGATGGCGGGGGAGCCCTACAAGCAGGAGCTCATCGGCCTCAAGGGTGCGGCGTCCGACGGCGACTCCGGCGAGAGCGTCGAGGTCGGCGCCGGCGAGCTGACCGTGTACGAGAACGTCGACCCGAAGTCGGGCGAGGTGCTCTGGCAGGACCTCTGCCGCGGCCCGCACGTCCCGCACACCCGCTGGATCGGCAACGCCGCCAAGCTCATGCGCGTCGCCGCCGCGTACTGGCGCGGCTCCGAGAAGAACCCGCAGCTGCAGCGCATCTACGGCACCGCCTGGCCCGACAAGGATCAGCTCAAGGCGTACCTCGTGCGCCTCGAGGAAGCCGCCAAGCGCGACCACCGCAAGCTCGGTGCCGAACTCGACCTGTTCTCGTTCCCCGACGAGATCGGTTCCGGCCTGGCGATCTTCCACCCGAAGGGCGGCATCATCCGCCGCGAGATGGAGGACTACTCGCGCCGTCGGCACGAGGAGAACGGCTACTCGTTCGTCTACACGCCCCACATCACCAAGGGCGACCTGTTCGAGACCTCCGGGCACCTCGGCTGGTACAAGGACGGCATGTTCCCGGCCATGCACATGGACGAGGCCAAGGACGAGGACGGCAACGTCACCCGGCAGGGCGCCGACTACTACCTCAAGCCGATGAACTGCCCGATGCACATCCTGGCCTACCGGTCACAGCCCCGCTCCTACCGCGATCTGCCGCTCCGGATGTTCGAGTTCGGCACGGTGTACCGCAACGAGAAGTCCGGCGTGATCCACGGGCTGACCCGCGTGCGCGGCATGACCCAGGACGACGCGCACATCTTCACCACGCAGGACAAGATGAAGGAGGAGCTGACCACGACCCTCGAGTTCGTGCTCTCGCTCCTGCGCGACTACGGCCTCGACGACTTCTACCTCGAGCTGTCGACGAAGGACCCGGAGAAGTACGTCGGCGACGACGAGATCTGGGACGTCGCGACGAACACCCTGCGCGAGGTCGCCGAGGAATCCGGCCTCGAGCTGGTGCCGGACCCCGCCGGTGCGGCGTTCTACGGCCCGAAGATCTCGGTGCAGGCCCGCGACGCCATCGGCCGCACCTGGCAGATGTCGACCGTGCAGCTCGACTTCAACCTGCCCGAGCGCTTCGGCATCGACTACACCGCGGCCGACGGCTCGCGCCAGCGTCCGGTGATGATCCACCGCGCGCTGTTCGGCTCCATCGAGCGCTTCTTCGGGGTCCTCACCGAGCACTACGCGGGCGCGTTCCCGGCGTGGCTGTCGCCCGTCCAGGTCGTCGGCATTCCGGTCGCGGCCGAGTACGGCGACTACCTCGACGAGGTCATCGCGAAGCTCCGTGCCCACGGCGTCCGCGCCGAGGTCGACCACTCGGACGACCGCATGCAGAAGAAGATCCGCACGCACACCAAGGCGAAGGTGCCGTTCCAGCTCATCGCCGGTGGCGACGACCGCGACGCCGGTGCCGTCAGCTTCCGCTTCCGCGACGGCCGCCAGGACAACGCGGTGCCCGTCGACGAGGCCGTGGACCGCATCCTCACCGCGATCCGCGAGCGCGCGCAGGTCTGATGACACCGTCGGGAGGCCCGGAGCAGGCTGCGGGGACCGGTCACGTCGACGACGTGGCCGGTCCCACCGCGGCCGCGGACACCGAGGGCGCGGACACCGATCCGCTGGTGATCCGCGACGCGGCCACCGGCGCAGCCGTCCCGGACGTGTTCCAGCGGCTCTGGAACCCGCACCGGATGGCCTACATCGACGCCGGCCGCGAAGGCCGGGGTCGCGGGCACGACGACGACTGCCCGTTCTGCGAAGCCCCGCGGATGTCCGACGAGGACGCCCTGATCGTGGCCCGCGGCGAGCACGCCTACGTGCTGCTCAACCTGTTCCCGTACAACAACGGGCACCTGCTCGTCTGCCCGTACCGTCACGTCCCGCTCTACGACGAGGCCACGCCGGACGAGCTGCGCGAGATCGGCGAGCTGACCCAGACCGCGATGCGGGTCCTGCGTGAGGTGTCGCACTGCGACGGCTTCAACATCGGCATGAACCAGGGCGAGGTCGCCGGTGCCGGCGTGGCCGCACACCTGCACCAGCACATCGTTCCGCGGTGGCAGTCGGACGCGAACTTCTTCCCGATCATCGCCCGGACCAAGTCCATGTCGCAGTTGCTCGGCGAGACGCGTCGACTCGTCGCCGACGGGTGGCCCCGGGCGCACTAGACTGGTCGGCATCATGAGCGACAGCACCAGCACCTCCGGCACCCCTGGCACCTCGATCACCGGCTCCGACCGCGTCAAGCGCGGACTCGCCGAGATGCTCAAGGGCGGCGTGATCATGGACGTCGTCGACGCCGAGCAGGCCCGCATCGCGGAAGAAGCCGGTGCGACCGCCGTCATGGCCCTCGAGCGCGTCCCCGCCGACATCCGTGCGCAGGGCGGCGTCGCCCGCATGTCCGACCCCTCGATGATCGAGGAGATCATCGCCGCGGTGTCGATCCCCGTCATGGCGAAGGCCCGCATCGGACACTTCGTCGAGGCGCAGGTGCTGCAGGAGCTCGGTGTCGACTACATCGACGAGTCCGAGGTGCTGTCGCCGGCCGACTACGTGAACCACATCGACAAGTGGAAGTTCACCACCCCCTTCGTCTGCGGTGCCACCAACCTGGGCGAGGCGCTCCGTCGCATCACCGAGGGTGCGGCCATGATCCGTTCCAAGGGCGAGGCCGGCACGGGCGACGTGTCCGAGGCCACCAAGCACATCCGCACCATCACCAAGGAGATCGCGGCGCTCCGCAACCTGCGTGACGACGAGCTCTACGTCGCCGCCAAGGAGCTCCAGGCGCCGATCGACGTCGTGCAGGAAGTCGCCCGCACCGGCAAGCTCCCCGTCGTCCTGTTCACCGCCGGTGGTGTCGCCACCCCGGCCGACGCCGCGATGATGATGCAGCTCGGCGCCGACGGTGTCTTCGTCGGGTCCGGCATCTTCAAGTCCGGCGACCCGGCGGCCCGTGCCGCCGCGATCGTCAAGGCGACGACCTTCCACGACGACCCCCGGGTCATCGCCGAGGTCTCCCGTGGTCTGGGCGAGGCGATGGTCGGCATCAACGTCGCCGACGTCCCCGCGCCGCACCGCCTCGCCGAGCGTGGCTGGTAGCCCGACGAGCGGCGGTCGGCCTCGCATCGGGGTCCTGGCGCTGCAGGGTGACTTCCGCGAGCACATCGCCTCGCTGACCGAGCTCGGCGCCGACGTGGTGCCGCTGCGTCGCCCGGAGGAGATCGAGACCCTCGACGGTGTCGTGATCCCCGGGGGTGAGTCCAGCGTGATGGACAAGCTGTCCCGCGCGTTCGGCGTCGCCGAGCCGCTCGCCGACGCGATCCGCGGTGGCCTGCCCACCTACGGCACCTGCGCGGGCATGATCATGCTCTCGTCGCGGATCACCGACGGCATCAACGGGCAGCAGACCCTCGACGTGCTCGACACCACCGTGCGCCGCAACGCGTTCGGTGCGCAGAACGACTCGTTCGAGATCGACATCCCGATGCCCGACCTCGGCGAGGCCCCGGTGCACGCGGTGTTCATCCGGGCCCCCGTCGTGGAGCAGCGCGGCGACGACGTCCACGTCCTCGGTGCGCTGCCGGACGGGCAGGTCGTGGCGGTGCAGCAGGGCAACGTCATCGCCAGCGCGTTCCACCCCGAGGTCGCCGGCGAGGACCGCTTCCACCGCCGGTTCCTCGACCTGGTGCGCAGCGCCTGAGGCGTGACCGCCCACCCGCCGCACCGACGGGACGGAAGCCGCGCCGCGCCTCCAGGCCGGTGTTCGGCCCACAGGGCCGCTAAACTGAGCGGGACTTTCCGCAAGACGCAAGGAGAACCGTGTCCGGGCATTCCAAGTGGGCAACGACCAAGCACAAGAAGGCGGTCATCGACCAGCGCCGTGCCAAGTCGTTCGCCAAGCTGATCAAGAACATCGAGGTCGCCGCGAAGATGGGCGGTGCCGACATGTCCGGCAACCCGACCCTGGTCGACGCCGTGCAGAAGGCGAAGAAGACCTCGGTCCCCAACGACAACATCGACCGCGCCGTCAAGCGCGGTGCGGGTCTCACGGGCGAGACCATCGAGTACACGACGATCATGTACGAGGGCTACGGCCCCAACGGCGTCGCGATGCTCATCGAGTGCCTCACGGACAACAAGAACCGTGCCGCGGCCGAGGTCCGGACCGCGATGTCGCGCAACGGCGGCACCATGGCCGACCCGGGCAGCGTCGCCTACAACTTCTCGCGCAAGGGCGTCATCTCGGTCACGAAGACCGACGGCCTCGACGAGGACACCGTGATGACAGCGGTGCTGGACGCCGGGGTCGAGGACGTCATCGACCAGGGCGGCGGCTTCGAGATCATCACCGAGGCGAGCGACCTGGTCGCCGCCCGCACCGCACTGCAGGACGCCGGCATCGACTACGACTCCGCAGACGCCGAGTTCGTCCCCGGCCTCAAGGTCCCGGTCGACGCCGACACCGCCCGCAAGGTGTTCCGCCTGATCGACGCGCTCGAGGACTCCGACGACGTGCAGAACGTCTACTCGAACTTCGACATCCCCGCGGACGTCCAGGCCGAGCTCGACGAGGACGAGGGCGAGTAGCCGTGCTCCGTGTGCTCGGGGTGGACCCCGGGCTCACCCGGTGCGGCGTCGGCGTCGTCGAGGTCGCACCGAACCGGCGCGCACGACTCGTCCACGTGACGGTCGTGCGCACCCCGCCGGACATGCCGCTCGAACAGCGGCTGCTCCGCATCGCCGACGGCATCGCCGCCGAGATCGACGAACACCACCCCGATGCGGTGGCCGTCGAGCGGGTGTTCGCGCAGGCGAACGTCCGCACCGTGATGGGGACCGCGCAGGCGGCCGGCCTGGCGCTGCACGCCGCGGCTGCCCGCGGCCTGCCCGTCGGGCTGCACACGCCGTCCGAGGTCAAGGCCGCCGTCACCGGCTACGGCAACGCCGACAAGCGTCAGGTGCAGACCATGATCGCGCGCGTGCTCGGGCTCGACGAGGTCCCGAAGCCGGCCGACGCCGCCGACGCGCTCGCGTTGGCCGTGTGCCATGCCTGGAGGCTCGGATCACCCGACGCCGCCGGCTCGCGTGCCACGAACCTCACCCCCGCACAGCGCGCCTGGCGGGACGCGCAGGGCGGCACCGTCGACTCGCCGCTGGCCCGCGCGGCCGCCGCCGCGGCCCGCCCGCAGCGTGGCAGGTCGGCGTCGTCGGTGGGCGGCCCTAGGCTCGGAGCATGATCGCGAGTCTCCGGGGCACCTGCATCGACATCGCCGGCTCGGCCGTGGTGATCGAGGTCGGGGGAGTGGGGTACGCCGTCACCGTGACCCCCGCACACGCGCTGACGATGCGCCACGGGTCCGAGGTGTTCGTGCGGACCGCCATGATCGTGCGCGAGGACGAGCACCTGCTCTTCGGCTTCGAGTCGACCGACGCGCTGCAGGTGTTCGACCTGCTCCGCGGGGTCTCCGGCGTCGGCCCGAAGTCCGCGATGGGCGTCCTGGCCCACATGGACCCGGCACAGATCGCGAACGCCGTCGCGAACGAGGACGACGGCGCGTTCCGCAAGGTCTCCGGCATCGGCCCGAAGACCGCCAAGCTCATCATCGTCGCGCTCTCCGGCAAGCTCGTGGCCTTCGAGCAGGCTGCCGTGGTCGCCGCGGCACGGGGGACCGCAGTCCACCCCGCCGCGGTCGACGTCGTCTCGGCGCTCATCGGCCTCGGCTGGCGCGAAGACGCGGCGCAGACCGCGGTCGACGACGCCGTCGCCAACGAGCCCGGTGCCGCCGCGATGGGCACCCAGGCCCTGCTCCGCGCCGCCCTTGGTGCGCTCCGACCCGCGGCAGCCGGCCGGTGAGCGGCATCACGTCCGCCGGCGCCGAGTCGCAGGAAGAACTCGCGTTCGAAGGTGCGCTCCGTCCGCGCTCGCTCGACGAGTTCGTCGGGCAGCGCAAGGTCCGCGGGCAGCTCGACCTGCTCCTCAAGGCCGCGGGCATGCAGGAGCGCACGCCCGACCACATCCTGATGGCGGGCCCTCCCGGCCTCGGCAAGACCACGCTCGCGATGATCGTCGCGCACGAGACCGGGCGACCGCTGCGCATGTCGAGCGGCCCGGCCATCCAGCACGCCGGTGACCTCGCCGCCGTGCTGTCGTCCCTGGTCCCGGGCGAAGTGCTGTTCATCGACGAGATCCACCGCATGGCCCGCTCGGCAGAAGAGATGCTCTACCTGGCGATGGAGGACTTCCGCATCGACGTGATGGTGGGCAAGGGCGCCGGTGCCACGAGCATCCCGCTCGACCTCGCACCGTTCACGCTCGTCGGGGCCACCACCCGGGCCGGCCTGCTGCCGAACCCGCTGCGCGACCGCTTCGGGTTCACCGCCCACCTCGAGTTCTACGAGAAGGACGAGCTCGAGCAGGTCCTGATCCGTGCGGCCCACCTGCTCGAACTCGACATCGACCGGACCGCCCTGCGCGAGATCGCCGGACGCTCCCGTGGCACCCCGCGCATCGCGAACCGCCTGCTCCGCCGGGTGCGCGACTACGCCCTCGTGCACCGCACCACCGACGGCATGGCCGCGGTCCAGGGCGCGCTCGACCTGTACGACGTCGACGAACTCGGCCTGGACCGGCTCGACCGAGCCGTCGTCGAGACCATGCTGACCCGGTTCGACGGGGGCCCGGTCGGCCTGAACACCCTCGCGGTCTCGGTCGGCGAGGAATCCGAGACCATCGAGTCGGTCGTCGAACCGTTCCTCGTCCGCGTCGGACTCGTGACCCGCACCCCCCGCGGGCGCATCGCGACACCGCGGGCCTGGCGACACCTCGGCCTCACCCCGGGGCAGGGCGACGGCGGGCAGCCGGGGCTCTTCGACGACCCGGAACCCACCGCCTGACCGCCGATCAGTCGGGTGACATGCCACGGACACCGGCGTGCCCTAGACTGCTACGGCCCGAAACCGAGCAACCAGAGAAGGCAACGCATCATGGGTCAAGAAGTCATCCTCATCGTCATCGTCGTGGCGTTCGCGGCCTTCATGTTCTACAACAGCCGCAAGCGCAAGAAGCAGCAGGCCGAGCTCGTGGACAAGATGGTCCCGGGCGCCAAGGTCATGCTGTCCTTCGGCCTCTACGGCACGCTCCTCTCCGTGAACGAGGAGAAGGTCACCGCTGACGTCGAGATCGCGCCGGGGACCATCGTCACCGTGCACCGTCAGACCCTGTCGCGCGTCGTCGACGACAACGCGTCCGACGTCGAGACCACCACGACCACCGAGGACGAGCCGAAGCCGGTGGCCGAGCTCAACGGTGAGCCGGTCTACGGCGAGCGGGTCGACACCGACCGTGTCGACGAGTCCGACGCCACGAAGCGCAAGTCCGACGACTGACGCCCTCGGCCGCCGGGTCGTCTGACCCGGCGGCTTCCCTCTGCCGTCGCACGGTGTGCCGACGGTCCTGAACAGAAAGACGAGACGACCGGTGGCACGATCGACACCCGTCAAGAAGGCGCTGCGCTCGCTCACCTGGTTGGTGATCCTGATGGCGATCCTCGCCGGCGTGAACACCGCCGCGTCGATCCTCGCCGGCTCTTCGAAGGACGACACCGACAAGTGGTACCAGGGCGCGAGCTGGGTGCCGGAGCTGGCTCTGGACCTGCAGGGCGGCACGCAGCTGACCCTCGCGGCGCAGAACACCGAGGGCGACTCCGTCACCTCGCAGCAGCTGCAGCAGGCGGTGAACATCATCCGCCAGCGCATCGACGCCACCGGTGTCTCCGAGTCCGAGATCAACACCCAGGGCGCGAACAACATCGTCGTCTCGATCCCGGGTCGTCCCGACAAGGCCACGATCGACCGCATCGAGGCAGCCGCGAAGCTGACCTTCCGTCCGGTGCTCTTCACCGAGGCCGCGACGAACTCCGCCGTCGGTGACGACGGCAAGGGCACCGCATCGGCCACGCCGTACTCGCCGCCGGCCTCGCTCGCCGCGACCCCGAGCGCGAAGCCGACGAACGCGAGCGACCTGAACTGGGTCACGCCGAAGCTGCAGGACCTGTACACCAACTACAACTGCGCTGCTCCGGACGACGTCACCACGGCGCCCGACGACGAGCCCCTGGTCACCTGTGACCAGGACGGCGCGGGGAAGTACATCCTCGGACCGGTCGAGGTCTCCGGTGCCGACATCAGCAACGCCACCTCGGGTCTCGCCACCGACTCGCAGGGCACGTCGACCGGCCAGTGGGCAGTCAACCTGACGTTCAACGGCGAGGGCTCGAAGGACTTCCGCACCGTCACGAACCGTCTCGTCTCGCTCCAGCAGCCGCAGAACCAGTTCGCGATCGTGCTCGACGGTTCGGTCATCACCGCACCGACGACGAACTCCGCGATCACGAACGGCAAGGCGCAGATCACCGGCTCGTTCACGGCCGAGTCGTCGAAGACCCTGGCGGACCAGCTCAAGTACGGTGCGCTGCCGATCAACTTCCAGGTGCAGTCGAACGAGAACATCTCGGCGACCCTCGGCACCGCGCAGCTCATCGGTGGCCTCGTCGCCGGTCTGATCGGGCTGATCCTGGTGATCATCTACTCGGTCATCCAGTACCGGGCCCTGGCGTTCGTCACCGTGCTGTCGCTCGGGATCGCCGCGGTGCTCACCTACCTGGTGATCGCGATCATGTCGTGGCGCGTCGACTACCGCCTGTCCTTGGCGGGTGTGGCGGGTCTGATCGTCGCGATCGGTATCACGGCGGACTCGTTCATCGTCTACTTCGAGCGCATCCGTGACGAACTCCGCGACGGCCGTGCCCTCGAGAGCGCGGTCGAGTCCGGCTGGAAGCGTGCCCTCCGCACGATCCTGGCGTCCGACGCGGTGAACTTCCTCGCCGCCGTCACGCTCTACGTGCTCGCGGTCGCCGACGTGAAGGGCTTCGCGTTCACGCTGCTCCTCACGACCCTGATCGACATCGTGGTGGTCGCGCTCTTCACCCACCCGATGATGCAGCTCATCGCCCGCAGCCGGTTCTTCGGCGAGGGGCACCGGTTCAGTGGTCTCGACCCGGCAGCACTCGGTGCCGTCTACCGAGGGCGCGCCCAGTTCCGCGCACCCGTCGTGGACGGCAAGCGCCAGCGCAGTGCCGGTGAGGCACAGCGCCGACAGACGATCGCGGAGCGGAAGGCCCAGCAGGCCTCCGGCGACAACGGCTCGACGCCGGACGGGAAGGACGACTGATGGCCAGCTTCAGCCAGTTCGGCAGCGACCTCTACACGGGGAAGCGGTCGTACGACATCATCGGGCGCCGGAAGACCTGGTACCTGATCGCCCTCGTGATGATCGTGATCTCGCTCGTCACCCCGTGGCTCCGTGGCGGGTACCAGCTCGGCATCGAGTTCACCGGTGGTTCGGAGTTCACGATCTCCGACGTCAAGACGCTCGACCAGAACCTCGCCACCGAGACCGTCGAGGGCGTCGTCCCGGAGTCGATCCCGCGCGTCTCGCAGCTCGGCACGCACGGCATCCGCGTGCAGACCGGGCAGCTCACCGACCGGCAGACGACCGAGGTGCAGGACGCCCTGGCGAAGGCCTACGACGTCCCGGAGAGCCAGGTCGCCGCGACCTTCATCGGCGCGACGTGGGGTGCCGACGTGCTCGCGCAGGCCATCCGTGGTCTCGTGATCTTCCTCGCCCTCGCCGCGGTCTTCATGACGCTGTACTTCCGCACCTGGAAGATGTCGCTGTCCGCGATGGCGGCGCTGCTGCACGACCTGCTCATCACGGCCGGCGTGTACGGCATCGTCGGACTCGAGGTCACGCCCGCGGCGGTCATCGGGTTCCTGACGATCCTCGGGTACTCGCTCTACGACACCGTGGTGGTCTTCGACAAGGTGCGTGAGAACACCGCGCAGGAATCCATCCGGACGTTCAAGCAGTCGGTCAACCTCGCGGTGAACCAGACCCTCGTCCGGTCGATCAACACCTCGGTCGTGGCACTGCTGCCGGTCGCGGCGATCCTCTTCATCGGGTCGTACGTGCTCGGCGCCGGTACCCTGCGCGACATCTCGCTCGCACTGTTCATCGGCATCATCGTCGGCACCTACTCGACGATCTTCATCGCGTCGCCGATGTACGCGCAGCTGCGCGAGAACGAGCCGAAGATCAAGGAGTCCGACGCCAAGAAGACCGCGGCGGCCGAGAAGCGCCGGCGTGAGGTCGACGCGGCAGAGGCGAGCGTCTGATGCCCATCGAGATCCAGGAGATCGACGTCGCCGAGGCGCAGCGCCGTCTCGACGCCGGAGCCCGCCTGTTCGACGTCCGCGAGCAGGGGGAGTGGGACGAGGTCCACGCTCCCCAGGCCACGCTCGTGCCGATGTCGGAGTTCGTGGACCGCTGGCAGGAGATCGACGGCGGCGACCAGCCGGCCATCATCGTCTGCCACTCCGGCGGCCGGTCATCGCGCATCGTCGCGGCGCTCGAGCAGTCGGGCGTACCGGCCGTCAACCTCTCCGGCGGCATGCTCGCGTGGGAGCAGGCGGGGGCGCCGGTGGAGCGCGACGCCCAGGGCGAACCGCGTCACGGGCACTGACCGGGGACGCGTAGTCTTGTCGGATCGAGCTCGGATCGAGCTCTCGGACCGAGTCCTGGGAGGCGCATCATGACGGACACCCGCGAAGAGCCGTCCGCGCCGAGCCGCCCGGGTTCCGCTCCGCGGCCCTCGAGCCCGATCGGTCCGAACACCACCGGCAACCTCGGTTCCCTCCGCTCGCTGCTGCCGCGCCTGTTCTCGCGCGCCCAACCGGCCGGCGCGGTGGACACGCTGATCCGCACGGTCCGCTCGCACCATCCCAAGGCCGACGTGACGCTCATCGAGCGTGCGTACTCGGTCGCCGAGCGCGCGCACGACGGTCAGAAGCGCAAGTCCGGTGAGCCGTACATCACGCACCCGGTCGCGGTCGCGCAGATCCTGGCCGACCTCGGCATCGGCACGATCACGATCGCGGCGGCGCTCCTGCACGACACCGTCGAGGACACCGACTACCAGCTCGACCAGCTGCGGGCCGACTTCGGCGACGAGATCGCGATGCTCGTCGACGGCGTCACCAAGCTCGACAAGGTCAAGTACGGCGACAGCGCGCAGGCCGAGACCGTCCGCAAGATGGTCATCGCCATGTCGAAGGACATCCGTGTCCTCGTCATCAAGCTCGCCGACCGCCTGCACAACGCCCGCACGTGGGGCTTCGTCGAGTCCGCCTCCGCCACGCGCAAGGCGAAGGAGACGCTCGAGATCTACGCGCCGCTCGCGCACCGGCTCGGCATCCAGATGATCAAGCTCGAGCTCGAGGACCTGTCGTTCGCGGTCCTGCACCCGAAGCTCTACGTCGAGATCGACAGCCTGGTCAAGGAACGCCAGCCGAAGCGCGAGCAGTTCGTCCAGAACGTCATCGGCACCCTGAAGAAGGACCTGAAGGCCGCCAAGGTCCGCGGCGACGTCATGGGCCGGCCGAAGCAGTACTACTCGATCTACCAGAAGATGATCGTGCGGGGTCGTGAGTTCGACGAGATCTACGACCTCGTCGGCATCCGCGTCCTCGTGCCGACCGTCCGCGACTGCTACGCCATGCTCGGCTCGGTGCACGCCCGCTGGACCCCGCTGCCCGGTCGCTTCAAGGACTACATCGCGACCCCCAAGTTCAACCTGTACCAGTCGCTGCACACCACGGTGCTCGGACCGCAGGGTCGTGCGGTCGAGATCCAGATCCGCACGCACGAGATGCACCAGCGCGCCGAGTTCGGTGTCGCCGCCCACTGGAAGTACAAGCAGCGGGCTGCCGGCCGTGACGCCGGGACCTCGTCGACCACGGACGACCAGGACATGGCGTGGCTCGCCCACATCACCGACTGGCAGGCCGAGACCAGCGACCCGGGCGAGTTCCTCGACTCGCTGCGCTACGAGATCGGCGCCAAGGAGACCTACGTCTTCACGCCGCAGGGCAAGGTCATCGGTCTCCCCGCCGGAGCCACCCCGGTCGACTTCGCCTACGCGGTGCACACCGAGATCGGCCACCGCACGATGGGTGCGAAGGTCAACGGCCGCCTCGTCCCGCTCGAGAGCCAGCTGTCCAGCGGCGACGTCGTCGAGATCTTCACGTCGAAGAACCCCGACTCCGGCCCCTCGCAGGACTGGCTGCAGTTCGTCCGCAGTCCCCGCGCGCGCAACAAGATCAAGCAGTGGTTCACCAAGGAGCGCCGCGAAGAGGCGATCGAGCAGGGGCGTGACGCCATCGCCCGGGCGATGCGCAAGCAGAACCTGCCGCTCCAGCGCATCATGAGCCAGGACAGCATCGCCGAGGTCGCCTCGTCGATGCGGTACGAGGACGTCTCCGCCCTGTACGCCGCCATCGGCGAAGGCCACGTGTCGACGCAGTCGGTCATCGAGAAGGTCCTCGGGAACGTCCAGACCGAAACCGAGACGGACGAGCCCGAACTCGCGTTCCCGCGCCAGGTCACCAGTCGTCAGCTGCGCACGAGCGACAGCGGCGTGCTGGTCCGCGGTGCGCCCGACATCCTCGTGAAGCTCGCGAAGTGCTGCACGCCGGTGCCGGGCGACCAGATCGTGGGCTTCATCACCCGTGGCCAGGGCGTGTCCGTGCACCAGTCGTCGTGCACCAACGTGAAGTCCCTCATGAACGAACCCGACCGGATGATCGAGGTCGAGTGGGCCCCGTCGTCGAAGTCGGTGTTCCTGGTGCAGATCCAGATCGAGGCGCTCGATCGGTCGGGCCTGCTCAGCGACGTCACCCGGGTGCTGACCGACCACCACGTGAACATCCTGTCCGCGACGGTGTCGACCTCGTCCGACCGTCTCGCGCTCAGCCGGTTCGTGTTCGAGATGGGCGACACCATCCACCTCGACCGCGTGCTGAACGCGGTGCGACGCATCGACGCCGTCTACGACGTCTACCGCGTCAGCGCCGGCTAGCGGCAGGGCCCCGCGCGGCTCGTCCGTCGACCGGTCGCTGACCGTCGGCCGCGGCCCGGCCAACCGACAGTTCGTGACCACTCGCCGAACGCGAGCGGGGTGTCCTGACCGCCCGCACGCGCCGGACCGCAGGCCCGTGGCAGCCCCGCCCGCGCCTCCCGTGCCTCCAGCCCGTCCACCGGTCACGACTCGTCGAACCGGCACCGTCGACCGGTCACGAACCGTCGGCCGCGGCCCGGCCAACCGACAGTCCGCGACCACTCGGCGGACGCGAGCGGGGTGTCTTGACCGCCGCTACGCCCGCACGCGCCGGACCGGAGGCCCGTGGCAGCCCCGCCCCGCGCCGACCTGCGCCTCCAGCCCGTCCACAGGTCAGGACTCGTCGCACGAGCACCGCCGACAGGTCACGAACCGTCGGCCGCGGCCCTGCCAACCGGCAGTTCGCGACCACTCGGCGGACGCGAGCGGGGTGTCCTGACCGCCCCCACGCGCCCGACCGGAGGCCCACGGCAGCCCCGCCCCGCGCCTCCCGTGCCTCAGCCCCGTCCACCGGTCACGACTCGTCGCACGGGCACCGCCGACCGGTCACGAACCGTCGGCCGCGGCCCTGCGAACCGACAGTCCGCGACCACTCGGCGGAAGCGAGCGGGGTGTCCTGACCGCTCGGCGAACACGCCGGCGACGCCCTAGCGGACAGCGCCCGCAGCGCCCCCAGCCGCATCCGGCAATTCAGGCAACCCCGGCAGCCCCCACAACCGCCGCTCGGCCTGCCGCACCATGGGGATCGTCCCGAGCGACCTCAGCCGCGCCTGCAGCTCGGCAGCCGTGACCGCCCCGATCGCGAGCAGCCCGTGCACGGCCGTCGCCTCGGCAGCCCCGAACGCACCGGCCGTCGGCCCCGGCGTCCGGAGCAGGTCGACCGCGGTCCGCGCCGGCAGCGTGACCCGCAGCCGCGAGAGCTCGACGGTGTCGGCGACGTCGATCCGGACCTCTCGCAAGCGGACGTCCGGCCCGACGTGCACCCGCACCTGCGGCGGGATGCAGGCCTCGAGCGGCGCCGGCGGCCGGGACACCGCACCCCAGATCCACGCGGCGGTCAGGGTACAGGCGATCAGGCGCGCGTCCCGCAGGACCCAGGCTGCAGCGGCGGCGCGCAACCACGGCGTCTGCGGTTCGGCGGGGGAGGCCCAGCAGGGACCGACGGCGACCAGCTCGCCGGCCAGGACCGCCGCACGCAGCTCGGGTTCCGGCCAGTCGTCACTGGTCAGCAGTCGCGGGCGGGGCACCCGCACATCCTGCCCGACCTGCGCGGGCGACCGACAGGCCTGTGGACAAGCCACCGACCGGCCGGGAGGCTCGTAGCGGGCCCGCACCGCGCCTCCAGGCCGTCGCCGGTCACGTCCACGGCGTGGGCCGCGTCGACGACGCGACCAGCCGCGCCCACGCGCCGGATCGGGCCCGGACGGAGGGGACGCGCGCGCTCAGCGCAGGACGTCGGCGCGGTGCACGAGCGCAGCGGCACCGATGAGCGGACCGTCCTGGGACAACCCGGTCGGCACGATCTGCACCTTCGTGACGAACCCGAACTCGACACGCTCCGCCACGGCCTGACGGGCGTACTCGAACAGGTCCGGCGTGACGTGCGAGAACCCGCCGCCGATGGCGACGATCTCGAGGTCGACCAGGCTCGTGGCGGCGGCGATGGCCTGCCCGAGGGCGTGGCCGCTCCGCTGGACCGCGGCGACGGCGATCTCGTCGCCGGCGGCGTAGGCGGCCGAGAGCTCCTCGCCCGTCGTGCCCGCGAAACCCTGACGACGTGCCCAGGCCACGGTCTTCGGGCCGCTGGCGATCGCCTCGAGGCAACCGGTGCCCCCGCAGGCGCAGGGGTCGTCGTAACCGCCGCACTCGACATGCCCGATGTGGCCGGCGTTGCCCGTCGGTCCGCTGACGGTGCGACCGTGCAGGATGAGCCCGCCGCCGACGCCGGTGGAGACGATCATGCCCATGACGTGTTCGTACCCCTGGGCCGCGCCGACCCAGTGCTCGGCAAGGGTGATCGCCAGGCCGTCCATCCGGAGCGTCACCGGGACGTCGCCCGGCACGAGCGCCGCGATCCGGTCGCGCAGCGGGTGGCCACGCCAGACCGGCATGTTGAGCGGCGAGACGAGGCCGTGCTCCTCGTCGACGGGCCCGGCGGAACCGACGCCGACACCCACGAGCGTCGCGTCGGCCGGCAGCGCGCCGAGCGCGGCCGTGACGACCTCGTCGACGGCGGCCTGCAGCTCGTCCGAGGTGCGCTGCGGCCCCGTGGGGCTGCGGAACCGGGTCGCCGGCAGCACGACGCCCTGGTCGGTGACGAGCGCGGCCTCGACCTTCGTGCCGCCGAGGTCGACGGCCAGGGCGAGGGCGGGGGACTGGGGTGCGGTGCTGGACATGCGCGCTCCGATGCGGCGGTCTGGAGGCACGGTGCGGGTCGCCGACGCGTCGTCGCGTCCGGTGGGCACCGGCCTCGTCGTGGTGGGTCGTGCTGGGCGCGTGGGCTCAGCCCGGTGGGCTCAGCCAGGTCGGCTCAGCCCGTGGGTTCAGTAGGACGTCGTGTCGTCGCCGAGCGCCGAGGCGGCACCCGTCTCGGCGCGGTGCGCGACCTCGTCGAGGATGCGGGCCGAGGCGCTCGTGCCGATGCGGTTCGCGCCCGCCTGGACCATCTCGAGCAGGGTGTCGAGCCCGCGGACGCCGCCGGAGGCCTTCACGCCGGTGTCGGCACCGACCGTGCGGCGCATGAGGGCGATGTGCTCGGCCGTCGCGCCGCCGCCGGCGAACCCGGTCGAGGTCTTCACGAAGGCCGCGCCGGCGGTCTGTGCCGCACGCGAGGCCGCGACGATTTCGTCGTCGGTCAGGAACGCGGTCTCGAGGATCACCTTGACGACGGTGTCGCCGGCGGCGTCGACGACCGCGCGGACGTCCTGCTCGACGCGCTGCCAGTCGCCCGACTTCGCGGCGCCGATGTTCTGCACCATGTCGAGCTCGAACGCGCCGTCGGCCAGGGCCTGCAGCGACTCGGCGACCTTCGCCGCGGTGGACGTGGTGCCGTGCGGGAAGCCGATCACGGTGCCGACGCCGACACCGGTGCCCGTGAGGCGCTCGACGGCGTGGGCGACGTCGCTCGGACGGACGCAGACGCTGAAGACGCGGTGGGCGGCGGCTTCGTCGAGCTGGGCGTCGACGTCCGCACGGGTGAGTTCGGGCTTCAGGATCGCGTGGTCGATGAGGCCGCGGACGGCATCGACGGTGACGGGGAAGGCTGCGTTGTCCACCCGGCAAGCCTACCCGTCAGGCGTGCCGCGTAGCGTGCAGGGCATGCAGGTCCTCGTCACCGGCGCCACCGGGTACATCGGTGGTCGTCTCGTCCCTCGTCTCCTCGAAGCCGGCCACTCCGTCCGGGTGTTCGTACGCAACCCCCGGAAGCTCCAGGACGTCCCGTGGAGCAGTGAGGTCGACGTCGCGGAGGGCGACCTCCAGGTCGCCGAGGCGGTGCGCGCCGCGGTCGACGGGGTCGAGGCGGTCTACTACCTGGCCCACGCGATGGGGGCCGACGGCGACTTCGAGTCGGCCGAGCGCGAGGCCGCCGAGACCATGGCGCGCGAGGCGAAGGCGGCCGGGGTCAGCCGGTTCGTCTACCTGGGCGGGCTGCACCCGGACGGCGAGCTGTCGAAGCACCTCCGCAGCCGCAAGGAGGTGGGGGAGATCCTCCTCGGCTCGGGCGTGCCGACGGTGGCGTACCAGGCCGGGGTCGTGATCGGCTCGGGCAGCACCTCGTTCGAGATGATCCGGCACCTGACCGACGTCCTGCCGTGGATGCCCGCGCCCCGCTGGGTCCGCAACCACATCCAGCCGATCGCGGTCCGCGACGTCCTGTACTACCTGGTGGCCGCGCTCGACGTCCCCGCCGACGTCAACCGCACCTTCGACATCGGCGGGCCCGACGTCCTGCGGTACGGCCAGATGCTGAACGGCTACGCGGTCGAGGCGAAGCTGCCCCAGCGCCCGATCACGGTCCTGCCGGTGCTCACCCCGCGCCTCGCCGCACACTGGTTCAACGCCGTCACCCCGATCCCACGCAAGCTCGCGACGCCGATCATCGAGTCGCTGCAGTTCGAGTGCGTGCAGCGCGAGCACGACATCGACGACGTCGTGCCGCAGCCCGAGGGCGGGCTCACCTCGTACCGTCGGGCCGTCCGCCTCGCGCTGAACAAGATGCGCAGCGGTCAGGTCCAGACGAGCTGGCGGAGCGCGACGCTCTCGAGCGCCTCGGCCGACCCGATGCCGAACGACCCCGACTGGGCCGGGCACACGGTCTACGTCGACGACCGGAAGCGGCACTCCAGTGCCTCCGCCGAGGACGTCTGGCGCGTCGTCGAGTCGATCGGCGGCGACAACGGCTGGTACTCGTTCCCGCTCGCCTGGGTCGCCCGCGGCTGGATGGACAAGATCGCCGGCGGCGTCGGCCTGAACCGCGGGCGTCGTGACCAGCAGCGCCTGGAGCAGGGCGACGCGCTCGACTGGTGGCGCGTCGAACGGCTGGAGCGCGGCCGGTACCTGCGGCTCCGCGCCGAGTTCAAGTCGCCCGGTCGTGCGTGGCTCGAGATGACCGTCACACCGAACCCCGACGGCGGCAGCGACTACCACCAGCGGGCGATCTACTTCCCGCAGGGACTCGCCGGCCGGCTGTACTGGTACGGCATCCTCCCGTTCCACGGCATCATCTTCCCCGGTATGGTCGAGCGCATCACCGCCGCCGCCGAGCGGGAGTCCGACCACACCGGGTCCACGCAGCGCAACCGGACGCAGCAGACCGAGACCCCCGAGCCGGCGCACGAGGAGGCAGCATGACCGACGACCGCAGCCCCGTCCTCTTCCTGGGGGACAGCATCACCGAACAGGGTGACTGGGACACGTGGCTCCCCGACGAGCACACCCTGAACCAGGGCATCGGCGGCGACACGACCGACGGCGTGCTGACGCGCCTCGACGCCGTCGTCGCCGAGCAGCCCGAGGTGATCGTGCTGCTCATCGGCACGAACGACTTCGGCAACCACCGCGCCAGCGCCGAGCACGTGGTCCGCAACGTCGAGACCATCCTCGTCACCCTCCGCCGCGAGCTGCCGGGCGTACGTCTGCTGCTCGTGTCGATCCTGCCCCGGCAGGCCGAGTACGCCACGAAGATCGAGCAGGCCAACCGGCACCTCCGGCAGTTCGTCGCCACCTGCCACGCGCAGTACCTCGACGCCTGGCCCGCCCTGGCCGACGGCGACCACCTGGACGCGCGCTTCACCGAGGACGGCCTGCACCTGACCGAAGAGGGCTACCGCGCGCTGGTCGGTGAACTGGTGCCGGCGCTCGAGCGCGTCCGCGACCTGCCGCCGATGTCGCGGTCGATCCAGGCGATCGACCTCGACGGTTCCTCGGACTGATGGCCGCACGCAAGGGGCGGCCCCCGGTGGGGTCGTCCCAGCACGGCGTGCCCGCAGGGGCCCCTCGACCCGCACCGGCCGCACCGGCCAGCGGTGCCCGTGCCACGCCGCCCTTCACCCGCCCCGCACTGGCACCGTCGATGATCGCGGCGATCGTGCTGCTGGCCTGCGTCGCCATCGTCGACTCGTCGGGCTTCGTCTTCGCCCGCTGGGGCGTCACGGTGCTCGCGCTGATCGTGCTCGTCTTCAGCGTGCGCGGGAAGGTCTGGTGGGCAGCCCTCCTCATGGCCGCCGTCGCCGTCTGCTGGAACCCGCTCGTCACGGTGCCGATCCCCGGACAGGTGTGGGCGGCCCTGCAGCTGGTCGCCGCCGCGCTCTTCATCGTGGTGGGCATCGTCGTCAAGGTGCCCCGCGAGTCGGACGGACGGTAGGATCGGCAGGTCGGGTACAGGACCCGACCGCACGACCCGAAGGGCATGGATGAACGACGAGACCGAGCCGGTGACCGAGAGTCCTCTGCTGAACCCTCGACCGTCCTCCGGCGGTCTCGACCGATCCGACGTCGTCGTCCGCAAGGGGCGACTGACCCTGATCAACGGACACCTCACGCCGCAGCAGTCGATGATCGAGGACCTGCTGTTCCTCGACGACGCGCTCACTGCGGCTGACGTCGACCACCTGCTCATCCGCGGCAACGACCAGCGCCCGGTGATCGCCCTCGACGAGCGGGACCGCCAGCGCGCGGAGAGCGCCGTGATGTCCGCGGCCGTCAACGAGCCCTTCTACGCAAAGCCCCCGGGCAAGCCGGCGGTGCTGGTGCAGGACGACGGACTCGGCTCCGTCGAGGAACCGGTGCTCCGCGTGTTCCGCCCGCGGCTCGAGCCGCTCGGACGCCTGCGCTACGGCGCCGAGACGAGCGTCCAGCTCGAGTTCTGGCGCGTCACCGACATCGAGGTCCTCGCTCCCGTCGAGAACGCCCTGATGCGTCGCAGCCTGCCGATCGACGAGTTCGTGCTCGTCGACATCGAACGCTACGGCCGCACCTGGCGAACCGTCGAGCACATGTTCGACGACCACGTCTCGGATATCCGGTTCCCGATCGACATCGTCTTCTCGTGGGTCGACGGCAACGCCATCGAGTACCAGCGCGCTCGCCAGGCCGCACAGTCGAACGCCGTCCTGGGCGAGGGCGACGACGCCCCGGCCCGGTTCCGCCAGATCGACGAGCTGAAGTACGCGCTCCGCTCGGTGCACACCTTCGCGCCGTGGATCCGCAAGATCTACATCGCGACGGACTCCCCGGCACCGCACTGGCTCGCCGAGCACCCGAAGGTCCGGATCGTCCGCAGCGAGGAGTTCTTCGCCGACCCGTCCGTGCTGCCGACCCACAACTCGCAAGCCGTCGAGTCGCAGCTGCACCACATCCCGGGCATCAGCGAGCACTTCATCTACTCGAACGACGACATGTTCTTCGGGCGCCTCGTCGACCCCTCGGCGTTCTACAGCCCGGGATCGGTCACGAAGTTCATTCTCGCGTCGACCCGGATCGGCCTCGGCTCCAACAACCCGGCACGCAGCGGTTTCGAGAACTCCGCCCGGGTCAACCGCAAGCTGCTGCAGCAGCGCTTCGGTGCGGTGACGACCCGGCACCTCGAGCACGCCCCGACGCCCCTGCGCGCCTCGATCATGACCGAGATGGAGCACGAGTTCGCCGACGAGTTCGCGGCCACTGCGGCGTCACGCTTTCGCGCCGCCGACAACATCTCGGTGACGAACTCGCTGTACCACTACTACTCGCTGCTCACCGGTCGGGCGATCATCCAGGAGAACGCGGCCGTCGGGTACATCGACACGACCATGGTCTCCGGACTCAAGGCCCTCGACGAGCTGCTGAAGAAGCGGAACGTGGACTTCTTCTGCCTCAACGACGGCAGCTTCCCGGAGGTCAGCGACGAGGAGCGCACGCAGCGCGTGACGGACTTCCTCGAGCGCTACTTCCCGTTCCCCGCGCCGTGGGAGCGTCCCAGCGCATAGGACGCGCCAGCGGCCTGCTGGGGCGCTCCGGGCGAGCCTGCGAGCCCGGTCCCACGGGGCGCTTAGCACGCGCCAGCGGCCTGCTGGGGCGCTCCGGGCGAGCCTGCGAGCCCGGCGCCACGGGGCGCCTAGGACGCGCCAGCGGCCTGCTGGGGCGCTCCGGGCGAGCCTGCGAGCCCGGTCCCGGAACCCAGCCCCCGGTTCGGACCCTCCACCGGTCACGACTCCCCGCCAGCCACACACCGAGCGGTCGCAGCCCGTCGGCTGCGCCGCCCGCAAACGACGGAACACGACCACGCGACGCAGCACCGGCGGTGTGTCGCGACCACTCCGCGGGCCGGGAGGCGCGAGTCGGGCCCGCCACGGGCCTCCCGGCCGTCGGGCCGACCGTCGGGCGTACCGTCGGGACGTACACGACGCCGCTCGGTCACGACACCCCGTTGGCTGCCCGCCGAGCGGTCACGAACTGTTGATTGCCGAGCCGCCAGCCGACGGAACGTGACCACTCGCCGCGCACTGACGGGGAGTCGCGACCGCACGCGCCAACACCACTTGGTGAGCAGAAGAGGTCGGGTCCGCATGTCGGACCCGACCTCTTCTGCACGCGAAGTGCGCGGCGCTACCGGTGGACGGGGGAGACGGGCACCGAGTCGAGCGTGAACACCGGGATGCTCGAGGTGACCGGTGCCGGCTCGACGGCCGCGGGGATCGTCACGCCGTGTGCGGCGAGCTTCGCCTCGGTCTCGAGCGCGGAGACGGGCTGCCCGACGGTGGCGTAGTGCCCGATCGGCACCACCGAGTGGACGACGTTGTGGCCGTAGACGTGCACGAGGTTGAACGACTGCGCACCGTCACGGCCGCGGGTGCCGCCCTGGTACTCGGTGAGGTCCTGGGTGTAGCAGGTGGCGCTGGCGACGGACACCGGGATGCCGGCGAACACGGCACTGGTCGAGTAGTGCAGGTGACCGGCGATGATGGCGAGGACGTCGCTGCCCTCGACGACCTCGGCCAGGGCCTGCTGGTCGCGCAGCTCGACGAGGACGGTGAGGTCCTGGACGCTCGGCACGGGCGGGTGGTGCATCGCCAGGATGGTGCCGTGCGGAGCCGCCTCGGAGAGAACCTCGGCGAGCCAGTCGAGCTGCTCGGGGGAGACCTCGCCGTGGTGGTGCCCTGGCACGCTGGTGTCGAGGGTGATCACGCGGAGACCGTTGACGTCGTAGACGAAGTCGACCGGGCGATCGGTGGGCTGCAGGCCGAAGAGCTCCTGGCGGAAGGCGCCGCGCTCGTCGTGGTTGCCCATCGCCCAGATGACCTGCGCGCCGATGCGCTGCGCGGCCGGCTCGAGGATCTCGCGGACACGGGCGTACGCGCCCGGCTCGCCCTTGTCGGCCACGTCGCCGGTGACGACGATCGCTTCGGGACGGGTGCCCGAGGCTTCGATGTCAGCGACGATCTGCGAGAGCCGAGCGGCGGAGTCGACATCGCCGTACAGGTCGCGGTCCCCGGAGACGAGGTGCGTGTCGCTGAGGTGGAGGAGGAAGTGGTTCGGCCTGGGGTGTTCGGCCGTCCGGCTGTCCATCGGGGTCTCATTCCGTTGGCGGATGCGTGGTGCAACACGTTGCCACACCGTCCTGGACGAGTCCAGCACGCGGGAGTGAACCAGCCGTGAACTGGGGGCGGCGTGTTGCCCCTCACACGAAGAAACCCCCGCCACATCGTGACGGGGGTTGCTTCGTGCTACCGATCAGTGATCGCCGGGGCCGACCTGGGGAGCCTGGTGGCCACCCTCGACGTTCGGGCCGTGGTGCGCGGCGTGCGCTGCCTCGAGCTCTGCCTTCGAAACCGGCTCGATGCGGTCCTCGAAGAAGAAGCGGGAGACGCCGGCGCGGACCTTCTGCAGACCCGTGATCTTCCCCTTGGCGTTCGGGCGGATCATCAGCGGCTTGTACTCGTTGAACTGCAGGAGCTTCCAGCGCTCGTACTCGTCGAGCTGCTCGTGCACCTCGATGTACTCGCCGTGGGGGAGTCGGACGATGCGACCCGACTCGTAGCCGTGCAGGACGATCTCGCGGTCCTTCTTCTGGAGGGCGAGGCAGACACGCTTCGTGATCCAGAAGGCGATGAACGGACCGAGGACCGTCGTCGCCTGGATCACGTGGATCACGTGTTCGATCGACACCAGGAAGTGCGTCGCGATGATGTCCGACGAAGCTGCCGCCCAGAGGCTGGCGTAGAGCGTGATGCCAGCGGCACCGAACGCCGTGCGCGTCGGGGCGTTGCGCGGACGGTCGAGGATGTGGTGCTCACGCTTGTCGCCCGTGACCCACGCCTCAATGAAGGGGTAGAGCAGAATCGCCAGGATGAGCAGCACCAGGACCGCGATCGGCGCCAGGATGTTGAACGACACCGTGTAGCCGAACCACACGACCTCCCAGTGCGGCGGGACCAGTCGGAGGGCGCCGTCGGCGAAGCCGATGTACCAGTCGGGCTGGGTACCGGCGGACACCGGGGAGGGGTCGTACGGGCCGTAGTTCCAGATCGGGTTGATCGTGAACAGCGACGCGATGAGGGCCAGGATGCCGGCGACGATGAAGAAGAACCCACCGGCCTTCGCGGCGAACGCCGGGAGGATCGGGACACCGACGACGTTCTCGTTGGTCTTGCCCGGACCGGCGAACTGCGTGTGCTTGTTGATCACGACGAGCACGAGGTGGACACCGAGCACCGCGACGAGGATCGCCGGCAGCAGCAGGATGTGCAGCGTGTACAGGCGGCCGACGATGTCGGTCCCCGGGAACTCGCCACCGAACAGCAGGTAGGCGATCCAGACACCGATGACCGGGACACCCTCGATCATGCCGACGATGATCCGCAGACCGTTTCCGGAGAGCAGGTCGTCGGGGAGCGAGTAGCCGGTGAAGCCCTCGGCCATGGCGAGGACCCAGAGCAGGAAGCCGAAGACCCAGTTGAGCTCACGCGGCTTGCGGAAGGCACCGGTGAAGAACACGCGGGCCATGTGCAGCATGATCGACGCCACGAACAGCAGGGCCGCCCAGTGGTGGACCTGACGGACGAAGAGCCCGCCGCGGATGTCGAACGAGATGTCGAGCGTGGACTGCAGGGCCGTCGACATCGCCACGCCCTTGAGCGGGACGTACGAGCCGTTGTAGACGACCTCGGTCATGGACGCCTGGAAGAAGAACGTCAGGAAGGTCCCGGAGAGCAGCACGACGACGAAGCTGTACAGCGCCACCTCGCCGAGCATGAAGCTCCAGTGGTCCGGGAAGATCTTCCGGCCGACTTCCTTGACGAGGCCCGAGATGCTGGTGCGCTCGTCGATGTAGTTGGCGACCCCGCCGATGATGCGGGATCCGCGCTCCGGCGCCGGCTTGTTCGTCGACGTGTTCGGTGCGGTGGTGGTGGTGCTGGTCATCAGCGTTCACGCTCCCAGAAGGACGGTCCGACCGGCTCGTGGAAGTCGCTCTGGGCAACCAGGTAGCCGTCGTCGTCGATCGCGATCGGAAGTTGGGGGAGGGGGCGTGCGGCCGGACCGAAGATGACCTCGCAGTTGTTCGAGACATCGAAGGTGGACTGGTGGCACGGGCACAGCAGGTGGTGCGTCTGCTGTTCGTAGAGCGCGACGGGGCAACCGACGTGGGTGCAGATCTTGGAGTACGCGACGATGCCGTCGTAGCCCCAGTTCTCGTGGCCCTTGGACGGGTTGAGGTCCTTCGGGTCCAGACGCATCAGGAGGACGGAGGCCTTCGCCTTCTCCTCCAGCATGTGCTCGGACTCGAGCATGCCCTCGGGGATGACGTGGAACACCGAACCGATGGTGACGTCAGAGGCCTTGATCGGCAGACCCGTCGGGTCCTTCGTCAGGCGCAGGCCCTGCTTCCAGAAGGTGTGGCGGAGCAGCTCGTTGGGGTCCTCGGCCGGAGCGAGGTCACGGACCAGGACGATGCCGGGGAGCGGGAACGCGGCCAGGGCACCGATCATCGAGTTGCGGATCAGCTTGCGACGGCTGAAGCCGGACTCCTTGTCGGCGAGCTGGAACGCCTCGACCGCCTTGGCACGGGTCGCGTCGGTGCCGCGGGTGCCGTGGCGGAGCTCGGTGATCTCGCGGTCGACGACGAGCGACTTCGACCAGTAGACGGCACCGAGGCCGAGGGCGAGGAGCGCGAGGGCGATCGACAGGCCCAGGAAGAGGTTCGCGGTGCGGACCGTCCCGAAGTCGCTCGGGTCGATCGGGAAGGCGACGTACGCCGCGATCGACAGGACGCTGCCGACGATCGACAGGTAGAAGTAGGCGGCGACCTGGCGCTCGGCCAGACGCTGCTTCTTCGGGTCGACATCGGTGCGACGCGGGCGGTGCGGCGGCTCGCCCGGGTTCTCGAACGGGTCGACGGGGAGGACCGCGATCCCGGGGGAGGTGGTCGTACCGTGCTTCTCGACAGCCGAGGACGAGTTCAGCGTCTCGTCGTCGTGCTCTGCCATGGTGTTCCCTTCAGTGTCGTTCGACACGGACGATCAGTTGGACTTCGCGGTCAGCCAGACGGTCATCGCGACGACCGCGCCGAGTCCGAAGATCCAGATGAACAGACCCTCGGCGACCGGCCCCAGGGAGCCGAGTGCGAAGCCACCGGGGGACTTGTTGTCCTGCACGTACTTGAGGTACGTGATGATGTCGGCCTTCTGCTCCGGCGTCAGGTTCAGGTCGTTGAAGACCGGCATGTTCTGCGGGCCGGTGAGCATGGCCTCGTAGATGTGCTTGCCGGAGACCGTCTCGAGGCTCGGGGCGTACTTGCCCTCGGTCAGTGCACCACCGGCGCCGGCCACGTTGTGGCACATGGCGCAGTTGATGCGGAACAGCTCGGCGCCTTCGGCAGCGTCGCCGTCCTCACCGTTGGTGAGCTCGGTGGACGGGACCGACGGGCCGGGGCCGAGGGAGGCGACGTACTGCGCGAGTGCGTCGACCTGCTCGTCCGTGAACTGCGCGGGCTTCTCTTCGGCCTGGGGGCCCTGGGCAGCCATCGGCATGCGGCCGGTGCCGACCTGGAAGTCGACCGACGCGGCACCGACACCGATGAGGGACGGGCCCTCGCTCGTGCCCTGCGCGGAGAGACCGTGGCAGGTGGCGCAGTTTGAGGCGAAGAGCTTCTCGCCCTCGTTCACCTGCGACTGGCTCGAGGCGGCGACGGTGTTCGTGCTGTCGTCGGCGTTCGCCGTGGAGCTGAACAGTGCGTACGCGCCACCGGTGGTCATGAGACCCACGACGATGAGCGACACGGTCGCCATCGGTGAACGGCGGCCCTTCTTGGACTTGGTTCTGTTGAACATGTGCTGGGGGGTGTCCAGTTCCTACTTGAGAAGGTAGATGACGGCGAAGAGGAAGATCCACACGACGTCAACGAAGTGCCAGTAGTACGACACGACGATGGCGGTGGTCGCTTCCTTGTGGCCGAAGTTCTTGGCGGCGAAACCGCGGCCGAGCGTCAGCAGGAAGGCGATGAGGCCACCGGTCACGTGGAGCCCGTGGAACCCGGTGGTCATGTAGAACGCCGAGCCGTAGGCGCTGGAGGAGAGCGTCACGCCCTCGTGCCAGAGGTTGGCGTACTCGAAGATCTGGCCGCAGACGAAGATCGCACCCATCGCGTAGGTGACGAAGAACCACTCCGTCATGCCCCAGTGGCGCGGGTTCCAGCTCGTCCGGTGCACCTGGAAGCGCTCCGCAGCGAACACGGCGAACTGGCAGGCGAAGCTGGACAGCACCAGGATGATCGTGTTCACGGAGGCGAAGGGCACCTCGAGCTTCGCGGTCTCGGTCGCCCAGAGCTCAGGGGACGTGCTGCGGAGCGTGAAGTAGATCGCGAACAGGCCGGCGAAGAACATGACCTCGCTGCCCAGCCACACGATCGTCCCCACGGCCACGGCGTTCGGCCTGTTGAGGGCCGGACCGCTGGCTGATCTGGAGAGAGAGGTGCTAGTCACGTCCTCCATTATGGCCGAAACCCCCGACAGTGTTTTCGCAGGAGACTGGCGGGTCTCTCGAATTCACTACGATCGAGCCATGCCTGACGCACTTTCTTGGCCAGCGGTGATCAGCGCGCTCATGGCGCGCGAGGACCTGACGATCAGGCAATCCACATGGGCCATGGAGGAGATCGTGCACGGGCGCGCCACCCAGGCACAGATCGCAGCCTTCGCCGTGACGCTCCGCGCGAAGGGCGAGACGGTCGACGAGGTCGTCGGGTTCCGCGACGCGATCCTGGACGCCGCGGTTCCGCTCGACGTCGACCCGATGGCGCTCGACATCGTCGGGACCGGCGGCGACGTGGTCGGCACCGTGAACATCTCGACCATGGCGGCCATCGTGATCGCGGCCGCCGGTGTCCCCGTCGTGAAGCACGGCAACAAGGCCAGCTCGTCGAAGTCCGGGTCGAGCGACGTGCTCGCCGCCCTCGGACTCGATCTCGCGATGGACGCCGCGCGTGTCGCGGACACCTTCCGGCGTGTCGGGCTGACCTTCGCCTTCGCCAACGCGTTCCACCCCGGTTTCGCCCACGCTGGCCCGGTCCGGCGCGAGATCGGCGTGCCGACGGTGTTCAACTTCCTCGGCCCGCTCGTCAACCCCGCGCGGTGCGAGGCGAACGCCGTGGGTGTCGCCCAGCTCGAGCTCGTCCCGATCATCACGGGCGTGTTCCAGACGCGCGGCGCGACGGCGCTCGTGTTCCGCGGCGACGACGGACTCGACGAGCTGACCACCACCGGGCACAGTCACATCTGGGAGGTCACCGGCGGCCGCGTGACCGAGCACGACCTCGACCCGCGGGACCTCGGCATCGCCCGGGCACGCACGGACGACCTGCTCGGCGGCGACCCCGAGCACAACGCCGGCGTCGTCCACCGGGTGCTCGCGGGGGAGACCGGACCCGTCCGCGACATCGTCCTGCTGAACGCCGCGGCCGGCCTCGTCTCGTTCCGCCTGGCGCAGGACCCGAACGAGTCCGACCGGCCGATCCTGCAGCGCTTCCGCGAGCAGCTGGTCGTCGCCGCCGAGGCGATCGACTCCGGCGCCGGTGCGCGCAAACTGGCTGATTGGGTCGGCGCAGCTCCCGCTGTGTAGTCCACGCCGCTTCCGCTCGAGCCGGACCGTGCCGGCAACCAGCCGACCACCCGACGACCCGACGACTGGCCGCGCCCGACGCGCAGGAGACGCAACGCACAGGAGGCCCGGTGCCGGTTCCTGGAACCGGCACCGGGCCTCCCGTCGGTGCGTTCAGTGCACGCGGTCAGCGTGCGCGTGCTTCGTTACTGCACGTCGTCGTCGACCCAGTCGAAGGTCTTCGTGACGGCCTTCTTCCACAGGCGGAGCGTGCGCTCGCGCTCGGCGGCGTCGAGCTGGGGCTCCCAGCGCTTGTCCTCCTGCCAGTTGGCACGGAGCTCGTCGAGGTTGGCCCAGAAGCCGACCGCGAGACCAGCGGCGTAGGCCGCACCGAGCGCCGTCGTCTCCGCGACGACCGGCCGGACGACCGGCACGTTGAGCATGTCGGCCTGGAACTGCATGAGCTCGCTGTTCGCGGTCATGCCACCGTCGACCTTGAGCTCGGTCAGGTCCACGCCGGAGTCGGCGTTGACCGCGTCGAGGACCTCGCGGGTCTGCAGCGCCGTCGCCTCGAGGGCGGCACGCGCGATGTGCCCCTTGTTGACGAAGCGGGTGAGGCCGACGATCGCACCGCGGGCGTCCGGACGCCAGTACGGCGCGAAGAGCCCGGAGAACGCCGGCACGAAGTACACGCCACCGTTGTCCTCGACGGTCTTGGCCAGGGCCTCGACCTCCGGGGCGCTGCCGATCAGACCGAGGTTGTCGCGGAGCCACTGGATGAGCGAGCCCGTGACGGCGATCGAACCTTCGAGGGCGTAGTGCGTCTCCTGGTCGCCGAGCTTGTAGCCGACGGTGGTGAGCAGGCCGTTCTCGGAGCGGACGATCTCGGTACCGGTGTTGAAGATCAGGAAGTTGCCGGTGCCGTAGGTGTTCTTCGACTCGCCCTGGTCGAACGCGGCCTGACCGAAGGTCGCGGCCTGCTGGTCACCGAGGATGCCTGCGATCGGGACCTCGCGCAGCAGGCTCGAGGACTCGACGTGGCCGTAGACCTCGGAGGAGCTGACGATCTCGGGGAGCATCGACTTCGGGACGCCGAAGTCGGCGAGGATGTCGTCGCGCCACTGCAGCGTCTCGAGGTCCATGAACAGCGTGCGGGACGCGTTCGTGACGTCGGTCTTGTGGACGCCGCCGTCGACGCCACCGGTCAGGTTCCAGAGGACCCAGGTGTCGGTGGTGCCGAAGAGCAGGTCGCCCGCCTCGGCCTTCTCACGAGCACCCTCGACGTTCTCGAGGATCCACATGATCTTGGTCCCGGCGAAGTACGTCGCGAGCGGCAGGCCGACGATGGCCTTGTACTTGTCGGTGTCGCCGTCGGCGAGCTTGTCGACGAGTGCCTGCGTGCGGGTGTCCTGCCAGACGATGGCGTTGTAGATCGGCTTACCGGTGGTCTTGTCCCAGACGACGGCGGTCTCGCGCTGGTTGGTGATGCCGACGGCTGCGACGTCGTGGCGCGTGATGTCGGCACGCGACAGTGCCTGACCGATCACCTCGCGGGTGTTGTCCCAGATCTCGGCGGGGTCGTGCTCGACCCACCCGGCGCGCGGGAAGATCTGCTCGTGTTCCTTCTGCCCGGTCGAGATGATCGAACCGGAGTGGTCGAACACGATTGCTCGGGTCGAGGTCGTGCCCTGGTCGATGGCGACGATGTAGTCGGCCATTGGTGCTCCTTACGGGTGTTCGGTGCGGTGCGTGGTCGGTCGTGCGGAACGGCCGGTCACGCCTTCGGGGTGGGGTGGGTCAGCTGACGATGGGCAGCAGGGCGACGGACAGGCCGGCGGCGAGGGCGCCACCGATCAGCGGTCCGACGACCGGCACCCAGGCGTAGGCCCAGTCGCTCGAGCCCTTGCCCTTGATGGGCAGGATGGCGTGCGCGATGCGGGGGCCGAGGTCACGGGCGGGGTTGATGGCGTAGCCGGTGGGGCCACCGAGGCTGACACCGATCGCGATCACGAGGAAGGCGACGGGGATCGCGCCGAGCGATGCCGGCGTCTGACCGTTCGAGAACGCGATGACGACGAAGACCAGCACGAAGGTGCCGATGATCTCCGTGACGAGGTTCCAGCCGTACGACCGGATCGCGGGGCCGGTCGAGAAGACGCCGAGCTTGGCGGCCGCGTCGGGCTCCTCGTCGAAGTGCTGCTTGTAGGCGAGCCAGACGATGACCGCGCCGATGATCGCGCCGATGAGCTGGGCGAGCCAGTAGAGGAACATCTCGCCGACGGTGATCTTGCCGAGCAGGGCGAGCCCGAGGCTGACCGCGGGGTTGAGCTGACCGCCCGAGCTGTACGAGACGGTGACACCGGCGAAGACCGCGAAGCCCCAGCCGATGGTGACCATCAGGAACCCGGCTCCGAAGCCCTTGGACTTCGCGAGCGAGACAGCGGCGACGACGCCGCCACCCAGGATGATGAGCATCGCCGTACCGACGAGCTCGGACAGGAAATTGACGCCGATGCCGTCCATCGGTGACCTCCAGTGCGTGAGGGTGGGGGTCCGGCCGTGCTGCGCCGCACTCCCCGTTGAGTGATTGAGGCCAACCATAGTGATGCGGTTGACGGCCCGGCGATGAATTCGTGAGCGAAGTGCGGCATCGTGCACGAACGTGCAGGACGAGTGTCCCCTGCACGATCCTGAGCCGGTGACGCGTCCTCGGCGCACTGCACGAACGTGCATCGGGAGCGGACGGCTGCCCGTGCCGTCGATGTAGATTGGGCGCACTCCGGTCGACGACGCGCGGTGTGACCGCCACGGTTCGACCCCGTACCCGTGGAGGCACCGCATGAAGAAGCTCATCAACGACCCGCAGGCCGTGGTCGAGGAGACCGTCCGGGGCTTCGCCCGGGCACACGCCGGACACGTCGTCCTGGTCGAGGACCCGATCCACCTGCACCGCGCTGACGCACCCGTCGCCGGCAAGGTCGGGATCGTCAGCGGCGGTGGCAGCGGCCACGAACCGCTGCACGCCGGTTTCGTCGGGTACGGCATGCTCGACGCCGCGGTGCCCGGCCCGGTGTTCACGAGCCCGACGCCCGACCCGATCGTCGCCGCGACGAAGGCCGTCGACGGCGGTGCGGGCGTGCTGCACATCGTGAAGAACTACACCGGCGACGTGCTCAACTTCGAGACGGCGGCCGAGCTCGCGGCGATGGACGACGTCCGCGTCGAGTCCGTCGTGGTGGACGACGACGTCGCGGTGCAGGACTCCCTGTTCACCGCCGGCCGTCGCGGTGTCGCCGGGACCGTCGTGGTGGAGAAGTGCGCCGGCGCCGCCGCCGAGCGCGGGGACGACCTGGACGCCGTCGCCGCCGTGGCCCGGCACGTCAACGACGTCACGCGGTCGATGGGGCTCGCGCTGGCGTCGGGCACCGTCCCGCACGCCGGGGAGCCGTCGTTCGTGCTGGCCGACGACGAGGTCGAGCTCGGCATCGGCATCCACGGCGAGCCGGGCCGTGAGCGGATCGCGATGGCACCGGCGGACGAGCTGGTCGACCGCGTGCTCGAGCCGATCCTGACCGACCTCAACGCCCCGGCCGGTTCGTCGCTGCTGCTCCTGGTGAACGGCATGGGCGGCACCCCGCTGTCCGAGCTCTACATCGCGTACCGACGCGCCGCCGAGGTCCTCTCCGACCGCGGCTACCAGGTCACGCGTAGTTTGGTCGGCGACTACGTCACGTCCCTCGAGATGCAGGGGTTCTCGCTCACCGTCACGGTGCTCGACGACGAACTGACTGCCCTCTGGGACGCCCCGGTGGAGACCCCGGCCCTGCGCTGGGGACGCTGAGCGACCGCAACCGCGACCGCAACCGCGGCTGCAACCGCGACCGCAACCGCGGCTGCAACCGCGACCGCAACCGACCACGACCGCTCGACCACCGGACCACGACACCGGGCCCACCGGGCCGGACACACGAAGGGAACCGCATTGGCGCTCGACACCGCATGGGCCATCGACTGGGTCCGTCGCACCGCCGCGACGATCGACGAACACCGCGCCGAGCTCGTCACGCTCGACCGTGAGATCGGGGACGGCGACCACGGCGAGAACCTCGACCGCGGGTTCCGGGCCGTGCTCGAGGCCGTCGACTCCGGGTCCTTCGACACCCCGGGTGCCGTGCTCAAGACGGTTGCGACGAAGCTCATCTCGACCGTGGGCGGAGCGGCCGGGCCGCTCTTCGGCACCGCCTACCTGAAGGCGGCGCAGGCTGCCGGTGACGCGGCCGAACTCGACGCGGACACCCTCGTCGCCGTCCTCACCGCCGCCCGCGACGGGGTCGTCTCCCGCGGCAAGGCCGCGGTCGGCGACAAGACGATGGTCGACGCGTGGAGCCCCGCGGTCGACGCCGCAGCAGCGGCTGCCGGTGCCGGCGACGACCCGAAGGCCGTGCTCACCGCAGCAGCCGACGCCGCCGCGCAGGGTGCGGCCGACACCGAGCCGCTCGTCGCCCACAAGGGCCGCGCGAGCTACCTCGGCGACCGCGCGATCGGGTACCGCGACCCGGGTGCGCAGTCGACCGCGTACATCCTGCGCGCAGCGGTGGACGCAGCGTGACCGTCGGCATCCTGGTCGTCTCGCACAGCGCGGCGATCGCGACGGGCACCGTCGAGCTGGCACGGCAGATGGCTGCGGACGTTCCGCTCGTCGCCGCGGGCGGCACGGACGACGGCGGCATCGGCACGTCGTTCGAGGCGATCACCGCCGGCATCGAGGAACTCGCCCAGGCGGATGCCGTCGTGGTCCTGTGCGACCTCGGCTCCGCCTACCTGACGACCGACACCGCGCTCGACTTCCTGGACGACGACGTCCGAGCCCGCGTCCACGTGTCGCAGGCCCCGTTGGTCGAGGGCACGGTGGCGGCTGCGGTCGCCGCCCAGACGGGCGGTGACGCCGACGCGGTCCTGGCTGCCGCGGCATCGGCCGTGGGTTCCGAGGCGGACGCGAGCAGCGCCTCCCGTCCGTCCGGTGACCAGCCTGGAGGCACGGGGCCGGCCGACGGGGCTGCCCCCGTCGACGACGCGGCCGGGTCCGACCGCGTCAGCGCGTCGGTCGAGCTGGTCAACGAGACCGGGCTGCACGCTCGGCCCGCCGCGGAGTTCGTGAAGACGGCGGCGAAGTACGACGCGAGCGTGCACGTCAACGGCGTGGACGCGAAGAGCCTGCTGGCGATCATGGCCCTGGCGCTGCCGAAGGGTGCGACGGTGTCGATCGACGCGACCGGGCAGGACGCGCAGGCCGCAGTCGACGCCCTGGTGGAACTGGTCCGGTCCGGCTTCGGCGAGTGACACCGCTGCCGGGGGAGCCCCCGGCGGCGGTGCCCGCTCCGGTCAACGGATCGAGATCGTCCCAGCCAGGTCGAGGTCCGAGGGGCCTCCGGTGACCCCGGCGTCCGCGAGCAGGGTGGCACCGAACACGGCGCTCCAGAACGTGCGGGCGTCCCGGGCGACACCGCTGGGGCTCGTCCAGCCCTGGTCGCCGACGACGCGCTCCAGATAGCGCTCGGACTGCCGGAACAGCACGGCGAGCAGCAGCCGCACGCGCTCACGCTGCGCCGGGTCGTCCCCGGCTGCCCCGAGCGCGCGGACCACGAGCGGGGTCGACGGCATCGCGAGGGCGGTGCGGGCGAGGACCTGTCGGAACGACTCCGGCGAGCGGGCGCGCCGGCCGGCCGCCTGCAGTCGCGTGGTGTCGCGGAGGAACAGCGCGAACGCGGCGTCGAGCACCAGGCGGTCCTTCGAGCCGTAGTGGTGCGTGATCTGGTTCGGGTAGACACCCGCGGCCCGGGCGACCTCGCTGACGGTGACGCTCCGAGCACCCGCGCTGAGCAGTCCGGCCGTCGCGGCGAGGATCTTCGCCCGTGTCGCCGCGCCGCGAGCCGTGCCGGAGCCGTCCACCGTGGTTGCCATGTCGGAATTGTACGTGGTACAACTCAACTTGTTCAACGTACAAGAGGAGTTCCCGTGGACATCGTCATCACCGGCTACGGCGCGGTCTCACCCTTCGGTCACGGCGTCACGCCGCTCTGGGACGCCCTGGTGGCCGGTCGCTCCGGCGTCCGAGCCCTGCACCGCGACGGACCGCTCTGGGAACAGGTGCCGATCCGGGTCGGCGCCGATGCCGCGCTCGACGCCGAGGGGTCGCTCGGGCGGGTCCGTGCGAACCGTCTCGACCGCAGTCAGCAGCTGGCACTCGTCGCCGCGGACGAGGCCTGGGCCGACGCCGGTGCCCCCGCGGTGGAGGGCGACCGCCTCGCCGTGGTGATCGGCACCGGGATCGGGGGAGTGGAGACACTCCTCGACGCCCATGACGTGCTCGGTGCGTCCGGTGCTCGACGGGTCTCACCGCGCACGGTGCCGATGCTCATGGCGAACGGTGCCGCCGCGCAGATCAGCATCGCGTACGGGGCGCGGGGCGGTGCGTACACGACGGTGTCGGCCTGCGCCTCGGGCGCCGAGGCCGTCGCCACCGCCGCGCGGCTCATCGCCACCGGTGAGGCCGACGTCGTCATCACCGGCGGGACCGAGGCCGCGGTCACCCCGGTGACGATGGCGTCGTTCGCCCAGTCGCAGGCCCTCGCGAATCCCGACGGCGACGACCCGACGACCCTGTCCCGTCCGTTCGACGCCGACCGCCGCGGCTTCGTCCTCGGCGAGGGCGCCGGCATCGTCGTGCTCGAGCGCGCCGACCACGCCGCCGCCCGAGGGCAGCGGTCGCACGGCACGCTCGCCGGGTGGGGGATCACCTCGGACGCGCACCACATCACCGCACCGCTGGCGGACGGCAGCGAGCAGGAGCGGGCGATGCGCGCCGCGATCCGGATGGCGGGCCTCACCGGTGCGGACGTCGACCACGTGAACGCGCACGCAACGGGTACGCCGGTCGGCGACGTCGGCGAGGCAGCAGCCATCAGCCGTGCGGTGGGGACCGGAGCGCTGGTCACCGCTCCGAAGAGCGCCATCGGGCACATGTTCGGCGCTGCCGGCGCGGTCGAGGCGATCCTGACCCTGCGGGCGCTGGAGACCGGGACCGTGCCACCGACCCTGAACCTCGACCGGCTCGACCCCACGGTGGACCTCGACGTCGTCTCCGGCACCGCCCGGACCGCGCAGCTCCGTGCCGCGTTGAACAACTCGTTCGGGTTCGGCGGTCAGAACGCGTCGCTGGTGTTCACCGCGGCGTGAGCTCCTGCAGACCGGTGACCCGGAGCAGGTCGAGCTTCGCGGCGTCCTCGGAACCCGGCGCGACCGTGTAGACGACGATCCGCAGGTCACCGCCGGGGACGCTCAGCACGTCGCAGTCGATCTCCACCGGCCCGACGGGCGTGTGCACGACCTTGCGGCTCGCACGGTGCTCGGCGATCCGGCCGGTCTCCCAGCGGCGGGCGAACTCGGGGGACTCCCGCAGCAGCCGTTCGACCAGGTCCGCCAGGTCACGGTCCGCCGGGTAGCGGCCGTAGGCCTGCCGCAGGTCGGCGGCGAGGTCGCTCGAGAACTCCTCCTGGTGCTCGTCGTCCCAGTCCACCCCGTCGCGCTCCTGCGTGAAGTGCCGCCAGACCAGGTTGCGATCGAGCCCGACGTACCGCGAGGGGTCGCCGTTCACCGCGGCCCACAGCTCGTTCCAGAGCACGATGTCGTGGGTCGCCGTGAACACCGCGAGCGGCACGTCGCCGAGCCGGTCGACCAGCCGTTGCACGCCGGGCGTGATGTGCCGCGGCACCACCTGACGCGACGGCGGGGCGACGCCGGCCACCCGGCACAGGTGGTCCCGCTCCTCGGACGACAGCCGGAGCGCCGTCGCGAGGGCCGCGAGCAGCTGCGGCGACGGGTTCGTCGCCCGGCCCTGCTCGAGGCGGACGACGTAGTCGACGCTCACGCCCGCCAGCGCGGCGAGCTCCTCGCGGCGGAGGCCCGGGGTCCGTCTGCCGGGACCGGCCGGCAGGCCGACCGCCTCGGGACGCACCCGGTCACGCCAGGAACGCAACACGTTCGCGAACTCGCTCATGTCCACCATCATCGCCCCGCGCCTCCTGTCCGTCCTGGTACTGCCGGTCCCACCGTCGCACCGTGCCTGGGGGAGCCGGGCCGGCGGGGGCAGGCTGGGCACATGACAACGACACTGATCACCGGGGCCAACCGCAGCCTCGGACTCGAGACCGCACGCCGACTGATCGAAGCCGGCCACGCCGTCCACGCCGGCATGCGCGACCCGGCCAGCGGCGACGACGCCCGCGCACTCGGCGCCCACGTCGTGCGGCTGGACGTCACCGACCAGGCCAGCATCGACGCGGCGATCGCGACGATCCCCGAACTCGACGTCCTCGTCAACAACGCCGGGATCCTCGGCACCTCGTTCGGGGTCGACGACCTCGACGCGAGCGCGATGGCGACCGTGCTCGACACCAACGTCACCGGCATCGTCCGGGTGACCCAGGCCGCGCTGCCACTGCTGCGACGCTCGGCAGCACCCGTCATCGTGAACGTCTCGTCGGGGGTGGGCTTCCCGCGCTGGCTGACGACGCCGGGGCACGACGAGTACGGGGTGCCGGCGGTGCCGTACGCGGCGTCGAAGGCGGCCGTGATCGCGTTGACCGTGCAGTACGCGAAGAACCTGCCGGGGTTCCGGGTGAACGCGAGCGACCCGGGCTACACCGCGACGGAGTTCAACGGGTTCGGCGGACACCAGACCATCACCGAGGGCACCGACGCCACGGTCATGCTCGCGACGATCGGCACCGACGGGCCGACGGGGGAGTTCCACAACCGCGAGGGCCGCATCGAGTACTGAGGGGCAACGCTCCGTCAGTCGTGCACGTCGGCACCGAACCCCGGCCCGGGGCGCATCATCCAGCCGTCCGGGTCGGGCAGCGGGCGGAACCCGAACCGCTCGTACAGCCCGTGGGCGTCCGCGGTGAACAGGGCGAAGCGCTTCAGGCCGAGCGGCTCGACCGCCTCGGTCACGCCGCGCACGAGTGCGACCCCGACACCGCGGCCCCGGGCGTCTGGGTCCACGAACACGTCGGCGAGCCACCCGAACGTCACGCCGTCGGTGATCACCCGCGCGTAGCCGAGCTGCGCGCCGGTCGTCGCGTCGTACACGCCGAAGTTCCGGGAGCCGGCGATGATCGCCTCCTGCGTCGCCCGGTCACGCCCGCGGGCCCAGTACGACTCCTCGCTCAGCCAGCGGTGCACGCGGTCGACGTCGAGGTCGGCGGGGTCGGCGGAGAAGCGCAGATCGGTCACGTGACGAGTCAACCGGCGGACGCGCCTGCGGCGCAACGGCCGATCGGGTCGCGGTGGACCGCTCCCGTGGTCGGGTGGCCGGGTGGCCGTCCGCCTGGAGGCCCGTGGGGACCCCGACGCGCGGGTCGCGTCTGTCAGGATGGCCGCATGCGCGCCGTCCAGTACTCCCAGTTCGGTTCCGTCCCCTCGATCGTCGACCTGCCGGAACCGGTCGCGCCCGAGCACGGCGTCGTCGTCCGGGTGGCTGCCACCGGTGTCTGCCGCAGCGACTGGCACGCGTGGAAGGGGCACGACGACTCCGTCCGGCTGCCGCACGTGCCCGGCCACGAGTTCGCCGGCGTCGTCGCGGCGATCGGAGCGGGCGTCCAGCGCTTCGCCGTCGGCGACCGGGTCACGGCCCCGTTCGTGTTCGCCTGCGGGACCTGCGCCGAATGCCTCGACGGCGCCACCCAGGTGTGCACCGCCCAGCAGCAGCCCGGGTTCGACCTGCAGGGCTCGTACGCGGACTCCCTGGTCGTCCCGCACGCCGACCTCAACCTCGTCGCACTGCCGGACGCCGTGGACTTCGCGGTGGCGGCAGCACTGGGCTGCCGGTTCGGCACCGCGTTCCACGCCCTGCACGCCCGGGGGCGCGTCGCAGCAGGGGAGTGGGTCGTGGTCTACGGCTGCGGCGGAGTCGGGCTCTCCGCGGTCATGGTCGCCGTGGCCGCCGGCGCGCACGTCGTCGCCGTCGACGTCTCCACGGCCGCACTCGAGCGCGCCGCCGCCCTGGGCGCCGACACCGTGCTGATGGACGCCGATGCCGTCACGACGGTCCGATCCCGCACGGGTGGCGGAGCGCACGTCTCGCTCGACGCCTACGGCAGCCGTGCCACCTCCGTCGCCGCCGTGGCGTCCCTGCGTCCGCGCGGCCGGCACGTGCAGGTCGGGCTGCTCCTCGACGACGAAGCCACTCCGGCGATCCCGATGGGCCGGGTCATCGCCGACGAACTCGAACTGCTCGGCAGCCACGGCGCAGCGGTCGGGGAGTACGGCGCGATGCTCGACGCCGTCGTGGCGGGGCGACTGCGTCCGGAGCAGACGATCGGCAGCACGATCGGCTTCGACGACCTGCCCGAGGCGCTCGTCGCGATGGACCGACCCGCGACGTCGTCGGGCATGACCGTCGCGGTGTTCTGAGGCTCGGGCGTTCCCGTCAGCCCTCGGTCCGCGCGTCCGCGCCTCGGCGGATGCGCAGCACGACCGCGCCGATGACCAGCACCGCCAGTATCCCGACGACCCCGAACAGGAGCGTCTGGCCGCCGTGCCCGTGCGCGTGCGTACCGTCGCCCGCGCTCGATGCGGCTGCCGCTGCGGTGGGATCCGCGGACGCCGTGGCCGCGGCCGTCGGGCTCGTCGTGGGCGGGGGAACGGACTGCGATGCGGCCGGTTCCACCGTGAACGCGAGCTGCCCCTCGATGGGATGGCCGTCGGGGGAGACGTAGCGCCAGACGACGGTGTGCGGGCCGGGGGAGAGCGACACCGCCTTCGACATCGAGGTGTCCTCGACGGTCACCGCTCCCGAGGACTCGTCGGTGCCGCCGTCGTCGCGGACCTCGACGCGCAGACCGGCTTCGAGCCCGGCCAGCGGTGCCTCGCTGAAGGTGAGGTTCACTCGCTCAAGGTCGGCAGTCACCGTGGCGCCGTCCGCCGGATCACTCGAGGTCAGTGCCGCGTGCGCCGATGCGGGTGTCGTGCCGATCAGCACGAGGAACGCGGACAGGGCGACGGCAAACAGGACCCGGGGTGTCACGGTTCGGGAGCGGCGTTGGGCATCTCGGTGATCGTGCACACGTCCACGCTAGGGAAGCGATGTCGAGCGTGCCGGCAGCCGAGCGGACCGGGTGGTAACACCTGAGTCGACATGAGCCTGAGTTGACATAATATGCATTATCGGCGCTTGGTGAGGAGTCCGGCGTGAGCGCTTCGTGAGCAGAAGAGGTCGAGTCCGTACTCCAGACTCGACCTCTTCTGCTCACTGGATGACGACGGCGTCAGTCGGCGGGCTTCGTCGGGACGTCGTCGGCGTCGATCTCGAGCGCTGCCGGCTCGCCGCCCTGTTCCTCCAGGGTGTCCTGGTCGGTGTCGGGCTGCTCCGGCGACTCGCTCTGGGTGGTCTCTTCGGCTGGGTCAGGCTGGCTGTAGCTCATGCGCCGGACGGTACGCCCGGGTTCCTGAACAGCTGCAAGCTCGGCGCCGGAGACACCTGGTGAGCAGCATTGGTCGAGTCCATCCGCAGGACTCGACCATTGCTGCTCACGATGCGAAGCGCACCACTCACATGTTCCCCCGGCTCAGTCTCCGACGTACGCCGCCAGGTGCTGCCCGGTCAGCGTCGACCGTGCCGCCACGAGCTCGGCGGGCGTCCCCTCGAACACGATCCGCCCGCCGTCGTGACCGGCACCCGGCCCGAGGTCGATGATCCAGTCGGCGTGCGCCATCACGGCCTGGTGGTGCTCGATCACGACGACCGTCCGACCGGCGTCGACGAGCCGGTCGAGCAGGCCGAGCAGCTGGTCGACGTCGGCCAGGTGCAGGCCGGTGGTCGGCTCGTCGAGCACCACGACGCCGCCGCGGTCGCCGAGGTGCGTCGCGAGCTTGAGCCGCTGCCGCTCTCCCCCGGACAACGTGGTGAGCGGCTGTCCGATCGTCAGGTACCCGAGCCCCACGTCGGCGAGCCGGGCGAGGATCGTGTGGGCCGCCGGCAGTGCGGACTCCCCCGCCGCGAAGAACGCCAGCGCGTCGGCGACGGACATGCCGAGCACCTCGCTGATGTCCTTCCCGCCCAGGTGGTACACGAGCACGGACTGGTCGAACCGCTTGCCGTCGCACTCGACGCAGGGGCTCGCGACGCCCGCCATCATGCCGAGGTCGGTGTACACGACACCGGCACCGTTGCACGCCGGGCAGGCGCCCTCGGAGTTGGCGCTGAACAGTGCGGGCTTCACGCCGTTGGCCTTCGCGAAGGCCTTCCGGATCGGCTCGAGCAGGCCGGTGTACGTCGCCGGGTTGCTCCGCCGTGAGCCACGGATCCCGCTCTGGTCGATGGCGACCACGTCGTCGCGCCGGGCCAGCGACCCGTGGATGAGCGTGCTCTTGCCCGAGCCGGCGACCCCCGTGACGACGGTGAGCACCCCCGTGGGGACGTCCACGTCGACGTCGTGCAGGTTGTGGGCCGAGGCGCCGCGGATCGCGATCGCCCCGTCCGGACGACGCACCGCGGACTTCACGGTGACGCGGTCGTCCAGGTGCCGACCGGTCACGGTCCCGCTGGCACGCAGCCCGTCGACGGGCCCCTGGTAGCAGAGCGTCCCACCGCCGGATCCGGCACCGGGCCCGAGGTCGACGACGTGGTCGGCGATCGCGACGACCTCGGGCTTGTGCTCGACGACGAGGACGGTGTTGCCCTTGTCGCGCAACCGGACGAGCAGTTCGTTCATCCGCTCGATGTCGTGCGGGTGCAGCCCCGTGCTCGGCTCGTCGAAGACGTAGGTGACGTCGCTGAGCGAGGAGCCGAGGTGCTTCACCATCTTCACGCGCTGGCCCTCTCCCCCGGACAACGTGCCGGTGGGGCGGTCGAGCGACAGGTACCCGAGTCCGATCTCGACGAAGGACTCGAGCAGGTCGCGGAGCCCCTCGAGCAACGGCCCGGCCCCGGGGTCGTCGAGCCCCCGCAGCCAGGTGACGGCATCGGTGACCTGCATCGCGCAGACGTCGGCGATGCTGCGGCCCGCGATCTTGGACGAGCGGGCGGTGTCGTTCAACCGGGTGCCGTCGCAGGCCGGACACGTCGTGAAGGTCACCGCACGGTCGACGAAGGCCCGGATGTGCGGCTGCATCGCCTCGCGGTCCTTCTGCAGGAACGAGCGCCGGACCCGGTGTACGAGCCCCTCGTAGGTCATGTTGATGCCTGCGATCTTCTGCTTCGTCGGCTCGCGGTACAGGAAGTCCTGCCGCTCCTGCTCGGTGAAGTCACGGATCGGGGTGTCCCGGTCGAAGTAGCCCGACTCGGCGTACAGCCGCACGTTCCACCCGTCGGTCCCGTACCCGGGGATCGTGAGCGCGCCGTCCCCGAGCGACTTCGTGTCGTCGAACAGCTGCGTCAGGTCGATGTCGTTGACCAGCCCCCGACCCTCGCAGTCGGCGCACATGCCGCCGAGCCGGGTGAACGAGACCTTCTGGGCCTTCGCGTCCGCACCCTTCTGCACCGTGATCGCTCCCCCGGCCGTCACGGTGGCGAGGTTGAACGAGAACGCGTTCGGCCCCCCGATGTGCGGTCGACCGAGTCTGCTGAACAGCACGCGCAGCATCGCCTTCGCGTCCGTCGCGGTACCGACGGTGGAGCGCGGGTCGGCACCGATGCGCTCCTGGTCGACGACGATCGCGGTGGTCAGGCCGTCGAGCAGGTCGACGTCCGGACGTGCGAGCGAGGGCATGAACCCCTGCACGAACGCGCTGTAGGTCTCGTTGATCATCCGCTGCGACTCGGCGGCGACGGTGCCGAACACGAGCGAGCTCTTGCCCGAGCCGGAGACCCCGGTGAACACCGTGAGCCGCCGCTTCGGCAGGTCCACGTCGACGTCGCGCAGGTTGTTCGCGCGGGCACCGCGCACCCGGATCCGGTCGTGCCGGTCGGCAGGGTGCGCGTCGGCGCCGGTGGGGTCGTCGTCGACCGGATCGGTGTGCATGCGGGTCAGCGTACCGACGGGAGGCCCGCGGCGGGGCCGCCACGGGCCTCCTGTCCGGTCCTGGGTCGGCCCTCAGGCCGTGGTGCGGTACTCAGGCGCCGTGACGGCGCACCAGGTCCGGCAGCTCGGCGGGTTCGAACTCCTCGTCGGTCGCCTCGAGTTCGTCGGCGGTCCACCACCGCGAGGCGAGGATGTCGACGCGCTCGTCGTCGGTCCACTCGGCGTCGGACAGCTCGAAGCCCGGCGTGCGGACGACGTAGAACTCGGCGTGCCCGCGGTCGTGGTCGGCGAGGTCCCACTCGACCGTGAAGTCCCAGGACCACACCGGCTCGCCGGGTTCGTCGATGACGATCCCGGTCTCCTCGCGCAGCTCGCGGATCGCGGCGTCGCGGTGGGACTCCCCCGGGTCGACCCCGCCACCCGGCGTGATCCAGCGGTGGGCACCGTCCGACGAAGGCGACTTCGTGTCCATCAGGAACACGCGGCCCTCGGGGTCGAGCAGCAGGATGCGGGAAGTGCGGCGCAGGCCGGGCTTGGCGGTCACCCGCCCGACGTTAGCCGACGAAGCCGCTGACGTCGCCGACCAGCTTGGTGTGGTCGGCGGGGATCGGCTCGACGGCGGCCAGGGCGATCTCGGCCGCGAACTCGGACACGCTGTAGAGCTTGCCGACCTCCTGCCGACGACCCTCGATCGCGCCGGGGTTCAGGCGGTTCAGCAGCGTCGCGGTGATCGTGCCCTCGATCATGTCGCCGGAGACGACGACGAACTCGATGCCGGCGGCCTCGAGCTGCGGGATGAGCTCACGGAGGGCGAGTTCTCCGGCGCGCTTGCTCTTGGCGACCGGGACGTACTCGTCCATCGTCTCGGCGGTCTCGACGAAGTGGGCCTGGTGGCTCGTGACGAACACCACGCGGGACCCGGCGGGCATGTGCGGCACGGCCGTCTGCAGCATGTCGACCTGCGCGTCGCGGTTCAGGCGGAGCGCGTAGTCCTCGCCGACGCCCGATTCCATGCCGCCGGAGGCGTTGAGCACGAGCAGGTCGATGCCGCCCCACTCCTGGACGACGGTGTCGACGAGGGCCTGCACGGAGGCGTGCTCGGTGAGGTCGGCGCCGACGGCCAGGGCGGAACCGCCTGCCTCGACGATCTTCTCGGCGATCTGCTCCGCGCGCTTGGCCTTGTTGCGGTAGTTCACGACGACCTTCGCACCGGCCTCGGCGAGGTACCCGACGGTGTCGGCGCCGATGCCACGGGACGAACCGGTGACGACGGCGCGCTTGTCGGTGAGGGATCCGGGGGCGAGGGGGTTGCTCACAGTCGTGTTCTCCAGGTCTGGTTCCGGCCGGTCGGGCGCACCGAGCCTACCAATCGCCTGCACGGCCGTCGGACGGCCCTGATATGTTGAACGGAGTTGTACCGGCTGTCGCGACGCAGCGAGCCGCCGCGCGCGACCGAGGGAGGGAGATCGCGTGAACGGAATCGATTGGATCCAGAGCACCGTCTGGATCGGCCTGGTGTTGCTCCTGGGCGTGGTCGAGATCTTCACCCTCGACTTCATCTTCATCATGCTCGCGGCGGGTGCCGCCGGCGGGTTGATCGCCGCGTTGCTCGGCGCCCCGTGGTGGCTGTCCGCCATCGTCGCCGCGGTCGCCGCCCTCGTGCTGCTGTCGCTCGTCCGGCCGCGCCTGCTCGTGGCGCTCGGCCGCGGTGCCGACCCGCACCGCACCAACGTCGAGGGGCTCATCGGGCTCGCCGGCACGGTCGCGGTCGCCTTCACCTCCTCCAGTCCTGGTCAGGTGCGCCTGGCCAACGGCGAGACCTGGAGTGCGCGGTTCGCCGCGGACTCCGTCGACCGCACACCGCCACTCGGGACCCCCGTGGTCGTCGAGTCGATCGAGGGGTCGACCGCGGTCGTGCGCCTCGCAGAAAGGGCCACCTCGTGACCAGCATCTCCCCGGGGACGATCGCACTGCTCGTGCTCATCCTCGTCGTCGTCATCTTCGTGATCGTCGTCCTGGCGAAGGCGATCCGGATCGTTCCCCAGGCCACCGCGGGGATCGTCGAGCGACTCGGCAAGTACCACAAGACCCTCAACCCGGGCCTGAACCTCCTGGTGCCGTTCATCGACCGCCTGCGGCCGCTGCTCGACATGCGTGAGCAGGTCGTCTCGTTCCCGCCGCAGCCCGTGATCACCGAGGACAACCTGGTGGTCTCGATCGACACCGTCGTCTACTTCCAGGTGACCGACGCCCGTGCCGCGACGTACGAGATCGCGAACTACCTCGGCGCCGTCGAGCAGCTCACCACCACCACGCTCCGCAACGTCGTCGGTGGCCTGAACCTCGAAGAGGCGCTGACCAGCCGCGACAACATCAACGGCCAGCTCCGCGTCGTCCTCGACGAGGCGACGGGCAAGTGGGGCATCCGTGTCGGCCGAGTCGAGCTCAAGGCGATCGAGCCGCCCGTGTCCATCCAGGACGCCATGGAACAGCAGCTCCGTGCCGAGCGCAGCCGTCGTGCCGCGATCCTGCAGGCCGAGGGCACCAAGCAGTCCCAGATCCTCGAGGCCGAGGGGCAGCGGCAGGCCGCGATCCTGGCCGCCGAGGGTGACGCCAAGGCACAGGTGCTCCGCGCCGAGGGTGAAGCCCAGGCCATCGCGACCGTGTTCGAGGCCATCCACACCGGTGACCCGGACGAGAAGCTGCTCTCCTACCAGTACCTGCAGACCCTGCCGAAGATCGCCGAGGGCACGTCGAACAAGCTCTGGATGATCCCGAGCGAGTTCACCGAGGCCCTGTCCGGCATCGCGAAGGGCTTCAGTGCCAGCCGCGGTGGCGGTGGTGCCGGTCCGATCGGCGGCGCTGCCGGCGGGACGGACTTCCTGTCCCGGATCTCGAAGCTCGCGAACGAGAGCCTGGCGAACACCGCAGCCGCGGACACCACGATGCCGCGCGCGGATGCCACCGCCGCGGACATCGTCCCCGAGTCCGACCTCGACGCACGCCTGGCCGAGTCGAACCGCAGTGTCGACGCACACCTGGCGGCCGCCGACGACGCGACCGCCGAGCAGGTCGAGGAGACTCCGCCCACGCCGGGCGACGACGCCTCCGGTCACCGGACCAGCGACGGCTCCGGTCGGCGCTGACGCTCCGGGCACGGACGAACGACGACGCCCGCCCCGGGGAACCGGGGCGGGCGTCGTCGTGTGTTCGGTGGGGTCAGGCGCCGCGTCGTGCGCGGAGGACCTGCAGGCGCTCTTCGAGGAGCTCCTCGAGTTCCTCGCGCGAGCGGCGCTCGAGCAGCATGTCCCAGTGGGTGCGGGGTGCCTTCACGTCCTCTTCGGCAACCTCGACGGGGATCCCGTCGTCACCGAGCAGCCGGCCCTCACGGCCGGAGCGGGGCTCGGACCACGTCTGGGGGACGTCCGCGTCAGCGGAGAAGACGATGTCGAACGTCTCACCCGAATCCGTCTGGTAGACCGCACGCTTGCGATCCGAGAGCTCGACGCCCTCTTCGCTCTGGAGACTCTGGCTCCCGAGCCGCATGCCGCGGAGACTCCGATCAGCCATGTGTGTGCTCCTCTCGCTCGTCTGCCCTCCACAACACTGTCCCACGCCCCATCAATCCCGTACCGGCGCATTCACAGTCCGTTCCCAGTGGCTGGGCGCGGCGAGTCCGATCAGGAGCGGGTTCGACGACCCCAGGGAGCGCAGGCGAGGAGCACGAGGAGTCCGCCGAGGGAGAGCAGGAGCGTGATCGAGCCGGACAGGATCGACGCGGGCGTGGTGGAGGTGCCGAGCGGCACATCGGTCACCATCGAGGTCGCGGTGTACTCCGGCACCCGGTCGATCGTGCGGCCGCTCGGGTCGATGACCTGCGACGCTCCCACGGTCGAGATGTTCACGAGCGACCGACCGGTCTCGATGGCCCGCATCCGTGCGATCTCGAGCTGCTGCAGGTTCTCGTCGGTGCCGGAGAAGTCGGCGTTGTTCGTCTGCGCCAGGATCACCTGCGCTCCCCCGCGCACCATGTCGGCGGTCAGCCCGTCGTCGACGATGTCGAAGCAGATCGAGATGCCGGCACGGATCCCCGCGACCGACAGGACGTTCGGCTTCGTCCCCGGCGTGTAGTCGCGCTGCAGCAGTCCGATCAGGGACGGCGCGAGCTTGGAGAAGAACCAGCGGTCGGGCACGTACTCACCGAACGGCACCGGGCGCTTCTTGTCGTACGACGACTGCCAGCCGTCGGCGGTCCACACGAACGACGTGTTGTGCAACACCCCCGACGGGGTCTGCGTGATGGCACCCGCCACGATCGGGGCGTCGAGCGAGTCGACGACCGAGTCGAGGGCGGACGCGATGACCGGCTGCTGACGCGGGTCGTACTCCGCACCGGCCTCGGGCCACACGACCAGGTCGACACCCTTCGCGTCCACGTCCGTCGCCGCGACCTGCGCGGCCAGGACGTCGCCGGGCTCCGCACGGTCGAAGTACCCCGCGGGACCGTTGCCCTGTACCGACTCGACGCGGATCGTGCCGTTCGTCGCGGTCGGCCACGCCGGCACGGCCAGGACCGCAGCGATGAGCAGCCCCGCCGTGGCCACCCGCACGGGCAGCCGGAGCGTGACGCCCGGCTCACGGGGTGCCACGAGCGCGAGCGACACCACGACCGCGACGCAGTACACGACGACGAACGTCAGGCCGAGGACACCGACGTACGCGGCCAGGTGTGTGAACGGCCCCTGCGACTGCGACAGGCCGACGCGCCCCCAGGCGAAACCACCGTACGGCCAGCTCCCCGAGAACCACTCGCGTCCGGTCCAGAGTGCGGCGACGACGGCCGGGAGGCCCCACACGCGTCCGGCGGTCGAGGGTACGACGCGCGCGACCCAGCGGTACGCCAGGGCGATGGCGACGCTGCCGAGTGCGAAGAACGCGGCTTCGAGCAGGGCGAGAGCGAACCACGGGACCGGGCCCAGGTAACGACCGGCCCACGAGATGGCCGGGATCCAGAACGCCGCGCCGGCGAGGTAGCCGATCCACGCCGCGCGCCGCGCCCGCTGTCCCATCACCGCGAGCAGCATGCAGGCGAGTGCCGGGTAGGCGAGGAACCACCACCCGGGCGACGGGAACGCGAGGGCGAAGAGGATCCCGCCGATGACGGCCAACGGCAGCGCGGTGCCGAGCGGCAACGCGGCGAACGGGCCGGTCGCGACCGCCCCGCGGCCGACGCGCGCGGGCAGCCCGCGCACACTGGTCTCCGGAACCCGCACCGTGCCTCCTGTCAGACCGCCGCGTAGGCGACGATGCCGCGGCGAACCGCGTCCGTCGCCCGTCGGGCGGTCTGGGCGAGCTCGTCGTCGCCGGCGTTCCGGATCTGGTCGAGCAGGTCGATGACCTGCTTCGACCAGCGCACGAAGTCGCCGGCCGGCAGGTCGAGGGTGCGGAGGACGTCGTCGAGAGCCGAGCCCGAGGCCCAGCGGAACATGCCGACCGCCATCGCCGGGGTCGGCGGCTGTGAACCGGCCAGACGCGCCGCACGCTCGATGTCGTCGAGGCGCGACCAGATGGTCAGTGTCTCGTCGAGCGCGGGGCGGAACGCGCCGCGGGGCAGGGCGTGCTCCGTGCCGGGAGCGTCCTCGCGGCGGGGCTGGTAGATGATCGTCGCGGCCATGGCGGCGAGCTGTGCCGGGGTGAGGTCCTTCCAGACCCCCGCCTCGAGGCACTCGGCGACGAGCAGGTCGCGGTCACCGTAGATGCGCTGCAGGCGACGGCCACCCGCGGCCACCGTGGCTTCGCCGTTGCCGGCGTCCACCAGGTAGCCGAGCTCGAGCAGGACCTCGGTGACGCGGTCGAACGTCGTCGCGACGGCACCCGTGCGGGACCGGATCTGCTGGACGAGCTTGTCGTTGGCGCGCTTGAGCTTCCACCAGCGCTCGGACCAGCGGGCGTGCGCCTCGCGTTCGGGGCAGGCGTGGCAGGGGTGGCGCTGCAGCTGGCGGCGGACCGCCGTGATCGCGGCCTGGCGTTCCTGGCGGGCGCCGTGCGACGCCTCGCGACCGCCGGGCACGTTCGTGCGCTCGAGGTCGGAGAGCTCACGACGGAGCGCCGAGTACTCGGTGAAGTCGCCGAGGTGGCACTGCATCGCCTCACGGTAGCCGTCGAGGGACTCCTGCTGCGAGCGGACCTTGCGGGCGAGGTCGACCACCGACCGGTCGGCCTGGAACTGGGCGAACGACGTCTCGAGGACCTCGCGCGTGCGCTGCCGACCGAACTGGTCGATCAGGTTGACGGCCATGTTGTAGGTCGGCTTGAACGACGAGTTGAGCGGGTACGTTCGACGGCTGGCCAGCGACGCGACGGCCTGCGGGTCGAGCCCGTCGGTCCACTGGATGACCGAGTGCCCCTCGACGTCGATGCCACGACGACCGGCACGACCGGTGAGCTGCGTGTACTCCCCCGGGGTGATCGGCACACGGGCTTCGCCGTTGAACTTCTCGAGCTTCTCGAGCACGACGGTGCGCGCCGGCATGTTCACCCCGAGCGCCAGGGTCTCGGTGGCGAAGACGACCTTGAGGAGCTTGCGCTGGAAGAGGTTCTCGACGACCTCCTTGAAGGCAGGGAGCAGGCCGGCGTGGTGCGCCGCGACCCCGCGCTCGAGCCCTTCGAGCCACTCCCAGTAGCCGAGGACGGCCAGGTCTTCGTCGAGCAGGGTGCGGCAGTGGTACTCCGCCGTCTCGCGGATCTCGTTGCGCTCCTGCACCGTCGTCAGGGACAGGCCCGAGCGCAGGACGTTGCGGACGCCCTGGTCGCAGCCGTTGCGGCTGAACACGAAGAAGATCGCGGGCAGCAGCATCCGCTCGTCGAGCATGTGCGCGATCTGTTCGCGGTGCACCTTCTCGGTGCGGGGCCCGCGACGCTCGGGGTAGCCACCACGACCGCGCCGACCGCGGTGGCCGCCGCCGTTCCGCTCGCTCCGGGAACCGCCGCCGACCATGCGGAGCAGTTCCGGGTTCACGCGGTTCGTCGCCGCGGCACCGCTCGAGTCGAACAGGTCGACCATCTTCGAACCGACCAGGACGTGCTGCTCGAGCGGCACCGGGCGGTCTTCGGAGACGATGACGTCGGTGTCGCCGCGGACGGTCTGCAGCCAGTCGCCGAACTCCTCGGCGTTGGACACCGTCGCGCTGAGCGAGACCAGGCGGACCTCGGTCGGCAGGTGCAGGATGACCTCTTCCCACACGGCACCGCGGAACCGGTCGGCGAGGTAGTGCACCTCGTCGAGGACCACCCAGGCGAGGTCGTCGAGCAGGTCCGAGTCGGCGTAGATCATGTTCCGGAGCACCTCGGTCGTCATCACGACGACGCGGGCGCGGGGGTTCACGTTCGTGTCGCCGGTGAGCAGCCCGACCTCGGACTCGCCGTAGACGTCGACGAGCTCGGCGTACTTCTGGTTGCTGAGCGCCTTCATCGGCGTCGTGTAGAAGACCTTCGCCGTCGGCTGGCGCATGGCGAGCCAGATGGCGAACTCGGCCACGATGGTCTTGCCGGCTCCGGTCGGGGCGGCGACCAGGACGCTGCGCCCCTGGTCGAGCGAGTCGCATGCGGCGAACTGGAACGGGTCGAGGTCGAACCGCAGGTCCGTCCGGAAGAGCTCGAGGTTTCGCGACCGGTTGCGCACCTTTGCCGCGGCGAACCGCTCGGCCGCACTCGTGCCGCTCACAAGCCGTACTCCTCGTCGAGCTTCGCCTGGCGCTTGGCCACACGGCGGTCGTGGAGCCACGCGATGAAGCAGGCCGCGATGTAGAGAACCACCATCGGGACGGCGAGCAGGAACATCGAGATGACGTCGGCGCTCGGGGTCACGATGGCGCAGAAGACGAGGATGCAGAGGATCGCGACGCGCCAGCTCTTGATGATCGCGGACGCCGACAGGACGCCGACGAAGTTCAGCAGGACGAGGAAGACCGGCAGGACGAAGGCGATGCCCACCGCGACGATGAGCTTGATGACGAAGTCGTAGTACGCCTTCGCATCGACGATCGAGGTGTCCTGGCTCGACACGAAGCTGCCGAGGATGCCGACCACGTGCGGCAGGATGTACCACCCGAAGTAGCACCCGGCGAAGAACAGCGGGATCGCGGTGCCGAGGAAGCCCCAGACGTACTGCCGCTCACGCCGGACGAGCGCGGGCACGATGAACGCCCAGATCTGGTACAGCCAGACGGGGCTGGCGATGACGATGCCGATGGTGATCGCGATCTGCAGCTTGAGGTCGAACGCCCCGGTGATCATCGGGAAGTTCAGCTCGGCCGTGTGTCCGCCGACCTTGGCGAGCTCGGTCACCGGTGCCCGCAGCGAGTCGAGCACCCACGGGGTGAGGAACCAGCCGCCGATCGCGCCGACGACGATCGCCACGACTGCGCGGAAGAGCCGGTTGCGCAGCTCGATGAGGTGCTGCCCGAGCGACATGCGGCCTTCGGCGTCGGTCTTCTGGCGCCCCTGCCGCTTCGCTCGCCCGCGCGCGGTCGTCGAAGCCATGTGGTCGATCTTACGGGGTCGGGACCGACAGTCCGCCGGGGGTCGGCGCGGCCGCGTGGCGGGTGGGCGGGGGTGGGCGGGGGTGGGCGGGGTTGGGCGGGGTTGGGCGGTGCCTCGGGATGTCCCTGGCGAGTTCGGGCGTACCTGGCGGGATCGGGCATACCGGGTCGAATCAACACACCAGGTACGCCCGGAACAACCAGGTACCCGAAGTCCACCGTGCGAGGTCGGGTGTGCCAGGCGGAAGCGGGCGTATCGGGTGAGATCGGGCGTACCTGGCGAGATCGGGCATACCTGGTCAGAGCAACACACCAGGTACGCCCGGAACGACCAGGTACCCGAAGCCCACCGTCCATGATCGGGCGTACCCGGCGGGATCGGGCATACATGGCGAGATCGGGCATACCTGGCGGGATCGGGCATACCTGGCGAGATCGGGCATACCTGGCGAGATCAGGCATACCTGGTCAGAGCAAAACACCAGGTACGCCCGGAACGACCAGGTACCCCAGCCCCACCGTGCGGGAGCGGGCGTACCCGGCGAGATCGGGCGTACCTAGCGAGATCGGGCATACCTGGTCAGAGCAACACACCAGGGACGCCCGGAACGACCAGGTACCCGAAGCCCACCGTGCAGGATCGGGCGTACCTGGTCGGAACGTGCAGCGCTCGGACGGGCCGCAGCGGCAGACCTCAGCCCGCAGCGAGGGCCGCGGCTGCGAAGTCGCGCACGGCGTCACGGGCCGCGGGCGGGTCGAGCACCACGGCACGACCCGGCAACCCCGCGACGAGCCGGACCACGCCGTCGAACCCGTGCGACGCCGCGAGCCGGATGCGCACACGACCGTCACCGTCGGGCGCGTCGGCGGTGTCGGACAGGAAGTCGGCGACCAGGGGCAGCGACGTCGAATCGAGTTCCACCGTGACGATGACGTCGTCGGCGGCCTGCTGGAACAGCGTGTCCGGGATCACGACCTGGTCGATGGTCTTCTCGGCCGGGCGGTCGTCGACGCGCGCCTCCGACATCCGGTCGAGCCGGAACGTCCGGAGCGCCTGCCGGTCGAGGTCCCACGCGCGCAGGTACCAGTCGGTGTCGATGGACTCGACCCGGAGCGGATCGACCCGTCGGGTGCCGCCCTGGGTCCGCGGTCCGGCGTACTCGAAGACCAGGCCGCGGCCGTCGGACATCGCCCGGCGGATGGTGGCGAGGGCGACGTCGTGCAGGTCCTGCCCGACGGCGACGGTCGACGCCGCTCCCCCGGCACCGCGGGACAGCTTGGCCATGAGCGCGCGGATGGCGTCACGGTCGGCGGCCTCGGGCAGCGCGGACAGGTACTGCAGGCCGGCGATGAGCGCCGATGCCTCACGAGCCGACAGGCGCGGTGAGTCGTCGATCGCCACCAGGTTGGTCAGCACGATCATGTCGTTCTGGTCGAAGTCGTCCCAGGCGATGTCGAACAGGTCGCCGTGCTGGTACTGCATCGTCTCGCCGGGCACCCCGGACACCGCGATGAGTTCGACGGCGCGCCGGATCCGGGCCTCGGGCACACCGAAGTGCCGAGCGGCCTCGGCCACCGAGACCCGCTCGCGGTCGATCAGGTACGGCACCAGGGCGAGCAGGAACGCGAGCTTGTCCTGCGCCTGCAGGGGTTGGGCGTCAGCCACGAACGGGGTCCTCTCCGGGGGCTGCGGCACGATCGTCGTCGGTGTGGTCGCGCACGAGTGCACGGAGGCGCTCGTCGACCCGTGCCCGCAGGTCGTCGGGCTCGAGCACCCGGACCTCGGGCCCGAAGGCGGCGAGTTCCTCGGCGAGGATCTGCGGGTCGACGTGGTGCAGCACGAGCGCGCCGTCGGCGTCGGTCTCGGTGTCGCGGCGACGGGTCAGTCGGCGTTCGGCGTCGGAACCCGGCGTCACGGCGATGCGCGCGGTGCGCTCGGCCCAGATCCGCTCGAGCTCGGCGAGGGTGCGCTCCCCCGCGCCGACGGGAGCGGTGTGCTGCCCGACCTCGTACTGGGTGACGGGTCCGACGATGCGGGCCAGCAGGTAGTTCTTGTCCGAGTCCGTCGCGAACTCGTGGGCGGCGAGCATCCACCGGCCGCCGTGCTGCACCAGGGCGAGTGGAGCCACTTCGCGCCGACGGGCGTCGTGCTGCCCCGGCGTGATGTAGTCGAAGCGGACGGCAGCACCGCGGTCGAGCGCGGAACGGAGCGGCTCGAACGAGGCATCACGGGCGCGGAGCCGCGGAGCGTACGCGTCGACCCCGAGTTGCAGGGCACCGTCGTCGTCCTCGGCACCGGCCGAGCGGACCTTCAGCAGGCCACGACGGGAGTCGGCGGACAGTGCGCCTTCGCGCCAGGCCATCGCGGCCAGGGAGAGCAACGCGGATTCGTCCGGGGTGAAGCGGACGTCGACGGGCAGGTCGTACTCGCCCTTCGGGATCCGGTACCGGAGCGTCTGGTTGTTGCCCGCGGCACCCGGGGTCTCGATGGTCTCGAGGGGGATGCCGAGCTCGCGGACGTCGTCCTTGTCGCGTTCGAACTGGCGCTCGAGCGAGGCGTTGTCGCCACCGGTCGAGAACCGCTGCCGGTACCCCTGCACGTTGGCCAGGATCTCGGCCTTGGTCAGCCCGGACTCCGTCGAGAGCAGCGCGAGCACGAGGCTGAACAGCCGCTCCTCGGCGGGCACACGGGGCACACGGGTCGCTGGCACGAGCCGATCCTACGGCAGCGCGGGTGCACCGGAGTGCACCCGCGCCGCGGTCCGTGGACGGTCCGCCCGGGTCAGTTCGAGATCGCCCCGAGGACGTCGATCACGTACGCGTACGCGGTCCCCTGCTGGTTGACGATGGCCAGGACCTGGTCGCCGACGTGGTGCCCGACGATCGCGGTCCGGACGCCTTCGTCGACCTGGCCCTTGGTGAGCGGGATGGCCTGCGCGCCGGAACCGTCGGTCCAGCTGGAGCCGGCGACGGACGGGTCGGCACCCCAGGTGACGGCGGTGTACTTGATGACCGCGGTGTCCTTCGCGGTGAGCTCGCGACCGTCGCCCTTGCGGAGCAGGTGCGTCTCGTTCGACTTCGGCGCGCTCCACGACGGGATCGTGATGCCGGGGGCGCCGGAGGGTGCGAGCACCACGGCCGGCATCTTGTCGCCGGCGAGCTGCGGGGTGCCGGTGGCGCGGGCGTCGAACGCGCGCTTGACGTCGATGACGGCGATCACAGCGTCCTCGGTCTTCTTCGACGAGGAGCTGCCGCCGGTTCCGTCGGTGCTGCTCAGGGCGCTCTTTGGCAGGGCCACCGCCAGGCGGTCGCCCACGTGGGCGCACTGCAGCGAGGCACCGAGGGCCCCGTAGTTGCTCGCACCGGCGGTGATCGGTGCCGTCTGGCCCGAGTAGCCGCTCGTCTGGGCGACCTCGCCCGTGGAGCCGTCGACCAGGGTGTACTCGACCAGGACGGGGGTGCCGTCGTCGATCGTGCGACCGCTGCCCTGCTTCAGCACGGACACCTGCGTGCCCTTGGTGGTCAGGCCCTTCGGCACGTTGACCTTCGGCTCCGAGCCGAACTTGCCGGTGGCGGTCACCGCTTCGGACGCGGCGCCGGGAGCGGCACAGCTCGAGGGCGTGGTGCCGGCACCGTTCGAGGCGCAGGCGGTGAGCGACACCGCGAGACCGATGGTGACCAGGAGTGCGGGGATGGTGCGCACGGACCCTCTTTCCGTTCGATGCAGGACGGGCACGCCGTCAGCCTACCGTTCGTCCTCGACGGCCCCGGACGGAGCTGCAGCGGCATCCGACGGAGCCGCAGCAGCGCCCGACGGAGCCGCAGCAGCGTCCGACGGAGCCTCGACGGCCCCGGACGGCGCCGCAGCACCATCCACCGCCGACGACGCCTCGGCCGCTGCGACCTTGCGCGCCTGCGCCGCCGACTGCCGAGCCACCTTGCGGAGCTTCTTGTCACTCGTCGCCCGCTCGCCCACGGCGCCCGGGGTCCAGGCCTCGATGTCCTCGTCCGAGAACTCCGCCTTGCCCGCGCGGCGCTTCAGGTTCGGCAGCACGGTGCCGTCCGCCAGGCGTCGTGCCGTGATGAGGAACCCGGTGTGCCCGACCATGCGGTGGTCCGGGCGGACGGCGAGGCCCTCGACGTGCCAGGTGCGCACCAGGGTCTCGCTCGGCATCGGGTCGGTGAAGCGTCCGGTGTCACGCAGGGCCTCGGCCGTGCGGGACAGCTGCGTGACGGTCGCGACGTAGCAGACGATGAGCCCGCCGGGCACGAGGGCGTCGGCGGCGGCGTCCACGCACTCCCACGGCGCGAGCATGTCGAGCACGACGCGGTCGACGCTCTGCGGCTCGGTCGCGTCGGGCAGCGACTCGACGAGGTCACCGACGGTGACGGCCCAGTTGTCCGGGACGGCGCCGAGGAACGTGCCGACGTTGCCCTTCGCGATCGCCGCGAACTCCTCGCGGCGCTCGAACGACTGCAGCTGCCCGGTCGGGCCGATCGCGCGGAGCAGGAACAGCGACAGCGCCCCCGAGCCGACGCCGGCCTCGACCACGCGGGCCCCGGGGAAGACGTCCGCGAAGGCCACGATCTGCGCCGCGTCCTTCGGGTAGACGATCGCGGCGCCACGCGGCATCGACATCACGTAGTCGTTGAGCAGCGGGCGGAGTGCGAGGTACTCGTCACCGGTGCTCGCCCGGATGACCGAGCCGTCGGGCTGCCCGATGACGTCGTCGTGCCGGAGCACCCCGCGGTGCGTGTGGTACTCACCCGCGGTCTCGAGCGACAGCGTCGTGAGCTTGCCCTTGGGACCGGTCAGCTGGACGCGGTCGCCGGCCCGGAACGGGCCGCGCGGCGGCGTGTGCGGTGCGCCGCCCGCGGTGTGCGGGAGCGCTGCGGTCGGGTCCGCGGTCGGACTGGAGGCGCGGCCCGCGTCCGCCTCGTCGCGTGCGTCGTCGGTGTGGCTCATCGGGTGACCCCTTCGGTGTCCGCAGCGTGCGCCGGGTCCGGCACCGCGCCTCCAGTCCGTGCGGCCAGTGCCGGCGTCGTCAACTCGACCAGCCGGTCGACATCGACCCCCGCCAGGGTGGTCAGGTGCACGTCGCCGCCGGCGATCTCGGACAGCGGGACGATGTGCTCGACGGCGACCGTGACGGCGCCGGACGCGACGGCCGACGCGACGCCGGTGGCGGAGTCCTCGATCGCGACGCACGCGGTGGGCTCGACGCCGAGCTGCGCGGCGGCGGACAGGTACGCGTCCGGGAACGGCTTCGGGCGGTCGACGTCGTCGCCGGCCACGACGACGCGGAAGCCGCGCTCGCCCAGGGCCTCGGCGGCGACGAGCGCCATCTTGCGACGGGACATGGTGACCAGGGCGGTCGGGATGCCGCGGGCGTGGAGCTCCTCGACGAGCTCACGGGCACCCGGCCGCCACGGCAGTTCACCGGCGCGCAGGTGCTCCATCACGTAGTCGGTCATCCACTGGATGATCTCCTCGACCTCCATGTCGACGCCCTTGGCACGCAGGAGCTCACCGGAGCGCTCGAGACCGCTGCCCACCAGGGACAGCCCGTCCTCGTGGGTCCACTCGGCGCCGTAGCGGTTCGTCAGGTAGACCTGGGACCGCTGCCAGATCGGCTCGGTGTCGATGATCGTGCCGTCCATGTCCCACAGCACGGCTGCGGGCGGGACGAGGGCAGGAGGATGCGCGGTCACGGGCGACGAGTCTACCGGGGCCGTTCCGCTGGGCGCGGACGCGCACGTGCGCCGACACCCCCTGGGCCTACAGTGGATGCCTGAATCGTGTCCGGCCGGGGGCATCGCTCCCGCCCCGCTCCGCTCCACCACCAGGAGGTCCGCTCCGTGCCACAGCACTCCCCCTTCAGCGACGGTCGCTTGCTCGTCGTCGCCTTCGAGGGCTGGAACGACGCCGGCGAGGCCGCGAGCGGTCTGGCGCGTCGCATCGTCGAGTCCCTCGGGCTCGACGAGCTGCGCGAACTCGACGGCGAGCGGTACGTCGACTACCAGTTCAACCGGCCCACCGTCGGCACCGACGACAACGGCGACCGCGGCGTGCAGTGGCCCCGGATCGTGCTGCACGGCCCCGGAGCCGAGGGGCGTCCGGTCATCGGTGCCACCGGCTCCCCCACCGACCGTGACGTCTTCGTGCTCGTCGGTCCGGAACCCTCGCGCACCTGGCGGGGCTTCTGCTCGGAGATCATCGACCTGGCGGACGTCTACTCGATCGACGCAGTCGTCTTCGTCGGCGCCATGCTCGCCGACGTCCCGCACACCCGACCGATCTCGGTCTTCGTGTCGAGCGAGAACGCCGGGGTCCGCGCCGCGTTCGACGTCGACAAGTCCTCGTACGAGGGCCCGACCGGCATCCTCGGGGTCCTCGCCGACGCGATGGACAAGGCCGGGCTGACCACGCTGTCCCTGTGGGCCTCGGTGCCGCACTACGTGCACAACTCGCCCTCGCCGAAGGCCACGCTGTCGCTGCTCGACAAGATCGAGGAGCTCACGGACGTCACGGTGCCGCGCGGGTCGCTGCTCGACGACGCCACCGAGTGGGAAGAGGGCATCGACGCCCTCGCCGCCGACGACGAGGACATGGCGTCCTACATCGGGCAGCTCGAGCAGGCGCGCGACACGGTCGATTCCCCCGAGGCCTCGGGCGACGCCATCGCGCAGGAGTTCGAGCAGTACCTCCGTCGCCGTGAGCGCAAGGACGGCAAGGACGGCGGCACCGCCGGTGGCGAGGGCCCGTGGCGGCCCCAGCAGTAGCCGTCACCCACTGACGGCCTCCCGTCCGTGGGGGCGTGCGGTCAAGACGCCCCGCTCACGTCCGGCGAGTGGTCACGAACTGTCGGCTGCGGCCCGCCCGAGCGACAGTTCCTGACCCCTCGGCCGCACGCACGCGACGCGTCGCGACCACTCCGCGGACGGGAGGCACGGGGCAGGACCGCCACGGGCCTCCTGTCCGGCCAACGCGAACGGTCAAGACGCCCCGCTCACGTCCGGCGAGTGGTCACGAACTGTCGGCTGCAGCCCGCCCAGGCGACAGTTCCTGACCCGTCGGCAGCGTGCACGCGGCGTGTCGCGGCCACTCGCCGCGCGGCCAGGACACCCCGCTCACCTCCGGCAAGTGGTCACGAACTGTCGGCTGCGGCCCGGCCGGACGACAGTTCTTGACCCCTCGGCGGCACGCACGCGACGTGTCGCGACCACTCCGCGGACGGGAGGCGCGGGGCCGGCCTGCCTCGGGCCTCCCGTCCGGCGGACGCGAACGGTCACGACACACCGGTCACCTCCGGCGAGTGGTCGCGAACTGTCGGCTGCGGCCCGCCCGGACGACAGTTCCTGACCCCTGGGCAGCACGCACGCGACGTGTCACGACCACTCCGCGGACGGTCGCAGCACAGGCGCGACGGCCGGTGCACCGAGGTCAGGCCAGGCGGATGCCGAGCAGCGCGTCGATCAGGTCGAGGAGCTCCGCCGTGCACGCCGTACCGCCCGCGATCGCCGTGTCGACGGCGGCGACGGCACCGGGGGTGTCGAGGTCGTCGGAGACCCGTGCGCGGATTCGTGCCGCGACGTCCGCTGCGTCGTCGGCGTGCCCGGCGGAGGCTCCCGAGGCCCAGGCATCCCAGCCGGCGAGCCGTGTCTGGGCACTCGTCAGCTCGGTGTCGAACCATTCCCAGTCGTCGGAGTACTTGTGCGACAGCAGTGCGAGCCGGATCGCCCGGGGGTCGGCGCCGTCGTCGAGCAGCCCGCGCACGGTGACGAGGTTGCCGAGCGACTTCGAGATCTTCGTGCCCTGGTAGGCGATCATCCCGGTGTGCACGAAGGCGTTCGCGAGGGGCTGGTGCGCGAGGGCGGCTGCGTGCCCGGCGCTCATCTCGTGGTGCGGGAAGACCAGGTCGCTCCCGCCGCCCTGCACGCTGATCGGCAGCCCGAGACGGTCACCGGCGATGACGCTGCACTCGATGTGCCAGCCGGGGCGACCGGGGCCGATCTCGGTGTCCCAGGCCGGTTCGCCGTCGCGCGCGGCGCGCCACAGCAGCGGGTCGAGCGGATCCCGCTTGCCCGGACGTCCCGGGTCGCCGCCGCGTTCGGCAGCGAGGGCGAGCATCGTCTCGCGGTCCAGGCCGCTCTCGTCACCGAGGGTCCACGCGTCGGTGGGGCGGTTCACGTCGAAGTACAGGTCGTCGCCCTCGGCGCCGTCGGTCGGGACCTCGTACGCGTAGCCGGACTCCTGCAGGAACGAGACCGCCTCGGCGACGCGCTCGACCTCGTCGGTGACGGCCACGAAGTCGTCCGGCGGCAGGATCCGCAGCGACTCCATGTCGCGGCGGAACAGGTCGACCTGCTCAGCCGCCAGGGCACGCCAGTCGACGCCGTCGCGGGCGGCACGCTCGAGCAGCGGGTCGTCCACGTCGGTGACGTTCTGCGCGTACTCGACGTCGAGCCCCGCGTCACGCCAGGCGCGGCCGAGCGTGTCGAACGCCAGGTAGGTCGCCGCGTGGCCGAGGTGCGTGGCGTCGTACGGCGTGATGCCGCAGACGTACAGCGCAGCGCGGTCCTCGTCGCGGGCGGGGTCCACCGGCTTGCCCGTTGCGGTGTCGTGGACGACCGGTCGGGGCGCGGCGCCGGGGACGTCGGGGACGGATGGGGCCTGCCAGGCCCTCACGGCTGGATCACTCCGAGCGACAACAACACGATGAGCACGATACCGAGTGCGATCCGGTAGACGACGAAGGGCATGAAGCTGCGCTTGCTGATGTAGTTCATGAACGCCGCGATCACGACGAACCCGACCACGAACGCGACGACGGTGGCGATGAGCGTGTCGGCGAGTCCGAACGGCGAACCGTGGTCGCCGAGGCTCGTCGCGGCCTCGTAGAACCCGGACAGGAACACCGCCGGGATCGCCAGCAGGAACGCGAAGCGCGCAGCGGCGGGTCGGGTGTACCCGAGGGCGAGCCCCATCGACACGGTCGCACCGGAACGGGACACACCGGGCACCAGGGCGAGCATCTGCGCCAGGCCGATGAGCAGACCACCGCGGAACGTCATCTGCTCGATGCGCCGCTCCTTGCGGCCGACACGGTCGAGCACCCCGAGCACGACACCGAAGACGATGAGGACGATCGCGACGATCCAGAGGGACCGGAAGGTGGTCTCGATCGAGTCCTTGAGCAGCAGCCCGGCGACCCCGATCGGGATCGTGCCGAGGATCACGAGCCAGCCGAGGCGGACGTCGGGGTCGCCCTTCGGCACGTCACGCTTGACCACCGACCGGAACCACCGCCCGATGATCCGGGTGATGTCCTTCCAGAAGTAGATGAGCACCGCGGTCTCGGTGCCGAGCTGCGTCACGGCGGTGAAGGCCGCACCGGGGTCCTTCGCGTCGGGCAGGAAGAGCCCCACGATGCGCAGGTGCGCGCTGGAGGACACCGGCAGGAACTCGGTGAGCCCCTGGACGAAGCCGAGGAAGATCGCCTCGAGGATGTGCATCGCACGGGCCTTTCAGGGGGAGGTCGGTCAGGGCACCGCCACGACGGCGACCACGAACAATATCAGTACGTGGCGAGCAGGTCGGCCAGCACCCGCCGACCGAACGCCAGCGAGTCGAGCGGCACCCGCTCGTCCACGCCGTGGAACATCGCGGGGAAGTCGACACCGGCCGGCAGCTGCAGCGGCACGAACCCGTACCCCGCGATGCCGAGCGTCGAGAGCGCCTTGTTGTCGGTGCCGCCGGACAGCAGGTACGGCAGGACCGGTGCGCCCGGGTCGTGCCGATCGAGGACGTCGCGGACGGCGTCGACCAGCGGGCCGCCGAAGTCCTGCTCGAGGCCGATGTCGCGGAACGACATGACCACCTCGACGTCGGGCCCGGCGAGCTCCCGCACCCGCTCGAGCACGGTCTCCTCGTCACCCGGCAGGCAGCGGATGTCGACCAGGGCCTCGGCGGTGTCCGGGATCACGTTGTGCTTGTAGCCGGCGGTCAGCACCGTCGGGTTCGACGTGGTGTGCAGCGCGGCGTGGATGAACCGCGATGCCGAGCCGGTGGCCAGGGCGACCTCGTCCGGGCCGGTGACCGTCGGGTCGACCCCGAGGAACCGCGCCACCTCGGCGACCATCGCGTCCGTCGTGGCCGAGAGCCGGACGGGCCACTCCTCGCTGCCGATCCGGGCGACCGCCGCCGCGAGCTTCGTGACAGCGTTGTCGCGGATCACGTGCGAGCCGTGGGCGGCGGTGCCGCGCGCGATCAGCTTCACCCACATCAGCGCCTTCTCGCCGGTCTGCAGCAGGTAGGCGCGACGGTCACCGAGCGTGATCGAGTACCCGCCGACCTCGCTGATCGCCGCCGACGCCCCCGCGAAGACCTCGGGGTGCTGGTCGACCACGTGGTGGGACCCCAGGACTCCCCCGGCCTCTTCGTCGGCGAAGTACGCGATCACCAGGTCACGCTCCGGCGCACCGTGCTGCTCGATGACGTCGGCCAGCGACGTGAGCATCATCGCGTCCATGTTCTTCATGTCGACGGCGCCCCGACCCCACAGCGATCCGTCCTTGACCACGCCACCGAACGGGTCGACCGACCAGTTCGCCGGGTCGGCCGGCACGACGTCGAGGTGCCCGTGCACCACGAGCGCCGGCTTGTCACGGTTCCGGCCGGGCACCCGCGCCACGACGCTCACCCGGTCCGGCTCGGACTCGAACAACTGCGGCTCGAGACCCAGCGCGCGGAGCTTGTCCTCGACGTAGTGGGCCGCCTCGGTCTCCCCACGGGACTTCCCCTCGCCCCAGTTCGTCGTGTCGATGCGGATGAGGTCGCGGGCGATCGCCGCGGTGGCCTCGAGCTCGGGCACGGACTGCGGCTCGGAGGGCTCCGGGTTCGTCATGGCTCCACGGTATCGGTCGGCACCGACCCCGACGCCGAAGCCCGACACGCAGGACTCGCCCGGGATGCGCGACCGTGTTCATCGCGCGTTCAGACCCGTGCTAGTGTCTTCTCTCGGCAGGAACGCCGGGTTCAACCCGGGAAACAGACACCAGACACCCTGTCCGGGTGGCGGAATTGGTAGACGCGCTAGCTTGAGGTGCTAGTGCCCGTATTAGGGCGTAGGGGTTCAAGTCCCCTCTCGGACACAGGAAATGCGTGCCCCCTGACCTTTCGGTCGGGGGGCATTTTCTGTTGTGTCTTCCCGGCGAGTGCCGCCATCGCTGCGCTCAGGGCGTCACCGCCTCTGGGGCGCCACTTCGCTGCGCTCAGGGCGATCTCCGCGCCACTTCGCTGCGCTCAGGGCGATCTCCGCGCCACCTCGCTGCGCTCAGGGCCATTGAGGCCGCCGCCCTGCTGCGCTCGGGGCGGCGAGACCGGGGGCAGGAGGGCGGGCGGTGGACGCGGGACGTGCGGACTGGAGGCGCGGGGCGGGGCCGCAACGCGCCTCCAGGCCGGAACGTGCGCACGTCACGGGCCGGTGCGACGTTGCGCACTCCGTGTGACGGAACAAGGTCGCACCGAGTGGGCAACGCCGCACCATGGTGCAAGCCCGGCGGCCCGGCGGCGCGCACGGTCAGCGCGAGCGGCGCACCCGCCGCACCACCAGCACCACGGCACCGAGCGCCGCGAGCCATCCCCAGTTCGCGACCACCGGGTCGAGCACCTGGTGCCGCCAGTCCGACCGACTCGACCCCAGGCGCGACGCAACGGGGTGGTTCCCACGCTCCGCCGCGACGCCGGTCTCGCTGATCATCCGGTCCGGCCGACCCCGGAGCGCATCGGTCACCCGGTGCGTCGCGACGTCCAGGCGGTCCCCGACGACGAGCAGCATCCAGTGCGCCAGGCGCCCCTCGCTGAACCTCGCGTACGCCAGGCGCCGCACCGCTCCCGGCACCCCTCGGAGGGGCTGCGCGGTGCCGAACACCGGCGTCACGTGGGCGTGCTCGATCGATCGCTCCCGGCCGTGCGCACCGTCCTGCTGCGGCGGGAGGTCCCAGTGGGCACCGGTCGCGGCGCCGGCCGAGCGCGAGAGCTTCGGCACGGACGGCCGGTCTGCCGGGTCGAGGTCGCTCCCCCACCCCGGGATGCGGGCACGGAGCTCCTCGGCGGACGGCACCCGTCGGGGTGGATCGGCGATGTACGGGGTGTGGTCGGACATGTCGGGCCTCCTCACGGCACGACGACGGTCTTGATGCAACCGTCGAGCTTGGACGAGAACAGGTGGTAGCCCTCGGCGATGTGCTCGAGGGGGATGCGGTGCGTGATGATGTCGCTGGGCTTGAAGTGCCCGGCCTGGATGTGCTCGAGCAACCGCGGCCACTGGCGCTTCACGTGCGCCTGGTTCGTGTGGATCGTGACGCCCTTGTTCATCGCGTCCCCGAACTTCACCGCGCTCGGGATCGGCCCGTACGCACCGACCGCCGAGACCGTGCCGCCCTTGCGGACGCCGTCGATCGCCCAGTTGAGCGCCGTCGGGGAACCGCCCTGCAGCTTCAGCTTCGAGGCGGTGACCTGCTGGGTGAAGTTGCCGTCCGCCTCGGCTCCGACGGCGTCGATCACGCTGTCCGCCCCCAGGAAGTCGGTCTGCTTCTTCATCTCGAGCACGACGTCGTCGACCTCGGCGAAGTTGATCGTCTCGGCGTGCGCGAAGCTCCGGGCCTTCTCGAGCCGGTACTCGAGCTGGTCGACGACGATCACCCGGCCGGCTCCCATGAACCACGCCGACGCCGCGGAGAACAGTCCGACCGGCCCGGCACCGAGCACCACGACGGTGTCGCCCTCTCGGATCGACGCCAGCTGCGCCCCGAAGTACCCGGTGCTCAGTGCGTCCGTCATGAGGAGGGCGTCGTCGTCGTCGAGCCAGTCCGGGATCACCTGCGGTCCGACGTCGGCGAACGGCACCCGCACGCGCTCCGCCTGCCCGCCGTCGTACCCGCCGGTGGTGTGCGAGTACCCGTAGATCCCGCCGACCGCGGTCGCGTTCGGGTTCACGTTGTGGCAGTTCGCGAAGAGTCCGCGGGCGCAGAACCAGCACGTCCCGCAGAAGATGTTGAACGGGACCATCACGCGGTCCCCGACCGACAGGGTCTCGACGGACGAGCCGATCTGCTCGACGACCCCGATGAACTCGTGGCCGAACGTGTGCCCGACGCGGGTGTCGGGCATCATGCCGTGGTACAGGTGCAGGTCCGACCCGCAGATCGCCGCCCGTTCCACCCTGACGATCGCGTCGTTCGGGTGTTCGATCCGGGGGTCCGGTTTTTCCTCGACGCGGACCCGGTAGGGGCCGCGGTACGTCATGGCGCGCATGGACGCTCCTCTCGTTCGTCGCGTCCACGCTGGCGCGCGCCACGTTGGAACGGACACAGGACCGCAGATGGCGGACAGGCGGTGGACGTCCGCACAGACGGACGGGAGGCGCGGTGCCAGCTGGCACCGCGCCTCCCGCCCGATCTGTGGGTGCGTCTAGCTCTTGGACGCCTCGACGAAGTTGCGTCGCGGATCGGTTTCCTTGATGAGCGAGGTCGCGTCGCGACCCGACACGGCACCGGTGATCCAGCCGATGATGATGCGGGCCTTCCGGTTCAGGGTCGGCATCGCGTACACGTGGTACGCGCGGTGCGCGAGCCATGCGAGCAAGTTGGTCATCTTGATGCCCTTGATGTTCGCGGCACCCTTGCCGACACCGTACGACGCGACGGTGCCGATGGAGGGGTGGCGGTACTCCTCGAGCGGCTTGCCGGTGATGGTCGCGACGATGTTGTCGGCGGCGACCACGGCCTGACGCACGGCGTTCTGCGCGTTCGGCGGGTAGAACGCCGGCTGCTTGTCGGCGGTCAGGTCGGGCACCTGCGCGACGTCACCGAGACCCCAGACGCCCTCGACGACCTGGTGGGTGTCCTCGGCCTCGACCTGGAGCTTCGCGTTCGCGGCGAGGTGGCCCTTCGGCCCGCGCGGCAGGTCGGAGGCGTCGAGGAGCGGGTTCGGCTTGACGCCCGCAGTCCAGACGAGCAGACCGGTGGCGAACTCGTCGCCGTCGGAGAACTTGACGACACCGCCTTCAGCGCTCGGCATGGTGGTCTTCAGGCGGACGTCGATGCCCCGGGCACGGAGCGACTCGAGCGTCCACTTGGACAGCTCGGGGCCGACCTCGGGCGCGACGCGGTCGAGGGCGTCGATGAGCACCCAGCGGGGCTGCTCGCCGGCGAGCGACGGGTAGGTCTTGATGGCGGCCTGCGACACGTCGAACAGCTCACCGATCGCCTCGACGCCGGTGTAGCCACCGCCGACGAAGACGCTGGTCAGCAGACGGCGACGCTCGTCCTCGTCGCGGGTGGCGGCGGCCTTCGCGATGTTGTCGAGGAGCTTGGCGCGCACGTACGCGGCCTCTTCGACGCTCTTGAAGCCGACGCCGTACTCCTCGAGCCCGGGGGTCGGGAAGGTGCGGGTGACGGAACCGAGGGCGACGACGAGGTGGTCGTAGCCGAGGGTGCGGTCGTCGCCGCCGGCGGTCGCGATCGAGACGGTCTTTTCCGCCGAGGAGATCGCGGTGACCTTGCCCTGGATCACCCGGGTCTTGCGCAGTGCACGGCGCAGCTCGACGGTGACGTCCTTCGGCGCGATGTGGCCACCGGCGACCTCGGGCAGGAACGGCAGGTACGTGTAGTAGGTGTTCTGGTCCACGAGCGTGATGCGCATGGGCACCGTGGCCGCGTGCTTCTGGAGCTGCTTGACCGTGGTGTAGCCAGCGGAGCCGCCGCCGAGGACGAGGACGTGAGGGATCGAGTCTGCCATTCCTCCGGTCTACCGGACTTTGGCTTGGCGCGTCATGAGTTCCGCGGCCTGTCGCGGAGCCGCCACCACGCGGTCTCGGCCAGTTCGGGCCCCGTGAACACCCCGTGCGGGGTGCGGCGGGACTCGGTGAGCGAGAAGCGGCGCAGTCGGTAGCCGCCGCCGAAGCGGTCGATGATCGCCTCGGGTGACGCCTCGGGGTCGCGCTTGACGTACCAGGTGCGGTCGTCGACCGGCTCGATCACGCCGCGGTCACCGTCGCCCGCCGATGCGGGAGCGCAGGATGTCGATGCGCTTCTGGATCTGCTCGATGCTCGCCTGCGCCACGGCCGGGCCACCGCTGATCCGCCGGAGTTCGGCGTGGATCGCACCGTGCGGTTCGTTCGAGTGCCGGGACCAGATCGACACGAGCCGGGCGAGCTCGGTGCGCTGCTCCTTGATCGTCATGTACATCGGGCGGTCGGGCTCGGGCGCCTTCGGCATGCCGTCCTTGGCCGTGCGGCCCTTGGACCGCTTGGCCTGGGTGGCCTGCCGGGCGCGCAGGAGGTCGCGCACCTGGTCGGGTTCGAGCAGCCCGGGGATGCCGATGAAGTCGAGCTCCTCGAGGGAACCGACCTCGCCGCCGGTGCCGAACTCACCGCCGTCGTAGAGGACGCGGTCGAACGACGCCTGCGAGTCGAGCGCCTCGAACGGCTGGACCTCGAGCAGGCTCTCGGACGCGCGGTCTTCCTTGTTGGCCTCGGCGACCATCGCGTCTTCGGGGTTGTACATGCCGTCGTCGGCGTCCTTCGGGCGGTCGAGGGCGTGATCGCGCTCGAGCTCGAGGGTGGCGGCGAGGGCCATCAGGCCGGGGACGCTCGGCAGGAAGACACTCGCGGTCTCACCGCGGCGACGGGCACGCACGAAGCGGCCGATCACCTGGGCGAAGAACAGCGGCGTGCTCGCGCTCGTGGCGTACACGCCGACGCAGAGCCGCGGGACGTCGACGCCCTCGGAGACCATGCGGACGGCGACCATCCAGCGCGAAGTGTCCTCGGCGAACGCGCTGATGCGGCTCGACCCGGCGGCTTCGTCGGACAGCACCACGGTGGGACGCTCCCCCGTGATCTGCTGCAGGATCCGGGCGTAGGCGCGCGCCGTGGTGGTGTCGGTGGCGATGACGAGGCCGCCGGCGTCGGGCACACCGCGACGTACCTCGGTCAGGCGCTTGTCGGCGGCGGAGAGCACGGCCGGCATCCACTCGCCCTCGGGTGACAGCGCGGTGCGCCAGGCCTGGGCCGTGATGTCCTTCGTGACCTGCTCACCCAGGGAGGCCGACATCTCGTCGCCCATCCGGGTCTTCCAGCGCATCTGTCCGGCGTAGGCCATGAACAGCACCGGGCGGACGACGCCGTCCTTCAGGGCTCGGCCGTAGCCGTAGTTGTAGTCGGAGATCGAGGTGCGGATGCCCTGCTCGTCGGGGGCGTACTGCACGAACGGGATCGGTGCGGTGTCGGACCGGAACGGGGTTCCCGACAGCGAGAGCCGCCGGGTGGCGCCGGAGAACGCCTCTCTGATGCCGTCGCCCCACGTCAGGGCGTCGCCACCGTGGTGGACCTCGTCGAGGACGACCAGGGTGCGGCCACCCTCGGTGATGCGCTTGTGCACCTCGGGGTTCATGCCGACCTGGGCGTACGTGATCGCGACGCCCTGGTAGTGCCGGCCGAACATGCCGTCGCCGTTCTTGAACATCGGGTCGATCCGGATGCCCACACGGTCGGCGGAGTCGGCCCACTGGCGCTTCAAGTGCTCGGTCGGGGCCACGACGACGATGCGGTCGACGGTGCCGCGGGCAAGGAGCTCGGTCGCCAGCCGCAGCGCGAAGGTGGTCTTGCCGGCGCCGGGGGTAGCGGCCGTGAGGAAGTCGCGGGGTTCCTTCTCGAAGTACTTCGTGAGCGCTTCGATCTGCCAGGCGCGGAGCTTCGACGCCGTGCCCCAGGCGGCCCGGTCCGGGAACGCCGGCGACAGGTGCTGGACGGCCGAGTTGCCGGCCGCTTCGGCCAGGGCTGCGGCGTCGGCTTCGTCACGGGCGGCGTCACCCTGCGCCTGGGTTTGATGTGCCGGGCTGCCGTCGTGCGTCGACGACGATCCGCCTGCGCCGGACTGGTCGTCACCCGACTCCGCCCACAGCGTGGCGGGCTGCTGGTCTTCGTACTCCGCTGCGCTCACTGAACCCGATTCTACCGCCACCGTCAGTCCTGCCGAGCGTGCGGGACGCCGCCGTCAGGGGTCCGGCGGACCAGGGATGCCGGTCGCAGCACGCCGGCGCCGAAGCGTGCGGCGACCGCGTCGACCGTGGTCTCGGTGTCACGCCACGGCGCGTCGTCGTCCCACAGGGCGTTGCTGGCGGCCGCGGGCACGAGGTTCTCGCCACGCACCCCGATCAGCCGGATCTGGTTGCCCGGTCGGTGCAGCACGTCGTACAGCTCGACGGCTTCGCGGTGCAGGCGCTTCGCGACGTCGGTGGGCTCCGCCAGGGTGCGCGACCGGGTCAGGGTGGTGAAGTCGGTGTAGCGGACCTTGAGTGCCACGGTCCGGGCCTGCACGTCGGCCTGGCGCAGGCGGACGGCGACCTTGTCGGCCAGGCGCAGGAGTTCGCGGGCGACGTCGTCGCGCTCGGTCAGGTCGCGGCCGAACGTGACCTCGTGCCCGATCGACTTCTCGCCGACGCCGGTGTCGACCACGCGGGGGTCGCGACCCCAGGACAGGTCGTGCAGCCGCTGCCCGCCGGCCGGGCCGAGTGCCGACACCAGCGACCCGAGCGGGGTGTTCGCCAGGTCGCCGACCGTGCGGATGCCCCGGCGTTCGAGCGTCTCCTGCGTCTTGCCGCCGACGCCCCAGAGCGCGGACACCGGCTGCGGGTGCAGGAACGCCACGGTGTCGGCGGCGGGGACCACGAGCAGGCCGTCGGGCTTCGACCGGCTGGAGGCGAGCTTCGCGACGAACTTGGTCGACGCCGCGCCGACGGAGCAGTGCAGACCGGTCTCGGCGAGGACCGTGCGGCGGATGGCCTGGCCGATCTGCCACGGGGTGCCGTACAGCCGGAGGGCGCCGGCGACGTCGAGGAACGCCTCGTCGATGCCGAGGCGCTCGACCCGCGGGGTGAACCGGTCGAAGATCGCCATCACCGCGGCGGACTGCGCCCGGTACTTCTCGAAGTGCGGTTCGACGATGACGGCGTTCGGGCAGCGCCGCTTGGCGACGGCCATCGGCATCGCCGAGTTGACGCCGTAGCGACGCGCTTCGTAGGTGGCGGCGGTGACGACGGAGCGGTCGGAGTCGTGCCCGACGATGACCGGCAGGCCCACGAGATCGGGGCGGTCGAGCAGTTCGACGGAGGCGAAGAAGGCGTCCATGTCGACGTGCAGCACGGTCGCCGAGACGTCGTCCACCGGTGCGTCGGAGACGAGGCGGTTCCGTCCGTCCTGCTTGCTCACACCGAGATGATGCCAGGCACCGCCGACATCGCTGTGCCCGGGGCCGATCGCGATCGGACGGTGCGAGGTTCCGGACGTGGTGCGAGGGGGCGCGGGTACCACCACGTGCGGAACCTCGCACCGGAGTGAACCGGAGTGCGCCGGAGTGCGCCGGAGCGCAGCGCCTTGCACGGTGCGAGCGCAGCGCTCAGTCGAGCGGGCCGAGCACCGACGCGGCGATCGTCCGGGCCGCGGAGTCCCGCGACGACGGGTGGTACTGCCCCGCCCGGACGTCACGCGCCAGCCGCGCCAGCTCGCTCGACGACCGGAACGCCGAGCCGCCGACGACGCGCATGGCCTCGTCCACGACGTGCTGCGCGGTGTCCACGGCCCGGGCCTTGGTGCCGACGAGCAGCGGGAACCAGCGGGCTCCGAGGTCGTCGAGCTCGTCGACCGACCGCGCCAGCGAGTCGACCTGCAGCGTGATCGCGTCGACCGCACCGCGCAGGTCGGCGATCGCCCGGCGCACGTCGGGGTCCTGCGACCGCCTGGTGCCGTCGGCCGCGGTGCGACCCGCCACGGCGGCCGTCGCGAGCGTGATCGCGCGCTCCGCGACCCCGGCGTACACCGACGCGATGAGGAGCTCGAACGACGCGAAGATCCCGAACACGAGCGGGTCCTGGTTCGGCCCGACCGGCAGCGACCGGACGATGCGGTCGACGGGGACGTGCACGCCGTGCAGCTTCGTGGTGCGGCTCTGCGTCGCGCGCATCCCGAGCGTGTCCCAGTCGTCCAGGTGCTCGACGGCGCCGTCGGACCGCAGGACGAACCCGTGCACGAGCCGTGGCTCCGGCCCCGAGCTGTCCTTGCCGAAGACGCTCATGACGTCCCACGCCGGTGCGAGGGACGTGGACACCTTCGTGCCGGTGAACCGGTACCCGCCGTCGCCGTCCGGCTCCGCCGTCGTCGACGAGTCGAACAGCACGGCGTCGTTGCCGGGTTCGCTCACCCCGAAGGCGAGCAGGTGGTCGTCCGCAGCGTGGTCGGTGACGGCCTGGAGGAACGACTCGCCTCGCGCACGCACGGCGCGGGCCGCCTGCACCCACACCTGGTGCATGCCGAGGCCGAGTGCCGTCGCCGGCGCGGCCTGGGCGAGGGCGCGCTGCACCCGCGCGGTGCCACGGAGGCCGAGGCCCGCCCCGCCCTGCTCGACGGGCACGCCGATCCGCAGGTAGCCGGCGGCGCGGAGCTCGTCGAGGTCCTCGGTGCAGAACGCGTTCGCGGCGTCGTAGCCGGGGGCGCGCTCGGCGATGCGGTCGAGCGTCTCGTCCGGCACCGACCAGCCGACGGCGTCCGTGTTGGCCTTCGTCATGCCACGAGACTAGGGTCCGGAACGTGTCAGATCGTCATCCTTGGACCAGGTACGTCGCGATCGGTGACTCGTTCACCGAGGGGATCGGGGATCCCGACCCCACCGTCCCGGGCGGCAACCGCGGCTGGGCGGACCGCGTCGCCGAGGTGCTCGCACACCAGACTGACGACTTCGCCTACGCGAACCTCGCGATCCGCGGGCGGCTGCTGCAGCAGATCATCGACGAGCAGGCCGAGGCCGCCGTCGCCCTGCACCCGGACCTCATCACGGTGTCCGCCGGCGGCAACGACATCATCCGCCCCGGCTCGGACCCGGACGAGCTCGCCGAGCGCGTGGACCGCCTCGTCGCCGACCTGCGCCGCGACGGAGCCACCGTCGTGCTGTTCACCGGCCCGGACGTCGGGATGACCCCGGTGCTCGGCATGGTCCGCGGCAAGACGGCGATCTACAACGAGAACCTGCACGCCATCGCCCTGAAGCACGGCGCCCTGGTGGCGAACATGTGGGCACTCCGGGTGCTCCGGGACCCGCGGATGTGGGCTCCGGACCGCCTGCACCACTCCCCGATGGGCCACTCGACGATCGCCGCGGCGGTGCTCGACACCCTCGGTGTGCCGCACGGGCTCGAACCGTTCAACCCGGACCCGCTCGAGGCGCGGCCGTGGCGCGAGGCCCGCGCCGAGGACCTCGGCTGGGCCCGGGAGTACCTGGTGCCGTGGGTGGTCCGGCGCATCAAGCACACCTCGTCCGGCGACGGGGTGTCGGCGAAGCGACCCGAGCTGCAGATCGTCACCGAGCACCCCTCCGACACCCCGTAGACGCGGCGCGACGCGACGCGACGCGACGCGACGCGGCGCGGGGCCGAGGGACGAGAGGCCGCGGGGCCGAGGGCCCTCAGTCCGCGGGGCGCCGCAGCGTGAGCGGTCCGTCGTGCAGCGGCTCGGTCTGCCAGCTCGTCGTCGTCGATCCCGTGGCGGGGTCGATCCGGACGTGCGCCAGGTGCGGGGTCTCGACGAACCGCACGTCGACACGGACCGTCCCGTCGTCCGCGACGGCACCGCTCGCGGCGAGCGGGCCCTCGACGGCCCACTCCCCCTGCCCGACCGGCACCGACAGGGAGCCGCCGTCGACGTCGAGCGTGAGCCGCCACCCGTCGCCGTCGCGGGCCAGCGGACCGACGTCGGCGAGGCCCTGCAGCGGACCACCGTCCACGGCGGGCAGTCCCAGGGAGGCGAGCCGGGCCTCCAGGGCGGATGCCGAGGCCGCGTCGGGCGTGCGGTCGACGGCGGGCAGCAGGTGCTCCCAGACCGCGTCGAGGACGGCCTGCATGTCGAGGCTCTGGCCGGTCATCGCGAGCACGACGTCCTGCTCCGGCAGGACGACGCAGAACTGACCGTAGGCGCCGTCGCCGCGGAAGCCGTGACGGGCCATCCAGAACTGGAAGCCGTAGCCCTGGGACCAGTCGGGGTTGGCCTCATCCGGGTTGGCGACCTGCGTGCTGGTCGCCTGCTCGACCCAGTCGGCGTCGAGGATCCGCTCGCCGTCCCAGACGCCGCCCTGCAGGTACAGCTGGCCGAGCTTGGCGACCGCGTCGGTCGGGGCGTAGCACCCGCTGTACCCGAGTTCCGCACCGCTGTCGTCGCGGCGCCAGGCGAGGTCGTCGATGCCGAGCGGGTCGAGCAGGTGCGGGCGGAGCCACGCGACGAGGGAACCGCCGGTCACCCGCCGGACGATCTCGGCGAGGGTGTAGGTGCACGGCTGGTTGTAGGCGAAGACCGTGCCGGGCTCCGCGTCCGGCGGGAGCAGCAGGAACCCGCGCACGGTGTTCGTCGGGTCGAGGGCCCGGGCGCGGTCGATCGTCTCCTCGCGGTGGCCGCTCGCCATCGCGAGCAGGTGCCGGACGCGGATGCGGCGGCTGCGTTCGTCCGTGACGTCGGCGTCGAGCTCCGGGAAGTAGGACAGCACGGTCGCGTCGAGGTCGATCAGGCCCGCCCGGACGGCGATGCCGACCCCCGCGGCGGCGAAGCTCTTGCTCAACGAGTAGAGCAGGTGCACGCGGTCGGCGGCGTAGGGCTGCCACCAGCCCTCGGCCGCCACCTGGCCGTGCCGGAGCAGCATGATGCTGTGCGGCTCCACGTCGGGCGTCGACTCGAGGGCGTCGAGCAGGTCGGCCACGCCGCCGGGGTCGATGCCGAGGGCTGCGGGGGTGGTCCCGGGGAACGTCGTCATCGTCGTCACCCGACCGACTCTACGGTCGGCGGACGACGGGCGTCACGCCCCCTGGAACGGGTTCGTCCAGCGCCACCAGACGCCGGGGTCGTCGATCGTGCGCTCGAGCGCGAGCGGCACCGTGACCGGGTCGTGGTCGGAGATGCGGAACCGGACCTGCCCGACCCGTTCGCCCTTCGTGCCGAAGGTCACCTGCTGCAGCTTCGCCTTCGCGGTGACGGTGGTCTTGCCCCACACGAGCACCTCGGCGGCCTTCGTCGTGACCGCGTCGGCCTCGTCCTGCCACGGGGTCGAGAAGGTGCCGAAGGTCTGCCCCTGGTGGGTGAGCGTCACCACCTGGAAGTTGTCCGCCACGGACCGCAGCAACCGCTGCACGTCGACGTCGAGGGAGTCGTGGTCGACACCGCCGAGCATCACACCGACGACGGTGACGTCCCTGCCACCGCGCTCGTACGTCGCCGCGAACAGCAGACAGGCACCGGCCTCGTCGAGGGTGCCGGTCTTGATCCCCTCGATGCCGTCGAGGCCGAGGAGCTTGTTCGAGTTCTCGATCTGCCCCGCACCGGGCACGGTCACCTGCTTCGTCCCGACGACCTGCTGCACGACCGGGTTCGCGAGCGCGAGCTGACCGAGCGCCACCAGGTCGGTCGCGGTGGACCGGTTGTCCGCGTCGAGGCCGGTCGGCTCCTCGATCGTGGTGTCGTCGAGGCCCTGCCGGTCGAGCCACGCGTCCGCGGCACGGTCGTACGCCTCCAGCGACCCGAACGCCCAGATGGCGAGGGCCCCTGCGTAGTTGTTCGCCGACTTCATCAGCATGACCTGCAGGGTCTGGTACTCGGACAGCTTCAGTCCGGCTGGCATCGGCGCGACCTCGCCGTTCACCGCCGCGTACTTGGCGTACAACCCCTGCATCTCCGGGTTGAACGCGATCGAGGGCCCCGGCTCGCCCCGCTCGAGGGGCTTCGCGTCGAGGACGACGAGAGCGGTGACGATCTTCGAGATGCTCGCGATCGGCCGGGGCTTCGTGTCGCCGCTGGTGCGGAGGCTCTCCGGGAAGTCGGTCGCCTCGACCGCCGTGGCACCGTAGCCGGGGAACCGCAGGTCCGGCACGCTCGTCGTGGGTGCCGAGTAGGTGGTGGTGCTCGCGCTCGCGGGGGCGAACGGCACGACCGCCGCAGCGACGAGGTAGCCGGCGACGAGGAGCAGGACGGCGACCACCGAGATCGTGACCGGCCTCCGGACGGCGGAGCGGGGGCGGCGGACGACTGGTGACACGGGACCCGAGCGTACCGGTCCGCTCCTAGGCCGAGGCTGCGACGGGCTGGTCGGGCTGGCGTTCTGGAGCCGGGGCCGGGGCCGGGGCCACTGCGCCGGTGGCCACTGCGCCGCTGGCCGCGACGACGGCGTCGGCCTCGACGACGGTGCCGGCCGGCTCGGGCCGGGCGAAGGTCAGGCGGCGGGACAGGTACGCGAACACCGGACCGAGCGCGTTCATCAGCACGACCGACACCCAGGCTGCCCAGGCGTTCCCCGGGTCGAAGCCGAAGCCGCCGAAGCACGTCGCGAAGAACGAGGCGAACCCGAGGAACATCCCGGGGACGAGCCCGAACAGCTTCGTCCGACCCGTGTACATCAGGGCGCAGTTCACGACGAGGATGAGCAGCGCCAGCACGGTGTTCTGCGCCGCCTGCCCCTCGCCGAAAAGGGTGCCGAACCGCTGGTCGAGCAGGACGATGACCAGGCCGAACGCCGACCCGATCGGCATCGCGGCCCACAGGCGGGTGGCGTTCCGCAGCGTCGGCTTGCCGCCGAGCAGGAACATCCCCGCCCAGCTGATGAAGATCGCCCAGGTCGGCAGGTGCAGGGCGTTGCCGCCGATGAACGCCGTGGCACCGGCCAGGACGGAGGCGACGATCTCGTGCGGGATCCGTTCACGCATGGCTGAGTTCCTTCGATCGGTTCGTGGTGCGGCTGGTGGTGAGACGGACGGTCCGGGTGGTCTCGGCGACGACCCGGCCGCGCTTGAGGACGAGGGCGCGGTCCGGCCGGTCGAGCAGGACGCCGTCCGGGTCGGTGGTGGAGAGCACGACGAGGTCGGCGGCGGCGCCGGGCCGGATGCCGTGGGTGTCCGCGACGCCGACGACCTCGGCCGCCCCGGTGGTGGCCATGGCGAGCACCCGTCGCAGGTCGTCCGGGCCGGACAGGTGCCCGGTCTGCGCCAGGAGCAGCCCGACGTCGAGCAGGTCGGCGTTGCCGAACGGGGTGAAGGCGTTCCGGACGTTGTTCGACGCGTAGGCGCTCGTGACCCCGGCGTCCCAGAGTTCGCGGACCGGCACGACCCCGCGCCGCACGTCGTGGTCGTCGGACCGTCCCCCCAGGTGCAGGTCGGTCGCGGGCAGCGGCACGACGGCGACCCCGGCGGCAGCGAGGCGGTCGAACAGCACCCGGCGCTCGCCGCGGGGCAGGCTCGCGACCGAGGTCACGTGGCCGAGCGCCACCCGTCCCTGCAGCCCGCGGACGGTCACGCGGTCGGCGATGTGCCCGGCGAGGGCGTACCGCGGGTCGGAGGTGTCGTCGGCGAAGTCGGCGTGCAGGTCGGCCGGCACCCCGAACTCCTCGGCGAGGTCCAGGACCGTCTCGACGTGTTCGTGGCAGGCGGCCAGGGTGTGCTCGTTGTAGGTGCATCCCCCGATGACGTCCGCCCCCGCGGCGAGCGCCTGACGGAGCAGCGCGAGGGTGCCCGGTGCCTTGGCGATGCCCTCCTGGGGGAACGCGACGATCTGCAGGTCGAGGGCGTCCCGGTACTCGTCGCGCAGGTCGAGCAGCACCTCGACGCCGGTGAGCCCGACGATCGGGTCGACGTCGGGGTGTGCGCGGACGAGCGTCGTGCCGTTCGTGATGGCCTGGTCGAGCAGGGTGCGGGCGCGGTCGCGGACGGTGGCGTGGGTGAAGCCGCGCTTGAGCTCCCCCGTGACGGCGATGGCGCCGGCGAGGGTGCCGTCGGGGTTCGGGCGTTCCCGGTCGAGCAGGGCCTTGTCGACGTGCAGGTGTGCCTCGATGAGCCCGGGGATGACCACGCGCCCGGCGCAGTCGACCACGCGGGTGGGAGCAGCACCGGTGTCGGTGCCGTGCGCCGAGCCCGGACCGGGCAGCGCGTCGGTCACGCTGACGATCACGCCGTCGGCGATCGCGACGTCGACGGATCGGCCGTCGGTGAGCCGTGCGTTGGTGAGGACCAGGTCCACGTCGAACCCTCTTCCGGTCGGTGCGGGTGGGGACGTGGTCCACCATTCGCCCGCCGTGTTTCGGGTTCCGACGCCGCGTGTGACGGCCGTGTAAAAGATGGTCGTACCAATGAACCAAGCAGACCAACCGGCCCTACGGTCGATGGCATGCACCGTGGACGGACCCTGAGCGCGGCGACCGCCGCCCACCTCGGCACGCTCGTGCTCGACGACCTGCAGCCCGGCGACAAGCTGCCGCCGGAACGCACCCTCGCCGAGGACCTCGCCGTGTCCCGCACGACTATCCGCGAGGCGCTGCAGGAACTCGAGCGCCGGCACCTGGTCTCCCGGACCCCCGGCCGTGGCACCGTCGTGCTGCCGCGACCGGAGGAGGCGTCCGCCCTGCTCGACCACCACCGCGACGACCTGGACCACCGGGCCGAGCACGTCGCCGAGTTCCGGACCGTCGTCGAGCCGCAGGTCGCCGGACTCGCGGCGGCGCGGGCTGGCGAGGCCGACCTGCTGACCCTGGAACGCATCCTCGCCGCGACGCACGCTGGTCTGAGCCCGGAGGAGTCGCTCGCCCAGGACGTCGCCTTCCACGTGCAGGTCGCCCGCACCTCGGGCAACCCCCTGCTCGTGTCGTTGTGCGAGCTCAGCAGCGGTTGGGTGCAGGACGTGCGTGCCCGCTCGCACAGCACCAGCGAGGGGCGCCGGTCGTCGTTCGAGTGGCACGAGCGGATCCTCCGGCGGATCCGGGAGCACGACGTCGAGGGCGCGACGCAGGCGATGGCCGACCACCTCGCCGACGTGGCCCACCTGGTCGAACGGAGGACGGACCGATGACCACCGCACACGAGACCACCGCCCCGGCGGTGGCGACCCTGCAGCCCGGCGCCGGACCCGTCCGCGGCGACCACTTCCTGCCCGTCGACCCGGAGACCGTCCTGTGGGGTCGCCTGCCGGGCGAGGGCGACACCCCGGCCCTGACGATCGCCCCCGGCGCGTCGGTCACCATCGACACGGTCAGCCACGAGGGGATCCTCCCCGACCAGGGCAGCGACCCCGTTGCCTGGTTCGGCGACCACGGCGTCGCACCGGAGCACGTCCTCGCCGACGCCGTCGCGATCGCCCGCTCCGGCCACCGCGACCCCGCGGCGGACGGTCCACACGTGGTGTCCGGGCCGATCGCGGTGCGCGGTGCCCGTCCCGGGGACGTGCTGACGATGACGGTCCTCGAGACCCTGCCCCGGGTGCACTACGGCGTCGTGTCGAACCGGCACGGCCGCGGTGCCCTGCACGGTGAGTTCCCGGTCGACGGCACGACGGTGAGCGTCTTCGCCGACGTCGTGGACACCGACCTGGGCCGGCGGGGCCGCATCCCGCTCACCGCCGCCCGCGACCGCTTCGCGCACTTCCCCCTCGCCCCGTTCCTCGGGATCATGGGCGTCGCCACCCCCGGGGAGCGGCTGCACTCCGTCCCGCCCGGTCGCCACGGCGGCAACATCGACGTCAACCTGCTGCAGGCCGGCTCGCAGCTGCACCTGCCGGTGCTCGTCCCCGGCGCGCTCGCCCACGTCGGTGACCCGCACTTCGCCCAGGGCGACGGCGAGGTGGCGCTCACCGCGATGGAGGCCTCGCTCCGCGCCACGATCCGCTTCGACCTGACCCCGGCTTCCGAGGCGACCGCGCGCTTCGGGGACCTGGTCTGGCCCGTCGCCGAGACGCAGGAGTTCCTCGTGCCCACCGGCATGGACCCCGACCTCGACGAGGCCGTCCGGCAGTGCGTCCGGCACGCCGTCGCGATCCTCGGCGCGCGCTGGGGCATGGAACGCCACCTGGCGTACGCGTACCTGTCCGCGGCGACCGACTTCAACATCTCGCAGGTGGTGGACCTGGTCACCGGTGTCCACGCCCGCATCCGCAAGGCCGACTTCGAGGAGCCCGTCCGATGACCACGCCCCCCACGTCGACGGCACCCGACGGGCTGCTCGAGGCGCTCGATGCCTACGAGACCGCCCTGCTGGCCAACGACCTCGACGCCCTCGACGCCGCCTTTGTCGACTCCCCCGGAACGATGCGCGGCGACGACCGTGGCCTGCTCGTCGGGCACGACGCGATCAGCGCGTTCCGCGGGGCGCGGGGTGGGGTCGCCACCCGGTCGCTGACGCACGTCGAGGTCCGCCCCCTGACCGAGGACCGCGCCCTCGTCGTGTCGGTGTCCCGGTTCGCCGCGGGCGGGCAGGGCCTCCAGACCCAGCTCTGGCGCCGCGACGGGGGCACCGGCTGGCGCATCGAAGCGGCCCACGTCACCGGCCGCCCCAAGGCCGTCGACACCACCGTCTGGCGGGCCGTCGGCGACCCGCTCGTCGCCCCCACCGCCTCCGGATCGCTCGACGGCCTGACCGTCGCCGTCAAGGACCTCTACGCCGTCCCCGGCCAGCCGGTCGGCGCGGGCAACCCGACGTACCTGCGCGAAGCACCGGTCGAGACCGCGCCCGCCGCAGCGGTCGCCGCGCTCCTCGCCGCCGGTGCCTCGATCCGCGGGATCGCGCGCACCGACGAGTTCGCGTACAACCTGACGGGCCGGAACGCGCACCACGGCACGCCGCCGAACAGCGCGGCTCCCACCCGACTGCCCGGAGGCTCGTCCAGCGGATCCGCATCGGCCGTCGGCCTCGGCACGGCCGAGATCGGGATCGGCACGGACACCGCGGGATCGGTCCGGGTCCCCGCCTCGTACCAGGGGCTCTGGGGCCTCCGAACGACCCACGGCACGGTGTCCCGCGACGGGCTGCTCCCGCTCGCGCCGTCGTTCGACACCGTCGGGTGGCTCACGCGGAGCCCCGTGGTGCTGCTCGCCGCACTCGACGCCACCGTCCCGCCACCGTCGGCGCCGGGCGGGGCACTCGATGCGACCGTGCTCGTCGTCCCCGAGGAACTCGTCGCACTCGTCGAACCGGCCGTCGCCCGGGCCTTCGCCGCCTTCGTCGAAGCGCTCGACGAACCCGTCGCGACCGTCCGACTGCGCGACCTCGGCATCCCGGACCCCGCAGCGCTGCAGGAGCAGATGCGGCTCGTCCAGGCCGCCGAGGCCCTCGCGGCCCACGGCTCCTGGATCGACGCGCACCCCGGCGCCCTGAGCACCGTCGTCGGTGACCGGTTCCGTGCGGCACGGGCGAACGATCCCGACGCCACCGCGGACGCCGTGGCACGTCTCGACGAGGTCCGTGCGACGATCCGCCGTGCCCTGGACGGTCGGACCCTGCTGTTCCCGACCGTCCCCGGACCCGCACCCCTGCTCCACTCGGACGCCGCGGCGCTCGAGCGCACCCGGACCGCCACCACGGCGATGACCGCGCTCGCGAGCGTCGGTGGGCTGCCCGCGGTGAGCGCACCGGCGCTGACCGTGGACGGCGCGCCCGTCGGCGTCTGCCTGGTCGGTGGCCCGGCGAGCGACCGTGCCCTGGTGATCCGCGCCGGGGGCATGCTGTCAGACCAGGCCGCCCCGGGCCTCCCGACGGTCTCGGTGGTGCGCTAGGAGGCGAGCCGCCGGGCGTGGGTGACCGCCCACAGACCGACGGCGCTCGCCGCGGCCACGTTGAGAGAGTCGACGCCGTGCGCCATCGGGATCCGGACGGTCGTGTCGGCCGACGCGATCGCGGCCGGCGTCAGCCCCTGCCCCTCGGTGCCCATCACGAGCGCGACCCGGTCGGGCAGGTCCGCCACGAAGGCGTCCAGGTCGACGGACTCGTCGGTCAGTGCCATCGCGGCCAGGTGGAAGCCCTGCGCGCGGAGTTCCTCGCCCGCTGCGGGCCAGTCGCCGATGCGGGTCCACGGCACCTGCAGCACCGTGCCCATGCTCACGCGGACACTCCGGCGGTACAGCGGGTCGGCGCACCGCGGGCTGACGAGCACCGCGTCGGCGCCCAGGCCGGCGACGCTGCGGAACACCGCGCCGACGTTCGTGTGATCGACGATGTCCTCGAGCACGACGACGACCTTCGCGTCCCGCACCACGTCGGCGACGCTCGGCAGCTCGGGGCGCTCCATCGCGGCGATCGCACCGCGGTGCATGCGGAAGCCGGTGAGCTCCTCGAGCAGGGCGTCGGCACCGACGAATACCGGGCCGTCGTGCTCCGCGACCAGGGGCAGGACGCTGTCGAGCCACTTCTCCTGCACCAGGATGCTCCGCGGCACGTGACCCGCGCGGACCGCACGCTCGATGACCGTGTTCGACTCGGCGATGTACAGGCCACCCTCGGGCTCGGAGACCCGGCGGAGCGCCACGTCGGTGAGCCGGGCGAAGTCGTCGAGACGGGGATCGTCGAGGGAGTCGATGCGGACGGGGTGCACGGGGCTCGTTTCGGTGTGGTGCGGGGGGGGTGTGGGTGGTGTGGGGCGCGGCGTGGGTCGCAGCGTGGGTCCGGTGGGCGGCGCTGGCGCGGGTCCGCCGACGGTCCGATCCGCCTGGGAAGCGACCGGGACGGTCGGGTGTTGAGGGTACCGTGAACAGGGTGCTGGATGATGCTGCGTCGACGACCGGACCGACCACCGGACCGACCACCGGGGCGGCCGCCGGGTCGGTGACCGCCGACGACCTGGACCGCGTCGTCGAGGTGCTCGGCGGCAAGCGCATCGCCGTGCTCTCCGGCGCCGGTCTGAGCACCGACTCCGGCATCCCCGACTACCGCGGCGCCGGGCGGGTGGTGCGCAAGCCGATGACGTTCCAGGAGTTCCTGGCCGACCCCGCGAAGCGCCAGCGCTACTGGGCCGGATCGCACCTGGGCTGGCGGAGCTTCGCGGCCGCCGTGCCGAACGACGGGCACCGGGCGCTCGCCGCACTCGAGGACGCCGGGATCGTCGCCGGGGTCATCACGCAGAACGTCGACGGCCTGCACCTGCGCGCCGGGTCCCGCCGCGTCGTCGAGATCCACGGCTCGATGGACCGCGCCGTGTGCCTGCGGTGCGGCCAGGTGTTCTCCCGTTCCGACCTCGCCGCCACCATCGACCGGGCGAACCCCTGGATCGACGAGCCCGGGTCCGTGCAGCTGCAGCCGGACGGTGACGTCGAGATCACCGACGTCGAGCGGTTCGTCGTCCCCGCGTGCTCCGTGTGCGGCGGCGACCTGAAGCCCGACGTCGTCTTCTTCGGCGAGTTCGTGCCGGCCGAGAAGTTCCGCGAGGCCGTGTCGATCGTCGCCGACGCCGACGCGCTGCTCGTCGTCGGTTCCTCCCTCACCGTGAACTCGGGCGTGCGGCTGGTCGACCACGCTGCACGCCGCAAGAACCCGGTGGTCATCGTGAACCGCGGCGAGACCCGCAGTGACCGCCGTGCGGCGGTGAAGCTCGACGCCGGCACCACCGAGACGCTCGTGCACCTGGCGGAGCGGCTCAGCGCAGCGGCTTCGACCGACTAGCGCGGTCGCGGTCGCCGGACGGGCCTGCCGGTCGCGGTCGCCGGACGGGCCTGCCGGTCGCGGTCGCCGGAGGGGCCTGCCGGGTGCGTCTGCGAAGATCGACGGGTGACGACCCTCCTGTACCTCGTCCGGCACGGCGAGACCGACTGGAACGCGCAACGCCGCATCCAGGGCTCCACCGACATCCCGCTCAACGACACCGGACGACGGCAGGCCGCCGAGGCGGCCGAGCTCCTGACCCGCCGGCCGTTCGACGCCGTCGTCGCGTCCCCGCTGTCGCGCGCGGCCGAGACGGGCGCGATCATCGCCGACCGCCTGAGCCTCGACGCACCGACGACGTACCCGGGCCTGGCCGAGCGCTCCTACGGAGAAGCCGAGGGCCTGACCGACGACGAGGTGTCGGCACGGTACCCGCACGACGACATCCCCGGCCGGGAGTCCCGCTCCGCGCTGCTCGCCCGCGTCACCGAGACCCTCGGCGAGATCGCGGTCCGGTTCGACGCCGGCGTCGTCGTGGTCGCGACCCACGGGGCGGTGATCCGCAGCGTCGTGAACGCCGCAGCCCCCGGCACCGCCGACCGCCGCCACACCCCGATCCGGAACGGGTCCATCCACTCGTTCCGGTGGGACCCCGAGCGCTTCCACGCCGAACTCGTCCGGTTCGACGACCCGATCGACGACGTGTCCGACGCCACCGGTGGGTCGGCGTTCGAGTACCAGAACCCCTTGGAACGCCGGGGCTGACCGGGGACTAGGCTCCGACGCACCCGCACACCGGGGTGAGGGGAGCCACATGTCCGACGACGGGACCAGCCGACACGGCCAGCACGCCCTCGACCAACAGGACGACGACCTCGACCGGGTGTTCGGTCCCGAGACGGCGAGCGTCCCGACCCGCACCCGGGCGCGCACCTGGTTCATCATCGGCGGGAGTGTCCTGGCGGTCGCCGCGGTCATCGCCGTGGTGCTCGGCTCGATCATCGGCAGTGTCCAGAACGGCATCGGTGGGGTCTTCCCGCGGCCGGACGTCGCGCTCGACCGGTTCGACGAGCGGGTGAGTGCCCTGCCCGGCGTCACCGACGTGCGGCACCACACGCCGTCGAAGACCGCGTTCGCCAGCTACGACGCCGTCGCCACCGTCCGCGCCGACCCCACGCTCGACACCGCGGCGCGGGGTGACCTGGTGGCCGCCATCAGTCGGGCTGCCGACGAGTCGGGCGGCAACGGCGTCCGGGTCGTCGTGATCGCCGACCTCGGCAACCTGGAGATCGGCGTCACCGGTGCCGGCGAGGTCGCGGCGAAGCGCCTGGCGCTGGCGGACACGCTCGACCACATCGGCGGTGTCACCGAGGTCCGCTGCTCGTGGGAGCGCGGTGGTGACCCGTCCGACACCGCGGGCGACCAGTCCGTCGTCGTCCGGACCCCGGGTCGGGGTGCCGCGGTGCCGCCGATCGTGGCGCGGGCGACCCAGGAAACGCAGAAGGTGTTCCCCGGGGCGGACGTGCAGGTCATCGCGGCGAAGTGATCGGCGGAGGTCGCGGGGTGGGGCGCGGGCGACGTGGAACGACACCGTCGACGTCGTACGACATCGACATCGTCGTTCCGCATCGTCACCAACCGCGAGACCACCAACCGCGAGACCACACCAGCGCCAGCGCCAGCGCCATCCCTCAGCCCCGCCGGTCCCCCACGGCCCGCTCGACGGCCCGGACGACCTGCTCCGCCGAGTCCTGCCACCGGAACCGGCCGGCACGCTCGATCGACTGCCGCGAGGCCTCGTCCCACCGTTCCTCGACCCGCCGGACGGCCGCGGCGACGGCGGACGGCGACGCCGGGTCGAAGTACTCCGCAGCGGAGCCGCCGATCTCCCGGAAGATGGGGATGTCGCTGACGACGACCGGGGTCCCGACGCCCATCGCCTCGACGAGCGGGATGCCGAACCCCTCGTCGTACGACGCGGTCGCCAGCGCCGTGGCCGAACGGAGCACGGACAGGTACTCCTCGTCGGTGGCGCCGTCGTGGAACACGATCGCCCCAGCGGGCGCGAGCCCCTCGAGCCGTGCCCGGTCGGCGTCGGACACCCGCGACATGCAGTGCAGCGTCCAGCCCGCCCCCAGGAGCGGCAGCGCCGCCGCCAGGGTCTCGACGTTCTTGTACGGCATGAACGAGCCCATGTAGACGAGCGAGCGTCGACGTGGTGCTCCGGTCGACCGCGGTGTCGCCGGGTCGGCTGCGTTGTAGGCGACCGTCACGGGTCGCTTCGTCAGCCGGTGCTCCGTGATCAGCCCGGCGGTCGTCTCCGACACCGTCACCACCCCGTCCGCGCCGTTCAGCAGGAACCGCTGCGGTGCCCAGGACAGGTGGAACGCCCGCCAGCCGAGCCGCAGCGGCCACGAGAACTCCCGCGGGGGCGTGCGGTTGCGGTAGTAGATCAGGTCGTGCAGCGTCAGGACGAGCGCGTACCGACGGCCCCGCGACCCCATCGTCTGCATCGGCGAGAACACCGCGTCGAGCCCGAGCCGGTTGACACGCCGGGCGACGAGCGGCTCCCCCGCGTCCGTCGGTGCGGGCAGCAGCTCCCACGGCAGGTCGCTCGGCAGCGACTCGAGCTGGCGCTCGTCACTGACGAGCAGCACGTACTCGTGCCGGTCCGGCAGGTGCGCGACGACCCCGGCGGTGAACCGGCTGATGCCGTCGTGCCGACCGATCCGCACGTACCGGCAGTCGATGCCGATGCGCAGGCGCGTCACGACGCGTCCGCCGTCCGGGAGGCCCGCCCCGCCCCCGACGGTCGGCTGTCCGTCGTGGCCGCGCCGCGTCCAGGGCGTCCCTGGCGTCCGGTACGTCGGGTCGTGTCCGCCATCCGGCGGAGCACCGCCGCCGCGGCCGGAGCCGGCGTCTCGTAGTGCACCAGGTGGCCGACACCCGGGATCACGACGAGCTCGGCGTCACGCAGGCGCTCGGCGAGTGCGCGCTGTTCGGGGACGGCGGTGATGTCGTCGTGCTCGGCCGCGACGAGCAGCACGGGCACCTCGATCCGGTCCGCGTACTCGGAGACGTCGTGGGTGACCGAGGTGCGGAACGCTTCGAGCACGCTCGTGCGGTTCGCGAAGGCCGAGAAGTACCGGTCGTGCTGGTCGTGCACCCACCGGCGGACCGCGGGGTCGTGGGACTTCAGCATCGCGATGCTCATCGCCCGGACGATCGCGCCGTTCCGCAGGATCCCGAGCCCGATCGGCTTCGGCAGCACCGCGCCGGCGCGGTAGTACCCGATCGCGATCGCGGTCCCCACGGCACGTGGACCCTGCAGGGCCGGGGCGGCGATGGGGTTGACGAGGACGAGCAGTCGGGTGTCGAGCCCGGCGGCGACGGTGGCCGACACCACGATCGACCCGAACGAGTGCCCGAGCACCACGGTGTCGCGGCCGAGCCCGAGCGCGGCGTGGAACCCGACCAGCCAGGCCACGTACGCGTCGACGTCCGACACCGGCAGCGGATCGGACACGCCGAAGCCGGGCAGGTCGGGCACGATCACCCGCACACCCTGCAGGTGCGCCGCGATGGTCTCGAGGCCGTGGTGGTCCCCGCGGAACCCGTGCACGGCGAGCACGGTGCGATCCGCGTCCTCGGGCCCGTAGACCCAGTAGTGCGTGGTCCGGCCGTCGACCTGGACGGCCCGGTGCACGACCGGGGTGGCGGCCATCAACGACTGGTACGGGGAGAGCACGGGCGGTTGCATCCGCGCCAGTCTAGGGAGCGAACCGCACGAAACCCCGGACACCCGCAGCATCTCGCGCCTATCGTGTCCGGGGTGGGCCGTCGACCGGTCCGTCGATGACGACGAGGAGCACGGTGACCTTCACAGCCCCGATCCAGCTGCCCGGCCTGACGCTCGACCCGCAGTGGTACAAGCGCTCGGTCTTCTACGAGTGCATGATCCGGTCGTTCGTCGACTCCAACGGAGACGGCATCGGCGACATCCAGGGCGTGATCGGCAAGCTCGACTACCTGCAGTGGCTCGGCGTGGACGCCCTGTGGCTGCCGCCGTTCTTCCAGTCGCCGATGCGCGACGGCGGGTACGACATCGCCGACTACCGGGCGATCCTGCCGGAGTTCGGCACGCTCGACGACTTCCGCGAGCTCGTCACGAAGTCGCACGAGCGGAACATGCGCATCGTGATCGACATGGTGATCAACCACACCAGCGACCAGCACGAGTGGTTCCAGCAGTCCCGGGAGGACCCGGACGGCCCCTACGGCGACTTCTACGTCTGGCGGGACACCGACGAGGACTACTCGAACATCCGCATCATCTTCGTCGACACCGAGGAGTCCAACTGGACCTTCGACCCGGTCCGACGCCAGTTCTTCTTCCACCGCTTCTTCTCGCACCAGCCCGACCTGAACTTCGAGAACCCCGCGGTCATCGAGGCGATCTACGACGTCGTCCGGCACTGGCTCGACATGGGCGTCGACGGGCTCCGGCTCGACGCGATCCCCTACCTGTTCGAGTCCGAGGAGGGCAACGGCGAGGGCGAGCCGGAGACCCACGAGTTCATCAAGAAGCTCCGCGCCATGGTCGACGACGAGTACCCCGGCCGCGTGCTCCTGGCCGAGGCGAACCAGTGGCCGCGCGAGACGGCGGCGTTCTTCGGGACCGACGAGGAGCCCGAGTGCCACATGGCGTTCGACTTCCCGGTGATGCCGCGCATCTTCTACTCGCTCCGTGCCCAGCACGCCGCCGAGCTCAAGGCGATCCTGTCCGAGACCCTCGACGTGCCGGCCAGCGCGGCGTGGGGTGTCTTCCTCCGCAACCACGACGAGCTCACGCTCGAGATGGTGAGCGAGGAGTACCGGCAGGCGATGTACGGCTGGTACGGCTACGACCCGCGGATGCGCTCGAACATCGGTATCCGCCGACGCCTCGCTCCCCTGCTCGACAACTCGCGCGCGGAGCTCGAGCTCATCCACGCGCTGCTGTTCTCGCTGCCCGGATCGCCGTTCCTGTACTACGGCGACGAGATCGGGATGGGCGACAACATCTGGCTGCCGGACCGCGACTCCTCGCGCACGCCGATGCAGTGGACGCCGGACCGCAACGCCGGCTTCTCCACCGCCGACCCGGGCAAGCTCTACCTGCCCGTCGTCCAGTCGCTCGTGTACAACTACGCGCAGGTCAACGTCGAGGCGCAGCTCGCCCAGTCGCGCTCGCTGCTGCACTGGGTCCGGAACGTCATCCACACGCGCAAGGCCCACCCGGTGTTCGGCCTCGGGTCCCTGCACGTGCAGGAGACCTCAAACGACTCGGTCCTCGCCTTCGTCCGCTCGTGGGAGGGCTCCGGCCAGCAGTTCGGCCCGTCCGCCGAGGACGTCCTCTGCGTGTTCTCGTTCGCGACGAACCCGACCTCGGTCACGGTGTCCGCTCCGGAGTTCGCGGGGCGTCCGCTCTACGACCTGTTCGGCGGCGGTTCGTTCCCGTCCTTCGACGAGGACGGCAACGTGACGCTGACCATGGGCACGCAGTCGTTCTACTGGCTGCACGTCGGCGCGCCGACCCGGTAGTCGGGGGTGTCGGTGCGTCCCGTTAGCCTGACCGCGTGACGTTCCCCACAGCACAGCTCGACGCGCCCGCTCCGTCCCAGGACCTCACGGGTCGCCCCTGGTGGCACGCGCTGGGCGTCTTCGACCTCGAGACCACCGGGGTCGACGTCGAGACGGCCCGCATCGTCACCGCCCACGTCGGCCTCATCGACATGACCGGGGCCTCCATCGTCGAGGGTGCGTGGATCGCCGACCCCGGCGTGCCGATCCCCGAGGGCGCTGCCGCCGTGCACGGGTACACCACCGAGCGTGCCCAGGCCGAGGGTCGTCCCGCGGCCGAGGTCGTGGCCGAGATCATCGCCGCGATCGAGGCCGTGTTCGCCCGGGGCATCCCCCTGGTGATCTACAACGCCCCGTACGACCTCACCGTCCTCGACCGCGAGGCGAAGCGGCACGGGTTCGCCTCCCCCGTCATCGGCAACGTCGTCGACCCGCTGGTGATCGACAAGGCGCTCGACACCTTCCGCAAGGGCAAGCGCACGCTCGAAGCCGCCTCCGAGCTCTACGGCGTCACGCTCGACGACGCCCACGACGCCGGAGCCGACGCGATCGCTGCCGGGCGTGTCGCCCAGGCCATCGCGGGCAAGTACCCGGACGAGCTCGGCATCTCCGCCGAGGAACTCCACCGCAAGCAGGTCGGCTGGTGTGCCGAGCAGGCCACCTCGTTCCAGGACTACATGCGCAAGAAGCGCGACCCGAACTTCACCGCCGACGGCCGCTGGCCGCACCGCAACGGCGCCTGACCCCGCACAGCCCCCGCAAGACACCGGTGTTCGCGCGCCGAACACCCGCAGAACGCGGCGTGACGCGCGAACACCGGTGTCTTGCGTCCAGGGCCCACGACCGCACAACGCGAACGGGCGGCCCTCCCGGAGGAGGACCGCCCGTGGGCGTTGCGTGGGGGCTGCTTACTTGCTGAAGCCCTTGAAGCGCTGGTTGAACTTCTCGACGCGACCGGCCGAGTCGAGGATGCGCTGCTTGCCCGTGTAGAACGGGTGCGAAGCGGACGAGATCTCGACGTCGATGACCGGGTAGGTCGCACCGTCGAGCTCGATGGTCTTGTCGCTGTTCGCGGTCGAACGCGTCAGGAACGTCTCACCGGAGGCCAGGTCGCGGAAGACGATGGCGCGGTACTCGGGGTGGGTGTCGGTCTTCATGGAGATTCCTCGATAGCGGTGATGGGATTGCGCGAACTGCGCGGGAAGTCGTCGGCTTGCGCCAGCCGTCCACGATACCAGAGAGACGGCGGGATCGCAGCGCTACGCGGCGCGTGCCGTGTAGCGACCGGCGTCCTTGGTGACCGAGAGGTCGACGCCGAACGCCTCGGTCAGGGTCTGGTCCGTCAGGACCTCGTCGATGGGGCCGGCGGCCTGCACGTGGCCGTCGGCGAGGACGAGCGCGTGGGTGAAGCCCGCCGGGATCTCCTCGACGTGGTGGGTCACGATGACGATGGCCGGCGAGTCCGCGCTCTGGGCGTAGCCGCCGAGGGTGCGGACGAGGCTCTCGCGGGCGCCGAGGTCGAGTGACGCGGCCGGTTCGTCGAGGAACAGGATCTCCGGGTCGGTCATCACGGCACGGGCGATCTGCACGCGCTTCTGCTCGCCGTCGCTGAGGTCGCCGAACGTGCGGTCGGTGAAGGACCCCAGGCCCCACTCCTCGAGCACGCGCTGCGCACGGCGGACGTCGAGCTCCTCGTACTCCTCGTTCCAGCGACCCGTCACCGAGTACGCCGCCGTGAGCACGACGTCGATGACCTTCTCGGTCACCGGGATGCGACGTGCCAGCGCGGTCGACGCGAAGCCGATGCGCGGGCGGAGCTCGAACAGGTCGGCCCCGCCGAGTTCGGTGCCGAGCACCTCGACGTCGCCCGAGGTCGGGAACGTCTGGGCGCCGGCGACCTGCAGCAGCGTGGTCTTGCCGGCACCGTTCGCGCCGAGCACGACCCAGCGTTCGTCGTCCTGCACCTCCCACGAGATCGCGTCGAGGATGGTGGCCCCGTTGCGGACCACGGAGACGTCTGACAAGCGCACGACCGAGGGCATGCGACCAGCCTACGGGTTCTGGCCGAGCACCTGGTCGTAGACCTGCCGTGTCCTGGTGGCGATCGCGTCCCAGGTGAACTCGGTCTCGACACGGAGCCGTCCGGCGCGTCCCATGAGCTTCGCCAGCCCCTCGTCGGCGAGCACCTCGGTGAGGGTCGCGGCGAGGTCGGCCACGAAGCGGTCCGGGTCGGTCGGGGTCCCGGTGCCGTCCTGCACCTGGTCGATCGGGACGATGCGGCCGGTGAGCCCGTCGGCGACGACCTCGGGGATGCCGCCGGTGCCGGTGCCGACGACCGGGATGCCGCACGCCATCGCCTCGAGGTTCACGATGCCGAGCGGCTCGTAGACCGACGGGCACACGAACACGGTGCCCGAGGACAGCACGTTCACGATCTCCTGGTGCGCGAGCATCCGGTCGATCCAGACGACGCCCTCGCGGTCGGCCCGGAGCCCGTCGACGAGCTCGGTGACCTCGGCCAGGATCTCGGGGGTGTCCGGCGCGCCGGCGCACAGCACGATCTGCACGTCCGACGGCAGCGACGCCACGGCACGGAGCAGGTACGGCAGGCCCTTCTGCCGGGTGATGCGTCCGACGAACACGACGCTCGGGCGCGTCGGGTCGATGCCGAGGGCGCGCACGGCGTCCTCGTCGACGGTCGGCTTCCAGGCGTCGATGTCGATGCCGTTGTAGACGACGTGCACCTTCGCCGGGTCGATCGACGGGTACGAGCGCAGGATGTCCGCACGCATGGCCCTCGAGACCGCGATGACGCCGTCGGCGTGTTCGAACGCCTCGCGCTCCATCCAGCTGGACAGGCGGTAGCCGCCGCCGAGCTGCTCGGCCTTCCACGGGCGGAGCGGCTCGAGGCTGTGGGCGGTGACGATGTGGGGGATGCCGTAGGTCAGCTGCGCGATCCGGCCTGCGGAGTTCGCGTACCAGGTGTGCGAGTGCACGAGGTCGGCACCCTCGACGTCGGCCGCGATGGCCACGTCGGTACCGAGGGCCTGCAGCGCACCGTTCGCCTGGCCGAGGCCGTCCGGGGTCCGGTAGCCCCACACGTCGGGTTCGTCACGGAAGGCCCCGAAGGCCCGGACACGGACTTCCGTGTCCGTCCCCGACCGCAACGCGGCGGTGAGTTCGGACACGTGGACACCCGCTCCGCCGTAGACCTCCGGCGGATACTCCCTGGTCAGCAGATCGACTCGCACTGGTTCAACGTAACCGGTTCCCAGTGCTGACGCCTACTGTGAGCGGCATGGCACCAAAGAAGGTCTTCGGCATCGTGCTCGCCGGCGGCGAGGGCAAACGACTCATGCCGCTCACGGCCGATCGCGCGAAGCCCGCCGTCCCGTTCGGCGGCAACTTCCGTCTCATCGACTTCGCACTGTCGAACCTGGTCAACTCCGGTCTGCAGAAGATCGTCGTCCTGACCCAGTACAAGTCGCACAGTCTCGACCGGCACGTCGCGGAGACGTGGCGCATGGAGGGGCTGCTCGGCTCCTACGTCGCGTCCGTCCCCGCGCAGCAGCGGCTCGGCAAGCGCTGGTTCGCCGGCTCGGCCGACGCGATCCTGCAGTCGCTCAACCTGCTGCGCGACGAACGCCCCGACATCGTCGTCGTCGTCGGTGCTGACCACGTGTACCGGATGGACTTCCACCAGATGGTCGAGGCGCACATCGCCTCCGGCCGCAGTGCCACGGTGGCGGCGATCCGTCAGCCGATCGGGCTCGCCGACCAGTTCGGCGTGATCCAGGTGGCCGACGACGACCCGTCGAAGATCGAGGCGTTCCTCGAGAAGCCGAAGGACGCCGTCGGACTGGCCGACTCCCCCGGCGAGATCCTGGCCTCGATGGGCAACTACGTGTTCAACGCGGACGCCCTCGTCGACGCGGTCCTGCGCGACGGCCAGCTCGAGACCTCGGCCCACGACATGGGCGGCGACATCGTCCCCGACTTCGTCAACCGCGGCGACGCTGGCGTGTACGACCTGCAGCGCAACGAGGTGCCCGGTTCCACCGACCGCGACAAGTACTACTGGCGCGACGTGGGCACCATCGACTCGTTCTTCGACGCCCACATGGACCTCATCGCGCCGGTCCCGGTCTTCAACCTGTACAACCAGGACTGGCCGATCTTCAACCAGCAGACGAACCTGCCGCCGGCGAAGTTCGTCCGCGACGCGAACGGCAACACCGGGTCCACGGTGGACTCGCTCGTGTCCCTCGGTTGCCTGGTGTCGGGTGCGCAGGTCGAACGCAGCATGATCGGGCCCTGGTGCTCGATCGACTCCGGCGCGAAGGTCCTCGACTCGATCGTGTTCGAGCGCGCCACCATCGGCGCGGGGGCGGTCGTCAACCGCGCCATCCTCGACAAGGACGTCGTCCTCGCGCCGGGTGCGCAGGTCGGCGTCGACCGAGAGGCCGACGAGGCACGCGGGTTCACCGTCACCGAGTCGGGCATCACCGTGGTCGGCAAGGGCGTCCGCGTCGACGCGTAGGCACGACGCGTAGGCACGACGAACAGGGCAAGCACCCGGGGCGCAGCCCCGGACGGACGGCCTGGAGGCACGGCTCGCGTCACGGACGCGGCCGTGCCCCCGTCAGTCGGTACCGTTGGTGCGTGCCCCGCTTCCTCGTCGTCCTCGATGCCGATTCCACCCTCCTCGAGGACGAGGTGATCGAACTGCTCGCCGACAGCGCCGGGACCCGGCCACAGGTGGCGGCGATCACGGAGCGCGCCATGCGCGGGGAACTCGACTTCGCCGAGAGCCTCCGGGAGCGGGTCGCGACCCTGGCGGGCCTCCAGGCAGACGTCTTCTCCCGCGCACAGCAGGCGGTCCGTGTGACGCGGGGCGCCGACCAGCTCGTCCGCGGGGTGCAGGCCGCCGGCGGCACCGTCGGCGTGGTGTCCGGCGGGTTCCACGAGGTGCTCGACCCGTTCGCCGAGCAGCTCGGTCTCGACCACTGCCGGGCGAACCGCCTCGAGGTCACCGACGGCGTGCTCACCGGCCGCGTGCTCGGCGACGTGGTCGACGCACACGCCAAGGCCGTCGCGCTCCGCGAGTGGGCGGACGCGGCCGGGGTCGACCCGGCACGGACGATCGCGATCGGCGACGGCGCGAACGACCTCGAGATGATGCGCGTCGCGGCGCTGTCGGTCGCGTTCGACGCGAAGCCGCGCGTGCGGGAGCAGGCGGACGTCGCGGTCGTCGACCGTGACCTGTCCGCCGTGCTCGCGACGCTCGGCCTGCGCGGCTGATCAGCCCGAGGGCTAGTGGCCCATCCCGAGGCCGCCGTCGACGGGGATGATCGCACCGGAGACGTACCCGGCGCCGTCGCTCGCCAGGAACAGCGTGGCGTCGGCGACGTCGTCGACCGTGCCGTAGCGGGCGGCCGGGATCGCCTTCTTGAACTCGGCCTGCAGCTCGTCGGAGAGCGCGGCGGTCATGTCCGTCTGGATGAAGCCGGGCGCCACGACGTTGGCGGTGATGCCGCGCGAGCCGAGCTCACGCGTGATCGACCGGGCCATGCCGACCAGTGCGGCCTTCGAGGACGCGTAGTTGACCTGGCCGATCTGGCCGTAGGCGCCCACGACGCTCGACATCAGCACGATGCGGCCGAACTTGGCCTTCATCATGCCCTTCGTGGCGCGCTTGACGACGCGGAAGGTGCCCGTGAGGTTCGTGTCGACCACGCTGGTGAAGTCGTCCTCGGACATGCGGAGGAGCAGCTGGTCGTTCGTGATGCCGGCGTTCGCGACGAGGACCTCGATCGGACCGAGCTCGGCCTCGACCTGCGTGAACGCGGCGTCGACGGAGGCCGTGTCGGTGATGTCGGCCTGCACCGTCAGCGCGCCCTCGGGACCACCCTGACCGCTGCGCGACGTCACGGCGACCCGGTGGCCGGCGGCGACGAACCGCTCGGCCAGCGCGTGGCCGATGCCGCGGTTGCCGCCGGTGATGAGGACGGTACGGGGGGTGCTCATGGTCGCTCCGTTCGGTGGGATCTGCTCGGCACGCGGTGCCGGGGACCCGGCGGACACGCCCGGACGAGCGTACCGGAGCGGACCACCCCGCCGGTTCGCGCGCGGCGCACCCACGATCGGTCCGGCGGGATTAGGCTTGACCACGGGTAGACGGAGACCATCTGTATGAAGAGCACGCACACGAGCATCACGTCGCTGCCGGACACACCGGAGCAGGACCGGGCGCACCGCCTGTCCCGCTACGTCTGGCAGATGGCCATCCGAGTGGTCCTCTTCATCTCCGCGGTGCTCGTGTACTCGATCTGGCACTCCTGGCTGGCGGTCATCCCGATCGTCCTGGCCGCGGTGATCCCCTGGGTCGCCGTCGTCATCGCGAACGCCGGCAGCCGGACCGAGAGCGACATGATCTCCCCCGCCGGGTCCATCGAGCTCTACGACGCCGTCGACCCGCGTCTCCGCGAACAGCAGGAGGACGCCCGGGCCCAGGCCTACCGCGACGAGCAGGACCGCCTCCGCCAGCAGGCGCAGCACGCGCAGGACGAGTGGCAGCGCAACGGCGACCGATCGAAGATGTGGGGACCCCGCTGATGGGTGCGACGTTCGACCTGCAGACCGAACCCGGTTCCACCCCGGTCTGCTCCCGCGCCGGCTGCGTGTCGACCGCCGGGTGGCGTGTGAACTGGCGCAACCCCCGGATCCACGCGATCGACCGCGTGAAGATCTGGGCCGCGTGCGAGGAGCACCGCGACTTCCTCGCCGACTACCTGCGCTCCCGCTCGTTCCCGGTGCGCGTCACCGGCATGCACGAGGACGTCGACCACCTCGACGACGAGCGCGAGTCGACCGCGGCGCCGAAGAACGACGTCGGGGTGCGCTCCACCGGCACCTCGCGATGACCGACGGCTTCGACCCGCAGTCCCGGTACGGCCGCAAGCACGCCGCCAAGCTGCAGCGCGCGTCCGCCGAGTCGGGTGCCGCGGCGCAGCAGCACGACCCCCGCGAACCGTTCGTCGGCTGGCGCTTCGTCCGGAGCCGCCGCTGGCTCGGCTACTTCGCGATCGCCGTCGCCTTCGCCGTCGTCTGCGCGCTGTTCGGCATGTGGCAGTGGGACCGCCGCAACGAGGCCGTCCGGCAGAACGAGCAGGTCGCGCAGAACTACGACCACACCCCCGTCCCCCTCGACCGGGCGCTGCCGAAGGCCTCGAGCTGGCAGGACGAGCAGGAGTGGCTCCGGGTCTCCGTGACCGGCCGCTACGACGTCGACGCGCAGCTGCTCGTGCGCAACCGCGTGCACAACGGGCAGCCCGGGTTCGAGGTCCTGACCCCCCTGGTCACGTCCGAGGGCCGCGCCTTCATCGTCGACCGCGGGTGGGTGCCGACCGGCAACGCCCAGGACGCGCCCGACCACGTGCCCGCTCCCCCGTCCGGCGAGGTCACCGCGATCGTCCGCCTGCAGCAGAGCGAACCGCGCATCCCCGGCCGCTCCGACCCGAAGGACACCGACCAGGTGCAGTCGGTCACGCTGGCCGACGTGGCGAACAAGGTCGAGGACCCGATCTGGACCGGCGCGTACGGGCAACTCGCCTCCGAGTCCCCCGCCCCGACCGAGGCCCGCCCGCTCGGCTGGGAGCGTCCGACCGCCGACACCGGGCTGCACCTGAGCTACTTCATCCAGTGGTTCCTGTTCGCCGCCGGCGGCTTCGGCTTCCTGGCGTACGTGATGGTGCAGGAGTACCGGAACCTCAACCAGGACGACCCCGAGGAGCGCGAGCGCGCCCTCGAGCGCGAACGCCGCAAGAACGCGAAGCCGAAGACCGACGCCGAGATCGAGGACGAGCTCATCGCGTCACGTCGCTGACGCGCTGGTGCTGTTCCGCAAGACGCCGTCGTCATCGCAACACGCCGCCGAACACGGCGGCGTCGCGCCGCTTTCGGGGCGTCTCGCCGACACGACGGCCTCTGACGTGCACGCGAACGCGACCCCACAGCGGACGGGAGGCCCGTGGCGGCGTCGCCACGGGCCTCCCGTCCGCCGGTCCCCACGGCGAGTGCGCAAGACGCCGTCTCCCAGGCAGCTAGGCGAGCTCGATGAGCTCGCGTAGTCCTTGTTCCAGTGGTCCTCGGTGCCGTCCGGCAGCAGCAGCACACGCTCGGGGTTGAGCGCCTCGACCGCGCCGGCGTCGTGGGACACCAGGACGACCGCACCCTCGAAGCCGGCGAGGGCATTGAGGATCTCCTCGCGCGACGCCGGGTCCAGGTTGTTCGTCGGCTCGTCGAGCAGCAGGACGTTCGCGCCGGAGACCACGATCATCGCGAGCGACAGACGCGTCTTCTCACCGCCGGACAGGACTCCGGCCTTCTTGTAGCCGTCGTCGCCGGTGAACAGGAACGACCCGAGCACCCGACGGGCCTCGGTCTCGTTGAGGTCGGTCGACGCCGAAACCATGTTCTCGATCACCGTGCGGTTGATGTCGATGTTCTCGTGCTCCTGCGCGTAGTAGCCGATGCGCAGACCGTGGCCGGGCTGGATCTCACCCGTGTCCGGCTGGTCCGCACCCGCCAGGATGCGCAGCAGCGTCGTCTTGCCCGCACCGTTGAAGCCGAGGATGACCACGCGCGAACCGCGGTCGATCGCCAGGTCGACACCCGCGAAGATCTCGAGCGACCCGTAGGACTTCGACAGTCCCTCGGCCATCAACGGGGTGCGGCCGCACGGCGCCGGGGTGGGGAAACGGATCTTCGCGACCCGGTCGGCGACGCGCTCGTCCTCGAGGCCGGCGAGCAGCTTGTCGGCTCGCGCGACCATCTGGTGGGCTGCCGCGGCCTTCGAGGCCTTGGCGCCGAACCGGGCGGCCTGGTCCTTGAGCGTGGCGGCCTTCTTCTCGGCGCCCGCGCGCTCCTTGCGGCGACGCTCCTCGTCGGCGACGCGCTGCCGCTGGTACAGCTTCCAGCCCATGTTGTAGATGTCGATGGTCTGGCGGTTGGCGTCCAGGTAGAAGACGCGGTTCACGACCTCGTCGACAAGCTCGACGTCGTGGGAGATGATGATGACGCCACCGGGGTAGGTCTTCAGGTGCTCGCGGAGCCACACGACGGAGTCGGCGTCGAGGTGGTTGGTCGGCTCGTCGAGGATCATCGTCTCGGCGTCCGAGAACAGGATCCGGGCGAGCTCGATGCGCCGGCGCTGACCACCCGAGAGCGTCTTGAGTTGCTGGTCGAGGATGCGGTCCGGCAGCTTCAGGTTCGACGCGATCGAGGCAGCCTCGGCCTCGGCCGCGTAGCCACCGAGCGCGTTGAACTGGTCGTCGAGGCGGCTGTAGCGCCGCATCGCCTTCTCGGCCACGGCCACGTCGTCGCTCGCCATGTCGAGGGTCGCGAGGCGGATGCCCTCCACGAGCTCGCCGAGCCCACGGGCGTCGAGGATGCGCTTCCGCGCGGTCTCCTCCGGGTCGCCCGAGCGGGGGTCCTGCGGCAGGTAGCCGATCTCCCCACCGCGCTCGATCTTGCCGCCGGTGGGCTGCGTCTCGCCCGCGAGGGCCTTGGTCATCGTCGTCTTCCCCGCGCCGTTGCGGCCGACGAGTCCGATCTTGTCGCCCTTCTCGACACGGAAGGACACTTCTTCCATGAGGAGACGAGCTCCGACGCGGATCTCGAGTTCGTGCACGGCAAGCACAGTGGACGTCCAATCAGTTGGTGGGTTTGCACAACGGTGTGTGCGTGAGGTGCACCGCTACGCTGACGGGACCGATGGTTCCGAACGGAACCAGCAGTCCATTCTAGGAGAATCCATGACGAACGCCACCGGGTTCGCTCCCCGCGCAGTCCTCGCCGATCGTCTGCGCACGCACGGGCTGGCCACCGACGCCGCCCTCGTCGCCGGCGGAGCCCTGTTCACCGCCGCGATGGCGCAGCTCGAGGTCCCGATGTGGCCGGTCCCGATCACCGGGCAGACGCTCGCCGTCGTGCTCGTCGGCGCGACCCTCGGCGCACGTCGCGGCATGCTCTCGCTGCTCGTCTACGCCGTCGCCGGACTCGCGGGTGCGCCGTTCTTCGCCGACATGCAAGGCGGCCTGCAGGCGCTGGCACTGCCGAGCTTCGGGTACGTCATCGGCTTCATCCCGGCCGCCGGGCTCGTCGGCTGGCTCGCGCGCCGCAACTGGGACCGCAACGTGGGTCGCGCGGCAGTCGCGATGCTGCTCGCGAGTGCCATCCCGTTCGTGACCGGCCTGCCGTACCTGGCCGTCGCGCTCGGCCAGCTCGGTGCGCCGAACGACGTCCAGTCGGTGCTCGCCGCCGGCCTGTACCCGTTCATCGTCGGTGGCGTCGCCAAGGCGCTCATCGCCGCCGGCATCCTGCCGCTCGCCTGGAAGGCCGTCGGCCGCCGCTGACGTCTCGCACGAGAACGGCCCCGCACCGATCGGTGCGGGGCCGTTCTGCGTTCGGTGCGGGTGCAGGCCGGGCGTCGGTCGGTGCGGGGCCATGCCGGGCCGGGGCGTCGGTCGGTCACGACTCCCCGCCGGCCGGACACCGAGTGGTCGCATTCCGTCGCCTGGAGCACCGTCAGCCGACAGAACGCGACCACCCGGCGAACGTGAGCGGGCGGTCACGACCGATCGGCGGCGCGCCCCGCGCGTGGCGTGCGCACAGACAGACGGGAGGCGCGGTGCCAGCTGGCACCGCGCCTCCCGTCCGTGGTGGGTCGCGACTAGATCGCGAACCCGAGGGCGCGCATCATCTCGCGTCCGTCGTCGGTGATCCGTTCCGGACCCCACGGCGGCATCCAGACCCAGTTGATCCGAAAAGCGTCCACGATGCCGTCGAGGGCGTTCGCGGTGTCACCCTCGATGACGTCGGTCAGGGGGCATCCGGCGCTGGTGAGCGTCATGCTGATGACGAGCGCGTTGGCGTCGTCGTCCCAGGCGAGGTCGTAGATCAGGCCGAGGTCGACGATGTTCACGCCGAGCTCCGGGTCCTGGACCTCCTTCAGGCCCTCGACGACCTCGTCGAACTTGTCGGGAGCGAGTGCGGCGATCATCAGGCCTGCGCCTCGGCGGCAGCGGCCTGCACGTAGCGGTCGTAGCCCTCGTTCTCGAGGCGGTCGGCGAGCTCGGGGCCGCCCTGCTCCGCGACCTTGCCAGCGACGAACACGTGCACGAAGTCCGGCTTGATGTAGCGGAGGATGCGCGTGTAGTGCGTGATGAGCAGCACACCGAGGCCGGTCGCGGCCTTGGCGCGGTTGACACCCTCGGAGACGATCTTCAGCGCGTCGACGTCGAGGCCGGAGTCGGTCTCGTCGAGGACGGCGAACTTCGGCTTGAGGAGCTCGAGCTGCATGATCTCGTGGCGCTTCTTCTCGCCACCGGAGAAGCCCTCGTTGACGTTGCGCTCGGCGAACGACGAGTCCATCTTCAGGTCGGCCATCGACTGGCGGAGTTCCTTGATCCAGCCACGGAGCGCCGGAGCCTCACCGTCGATCGCCGTCTTGGCGGTGCGGAGGAAGTTCGACACCGTCACGCCGGGGATCTCGACCGGGTACTGCATCGCCAGGAACATGCCGGCACGGGCGCGCTCGTCGACGCTCATCGCGAGGACGTCCTCGCCGTCGAGGGTGATCGTGCCACCGACGACGTTGTACCGGGGGTGCCCGGCGATCGTGTACGCCAGGGTGGACTTGCCGGAGCCGTTCGGCCCCATGATCGCGTGGATCTCGCCCTCGTTGATGGTGAGGTCGACACCCTTCAGGATCTCCTTGGTGCCCTGATCGGTGTCGATCGAGACCTTGAGGTCACGGATTTCCAGAGTGGACATTGCGTTCCTTCGGTTGCAGCTGTGGTGCGGCGTCAGCCGCGGGAAGTGTTGGAGGTGCTCAGTCGACCGGGACGACGTCCTGCACGTCGACGTAGACGTCGCCGTCGCGGACCTCGACCCGGAAGACCGGGACGGGCTCGTAGGCCGGGAAGTTCTGCGGCTTGCCGGTGGTCAGCGAGAAGCGGGACCCGTGGGCCCAGCACTCCAGCGAGTCACCCTCGATGAAGCCCTCGGCCAGCGAGATGTCGCCGTGCGTGCAGGTGTCGCCGATGGCGTGGACCGTGCCGGACGAGTCCTTCACGATCGCGACCGCCGTGCCGCCGACGACCACCCGCATCGGGCTGTCCACCGCGATGTCGGCTTCGGCGCAGACCTTCTCGGCCATCAGGCGTCGGCCTCCGCGCCGTCGGATTGCGCGGCGCCCGCTTCGGCCGGTGCGGCGATGACCGAACGGCCCTCGGCCAGCTCCTGCTCGACCGCGGCGATGAGGCGCTCCTCGAGCTCGGGTGCACCGATCTTCTGGATGACCTCGACCAGGAAGCCGAGCACGACGAGGCGCCGGGCTTCTTCTTCCGGGACGCCGCGGGACTGCAGGTAGAACAGCTGCTCGTCGTCGAAGCGACCGGTCGCACTCGCGTGTCCGGCGCCCTCGATGTTGCCCGTCTCGATCTCGAGGTTCGGGATGCTGTCGGCACGGGTGCCGTCCGTCAGCACGAGGTTGCGGTTCTGCTCGTACGAGTCGGTGCCGTCGCCGGCGCGGCCGATCAGGACGTCACCGATCCAGACGGTGTGCGCGCCCTGGCCCTGCAGCGCGCCCTTGTAGTTGACCCGACCGCGCGTGTTCGGCGCGTCGTGGTTCACGTAGACCTGCTGCTCGATGTACTGGCCGGCGTCGGCGAAGTACACGCCGTACATCTCGGTGTCGGCGCCCTGCGCACCGAGGTGCGTCGAGGGGTTGACCCGGATGACGTCGCCGCCGAGCGAGACCACGACGTGCTTGAGGAACGCGTCACGACCGACCTCGGCGAAGTGCGTCGCGACGTGCACGGCGTCGTCGTCCCAGTCCTGCAGGCTGACGACGGTCAGTCGCGAGTTCTGCTGCGCGACGATCTCGACGTTCTCGCTGAGCAGGGCGCTGCCGCGGTTGTCGAGCACGACGATGCCCTGCGCGTTCGGCTCGGCCGTGATGACCGTGTGCGCGGCGCGGGGCTGCGACCCGAAGTCGGAGCGCGTAACGGTGATGAACTCGTGTGCCTCGGTGGCCTTGATCGTGATCGCCAGCACGGCGTCGCGCGCGGTCCAGGCCGCGGCCGAGGCGCGGTCCTCGGGCAGCCCGGCGGAGCCGACGCGGGGGTCGTCGCTGCGACCCCACTCGACGTCGGCACCCTCGGACTGGCGGGCGAGGTACGGGTAGGCGGATCCGTCGAGTCCGCCGTCCAGCAGCGGCTGGAGCTTGGCGAGCGGCGCGAACTTCCAGTTGACCTCTCGGCCGGTGACCTTCGGGAACGCCTCGACGTCGCCGGACTGGAACCGCTCGGAGCGGGTCTGGACCGGCACCTTCTTGTCGGGGGCGTCCCAGCCGCCGTCGGAGTGGGCTCCGGCGCCGTGCTGGGTGCCGCCCTGCGCTGCGGCAGCGGGCTCGATCGGCTGGTCGATGTGGGGAGGGGTGGTGCTGGACATCTAGCCGACGGATCCTTCCATGCTCATCTCGATGAGCTTGTTGAGTTCGAGTGCGTACTCCATCGGGAGTTCGCGGGCGATCGGCTCGATGAAGCCACGGACGATCATCGCCATCGCCTCGTCCTCGGCCATGCCGCGGGACATGAGGTAGAAGAGCTGCTCCTCGCTGACACGCGAGACCGTGGCCTCGTGCCCCAGCTGCACGTCGTCGACACGGATGTCGATCGCCGGGTAGGTGTCGCTCCGGCTGATCGTGTCGACCAGCAGGGCGTCGCAGCGCACGGTGTTGGCGGCGTGGTGCGCGGCCGGGTCGACCCGGACCTCACCGCGGTAGCCCGCACGACCGCCACCACGGGCGATCGACTTCGAGACGATCGACGACGTCGTGTACGGCGCCATGTGGATCATCTTCGCGCCGGCGTCCTGGTGCTGACCGGGGCCCGCGAAGGCGACGGAGAGCGTCTCGCCCTTGGCGTGCTCGCCGGCGAGGTAGATCGACGGGTACTTCATCGTGACCTTGGACCCGATGTTGCCGTCGATCCACTCCATCGTCGCGCCCTCGTGTGCGATCGCACGCTTGGTGACGAGGTTGTAGACGTTGTTCGACCAGTTCTGGATCGTCGTGTACCGAACGCGGGCGTTCTTCTTCACGATGATCTCGACGACGGCCGAGTGCAGCGAGTCGGACTTGTAGATCGGGGCGGTGCAGCCCTCGATGTAGTGGACGTACGAGTCCTCGTCCGCGATGATCAGCGTCCGCTCGAACTGGCCCATGTTCTCGGTGTTGATCCGGAAGTACGCCTGCAGCGGGATCTCGACGTGGACGCCCTTGGGGACGTAGACGAACGAGCCACCGGACCAGACGGCCGTGTTCAGCGCGGCGAACTTGTTGTCGCCGGCCGGGATCACGGTGCCGAAGTACTCCTCGAACAGCTCCGGGTGCTCACGGAGCGCCGTGTCGGTGTCCATGAAGATGACGCCCTGCTGCTCCAGGTCCTCGCGGATCTGGTGGTACACGACCTCGGACTCGTACTGCGCGGCGACGCCGGCGACGAGGCGCTGACGCTCGGCCTCGGGGATGCCGAGCTTCTCGTAGGTCGCACGGATGTCCTCGGGGAGGTCTTCCCACGACTGCGCCTGCTTCTCGGTGGAGCGCACGAAGTACTTGATGTTGTCGAAGTCGATGCCCGTCAGGTCGGCACCCCACGTCGGCATCGGCTTGCGGCCGAAGAGCGACAGCCCCTTGAGGCGGTTCTTCAGCATCCACTCGGGCTCGTTCTTGAGGTTCGAGATGTCGGTGACGACCTCTTCCGAGATCCCACGACGGGCGGAGGACCCTGCCGAGTCGGAGTCGGACCAGCCGAACTCGTATTGGCCGAGCCCTTCGAGCTCGGGACGGTCGATGAGCACGTCGGACATGGTCTCCTCGTTTCCTTCTCGCGGGACAGCGTTACAGGTGTGAACCCGTGGCGTCTGGACGCCATTCCACCGCGGACCGCTGACATGCGGACCCGGTGCTGCTCCCTCGCAACGACAATGGTTCCACGCAGTCCGTGGAGTGATCGGCGATCTCGGCCCATTCGGAGCCGGCGCCTGCCTAGACTTGACTGCTGCTGAACCCTCGAATCCTACAGGTTCACCGCACGGAACAACAGGAAGGCACCACCCTCGTGACACGCGTCGGATCCCCCGTCGAGCAGGATCTCCGGACCGGACGGTGGTGGTCGCTCCCCCGCGTGGTCGACCGTCGCGTGGTCGCACTGGCCTGGGCGTCCTTCGTGGTCGAGGTCGTGCTGATCGGCACCGGAGGCCTGGTGCGCCTCACCGCCTCGGGCCTCGGATGCCCCACCTGGCCCAAGTGCACGGCGGATTCGCTCGTCTCCACGCCGGAGATGGGCATCCACGGCATCATCGAGTTCGGCAACCGTCTGCTCACCTTCGTGCTCGTGATCGTGGCCGTCGCGATGTTCCTCGCGGTCGTCCGGATGCTCCGCACGCGCCCCGAACTCTTCTGGCTGGCGTTCGCTCAGGGCGTCGCGATCCCCGTGCAGGCCGTCATCGGCGGAATGAGCGTCTGGACGAACCTGAACCCCTTCGTGGTCGGGCTGCACTTCGTCGTCTCCGCCGCCCTCACCTCGGTGACCGCTGCGCTGGTCTACCGCACCACGCACGGTCCGCGCACCGCCCAGCGGCTCGTCCCCGGCTGGTACACGGGTGTCGTCCGCGGCACCGTCGCCGCCGTCGTCGTGACCGTCCTCGTCGGCATCCTGACCACCGGCAGCGGCCCGCACGCCGGAGCCGACGCCGCCGTCGACGGTGGCCGCCTGCACCGCACCGGGTTCGACCCGGCGGTCATGGAGCACGTGCACGCCTGGCCCGCGTACGCCCTCTTCGCCCTGACCCTGGTGCTCGTCATCGGAGCCGTCCGCCTGGGCCGACCGAGCAAGTGGCCGCTGCTGCTGCTCGTCGTCGAGTTCCTGCAGATCGCCGTCGGCCTCACGCAGGCGCGCACGGGTCTGCCCGTCGGGCTCGTCGGCACGCACATGGTGCTCGCCGGGCTGCTCGTCGGTGCGGTGACCGCCGTGGTGCTGTCGACACGGGCCTCGGCCGGCCGAGACGCCGTCCGGGAACCCATTGACGCCTGACGCCCGGGCGCGTCGCGCGCTCGACACCCGTTCTCCGACACCCCACGAGTCATTCGACTCGTGGGGTGTCGCGTTCGTGGTGGGCCTGTACGTGCGGGCGCTGCGGTCCGCGCCACGCGTCCGCCCCGCGGCCGACACCGGCGAGACCGGACGGGAGGCCCGTGGCGGGCCCGCACCGTGCCTCCAGGCCGCCCCGCGCCCGACGCAGGACGCCGGTGCCCTGCCGATACGCCGCCGAACGCGCGAGACGCCCCCGGATTCGGCGGCGTCTCGGCGGGTGGGCGGCATCGTACCCACACAACGGCGTCAACAGGACACGACAGCGTCTACAGAGCACGACGGCGTCAACAGGACACGACGGCGTCGTGCGGACCGAGCGCGCGCGGGCGCGCGCTCGACCGCCTAGAAGGTGAAGACCTGCGGCAGCAGCGGGTCGATGCCCACGGCGATGAAGAGCAGCGTCAGGTACGTGATCGAGCTGTGGAAGACCCGCATCGGCTGCACGTGCTCGACGTGCTGGATGGCCCGCGAGTACAGGCGGTGGGACTCGAGGACGAACCAGATGCCGCCGGCCAGCGCGACGACCGTGTAGAGCGGCCCCATGTGCCCGACCGGGATGAGCAGGAGCGAGCAGACGAGCGTCGCCCAGGCGTACAGCACGACCTGCAGGCCGACGACGGTGCGGCCGCGGACCACGGCGAGCATCGGCACGTCGGCCGCGTCGTAGTCGTCGCGGTACTTCATCGACAGCGGCCAGTAGTGCGGCGGCGTCCACAGGAAGATCACCATGAACAGGATGACCGGGGTCCAGGTCAGCGACCCGGTGACGCCCGCCCAGCCGATGAGCACGGGCATGCAGCCGGCCGAACCGCCCCAGACGATGTTCTGCGGGGTGCGGCGCTTGAGCCACAGCGTGTAGACGAACACGTAGATGAGGATCGCGATGACGCTCAGCGCAGCGGCCAGCCAGTTCACCAGGAACCCGAGCACCGCGGTCGACAGGATGCCGAGCACCCACGAGAACACGAGGGCCTCGCGGTCCGACAGTTCACCGGTGACGAGCGGGCGGGTGCTGGTCCGCTTCATCAGCCGGTCGATGTCGCGGTCGATGTAGCAGTTGAAGGCCGACGCCGAACCGGCCGACATCGCTCCGCCGAGCATCGTCCAGAAGACGAGCCACAGGTCGGGGACGCCACGTTCGGCGAGGAACATCGTCGGCGCCGTGGTGACGAGCAGCAGCTCCATCACGCGCGGCTTCGTCAACGAGACGTACGCACGGACCTTGCGGGACAGCGGCGATCGGGGCCGATCGGTGTCGGGCCTGGTCACGGTGGCAGTCGGCAAGAGAACCTCAGTCTGTTCGCATCAGCTCGCACACTCGGTGGACGACTGCGACGGCGTCCGGGCATGCGCTGACCCGGAATGTCCACGGGTCCCGACCAGTTTACGGGATGGAAGCGCCGCGACGGTGCCCCGCTCCGACATCCCGGCGTGATCCGGACGCGCTCGACACGCCCGGATCGACCGTCGGCGGCCACCCCGGTGTGAACATCGGGGGTCACCTGAACCCCTTCTGAGTACCGGGTCACTATGCTGGACACGCCCTCCCGCAGTGCGCGCCCCGATGACGTCGGCCGCGATGAGCCGGTCGGCCGCCGCTAGACGGCGACACGACTCGGCCCCGGGATGGCCACATGTCCGTGCGATGGCACGAGCCCTCGCACATGTCGCATCAAGAAGGGTCAACATCCAAGTGGCTGAATTCACCTGGGACGCCATCGACCGGAAGGCCGTCGACACGGCCCGCGTTCTCGCCGCCGACTCGGTCGAGGCCGCCGGCAACGGTCACCCCGGCACCGCGATGAGCCTCGCTCCGCTCGCCCACCTGCTCTTCCAGAAGGTGATGCGTCGCGACCCGAGCGACTCCACCTGGATCGGCCGCGACCGCTTCATCCTCTCCGCCGGTCACGCCTCGATCCTCCAGTACGTGCAGTTCTACCTGCACGGCTACGGGCTCGAGATCGACGACCTGCAGCACCTGCGCAAGTGGGGCTCGAAGACCCCGGGTCACCCGGAGTACGGCCACACCGACGGTGTCGAGATCACCACGGGCCCGCTCGGCCAGGGCCTCGCGTCCTCGGTCGGCTTCGCCTACGCCCAGCGCTTCGAGCGCGGCCTGTTCGACCCGGAGACCCCGGCCGGCCAGTCGCCGTTCGACCACTACACCTACGTGATCGCCGGCGACGGTGACATGCAGGAGGGCGTGACGAACGAGTCCGGCTCGCTCGCCGGCCGCCAGCAGCTCGGCAACCTCATCGCGTTCTACGACTCGAACCAGATCTCGATCGAGGACAACACCGACATCGCGTTCTCCGAGAGCGTCGCCGACCGCTACGAGGCGCTCGGCTGGCACGTCCAGATCGTCGACTGGAAGAAGACCGGCGAGTACTCCGAGGACGTCGAGGAGCTCCACGCCGCGATCGAGGCCGCCAAGCAGGTCACCGACAAGCCGTCGCTCATCGTCCTCAAGACGATCATCGGCTGGCCGTCGCCGACCAAGCAGAACTCGGGCAAGATCCACGGTTCGGCGCTCGGCGCCGACGAGATCAAGGGCCTCAAGGAGGTCCTCGGCTTCGACACCGACAAGACCTTCGAGGTCGCCCCCGAGGTCCTCGAGTACACCCGCGGCGCCGTCGCCAAGGGCCAGGCCGAGCACGCCGAGTGGCAGAAGTCCTTCGACGCGTGGGCCGCGGCCAACGCCGACAAGAAGGCGCTGTTCGACCGCGTCCAGTCGAAGGAGCTCCCGGAGGGCCTCGAAGCAGCGCTCCCGGTCTTCCCGACCGACAAGGCCGTCTCGACCCGTGCCGCCTCCGGCAAGGTCATCAACGCCATCGCGCCGCTGATGCCCGAGTTCTGGGGCGGTTCCGCCGACCTCGCCGAGTCGAACCTCACCACGATCGAGGGCGCCAAGTCCTTCGGTCCGGCCGAGGCCTCGACGTCGACGTGGAGCACCGACCCGTACGGCCGCGTGCTGCACTTCGGCATCCGCGAGCACGCCATGGGCTCGATCCTGAACGGCATCGTCCTGCACGGGAACACCCGCCCCTTCGGTGGCACGTTCCTCATCTTCAGCGACTACATGCGTCCGGCGGTCCGTCTCGCCGCGCTCATGCAGGCGCCGGCGATCTACGTCTGGACCCACGACTCCATCGCCCTCGGCGAGGACGGCCCGACGCACCAGCCGATCGAGCAGGTCTCCTCGCTCCGTGCGATCCCCGGTCTCGACGTCGTCCGCCCGGCCGACGCCAACGAGGTCGCGTACGCGTGGCTCGAGATGCTCAAGCACACCGACCGCCCGGCCGGCATCGCGCTGAGCCGTCAGAACCTCCCCGTGTTCGAGCGTGGCGAGGGTGACGCCTCCGGTGAGGTCTTCGCCTCGGCGAAGAACGTCGCCAAGGGTGCGTACATCCTGGCCGAGGCGCCCAACGGCACCCCGGACGTCATCCTCATCGCGACCGGTTCCGAGGTCCAGATCGCGGTCGAGGCACGCGAGCAGCTCAAGGCCGAGGGCATCAACGCCCGCGTCGTGAGCGCCCCGTCGATCGAGTGGTTCCGCGCCCAGTCCGAGAACTACCAGGACCAGGTGCTCCCGAAGGACGTCACCGCTCGCGTGTCGGTCGAGGCCGGCATCGCCATGAGCTGGCGCGACATCGTCGGCGACAAGGGCCGCAGCGTCTCGATCGAGCACTTCGGTGCCTCGGCCGACTACCAGACGCTCTTCAAGGAGTTCGGCTTCACGACGGAGCACGTCGTGGCCGCCGCGAAGGAATCGATCGCAGCTTCCTGACCTGCAAGGGCCGGGTCCGGTTTCCGGATCCGGCCCTTCTTCCGGGAGGCCCGGCTCGGTTCCGCCACGGGCCTCCCGTCCCCGAAACCCCGACTCACGGTCCTCACGGACCCGTCGATGAAAGAAGAAGAGAAACACATGGCTGAGAACACCCCCACCGCCGCCCTCTCCGCGGTCGGCGTGAGCATCTGGCTCGACGACCTCTCCCGCGAGCTCCTCGAGACCGGCAAGCTCACCGAGCTCATCGAGCAGAAGAACGTCGTCGGTGTGACGACCAACCCGACGATCTTCGCGTCGGCCCTCGCCAAGGGCGAGCGCTACGACTCGCAGGTCAAGGAGCTCGCCGCTGCGGGCACCGACGTCACCGACGCGATCTTCGAGATCACCACGCAGGACGTCGCGAACGCCTCCGACGTCTTCAAGCCGATCTACGACGAGACCAAGGGCTTCGACGGCCGCGTCTCGATCGAGGTCGAGCCGGGCCTCGCGCACGACACCGCCAAGACCATCGAGCAGGCCAAGTTCCTGTTCGAGAAGGTCGGCAAGGAGAACGTCCTCATCAAGATCCCGGCGACGCTCGAGGGTCTCGAGGCGATCACCGAGGTCATCGGCGCCGGCATCTCCGTCAACGTCACCCTGATCTTCTCGCTCGAGCGCTACCGCGCCGTCATCGACGCCTACCTCGGTGGGCTCGAGAAGGCCAAGGCCGCCGGCCACGACCTCTCCAAGATCCACTCGGTCGCGTCCTTCTTCGTGTCGCGCGTCGACTCCGAGATCGACAAGCGCCTGGACGCCGTCGGCACCGACGAGGCCAAGGCCCTCAAGTCGAAGGCCGGCATCGCCAACGCGCAGCTCGCGTACCAGGTCTGGACCGAGGCGTTCGCCTCCGAGCGTGCCCTCGGCCTGCTCGAGTCCGGTGCCAACACGCAGCGTCCGCTCTGGGCCTCGACCGGTGTCAAGGACCCGTCGCTCCCCGACACGCTCTACGTGACCGAGCTCGCCGCCCCGAACACCGTCAACACGATGCCGGGCAAGACGCTCGACGCCACGTTCGACCACGGTGAGATCCACGGCGACGCCATCGCCGGCACGTTCGACCAGGCGCAGCAGGTCCTCGACCAGCTCGCCGCACAGGGCGTCGACTACGACGAGGTCGTCGCACTGCTCGAGAAGGAGGGCGTGGACAAGTTCATCGTCTCCTGGGGCGAGCTCGTCGACACCGTCAAGGCAGCGCTCGAGGGCGCCAAGTAGTGACGGTTTCCATCGCAGCCAGCGGCGACGCCGCGCGGGCCATCGAACAGGTGGTCCCGCGGCTCGTCGCTGACCTGGTGGCCTCGGGCATCACCGCCCAGGACGCCGATCTGTGGGGAACCACCGCCGAGGCCGAGGCGTCGAAGCGCCTCGGCTGGGTGGAGGCCGTCTCGGTCTCCCGCCCGCTCGTCGCCGAGGTGACCGCGCTGCGCGAGTCGCTCCGTGCCGAAGGGGTCGACCACGTCGTCCTCGCCGGCATGGGCGGCTCGTCCCTCGCACCCGAGGTCATCACGCGCACCGCCGGCGTGCCCCTCACGGTCCTCGACTCGACCGACCCCGCACAGGTCCGCGCGGCCGTGACGACCGACCTCGAGCGCACGGTGCTCGTGGTCTCGTCGAAGTCCGGCTCGACCCTCGAGACCGATTCGCAGCGTCGTGTGTACGAGCAGGCCTTCCGCGACGCCGGCATCGACCCCGCCCGCCGCATCGTCGTCGTCACCGACCCGGGCTCCGCGCTCGAGGCCGCTGCGATCGACGCCGGGTACCGCGTCTTCACCGCCGACCCCACGGTCGGCGGACGCTACTCCGCGCTCACCGCCTTCGGCCTCGTGCCGTCCGGGCTCGCGGGAGCGGACATCGCCGAGCTCCTCGACGAGGCCGACGCGATCTCCGCGCTGCTCTCGGTCGACCTGGACGAGAACCCCGGGCTCGTGCTCGGTGCGGTCCTCGCCGGCACCGAGCCGCTGCGCGACAAGATCGCCATCGTGCCCGACGGCACGCACATCGTCGGTTTCGGAGACTGGGTCGAACAGCTGATCGCGGAGTCGACCGGCAAGGACGGCCGCGGCCTGCTGCCCGTCGTGCTGCACACGGACTCCCCCGAGGTCACCGCCGGCCTGCCCGACGTCCAGGTCATCCGCCTGGTCGGTTCGCGCGAGGACGAGCGTCACGTGGCCGAGGGCGAGGTCGAGATCACCGGCACGCTCGGTGGCCAGATCCTCGTCTGGGAGTACGCCGTCGCGGTCGCCGGTCGCCTGCTCGGCATCAACCCGTTCGACCAGCCCGACGTCGAGGCCGCCAAGGTCGCGACCCGCGCGCTGCTCGACGACCGCCCCGCTCCGGCGGAGCCGGCGTTCTCCGAGGACGGCATCGCCGTCCGCGCGACGCCCGGACTCGCGGTCGGTGCGACGCTCTCGGAAGCCGTGTCGGGCCTCCTGTCCGCACTCGACCCGACCGGCTACGTGTCGGTGCAGGCGTACGTCGACCGCACCACGAACAGCGGCCTCGAGTCGCTGCGTGACGCGATCGCGGCGCGCACGGAGCGCCCTGTCACCTTCGGGTACGGTCCGCGGTTCCTGCACTCGACCGGCCAGTACCACAAGGGCGGCCCCGCCACGGGAGTGTTCCTGCAGATCGTGGCCGACGAAACAGACGACCTGGCGATCCCGGGTCGGCCGTTCACGTTCGGGCAGCTCCTCCGGGCCCAGGCAGCCGGCGACGCGAGTGTCCTCGCCGAGCACGGCCGGCCGGTCCTCACCCTCACCACGTCGGACGTCCACGCCGCCACCGCGGCGATCGCGTCCGCCGTCTCCCACTGACTCGTAAGGAGTTCACCGACTCATGTCACCGGTGGCAATCACCCCGGAGCACAACCCGCTCCGGCTGCCGACGGATCGTCGACTGAACCGGATCGCGGGACCGAGCACGCTCATCATCTTCGGCGTGACGGGCGACCTGTCACGCAAGAAGCTGATGCCCGCGGTCTACGACCTGGCCAACCGGGGGCTCCTGCCCCCGGGGTTCGCGCTCGTCGGGTTCGCTCGTCGCGACTGGGAGGACCAAGACTTCTCCCAGCTCGTGCACGACGCCGTCAAGGAACACTCCCGCACCCCGTTCGACGAGGACGTCTGGCGTCAGCTCGAACAGGGCATCCGCTTCGTGCAGGGCTCGTTCGACGACCCCGAGGCGTTCCGCGAGCTCAAGCGCACCGTCGACGACCTCGACGCCGAGCGCGGGACGCTGGGCAACCACGCGTTCTACCTGTCGATCCCGCCGAAGATGTTCCCGGTCGTCACCGAGCAGCTGAAGCTGTCCGGGCTGACCGAGAAGCGCGAGGGCTCCTGGAGCCGCGTGGTCGTCGAGAAGCCGTTCGGCTCCGACCTCCGCACCGCGCGCGAGCTCAACGCAATCGTCGAGAGCGTCTTCGCGCCCGACGACGTGTTCCGCATCGACCACTACCTCGGCAAGGAGACCGTCCAGAACCTCCTGACGCTCCGGTTCGCGAACCAGATGTACGAACCCATCTGGAACTCGAACTACGTCGACCACGTGCAGATCACGATGGCCGAGGACATCGGCGTCGCCGGGCGTGCCGCGTACTACGACGGCATCGGTGCGGCGCGCGACGTCATCCAGAACCACCTGCTGCAGCTCCTCGCGCTCACCGCGATGGAGGAGCCCGTCTCGTTCAAGGCCGCCGACCTGCGTGCCGAGAAGGAGAAGGTGCTCTCCGCCGTGCGCCTGCCCGAGGACCTGTCGACCGCCACCGCCCGCGGGCAGTACGACGGCGGCTGGCAGGGCGGCGAGAAGGTACTCGGCTTCCTCGAAGAGGCCGGGATGAACCCCGAGTCCGGCACCGAGACCTACGCGGCGATCAAGCTCGACATCGCCACGCGCCGCTGGCAGGGCGTGCCGTTCTACCTGCGCGCCGGCAAGCGTCTCGGTCGTCGTGTGACCGAGATCGCGATCGTGTTCAAGCGCGTCCCCGAGGACGTCTACGGCAACACGCAGTCCCCGCTCGGTCAGAACGCGCTCGTGATCCGTGTCCAGCCGGACGAGGGCGTCACGCTCCGCTTCGGCTCGAAGGTCCCCGGCGTCGGCACCCAGGTGCGCGACGTGACGATGGACTTCGGCTACGGCCACGCGTTCACCGAAGCATCCCCCGAGGCGTACGAGCGACTCATCCTCGACGTGCTCCTCGGTGACCCGCCGCTGTTCCCGCGGCACCAGGAGGTCGAGCTGTCCTGGAAGATCCTCGACCCCATCGAGGAGTTCTGGGCCACGCAGGGCCAGCCCGAGCAGTACCGTCCCGGCACGTGGGGCCCGGCATCCGCCGACGCCCTGCTCGCCCGCGACGGTCGGACCTGGAGGCGTCCGTGAAGATCGACATGCCCGACACCACGGTGTCGAAGATCCAGAAGAAGCTCGTCCGCATCCGCGAAGAGGGTGGTGCCGTCGCCCTCGGCCGTGTGCTGACCCTCATCATCTCGACGGCCCTCGGCCACGAGGAAGAGGCGATCGAGGCGGCGAACGAGGCGTCCCGCGAGCACCCGATGCGCGTGATCATCGTCTCGAAGAACAGCGGTGACACGAAGTCCCCCGGCCGCCTCGACGCGCAGATCCGCGTCGGCAGCGACGCGGGCGCGAGCGAGGTCATCGTCCTCCGCGCGTACGGCGAGACCGCGACCGACGAGGAGAGCCTGGTCACCGGCCTCCTGCTGCCGGACGCACCCGTCGTCGCCTGGTGGCCGCAGACCGCTCCCGAGCAGCCCGCGGCGTCGGCCCTCGGCCGCATCGCGCAGCGACGGATCACCGACGCGGCCGCGCAGAAGGACCCGAACGGCGCGATCGAGGCGCTCGGTGCGTCCTACGTGCCGGGTGACACCGACTTCGCGTGGACCCGGCTGACCCTGTGGCGGAACCAGCTCGCCGCGGCGCTCGACCAGCCGCCGTACGAGCCGATCACCGCGGTCGAGGTCTCCGGAGCGTCCGACAGCCCGTCGACGATCCTCCTCGCCGCCTGGCTCCAGCTGCAGCTGCAGGTACCGGTGTCCGTCGTCACGTCGCCGCGCGCGACCGGGTCGAGCGGCATCCACGGTGTGAAGCTCGTGCGCGAGTCCGGCACCATCGAGCTCGAGCGGTCCCTGGTGGACGTCGCCACGCTCTCGATGCCCGGGCAGCCGACGCACGACCTGTCGCTGCCACGCCGCAACCTGCGCGACTGCCTGGCCGAGGAACTCCGTAGACTCGACCCGGACGTCCTCTTCGGAGACGTCGTCAAGCACGGGGTGCCCCAGCTGCGCGAGACCATCGCCCGCTGATCAACACCCCACACGGTCGGGCCGCCTGTCTGGTGCAGGCGGCCCGACCGGACCGAAGGCGGTCGGACGACCGGTCGGCCGCCACGAACACGGGAGTCACGTGACCAACGAACGGCGGGTGCTCGTGCACCCGGACAAGCAGGCCCTCGGCGCTTCGGTCGCCGCACGCTTCATCACCAAGATCATCGACGTGCTCGACGAGCAGGAGCGTGCCGACATCGCGATCAGCGGTGGCTCGGTGTCCTCCCTGGTCCTCGCCGCGATCGGCCAGTCGCCGGCGCGCGAGAGCGTCGACTGGTCGAAGGTGCACGTCTGGTGGGTCGACGAGCGCTGGGTTCCGGCAGACGACGCCGACCGCAACACGATCGGCACGCAGACCGACTTCTTCGACCACGTCGACATCCCCGCGTCGAACATCCACCCCATGCCGGCGTCGGACGGCGGGCTCGACATCGAGGCCGCTGCCACCCAGTACGAGCGCGAGCTGCAGGACGCCGCGCCCGAGGGTGCCGTCGCTCCGCGCTTCGACATCACGCTGCTCGGCGTCGGTCCCGACGGACACACCGCCTCGCTCTTCCCGGAGTTCCCGCAGCTCACCGTCACCGACCGTGCCGTCGTGTCGGTCGACGACTCCCCCAAGCCGCCGCCGCAGCGTCTGACCGTCACCTTCCCGGTGATCAACGCCTCGCAGCGCGTCTGGGTGATCCTCTCCGGTGCCGAGAAGGCCTCGGTCCTCGGGCTGGCCCTCGCGGGTGCGTCGATCGAAGACGTCCCCGTCGGTGGCGTGCAGGGTCGCAAGCGCACGGTCTTCTTCGTGGACCAGGACGCCGCGCGCGACGTCCCCGAGAACCTGATCGCGTCGACGTACTAGACGCGCGCTCCTGACGGACGGGAGGCCCGGTGCCAGCTGGCACCGGGCCTCCCGTCCGTCTGTGGTCGCGCCCACTGCCAGCGCCGAACGGTCGCGACATCCCGCCAGCGTGACGCCGAGTGGTCACGAACTGTCGGCTGCGGGCGCCCCAGGCGACAGTTGGTGACCACTCGGCGCACCACACACGGCGTGTCGTGACCACTCGGCAAACCAGCACTCCGCGCGGCACTCCTGCGCCGGGACCCCTGCGCCGAGCGGTCGCGACACCCCGGCTGCGCGACGCCGAGGGGTCACGAACCGTCGGCCGCGGACGCCCCAGGCGACAGAACGTGCCACCACGGCGCACCGCACGCAGCGTGTCGTGACCACTCGGCGAACCGGCACTCCGCGCGGCACCCCGGCGCTCAAGGGTCGCGGCACTCCTGCGCCGGGCGGTCGCGACGCCCCGCCGGCGCGACGCCGAGTGGTCACGAACCGTCGGCAGCGGGCGCCGCAGGCGACAGAACGCGCCACCACGGCGCACCACACGCGGCGTGTCGTGACCACTCGACGAACCAGGCAACCTCGAGCAGAGCGCTGCCGGCACTCCCCCGGACGCACGAAGGCCCCCGCACCATGGGTGCAGGGGCCTTCGTCAGCGTGAGTGCGCTAGGCCTTCTTCGCCGCGGTGCCGCGACGCTCTCGGAGCTGCTGGAGCGCGTCCTCGAGGAGCTGAGCTGCCTCTTCCTCGGTGCGGCGTTCCTTCACGTACGCGAGGTGGGTCTTGTAGGGCTCCGTCTTGGAGACCACGGGAGGGTTCTCCTTGTCGCGCCCAGCCGGCAGACCACTCGACGGCGAGTCCACCGTCTCGGGGATCTCTTCGTCGGGCAGGTTCGCGGCGAAGTACCGCACGACCTCGTTGCCCAGGGCGTCCCAGTACGAGATCGCCACGCGCTCGGCCTGGACCCCGCGGTCCTGTTCGCCCATCGGGCCCGCACCGACGCGAGACCCTCGGATTGCACTGCCTCCGCTTGCCATGGATCAGACCCCCGCCGTGAACTTGTTGATGAGACCGAGCACGATGATGGAGACGATCCAGACCAGACCGAGGATCACCGTGATGCGGTTGAGGTTGCGCTCGGCCACGCCGGACGCACCGAGGTTGCTCGTGACCCCACCGCCGAACATGTCGGAGAGGCCACCACCGCGGCCCTTGTGCAGCAGGATGAGGAGCGTGAGCAGGAGGCTCGTGATTGCGAGCAGGACCTGCAGCACGACGGAGAGTATCGCCACGACGTACCTTTCGTGTCAGTCAGCCGTACCAGTGTACCGGCCGCGCGGAGCACGGCCGGTACCTGGACGGGAGTGGTGCGGACGACTGCCCGCGACGAGGTCGCCTGTGGACTACAGCCCGACGTGCTGACGGAACCGCGCGATGGCCGCGAACTCCTGCACGTCGAGCGAAGCGCCACCGACGAGCGCGCCGTCGATGTCGGGTTCGCGGAGGAATCCCGCGATGTTGCCCGACTTGACCGAGCCGCCGTAGAGCACCCGGGTGTCGGCAGCAGCCTGGTCGCCCCAGGCCGCGGCGATGCCACGACGGATGGCCGCACACTCGTCCTGCGCCTGCTCGGCCGTGGCCGCCTGGCCGGAGCCGATGGCCCAGACGGGCTCGTAGGCCACGACGATGTCGGCGGGCTTCACCGCGTCGAGCACGACGCGGAGCTGCTCGACCGGCACGACGCCGGCGCCGCGCTCCTCGCGCTGCTCGCCGGTCTCGCCGACGCACACGACGGGGACGAGACCGTGCTTGACGGCCGCTGCGGTCTTCGCTGCGACGACCTCGTCGGTCTCACCGTGCAGCGTGCGCCGCTCGGAGTGGCCGACGATGACGTACTGGGCGTCGAGTGCCGCGAGGAACGCGCCGGAGACGTCACCGGTGTAGGCGCCGGAGTCGAACTGCGACAGGTCCTGCGCACCGAAGTGGATCGGCAGCTTGTCGGCCGAGATGAGCGTCTGCACGCTCCGCAGGTCGGTGTACGGCGGGAACACCGCGACCTCGACGTCGTCGAAGTCGTGCCGGGCATCCTTGAGCGTCCACGCGAGCTTCTGCACGGTGGCGATGGCCTGGAGGTGGTCCAGATTCATCTTCCAGTTGCCCGCGATCAGGGGGACGCGGTTCATGCTGCGTCTCCCAACGCGCGACGGGCGATCAGTGGCGTCCGGGTCATGCGGTCCACCCCAGTGCTTCGAGACCGGGCAGCGACTTGCCCTCGAGGAACTCGAGGCTCGCGCCGCCACCGGTCGAGATGTGGCCGAACTGGTCGTCCGAGAAGCCGAGCGACCGCACGGCGGCAGCGGAGTCGCCACCACCGACGACACCGAGGCCGTCGACCTCAGTCAGCGCCTGCGCGACGGTCTTCGTGCCGGCGGCGAAGGCCGGGAACTCGAACACGCCCATCGGGCCGTTCCAGAACACGGTCTTCGAACCCGAGACGGCCGAGGCGAACCGCGCTGCGGTCTCCGGGCCGATGTCGAGGCCGATGCCGTCCGTGCCGAACGACGAGGACTCGATGGCGTCGGCCGCCACCGTCTCGTGGTCGGCGTCGGCCGCGAAGCCGGAGGCCACCACGACGTCGGTCGGCAGGTCGATGGTGACACCGAGCTCCTTCGCCCGCGAGAGGTACTCGCGGACGACGTCGAGCTGGTCGGCCTCGAGCAGCGACTTCGCGACGCCGTGGCCCTGGGCCGCGAGGAACGTGAAGAGCATGCCGCCACCGATGCAGAGGGTGTCGACCTTCGGCAGGATGTGGTCGATGACTCCGAGCTTGTCGCTGACCTTCGAGCCGCCGAGCACCACCGTGTAGGGGCGCTCCGGGTCCTTGGTCAGTCGCTCGAGCACGCGGAGCTCGGTCTCGATGAGCGAACCGGCTGCACTGGGCAGTGCGGACGCGAGCTCGTAGACCGAGGCCTGCTTGCGGTGCACGACACCGAAGCCGTCGGAGACGAAGGCGTCACCGAGGGCGGCGATGCGGTCCGCGAAGGCACCGCGCGTGGCGGCGTCCTTCGAGGTCTCCTCCGGGTTGAAGCGGAGGTTCTCGAGCAGCAGGACGTCGCCGTCCTCGAGGGCCTCGGCCGCGGCGGTCGCTTCGTCGCCGACGGTCTCGCCGACGAACGTGACCTCTTTGCCGAGCAGCTCGGAGAGCCGCTGGGCCACCGGTGCGAGCGAGAACTCGGGCTTGGGCTCCCCGTCGGGGCGGCCCAGGTGCGAGATCACGATGACGCGTGCGCCGGCGTTGACGAGGGTGTTCAGCGTGGTCAGCGACGCGCGGACGCGGCCGTCGTCCGTGATGGTGCCGTCCTTGAGCGGGACGTTCAGGTCACAACGGACGACGACGCGCTTGCCGGCGAGGTCGCCGAGGTCCTCGAGGGTGCGGAGGGCCATGTGTTACAGACGCTCGCCGACGTACTCGGTGAGGTCGACGAGGCGATTCGAGTAGCCCCACTCGTTGTCGTACCACGAGGTGATCTTCACGAGGCCGCCGATGACCTTGGTCAGGCCGGAGTCGTAGATCGAGGAGTGCGGGTCCGTGGTGATGTCGGTCGACACCAGCGGGTCCTCGCTGTAGAGCAGGATGCCCTTGAGGGGGCCCTCTGCGGCCTCCTTGTAGGCGGCGTTGATCTCGTCGACGGTGACCTCGGACTTGGTCTCGAGGGTGAGGTCGGTGATCGACCCGGTGGGGACCGGGACGCGCAGCGCGAAGCCGTCCAGCTTGCCGGCGAGCTCGGGGAGCACGAGGCCGATGGCCTTCGCAGCACCGGTCGAGGTCGGCACGATGTTCAGCGCGGCGGCACGGGCACGACGGGGGTCCTTGTGCGGGCCGTCCTGCAGGTTCTGGTCGGCGGTGTAGGCGTGCACCGTCGTCATGAGGCCACGCTCGATGCCGAACTTGTCGTGGAACACCTTGGCGAGCGGCGCGAGGCTGTTCGTGGTGCAGGACGCGTTCGAGATGATGTGGTGGTTCGCGGGGTCGTACTGACCCTCGTTCACGCCGAGCACGATGGTGACGTCGTCACCCGAGGCCGGGGCGGAGATGATGACCTTCTTGGCACCGGCGTCGATGTGCTTCTGCGCATCGGCGGCCTTGGTGAAGAAACCGGTCGACTCGATGACGATGTCGACGCCCAGCTCGCCCCAGGGGAGGTTGGCGGGGTCGCGCTCGGCGAGGACCTTGATGGCCTTGCCGTCGACGACGATGTTGTCGCCGTCGAGCTCGACGGTCGCGGGGAGCTTCCCCGTGATGGAGTCGAACTTCAGCAGGTTGGCGAGCGACGCGTTGTCGGTGAGGTCGTTCACCGCCACGATCTCGAGGTCGGAGCCCTTCGCGAGGGCGGCCCGGAAGAAGTTACGGCCGATGCGGCCGAAGCCGTTGATACCGATCTTGACGGTCAATGGATCTCCTGGTGAGTGTGGAGCGCCCAGGGGGCGCTGCTTTCGGGAGTCGCGCACCCTGGCGGGCCCGCGTGTGGTGGACGATACGCCCCGTAACGTCGCCGTAACGACCCTAGCAGTCGGACACTGCGTGCCCGAGCGAGATGACGGTCCGTCCGGACGGTCGCCGACCAGGCCGGGAACGGGTCCGAGAACGGGTCCGCAAACGGAC